>CAWKNE010000028.1:0-138667 GCA_963850945.1 uncultured Chloroflexia bacterium | reverse complement strand
CCTCGCCCCTACCTATCCTCTCCCATTTTCTTCTAAAAGAAGAAAGTGGGGAGGTGTCCCGGAAGCGAGACGGAGGGGGTAATGATATTTTACCCTCAATTCCTTGCTATTATTTCTTCCATCACCGGTAAAACAAAAATGAATTTCGATCCTTTGCCTTCTTCACTTTCAACCCAGATTTTTCCGCCATGCGCCTGCACTGCGAGACGGCAAAACGCCAAGCCAATGCCCAAGCCGCTGGGTCTATCCTTGCCTTTGAGACGTGCAAATTTTTCGAAGATGTGTTCTCGCGCGTTGGCAGGAATTCCCGGCCCGTTATCCTGCACCCAGAACTTTACATTCGTGCCATCTTTTTTTGCGCCGATCTCGATGGTTGATTTCGACGCTCGAGTACTTGGCCGCGTTCTCGAGCAAATTGATGATCACACGCCGGATCATTTCGGCATCCACAAAAACATTGGGCAACTTCGCGGCGATCTCGGTTTTGATCTTTTGGCGGCGGCCATTTGCCGAAGGCAAAACATCTTTCACAGCACTTTCGATGAGCTTCTCCGGCTTCATGGTTTGCAAGGTTGCAACGGTTTGTCCTGATTCGAGGCGGTTGATATCCAGTAATGAATTAACCAGCCGCTGAATGCGTTCCGTAGAATTCACTGCAATCCCCAAAATGGATCGAACCGATTCATTGTGTTCGATCATGCCGCCTAATATTTCGAGACTCGAAACAATATTTGCCAGCGGCGAACGCAGGTCATGATAGATCATCGCGGTTAAATCATCCCGCAGGGAATCCAATTCTTTTCGTTCGGTGATATCGCGTAGAGTCCATTGAATTGAATCGGCGTCTTCAAATTGCACGCGCCAGCGCGTGGACTTCCACCGGCACCACACCCGAATTGGCTTTGTGCAGCACAAATTCGTAAATACCTTCATCGCCGGCCCGCAGTTTCTCGAATTCGTTGCCCGTTATATTCCGTTTAATTTCGTGCAACTGTTCGACGGTCATTTGCCGCAAATCTTCCGCCTGGATGTTGCTCAGCCGGATGGCTTCCCGGTTGGATTTCAGAATCCTGCCGTCCCAATCAGTGATGAAGATCGGATCAATGTTTTCTTCAAATAATTCGCGGTAGCGTTGGTGGGCATTTTGTAATTCGTTGTATAAACGCGCGTTGAATACCGCGATGCTGGCCTGATCGGCAATCGCTTGCATGAGGTCGAGATGCTCGGATTTAAAAGCATTAGGCTCGGAGTGGACAAGGGTTAGCACGCCGACCAAATGTTCGCGCGCCAGAAGCGGAACGCAGATCGCCGACTTAGCTATTCGATTCGTCTCATCGTCGGCGCGGCGGATCCAGCGTTTATCCCGACTTGTATTGGGAACAAGCACGGCCTTGCGATGCTGGATGACCCAGCCTGCTAACCCGCGATCCACCGTTTCTTGTAATTGTTGCGTCGTGTGCTCACGCAGGATTTTTCCATAGATGATGGTCGAGTCAATGGGCTTTCCGTTATCGTCCAGCACGACAATGCTTCCGCTGTTCGCCGCCCACGTTTTGCAGGGCCGCGAACAGCAGACGCTGTAAAACCGTTCGCAAATCGAGCGCTGCGGCGACTTCGCGATTAACTTGAATAAGAAGTTCGAGCAGTGTTTGGGTGCGATCTTTAGCCATGATTAACGCTTACATGATTCTAATCTAATTCCTTGAATTCCATGCCCGGGTTTTGCAGGCCTTGTCGTTCAATAGGAGTATAGCACGCGGCGATTGGTTAAAGGTTGCGAAATCGTATACAATTGGGCCATGCTGGATATTCAAAAAGTTCGCGTTTTATGTTTTGATGTGGACGGCACGTTGAGCGATACGGATGATTATTATGCTGATAAATTTTCCGGATGGTTTCAGAGGCTGCCGCGCTTTCTTGTGCATGATCCGGGACGGGCCGCGCGTCGACTCGTGATGTGGAGCGAATCGCCGGGCAATGCCCTGCTGGGGCTGAGCGATACCATTGGGCTGGATGGCCCGATCATCCGGCTGATTGATTTCATCTACCGCCATCGCAAAAAGAAGTGGCGGCAATTCCTGATTGTCCCCGGCGTGCAGGAAATGCTGACGCGGCTCAAGGGACATTACCCGATGGTGATTGTGAGCGCGCGGGATGAAGACAGCACCATGGATTTTTTGGAAGAATTCGATCTGGTGAAATATTTCGATGTGGTCGTCAGCGTATTGAGCGCCAGACACACGAAACCCTATCCGGACCCGATCCTGCTGGCCGCGCAAAAAATGGCAGTCGAACCGGGCGCGTGTTTGATGATCGGCGATACAACGGTGGATGTGCGTGCAGGAAAAGCGGCTGGTTCCCAAACCGTCAGCGTGCTGTGCGGTTTCGGCGAGGAGGATGAATTGCGCCGCAAGAATCCGGATTTGATTTTGCCAAGCACCGCCGATGTAGCCGATGCTTTGCTTGGAAAATAAAGAATAATTTGAATCATGTCATTGCGAGGAGGCTCGAAGAGCCGACGTGTCTGTATGTTAGTTGAGCTACCATCCCCTTGTGGGATTGCCACGCGCCCTGCGGGCGCTCGCAATGACACTATATGCTATCCCTTGACGTAGGATAACTTTTCGCAGATAAGATTATCTTTCAATTTGACTATATCCACTCCTCGCACGTGTCCCTTTTTTCCTTCTGCATCTACCCAATCATATCTCCAGCGCATCACACAGCGAAACCCCAAACCAAAAATCTCCTCGACTTCGATATGAGCTTGCGGTGACTCGCGGATGAAGTTTTGGAGAAGCTTACCGATTGCTCCTTCCCGGAAAGGACGGTGCCATCCGGCGCGGGAAAAGTCTCTTCAAAGACGCAATCATCGCTCATTAAGTTCATCATCCCTGTAAGGTCATGACGATTGAAGGCTTCGTTGAAATCAAGCACAACGCGCACTTCTGACTCTAACTTTGACATGCGGATGGGACTCATTGCAATAACACCTCCTTTATATCGGTGGTCAACTGATTGGGTATACGTGAGATAAAACGAACTATTGTTCGAGTTGACTCCATTCATCAACTATGATATATTTTCAATAACCCCCCCGGAGATAGCATCTCTGGTCCGCCGCCCGCCCAAAAGGCGGAGCGGCTTTTTAAGAAGCTGGATATGGAACGAATAATTGCGTACATAGATGGCTACAATTTGTATCATGGGTTGAAAAGTCAGGGTTGGAAATGGGCTTATTGGTTAAACATTCATCTGATGATTACCAATCTGCTTTCTCCAGATCAAAGACTTATTACAACAAAATATTTTACAACACGAGTAAGTAAACCGGAAGATAAGAGACTGAGACAGCAGAAATTTCTTGAAGCACTCGAGACTATTCCGGAGGTAAAGTTCTTTTATGGGAAATACATTCCAGAGGGTATTACATGTCGACAATGCGGTCATACATATACAACATATCACGAAAAGATGACTGATGTTAATATTGCTGTAGAAATGCTAACAGATGCTATGCAGAACAAATTTGATTTAGCAGTTTTAGTAAGTGGCGATAGCGATTTAGTAAACTTAGTCTACAGAGTCAAAGAACTGTTTAACAAAAAGGTAATCATTGTCTTTCCCCCCAAACGTAAGCCCAGGACTTTAAGAGAAGCGGCTAACATGATTGTGGACATTGATGCAAAATTACTTTCCAAGAGTTTATTCCCCAATGAGGTCAAAAAACAAGACGGCTATGTCTTAAGAAAGCCAGACAAATGGAAGTAATTTATTCAATGCTTCATTGAATTCAATCACGACGCGCACCGCTGACTCTAACTTTGACATGCGGATTGGACTCATATCACGAACACTTCCTTTTATAGAAATGCGATTGGCTGACAGTTATCTGCTGGAAACTATGTCAGGAAACATTTTAGTTTGCATCGTTGTTGGATTCGTTGTTTTGGTTTTCATTACTTGCTGACGGTTCTGAAGCTTTTGAAGAAAGTGTTTCCGATGGGCTTGATTGATTGGTGGATTTTAAAAACTCTTCAAATTCCTTCATCAAACCTCCATCAAATTGCGGAGATTCTTTGAGAAAACCTATGAGGCTCATAATATCAGCATCATTTCTCTCCAATATGCTTCTGTTCTTAAGAAGTTGTTCGATCACAGGATGTAGATTATCTGTCCCATTTAAGAGTTTCTGCCGTAATTGAATTTGTTCATCCCTATGAAATTGAATTTCTAACTCTTGCAATTTTTGTTGCCAAACTAATTCCATTTGTTCTTTATCATGTTTCCAAGTTGCTTCAAGCTGCTCTTTTTCTCTAGCCCACTTTATATCATCCCTTTTTCGTTCTAGTCTGTAGGTTATATAGCCGCCTACAACTCCAAATAATAAGCCTATAAATCCACTTACAATCCAATAGACCTCTTGCATAAGTGTGTGATAATAGGCAGATGCGATATGAAACGATCCAACACCTAAAAGACACGGACTTCAAACGGCTGACGGGCGTACAACGAGCAACCTTTGAAAAAATGCTGGCAGTAGTCAAGAAAGGCTTGCGGAACTTTGGAAGGCCGTCCAAATTGGAGCGAGCCGACCAACTGCTGATGACCTTGATGTACTGGCGTGAGTATCGGACGGAGTTTCATATTGCACAATCCTATGGTCTCAGCGAGGCGGCAGTCTGTCGCACCATACGGAAAGTGGAAAACGCATTGGTGCGTTCGGGCCAGTTTTGTCTGCCAGGCAAGAAAGTGCTTCAGCCCAGCGATACGGTCTTTGAAGTGTTACTGGTGGATGCTAGCGAACAGCCGATGGAGCGTCCAAAAAAAGCCAAAAACGGCATTACAGCGGCAAAAAGAGGCGACATACCCAAAAAGCGCAAGTCATTGCCAGCCTCAGGACCGCTGAAGTTGTAGCCACCGCCTTTACGTATGGAAGCAAACATGACTTTCAACTCTTCCAGGATGATCAAATTGAGATGGCAGACCACGTCCGTATTTTGGCAGATGCTGGGTATCAAGGCTTGGCGGAACTCCACAAAAACTGCCAAACGCCGTTCAAGAAATCCAAATATCATACTCTGACACAAAGAGAGAAACAGAAAAATCGTGCGTTGGCTCGAAAACGAATTTTGATTGAACATATTTTCCGGACGTTGAAAGTGTTTCGCATTCTGAGTGAAAGGTATCGGAATCGCCGAAAGAGATTTGCCTTGCGCTTTAACTTGATCGCTGCAATTTATAACCTCGAACTTATCTCAATCTGACTTTCGCAAGAGGTCTAATTAATTAATAATGCCCAACCACTTGACGACATAAACACAGCCTCCATGCAACGTTTTATTCTCACATGCAATACTACATTTTGAGTTGCTAGCTAATTGGTAATTTAATATTGACATCAGAGATCATATATCATTTCGCTGTAGCTGCACATATTATTATACTTCTCATCAACCTTCATTCTTCTTTATCGCCCTCGGCGATACGATCCACAACACCGCCAAAATCAATCCTCCGAGAAAGAATGGGACGGGCGCGCCGAGCCATTGAAACAGCAATCCATAAAACAGCGGCGCAATCGCGTTCGCCGCGCTATAAAAGCCAGCCGAGATTCCCAACATGCCGCCCACTTCGTTTTTATCCGACGACTTGGTGATCAGGCTGTTCACTGCCGGATGCAAAACGCCTCCGCCCAACGCCGCCGGGAAACTCGCAACCAACAGCCAGATGATTCCCAGCCAGCCTTTGCTGGCTTCATTGGGCAAACTCACTTTGATGTTTTGCGTTGTGATCTGCATCGCGCTTTGTCCCGCCAAACTCTTCAGCACGTTCGCTTGGTTGTACCATGGCACGGGCACGCTCGGCGTGAGCGATGTGCCGATCAAGCCGATGGCTAATGTGGACACTCCGAGAATCACAAGCCAGCGGTCGCCTTTTTGTTTTGACCAGCGACCGATCAATCCGCCTTGAACGATCACGATAAAGACTCCCGCCAACGCGAACAAACCCGCCGTGTCGGTCGCATCCATGCCGAGACGATTCAATGTGAACAACGAAAAGAGTTGTTCGTAGCCTCCAAATGCAACTTGATAAAAGAACATCACCAGCAACAGATAACCCACCGTCGGGCGCGTCAACGCTTGGAGCATCGAAGAGAATGTAAATGGTGATTTGAGCTTTGTTGCCGATGGCGAATCATCATGATGAGTTTCATGGAAATAAGAATGTGGTCATCAGAATCGACATCAGCGAGAAAAATGCCGCGGTGAACGCGACCGCTCGATAGTCCCCGCCCGAAGCGGCGAGCACCACATAAGCGATGATCGGTCCCAGAATGAATCCAACACCGAACGCCGCGCCAATCAATCCCAATCCTTGTGTGCGATTCTTTTCGTTCGTGCTATCAGCCACCGCCGCCTGAGCCGTTGATAAGTTCGCGCCGGAGAGTCCGTCAATGATGCGCGAGAGAAAAAGAATCCATAACGCGTTCGCAAAGCCGAGCAGGATGAAGCCAACGAATGTTCCGAGTTGGCTGAAGAGCAGAATTGGTTTGCGCCCGAAGCGATCCGATAATCGTCCGAGGATCGGCGTGCCGATGAATTGCATGGACGGATAAGTGGCTTGCAAAATGCCGATGATGAGCGGGTTGGCGCCGAAGCGCGCCGCGAACAACGGCATCAATGGGATGATGATGGACAAGCCCATCAAGTCCACCAGCACAATGGCGATAATGGGCAGGATGCGTTTGAAATCTAGTTTATCAGGGGATGCAGATGTTTCAGCAGTTGTCATATATTTTTATTTTGTCATTGCGAGGAGCCGCACAGCGGCGACGTGGCAATCTCCATATAAGAGGAGATTGCTTTGGGCTTTGCCCTCGCAATGACATTTTAAATTAGTGGCCCACTCAAGAACGAAATGCCGATGCCAACCAGGATCAATGATCCAAGAATGGCAAACAATGAATATTGAAAGCGTAGTTTGTCATTTAGATTTTTGAAACGAGCTGGCAAATGCGCGACCGCCGCGGCGATGATCATCGTGATGCCGTGCTCGATACGATACGCAGGAAAACCAGCGACTGCAATGCCGTTCCAGATTAAGTAAATCAAGCCTAGCAATACTTGCAAGTCCATCAAACCGCTGAACGCGGATGTAAGTCCGCGATCCATGGCTTTGAAGAGACTATTCGCCGCCCACCCAATGGCGAACTTGACAATGATGATCACCGCGACGAGAATGATGATCCAGCGAACGAATGAATGTACTAAGAGAAGAGTATCCATGTTGCTCCTTGAAAAGTTTCGGCGCAATCATAGCACAGAAGAAATTCTCGTGTAGAATCAGGTAATTGAAACCGCCAAGAACGCAAAGATCGCGAAGGAAAAGAATAAAAACACTTGGCGCACTTAGCGTGCTTTGCGGTTCAGAAACCAAAGGAGTCATTATGCCTTACGAATTCATTCTGACTGAAACACGCGGGCACGTTGGACTCGTCGGCTTTGAATCGTCCGCAAGCGATGAACGCGCTAAATCATCAGCTTGTCATTGAAGTGATGGACGCGCTCGAAGCATTCGACAACGATGACAATGTCGGCGCGATGGTGATTACTGGAAACGAAAAAGCCTTCGCCGCCGGTGCGGACATCAAAGAGTTGGTGGATCAAAACGCACAACAAATAAAAGAAAACGATCACGTTGCGGCGTTCAGCCGCATCATGAATATTCGCAAGCCGATCATCGCGGCGGTATCGGGATATGCGTTGGGCGGCGGATGCGAACTCGCCATGTCGTGCGATATGATTGTCGCATCTGAGTCTGCGAAGTTTGGCCAGCCGGAGATCACGATCGGAGTCATCCCCGGCGCAGGTGGGACGCAACGCTTGACTCATGCAGTCGGCAAAGCGCTTGCAATGGAAATGATTCTCAATAATCGCACGTTGTCCGCGCAGGAAGCATATCAATTTGGATTGTTCAATCGCGTTGTCCCGATTGAACGAACTTTGGACGAAGCGTTGAAGCTGGCAGAAGAGATCGCCTCGCGCGCGCCGGTCGCGGTCCGCGCGGCGAAGAAGATGATCAATCAAGCTTATGAACGTTCATTGAATGACGCGTTGCGCGAGGAAAAGCAGGAGTTTTATAATTTATTCGCGACTGAAGATCAGAAGGAAGGCATGAAAGCCTTCGTTGAAAAGCGCAAGCCGAATTGGAAAGGGAAGTAGCCTTGCAGCCTCAATGGTCGGAAGGTCAAATGATTCAGACAATGCGACTACGTGACCATCTGACTACGTGACTTTCACATCATGCAGACGTACTTGGAAATTAAGT
Source organism: uncultured Chloroflexia bacterium (assembly GCA_963850945.1). Taxonomy (GTDB): domain Bacteria; phylum Chloroflexota; class Anaerolineae; order Anaerolineales; family Villigracilaceae; genus Fen-1038. The sequence goes on along the minus strand of CAWKNE010000028.1, from coordinate 130,336 downwards.
CAGCTTTGCTTGGCTTTGAATTAAGCGATAGGCCGGTGATTGCTCACGCTTCGTTGAGATCATTTGGGTACATCGAAGGCGGCGCACAGACTTTATTGCGTGCTGTCCTCGATTCGGTTGATGCGCTGATCATGCCAACCTTCACGTACAAAACGATGGTCACGCCCGAGGTCGGGCCGCCGGACAACGGAATCGCGTATGGCACGGAACAGGATTTGAATTCGATGGCTGAGCCGTTTACGCCAAACATGCCTTGCGATAAATTGATGGGCATCCTGCCGGAAACGTTGCGAAACCTGCCTGACGCGAAAAGAACGTTGCATCCCATTCAATCCTTTGCGGGCGTGCATGCTGAGGCATTTTTGGGAGCGCAAACCATTCAAAATCCATTGGCTCCGATTGCCGCGCTGGCGGAAGCGGATGGATGGGTGTTATTGCTCGGCGTGGATCATACGGTCAACACCAGTATTCATTACGCAGAAAAACTCGCGGGACGAAAGCAGTTCGTTCGCTGGGCATTGACGCGGGACCGCATTGTCGAATGTCCCGGTTTTCCCGGTGACTCGGCTGGCTTCAATACGATTGCGCCTAATCTCGTCCACGATACGCGCACGATACAAGCGGGAGATGCCATCGTGCAGACCATCCCGCTGGTGCGATTATTTTTAAGAGTAATGGACAGCATAACAGAAAACCCCCTGGCTTTGCTTTGCCAGCGGGAGGATTGCGAACGGTGTAATGCGGTAAAAGAAGCAGTCTTGAGTAAGTGATTTAAAATGACATTTACTTTCGTTCCGTCACGTGCAAATGGTAGCGCTTCCCTTTGAAATACTTCAACGCAAACTCGGCTGTATCTTTTGGATCATACGGCGCGCAACTAAATACATCCAGATAGATGGCGCAACTGGCTTCGGCAAAATGTGCGGAGATGAGCGAAGTCTCGATCAGTTGCGTCATGCTGAAGCCGTTGACGCGCGGATCTTCCCCGAAGTGCACAACTTGCGTCTCGCCATAGCGTTTCATTTTGATGCGATCACATAACTGCTCGGCGAATTCCCAAATCGCATCTGCATCTTTCATCAACACCAGATCACATTCGTACAAATCAATGCACGAAGAGAGTCCCCAGTATTGCGGCGCGTTTTCCATATTACTAAAATCCTTTTCTACGTAATAAGCTTCATGTATATCATTGATTCTGGAATTTAGTAATGTTTTAAGAACTTAAAATCCCCGTTTATGTTTTTTCCGCGGCGCGCTTCAAACGCGCGAGCGAATCGGCGACGCTATCATGCAGTAAATTCGATGCAAAGTGTTCCCACAGCCAACCCCACCATACAGGTGAGAAGGTAAAGTCTCAGCCAAACGAAACTTGCGTGGTGGAATTGGGAAGCGCGGTGCAGGTGAGATGGTTGAACCCGGTGATGCCAAAAGGAAATTTCGTCGTGAAATCAATTTTATGTTTCGATTCATCCACAGCATCGACCGTAAGAAGGATATTGAATCCACCCGCTTTGGCATGGACTCTTTGTCCTGCTTTAGCCTGACCTTCGGGAAGGATAGATTGAGTCTTCGCATCCCACCATAAGTCATAATTCACGGGTTCGAACAACAATTCCCAGACGCGTTCGACCGGTGCATTAACAACAGCCATTGGGCAAACACTGACGCTCATAGTTCACCTCTCAGCTACGACAACCTGTCGCCGGGGATTCCAAAATAAGGATAAAGTTCATACGAACGTTTGCCTACTTTTATAAGGGGGTCTTCATCCATCCAACTCCTGACTTCCTCTTTGTCGGTGGAATTGAAAACTCCAATGCCCGTGAATTCCGGATTATCCGAGACTGGTCCATTCAAAAGAAGTTTTCCGTCTGCACGAAGTCCGAACAAGTAGCGAAGATGGTCCCATTGAATTTTGTCAGCCTCTTCCTTGGAAAAGTCTACGCCTCCGCCTTTTTTGTATATCACCAAGAGATATTGCTTGCCCGCTGCGAGAGTTTGTCTCATGAACTCATCGGTGATTTCGATTTTCTCTACCATAAAAAATTTCCTTTCTAACCAATAAAATTCTCTAGATTGTTTATATCACAGGTTCAATTGTCTGCGCTAAAGACTTTTAACAATTCAACTTTAGCATTCGGCGCAATGAGTTCCACGTTGCGTTGGATTTCCTGCAAATGATTTGCGACCGCTTCTTCACTGATTCCAGATGGCGCGTAGGTTGTGAAAATTACATTGCGCGTTTGAGCCGTGATCTGTGTGCGCTGATCCGGTCCGTAGATGATGCTCGAGATGATTCCTTCACCGTCACGAATCATCATGTCACCCGCTTTGGGTGTCTGTAGTTCGCCGCGCAATAAAGTATAAGATTTGGTTCCTTGCGCGACATCCAGCGTTAGCGGCAGATGAAGCATATCCAGATCGTGTCCCGCCGTGAGAAGCAAAGATCTCCACTTCCGCCATGAACATGGCTTCGACCAAGGCCGCGACGCTGGGAATGGATTTGCCCTTGAAGAGAATCGACTCGAGTTGAAGTTGGACGTGATAGGTTTTTTTGAACTGGCGATAATACGCATCGTAAGCTTGCAGGATCGGATGGCTCAAAAGCGCGGCGCGGTCCTGACCTGCAAAGCGCAAACGCAATTCTTCTTCCAGCGCGGCTTTACGTTTTTCCAACTCGGCATGATGCGGCGGATTGATTATCTCGCGCATAACGAGCACGCCCGCGTGAGCGTTTGGATAGGTTGCTTTCCATATGTCGGATACTTGAAACATTGCTTATTCAACTCTTTATTGTTTCAGGGGATTGTTTGTCGTCAGGCTTTTGTTTTTCGGCTAAAACTTTTTTGTGAATCCATGCGAATTGTTTAGCAACTGTCAAATCAAAAGATTTACTATCGGTGTAAGGATAGTCTTCGCTTTCCAATTGATCCCCGTAGGTCTTTTTCAATTGTTCATAAACCATATCAAGATTCACAAATGATTGGAGGTAGTTATATTGCTCTCTCGCAAAATCATCTTTGTGCGGGAGGCTTCCGTCTATAGGATAACCAATTGGAATAACGGAATTAAGTAGTTTGTGAATATTTAGTGTGTCTTCATTTAGAAAATTTGTTAAATAAGTGTCAGCATTTTCTTTAGACCCATATTTTCCCCAAAACCAAATCAAAGTCGTTGTAGAGTCTGAGTATTTTTCAAATGGAGAAGTTTCTTGACTTTAATATGCTTTCTATACGATTTGCTAAAACATTACGAACATGTTCAAGGTTGTCTGGTGAAATTGCATTATTTCTATCATTTGACTTTTTCATCCCGAGCCAACGGACAATTTCAAACGCAAACATTATTGGTTCAGCAATTTGCGTTACTTCAATTGCCAAACTAGATTTATCTTCGTCATTAACCTGCACCTCTATCAATGAAGCAATCAGCAATGCTCCTCGAACAAACGGTGTACGGAAGCTGAATAACTCTTTTGGATTTGGAAGCCTATTGCCGAACAATGATAAACAGATTGCTAGTTTTACTTGCCCAGCAGGAGAGATTCTCTCTATTTTCTGGTACAGTTTTGAAATAAAGACTTCTGCGTTTTGTTCTGTTAATTCATTACCGAAAATCTCGATTAATTCCTTGGATTCAATACCATCTAAAGTTCCTATGAAATTTTCAATCCGAACATCGGATATGTCGCCTAACGGTATTGAATAAGTAAAGTATCTGTCAAAATATTTATCAGACGCAATTCTTTTTTGTTCTGCCCAAGTTTTATCCCATTCTGATAGATAAGTTGTGTTTTCGTAGACAGTTTTTAGTCTTGGAAAAAGTATAGTTAGCAAACGCTTAAGATTATTCTTTTCATCTTCGGTTAACCCGTCAAATGTTTTTTCGATTGTCCGCTTGATTTCTTCTTTCCCAGATGAATACATATTAATGCCGCTTAAACTTATTGCGGTAAACGCATCTCGGTTATCTTTGATGATCTTGTAAGCACTTGGATAAAACGCTCTAACAGCTTCAATCAACAGAAATTCCACTATGTTGACTTCTCCGTTTATGAGCGGTAAAGAGAAAGTAAGCATATTGCCATATCGTATTGCCATTCTAGGAGTCTCAAGCTTTATTTCAATTCCAGCGATAAAGCCTCTTGAAAATTCCTGCCAGTCGTTATCCAAAAATTCAATCTGATTTATTTTCAAAGCCTTATAAACTTGTCCGTAACAAAATTTACGCAAATCTGTTGCTGGGATTTTAGGAAGATTAATTGGAACCTGTACAATCTTCTCAAGAAAATTTTGTCCAGCGATATTTTTGTTGGTAAAGTATCTTTGACTTAAAGCATCCTCTACAATTTCCTGGTCAAAAGCTAAAGCATAAACGATATTCTCGAAGTTTGCAGATAACTTAATGAGACGAAACATGGAATGTATTTCATCTTTATCCAATCTATCAATATCATCCATGAAGACAACAACTATTTTCTTTTGCTCAATTAAGAATTTCCCGATCCTATCGCGGAGTTCTTCTAAACGGACGCTAGATAGGAGCTTGCCGATTTTTTCTGTTAAATCGCCAAGGTCTAGCCCGTTAATGACTGGAATTGCTTTTGATAAATTGGTGAATGGGACAAGATAGTCTGTAATAAGTCTTCCAATGGTTTCTTTCATCGTAGGCAGAGATTTGCCCAGCCCTTTGGCGAGTTCTGTGTAAAATGCAATAAGCAATTCTGTCTCAGATGGAAAAAGCCATGGATTGAATTTCAGCGCTATTACATTTTCGTAGTGATTGAGTTCTGTGTTGATAAAATTTAATACCGTAGTTTTGCCCTCTCCCCATTTTCCATAGATACCCACAACTAAACTCGCTGGATCTTTCCTTGCTGCAATAGTTTGAGCGATTCTTTTAGAATACTCTCCGCGATTGAACTCATCTAAATCAGGGTTACTTAAGGGGCTATCAGATGAATAAATTTCATTTACATTCTCTGATTGCATACTATCCTCTCTTATAGCAACAATTTACCTATTTCCTCATTACTAAATCCTATCGTCTTAATACACCAACTTTCTTCATCCATCAATTCTATTCAGCTCGATATGGCGCTTGTTCTTCAATATCGCCCACATACTGCGGCAGGTTGGTATGTCCAAGCTTCTGCCGGATCGCCATGTTCTCGCCGAGGTGATACCAATAATGATAAATCACTCGCTGTAAAAGATTGCCGTACATCCGCGCGGTCGGTTTTCCTTTGTTGATTACAAATTGTCCAAGTTTGGCTGAGGTCAGGCTGTCGAGCCATGGATCCGCAGCTTTGGTGATTGTGTGCCATGCTTTCAGAACATCTTTAAGCGCGGGCGTACTGGTAGGAGCTCCAGACGCAAAGTCCAAGTTGATATCAGACAAAAGAATTTGGCCCTGACCAAAATATAGAAAATAACGCTGTTCCTGCCACGCCAAATGTCCAATATTCCAACTGATGCAATTCATGGGCAACAGGCGCTTGCGGGCATCTTTATCGTTCACCCCTTTGACGGCCCGCATGAATTCACTCCGCGTAAATCGCAATTGTTCAACGAGTGGATGAGCCATATTGCCTCCTTAGTTATTGAAACCGAATCTCTTCGACGCGCCAGCTTTCTTCACCCATCAACTTCTTCAAGCGCGATAATAATTCCGCATCGATGCGTGTCGTATCGTTGGGGAAGTCAATCAAATGTCCCTTGCCGTTCTCGAACACATGGAACGAGAAGCGGTCGCGTCCGTGAAATGAAATCAGCGTGCCGTAAAGCGTTTTGATTCGGCGCTTATCATGTTCCTTGTCGCCCGTCGAACGCAGGATCACCGTGATCTGTTTCGGCGGATGCGTTTGATCTTCCTCTTGCGCAAGCGGGACATATAACGATGGCGGAAGTTTCGGCTCGAGCCCTGCTCCTTCTCCCCCTATTTTCGCAGAAAATGGGGGGAGTGCAGAGGGGGGCTGCAACGCAACCGCTTCGTGCGGGATACTTTCCCCTTCGGGGACTTCGCGGTGAGTTGGCTCAGCAATCGGCTTCACATCTTCAACTTCTGCTTCGCTTTGAGCTGATTCGGTAATATCGCGTGACTCGATATTCTTATCATACATCTTTGGCTCCGCGCGCGCCGCAATCTCTGCGTTATCAAATGATGGTTGCCATTCCTCATCCCAGCCATCGGGGAAGTTGTCGGGCGGAGGAGGAAGTTCTCCCTCACCTCCGTCCCCTCTCCCAGTGGGAGAGGGGTGAAGGGGTGAGGGAGAGGGGTTGGGGTGAGGGGTTTTTGCCGCATACGCAACCGGCTTCTCTGCAACTTGGGGAACAGGTGCAAGTGCGCGTTTAACGGTTTGTGTTGCAGGGCGCAGCGTCGCTTTGGAAACGGGAGCCGCTTGCCGAGTCGATGGACGTGTGCTGAGCGAAGGCGAAGCCTTAGTCGAAGCATCATCCAATGGTTCGGTTACTTTTATCTCCGTGTGAATCGAATCCACCAAAACTTTCGGTGGCGTACTGCTCGTATCGGCTTTGCCTTCGACGATGATAATTTGTCCAATGCTCAATTGCTCGCGATGTTTTTCCCAAGTGCGCGGGAAGAGCACCAATTCGATGTTGCCTTGAATGTCCTCGATAGTGACAAAGCCCATTGCTTTGTTGGTCTTGGTCATGTATGGACGGACGTTGGTGACCAACCCCGCCACACGAATCTTTTCTTCATGCTGCGCTTCGCTCAATTGTCCCGAGAAATGCGTGACGATTTGCGAAAGCATCGGTTGATACGGCGTGAGCGGATGATCGGAAATATAAAGGCCGATCAGCTCACGTTCCCAATTAAGTTGTTCGCGTTTATCCACATTGTTGACATCGGGCAAGGTGATGGTTTCCGTTACGCCGGTGACCGCGCCGAACAAACTCAATTGTCCCGCTTCAGCCGCGCGGAAGTGATTACTGCTGATCGCGACGATCCGCTCCAGCGACGCCAGCAATGCGGCGCGGTTTCCAAAAGAATCCATCGCGCCGACTTTGATCAAACATTCCAGTGCACGCTTGCCGACCGCGCGCAGGTCGACTCGGCGGGCAAAATCATTCAAATCCTTGAACGCGCCGTTTCGTTTGCGTTCTTCAATGATTAACTCCACCGCACTTTGACCGACATTCTTGACCGCGCCGAGTCCAAAGCGGATGTTGGGTTGAACTTGCCCTGAGCCTGTCGAAGGGTCCGTATCTTCAATTTCAAAATCCCAACCGGATGTGTTGATTTGCGGCGCAAGCACCGGCACGCCCATCGAGCGCGCATCGGCAACGTACAATGCGACTTTCTCGGTTTGACTCGCCGAGGCGGAAAGCAGAGCCGTCATATATTCGGCGGTGTAATGCGCTTTGAGATACGCGGTCTCCACCGCGATCACGCCGTAATCTGCGGCGTGGCTTTTATTGAAGCCGTAACGTGCAAACTCTTCCCAATCCGCATAAATCGCTTCGGCGATTTCATGAGACATTCCCTGTTTGATTGCACCTGCCACAAATTTCTTGCGATGCTTCGCGATATCTTCTTTCTTTTTCTTCGAGATGGCCTTGCGCAGTTCATCGGATTCGGAGGGTGTATATCCTGCCAGTTCCACTGCGGCGCGCATCAACTGTTCCTGATAAACGGGAATACCATAGGTTGAATCAAAAATGGGGGCCATGGCTGGATGACGATATTCAACCGGCGCTTCGCCGTGCATGCGCGCGATGTAATCAGGAATGAATTGCATCGGGCCGGGACGATAGAGCGCGACCATTGCAATGATGTGATCTAGCTTCGTGGGTTTCATCTGGACGAGGTAGCGCGTCATGCCGCCGCCTTCCACCTGGAAGACGCCTGCAGTTTGTCCACTGCCAAGCAGTTCAAACGCTTTTGGATCGTCGAGCGGAATGTTGTTCAAATCGAGGTGAACACCGTGACGTTTCTCGATCATATCGCAGGCTTTAGCCATCACGCTTAACGTGATCAGCCCGAGGAAATCCACTTTCAACATGCCCAGCGAATCGAGAATGCCCATTTCGAATTGTGTTACGGTTTTGATGGGCGTCTCTTCCGAGCCGGAGGTTGGGCGATGCAAAGGAAGATATTCAAGGATGGGCTTATCGGAAATCACCACGCCCGCGGCGTGCGTGCCAGCGTTGCGTACCGTGCCTTCCATTTTAGCGGCAATGTCAATCAGTTCATGCAAGTGCGGAGTCGAATCGTAAACTTCCTTGAACTCAGGGATAGCCAACGCGTCTTCCATTGTGGTTGCTCGGCCTGAAACGAACGGCACCAACTTCGCAATGCGATCCACTTCATTCAATGGGATATCCATCACACGGCCCACGTCACGCAAGGCGGCTTTCGTTCCCATCGTACCGAAGGTGATGATCTGTGCAACCTTGTCGCTTCCATATTTCTTGGTGCAATATTCGAGCATCTCAGCGCGGCGGTCATCGCGGAAGTCGAGATCAATATCCGGCATCGAAACGCGTCCCGGATTGAGGAAGCGTTCGAAGATCAAATCGTGTTGGAGGGGATCCACGATGGTAATGTTCGACGTATACGCGATGATCGAGCCGGCCGCCGAACCGCGTGCGTTATACCAGATTCTCATTCTCACGCGCGTAGCGGCATAAATCCCACACGATCAGGAAGTATGCCTCGAAGCCCATCTTGTGGACCACGCTTAATTCGTATTCGAGTTTTTCGCGGACTTCGGGGCTGGCCGCGCGATTCCCGTAACGACTTCTTGCCCCTTCTTCGCACAAGTGGAGAAGATAGGTTTCTGCTGTATATCCTTCGGGAACTGGGAACTCAGGCAGATGATAGCCTTTGAATGAAAGGTCAACGTTACAGCGTTCGGCGATGAGCAGAGTATTGCTCAATGATTTGGGAACTTCCGCAAACAATTGACTCATTTCCTGTGGCGTACGCAGATAATATGAATCATCAGTCATCCGCATACGGTCGGGATCGGACAATAACGATTGCGTTTGAATTGCAAGCAAAATATCCTGCAGGCGCGCATCATCGGGATTGATGTAATGCACATCGTTGGTCGCGACGAATTTGGCAGAATAGCGCGCACCCATCTCAACCAGTCTGCGATTGAGATCGGTGATTTCTTTTATATTATGTTGTTGGAGTTCAACGAAGAATTGGTCGGGACCGAAGACATCGTAATACCAGTTCATGCGCTTGACGGCTTCTTCGGGTTTGTCATCCAACAAAGAACGCGGAATTTCCGCAGACATACAGCCCGACGTGCAGATCAGCCCTTCGGAGTGAGCCGCTAAAAAGTCGTGGTCGATGCGTGGATAATAATAGAAGCCGTCGAGCTGCGCGGCCGAAGCAATCTTCAAAAGATTCTTGTAACCTGTTTCATTTTCCGCCAGCAGAAGCAAATGATAGGAGGAGCGGTCGAGTTTTGAATCGCGGTCATGCATCGTGCGGGCTGCCATGTAGGTTTCGAGTCCGATGATCGGTTTGACGCCGACCTCTTTAGCCGCCTTGTAAAAATCAATCACACCGAACATTGTGCCGTGGTCGGTGATGGCGACCGCCGGCATATCCATTTCCTTGACGCGTTTGACCAGCTTCTTGATGTTGCTGAAACCGTCGAGCAGGGAGTATTCGGTGTGAACGTGAAGGTGGGCGAAGGACATGGGCTGTTGCGATTATAGCACCGTGACCTTAAATTAGAACAAATGATTGCCTTAAAGAATTTCTGCTATACTTAATTTATGCCTCGCCAAAGGACGGTATTTCTTATCATTCTCTGTGCTGCGATGCTCACAGTGCTCGCGGCATGTGCTCCTGCTTTATCTGCGCCAGTAACCCCCACACCGGCCTCTGGAAAATATGATGGCCAATGGGAAGCCCAGGCTGTTACAGCAGATGGCCGGGTGATCGACCTGTTTTTCACAATTCGCGGTTTAACTTTTCAATCATTGATATATACATACAAAGGCCAGGAAGGCGAAACCTGCAATTTTGTGATTTTGCCCGCGTCTATTCCGCCAATTGCGGAGAATACTTTTGCAATCACGGTATCGAATGCATCCATTAATGGAAAATTCGATTCGCCCACCACTGCTTCGGGACACATTTCTTTTGCAGAGGCGAATGGAGAAACAGCATTTAGTTGTGTTGCCAACGTCAACGCACAATGGACAGCTGCGCGGAAATCAGAGGCCGCATCCGTGCCTGCAGCGCCGGTGACGAATTCATGGTGTGGGAGGAATGTCAATTGCCGTGACCTGCTGATCCAGTTGATGATCTTTGGATTGGTCAACGGGGCGATCCTGGCTTTGAGCGCGATCGGTATCACAGTAATCTACAGCACGGTCCGCATATTAAATTTAGCCCACGGCGATGTTTTTGCACTCACGACTGTATTCGTCACATCCACAATCAACCTGATCGGTTTGAATCTCAATTGGCCCGCACCTACGCGTGCGCTGATTCTTGTTTTGGTATTTCTTGGAGCGATAGCAATCGGCGCGTTGCTCAGCGTTATGGTGGAAGCATTGGCGTTTCGTCCTTTTCGCGGACGATCCAAACTTGCGCCGCTGATTGCTTCGCTTGGCATTTCATTTATTCTTTATCAAGGCTCGCTCGTCTGGCGCGCATATCAGCCATCTTTTATCCGCGGCGAACATCGCAGTGTGCCTGGCTTGAACGAAGTTCCGACCGATGGTATTCCAAACTTCTTTCCGGTGGGAAATTTGTTATCAAGCAAAGTCGTGCTTCACCATTCGGATGTGTTCGTGCTCGTTGTAGGAATCTTGTTTGTGTTGATTACCACGTTGATTCTTCAGCACACCCAGCTTGGACGCTCCATCCGCGCCGTTGCGCAGAACGAGGAACTGGCTCAAATCGTCGGCGTGAATCGCGATGGTGCGATTCGGCGCGCGTTTGCATTGGGAGGCGCGTTGGCAGGCGCGGCGGCATTTGTTTTTGCGTTATATTACGCGCGTCCGTTTGGGCAGGCGGGCCAGGAGAGCGGTCTCATCGCCTTTGCCGCCGCGCTGATGGGCGGCGTAGGAAGCCCCATCGGCGCGATGGCCAGCGGTGCCATTCTCAGCGTGGTCGGCTCGTTCAGCGATTATTTTCTTTCGGCCCAATGGACTCCGGTTTTATTGCTTGGGCTGCTGACAGCGATTCTTATTTGGCGGCGGGGCGGATTGTTAAGCCGCGATGAAGGCACGATTAAATCCGGTGCGCGCGATTCGGTTGTTTTAACGGCGCCCGTTCAAAGTCTAAATGCGAGGCGATGGTTGATCGTTTTATTTGCGGCGTTGATTCTTCTGCCTGTCTTTACTTCCCGGTTTGGATTAACGGACAACGATATTCTTTTGCGCGGCCTTGGCATTTTTATTTTACTTACGCTGGGTCTTAACATTTTGCTTGGTTTGGCAGGCGTGCTTGATCTCGGCTTTGCCGCGAGTTTTGCGATTGGTGCATACACAGCGGCGATCCTTACCAACCGTTATGGTGTTTTAGTTTTTCCTCGTTTTGATTTCACGATTGTCTTATTGATCAGCGCGGCGATAGCGGGTTTATTTGGTGCGCTCAAAGGTGCAACAGCGACGCGCTTGCGCGGCGATTATCTCGCACTTGCAACTCTTGCACTTGGATTGCTGACCGGGGATATGATCGCGAATGGCGGTGATCTGACCGGCGGCCCGAACGGATTGAGCTCCTTACCGCCGCCGCATCTCCTCGGGCTGACGGTGGCCGCGCCGTCCGCACAATATTATCTCGTTCTATTCTTTGTCTTACTCGCCGCGTTCATCAGTGGACGATTAATGGCCTCCCGCACCGGCCGTGCTTGGATCGCTTCCTCCGAAGATGAAACTGCGGCTGTTTCCTTTGGTATTGATGCGTTGCATTATCGTTTATTGGCTTTCATCTTTAGTTCCGCGTTGGCAGGGATCGCGGGCGCATTGTATGCCAGCACATTCACCTACATTGACCCAACCCTTGCGGCTTTCGATGTTTCCTCGTTGATGCTGGCGATGGTTATCTTGGGCGGTGCGGGAAGCGTGGGCGGTGCGGTACTAGGAACAGCATTGATTTACTTCTATGACAGAATATTTGTTCCACAGCTATTCGCATGGCTAGCTTTGCTCTGGCCGCAGGGCGTTTACATCGGAATGGTGCCAAATATTCGCGGCACGAACTTTTTCGATTTCGGTATCGTGCTGTATTTGACCGTGATATGGAGGGCAGGGAGGAGAAAGTAATGAAATTCTTAACCGAAAGCTTGGTAACTCTTACAGGTTTCTAACAGCTTGCTTTTATCCCTATGCTATAATCCCACCCCGAAAGGCGATGAATGCTTCAGAAATTTGTCAGTGTCTTCGGGGGCGACCCCAATAAACGCACCGTTGAAAAATTAGCAGGGATTGTTGACGAGATCAATTCGCTCGAGCCAGAGTTTGAACAACTCAGCGATGAGGCTTTGCGCGCCAAGACCGAAGAGTTTCGCGCGAAGTTAGCCCTCACCCCGGCCCCTCTCCTCGCGGAGCACTCCCGAAGGGAGCAGGGAGAGGGTATTCAAGGGACAGGTGAGGGAGATGATAATGAGATTCAAGACATCCTCGAAGAAATCCTGCCCGAAGCCTTTGCGGCCGTGCGTGAGGCATCCAAGCGCACGATTGGATTGCGTCATTACGATGTTCAAATGCTGGGCGGGGTCGTTCTGCATCGCGGCCAGATCGCCGAGATGAAAACTGGCGAAGGCAAGACGCTGGTTGCCACACTTCCGCTTTATCTCAATGCGCTGACGGGACGCGGTGTGCATCTCGTCACGGTCAACGATTACCTCGCGCGGCGTGATGCGCGTTGGATGGCTCCCATCTTTGACATGCTTGGGCTATCCGTTGGCGTTTTGCAAATGGCCGCATCCACTGAGAATGGCAAGAAAGCATTTCTTGTTGACTTTGAAAAAGAATCGCCGCACGAAGACCAGCATCATTTGCGATTGGTGGACCGCGTCGAAGCCTACGCGGCGGATATCACCTACGGGACGAACTCTGAGTTTGGTTTTGATTATCTGCGCGATAACATGACGATGAGCTTGAACGATCGCGTCCAACGCGGGCATTATTACGCCATCGTGGACGAAGTGGATAATGTGTTGATTGATGAAGCGCGCACGCCGCTCATCATCTCCGGTCCCGCACAGGGCGACCTCGAGTGGTACGGCAAGATGGCACAGGTCGTCAAGCAATTGAAGCCTGAAGATTACGAAGTCAATGAGAAAGACCGGGCCGTAAATGTAACGGAAGTTGGGTTGGCGCATGCTGAACAATTAATTGGTCAGCCGCTCATGGATCCGGACCGACCCGAAGATGTCACGCCCGAACAGGCACATCTAACCGGCTTTCTCGAACAAGCCATGCGTGCCCAATATCTATTTCATCGCAATAAAGATTATCTCGTTCAGGGCGGCAAAGTCATTATCGTGGATGAATTCACGGGCCGGCTCATGCCCGGCCGAAGATGGTCGGATGGTTTGCATCAGGCGGTGGAGGCGAAAGAGAATGTGCGTGTCGAGCCGGAGAACGTGACCTACGCGACCATCACTTTGCAGAATTATTTCCGCATGTATAAAAAGCTGGCGGGCATGACCGGCACGGCGCTTACTGAATCGGAAGAGTTCAGCAAGATTTATAAATTGGAAGTGATGCCGATCCCAACCAATTTGGAATATCAAGCCTTTGGTGATAGCGCGCCGCTGGTGGAAATCAAAGCGAAGGACGAAGAGAATTATCCGTATTCGTATTTTGCGAAAGCCCCACCCCATCCCTCCCCATTTTCAGAGAAAATGGGGAGGGCGCAGGGAGGGGTAGAGCCGGTTTATTATCGGCGCAAAGATTATCCCGATGCTATTTATCGAACCATCGAATCGAAAGCTGCGCTCTATCATAACGGAGATTGTTCGTTATCACGCGTTGGGGCGACCAATGCTGGTGGGCACAACTTCCGTTGAATCGTCCGACCGATTATCGAATCGACTCAAAGCCGAGCCTGTACGGCGCTTGACGCAAATTTTATTGGTCCGTCACGGTTTCGTGAAATCGAGCAATCGCGAAGAAGATGGACGGCTTATCCCTGAACTTCAGCCATTCAATGAACCGCTGGAAAAGATTACACCCGATGCATTGCGAAAGTTTGGATCATCGTTTGGGATGACCAACATCAGCCTCGACGATCCATCGAATCTTTCAACGCTTCTTGAGATTTTAAATTTACCAGAAGATGCAACGGATCGTTTGAAATCCATCTTGCAGGCGGGCGTGCCGCATCAAGTTTTGAACGCTCGCAAGCATACGGAAGAATCACAAATCATCGCGGGCGCGGGCGCGTTCGGCGCGGTGACCATTGCCACGAACATGGCGGGCCGCGGTGTGGATATCAAACTCGGTGGCGAACTTGCCGAAGAAGTCATCTCGGCGGTCAATCGGGTGTTGCGCCGCGCGGGTTATGAAGATCCGTTTGACATGCCGCTCGAAGAACGGCGCCAGGCTTTACAAAAAGTGGATCCATCACAATATGGACTCTATGAAGCCGAGGTCAAACATTTTCTTCAATACTTCGAAGATATGGAACGCGTCAAACAACTGGGCGGCTTGCATGTCATCGGCTCGGAGCGTCATGAGGCGCGCCGCATTGATAATCAACTTCGCGGTCGTTCCGCGCGCCAAGGCGATCCCGGCTCGTCGCGTTTTTATCTTTCGCTTGAAGATGATCTTATGCAACTCTTTGGCGGTGAACAAGTCAGCGGCTTGATGCAACGCCTCAAAGTGGATGACTCACTTCCGCTCGAAGCGCGGATGGTCAGCGGCATCATCGAAAACTCACAGCACCGCGTCGAAGGCGCCAACTTCGATGTCCGCAAGCATCTGCTCGAATATGACGATGTTCTCAATAAACAACGCGAGCAAATCTATTTACAACGTGACCGTATCTTTACCAAAGAAGATTTGACGGAAGATGTGGATGAAATGTTGCAGTCTGAGGTGGAGAAGCGCGTTGAGCTTGGACTAACCGATGAAGAAGGTCCGTGGAAATTGATTGCTTGGCTGGAGCAGGTTCAACCACCTCTTGAATCGCAAGGGCGCCTCATTCCGACTTTTGGGCTGGCTCTCATCCTCGAGGAGTTAAATAAATCTGACGATGTTCGCGCGGCTACGCTGGATATCGTTTCTCGCGCGATTGAAGTTGAGCAGTCTCATACATTGCGCGCCATCGAGGCTTTGATCGAGCATACGGAAGAGACTCTCGATAATCAAATCTCCGAACGCACCGACTCGCTGGATGCCTTCTTTCAAACCTTGCGCGATACAGAAGAACCAATTCGTCCGCAGAAGGTTGCTGAGGAGTTGAGCGGGTTAATTCATTTTCAACTGCGATTAAATGGCGAGCAAACACGTTTGTTGACTGATGATCCCAATGAATTCAAAAAGTGGCTGGAAGATATTGTCGAAACGAATTTGATTGGCATTAATGCCAATCGCGTGATTGGCGCAATTGAACGCCGCTTGAATGAACCGCTGGGTCTAAAGATCAATGTTCCCAATTGGGATGAAGCGGCGAATCAAATCATGAGCGCGGGGCGTGAACTGATGAAACGCCAGCGAGAACAATTGACTTCGCAAGTTCAGCGCGATCTGGATGCCCTCCTCCAGCGAGAATCCGCGGACGATGATTCTGGCAAGCTACGCTTGTTATTATCGCTCTCACAGGGTGTACGCACTCTATTCGATCAACGAACCCATCGTCAGCTTCGACAGGTTTTCAATCGCTTTACGTATATTTATCTGGCTGCGCTTTTGTTGGAAAACCGCACTGCTGAGGACGTGACCGATGCCGTTCTTGAGCATCTCGAAGAGGCAAAATCCGCTTTGCAGACGGCGTGGGGACAGGGCGAATTTGCTCGTTTGAGTCAGAATGCCACAAAACTATCAGACTTTGGACCCGCTGCGAAAGTATTCGGTGAAGAAAGACAAAGTGAAGAAGTATCCACTTTGAGTGAGTTTGAGCGAGAGCAGTTAATCCAAGCCATCGGATCTTACATTCTTAATGAAGTCAAACGCCAACTGTTGCTGGGCGCGATCACGGAGTTGTGGGTTGAGTATTTGACGAAGGTCGAAGCCCTGCGCGTTTCAATCGGGCTCGAGGCTTACGCACAGCGCGACCCGCTGGTACAATATAAAGGCAAAGCTTCAGAGTTGTTTCAGCAATTGCTGGCGGATGTGCGCGCCGCTGTCATCGGACGCGTGTTCTCGTATCAACCGCGGCGCATCGAGATCACTCCAACTGAAGTAGCCGAGGGTCCTGCCGAAGCGCAGACCGCACAAGTTGAAAGTAATAATAAGAAGAAAAGAAAGAGGCACTAGTCAAGGTCATTGCGAGACGCCGTAGGCGCGCTTGCATTGCGCTCTTTCAGTGTGGCAATCTCGCAATAACATTTGGAAATCAATTACAGGTATGGCTGAACGAGTCACTGCAATCTTAAAGAATTATCGCGCCCTTCCAAAGGTCGAATTGCATCGCCATTTGGAGGGCACGTTGCGTTTGGATACCATGCTCGATATTGCGCGTCAGCACGGAATCACGATTCCGGCCGATATATTGCGCCTGAGCACTCTGGTGCAAATGCAGGAAGAAGAAAAATACTCGTTTCAGACTTTTCTTTCCAAGTTCAACACGCTCAGATTGTTTTATCGTTCGCCGGACGCGATCCATCGCATTACGCGCGAAGCCATTGAAGACGCGGCGAAGGATAATGTGAAATATATGGAACTGCGCTTCACGCCTGTGGCTCTTAGCCGCGCAGAACGCTTTCCTCTTCATGATGTGATTGATTGGGTAATCACCAGCGCGCAGGATGCCGCGGAAAAATTTGGCGTGACGGTACGGCTGATCGCGTCTGTCAACCGGCATGAAAGCCACGAACTAGCTGAACAAGTCGCGTGGCTCGCTGCGGAACACAAAGATCGCGGTTTGGTTGCAATGGATTTGGCAGGTAACGAAGCCGAGTTCAAGTCCGAGCCATTCTATGGCGTGTTCAAAGAAGCGCGTCAAGCCGGACTGCGAGTCACCATTCACGCGGGGGAATGGGGACCGGCGGCGAATGTTAAAGAAGCCATTCAGGAGTTGGGCGCAGAACGCATCGGTCACGGTGTGCGCGTACTCGATGATGATCATGTGGTTGCGTTGGCCAAGGAACGGAATACCGCGTTCGAAGTCTGTGTGACGAGCAATTATCAGACCGGCGTTGTGCCTGAGCTGGAGGCGCATCCATTGGGAGCCATGCTCAAAGCGGGACTCAATGCCACGATCAACACCGACGATCCCAGCATCTCGCGCATCACGCTGAAGTCAGGAATATCATGTGGTCTGTGATGAACTTGGTCTCTCCATGGAGGCACTGAAAGAACGAATTCTTGCCGCGGCCCAGGCTTCGTTCCTCGCTGATAAAGAGCGCGCAAAACTCGTCATGGATTTGACTAAAGAACTTAAGCTGTAAATCCCACCGCAGAATTCCTGGATTGCTCAGCACAGGCAAAGAATATCAAAGGCGCTCCTTTGTGTTCTTCGTAGAGATGTGGTGTGAGAAATATGGTCATCATTTAGGTGCCATAACATTTCGCACTCAAAGGAGACAACATGAAAGACTTTTTAATTCGCGCAGTGTCCTCAAAGCAGGGAAAAGGGAATATGTAATCTACCGCCTCGATGCATTAGAAAAAGCACATCTCACGGATTTGAAGCGGCTTCCGTTTTCGATCCGCATTATGCTCGAGGCTGCCCTCCGTCAATGCAATGGCAAAGAAATCACTCAGGTGGATGTGAAGAACATCGCCTCATGGAAACCTCAAGACGCCCGCCCGGGGATTTCCTTTTTGCCCGCGCGCGTCATCATGCAGGACTTCACGGGGGTCCCCGCGGTGGTGGATTTAGCCGCGATGCGCGCGGCCGTTGCGCGTCTCGGCGGCGACCCGAAGAAGATCAATCCGCTTGTGCCGGTTGATCTCGTCATTGATCACTCCGTTCAAGTGGATTTCTTCGCCACAGCTGATGCGCTCAAGCGCAATACCGAAGTGGAATTCCAGCGCAACCGCGAACGCTATGAATTTTTGAAATGGGGACAAAAGGCGTTTCGCAATTTCCGCGTTGTGCCGCCGATGACCGGCATTGTGCATCAGGTCAATCTTGAATACCTTGCCGATGTTGTCATGACAAAACAAGATGGCAAAGATGTTATTGCTTTTCCTGATACGCTGGTTGGCACTGACTTACATACCACGATGATCAATGGACTCGGCGTGCTGGGTTGGGGCGTGGGCGGCATCGAAGCGGAAGCCGTCATGCTTGGTCAGCCGATGGATATGCTCTTGCCGGATGTGATTGGCTTCAAACTTCACGGCAAATTGAGAGAGGGCGTTACTGCGACTGACCTTGTTCTCACTGTCACACAAATGTTGCGCAAGAAAGGTGTGGTGGATAAGTTCGTTGAGTTCTTTGGTCCGGGCCTCGACTCGATGTCCCTGCCGGACCGCGCCACGATCGGCAACATGGCTCCCGAATACGGTGCGACGATGGGATATTTCCCTGTGGATGTTGAAACGCTTCGTTATATGAAGTTGACGGGTCGCCCGGATGATGTCATTGAACGAACGGAAGCGTATATGCGCGCACAAGGATTATTCCGCGACTCATCCTCACCTGATCCTGAATTTACTGATATGCTCGAACTCGACCTCGACTCGGTGGTGCCATCCTTGGCTGGACCCAAGCGTCCGCAGGATCGCGTGCCAATGTCGGAGCTCAAGGAAACATTTGAGACTGCATTAACTGCTCCGGTCAAAGATCGAGGCTTTGAGTTGAAGCCTGAAGCATTGAACGCCGAAGCGACCTTCGGAACCAACGGCGGTTCGCGCACGATGAAGCATGGTGCGGTTGTGATCGCCGCAATTACTTCATGCACGAACACCTCCAATCCATCCGTATTGATTGCGGCAGGACTGGTCGCGAAGAAGGCTGTCGAAAAAGGGCTAACCGTTCAGCCGTATGTCAAGACCTCTCTTGCGCCCGGCTCACGCGTCGTGACGGATTATTTGAAGAAAGCGAATCTGCTCGACCCGCTTGCGAAACTTGGATTCAATGTCGTGGCTTATGGATGCACAACCTGCATCGGAAATAGCGGACCGCTTTCAAGCGAAGTCGCGCGCGCGGTGACCAGCGGCGATCTGGTTGCGGCGGCGGTGCTTTCGGGCAATCGTAACTTTGAAGGCCGCGTCCATCCGCTGGTTAAAGCCAATTTTCTCGCATCGCCGCCACTCGTCGTGGCATACGCGCTCGCTGGCACTGTGGATATTGATCTCAACAAGGAACCGCTTGGCATGGATTCAAGAAGTCAGCCGGTTTATCTCAAAGACTTGTGGCCCACCCAGGATGAAATCAAAATGGCCATCGCCTCCAGCCTCGATGTGAGCATGTTCAAGGATCGTTATTCCAGCGTGTTCGAAGGCTCGGATATGTGGAAGGCGATCAAGGTTTCTGGCAGCGATATCTATGAATGGGATGAGACTTCGACCTATATTCATCATCCGCCATATTTCCAATCGTTGACTCTGGATGCATCATCGGTGAATGACATCAAAGGCGCTCGTGTGCTTGGATTTTTTGGCGAACTCGATCACGACCGATCACATCTCGCCTGCGGGCAACATCGCCGCAGATTCTCCCGCCGGAAAATTTTTGCAGGAGCGAAATGTTCAGCCCAAGGATTTCAATCAATACGGCGCGCGTCGCGGCAATGACCTTGTGATGGCGCGTGGCACGTTTGCGAATATTCGTCTCAAGAATTCGCTCGTCGCTCCGAAGGAGGGTAACTGGACAAAGCATTTTCCTGACGGCGCGGAGATGCCCGTGTATGACGCGGCCATGAAATATCAATCTGAGGGCGTGCCCGCGATTGTGATTGCTGGCAAAGAATACGGAACCGGCTCCAGCCGCGATTGGGCCGCGAAGGGACCACTGCTTCAAGGCGTACACGCGGTGATCGCAGAATCATTCGAGCGCATTCATCGTTCCAATCTTGTCGGCATGGGCATCTTGCCCTTGAAGTTCATGGATGGACAGAACGCCGAATCACTGGGCTTGAAAGGCGATGAGCTTTATGATATCGAGGGCTTGAGCAATGATATGAAGCCGAAGTCCATCGTCAGTGTAAAAGCGAAAAAGGCTGACGGAAGAGTGATCGAGTTCAAAGCCACCGTGTTGTTGAACACCGACGTGGAAGTGAATTATTATCGCAATGGCGGCATATTGCATACGGTGCTGAGAAATTTGGTGGAGTAAATTGACTAAACTAAGACGGTCGCCCTCGAGGGCGACCGTCTTAGTTTTATACTTTTATGTAGGTATGTTCCAAGGAATAGAGTGCCTTTACATCTAAAATAAATCTTTGCATCCTTACTAGTGTAAAAGAGATGAATATATTTTGGTAATACTGTGACAATTATCAGCGCGAATTGTTAAGACTATGCAAACTGTCTGTAAAGCATTAGTAAACCCCGAAGACCCTAAAATAGATTAAATCGTGCTAATATCAGGACATCATGTAAGTAACAAATCTATTAAAGAAAGGACTTGTTGTAATGATTCAATATCTGAACGGATTAAATTCTTAATGCGAATAGGGCTATAGAAGTCGCATTTCTTCGAATAGCCCAAGGCCCAAGCGAAGTGGGCGAAAAACGAACACTTTCATCGTATTTTGCCTCACCGATGGGAAATGGACATCCAAAATTTCTCGGTAGTGGTTACAAAGTAAGTGATGCAAGTTGTTTTCTGGCGAGATTGTGATCAATGATAAACCATGTAGTGACCATGTGATGAAAGGCGTCGCGCTTCGAAAACGAAAGGGTTTTACGGACATAGCGCGCCTGATGTTGGCGCAAAGTACAATACCAACGCTCCATGTGTGAAACCTGTCCGCTCTCTTTCCCAACCGCTTGATGCGTGCTCTGCGGAAGAACTTTTTGGTAGGCTTCCCAGAAATCACTGTAGGAAATACAACTGCGGTAGGCCAGTGGAACTTCGTTCCACAAACGGCGACAGGTTGTTTCACTGCGGTCGCCAATGACAAAGGCGATGATTTGTCGGGTGCGACGACACATGACCGTCCACAGCCAACGTTTATTGCTCTTTTTGAGAACAAAACTCCAGGCTTCATCATATTCCAAGACATCGTCCGGTTCGGCTGGCAACAAAGTGTCTTTGAGTTCCGGCAGATCTTTTACATGTTCGACAATCCATCTGGAAACGCTTTGGCGAGCAACATCAAAAATCCGCTCCAAACCTCGCAAACTTACACGCTCTTGGTAGAGGCTGAGGATGATCGGTTTTTGCGTTTTTTTGCCTCTCGCTTTGACTCCAGAACACGCCGCGCTCCGCACTCTTTACAGTGATATTGCTGTTGCTTGAGACGGTTGGTGCCGTTTTTGACAATATTGGTGCTTCCGCACACTCGACAGTGGTAGGCTTTTTGGATCATACTGCCTATCTTATCATCACTTACTTTTCATCCACTACCAATTTCTCTTATCGACGATTGCTGACCTGAACAGAGGCCAGGGTTTGGTGGAATATGCTTTGATTCTCACTCTGGTCAGCTTGGTAGTCATTGCAGTTCTGATGGTGCTTGGACCGACAATAGGGAAGGTTTTTAGCTCCATCAACAGCAGCTTGAGCGGCATATAGTTGACCCGTAACAAAATTTCCCGCTTGAATGCGGGAAATTTTGTTTCTTGCTAAGCAATTGTGATAGGAGCTGGCTGTTTGACCAAAGCGGCCTGCATAGACCATGGCCCTGTCCATGTGATGGTGGCGGGAATGAGCTTGCCTTTCAAATCCTCTTCTGATTCTATAAAAACGAGTTTGTTGGTCGGTGTGCGGCCCTTCCAGCGATTCTTTACTTTTTCTTCGAAGAGGACTTCAACCTTGTGGCCGAGATATTTCTTGTTGATCTCATCCACGATCTTTTCTTGCAACTCTTCCAACATACGGAAGCGGCGCATCTTTTCCTCGTTCGAAACGTTGTCGTCCATGCGGCGCGTGGCAACCGTCCCTTCGCGGGATGAGTAACGCGCCAGATGGGCCACGTCCAGCTTGAGGTCTGCTAAGACGCGATAAGTTTCCATGAATTGCTCATCTGTTTCGCCGGGGAATCCAACGATGATGTCCGTCGCGATCGAACAGTCGGGAATCTTTTTACGGATTTTCTCTACCAGCTCGCGATAATCTTTTTGAGTGTAGCCGCGCTTCATGTTGGCAAGCACTTCATCGTCACCGGCTTAAATCGGGACTTCGATGTGTGGCATGACCTTCGGAAGTTCGGCGACGGTATCCATCAAATCTTCAGTGAAATAATTGGGATGCGAAGTGAGGAAGCGGATGCGCTCAATGCCTTCCGCACCCTGCGCGTCATGCACGATGCGCAGAAGCGCGGCGAGGTTCGGACCGTCGGGCACATCCTTGCCATAACGATCCACGATCTGACCGAGCAGCGTGATCTCCTTGACGCCTTGCGATGCAAGCGAACGAATCTCACTGACGATATCGCCCGCGGGGCGACTGCGCTCGACGCCGCGTCGAAACGGGATGATGCAAAACGTGCAGGCGTGCGAACAGCCATAAACGATCGGCACGTGCGCGCTGATGAGTTGCCCGCGTTCGTGTTGAGGCAGAATGAGTTCATCATCTATCATCGCGA
The DNA here is from genome assembly GCA_963850945.1 of uncultured Chloroflexia bacterium. Lineage (GTDB taxonomy): Bacteria > Chloroflexota > Anaerolineae > Anaerolineales > Villigracilaceae > Fen-1038. The sequence goes on along the minus strand of CAWKNE010000028.1, from coordinate 107,520 downwards.
AGCGGCGCGTGGTTTCATCCGATTCAATGGCGCGGATCTCGCCTTGACTCAAAAATGAAACCAGTGGACCCGGATCGGACGGCGGCGAGAAGACATCCACGAACGGAAGTTTGACGCGCAGTTTTTCCGCGCCGCGCACGCCGACCAGACACCCCATCAAGTTGATGACGAGATTCGGATTTTGTTCTTTGAGCGGGCGCAGCGAGGTCACACGTCCAAGCGCCTTGTCTTCCGCAGATTGCCGAACAACGCAGGTATTCAAAACAATAACATCCGCTTCTTCGGGTTTATCAGTAAAGGTGTAACCCAGATGCTCCAGCGACGAGCCGACGCGTTGTGAGTCGGCCACGTTCATCTGACAGCCTTCGGTCCAAATGTGATATTTCATAAGTCGTAGATTATAACCGATAGACTTTCTATAATGAAGATGAAGATAACGAATAGCGCAGAGATCATCTCTGCGCTTTCTCTTTGATTATACGGCCTGTTTCTTTAACCTATTGACGAAGTGCTTGCGGAACTTCGCCAACCTACACTGAAAAAAAATAACATCTGCATTATTCTCGTATATTCTACACGTATACATGTTACACTGATAAGGAATTCATCATTATCCGCTGGCTCATTTGCAATAATGGAAACCCGTTGTTGTCATCAGGACTATGTTTCAAAGAGGAGACAAATATGTCAGTTCTTTTGGTTGTTTTGGTCGTTGTAGTTATCGCGGTTATAGTGGGTTTTATGATCTGGTTATCAAACCCAACCCGTCTAATCAATAGCTTCGAGAAAGATAAAGAGGCGCTTCTCAAGAACGCAACGCTTGGGGATGCCAAAATTATCGAAGTTGGTGCATCGGAAACGAATCGCGGTTCGATGGATGTTGCTCTTCGGCTGGAAGTCACCCCACAGTTCGGCAAGTCATTTAATGCCATAACAGTTTGGACAATAGAACCAGCCCATACAGCAGAAATTCAAGCCGGAAAATTGATAGCGGTTAAGATAGTTGAAATTCAAGCCGGGAAATCAAAAACGAAAAAAATCAAAAACATTTTTCCTGGTGTGGCATGGGCAGAATTGTACAATTGGCCCCAAGAATGCACCGAGGAAACCATGAAAACCATGGTGACATAATAGCCAGTGATTAATGAGGATACTTACATCGAATAGGTAATGAATTTACCTAATTTCGTAAGAGAGTGCAGAGATTATCTCTGCACTCTCTTACATTCTATGCGGGCTGTTTCTTCAGCATCTCCAAATGGCAGGTGAGTGTATGCCGTACACTTGCCAGTGTAAAGCATAACATCGCGGGTGCAAGGCGTACACTGGCTAGTGCGAAGCATAATATCCTCAGTGCAAGGCATACACTGGCTAGTGTGAAGCGTAACATCGCCAGTGTAAGGTATCACATCGCCAGTGCAAGGCACCGCACGGCAAGTGTATGGCGCAATTTGGCTGTTTTTTGCAAAGAATCGCCCATTTTAGGGCAAAACTAAGAGCGCCGGGAAAACTCCCGACGCTCCTTTGTTCAAGCAGGCTGCCTCTTCAGCACCTCCAAATGATGCTTGCGGAACTTCGCCACCTTCGGCGCGACCACGGCCTGGCAATACGGCTGGTTGGGATTGTTGGCGAAGTATTCCTGATGATAATCTTCGGCCATGTAGAATTTGTCGAGCTTGGTCACTTCGGTCACGATAGGCTTGTCCCAGATGTGCTGATCATTTAATTCCTTGATGAGTCCCTCCGCGATCATCTTCTGTTCATCGTTATGATAGAAGACGGCTGAACGATATTGCGTGCCCACATCCGCGCCTTGACGATTGAGCGTAGTCGGATCGTGGATAGCGAAGAACACATTTAGCACACCGCGATACGAGATGACGTTTGGATCGAACGTGACTTGTGTGACCTCGGCGTGACCCGTCGTGCCGGTGCAGACATCACGATAGGACGGGTTCGCAACATGTCCTCCGGCGTAACCAGAATTCCACCGAATGCACGCCCTTGACATCATCGAAAACGGCTTCAAGACACCAGAAGCATCCTCCAGCCAGCGTTGCAGTTTGTAAATTATTGTTCATTATGAATTCTCCTTCTAAATTAATTTGGCAGGCCTGTTCGTTGATTAGATGAGATGTGATAGTGAAATATTATTAGGAGAAGGTGATAAAAACAAAAGGGACGAAGCGCCGCTTCGTCCCTTTTTTGATTGGTATTTTCGTTATACACTTGGTTCGGGAACTCCAGCTCGCGTTAGCATGATATCGCCATCAGGATTCACTTCGACGAGGATTGAATCTCCATCTGTGAAATCGCCGGAGAGCAATTTGTCGGAAAGCGGATCTTCGACTCTTTGTTGGATGACGCGTCGCAATGGACGCGCGCCGAATTCATTGTCATAGCCTTCATCTGCAAAAGCCGCGACCGCCGCGGGAGTTGCCGTCAACGTGAGGTTGTGATCTTTGAGCCGCTCCGAAACTTTGTCCAGTTCGAGCGAGACGATCTTTTCAATATCTGCCTTGTTCAGCGCACGGAAGATAATAACGCTATCAAGGCGGTTCAGGAATTCCGGTCGAAAAACTTTCTTCAGCGAGTTGGTCAATTTCTTGCGCATGTCTTCGTACGACTGACGCTCTTCGGTCTCTTCATCGCGTTTCAATGCAAAGCCGAGAGCCGTACCCTTCTTGATTACATCCGCGCCAATGTTGGAGGTCATAACGATGATCGCGTTACGGAAATCCACCTTGCGGCCTTTAGCATCGGAGAGATGACCCTCTTCCATGATCTGCAAAAGCATGTTGTGGACTTCGGGATGCGCCTTTTCAATTTCATCAAAGACGACAATCGAATACGGACGGCGTCGCAAGGCTTCGGTGAGTTGACCCGCGTCTTCATAGCCAACATAACCGGGAGGCGCACCGACGAGACGTGAAGCAGTGTGTCGTTCCATGAACTCCGACATATCGAGTTGCAACGCCGCATCTTCACTGCCGAACATAAACTTGGCCAATGCCTTGGTGAGTTCCGTTTTGCCGACGCCGGTCGGGCCGAGAAAGATGAACGAACCGATGGGACGCTTCGGATCTTTAAGACCAGCACGAGCGCGGCGCACTGCGCGGCTGATGGCGATGATCGCATCTTCCTGCCCGATGATGGACTTCTTGAGTTCATCTTCCATCTTGAGCAGGCGTTGAGATTCCGCTTCCGCCAATTGCATCAGCGGAACGCCGGTCCACATCGAAACGACTTCCGCAATATCTTCCGCCGTCACAACGGGACTATTGGCGCGATCCCAGCCAGAGCGCAATTTTTCGATCTGCTCGCCCAAAGCGGTTTCGCGCTCTTCCCATTCCTTAAGGTCTTCGGCGTTGCCCTCTTCCTGCGCCAGCGAACGGTTCTGACGTGCGGTTCGTAATTGACCAAATAAATCCTTGGCGTGTTTTGCAGCGGGACTCTTGTACATGCGCACGCGCGAAGCCGACTCGTCAATCAGGTCAATGGCTTTATCCGGCAGGAAGCGTTCCGTCACATACCTCGACGAAAGATGTGTCGCCGCTTCGAGAGCTTCATCTGAAATCACGAGATGATGATGCTCTTCGTATGCTGAACGGACTCCTTTGAGAATTTCAATCGTCTCTGTTTCAGAGGGTTCATCCACTTGCACAGGCTGGAAGCGGCGTTCGAGTGCGGCATCGGATTCGATGTGTTTGCGATATTCATCCAGCGTGGTCGCGCCGATGACTTGCAATTCGCCGCGCGATAAGGCAGGCTTCAAAATATTTGCCGCGTCGACGGAGGAACCTGCGGCTCCCGCACCGACCAGCATGTGGACCTCATCAATAAATAATATCGCGCCGGATTGTTTCAGCTCATCAATGACGCGTTTGAGTTTTTCCTCGAATTGACCGCGATACATCGTGCCAGCGACCAACGAACCCACATCGAGTTGAAGCACGCGTTTGTTCATCAGTGGTGCAGGCACATCGCCTTCGACGATGCGTTGGGCGAGTCCCTCGACGATGGCAGTCTTACCGACGCCGGGTTCGCCAATCAATGCAGGATTATTTTTTGTGCGGCGCGCCAGGATTTGAATCACGCGCTCAATTTCCTTTTGGCGGCCGATGACCGGGTCAAGTTTCTTTTCTTCGGCCATGGTGGTTAAGTCCGCGGCGAGTTGATCCACGAGCGGAGTTTCGGCCCGGAAGTTGGAGCGCGCCCGGCTTGTGGCGAGCCGGCCGGGGTTGGGGAAGATGCGGTCTCATTAAGCACACGTCGAGTTTGCCTGCGGATTTGATCGGCAGTTACACCGAGTCTGCGAAGCACTTCCATCGCTGGTCCCTCGACGCGCACGAGACCAAGCAAAATATGTTCGGTGCCGATGTAATGATGGCCGAGGTGCGCGGCCTCATCCACTGCATACCCGAGGACTTGTTGTGTATCATCAGCCAGCTCAAGCTTGCCGCTGACTGCATGTCCTTCCATCGAAACCCGTCCAACCATTTCGCGCACGCGTGTGGATTCCAATCCAAGTTCGCGCAGGACGCGTCCCGCGACGCCTCCATCCTCTTCGATCAACCCAAGCAGAAGATGTTCGGTGCCGATATTTTCCTGATGCGACCGTTCAGCCTCCTGATGAGCGAGGCTTAATACCCGTCGTGCACGTTGGGTAAAGCGTTCCATGCCAGCCATAAGTTATTCTCCAGATCTCCAATCAGACAAGTACTACCGAGAATGATTGTACCAAAAAGCGAGGGGACTCTGTGTAGGAAAATGATTAGAAATTCCTTATGCCGTATAAACAGGTTTGCAGGTTTACGAGCAATATTGAGAATCGTAAATCGTTATTCATTAATCGGCTTGTTGATTTTCCGATTCCCGACTTCCGAATCACGGATTCCGATTAACGATTATCGCCATCGCCTTGAATCTTTCCGCGCGCCTGACGATCGAGCAATTTTGCGATGTTGTATTCGGCGATCTCATCAAGGGATAGATTGAGTTCCGTTGCAACTTGCGAGAGATACCACAACACATCGCCGAGTTCGGCTTTGAGCGCTTCACGCGTCTCATCGCTGATGATTTCATCTTTATCGCGAAAAATTTTCTTGATCTTGCCCGCCACTTCGCCTGCTTCATTGGTGAGACCAAGCGTAGGATAGATGACGCCGTGTCCGATGATGGGATATTTTGCGGTGCGTTTTGCTTTTTGTTGATAGTCAGTGAAGTTCATTAGTTTATCCTAATAGACAAATGGAATTAAGTATTTCGTTCGTTTCTTATATTCAAACCATAGATTACCAAATCGTTCTGAAAGTGCGGCTTCCTCGCGATGAGCACGTCCGATGAAAGCGATCAGGGTTGAGAGAAACGTCAGAAACACAGCCCAGACCGGATAAAGCAAAGTCAATCCCAAAAAGGAGCCCACGCGCCAAAATACATCGGATGGCGCACGAAAGCATATGGCCCGCTTTGGATCAATTGATGATTGTCGAGGAGTTTGACCTGCATGCTTGTGCTGATTCCCCAATACTTACCGAGGGTTTGCCGAGCCCATTCTGCAAAAACAAAACCAAGGAGATAGATGATCAAGCCGATAATGCCTAGAACCCGCGCCGTAACATGGGATAATGTAAACAGTGGTATCCAACCAAAATAAAAGAATAGAACGAGAAGGGCAAACTCGAAGATCAGAATGGAAGTATATATCCATAGTGGCCATTTGCGGCCTGCGCGTTCAGGCAATATCGTAACCGCTTGCCCTTTACGCAAGGCAATAATCCAGCCTCCGACGGTCTGGACGAAGCCGATGTAAATGATCGTGACGATAACAATCGCGGCCGCTATCCAATCGAATATGGCCATCACGCCCTCCACAAACTAGGTCTTGAAATCATCTACCAAATGTCTCCAAAACTCATCCTTCTCGCCCGGCACGAAGGGAGTATACAAAGCTAAACGATCTGCGATTCCATCATAACGCGTTTTTAATTCATCAGCCAATTTTTCTGGCGTGGTCACGAGACAAAATTCATTCAGCATTTCCTCGGTGATTAGCAGTGGCATCTCGGTCCAATCACTGTGCGCCGCGTGTGCAGATAATTTTTTAGCAGTCTCGCCCCAGCCATGAAAGTCCATGACGGAACGATAAGAAGGAGTCGAGGCATAGAATGAGATCTGCGCGCGAGCAAAATTTTCTTCTTCGGGTCTCGTCGCGACAAAAGCCGTGACGGAAATCTTTATATCTTCGCGCTTGCGATTAGTTTTCTGCGCGCCAGCTTCGATTGCCGGCAGAATCACTTCACGCAAATAACGTGGACTATTAAACGGGTGTGCGTGAAATCCATCGCACAATTCACCCGCCAGTTTGGCTAAACCCGTGTTCACGCCTGCAATGTAGATCGGAATTGACCTCACCTCCAGCCCTTCTCCTTTAGGAGAGGAGAGCGAGGGGAGAGGTCCGGGATTAAAAAATGGTGACATCAATGTCAACTTGTAATATTCGCCGCGAAAATTTAACTTCGTCCCATTCTGCCACGTGTCCCACAAGGCGCGGATGGCTTGGATTTGCTCGCGTAATTTACCAGTCACAGATTCGGGCCATGGCATGCCAAAGCGCCGTTCGATGTGCGCCTTGACCTGTGTGCCGAGCCCGAGGATAAATCTTCCATTCGATTGTGCGGCCAAGTCCCAAGCGGTGTAAGCCAGCGTTGCAGGCGAGCGCGCGAACGAGACTGCGACAGCTGTGCCAAAATTTAATTTCTTTGTATGTTCTGCAATCAACGTACACGGAAGGAATGGATCATGCTGAGTCTCAGATGTCCACAACGCATCGAAGCCAATTTCCTCGGCGGCTTTGGCAATCGCGGGAATATCTTTCAATTGAATAGGTGGAAGGGACGCGTCGAATTTCATAAGTTTTCTTTTCTAAACACAACCCTCAAAAAGCAAAGGGCAGGCGGACGCGAAGGGCACGAAAGGAAAAACCTTTGTACTCTTCGTGGTTAATCATTTTTGAATCCCTCGAATCTTGAAATCTTATTTCTCCATTCATTGGGAATGGAAATGGTTTTCTTGCTTTGGTAATCAAAGGCCACCATCACGATCTCGCCCTTCGCCATCTCTTGACTGCTGGCGTTGTTCACGATGTTTTGTTCAACCGTCATGGACTTGTTGCCGAGCTTCGATGTCCGCACGCCAACTTTTACATCATCGCCAAAGTGGATCGGCGCAAGGAAAGCGATGTGTGCATCTGCAACGATCACGCCGATCTTCATAAAAGATTGGTCTTGAGTAAACAAACCCAGGTGAATGAGATAGTGAACGTGTGCCTGCTCAAAGAAAGTTAAATACTTGGCGTTATTAAGATGCCCCTGAGGATCAAGATCACCATAACGTACTTCGACGGGAAGAAAGAATTTGAATTCAGACATGCGGCGATTATAACTTGAGCCGTGCAATGATATGCACTAGAAAATTTGTGCTATACTCGGCTCATGCCGCCCGTGCTTCGCGCTTCTGATATTGGAACGTATCTTTATTGCCGCCGCGCTTGGTGGTATCGCAAAGAAGGAGTGGTATCAGAAAACCGCGCGGAGATGGCGACCGGCACGGAACTTCATCGCCGTCATGGACGCAAAGTTTTGGCGGCGGGTCTGCTCCGAACTTTGGGAATCATCCTGCTTCTGGTTGCCTTGATTCTGCTGGTGGCTTATCTAACCGTCTCGTTTTTGAAATAAGGAGACAACATGTCTATGCTAAATCGCATCGCATATTTTCAAAATCGCAGCGATGAAGTTCCCAACCAGGAACTTGCTAAGGATCTCGCGACGCGTAAAGACAAAACCGGCATCCAAGAGATAGCGGAAAATCTCTGGAACAAGGATAAAAAAATTCAAGCTGATTGCATCAAAGTCCTGTATGAAACCGGCTATATTGATCCTTCGTTGATCGCGGATTACGTAGAAGATTACATCAAACTGCTTAAGAGCCGGAACAATCGTCTTGTGCGGGGAGGCATGATCGCTCTCGGCGTCATCGGTGATTTGAAAGCAGAGGTTATCTTTGCGCATCTTGCCGAGATTCAGAAAGCGATGGATGAAGGCTCGGTCATCACAATGGATAACGCCATAACGACGTTAGCTCGCGTCGCATCCAAGAAGGATCAATACAATAAGGCCATCTTTCCGTATTTACTTGAGCATCTAAGGATCTGCCGCCCGAAAGAAGTACCTCAGCATTCTGAAAAAACTCTTCCCGCGCTGAATGCCTCCAACAAAACTGCGTTCGTCAAAGCTCTCGAAGAACGCATGGAAGATCTGTCCGGTGCGGGACTGACTCGTGTCAAGAAAGTCATCAAACAAGCACAAACCATTTCCTAACGCGCTTTGCTCATTGCGTTTTACTCATGCTCTATATAGCTCTTACACTTATTATCTTTGCTCTTCTCCTCTTCTGGCAGTCGAGTTGTCAGCGCCGCGAAGCGGGTCTACCCGGCGGACGCGTCGTCTACACGGATACGCGCGCCTGGGGCGTTGTGGAGAAGCCGCTGTTTAGTAATGAACTTGGTTTAACGGGCAAGCCTGATTATCTGGTGGAACAAAACGGGAAACTGATTCCGGTCGAGGTCAAGACCGGACGCGTTCCCAATGCACCTTATGATTCGCATATCTTTCAATTAGCCGCATATTGCCTGCTGGTTGAGAAAACGTATCGCAAACGTCCGCCGTATGGCATTATTCATTATTCCAATCGCGACTTCGCCGTGGATTACACGTCGCAGCTTGAATCGGCTTTGCTCGATCAATTAGCCGAGATGAGGCGCGATGAGCTTCGCAAAAATGTTCCGCGTTCGCATGAAGACGCGGCGCGTTGCCGCCGATGCGGGTTCAAAAAAGTGTGCGACCAAAGCCTGGCTTGATTACCCTCACCCTGCCCTCTCCCATTGGGAGAGGGCAGGGTGAGGGTAATGTATAATATTTCATATGGCTGACCCATTCGTTCCGAAAAAGCCCGTAATCGTCACATATCCTCGCGTTGCCAATTCGCATGCCGAAGCGGAAGCGATCATGAATTTTCTAAAGGCTAAAGGTTTCGAGGCGCCGTGCGGGTCGCTTTACGATGAGGAGCTTCGAACGTGTGTCAAGAATAAGGAGTTCGATATGTTGATCGCGGTCGGCGGCGACGGAACGATGCTGCGCGCCGGACATTTATGCGCGCCGTGCGGCGTCCCGATTTTGGGGATCAATTTTGGACGGCTTGGTTTTCTGATTCAAATCGAGCGTGGCGAATGGCGTGAGATGCTGGAGCGGTTGTTCAAAGGCGAAGCCTGGATCGAATATCGCATGATGTTATATGCCCAGCATGTTCGCGCGGGTGAAATGCTTGGAGGCTGGCACGCGCTCAATGAAGTGGTGGTCAGCCGCGGAGGGAATCTGCGCCCGGTACATTTGGCGGCGAGTGTGGACGGACGTTTGCTCACCTCGTATGTTTGTGATGGCTTGATTGCTTCGACCGCCACGGGTTCAACGGCGTACGCCCTCGCGGCAGGCGGACCGATCCTGCCGCCCGATCTGCGAAATATCTTGCTCGTCCCGATTGCGCCTCATCTATCCGTTGACCGCGCCGTGGTTCTCTCGGAAGGTTCATCGGTCAGCATTATGGTGAAGAGCGAGAACACGGTCATGAGTGTGGATGGTCAGGCGCCGATGCCGTTAGCGGAGGATGATCACGTGGATATCAAAGCCGCGGAATACACGGCGCAGTTCGTGCGCTTTGGCGACCCCGGATATTTTTATCGCAACTTGAATGCCCACATGAACACGCCGCAGATATAACTTGATGTCATTGCGAGGAGCCGCTTCGCAGGCGACGAAGCACTGCGTTCTATCAGTGTGGCAATCTTCTGTTTCAATTAGGAGATTGCTTCGGGAAGAAGACCCTCGCAATGACATATCAAACAATTAGGAACATTCAATGACAAACGAAACTCTCTATTGCTACATTCATCCGAACCGACCTACCAGCTTGCGCTGCAATCGCTGTGAGAGACCGATCTGCGCCGAAGATGCGGTGCTGACTCCCCACCGGTTATCGCTGTAAGAACTGCGTGCGAGAACAGCAGAAAAAATTCGACACAGCGGAATGGTACGACTACATCATTGCTTTTGTGGTTGCCGCGATTGGTTCAGGGATTACCAGCGTGCTGGTATTCTTCGCCAGCCAGTTCTTCTTTGGAATTTTGGTGTTGTTCCTTGCACCGGGCGCGGGCATAGTGATTGGCAACATCGTTTTGCGCTTCATAAAAAATAGAAGATCGCGCGCACTCTTCCTGACATCCGCGATTGGCATCGTCGCTGGCGCAGTGCCGGCCTTGCTGATGTTTGCGGTTCCCATTTTGCTGAATTTGTTGTCCGGAAGTCTGGGACTTGGACTGGGAACGATTCTGCCTGCGATCTGGGAAGTCGTTTATTTGTTCATGGCGGTTCCTGCGGCGTACACACAAATCTCCGGCATTCGCATTGGGGGATAGATGCTCACCGAACTTCACATCCAAAACTTCGCCATCATTGATAAGCTCGATCTCAAACTCGGTCACGGACTCATCATCCTGACCGGCGAGACGGGCGCGGGCAAATCCATCATCCTTGACGCGGTCGAGATGCTGGTCGGCGGAAGAGCGGATGCGACGGTGATCCGAACCGATTCAGACGCGGCGATGGTCGAGGGTGTATTCCATCTTGTGGGTCCGGAAAAAGAAGCGGTGCATGAAATTTTAAAGCGCGAAGAATTATTGGATGATCCAAATTATCTAACAATGACGCGCGAAGTCCGGCGCGAAGGACGAAGCATCGCACGCATCAATGGCCGGACCGCAAGCGTCTCATTGTTAAAAGAAATTGGCGCGTTCCTTGTGGATATTCACGGACAGTCCGAGCATTTATCATTGCTCGACCCGCACGCCCATCTTGGTTTGTTGGATCGTTATGCGGACATTGCCAAGCCCTTGAATGATTATCGTCAGACGTATCATAGGTTATTGAACGTGCGCCGCGAGTTGAATGAGATTCGTCAGGCGCAAGCTGATGCCGACCGCCGCGTCGAAATGCTGACATTCCAAGCAGAGGAGATCGAAGCCGCCAAGTTAAAGAACGGCGAAGATGAAGAGTTGAAAACAGAACGCGACCGTTTGGCAAACGCTGAGTCATTGGCGCAATACGCGCAACAGGCATTGGAAGTTTTGGATGAAGGCTCGCAGGAATTTACGGCGGCAAGTGATCTGGTGGGGCAAGCCGCGCGGGCATTGGCGGGATTGGCGAAGATTGATAAAGCGCAGGAAGAACTTGCAAACGAAGCCGCCACGCTGGAAGATACGTTAGCCGATTTGGTGCGCAGTCTGCGGGATTATTTGGAAGAGATCGAATTCAATCCGAAGCAACTCGATGAAGTGGAAGAACGCTTGAATTTGATTCACAATCTAGTGCGCAAGTATGGCGGTTCGATTCCATCTGTGATTGCATTTGGTGCAGACGCTCGCAAGCAATTGGAAAATATTTCCAATGCAAGCGAACGCATCACCGCCCTCGAAACGGAAGAAGATAAACTGCTTCAGGTTTTATCGAAGCAGGCGCAGAACTCTCTCGGAGAAGCGTAAATCCGCCGCGCAGAAGTTGAGCAAAGCCATTGAAGTCGAGCTCGATGATTTGAAGATGGCCGCGGCGCGCTTCGGCGTGGCCTTCCAGACGCGGCCCGACCCGAACGGTATTCCATTATCGGACCCTGAAAATGCACAGGGCATTGGCACGCGAGTCGCGTTCGACTCAAATGGACTTGACCGTGTGGAATTTTTGGTCGCGCCGAATCCCGGTGAGGGACTCAAGCCGCTGGTTAAGATTGCATCCGGCGGCGAGACCTCGCGCTTGATGCTGGCGTTGAAAAATATTTTGGCCAGCGCTGACCAAATCCCATCGTTGATCTTCGATGAAATCGATCAGGGCATCGGCGGACGAGTTGGTCTGGTGGTCGGATTCAAACTCTGGCATCTCGGACGCAATCATCAGGTCTTTTGCGTGACGCATCTGCCGCAGTTGGCGGTCTTCGGCGATGAACATTATCAGGTGCAGAAATTGATTCAAGGCAATCGCACACTGACGCGTGTGGAACGATTGCAAGGCGAGCCGCAACTGCTCGAACTTTCGCAGATGCTCGGCGAGGTGGGCGAAGGGACATTGCGCTCCGCGCATGAGTTGACTCAAGTGGCGCGGCAAATGATCAAGAGCGCGAAATAGGTATGAGCCCAAATATGTCAGTCACTCAATATATTTTTTGGTGAGGGAATAGTCTATGAAAAAATGTCCGTATTGTGCTGAAATGATACAAGACGAAGCAATCGTATGTAGATATTGCGGCCGCGATCTAGTGGATAATGTTGAGAGCAGAGTAAAGGCTGCCGCAAAAACAACCCCAGACATAGAACCTGCGATTACCTATGAGCTACCCAAGCTACCAGCCGACTACAAGCCACCGGAAAAATACATCAATGCCATTTACCAAATCAGGCTATCTGAGTTCAAGGAGGGTGGATGGAGACAACTCTTAGGTGGATCAACAGGCTTGATGGATTTCAAGTATCGGGGGAAATTAAGCCCTGCCGAACTTGTTCGCTTGGAAAAGGAACTGCTAAAATCAGCGTGGAAAGAATGTGATCAGAACTCCCGAGGGCTTGGATACCAAGCTGCTTGAGCTATCAAGTCAAGTGAAGACCTCTTATCTCTCCCCTAAGTCTATGTATCGGGCAATGGCAACCCATGATGCATGTACCTGGCTTATTGCACAGCTTGGATCCAGATACTCACGGAATAGTGTAATCCGAACCCTAAGCCGTGCTGTAGAGGGGCTCTTCCGGCATGCCCTCACCACAGGACCACTTAGCATGGATGTACCTCCAATCCAACGGTTGGAGAAGATTGACGAATTTTGGCTCTACTCCGACTACAAGACGATTCCGCAAGAGTACAGGGAACCTGCACTGAGCGAAGCCAAGAAGCTCATCGCGAACCTTGGCGAGCATCCTACACAATATCTGTCGCCCAGCTTTCAAAAAGGCTTTTTTGATGATTTGGATCCCATTGTGCAGAAAGTTGTCTCCCTAATTGAACAACGCTTCAAGGGCACCGATCCAATGAAGAATCGGTGGGTTGGACTTGTCAGCTACACAGACCTAGATCAAGCAATCTCTGAGGTTGTCAAGGATGATATCAGATATCAGAACACTGGCGGCCATGCAACCGTTTGGGGTAGAACCCAAGACATTTTGGAGAAAAAGAAGTATGCTTTTTTCGCGGATGAATTCTTGCGCAAGCAGAAGCTCCGTTAGGCATCTATGACTGCATCTTCTGACTCCGATTGGCTTTCCCTCAGCGAAGCCGCCGAACTACTCGGCGTGCATCGCTTGTTCTGACCTCCCCAGCATGGGGGATTGGCTTAAGTTTCTCCTCCGGCTATAAGTAATTCAAATAGAACCACGAGGAGCAGAACTATGGTTAGATCTCTTTCGATAATGTTTGCCGGACTGGGGATCATCATGTTGGCGATTGGCGGATTTTTCTTGATCCGCGAGAAGGCATTTCTCAGTAACGATCTATCCACCACCGCGACGGTGACCAGCCTTGCCTCTGACTTGGACAGCAGCGGCAATCCGGTGAAATGCCCGGTGGTTAATTTCACCGCCGCAAGTGGACAGGCTGTCTATTATGATGCTTCCGATTTTTGCGCAAACCCGCCGCGTTATCAGGTAGGTCAAGCGATCAAGGTTTTATACGATCCGCAAAATCCAAACAACGTTCAATTCTCAGGATTCGTGGGAGAATTCGGGGAAGGGATTTTATTCACTTTCTTTGGTTTACTGTTTTTCTTGTTTGGCATCTGGATTATACTTTTGGGCGCGGAAAATGAGGCAAGCAGGCATGCCGCGAGAAGTGAGAATTGTTGGATCGTGAATTGGTGAATGTAAAAATACATCGCTTCGACTTAACCTCTGACTGCCACAACTACAGCGAAATTGCGTTCCATTCTTCAAAGTAGATTCGATTGACACCTAAAGTGCGAAACATCAGCCTCAACCTGTGCCATCGAATTGGGTTTCGAGCATATAATATAGCGCAGAACCGATGTTTCCTCATTCTGATTCCGATTGGCTTTCTCTCAGCGAAGCCGCCGAACTTTTAGGCGTGCATCCCAGCACCGTGCGCTTGTGGTCAGATAAAGGGGCGTTGCCCTCTCATCGCACGCAGGGCGGGCATCGCCGTTATAAACGAAGCGAGGTCGAACTGTGGGCGCGGACTGCCCGCACTCAGCCCACGCTCGAACCGATCAGCGTGATTCAATCCGCGTTCCGCAATATCCACATGCAAATTGCAGAAGGACATCTCGAAGCCCAATCGTGGTATCAAAAACTGAATGAAGAAGCGCGCTCTCAATATCGCCAAAGCGCGCGCACGCTCTTTCAAGGACTGATCAATTATCTCGCCTCCGAAAGCGACGAAGCAACTTCGGAAGCGCATTCCATCGGATACGAATACGCTTCGCGCGCCCATCGTTTCGGACTCAACAGCGCAGACGCGGCGCGCGCCTTTTTATTTTTTCGCGATGCTCTGCTTCAATCCGTCATTCAAGCCTATCAGGAGGCCAACGTCCCATCGGGGCAGGCTTGGGGAGAAGTTCTGCGCAAGGTCAATGCCTTCACCGATTTGGTTTTACTGCATCTGCTCGAAACATTTGAATTCGTTATCGTGAACCTCACCTCATCCCCGACGGCTTCGCCATCACCCCTTCTCCTCTCCCATTGGGAGAGGAGAAGGGGCGGGGGTTGAGGCGAGGTCAAAGGTATAATCATCGCATGTCAAATTCCATTTTGGATCTTCCCTTTATTCTCGAAACGCGGCGCAATCACGCCCTCGAACATGCCACGCTTCATGTGCTGGCCGCGAAATATCCAACCCGTTCCATGGGTGGGCATTCCAACCCAACTGGCTTCTTCATCCTTGGTGAACTTCCCACCGATGATGTTCAATCCGCCGCGGCTCAAGCCTTGACGCGTCTGCGCGCGGGCGAAAGCGAACTTGCCATCCATCCCGGCTGCGGGACCAACCTCGCTACCACTGCGCTTCTCGCAGGGACTTTGGCTTGGTTCACGATGCGAGGAGCAAAATCCATCCTCGGGCGGATCATCCGGATTCCATTTGCGATTGTGTTTGCATTGATTGGTGCTTTGATAAGTCGTCCGCTTGGACCGATCATTCAGCAACGAATCACGACCGATGCTGATTTGGGCAATTTGCAAATTGTGGATGTGCGTCCATCCTCGCGCGGCCGCCTCAACGCGCATCGTGTGATTACAAAATGATAAAACACGACGGACACCAAGGGCACAAAGTTTCGTTTTTACGTCTTGCGTTTTAAATCTTTTCCTTGTGTACTCACCTGCACTTGCGCCAGGTGCAAGTGTCGTGTCCGCCTGCCCTCGTTCTATGAGGGTTGTGTTTAGAATGAATCATGCCTAACATCCTCTTCCTCTACGGCAACGACGAATTCGCCATCACGCGCCGCCTGGCGGAATTCGGTTCGATCTTCACCGATCCCTCCAGCGCGGACATGAACACGGCGCGCCTCGACGCGCATACCATGAGCGAAGATGAATTAAATAATTGCGGTTAATTCCATGCCATTCTTGGCAAAGCAAAGATTGGTGTTGTTGGCGAATCCATCGGCGCGATACAACAAAGCGGAGGGGCGCAAAAAGTTCTTGGAATTCATTGAGAAGATTCCGGATAGCACGCGGCTGGTGATCTATGAATCCGTTGAGCCGCGCGATGCGGAAAAACATTGGCTGAATAAATGGGCAGAGAAAACAAAACTGGCGCAGACGCAGGCATTCATGCTTCCCCGCGTGAAAGACATGAGCGGATGGATTTTTAACGAAACCAAAAATCAAAACGGACAAATCGAAAAAGCCGCGGCGGAGAAATTGGCCGAGATGGTTGGCACGGATACGCGTCAGGCCGCGCAGGAAATCGCGAAGTTGCTGGCTTATGTCAATTGGGCGCGCCCGATCAAGGTCACGGATGTGGAAGCGGTCAGCATCCTCACCGCCGAGCCGGATATCTTTGCCATGGTCGACGCGTTGGCATCAGGCAATGGCAAGTCGGCGCAAAGATTATTGCATCGTTTGTTGGAGAATGAAGACGCCTTCAGCGTGTGGGGCATGGTGGTGCGGCAGTTTCGTTTGTTGCTGCTGGCACGAGAAGTGATTGACAATCGCGGCGGACAGCGTGAAGTGGAACAAGCCTTGGGCGTTCACAGCTTCGTGGCTGAAAAAGTTTTTTCGCAAGCCAAACGTTTTTCTTTGCCAGCACTGGAAAAGATTTATCACAAACTTTTGGAAATTGATGAGGCGGCAAAAACAGGCCAGGTCACATTGGACCTGGCGATGGAAACGTTGGTGGTTGAATTGACGGCGTGATTTATAAACCTCGGAGGTCTTCAGAGACCTCCGAGGTTTTTGTTGATGACCTCGTAATTATTTTGCTTTTGAAACAAATTCCACAGACAAGATATTACTATAGTAGTCATCAAAATAAACATTATAAACATCGCCGTCTTTCATAATATCCATATCCGCAAGATCTTTGGTGACATTCAAGGCTTCGCGGCCAACGTGCATTTCATAATGGTAATTATTTCTAGTCTCCATATACACAATTTTGATAGGCCCTTCCGCTTTTAGGACCTTGACTTTGGAAATGTCCGGCTCAGCTATAAAAAGATGGTGCAGTAGGCCACCTTTATTACGCTTCAACATATCATTTTTTTGTTTTTCAGATAAATAGCCGCTGCGATTGGCTTGCAATTCGCCTTCATCGAACTTGAAATAATCCATCAGCTTTTGGTCTTGTATTTTAGCCTCCAATGGCTTTATTTTGCTTTTGACACAAATTCGGCAGACAGGATTTTGCCGTTGAAGTCGTCGTAATAAACAGCATATTCATCTTTCTGCATCATCACATTTGCCAGGCTTTCATCCACATCGAATTCCTTGTCACCGATGTGCAGCTCATAAGCAAAATAATGCTCGGTGCTGGATGTGGATTCTTTACCGCCGCTCGTTCTTGTCCTCTCAGCTTTGATGATGTTGATAGGTCCTTCGGCTTTTTTGACCGCGTCTTTGGAAATATCCGTGTTTCCACTCTCACTCGTAAGCGTAAGTAAAAGCATTAGGAAGCCGAGTAGAAAACATATACCGGCTGCAATAAACGCACCCGAATCCAGGTGAGGCGCATTTCGTACGGCAGAAATTGCCCAATCAATGGCAATAATTCCCAAGCCAATGACAATTACAACCAAAGCATATTTTATGCCGTTATTTTTAAAATCTGTTCTGCGCTTCAATATATTATTTTTCTGTTTTTCAGATAAATAGCCGTTGCGGTTGGCTTGCAAATCGCTTTCGTCAAACTTGAAAATATCTTTCAGTTTTTGGTCGTCCATTTCAGCCTCCTTAGGGTTGATTCCTTGGCGTATGGGACGACTATAACGTGATGTCCGACAAGATTGAATGGCACGTTGGTACTGATTGTGTTTATGGACTCAAACCAGCTTCAGTTGTCTTGGTTCGGCGGTTTCATCGTGTCCATGCCAGCCATATTTCTTCAAATCCACCTTATCTTTAGCGAATTCAATTCCTTCTTCATTCAACATTTGGCGTTGTTTCTCCGCGCCGGGACGCTCGCTGATCTTTCCCTGTGAATTGATCACGCGCTGCCACGGCACATCATCCGGGCAGGCCGCCATCGCGCCTCCCACCCAGCGGGGACCGTAGGCTTTATAGGTTTCAAGATCAACACCATTTGGCGCGGGCAACATCAACGCGATCTGTCCATAGGTTGCGACTTTGCCGCGCGGCACTTGCCGCACAAGATTCCAGACGCGTTCGTTAAATTCTTGTGGATTGGGAGGCGAAGTGAATTGCATTACCACCTTCTACATAAAAGAGATCGCCAGCCTAGTGAGATAACTGGGAGTTTGAGTCCACTTCGTCCAACGCGGTTGTAAAGCATTTGTTTATAACGAGAGTCACATGCGAGGTAGGACATGGATTTCCTTTTGTTTATTGTAGGGACGTAGTAGTATGCTTCGCCCCTACACGTGTAAACTTCCACTTCTTCAATACATCCATCGCTTTGTAATTCGTCAAATCTAATTGCAAGGGCGTGATAGATACATACCCCGCGATTAGTGAACCAAAGTCGGTGCCGGGCTCGTCCACGCCGGTTGGAGATTCGCCGCCAATCCAGTAATATGGGCGCCCGCGCGGATCGATGCGTTCATCGAGCGTGTCGCGATAGACACGCAATCCCTGGCGCGTGATCATATATCCTTTGAATTGGTCTTCTTTAAGATACGGCACGTTGACGTTCAACACCACGCCTTCCGGTAAACCGTCAGAGATGACTTTCTCAGCCACGCGGCGCGCCACGATGGCCGCAGTGGAATAATCAAGCTGGCCTTTAAATCCCTCCGGCGAATTAAGCGAAATCGCGATGCCCTTCACTCCGCTGATGACGGCTTCCATCGCGGCTGTCACCGTGCCGGAATAAGTTACATCGTGGCCGATGTTGGCGTTGGGATTGATGCCTGAAACAACTAGTTCGATATCCTCTTCGATTAATCCGAGCAAGGGTAGCGCAACGCAATCCGAGGGCGTGCCGTCGGACATGAACGCGGCAGAACCGTCAGCCAAAGTCGTTTCGCGCACGCGTAGCGGTCGGTCTATTGTCTTCACGTGACCCGATGCAGACCAGTTGTGATCGGGCGCAAAGACCGTCACGCGTCCAAGTTTGCGCATTTCCTGCGCGAGTGCCAGCAGTCCGGGCGCTTGAACGCCGTTGTCGTTGGTTACAAGGATATGCATAGGAATCCTTTGCTAATAAATGAAGATGGGTTTTCGCTTTGATTATATAATGGATTTCTGCTCGGCTTACAATTCTGTAATTTCCCCAAGAGATGGACTTGCCTCTCTGCTTAGGCCGTGATACACTATACCTAGATGGCCACAAATCTGCTTGTTGTGACTCCTAGCCCAAGTTTTGGGGAAATCTTGCGCCGCACCCTCGAAGAAAGCGGAGATTATCACGTATTGATTGTCAATAACAAATCCTCCGCCGTGGTGCGCGCCGATGAAGAAAGTTGCCGCGCCGCGTTCCTCGACTGGAATCTGGGGGCCCAATGGATCGAAGATATTGGCCGGTCGCTCCGCACCGTTTTACCGGAAATCAAACTGCTCATTCTGGCGGATGGCGAGACGCCGCCTCCGCTTGATTCAATTCGTCCCTGGACGCTCGTCAGCAAACCATTTGAATCTCCAGTCTTATACCAGGCTCTTGGAATGCCAATTTCTA
This sequence comes from uncultured Chloroflexia bacterium, assembly GCA_963850945.1. Lineage (GTDB taxonomy): Bacteria > Chloroflexota > Anaerolineae > Anaerolineales > Villigracilaceae > Fen-1038. Next base: position 88,069 of record CAWKNE010000028.1, on the reverse strand, counting down.
ATTCAGCCGCTGCACCCATTGCTTCGTCTGGCGAAATAGATTTTCCCTGGTTAAACGATGTCACAAAAGCGGCTCAACATTTGACGCGGTTGAGTCTTGGAAGTTCTTCGCAAGCCGCGCTGATCACACGCGACGGTGCGTTGTGGGCGTATGCCGGTCAACTTTCGCAAAGCGCGGCCAACGAGGTCACTCACACTTTGGCCCACAACTGGACTGGAGAGAAAGGCAGTGATCTTCTACGCTTTCTCCGTCTCGAAAGCACCAAGGCGGAACATATGCTTTATGCCACTCAACTGGCCGAAGGCGTTTTACTTGCCATGGTCTTTGATGCGGAGACGCCATTCAGCACCATTCGTTCGCAAGCGGGCCAACTGGTCACATCGCTGGGCGAAGATGAAACAAAAGAAGACCAGCCCCAGTGGCCCAAATCGAAAAAGCCTGAAGCGGTCATTACCAGTGAAGTCGGTGACGAGGATGAAGGGGATGATATTCAAATTCCATCCATCTCTGAAATTATTGTTGACGTTCCATCTCCGGACCCGAAGCGAACTCAGCCGGGGAAAATTCCCTTGCCTGAAGCAGAGCGCACGCGTCCGCCCCAAGTTGTTGATCCCGATCAGACTCATCGTTCCATCTTTAACCGGGAATCCTCAAAGCCCATTTCGCTAAAAGATTTGCTGGCCGCGCAACGCTCCACTGACCTTGGGCAAACGGTTCCTTCGCAAACCAAAGCTACGGAAGAATTGGATGTCACCGCACCTTCCAAGCCACGAACGCGGCCTATCACTCCGGTGCATCAATCCGGTGAATTGGATGAAACTCGTCCGCACTCCCTGAACGAAGTTGCGGGGCGCATCGTCCTTGAGCCGGTTAGCGCGGGTGTTTACAATTTAACCTATGCTTGTCTATTGGTGCCGCGCTTCTCGTCTCATTATTTGACCGGTGATATTGCGGATCGTATTTCGGAATGGCTTCCGAATATTTGCGTTGCATTTGGCTGGCGGCTTGAATACCTAGCTGTCCGCCCTGAATATCTGCAATGGATTGTGAATGTTCCACCTGCCACATCGCCTGGCTATCTGATGCGCATTGTGCGTCAGCAGACTTCGGAGAAAGCATTTGCGGAGTTTACGCGTCTAAGGAAAGAGAATCCGTCTGGTGACTTTTGGGCGCCCGGCTATCTCATCATGGGCGGAACGCAACCGCATCCGTCTCAACTCGTCAAGGATTACATTAAGCAGATCCGTCAGCGGCAGGGACTTGAAAAATCTCGTAAATAGTTTGCTTTAAACTTTCACCACACATGTGCCTGCGGCACAGTGCAGGCAGAGATCGCTGAGCACACAGAGAAAATAAAAACACTCTGTGTGCTTTGTACACTTTGTGGTAAATTTTTTAAAAATATGCCTCCTACTCTTTATCTCATTGACGGTCATGCGTTGGCTTATCGCATGTACTTCGCGCTGACTGCCGGTTCAAATACACAACGCTGGCAGACATCGAAGGGCGAACCGACTGCAGGCATTTATGGTTTTGCACGCGAACTCATGCGCATCCTCGAACAGGAAAAACCCGAATATATCGCGGTGGCGTTTGATACAGGCAAGACCTTTCGCGACAAACTCTTTCCCGAATATAAAGCTACGCGCGCAAAGATGCCTGAAGACCTGCGACCGCAGATCGAACGCATTCGCCAATTGGTGGATGCGTTCAACATTCCGCGGCTTGAAATGGAAGGTTATGAAGCCGATGATGTGCTTGGCTCAGTAGCGCGTCTGGTCACGGAACAAGGCTTGGGCGTTAAGATCATCACCGGTGACCGCGACCTCCTGCAATTGGTCAATAAAAGAACCGCTGTGTATCTCGCGGGCGATGATCAAAACTACATCACCGATGAAGATGTGATTCGAAAACTTGGCGTTCGACCGAATCAAGTTGTGGATTACAAAGCCATCGTCGGCGATAAATCGGATAACATCCCCGGCGTGGCTGGCGTGGGCGAAAAGACCGCCGTCGTGTTGCTGGAAAAATTTAGCACGCTCGATTTGATTTATAAGAATATAGATCAAGTTGAAAATCGCTGGAAGACAAAACTGGAAGCTGGTAAAGATATAGCTTATCTCAGCCAAGACCTTGCACAGATTTATACCGACTTGGAAATCAGACTGAATTTGGATGACGCCAAAGCGCATGAATTTGATTTAGCGAAGGTTGAAGAATTCTTTAAGGAACTTGAGTTTCGTACGCTCATCAGGACCCTCGAGCGGCTGACCGGCAAAGAAACTTCTTCCGCACCCTCCAAACAATCCGGTGGACAGCTTTCTTTATTCGAAGCAGAGCCAAAGATCGTTTCTGTAGCTCATTCTGCTTCATCTATTGGTGTCAAGATCGTTGATACAACCGAAAGGCTTAGTGACCTTGCTAAACAACTGTCGCTGGCGAATGTAATCGCATTTGACACCGAAACTACTTCCACCGAAGAAATGCAAGCGGAGATCGTCGGCATCTCAGTGGCGATCAAAGAAGGCGAAGGCTATTACATCCCCGTTGGACATTTGACGGGAAATAATTTACCTCTTGAACAAGTCGTTTCCATTCTCCATGGTTCATTGACGGATCCTCACATTTCCAAGGTTGCTCACAACGCCAAATATGATTACATCGTTTTGGCTCGTCACGGACTCGCGGTAACGCCCATCACTTTCGATACGATGATCGCCGAATTCGTTGTTGATCCATCCTCGCACAATCTCGGACTTAAGAATTTGGCTTTTGCACGTTTAGGTGATGAGATGACTCACATCGAAGCGTTGATTGGCAAAGGCAAAAAGCAGATTAGCATGGCGGAAGTGGCGATTGAATCGGTCGCTCCCTATGCCGCCGCGGATGCGGAAACCACTTTGCGTCTGATGCCAATCATGCAAGCCGAAGTTAAGCGCGTGAGCGCCGAAAAGTTAATGGCGGAGATTGAGATGCCGCTTATCACGGTTCTTGCTGAGATGGAAATGACCGGCGTTCTGATTGATGTGCCGTTCTTCAAGAAAATGTCAGAAGAATTAGCAGTTCGCTTAAATGAAATTGAAAGACATGTGTTTGAGTTAGTAGGTAAACAATTCAACCTTAATTCTCCACAGCAACTATCGGATATCTTATTTAATTATCTTCGTCTTGAGCCTCCTGATCGAGGCCGAAAGACAGCTACGGGATTTTATTCTACAGCTGCTAGCGCATTGGAATCCCTGAGTGGCAAACATCCTGTCATAGATTTAGTGCTTGATCATCGCGAACTTTCCAAACTCAAATCAGGTTATTTGGATGCATTGCCTCCAGCTGTAGACTCAAGAACAGGCCGAGTACATACATCCTACAATCAAACTGGAGCAGTAACGGGACGTTTATCGTCTAACAATCCAAATCTTCAACAGATACCCACACGTACAGAACTTGGCCGCCGCGTGCGAAATGGATTTATCGCCGCGAAAGGTAACGTGCTTCTATCGGTGGATTATTCGCAGATCGAGCTCCGCATTGTGGCCCACATGGCGCAGGATAAAGCCATGTTGGACGCTTTCCGCGCAGGACAAGATATTCATGCGACAACTGCCGCCGCAATCTATAACATTCCGCTCGAACGAGTGACCAAGGAAATGCGACGACATGCCAAAGCCATCAACTTCGGACTTATCTACGGTATGTCCGCTTTTGGGCTGACGCGTTCCACCGAATTGACATTGGCTGAAGCCGATGAATTTGTCAAAGCTTATTTCAATCAATTTCCTGGAGTCAAAAAATACTTGGATGGCATTCGCAAGCAAGCCGCTCAAGATGGTTATGTGGAAACTTTGCTGGGCCGCCGCCGATATTTCCCGGCGTTGCAGAGCAAACAAAATGTGCAAATGAAGAACCGTGAGGAACGCGAGGCCATCAACGCGCCCATCCAAGGCACTGCGGCAGATATCATGAAAATTGCCATGCTTCATATTCCGTCTGCTTTGAAAAAGGCCGGCTTGCGCGCCCAAATGTTATTGCAGGTGCATGACGAATTGGTGCTGGAAGTTCCGAAGGTGGAGCTGGCGGAAACTTGCAGGCTGGTACAGGAGTTAATGGGTTCGGCTTATAAGCTAGATATTCCTCTCTTAACGGAAGCCCGTTCCGGTCCGAGCTGGGGCGAGATGAAGGTTATTTAGACCGGAGATGCCAGCAGATAAACGTTTTCAATTGGGTCAACGAAGTGAAGCGAGTTTTGGACTTTTAAATCTTTGTTCATTACCGATGAATTCCGATACAAAATCGTTAAAGATTTACGAATATAAAAAACCAGCGGTAAAATAGAGCTATGCCCGGACGAGATGACGTTTTCCAGAAAGCAATGAATGAAGGCCATTCCGCGGCTTGGGATCAGGATTGGAAAAAAGCCGCAGCGGCATATCGCAAAGCCCTGCAAGAAATTCCCGACCAACCGAAAGCGCTCAATAGCTTGGGGCTGGCATTGTATCAATTAGGCGAGTTGGATGAGTCTCTGCGCATGTATCGGCGCGTCGCCCAGCTTTCACCGGATGATCCGGCGCCTTTCGAGAAAGCCGCGCAAATTTCAGAACGCCTCGGCGATTTAAATGGAGCGGTTGCTGCATCCACCCAGGCCGCTGAAAAATTCTTCAATCACCGCGAGGTGGATAAAGCCATTGAGAATTGGGCGCGCATCACTATACTGCAACCCGATCATCTTGCCGCGCACTCACGGCTTGCTATGGTTCATGAACGGCTCGGCCATGCTCAACAAGCTGTCACGGAGTATCTTGCAATTGCCAGCATTCTTCAACGTTCAGGCAAGCCGGATAAGGCTCAGGAATTGGTAACCAAATCCTTGCAACTCTTGCCGCAAAGTTTAGAAGCTAAACAGGCGCAATCCCTTTTGAAATCAGGACAGCTTCTCCCCAAACCGATACGACTCAAGGGCGGGACGGGACCGCTTACGATGGCGAAAGTCAAACAGTTGGAGACGACTCAGCCCGCGCAACAATCCGCCTCGGGTCTGGACCCGGTCGCGGAGGCACGCCAAAAGTCTTTGACCAAGCTGGCAGAGGTGCTCTTCGATTACTCCGAAGAAAGTCCATCCGCACAGGAAAGACGCGGCCTTTCTGCCATAATGAAAGGAACGGGGCAACTTTCCCTTCAACAAGCGGAACAAACCAAAGTTGTTTTGCATTTGGGTCAAGCGATTGATGCGCAAACAAAGAAACAAGAGAACGTTGCGGCTGAGGAACTGGAGCACGCTCTGGAAGCGGGCTTCACACATCCCGCTTTGTATTTCAATCTTGGTTATATGCGCGCGAAGAGCGAACGTTTGGAAAGCGCGGTCCGCAATTTGGCTCATTCGGTCAAACACAATGATTACGCCCTTGGCTCGCGCTTATTGCTCGGAGATATTTCACTCAAAAAGGGACAGGTCAAGGAAGCCGCATTGGAATATCTCGAAGCCTTGAAGCTGGCGGATTCGATGACAGTCCCTGCGGAGGAGACCGATACGATCAATCAATTGTATGAGCCGTTGATTGAATCTCAGCAAAACCAAAACGACGATACGGTCAACCGCCGCGTGTGCGAAAATGTCAGCAAGATGTTAATGCGCGCCGATTGGCGTGATCAGATTCATAAAACGCGCGAGCAAATGCGCAGAACACAGGGCGGGGATACGCCCATCCCGTTGGCAGAAGTTGTATTGCAGGCACAAAGCAATACCGTAATTGAATCGATAAACCGCATTCATCAATTGGCGCGCATGGGAACTTTGCGATCTGCAATGGATGAAGCTTATGACGCGGTTCAACATGCACCCACGTATTTACCACTTCATACGTTGATGGGTGATTTGTTGATTTAAGACGGACGCCCGGATGATGCAATTGCCAAGTTTTCGGTCGTTGCACACGCATACAGCGTCCGCGGCGAAGTGGCGCAGGCCACCAAATTACTGCGCCGTGTGATTTAGATCGCGCCGATGGATTTATCCGCACGCACGCGTCTGATTGATCAGCTGGTGGCGCGTGGTCAGGTGGACGAAGCCATCAACGAATACCTTAAGTTGGCAGAAATCTATTATCACCTCGCTGAACTCGATATGGCGCGCAAAACCTACACGACTGCACTGCGCCTCGTCCAACAGGCTAATGCGGATCGCCAATGGAACGTTCACATCCTTCAGCGTATGGCCGATATCGACATGCAGAGACTCGACTGGAAACAGGCCGTGCGTGTCTTCGAGCAGATCCGCACCTTGCGCCCGGACGATCAGGGATCGCGCAAGCAATTGATAGAGCTTTACATGAATATGGGTCAACAACCACAAGCCATGGCTGAACTGGAAAGTTTCATTACATATTTAGATTCCAACTCGAAGGGAAATGATGCCCTGTCGTTCCTTGAAGAGATGATCAAAGAGCACGAAGATCAGCCCATCTTCCGCCGGATGTTTGCCGAACAACTTCATCGGCTTGGACGTATTGACGATGCAGTCGCTCAACTGGATGCACTCGGCGAATCTCTGCTGACGGCTGGTAAGAAAAAAGAAGCGGTGGAAGTCATCAATCAAATCTTATTGATGAATCCGCCCAACGCCGAGGATTACCGCCAGCTTCTGGCGCAAATTGGAACGTGAATCGTGTCCAAAACGAATAACGCACCGCAAGGCGCGTTGTTCTTTAAATCGGTTATACTTTCGGCGCTTCTATGACCACCCACATTCGAAACTTCTGCATCATTGCACACGTGGATCACGGCAAATCCACGCTGGCAGATCGCTTATTGCATTTAACTGGAACCGTTCCTGACCGCGATACCACCGAACAAATCCTTGACACAATGGACCTCGAGCGCGAAAAAGGCGTGACCATCAAGGCTTCCGCGGTGCGGATGAATTACACAGCCAAAGATGGCAACGCGTATGAACTCAATTTGATTGATACACCCGGTCATGTGGATTTTGGCTATGAAGTCAGCCGTGCGCTCAAGGCTTGTGAAGGCGCAGTATTGGTGGTGGATGCAACACAAGGCATTGAAGCGCAGACGCTTGCCAATCTTTATCAAGCATTGGATGCCGACCTTGTGATCATTCCCGTTATCAACAAAATTGATCTGCCTTCGGCCCGTCCCGATGAAGTGGCGGAGGATATTGCGTCGTTGCTGGGCGTGAAAGCGGCTGACGTGATTCGCATCTCTGCCAAAGAAGGATTGAATGTGGATCAAGTGCTCGAAGCTATTGTTGCTCGCGTGCCGCCACCCAAAGATGAATTGGATAAACCTATGCGGGCATTGATTTTCGACTCGCATTATGATTTATATAAAGGTGTGATTGCTTATATTCGTGTGATCGAGGGTGCGATCAAACCAACCGATACTTTGCACATGTTTGCCACACAAGCGGATATGAAACCGGTTGAGATTGGGATCTTTGCACCGGTCATGACGCCTGTTCAAAATTTGAAGGCGGGCGAAGTAGGTTATATCGCGACTGGACTCAAGACCGTTCACGATTGCCGCGTCGGCGATACCATTACCCTTACATTGCATCCCGCTTCCGACCCGTTGCCAGGATACCGTCACCCTAAGCCGATGGTCTTCGCGGGTATCTATCCCGTCGAAGCGGATGATTATCCAGAATTGCGTGAGTTGCTCGATAAACTTCAACTCAACGATGCCTCGCTGACGTTCCAACCCGAAACATCGCAGGCTTTGGGATTTGGTTTTCGCGCTGGTTTTCTCGGTCTGTTTCACATGGAAATTATCCAAGAGCGTATCGAGCGCGAATACAACCTCGATGTACTTTTCACCGCGCCTTCTGTGGAATATGAAGTGTTGATGATTGGTGAAGAAATCATCACGGTTGATTCGCCTGCCGAATTACCTAATGACGAATCAAAAATCGTTGAGATCCGTGAGCCGTGGATGACCATTGAGATTATCACGCCGACAGATTATTATGGTCCCATCATGGATCTAGTTACCAAACGGCGCGGCATCTATAAGAGTTAGGAATATCCCGCGCCGCATCGCGTGCAACTCAATTTTGAAATTCCACTCTCCGAAATTATTGTTGACTTCTTTGATGAATTAAAATCTCGTACCAAAGGCTATGCTTCCCTGGATTATCAATTCCTTGAATATCGTCCCGACGAATTGCAGAAGCTGGAAATCCTCGTCAATGGTGATCCGGTGGATGCTTTGGCGGCCATTGTCCACAAAAAAGATGCATTCTATAAAGGACAGCGGTTGATCACGAAGTTAAAGGAAATCATCCCGCGTCAACTGTTCGATGTCGCGATCCAAGCCGCGGCGGGTGGACGAGTCATCAGCCGCGCAAATGTCAAAGCCACCCGCAAAGATGTGCTGGCCAAATGTTACGGCGGCGACATCTCGCGCAAGAAGAAATTGCTGGAAAAACAAAAGCGCGGCAAGAAGCGCCTCAAGATGGTTGGGAATGTGGAAATCCCGCAAGAGGCGTTTATGGCTGTCTTGAAATTAAAAGAGGAGTAGTTCATCCCAGAAACACAGAGAACACACGTGTGCCTGCGGCACAGTGCAGGCAAAGTTTTTTTCTTTGCGGGAACGAAGTATCTTCGTGTTCTTTGTACCTTTGTGGTGATAATCGGTTATGAAAGATATCAAACGTTGGCTCCCCGGTGCATTGGTCAGTATTCTGATCATCGTCGCAATTCTTTATTTTGTTAACCTTCCTAAAATGTTCGCCGCGCTTCGTTCGGCGGACTATCGCATTATTGCCGTTGCAGTTGTGCTGTTGTTCGCGTGGTTATTTGTGCGCGCTGTTGTGTGGCGAACGTTATTGCGCGCGCGCGTGCCGTATTGGGATGTATTCCATAGTTTGAACGCCGGTTATCTGCTCAACGCCTTTTTGCCGTTTCGTCTTGGCGAACTAGGACGCGCATACCTGCTAAGCCTCAAAACGGACTTGAAGTTTGTTGAAATCCTGCCGACCATTGTGATCGAACGCTCGATGGACTTAGCCATCACCGCCGCGATCTTCCTGAGCTCGTTGCCATTCGTGGTTGGCGCAAAAGGTGCGGATCGCATTGCAATTATTCTCGGTGTGTTGGTTCTTGCTGGATTACTTTTTTTATACATTCTTGCCCGCAACGATCAATGGGCGCTGGACACATTCCACAAGATCAGCGCACGCTGGCCCTTGATTCAACGCTTCGGCGGTAACATTCTCGAATCGTTCCTCACTGGTCTCGGCGCATTGACCGATGGCTGGCTCTTTGCCCGTTTCATGTTTTGGATACTGTTAAATTGGGGGATGTCCATTGTTACTTTTTATTTAATCCTCCGTGCGTTCTTTCCACAGGCGCAATGGATCTGGGCTATGTTTGGACTCGGTGCAGGCGCATTTGGTAATGCAATTCCTTCACTGCCTGGCGCGGTCGGGACTTATGAGGGCGCGCTTGGCGGAGCCTTGACTTTGCTTTCAGGCGATCAATCCACTTCACTCGCTGTAGCATTAACCTCACATTTGCTCAACTATTTAACCGCCATTGTTTTGGGCAGTTACGCTCTTGCCCGTGAAGGGCAATCCCTTTCAGGAATTTACCAGCAATTGATGGCATTTCGATTGAAGAAGGAATAACATGGCAAAAAAATATCTTGTGACAGGCGGGGCCGGATTTATTGGCTCGAATTATGTGAATCGTTTGCTCAAGCGAGGCGAGAATGTGACAATTTACGATAATCTCAACCGCGCGGGTGCGCCGCGTAATCTTGATTGGTTGAAGAAAGATTTTGGAGAGAATGCATTCAACGTGATCGTTGCAGATGTGCGCGACGCCGCTTCGATAACAGAAGCCGCTCGCGGGGCGGATGTGATCGTTCATCTCGCGGGGCAAGTAGCGGTCACCACATCCGTAACGAATCCACGCGATGACTTTGAGGCCAACGCCTTCGGAACCTTCAACACGCTCGAAGCCGGTTGTCTCTCCGAACGCAATCCGATTTTTATTTATGCTTCCACAAATAAAGTGTATGGCGGCATGGACGATGTGACAGTTGTGGAAGATGCGACACGTTGGCATTATGCCGACTTAATTAACGGCTGTCCGGAATCCCAGCCGCTCGATTTTCATTCGCCGTATGGTTGTTCAAAAGGAACAGGCGATCAATATGTCCGTGATTATGCCCGCATTTATGGTTTGCGGTCTGTTGTCTTTCGTCAGAGTTGTATTTATGGACCGCGCCAATTTGGAATTGAAGATCAAGGCTGGCTGGCGTGGATGACGATTGCCGCGGTCACCGGACGCAAGATCACAATTTACGGCGATGGCAAGCAGGTTCGCGATGTTTTGCATGTGGATGATTTACTAAACGCGTATGACGCGGCGATTGAAAAGATCGAGATTGCCAAAGGCCAGATCTACAACGTGGGCGGCGGAGCACACAATGTGTTAGCAGTTTGGGCCGAGTTTGGCCCGATACTTGAAAAATTATTAGGAAAGAAGATCGAAATCGCGCATGCTGATTGGCGTCCCGGCGATCAACGCGTGTTCTATGCGGATTTCAGCAAAGCCAGGAATGAATTGGGTTGGGAGCCGAAGATCGGTTTGGAGGATGGAATTGAACGATTGTATAAATGGGTCAAAGAGAATAAGGACTTGTTTTAACAAAGAACCGCCGAAACTTCGGTGGCATCTTTGTTGATGCATGGGTCAATTCTCATAATGGTGAAACACTTCTTCTTACAAAGAAGATTTGAATTCCAACTTCATATTGATAGGCACTTTTAATTCACAAAGTTTCGGGGAAATATCTCGGCAGAACTGCTGGTTTCTCAATTTCAGTAGGGTATAATCCTTGCGCTTTATGAAAATCCTGACCGTTCTCACTTATTATCGTCCCCACACATCCGGTTTAACTATTTATGCAGAGCGGTTGGCGCGTGCCTTTGTCCAACGCGGACATCAAGTGACGGTGATGACTACGCAATACGATCCGTCCCTGCTGCGCGAAGAAATGATGGATGGTGTGAAGATCATCCGTGTGCCGGTGATGTTTCGACTGAGCAAGGGCGTCATCGCGCCGACCTTTGGCTGGTCCGCGACGAAACTGATCACTGATCACGATGTCGTGCAAATGCATCTGCCGCAATTCGATGCACCTGGCGTTGCATTGCGCGGCCGTTTGTTTGGCAAGCCTGCAATCCTCACTTATCATTGCGATTTGCTTTTGCCGCCCGGCTTGTTCAATCGCTTTGTCAATCTTGTGGTCAAGTGGCAGAATAACATGGCCGCGCTTCTTTTGAATCAAATTGTGACTTACACGCAGGATTACGCCGATCATTCATCGTATCTTTCGCGTTATAAATTTAAGTTACAGACGATCCTCCCGCCGGTTGAATTACCGGTTGCCGACGAGAACGCGATCCAATCCTTTTCGGAAGCGCATCATCGCGCCGACCATAAACCGGTCATCGGCATGGCGGCTCGCTTCGCCGCTGAAAAAGGAGTCGAAGTTCTGCTCGAGGCATTGCCCATTATCTTGAAGAAATATCCAAACGCGCAAGTTTTGTTTGCGGGACAATATCAGAATGTGATGGGCGAGCAGGTTTACTTTGATCGCCTGATGCCGCGCATTCGGGAATACGAGAACGCTGGTCATTGGACTTTTCTCGGCAATCTCAATCCGGTACAGATGTCGGCGTTTTATCCAAACTTGGATGTGTTGGTTGTGCCATCGCTCAATTCGACGGAGGCTTTTGGTCTCGTTCAAATTGAAGCAATGATGAACAGCGTGCCATGTGTTCCATCCGCTTTGCCTGGTGTGCGAATGCCTGTCCAAATGCATGGGACGGGACGCGTATCCAAGATCGGCGATTCAAATTCTTTGGCGGAGTCCATCCTCGAGGTCCTGAATGAACCGGATCAATTTTGCGGCGATATTAAATCTGTTAAGAAGATGTACGATCCAGATACCGTCGCGGCTGAGTACGAAAAATTATTTGAAAGGTTAATGAAGAAATAAATCCTATTCCTCGCCTATGAGAGATTTCCTTTTCCTTCAAATGCGCGACCTGCCCTATTTCCGCGCTCTCCTGCGATCCGTGGAATCATCGTTCTATCAGGATTTACCTTTGCCCGCGCCAGTGTATGATGTCGGTTGCGGCGATGGTCATTTTGCTTCCTTGACCTTCGAACAAAAGATTGATATTGGTCTCGATCCGTGGCATGGACCAATTCACGAAGCAAAGAAGCATGGTGCCTATCGCGCATTGATCGAAGCTGATGGTGCGCGTTCGCCTTTTCCATCGAATTATTTTGCAAGCGGTTTCAGTAACTCGGTGCTGGAACATATTCCCCATGTGGATGCGGTACTCGCCGAGACTGTGCGAGTGTTAAAGCCCGGCGCGCCGTTCTATTTCTGTGTGCCGAACGCTCGTTATTTTTCCGATCTTTCGATCTCGCGCGTGCTTGGCAAAGGTTATACCGAATGGTTTAGAAAAGTAACGCGGACCGTTCATGCCGATATGCCAGATGTGTGGGAAAAGCGATTACAAAATGCCGGCTTTGAACTGGTGCGCCGGTGGCATTATTTTTCGCCGTCCGCGTTGCGCGTGTTAGAATGGGGACATTATTTTGGCGTTCCATCGGTTGCGGCGCATGTCCTGACGGGACGCTGGATCATCGCACCGACAAAATGGAATTTGTGGCTAACTGAAAAATTTGCGCGCAAGTATGCTTCGCCTACGCCCTTAGAAAATGGAACCTATACGTTTTATATTGCGAAAAAACGATAAGCATGTAAGAATTAATTCGCCGCGTTGGGGCGAGAACGTTCTTATAGTTGCGAGGAAAATTTCCGATGAACGATAATGAACCCAAAGAACCATCTGTACTCGATTATCTTAAATCCAAACTCTCATTCGGGCGCAATCCCAAGATCGAGATTCCAGAATTGTATCCCGCCGAAAGCGAAACTGAATTCGTTGCGCCGCAAGTTGTTGAAACGGAACTGGTTCAATCATTAACTCTTTAACCGTCAACCATCCACACCATTTCCCTGGTTATCCTTGATTGCCTTAGGGCTGGCTCTTTTGGCTCAACGGACGTTTGAGCCGCCTAATCCTGCCGCTATGACTGGCGTTGCGCTTTACGTGATGGCGCTAGCATTTCTTTTATGGGCCATCCTGCGCGGCGAATGGGGTTTGACGCCGCTGGCTGAATCATTAGATGGAAATGATCCATTGACATTCCATCGCATAGCTTTTCTGATTTCCATTCCGTTTGCAGTGTTGGCCTTTTTGTTTTTCATGGGCAATCTCTTTACAATATTCAATTTGACTCTTTGGTTCATTGCATTGGCTTTGTTGATTGGATCATTGTGGCTGGTCAATCGCAATGTGCCTTCGATCTGGCAACGCGTACACGAGTTTCTTTCACGCCGCGAATGGCAGATCCATATCTCGCGCTGGACGTTATTGATTCTGGCTTTCAGCGTCGTGATCATTTTCTTCCGCATATATCACATTCAACAAACTCCCGCAGAACCGTTCAGCGATCACGCCGAAAAACTCCTCGATGTGTATGATGTGAACTCAGGGACAAACGCATATCTTCTTTCCCGCGTAACACCGGGCGCGAAGCCATCCAATTCTATTGGACAGTTTTGATGAATTGGATCTTTGGCACTGGTCTGACCTTTCTGACTTTGAAAATTGACACGATTGGATTTGGATTGTTCACACTGCCGTATGTGTACTTGCTTGGCAAAGAGATCGGCGGCTCGCGCGTTGGACTGCTTGCATTTATTTTTACAGGCGTGGGTTACTGGCCCAATCTGATCTCGCGCATTGGCTTGCGTTTTCCGCTTTATCCGCTTTTCGCCACACCCACGCTTTATTATCTAATTCGCGGCTTGCGCATGCGCAACCGCAATGATTTCATTTTATCTGGTATCTTCCTCGGGATTAGTTTGCATGGCTATACTCCTTCGCGCGTGATGCCGGTTGTTGTGTTGGCGGCTATCCTTCTATTTATTTTTCACGCGCAATCCAAAGGCGCGCGGCGTGATGCCTGGATGTGGTTCGTCATTGTTGGAATTATTTCTTTATATATCTTCCTTCCGTTATTGCGATATGCGCAAGAGAACCCGGATTTTTTCCTCGCGCGTACGCTCTCTCGCATCGGCACCACTGAACAGCCTCTGCCGGGACCCTGGTATCAAGTGTTTGCTTCCAATATCTGGAATGCGCTCCGGATGTTCAACTGGGATGACGGCAGCGTATGGGTCAATTCGATTCCGCATCGTCCCGCGCTGGATATTGTGACGGGCGCGTTGTTTCTGATCGGGGTTGTGCTCGTCTTTGCGCGTTATCTTCAAAAGCGCCACTGGCTGGACCTCTTTCTACTCGTCTCGATTCCCTTGCTTCAACTTCCCTCGTCTCTTGCCCTTGCCTTCCCTGATGAAAATCCCGAATTGAACCGCGCGGGTGGCGCGCTGATTCCGGCGTTTATCCTTGTTGCATTGGCGCTTGATGGTTTGATCACCGCTATCGGGTCTGATAAGAAGCGAAAGATTTTGGCTTGGATCATAGCTGCTGTCTTGGTATTTTGGTCTGCCGCGCAAAGTTATGATCTCGTCTTCAATCAATTCGATCAGGAGTTCCGCCTCAGTGCGTGGAACTCATCGGAGATGGGTGAGGTGATCAAAGAATTTGGTCTGATCTATGGCGAGACGGACACCGTGTGGATCGTGCCATTTCCGTATTGGGTGGATACGCGGTTGCCTGGAGTTTGGGCGGGAATCCCGAACCGCGATTTCGCTGAGTTTCCTGACCACTTGGCTGACACCTTATCTGTGCCAGGGACGAAGTTGTTCATGGTGAAGGCGGATCTTCAAGACCCGAATGCAAATGACCAGAAGTCGCTTGACATTCTCAAACAGTTGTACCCGCAGGGAGTGTTGAGTTTGCATCATTCGCCCGTGCCCGGACATGATTTTTGGGTCTACTTTGTGCCATCGCAATAAACTTCTCACTGCACATTAAGTTTTCAATGATAAATTACAAACTATGATGTCTAACGAAAAGCATGCCTGGATTTATGATGTTCTCCTGATTCTCGTGTTGGGAATTGGAACCTATTTTCGCGTGATCGGTTTGAACTGGGATCAGAATCAGCATCTTCATCCCGACGAACGTTTTCTAACGATGGTGGAGAGTGCTCTTGTACCGGTGGGCAAGTCACAAGCTCAATTGGGGCCGCCGCCGACGGCCGCGAATCAGCAATGGCGTCAGCCTTATGCCAACGTAATGCCGGACTGCTCACAGTGGGGCGGATATTTCGATACTTATTGTTCACCCTTGAATCCGCAAAACCGCGGCTATAGTTTTTTTGTTTATGGCGACTTGCCGGTTGTCGTTGTTCGATATGTAGCAGAATGGGTCGGACAGACCGGTTACGATCAAGTTAATCTGGTCGGGCGGCAAATCTCCGCGCTTGGAGATCTGTTGACAATCTTGTTGATTTATATTATCGCGGCGCGCTTGTATAATCGCCGCGTCGCTTTGCTGGGGGCGGCGTTTTCCGCGCTGGCGGTTTTGCAGATTCAACAATCGCATTTCTTTACAGTGGACACTTTCGCCAACGTATTTATTTTCCTGGCGATTTATTTTGCAGTGGAGATTGTACTTAGAGAAGAGCCAGGAATCGGGAAGGGGCAATCGGAGCCGAGATCGAATACCGAATACCGAATGCCGAGTATCCAATCACGAATCTCGAATTCCGTTTTACGTTTTATCAAAGACCCGCTCTTTCTTCTCAGTCTTGGCTTCGGCGTTTCGTTTGGAATGGCAACTGCCTCCAAGCTGGACGCAGCTCCGCTTGCGATTCTTTTGCCGGGTGCATTCATTCTCCGTTACTTCACCGTAGACCGTAAACAATTGTCTGATGAACCTACTCACAGTTCATCATTTATTGAATATTGGGCGCTGTTCGCTGTTTACTTGATTGCTGGCGCGGTTGCTTCAATTCTCTCGTTTCGCATTTTCATGCCGTATGCCTTTCACGGGCTTGGTTTAAATCCTGCATGGGTAGCCAACATGAAAGAATTGGTGGGCCAATCCAGCGGCGATGTGGATGTACCCTTCGCGTTGCAATGGGCGCGGCGCTCGCATCTTTTCTCGTTCGATAATTTAACAACTTGGGGACTCGGCTTACCACTCGGCATCCTAGCGTGGATTGGCTTCCTTGTCATGTTTTGGAGGATTATCAAAGGCAAATTGCGCCATCTTTTACTTTGGGGTTGGACCGCGATTTTTTTCACCTGGCAATCCATGGCATTCAATCCCACCATGCGCTATCAACTCCCGATCTATCCATTGTTGTGCATGATGGCGGGATGGTTCGTTATTTATTTATGGGATCAGGCGCAAGCGGTGGACCGTAAATCATGGAAAATGGCCTATCGTCTGGCATCCATCGTTATCGGGACTTCTATCCTGATTCTGACTTTTGCATGGGCGTATGCTTTTACGCGTATCTATACTCGACCTGTTACGCGCGTCGCCGCTACGGCTTGGATCTATCAAAACGTTCCGGGTCCGATCAATTTGCGTATCACAACCTCGGATGGCACGGTATATCAACAGCCTTTGCCCTTTTCATCCGGTGGTTTAATTCAAGCCGCATCATCTTATATCTTTCCGTTTACAGCTAACGCAAGCGGCACATTGAACGAAGTCTACTTTCCGCATATCGAAGCGTTGATGCCCTCGGGCGTACAGCCTTCCACTTTATCCACTTCGAACCCAACGCAGATCATCACTTCGAATCCGGTTTTGCCGGGTTGGGCGCCGGACTCGAATCCCGCCTCTGCTCAAACTTTTAGTTTGGATCTCGCCCTCAATCCTAACGCCACGCCGGATCAGTATCTTGCGACATCGTCTTTCACCTCCGATTTTGCATCAGAGGCTAGTGATCCACGCGGCAAGGGCTATGTTCTCACACTCAATCATCCGCTTACGCTTGTCAGCGGTCAGACCTATTATATGCGCCTGGATACCACCGGTGTAGTGACACTGGTCGGCGCGGCGCCCATCAATGAATCAGATTGGGACGATGGCTTGCCTCTTCGTATGGATAACTACGATGCCTATGGCGGCCTCTACCAGGGTGGACTCAATTTGCAAATTTATTGGGATGATAATGCCGATAAATTAGCGCGCTTCGTCAACACTCTGAGTCAAGGTGATTACATTTTCATGTCGTCCAATCGTCAGTGGGCAACAACCACGCGCGTTCCCGAGCGTTATCCATTGACGACCGCCTATTATCGTGCCCTCATCGGCTGCCCTGCGGATAAGGATGTCATCTGGTGCTATAACGTTGCCACGCCTGGCATGTTCCAGAGTTGGCTTGGATACAAACTCGTTCAAGTCTTTGAGTCATTTCCAACGCTGGATATTCCCGGTGTGATTTACTGGCAAGCCAATGATCAATTCGCGGAAGAGGCGTTTACCGTTTACGATCATCCAAAAGTGTTGATCTTCCAAAAGCAACCGGACTTCAGCACCGCGCAAGTCCAATCCATTCTCGGCGCGGTGGACTTGAGCAATGTCGTTCATCTCACGCCCAAGCAGGCGAGCAGTTATGAGAGTTCTGATGCTTTCGCCGACTAGCCTTGCTGAACAACAGGCAGGCGGAACCTGGTCGCAGTTGTTCAATTATGATTGGATTCAAAATCGTTATCCAATCCTCGGTTTGGTGTTCTGGTATTTGTTTATCTTTATCCTTGGGCTGTTAGCCTATCCCATCGTGCGGCTTGCCTTGCCGGGGTTGGGCGATAAAGGCTATCCGCTTTCGCGCGCGCTTGGGTTGATTCTGTTTGGATTCGCGTGTTGGGCAAGCGGATCTTTCGGCGTGCCGGTCACGCGACTAACTATCGGTGTGATATTTGCTCTTTTAGCGGCAGCCGGTCTCAGTCTCGGATGGATGCAAAGAGATGAATTGCTCGCGGAGTGGAAGTCGAAGAAAAAATATTTCCTGATGGCTGAGGGTTTATTCCTCGCCTTCTTCCTCTTTGATTTGCTCATTCGCATTGGCAACCCTGACTTATGGCATCCATCCAAAGGCGGCGAACGGCCGATGGACTTCTCGTTCTTCAATGCGATTTTGAAGAGCACCAGTTTTCCGCCATATGATCCGTGGTTTGCGGGCGGGTACATCAACTATTATTATTACGGTTTTGTGCTGGTGGGAATGCCGGTGAAACTGCTGGGCATTGTGCCGACAATTGCTTATAACTTTATTTTGCCGACGCTATTCGCGATGGTGGCGATGGGTGCGTTCTGCGTCGGTTGGAATTTGGTGGATGGGAGTCGGAAATCGGAAATTGAGAATAGGAACGAATTTAGAAAAACGATTCTTCGATTTCCGATTAATCGCCGGCTTAATGGCCGCGTTGTTGATGGTTGTGCTTGGCAACCTCGGCACGATCCGCATGGTCTATCAGGGTTTTGAGAAAATGGCCGCGCCCGGCGGAAATATGGATGTCACCACAAACATCTTTCAACGCATGGTTTGGGCGACAGAAGGATTTGGCAAAGCTGTGATGGGTCAACCGCTTCCATATGGACGCGGCGATTGGTATTGGGATCCAAGCCGTGTCATCCCGCCCGGACCCGGTAACGAGATCACTGAATTCCCATTCTTTACATTTCTTTATAGCGATCTTCACGCGCACATGATGGTCATGCCGATTGCGTTGTTTGTAGTGGCGTGGGCCTTGTCCATTGTGCTGGCGCGCGCCCGCTGGCGGAATAAATTTTCTGCTGTATTGGGATTCTTAATTGGCGGCTTGGCAATAGGTGCGTTATATCCAACAAATCTCTCTGATATTTATACATACCTGCCGCTTGCATTGGCGGCGCTGGCGTATGCAATTTGGAATTACGCGGATGTTGTCAACGTGCCCTGGCTGATGGATATTCCAATTTGGATCAAGAAGTTGGCGTTGATCATCGGTGCTTTCATTTTGTTGATCGTGCTTTCGTATGGGCTGTATGAACCTTATCGGGCTTCATATGATCAGGGATATACATGGGTGGATTCTTGGACAGCATCGCACACACCCATTTGGTCGTATCTGACGCATTGGGGAGTGTTCCTGTTCATTATCACAATGTGGCTGGCATGGGAAACGCGCCAATGGATGGCGGAGACGCCAGTTTCATCGCTGAATAAACTGCGCCGCTTCCAAACTCTGATTGAAGCGGATATTGCCATTTTCCTGATAGCTTTGCTTTATCTCGCATATCGTCAAGTGGAGATTGGCTGGGTTGCGTTGCCGCTCGCACTGTGGGCTGGCGTTTTGCTTCTGCGTCCCAACTTGCCGGATGTGAAACGCGTTGTCCTGTTTTGGATTGGCACCGCTTTAGTGATCACAATCATGGTCGAGTTGGTTGCGGTACGTGGCGATATTGGCCGCATGAACACGATCTTCAAGTTTTATCTTCAGGCATGGTTGTTACTTGCGGTTTCGGCTGGAGCCGCGTTCGTGTGGATTGTGCAAGAGCTTTATCAATGGAAATCGGCTTGGCGTAACTTTTTCCAAGTCGGGACCTCTTTATTATTGGCTGGCGCGTTCGCATTCACGCTGACGGCAACACTCGATAAAGTCTCCGACCGCATGGCGAATGGCGTACCGTTCACACTCGATAGCATCACGTATATGCAGTACGCGCAATATGCCGATTTCGGCGTGACGATGGATTTGGTCCACGATTACAAAGCCATCCGCTGGATGCAGGATCATGTGCAAGGCTCGCCGGTCATTGTCGAAGCCAACTGCCCGGAATATCGCTGGTGTACGCGCTTCACCATTTACACCGGCTTGCCCGGCGTTGTCGGATGGAACTGGCACGAGCGTCAACAACGCACGCTCACGACGCAACTTGTGGAGGATCGCGTCAACGAGGTTGACGCATTCTATACCATAACGGACGTGCAGGCCGCGCTCGCTTTCCTAAAAAAATACAACGTTAAATATATTATCGTCGGGCAGTTGGAGCGCGCCGAATATCCTGGCCCGGGGCTGGACAAATTTGAATCACAGAACGGCAAACTTTGGAATTCAATTTATCGCGATGGCAATACCGTGATTTATCAGGTCAACCCGTGAGCGAAACCATTTTGCATATTACTTCTCGTGAGGCATGGAAGGCTGCACAAGAGCAAGGTCAATATACCGCGCCGAGTTTGGCGGGCGAAGGATTTATTCATTGTTCGACGCGCGCGCAAGTATTGCCGGTCGCTGAAAAATTTTATAAAGGACAGGCTGGTCTTGTGATTCTTGTCATTGACTCAGCGCGTCTATCCTCCGGCTTGAAGTGGGAATTGCCTTTCGATGGTGCACCTCCGCCCGGAGTTCCCGCGAGCGATGCGTTCCCGCATATTTATGGGCTGATCAACCTAGATGCCGTTGTTCAAGTCCTTGACTTTGAACCAGCCTCAGATGGGACATTCGTTTTGCCATCTTGGATATGATTCCACTCGATTCGATTCGCCCTGCCCGGCCAGAGGATGCCGAAATAGCCGCATTGATCATCTGCCTCACACTTGGTGGAACAGCCGATTTGTTCGTTGACCATGAATTCGACAATGACTCCGGGACAGATTCTAGCCGCGTTGTTCGTCCGCGAAGGAGGCCGTCTCGGTTATCAAAATGGATTTGTTTTTGAGGTGGATGACAAGCAGGTAGGTTTATTAATGTCTTTTTCTGCCTCAAGAATGGCAATGCTTGATTTGGTTACTGGAAGTAATTTACTTTCTATTCTTGGTTTACCGGCGATGATGCATCTGACCCAGAGAATGCTGCCGATGACGAGCGTCCGCGAGGCCGAACGCGGTGAGTATTACATCAGCAACATCGGCGTGCTTCCCGATTTTCAACAGCGCGGTTATGGCGCGCGGCTTCTAACGTTTGCGGAAGAACAGGCTCGCAATCTCAGGTTAAAAAAATGCTCATTGATTGTGAATCAGCACAATGAGAAAGCGATTCAACTCTATCAACGCTTCGATTACAAGATTTTTTACAGCGGAAAATTCAAAGGCCTGCTTGCTGAAACCGAAGGCGGCTATCATCGCATGGTCAAGGAATTGAAGTGAGTTCCATTCTTGCATTTATTTCGTGGTATATCATCATCACGCTGTTGGGCTGGCTGATATTTCCGCTTGCGTATTTTCTTTTTCCTGCACTGGCAGATCGCGGCTATAGTCTTTCACGCGTCGCAGGTTTGTTGACCTGGAGTTACCTCTTTTGGATCTTCACCTCGCTTGGCTTTACTCAAAATACCATTGGCGGGATTTTATTTGCATTATGTGTTTTGATTGGTCTGAGCGCGTGGGCGCTATCGAACATCGAAGACCGAATATTGAGCATCTTAGGCTGGCTTCGTATCAATCTCCGATACATCGTTACCGTAGAAATTCTCTTCTTGCTTTCTTTTGTGTTCCTCGCGTTTCTGCGCGCCGGAAACCCAGAATTGGATGGCACGGAACGTCCGATGGAATTGATGTTCATCAATTCCATTCTGCGCTCGCCGACATTTCCTCCGCATGAACTCATGGCTTTCCGGTTATGCCATCTCTTATTATTACTTCGGCTATGTGATGACCGCCATGCTCGCGAAACTTGCAGGACTCACAGGCAGTGTGGCGCACAACTTGATGACCTCGCTCATCTTTGCGCTGGCCGCGATTGGCGCGTATGGGATTTTATATAATCTATTAGCAATTTGGAAATCAGAAAATCGTAAATCGTGAATCGGGAAACCGGCTTCCGGCTCCTGACTTCCGAACAATCTTTTCCGCCTTTCTCGCGCCTCTATTTTTGCTTTTTGTCAGTAACCTCGAAGGCTTCCTTGAAGTCTTGCATAGTCGTGGAATCTTTTGGCCCGCCAATTCCACCTCCAATTTTTGGACGTGGCTTGGGATCAAGGATTTAAGCAGTGCGCCGATCCAGCCTCTGACTTGGATTCCGGATCGATTCTGGTGGTGGTGGCGCGCCTCACGCGTTGTCTCTGACTTTGATTTGAGGGGCGGCTTTCAGGAAGTCATTGATGAGTTTCCGTTCTTCTCTTTCCTGCTTGGTGACTTGCATCCGCATGTGCTGGCGATTCCGTTCAATCTGCTTGCTGTTGCGATTGCATTGAATCTTTTCCTCGGCGGTTGGCGCGGCGAAATTGACCTCTTTGGTTTTCACTTGAACATCAGCAAAACAGGATTCCTGTTCGCGGCGTTGACTCTCGGCGGTTTGGCTTTCCTTAACACTTGGGATATTCTCGTCGGCGCGGCATTGATTATCTTTGCTTACATTCTGATCCGTGTTCATGAAGAGGGTTGGTCGTGGTCGCGGCTCGAAGATGCTTTCGTGCTTGGCGTCCCGCTTGGTTTGTTTGCGATTGTTCTTTACTTACCGTTTTATTTTGCCTTTTCATCTCAGGCAAGCGGCATCCTGCCAAACATCATCAACCCAACGCGCGGCGCGCAGTTGTGGGTGATGTTTGCGCCGTTTTTCATCCTATTGATCGCATATGGCATTTACCTTTCATTCGGCGAAAAGCGTACCGCTCGCTGGTCAATTGCTTTTCTATTGGTCACTGGTTTTACCCTGTTGCTTTGGGGATTCTCATGGCTATTAAGTTGGGCGGTTAAGTTCACTGATCCAGTGATTGCTGGGCAATTTCTTGCCTCTCAAGGCCTTGCGAATTTTAAGGATCTATTTGTGGAAGCAACGATTCGCCGTCTCTTGTATATTGGCGGCTTGTTGACTCTGCTTGCGCTTCTGATCCCCGCCCTTGCTTTTTTACTGGCGAATCGTAAAACGATTCCTGAAGACGATCCTTCATCGTTTACGGCTAATGCTCAACCATCCGCCATTACCCATCAACCATCTACATTTGTATTTCTTCTTATTATTCTTGCATCCCTTTTAGTGATTGCCCCCGAATTCGTTTACTTGCACGATGAGTTCGGCACGCGCATGAACACCATCTTTAAGTTCTATTATCAGGCGTGGTTGTTGTGGAGCATCGCCGCGGCGTTCGGTACTGCGATCCTTCTTCAAAAATTGCGCGGCGCATGGGATTGGATTTTTCGAGTCGGTCTTGTGATTCTCCTGTTCATGTCGCTGACCTATCCCGCGCTAAGTATCGCAAACAAGACCAATAATTTCAATCCAACTTTTGGCTGGACGCTTGACGACTTTACTCGCATCCAGCGCAATACCCCCGATGAAGCCGCTGCTATTGAATGGCTGAAGTCCGCGCCGGATGGAGTGATCGCGGAAGCGGTCGGCGGAGGTTACACCAGTTATGGATGCATCTCCGAATACACCGGTTTGCCGACGGTGCTTAATTGGCCCGATCATGAATCTCAATGGGGACGCACCGGCGCCGATCTGGGCACGCGTCAGGATGATATCAAAACGCTTTATAGTACGCCCAGTTGGCAGGCCGCGCTTGCGATTATCAATCAATACAATATTCAATACATCTACATCGGTGATCTCGAACGTTCCACATATCCGGTGCAGGAAGATAAATTCCATGCCCATCTTACGCAGGTTTATCATCAAGGCACTGTGACAATCTACGAAGTCAAGTAAAATATAACCAATGAAACCATTCCGTCACCAAATCGCTCTTTATATCATCGCTTTTCTTTTGGCGCTTGCTGTCCGCTTGATCCGCCTTGGCACGTGGACGCTGACCGACCTCGAAGCCCAATGGGCACTGCAGGCACTCGGTGTTGCACAAGGCGCACATCCCGCGCTTGGCTCACAACCGGCGTATGTTTTATTGACCAGCATTGTTTTCTTTTTCTACGGCGGCGGGACAAATTTTCTGGCGCGATTTGTTCCGGCTCTCGCGGGATCATGCCTTGTCTTTGTCCCATTTCTTTTTCGCGAGCGTCTCAAACCTCGTCCAAGTTTGATCCTTGCTTTCTTCCTGGCGTTTGACCCAGGCTTGGTTGCGCTATCCCGTCAAGCGGGCAGTTCAATCCTCGCCGTAACGTTTGTTCTGTTTGCATGGGGCTTTTGGAAACAGAAACAATCGCGCTTGGCGGGAGTCTTCGCCGCGTTGGCTTTACTTTCGGGATCATCGCTTTGGGAAGGCTTGCTTGGCCTCGGGTTGTCGTGGGCGATTCTTCAGGCGATGGAAGCGCGCGGGAAAACCGAGTCCGCTTCAAGTCCCGCGCGCAGCGAATGGCTGTCTGCGTTATGGTATGGAATCGGAACATTGCTCGTCGGCGGGACATTATTCTTTTTATCGCCAAATGGATTGAGCGTGTGGCTATCCTCCCTGCCGGAATATTTGAGCGGCTGGACGCGTTCATCGGGAATCTCGGCGGGCATGATGTTGTTCTCGTTGATCGCCTACCAACCGCTGGCTGTGATCTTAGCATTGATCACAGTCGTGCGCGGCTGGACGAATGGAAGCAAACGCGTGATGAGACTGAGTATTTGGATGTTGGTCGCATTATTGCTTGCGTTGTTCTATCCATTCCACCAAGTGAGTGACTTGGTTTGGATGCTTATTCCATTATGGGCACTGGCTTCACTGGAATTAGCGCACGCAGTGAATATTCTGCCGGAAGAACGACGGCAGGTGATCGGCGTGGCAGGATTAAGTATATTCGTTCTTTTCTTCGTCTGGCTCCAATTTTTATTTATCACCACATTACCGTTTCCCTCTTCACAAGCCAGTGATCGCATCTGGCTGTTGTTCGGTTCATTGTTACTGCTGGTCATTTGCGTTCTGCTGGTGGCAGTGGGATGGTCGGCTCGCACCGCGCGGCTCGGCGCAACATGGGGAGTCGCTGTGGCATTGGGAATTTATTCGTTCGGCGCGATGCTCGGCGCGGGGAACATGCGCGTGGCGCTGGGTCAGGAAATGTGGACGGCAGATAAAACCCCGGCGCAAGCCGATTTGCTTTTGACGGTCGCAAATGAAATGTCGGATTGGAGCAACGATAATATCAATGGCCAGCCGATTACCATTGTCGGTGTTGATTCGCCCGCACTTGAATGGCTTCTGCGTGGACATTCCCTCTCAACGGTCAGCGCGTTAGGCGCATCGGCTTCGCCTCCATTGGTCATTACAACGGATCAGAATAATCCAACCTTGGCGGCTGCGTATCGCGGCGAGTCATTTGTTTGGAGACAGGGGCCATTATGGGATAATGCCGCCGCGTCCGATTGGATGCGCTGGCTGGCATATCATCAGATGCCGCAAAGCACAGAGACGATTATTTTCTGGGCGCGCAACGATCTTTTCCTTGATACAAAGGGTACGAAACCGTAAGTTTCTCCCTCTCCCTGGCCCTCTCCCCAAGAGAGAGACTCGACTGTGGCGGAATTATTCAATGACCAAGACTCTTCCAAAAATTATTGCAATTGACGGGCCAGCCGCTTCGGGCAAATCCACGCTCGGGCGGCGGCTGGCTGATTTATTAGGCTATCTCTTTTTCGATACCGGTGTGATGTATCGCGCCGTGACGTGGATCGCATTGCAACGCGGCATGGATCTTCGCGATGAAGCGGCGGTTGCCACATTGGCGGAGAAAATACAGATTGATGTGGCTCCTGCTTCAAAGTCGGATGGACGTGTCTGCGATGTCATCGTTGAAGGAAAAGATGTGACGTGGGAAACACGTCAGCCTGAAGTGGATGCGAACGTTTCCATTGTGTCGGCCTATCGCGGCGTGCGGAGTGCGATGAGCAAACAACAACGCAGGATCGGTCAGCGCGGACGCGTGGTGATGGTTGGACGCGACATCGGCACGGTCGTTCTGCCTGAAGCTGATTTGAAGATCTATCTCGACGCCTCAGCACAGCAGCGCGCCCGCCGACGTTATAACGAGATCAAAGCGCGTGGCGGCGAAGCCGATTACGATGGCATCCTTGCCAGCGTGATCGAGCGCGACCGAATTGATTCGACCGCGCGATGTCGCGCCCCTCCGTGCCGCCGACGATGCGGTGGTGATTGATTTGGATTTGTTGAGTGCGGATGAAGTTTTTGAGAAGGTGAAGGGGTTGTGTGAGTAACTGGAATAGGTGATGCTATAATCTCTAAAGTCAAAGTGTTATGGGTATTGGAGTCCGCAAGGCAAGAGGAATTGGGCGCGTTGCTACTGCCCATATAGGATAGTGCCTTCAAGGAGAATTATAAAAGACGGTATTATGACAAATCACGAAATAAAAAAACCAACTCTCTTTATCAGTCACGCTACTTCTGATGGCGAGTTTGCTGAGGCAGTCAAGCAAGAAATTGATAAAGTGTTTGCAAATGGAATAAATATATTTAGCACGAGTTCGCCAGGTGCAATTCCGGCGGGCAATGATTGGTTGAGCGACATTGAAAATAGGCTTAATACTGCTCAGGCAATTATAGCAATCGTCACACCAGTTTCAATTGAGCGACCTTGGCTGTGGTTTGAAATTGGTGCGACTTGGTTAAATGGGAGAAACGGAGATTGTAGAATTTACCCGTTATGTGCTCCAGAAATTGAACTATCAGAGTTACCTGAACCATTAAGCAGACTTCAAGCACTATCTTTGGGAAAAGCAACTGATTTGAAACTGTTATTTGAAGCACTGATAAAACAATTTGGATTTGGCAATATTGCATCATTTCGGGCTACTAATATTACGAAGAGAATTCCAAAATATAAAAATGTAAAAGTCAAAGATGTCGACCTTGGTGATTGAGCTTTCTATTCAGGAAAATACACTGGCTATAGCGATGACGAGTTAGAAGAGATAATTGACACTGAGTTATTCTACAGAAACGATAACCCTATCAGGGATTTTTCGGAGCAAGGGTGGACGTTGGGAGTTGTGTACAATGCTTTCTGTAAATTGCAATGAAAGGTAGGTCAAGTGTTATCCTTGCGGTTACCACACCAAAAGGAGAAGCACATGACCTACCGCGAAGATTTTACCTTACCTGCTGAATTATTGGAGCAGGTGCAGGAACAAGGACTTGATGTTCTGCCGGAATTGATCCGGGTCGTGATCAACACCGCCATGCAAGCCGAGAGAAGTGAGCATTTGAATGCAGAACTTTACCAACATAATCCAGAACGTATCGGTCACGCCAATGGCTACAAAGCCAAGACCCTGCGGACCCGAGTTGGAGATATCGCCTTTGCGATCCCGCAAGTTCGAGAAGGTGGGTTCTACCCGCAGGCACTGGAGAAGGGACTGCGAAGTGAACGTGCACTGACCTTGGCTTTGGCCGAGATGTATGTCCAAGGAGTGTCCACGAGAAAGGTCAAGGCCATCACCGAGCAGTTGTGTGGTGTGGATGTTTCGTCATCGATGGTGAGTCAGGCTGCGGCTCAAATGGATGCGGAACTGGAGAAGTGGCGCGAACGGCCGCTGGGTGAATATCCCTATCTCTTCCTGGACGCATACTACGAGCAAGTTCGAGAAGATGGACAGGTGCGTCACCTGGCGGTTTTAGTGGCCGTGGGTGTCACGCCACAAGGGAAACGCGAGATCTTGGGCGTTTCTGTGTCGCTCAGCGAACACGAAGTCCATTGGCGCACCTTCCTGGAGAGTTTGAAGAAACGCGGAACTCGGTGGCGTGGAACTCATCACCAGCGATGACCATGCGGGATTGCGAGCAGCGCGCTTAGCAGTCTTTGGTGGCATTCCCTGGCAGCGATGTCAGTTCCATTTACAACAAAATGCTCAAGCCTACGTGCCGCACAAAGATATGCAGACCGAAGTGGCTGAGGATATCCGTACCGTCTTCAATGCTCCGGATCGTGTTACCGCTGAAGCGTATCTGGCCAAGGCGGTGAGCAAATACGAGAAGAGTGCTTCGCGTTTATCCGAGTGGATGGCCACCAATGTCCCGGAAGGCTTAACGGTTTTTTCCTTTCCGGGTGCTTTTCGAAAATTGTTGCGCACGACCAATGGCGTGGAAAGGTTGCACCGCGAAGTGAGACGCCGAGCGCGGGTCGTCTCGATCTTTCCTAATCAGGCTTCGTGCCTCCGTTTGGTCTCAGCGGTGTTGAATGAGATCAGCGAGGAGTGGTTGACCGGCAGAACCTATATGACTTTTGAAGGTTCAAATTGATCGCAATATGAAATTGCGAGGTAACACTTGATCGAAATTACAGAAAAAACCTTGCACTATCACGTTGGGGACATATGGACGAGAAGATCGTATTGAACTTGGAAAGCTAATACATTATAGACAAGTTGATAAGCAATTAGAACTTCCACCTGGAACAGCAAAGAGATTGCTTATATTGGTGGCCAAGCGCTACAATCTTGAACCATATCAGCAGACAGAAAATGTTGTTAGATTCAAAGAAAAGACGAAAACCAAAAAGGGAAGCAGGCAATGAAGCGGCAAACGAACCGTTTACAAATTTAAATATTTGTTTGTTCGTTCATCATTGCCTTTAAATTCTCTAACGATGTATCTAGTCGCAAATCGCATCCGGGCCAGACTGCATCCACGCCCGCTTGCTTTGCTTTTGTAACAGCTTGTTGAACATCAAACTCTGATCCCAAACCCAGAGTCGCAACCGGATCAATGTTTCCGAATAGAAGTGTTTCCTTGCCCAGAACTGCGCGTGATGATGCGAGATCATTGGTTTGATCTACGGAGATTGCATCCGCGCCTGCCTGCGCGATCAATGACATCGAAGCATTTGTATTCCCGCAGATTGATAATACGCGCGGCTTCGGAAGATTAGCCATTAAATCTTTCAAAGCTGGCAGGACAAATTGCTCAAAGCGCGCAGGCCGATAAAAGCCGGAGAGCCGCCCATATCGTGAACTGTCAAAAAATCCGCGCCTGCGTTGCGATAAGCGAGTCCAACCTTTGAAAGCAAAGCAGATAATTGCTTTAGTGAAGTGTGAACAATATCCGGCTCACGTTTCATTTCGATGAACAATTTGGCGGGCTCAATTATCAGCGTCATCAGTGTGAACGGACCGGGCATCCATGCGCCGATCACGGCCTCATTGCCAATATCTTCTTTTAACATTCGGATGGCATCGCATACCAATGAAACACGTCCACGATTCACAATCTCTATATTCTCAACTGCGAGTTCCTTCGCCGATTGAAACAATGCTTTCTTGATGCTTGGAAATTCATAATGCTGGCTCTCTCGGAAGTCAATCTCCGCGCCCAATGCCTCCGCTTCGACATATAAATCCAGCGGCAGGACTGCAGAAAGAAATCCAGTCAGACGATAAGTGCTGGCAGCGGCTTTTGCCATCTTCTTTGCGTCTTTATGGACTTCGCGAAAAATCAATCCTTCGCTTTCAAGTCCCGCAGAAGCAACATGAATCAAACCAGAGAAACAAGGCACGCGCCCAATGCGCTGACCATTGAGCAAAGCAAGGATTTCGTCGCGAGCGTTCATTTTATTAAACACAAAGGGCACGACACTTGCACCGCACTGCGTTTGGTGCAGTGCAGGTGAGGTCGCAACGGATTTTACTTGGTGTCCCTTGTGACTTTCGTTTTGGATTTGACCGCTTTTGCAATCGCCGCGACATGATCGGGTGTCGAGCCGCAACATCCGCCTACTACGCGCGCACCGATCGCAATATATTTCTTTGCATACGCTGACATATCCTCCGGGGTCATATCGTAAACGCCCTGCTCGGTCTTCACGTCCATGTGCGGCACACCCGCGTTCGGTTTGGCCCATAAACCAAAGGCTGGTATCGTCTCGCCATATTCTTTGATGACGGCTTCCATGTTCTCAAGCGTTGTTCCGCAGTTCGCACCGACCAACGCCGCGCCCATCTCTTTATATTTCTGCGCCACATCTTTTGGCTTCACGCCCATCATGGTGCGCACGCCGCGGTCATAACTGAAAGAAACAACAATTGGCAGGTTTGTTACGGAACGTGCACCTTTGAACGCCGCGTCGGCTTCATCGAGCGCGAACATGGTTTCGATGAGCAAAAAGTCAACACCGCCATCTGCAAGTGCTTTGGCTTGTTCGGCATACGTTTCAAAAGCTTGATCAGGAGTCATGGGACCGTACGGTTTCATGATTGAGCCAGTCGGACCCATCGAACCGGCGACCAGCACCTCGCTTCGGGCCGGAGCGGCTTTACGCGCCAATTCCGCGGCGCGCGTATTGACTTCGGGCGCGCGGCTTTGATATTTTGAATCCTTCATCCGCAAACGTGTACCGCCAAACGTGCAGGTGAGAATAATATCCGAACCTGCTTCGACGAACGAGCTTTCCAGTTTGAGCAAAAGATCGGGTTGATCGATTACCAAATCCTCCGGCGCTTTGCCAGGCTTCAATCCCATCTTCTGTAAGTTGGTGCCGGTTGCCCCATCGGCAACCAGCGTTTCTCCTGCATTCAATCGTTCAAGAAATTTATTCATCGTTCCTCCTGCCTCGCCCCAACCCCTCTCCCAATGGGAGAGGGCAGGGTGAGGGAATTTATTTCATAAATTTTCCTGCCAACGGGTCGACTTCGCGGTTCGGGATTAAATGCGCGATGTGAGGAAATGGTTCGCTCATGTGCGGAAGGCTCGTTGCCAGCATGAATTGGTTTTGAAATTCTGGGTCGGTTGGTAATTCGAATC
This sequence comes from uncultured Chloroflexia bacterium, assembly GCA_963850945.1. Lineage (GTDB taxonomy): Bacteria > Chloroflexota > Anaerolineae > Anaerolineales > Villigracilaceae > Fen-1038. Next base: position 57,429 of record CAWKNE010000028.1, on the reverse strand, counting down.
GTTCCACTCGCCGCGTGACCGTCTCGACTTCTTTGCGCTTCTCAATGTTCAACAACGCGATGCGTGCACCATCGCCTGCAGCGTTGCCGACGGCATACACATTCTCCAGCGGACAATCGGGGATCAAACCGATCAGCATCGCCTTTTCTTTATCAATATAACTTCCGAAGCCGCCAGCCAGAATGATTTTATCAGGAGATTGTAAATTACTGCGCTTGAGCAGTGTGCGCGCCGCCGTGAATAACGCGGCTTTCGCTAATTGGATTTGCCTTACATCCTGTTGTGTAATGGGGATGTCTCTTCCGATGGAGGTTTCATTGGCGAATGCGATGATGTATTCCATGCCGCTTGCGCCCTCTCGAATTCGCCTCGACTTAAGCCCGCGCTTGAATTTGCCCCGAGAATCAATAATTCCAACCCTAAAGATTTCCGCTACCGCGTCGATGATAGCGGATCCGCAAATCCCTTTGACTTGACCATTGAAATCAGCATGGTCAGTGTTCCAACCTTCGATGCCTACTACTTTATACTTTGGCTCGAGCGTCTTTTCATCAATTTGTACGCGCTCCATTGCGCCCGGTGCGGCGCGCATTCCATACTCCACGTGCGCGCCTTCCAATGCGGGTCCCGTGGGTGTGGAGGTGCAAACCAGACGGTTGCGATTTCCCAACACCAACTCGGCATTGGTTCCGACGTCAATGATTAGCCAATTTTCATCCTGCTTATGCGGCTCTTCGGCAAGAAGCACTCCGCTTGTATCCGCGCCGATGAAGGATGCAATGGTTGGTAAAACATGGATATTGCCGGAGGTGTTGATATGCAATCCAAGTTCGCGCGCCTTTATATCTACTGAATGATGAATGGCAGGAACGAACGGTGCGCGCCCCAAATCCTTGGGCGGCAGATTCAACACGAGATGATGCATGGTGGAATTTCCGACCAACACCATCTCGAGAATATTCTCGGTTTTGATCTTTGCTTTTCTGGCAGAGAGTTTCAATAACTTGTTGAGAATATCAATTACAGCTTTGTGTAATTTTTCCAATCCGTCTTTATGCTCAATCGTATATTGAATGCGCGACATGATGTCTTCGCCGTACACGATTTGCGGATTCATCTCTGATTCTGCGGCGAGGATTGCGCCAGTGCGGAGATCGCAAAGATATAAAGCGATGGTGGTCGATCCAATATCCACGGCGGCTCCATAACTCTCTTCAACCAAGCCCGGTTGAACTTGCACAACTTCTTGATCCTGCCAAACTGAAACAGTGACTTCCCAGTTCGCTTCGCGCAAAGTCTGCGATAAAGTTCGCAGGCACATGTAATCAATTTTCAGATCAGACCATTTGGGTAGATTCTCTTCGCCGCGGCGGACGAGACCCATTGAAGTTTCGAGTCCCTTGGCGAGCCTTTCCCAATCTGCGATGGGGCGTTCGAGGTTGGGGGGCGTCATCGTCACTAGATATTTCCGAATGGACGGCTTGATCTCGATTTGGCGTTCGCGCGCACTCTTGCGGACGATCTGTTTGTTGCCGCGGCTTTCCTCGGGAACATTGATGAGCACATCACCGAGCACTTTGCATTGGCAGGAAAGCCGCACCTTTCCAACTGCCCAGCCTTTGCTCTTGAGTAGATTTGGACGGCGGTCAAAATATGCTTTTTCAGCCGCGTCGACAGGAGATAAATTCTCGCGCTTGGATTCAATATCGTATCTTTCGAAGCGGCCTTCTTCCACCAAAACAATGCACTTGCCGCACGTGGCATTTTCCGCGCAAATGGATTCGATCTCAACGCCCAATTCGCGCGCAGCTTCGCGCACGGATTTGCCTTCTTCTACTTGTCCGCGGCGGCCTGAGGGTTGCAAGATGACGGTATGTTTGCCGGTCATTTAACGACACTACCATTCCGTTTGGGAATTTCGATTTTGGCGAACTCCGCTTCGAGTTCTGAAAGAAGCGCCTCGGCAACTTCTTCAGGTGCGCCCTCACGCTCGATCCAATCCCCGCGCTTATATTGTTTTGCATACTCCGCGGTTGAAGTCAAACCAGTTGCCATCGCGTATGCGTCAATGGCCTTCTGAATTTTTTGCGAGAGTTGCTTTTTGATCGTGCGTCCATCTCCTTCGACCACAAAAGATGTTGGAATATGTTTCCAATAAGTGATGCGATATTTTGCCATGTTTCCCTTGAGTTCGTGGATTATTTTACGAGGGCGGATTGTAAGGGATGTTATTCGGGCGGTCAATATAAAAATCGTTGGAGTTGAATGTGCCGTTGAAATGATCTTTGCCTCTTTCGCCGAAACCTTGTCTATAGTATAATCTTGCCCGCTGGTTCGGTTGAGGGATCTTTTCTCTCAAAGATTGAAAATTCGAGGAGTGTGAAGCGCTTATTGATCGCAAGGTCAGGTTATTCGTTTCGGTTCAAACACGACCCTCAGCCGAGTCTGCATACGGCTGAGGGTTTTTCTTGGCCCATCTTACTTGTAAAAGGAGGTGAATCGAATATGGCATTGGTTGTTTTGCGCAGTGGCGAATCTCAGGATTCGTTATTGAAGCGTTTTCGCAAGAAGGTTGTCAAGAGCGGCGTGTTGAGCACGGTGCGCCGTAAGCGCTGGTATGTTTCCAAAAGCGAACAGCGCCGCATGGAAAGGAAGAAGGCCGCTCGCCGTATCAAGCGGCGCTCCTTTACCAGGGAAATTGAGTAAGCTCACTGGAGGCGTGTATGGCGAAAGAGGACGATAAAATTAAAGCTGAGGGGGTTGTGGTCGAGGCGTTGCCTGGAACGCAGTTCCGCGTGCGGTTGGATAATGGCCACGAAGTGCTGGCGTATCTTTCCGGTAAGATGCGCAAGTATTACATCCGCATATTACTGGGAGATCACGTGGCGGTGGAAATGTCGCCGTATGATTTAACGCGCGGCCGTATTACATTCCGTCAGCGCAAGAATGCTCCCGCTCCAGTTGAGGAATAGCCATCTCGCTCTGAAATTATCTTAAAAGTCCTTCGCAATCGCGAAGGACTTTTTGTTTTTGATGATCAATTAGATCAAGGCAAATCTGTAAACGAACTTAATACTTTCATATAATTTGCCCGTTCGAAAGCAGAAGGCTCTGCAACGGCTTTCTGGCTCATGCTTCCCTGCATCTGTTTAATGGAGATATATTCGTGTTTCTCCATCCAGGCCCGCAATTCCGCAAGGATATTGGAAACAAAATCCGCGCCGCTGTGAAGCAATTCGGAAGCCATCATTGAAACTTTCGCTCCGGCCATCATGGCTTTGAGGACATCTGTGGCAGAGTGAATACCGCTGGTCAATGCAAAGTCAACATCTACATGACCATGCAACATAGCAATCCAGCGCAAGGGCAGTCTCAATTCAGAGGATGAACTGAGTTCGAGGGTGTGAGAGATATTCAATTCTTCTATATCAAAATCGGGTTGATAGAAGCGGTTGAAGAGCACCAAACCATTCACGCCTGTGGTTACAAGCCGTTTTACAAAATGGGGAAGCGAAGTGTAGAAGGGACTTAACTTCACTGCCAGCGGAATTTTGATTGAAGATTTTACGTTTGCCACAAGATCAATTTGTGCGTCTTCGAGTTCTTGCGCGGGGACGGCGGAGTCGGTGGGGATATAGTAGAGATTCAATTCGAGCGCGTCCGCTCCTGCATCCTGAATGAGACGAGCATAGCGCGTCCAGCCTCCTTTCGAGACCCCATTCAGACTTCCGATCACAGGAATGCTAACAGTCTTTTTCAACTTTTCCACATTCGCCACATATTGATCCGGCAATAGACTATACATGCCAACATCGGGCAGATAGCTGAGCGCCTCAGCAAACGACTCCGTACCGCGCGCCAGATAGTGATCGAGTTCAAGGCTTTCGTGGATGATTTGTTCCTCGAACAATGAATACATGACCACCGCGGCGATGCCTGCTTCCTCCAAGCGCTTGACTTGTTCCACCTTTTTTGAAAGCGGGGAGGCGGAAGCCACAAGCGGATTCTTTAACTTCAAGCCAAGATAAGTTGTAGAGAGATCGATCATTTTTCCTCCGAATAGATGATTAGAGAGTAGCTTCACTACTCTCTAATTTTAGTCATCTAATTTTTATGTCCTTCATTGCCATCTGCGTCATAATGGATGGCCGCCATTTGCTGATACAGCGTCCAGCGTGACTTTGCATCCTGCTGAGCTTCGCGCATTAATTCTTCTGCGCGGGCTTCATCTATCTGCGTGAGCATCTTATAACGAGTTTCGTTGTAAGCATACTGCGAGAGGGGAATGGTCGGCTCTTTTGATTCAATGACGAGCGGGTTCTTGCCCTCATGTGCGAGGCGCGGATCGTAACGATAAACGGGCCAGGCACCGGACTGGACGGCAAGTTTTTGCTGTTCGAGACCGTGTATCATATCGTAGCCGTGTTCGATGCAATGGCTGTAAGCAATGATCAGCGACGGACCATCATATGATTCGGCCTCGAGAAAAGCCTTGAGTGTCTGTTGATCGTTATAACCCATGGCAACACGCGCAACGTAAACATAGCCATAAGCCATGGCAATCAAGCCGAGGTCTTTCTTTGGCAAACCTTTACCGCTCATCGCGAATTTAGCGACTGCGCCGCGCGGCGTGGACTTGGATGCCTGACCGCCCGTATTGGAATAGACTTCGGTATCCAGCACCAGGATATTGACATTGCGTCCGCTGGCGAGCACGTGGTCAAGGCCGCCATAACCGATATCGTATGCCCAGCCATCGCCGCCCATGATCCACACAGATTTCTTTACCAGCGAGTTAGCAATACGCTGATCAAATCTTTCGCACGCGGGTCTTTGGAACTTGCAAGTTTCTTTTTAAGCTCTGCCACGCGGCTGCGTTGTTCATCAATGCCAGCTTCAGTGGATTGATCCGCATGGACAATAGCATCCACGAATTCCGAACCAAGTTCTTTGCGTAAAACAGCCATCAATTCATGCGCATACTCATTTTGTTTATCAAGCGTCAAGCGCATTCCAAGGCCGAATTCAGCATTATCCTCAAACAGCGAGTTCGACCAGGCTGGCCCGCGTCCGAAATTGTCTTTCGCCCAAGGCGTGGTCGGCAGGTTACCGCCATAGATGGAGGAACAGCCGGTTGCGTTCGCGACAATTGCCCGGTCGCCGAACAGTTGCGAAACGAGTTTGACGTAAGGCGTCTCGCCGCATCCCGAGCAAGCGCCGGAGAATTCAAACAACGGACGAAGCAGTTGCGAATTCTTGATGGTGGATGGATTGATCAGCTTGCGGTCGAGGTCTCGGAATCTTCATGAAGAAATCCCAGTTCTTGCTTTCGCTCGCGCGCAGAGGCGGCTGAGGCTCCATATTCAGAGCCTTGCGCCCAGCCTGTGCCTTATCCTTTACCGGACAGGCCTCCACGCACAATTCGCATCCTGTGCAATCTTCAGGCGCAACCTGAATCGAATAGGTCATTCCATGCGAGAACTCTTTATATTTTGACGGCATGTGCTTGAATGTTTCCGGCGCGCCGGCCAGCAATTTATCATCGAAGATCTTTTGGCGGATCACCGCGTGAGGACAGACGATGATGCATTTGCCGCATTGGATGCACAAGTCAGGCACCCAGACCGGAATTTCCAGTGCAAGATTTCGCTTTTCCCATTGGGTTGTCCCGGAGGGGAATGTGCCGTCTACGGGCATTGCACTGACAGGAACATCATTTCCATCGAACGCGATGATAGGCGCCAGCACATTCTTAACGAATTCAGGCGCTTCATTCGGGACGACTGGTCGGCGCATGCTCGTCGAAGTAGCCTTTGCCGGAACTTTGACCTCATGAAGATTCTCAAGGGTTTGATCCACAGCCTCGAAGTTTTTCTTCACTACAGCTTCGCCGCGTTTTCCGTAAGTCTTTTCGATGGCGTGCTTAATCTGGGTGATGGCGTCCTCGCGTGGCAGGATGCCGCTGATCGCAAAGAACGCGGTCTGCATGATGGTGTTGACGCGGTTTCCCATGCCTGTCTTTTCGGCAACGTCATAACCGTTGATAACGTAGAACTTAAGTTTCTTTGTCACGAGCTCTTTCTGAACTTCGATCGGCAGCTGATCCCAAACTTCATCTGGGCCATACAGGCTGTTCAGCAAAAAGACCCCGCCCGGTTTGGCATACTTTAGCATCTCAAACTTTTCCAAAAAGTTGAACTGATGACAGGCCACAAAGTTAGCCTGATTCACTTCGATCAAATAGGGAGCCTGAACTGGCTTTGAGCCGAAGCGAAGATGGGAAATCGTCACCGTACCGGCCTTCTTTGAGTCATAAACAAAATAACCTTGAGCAAAGTTATCAGTCTCTTCACCGATGATCTTGATTGAGTTTTTGTTGGCGCCAACCGTGCCGTCTGAGCCGAGACCGAAGAACATGCAACGCACGGTCTCTTCCGATTCGATTGAGAAAGAAGAGTCAACGTCGAGGCTGGTGTGGCTGACATCATCGTTGATGCCCACCGTGAAATGATTCTTTGGTTCGGATTTCTTCAATTCATCCAGCGTCGCCTTGACCATCGCGGGTGTGAATTCCTTCGAGGACAATCCATAGCGTCCGCCAATCACCTTGATATTGGAGCGATTACTCTCCGCCAATGCGTCAACAATATCAAGGTAAAGCGGTTCGGATGACCCCGGCTCCTTTGTGCGGTCCAATACCGAGATGGATTTAACGGTCTTGGGCAAAGCCTTAATGAAATGATCAATCGAGAATGGACGATACAACCGGACGCGTATTGCGCCGACCCTCTCGCCTTTTTCAGCAAGATACTTTACGGTGGCTTCGGCAGTTTCACCACCGGAGCCCATGATCACAACAACTCTTTCTGCTTCGGGATGCCCCGAATAATCGAAGAGGTGATACGGTCGTTCAGTGATCTTGGCGAACTCGTCCATTACCGCTTGCACGATGGCGGGCGCTGCTTCATAGAACGGATTGACGGTCTCGCGTCCCTGGAAATAGACATCGGGATTTTGGGCCGTGCCACGTATCACGGGATGGTCGGGGGATAAAGCACGCGCTCGGTGCTCGCGGATCAGCTCATCGTCAATGAGAGCGTGGAGTTCTTCATCGGTAAGTTGAAAGATCTTGGCAACTTCATGTGAGGTGCGAAACCCATCGAAGAAATGCAGGAACGGCACGCGCGATTTGAGGGTCGCAGCCTGCCCAATGGCCGCAAAGTCGTGCGCTTCTTGAACGGAACCAGATGACAGCAGGGCGAAGCCAGTTTGCCGGACAGCCATCACGTCCTGATGGTCGCCGAAGATGGAGAGAGCTTGCGCGGCCACCGAACGCGCCGCCACGTGGAAAATTGTGCTGGTCAATTCGCCGGCGATCTTATACATGTTAGGGATCATCAACAATAGGCCCTGGCTGGCGGTAAATGTAGTGGTCAATGCTCCGGCTTGCAGAGCGCCGTGCACTGCGCCTGCCGCGCCGCCCTCGGATTGCATCTCAATTACGAGTGGAACAGTTCCCCATAAATTGGGCTGGTGCTTGGCTGACCACGCGTCCGCGTGTTCACCCATGGGAGATGATGGCGTGATTGGATAGATTGCAATCACTTCATTCAAACGGTGGGCAACAGAGGTTGTGGCTTCGTTGCCGTCAATGGTTACTACAGGATGCTTCATTACTAACTCCTTTGAAAACGGGTCTTCACCCGGAGATAACATTCCAAGTTTCCAAGTGTATCCCCCAATAGGGTAGGGCGTTAGTTATATATGACTTAAATCCCTGTGTGGGTTGTCATATTCGGACAAAAATTGTAGGATTGAAAAAATACAAGAATGAAATGTAATCTTCATCCTTGTAACGTGTTAGGAATACTTTTTCAAGTATGTTCTTGCCAGCAACAACGCCGCCAGTGTTTTTGCATCCGGCATTTCACCCTTTTCAGCCATCTCGATTGCTTTGTTGATTGGTATCTTTTCTACTTGTAAAAATTCGTCTGCATCGGGCTTGAGCGGATTGTGCGTCAATTCAGTTGCGAGAAAGACAGCCATGAATTCGGTCGAATAGCCGGGCGCAAGATAGAAGTCGCCGATACGTTCAAGTTTTCCCGCGGCCATCCCCGTTTCTTCGCGGATCTCACGCGCCGCGCAGACCTCATGCGGCTCATTACCCTCGCGTGTCCCTGCAGGAAGTTCGAGTAAATCCATGCCTGCCGCGTGGCGATACTGACGAACGAATAAAAAATTTCCATGCTCATCAACTGGGATGATAATCACTGAGCCGCTATGTTCAACGATTTCATATTTTGTTTCGCGGCCATCAGGCGTCCTCAAATAATCGCGGCGGATTTTGAAGGCGCGTCCCTGAAATACTGGTTCGGACTTTAAAAGTTCAAACGGCATGTTTCTTCCTCTGCGATAGAAATGTGTTTATTTCATTATAAAACAAAAGCCCAGTTCATTGATGAACTGGGCTTTTGTTTTTAACCATTACGCGATTACGGGATTGTCAATTGTTGCCCAATCGTCAAGTTGGCATATAACGGAAGGTTGTTGGCTTGCGCTATGACCGCAGGATCTATGTCTCCATAATAGCAAGCAACACCATATAGAGTGGTATCGTTATTACCAGAGACAGTATAAGTATCCGGGTGATTGTGTAGTGCCCTGATGCCTGGGAATGGATTGCCCGTTTGTGGAATTTGCAAAGTCAGGCCGGGACTCACATTTTGAGCATCCCAGTCGTGCAGGTTGTTCAGTCTAAGCAATTCCTCCGGATCGAGATTGTAGCGCCGTGCTATGCAGTAGATGAATTCGCCCTGCTGCAAAGTATACGTTGCTGGGACGCCTCCAGGAACCGGAGGCACAATGACGGTCGCGGCAGATATCGTACCGGTAACCGGAGCAGGCGTAAAAGTCACAACAGCCACCGGTGTTCCCGAACCGCTCAAAGGTGTGATGAACGTTCCGCTTTGCAGCGTTGGAGTGGCAGTGACAGCTGATGCTGTGCCTGATGTGGCAGTTGCCACTTGAGGAGTCGCAGTGGTTCCGCTAAGTGCTTCGGCGGTTTGCGTTCCAAAATCCGCGACCAATTGCATTGCGTCAACCCCTGTCGGCAAGGGCGACACAAACAAGCCCGCGGGAATAAGTGTTGGCGTTGCAGCGGGCGCTTGAGAGTAGGATTGCGTGCAGGCGGTTGCCAGGATGGTCCCCAGCAAAAGAATGACCGTTAACCTCACACCGATTTTTTTATCAGCCATCTTGATATCTCCTTGGAACAAAACTAATTAAGGATAGTAGCATAACCTGTTTAAAGCGTCAAGCCGCAAGCCATTGCAATTGGATGATTATCTGCATCCAAGTTCTGTTAAAGAATTCGATGCAGCGCCTTGTGCCTCCTTCGGCCCCTCGACTTGTATCCGTTCCCAGAGAAGACACAACCCCTGATGAAGTTTCGCATCATTCTTCCATGCCTGACGCGTAGTCTGTTCTGCGGATTTCAAATTACCTGTGCGGGCATCTGCTTCGATAAATGGAAGCCATTCGAAGCCATCTTGTGGAACAAAGCCTTGTTGCGCGGCTTCGCGTCCCAAATCCGCGACTCTATTCCAATCACCGATTTGACGCGCCAACTCCGCTTGTTCATAAAAGTAACACCACGTATGAGATGGTTCTTGAGGAAAAGGTGGATTCGACAGATCAGGCGGAGGAGCGTTGGTAATGATGCGCGATGGATCAGATAAAGGAATCAGGGGCTTTATTGAAGGGAGTTTGTTATAAGTTTGCACATTGGCATAAACGGGATCGAGCACGCGCAGGCATCCATTTTGTGGCGCGTAGATTACGATCACTTGCGAGGTTGAGCCGTGAAAGGTCACGGTGCGATAAGGCAATTCAATAGCGGTATCCGGCTTGAGATCAGAGAGTGACGCGCCGCCGAGGCGCTTATTGACGTAGATCAAAGCATAAGGTAAATCGCCGCTATGAAAGTTCGGAGCGTACATCCAATTGAGCGGCGCGGTGAAGGATAGATCGGATTCGTAATCAATCGGAATAAAGTCAGTTAAGATCGCGGTGTTTGGTTTCAACGCAGGAATACGCCATGCCAATTGCCAATAGATGTCTTGTTGACGCGACCAATCGCGGCGAAAGATGTTGGCGTTGAAAAATTGCTGACCGATGCCCAGCGCGATGAGCAACGCGAATACATATGTTTTCGCAAGATTGTTTTTGATGAGTAGGTCAATCAACCCGGTTGCAAATAAACTTGCGCCGAGCATCATCGAGATCATGAAGCGATCATAGGAGGATTGCAAAGTAAGCGGAAGCCCCGCGGCGAAGGATGGAACGCGTCCAAGCAGAATACTGATGAAACCAATGACAAGAGCGGTGATGGCGAAAGTTTTACTCTCACCCGATGCAAGACTGGATGGGGAGGAGGGGATTAGGTCAAGATGCAAAACGTAAAACGCAATGGATAAAAAGGAAAGGACAATGAGAACAAAGGTTAGCAGGCTGGTTGGCGCGGTGATGGATTGCGCTGTCAATACCAGCACCTGCACCCAAACATATAATCCGGCTTTCCAGAACGCGTCGCCGAATGCAAGTAGTAAAGCTTTTATGGAGAGCGCATGTTGCGTAGCGGTAACACCGTATGAAATATATGCACCCGATTTGTAGTAATACACTAGCCAAATGGCATCTATAATCCAAATGAGGAAGTAAGGCCGCCAGCGTTTTATCGCTTGGACGAAGCGCGGCCAAACCCCTTTTGTCTCCTCGGCGATAATGACCCAAGTGAAAAGAAAGCGCAAAGGTTCAAGTCCGATGAAATATTCGGTGGGAAAGACGCCTGCGATGAGTAGGAGCAGGGCAATGATTGAATTGATCGTTTTCTTCTGAGGATCCCCGCGAAGCGCGCGGGCGGTGAATCCAAATGAAAGCAAATAGAAGATAAACGGAATCCATTCTTGGTTGATGTGTGTAAATGCAACCCAATGTTGGCTGAAACCGGGGAAGACGAGAAAGAGCAAGGACGCGATCAGTGTTTGAAATTTGTAGCGGGGCCAAATTTGATTTAACGCGAACCAGGCTGAAAGCGTCGCGAGGAAGCGAATGATCAGCGCGAAGATTTGCCACAAAATCGGATTCGACGGAATCAGGCTGGTGGTAATAAAGAAGATCGGTCCAAGGAAAGGTCGAAAGCCCGCGAAGGATGGAATGAATTGCGACGGACCAAGAAATTTCGCGGCCCATGCGAAGGGCCAGTCATCCCAATAAAAGCCGGTGAAGGGAAGCAAAAGCCCATACGCTACGATGGTGATGAGCGCAAAGAATAAAGGAATCCATTTAGGTGATTGGAGGATGCGTCGCATTGCAGAGATTATAACCAAAATAAACTGCGGACAGATTGTGTCTGTCCGCAGTTTGATTGCCCAGCAATAATTTACTGAACTACCACTGTTGCCGAGTGGCGGGAGAATGATTGGTGATGGTTTGACCGTTATCCTCGACCGGTTCAAAGGCAGATTGGATTGCGATTCTTCCAGGACCAGTGACGCGCAGCCACAGATAGCGCTGGATATAAGACATCCAAGGATTCCATCCGCTGTTTGGATGTTCAAAATGCAATTGCATGCTTACGGTTGGATCTTTGAAGATCAACGCGGTGGGTTTGATCAAGATGGATTGTCCCGAGGCGAGTTGGCGAACGAATACATTGCCCGAGGCATGAAGCAATAGCAAGCCGGGCATCTTGGATGCGGAGAAGCGATCCAGAAACATACCGAGTGGATAATGCGTTTCGGTCTCATCGCCGTTTTTTGTATTGAACCAAATGTTGGTATTCGTCCAGCTGTAATCCACTTGATCGGTGGCGACCAGCAGGAAGTGTTCGCGCACATCCACGGCTTGTCCGGGTTGAAGCGGCAGAGCCAATAACTCACCCGGAAGGTCGCGCGAAAACGCAATATGGCCGGGACCTTTGGCTTGAGTCATGAAAATCGGCATGCCTGCAAAAGCGCGCTTCCATGCGCCTTTCATGGACATCATAGAAATGTTGATGGAATTTTCTTTCCAGAGCAAAACGTGATGGGCAAAGTAAACGCCGTCTTCAGGAGCTAGGTTGAAGTCCGCGGCGGGAACGTAAAGCCCTTCGATCTGGCAGGATGATTTTCCGATTTGCAGTTTCGCCATATCTTTGCGGCCCGGCATTTCAATCCAGCCGGTGGGCGTGATGATTTCTTTAACATTGATCGTCGCGCCGCAAGATGGACAACTTAACGATGTGCCGTCCGAAACGGCACCGCACCAATTGCAGGTGTAGCTTCGTCCGGCGGCGGGAGCAGAAGGTGTTGCGCTCATCTCTGCCTCTTATTCCGTCGAATGATGAACGTACATGGATTGAATGCCGACTCGTCCGGGTCCGACCATTTGCGCCAAACTCATTGCGCTTCCGCCAAACAGACCGGTGCTCAACTGTTGCATCTGAACATTCATTTGAACAGAAGAGTCTTTATAAAGGAACGCGCCTGGCTCCACCAGAATCAACTCGCTTGGTTTCAATGTCCGCTCGAAGACGTTGCCATATCCGTGAAGGATCAGTAATCCCGATTGGTTGGTGGTTACAAAGCGATCCATGTACATGCCCTGTCCACCGAATAAAATATTTCGCAATCCTTTGATGCGTTCAAAGGAATAAGTGATATTGGCGGAGGCTAACAGGAAGGCATGTTCGCGCACATCCAACTCCATGCCGGGATGAAGCGGTAGTACAACCAATTCGCCGGTGGCATCCCGCGAGAATGCGACTCGTCCGGGTCCTTGCGCCACGCTGATGATGAAAGGCATCCCAGCCAACACGCGTTTCATGCCGCCAGGTAATTGCAGAACCGACATCGGAACGGTCGGGTCTTTCCATAACATCACATGATGCTCAAAGTAAATACCATCGCCTTGAGCTAAGTTGATCTCGGCAACAGGCACGATCTCGCCTTCAACCTGGCAGGTGCTGTTGAAGAAATGAAACTCGGTCATATCTTTGAGCCGCGGGGCTTCGCGCCAACCTGATTCGCTGACCACATCTTTCAGATCAAGCGGCGCACCGCAGAACTGACAAGACAACGCGGTCTTGAGATTTATGCCTTGACACCAATTACATTGCAAACGTTCGACTGCTTCATTTTGTGCTGGCTGTACCATATCTCACTCCTTTTCGATTTTTGTTAGCATGATCCTTGACTGTATTAGAACATAATCACCGCTGAATCTGAATAGTCCATTAGTATGAATGTTAATTGATGGTTCGGATCGCCGCGCCACAATAATCACATTCAGCGGTTAGATTATCAATCCAGGTTGCTTCATCGCCATGGATGGGTGCGCCGCACTTCGGACAATTTGTCGGCAAAACGCCTCGCTTCACGGACCCTGGAGCCGGTTGAGGCGGCATCGGCCCAACTCTGTTTCCAAATTCATTCTGAAGCGCACTTGCTGAATTCTTCATTCCCTTGTTATTGAATTTGCGCGTGATGTTGGCGAAGAACACCGGCGTGCGATTGATCATCTGATATTGAATGAACATGGTCAGCGCGGCGCGCGCTTGCGCGAGCGTGAGTTGCTCATTGCCCGCGTCGGCATAGGCATGAGCTGCGCGGGCATGCAGGTTGGCAGCACGGCGCGGACGCGGAGTATCAAGTTCACGTGCCAGTTCTGTATATAATGGCGCGGCACCCGAAGGATTACCGTTAGCAACCATTTGGTTGGCTTTTGCCAACACTTCAATTTGTGAAGCGCTCAATACATCGTTTTGCATGGCGAGTCTACGTCGAAACATGGTTTCTCCAATCTTATTTATGGAATAGATGGCAGAGTTAAATATAAAATGCTGAGATTGATTTTAGCATTTTTCTCGATTTGATTACAGGCGAATATGAACATTAATCTTATCGCATTGCCGAGATTGCAATGGATGCGATAAACACAATCACTGTAACCGATAAAGCGGCTTGCAACATTAGTAGAAACTTGGCTCGTAAAGATAGCACCAATGTATCGGCTAAGCCGAACTGCGTACTGCCGCAAAATCCCAGAAACACGTAATCCCAAAATCGGGGCCGCCATTGTTGCCAGCCGGGCAGGGACGACACGCGTTGAGGAAAGGCAAAATCGAAATCGTTCGGCAGGACCTTCGCGCCGTGCGCGGTCCGCCTGCATCAATGATCCAATACCAGGTTCCGAAGAGCAGAACATTCGCGACCCACAATATGATTGTATCCTTTAGCAATACGCCTGCTCCGGGCTGCGCCCGCGAGGCAATAATGTATGAAACTAGCGAAATTTTTGCAGCCAATCTTAGCGTGACCCAGGCGAGATAAACAATCGCGAGATTGTATACCCAGCGGTCATGCTCCGTGAACCATAGAATGAGCATGGCTGCGAAGATCGTAATGGGTACTATGAATTCCAAACTGGATACGACGCGGTCTAAGGATATCAATCTCGCCAGTGCAATTCGTCCCAGCGCTGCTGGTATCGACAGAGTATTCGACAACAAGAAATCATGAAGGGTGATGATTGCCAGCACAATGATCATCTCCAGCGAATATGTGTCTGGCCGTTTCGATTTAGATGCTGATTCGTTCATGCGATTTGCTCCTTTTGTTTCGTAGAATGATTGACATGCATAATAATTTAGCGAAGAGGCTAATAGAAGGGAATGGACTACGGTGCTTGCTTGGGCTCGCTGATTTCTAGGAGCTTCTGGCTTGCCAAGTTCAACAGGTCTTGGGCTGTCATCGTCACGGTGGTGCCATTGGCCTGCACGACCTGTGCAGGAGCATTGACATGCGCTGTCGCGTACTGGATATCCTCGGAGTAGATTTGCAGATAATTGAAGGGCACGGTGCCTTGGGTTCCGCCGAAGGAAGAGGCGGCTGCTGTATCGTTGAAGAATTGCTTCAACACATTGTATTCCGCCTGCTCCGGTGGCATCAGATCCTTGCCAGGCACTTGGCTGAATATACCGAAGCCTGCAAGATTCGCTTGAGTGACGCCTGGGGCCAGACAAGCCTGCGGGATACATGCGACGGGCATGCACCTTGGCACAGTGCAACTGGACGGAATATTGCACGCAGTGGGCGCGTCGCTGGAATCGGGTGGAAACTTGCTGCTGCATCCCTCTTGCAAGGGAAATTGTGCAAAAGATGAGTTGAACTGCAACCCGCCTAGGATCTGAGCCGAAGGCGACGTGAAATGCGCAGTGCTCTGCGACAGCCATCCGACCTTCAAATTGCCGCCTCCCACGCGCGAGGCTTCCATCCCGTCCTCCTGGGTGGCTTTTGCGTTAGGCCCACCCACCGTGGGTTCCGCGAAGTGCGCCAGAATTGTCGATTCCGCGGCGCAATCCATGTCAGGATCGAGGCAGTCCTCCTTGAAGGCGCTGGGAACCATGAATCCTGTGGGACTCAGGTTGGGAAGGCCGGTGCCGGTGGAGGCAATCAGGGTCACGCCGCTGAAGATTTCCCCGTACATGTTGATCGCTGCGTTCCACTCATCGATGAATGCCTGATCCGACTTCTGGTAGGCCGCCATGCCGGGGTAGTGGAATGCTAGCAACTTAAGCCACATGTCGTTCGGTGCGATGTCTACGCCGAACTCGGTCTGGGGGTTCGTAGTGAGGTCGTTAATCGGTAGCATGATCTCTTCTGACGAGGCAGTCGGTCCCGCAACGGCAATGGCACCGAACGCCGGGTTTGAACCATATCGCGTGGCCAGCGCAGTCAGGAAGGTTCGCCAGGAGCTTTTATAAATAGGATCCCACGGCATCGGAAGCTCCCGCGTGCCGCCCCCTTCCACGAAACCCGAAAAAGTTGCCTTTCCACAATTGTTCGGTGGTGTCTGTGGAGGTGACATAAACAGCCCATCGCAACTTGGAATCTGATTCATTACCCATTGCGGCGTCCCAAAACCTGGCGTCACAAAAAGCTGGATCGTTTTCGGAGCTTTGGCCGGATTTTGGCTATTCCAGGTGGAAGCTTGGTTGAAGGCGTCATCCAGATAACTCCAATCGTAAGCGTTGGCGGCGGTCGGTGGATTGGGGTTGAAGATGGACCATGACTCCCAGATCGCAAGCCCAGAGACCGCCGGATTACCGAGAAGATCCTTGTAAAGATTGACTAAATAGGCCTCTAACTCCGGAGGCGTGATGAAGGGATTGGCATTTTTCTCGTTGGTGAAGCTTTCGTAAATGTTGACAACGGCGTAGATACCCCGCGGCCTGCGCGGGCCTGCCTGCAGTGCCGCTCCGTTTGTGGGCCCTGATTCCACAACCTCAGTTGCTGTTGGTTGTGATGTGTTGAACGTGTTAGATTCAGTTGGTGCACTGGCCGGTGCAGCCGCGGATTGGTTTGGTGGCGTCTGGCCGAGCGTACATGCGAACGTTATGAACATGACTACTACTAGAATGAGTTTTCGCATTTTCTATTAACTCCATTCGACTAAATTTAAAACAGCGGGTATTGCAAACACAACGAACAACCGATACTAACCATCGATTGTTGTAAATTTGCTATTGTGCAGAACTGGTGATCGTAAACGTCCGCGACATGAAAGTTCGTTTTCCTATGTCACATCCATTCATAAAGAATACTTCTCCAGTTTGGGAAATATGTCCTGCCCGGGAGTTTGGCGACATGAACGATGGATACCAGCCATCGAAGGAATCTCCGCCTCCGTTGGCGCCGCATCCATGAGTTACTTGGAATTGCGAACTTTCGATCATCTGGGGCGCGGTCCAATTTTCACGGTCAAGATTGGTAGCGGTTGAAAAATACCACGCGGCCTGAGTAGGTTGAAAGCTGCCGCTGGCATCTAAACTGCCGGAGACACACACGAAGGTCATTAGATACAAATGGAGTGAATCGCTGTAGCTGATGGACCCCATTGAATCATAGCCATTGCAGCCGCGTGAGGGCAATACGCCGCTATCTGGACCTCCGATCCCAGTTCCGCTAAATGAGCCATTATTCCATTTTAAAAAACTGACTTGACCATTTCCGCCCAGCGTTGCGCGTGCGACGCGGACTATTCGATCTCCTCCCGGATTGGAAAACGTGTAAATGACATAGATGGATGTTCCATCTATGAACGCGCTTGGCAAAGCATCTCCTAAACCTACCTGTGGGTGTTCAGGCGTGGTTGGCTCAGGCACGGAGCCTTTGAGGACTGGATAACGGTCAGGTCCGCCGAGTTCGCTCTCTACGGGTTGAGGCCAGGTCTTTCCATTGTCCGATGAGCGGGTAAATCCCACGGTTACATAAAACGGTTGTTGCCAAACTGCTCCCGGACAATGATTCTCCGCTTCATAAATCATGATTAAATTGCCGGGCGCACGCGTCGGATCTTGCAGAACAGATCCCGGCGCAGAATAATTCAAGTCAAACTCGGGATCATATGTGGATTTGCAAGTAGTGAAATCTAAAGTTGGTGAAATCACTGGGGATGGATAACCATTTGCAAGAGTAAAGGTACGCAAGTCTCTTGTTTCAAGCGCCAATCCACCACCCGTTTTCGGAGTGGTAGCGCCAAAAACGAGATATGTATCTGAACCTGATGCAGGAGGGATGAAGGTGGTGTGCTCGTCGGGAAAAGTCGTCAGACTGCTGGGATATGTGAGCGCTTGGTCAGGGCCCACTGAAAATGTAATTTTCTGATTGCTCGTTGTCGCCTGAACTGCTGAAGAGGTAGGTTGCACTTGAGCTGGGATACAACCAACAAGTATGAATGCCATAATCACTAAAATAAATTTCCGCATTTTCTCTACTCCGTTAAAAAAATCAAACTAATACAACTTGGGCAAGGTATAACGCGTCATTGTGCTTGAGCCTGGATCGTGGTCTTCAGAATAACTTCAGTGTAAGGGTTCCAAGTGGATAAGGTGTAGTAGAACGTTGATGTCGTGCCGGTCGCGTCACCGGTGGTGAAGCGGGAAATGAAATAAGGAGCGTACTGGCCACCGTTCACATCGGCCCTGCCGGGGTCGCTCACGTTGTCGCAAGCCGTCGGGTTTTGAGTATTGATCGCGCGGTGTATGAAATGACAATAGCCTCCATCTGTGATGGGATTGAATATCGTCTGCGGTGCGCTCCAGGGTCCCCATGGCTGAAGTGCAGTCCGCATATAAATCCCGCGCGGATTCGCGGGCGTATCATTGAGACAGTTGTAGAGCATGATCCAGCGCTTGATGAATGGATTCCAATTGACTCCTAATTCGCCCATGCAATCCGCTACCTGTTGGCCCTGCAGATAATCGTGGAAGAGCGGTGTGGCATTGCTTTCATTGGGCATAAAGACCGGTGTGCCATCCGAGTTGACTGACTGAAAATACTCAATGCCACTCAGGCTGTTCATACTTCCAATTGGTTTGCGAGCAAGGAACGGCGGACTCTTTCGGTAGAGATTCCCGCCCTGTGTTCCCCAGAAATACCAATACCCATCATTTCCATTTGCAACGGCGACGTTAATGAACTTGGCCTCCGGTCCCTTTGAGAAATCATAGAGATAATGGAAGGTATTGGCATCGTCGTCCGATTCACCCACCACGGTTCGGGTTGAAAAAGCTCCGATGTGATCCGTCGCGAAGATCACGTACATCTTGCCGTTATCATTGATCCCCGCAATCGGAATCTCGAAGTCTCGAAGTGTGATGGCGGGCTGTCCCTGAGCATTTAGGACGACGGGGTTCTTATATGCCCCGATCGAGTCCGTGATGAAGTTCAGCTTGATGCATGGGTTGAGGCTCGTATCGGTGGTGAAAGCGATGGCATCGTTGTCATCCGGAATTCGCGGTGGATCATTGCCCAAGTTAGGCTTGCCCTTGAATGTCGTGGTTGGGATAGAGTCGCCAAAGAGAAAGAACAGCTTTCCGTTCGATTCGAACGAATAGCCGAGGTCGTCCCCGAACAGCCCGTAGCGCGACTCCGTTTGATTGGCGGTGGGCTGATTGAACTCGCGGTCGGTCTCGCCCACCAGTTGGCAAATCTTCTCCGAGGAACCCGGAACATATCGAATCACTGAGGCGGGCGCGCTTATTTGCACACTAGTTGTTCCCTGCGGGTTAGCCGTAGCAGGGCTCTCCGCCGCACTTGGCCCCAGCGAAGTTGGATTTATAGCTGGCCCACTCATGAGATTGCAGGCAAGTAAGAAAAGGAGAGCTACCATTAGAAAGTATGACTTATAGATTTTCTTCATTTCGAACTCTCCTTCTCTTGAAAGCAATTGGCAGCGGCAATAGGGTTTACGGCGTCTGACTAATCTTGAACTGCGAACTCATCAAAACGCTTGTGTATGGATTCCAGGTAGACATGAGGTAGTAAATCTTCAATATGCTTCCCTGGATTTCCGTGAAGCGCCCGATCATTTCGGGCGCGTAGACTTGACCACTTGTTTGCGTGGGATCGTGTTGCGTCTGATCACCGATGGTGGGCCCAGCCGGGCCAGGGGATGTAACCGAGGGACAGATATTATCATCCGGTTTGCTCTTGTCGTAATAGTAGTAAATGAAGTTTCCGTAGCCGTGGTCGCGGCAGGCATTGAAGATCAACTGCGGTGTGGCCCACGGTCCCCAGGGTGCGGAGGCGTAGGTGAAATAAATCCCGGTGGTATCTTTCGATTTCCGGCCCCCATTGTAGGTCATGAACCATAGGCCAAGATTGGATGAGTAGGTCACGGATATCTCTCCAACTGTACCGGGGTCCGAGAGGCCGGGAGGGCCCGAAGGGACAGGCAGATTGGCTGGATTATCGTACACAACCGGCACGGCCGCTGACTCTTGTGCCGACCAAGTCGGGTGGCCGCTTTGCAAGCCGCTAAAGTAGGCGGTGGCATTTTTTCCGCTGGCATCGGTGCCGCTCCAAAAATCGCTTTCGGGGATAAAGGAAAGGTAAACACTGCTCCCCGAAGAAGATGCCCCATCAAAGAACTGTCCTTCTCCAAACATGAGCACGCCCGGTTCCCAAGCCGCGGCACCCAAGGGCGGCGCTTCGTGAGCGCCCGGCCCGGATGTTCCAAAACCGGTTGGCAATTCCTGTAGGGCAGTGTCAACGAAATGTCCTGGGGTTCCGGTAATTTTTGAATTGGGCGACTGTGCCGGATAATAGGTCTGTGAGATCGTGCGTCCCGCCGCGAACGTATTCGTTGCCTGGTCAAAGCGCACGAGCACCGAGTAGGAATTCAGGTGCGGGTATTTCAAGCTCATATCCGCATTCGCGTTGACGACAATGTAGATCTGGCCGTTGATACTAATGCCGGAATTGGGGGTTTCATCGGCTCCCATGGGGAGCGAGGTCGAGGTCGTCCCATCCGGAAAATGCTGGGGTGTGGGATATTGCGGCTCTACAAAGAGTGGAAGTGTTTTTCCGGAAGTGCCCGGGAAGAAATTTAGCAGCAATCCATTCTCTGCCTGTGTCGTTGTACTCCAGGCAATCGGATCATGGGCGTTAAACATAAATTTGCCATACTGATCTTCTAGGGACTGGCTGGCATAATTGGGCACGTAGTCATGGGAAGCGCCGATTGTATCCCCGAACAGGAAAATGAGCTTCCCGTTGTCTTCAAATGAGGAACCAAGGTCGTTTCCCAGAACATCATATTTGGTGAGTGTCTGACTGACTGTTGGCTTGCTGCAGTTGGCTTTGGGGATGCTTAGATCCCAAACGCTCCAATCACAATCGCCCATGACTTGCTGGAGCTTGACCGAAGAGCCTGAAACATAAGTAAGGGTGCTGGATTGCGATGCGGGCGTGGATGGAGCCGCTGGCGCGTTTGTTGGCGCTGATTTCGCATTGCGCTTTCCTGCCGATTGCGTTGTGCTGGATACACTTGTTTCCGTTGGTGCGGTGGTCGGTGCGGCCGCGGATTGTTTCGGCAGCGACTGACCGAGCGTACAGGCAAACGTCATTAACAACATAAATATCACTAACATAGGACTTACGCAAAGCGGAATGGTTGACGAACAGGCGGAAAAACGGTAAGTTTGGGAGTATGAGACCCAAAACCCAAACTGTGACCCGCTTGGAATATTGCCAATACCTTTTGGTAAGTCAGATCAATTATACGCTGACGAATTTTGCCGATCACAGCGAAAAATTCAGTCATGATGCGCTCAACCGATATCTGGCAGGCGAACGACTTCCACCGAAACTGGCGTGGGAAAACGTCCGGGGACAAGTGGTTCAAACGCCAAAAGGCTTTATAGTCTTCGATGACACGGTGGCCGACAAGAGTTTTTCGCATGAGATTGAGTTGGTGCGACGTCAGTATAGTGGAAATGCACATGGGGTGATCCAAGGGATCGGGATCGTCACCTGTGTGTATGTCAACCCGGAACTGGATCAGTTTTGGATCATTGACTATCGGATTTACGATCCAAGCGGAGATGGCAAGACCAAGCTGGACCATGTGCAGGAGATGCTTGTGAATTGTGTTTATCAAAAGCAACTCCAGTTCTGGGCCGTCTTGATGGACAGTTGGTACGCCACCAAGGAGATCATGTTGGCCATAGAAAAGTATGGGAAGATCTATTATTGTCCACTGAAAGATAATCGCCAAGTGGATGATTCGGGCGGTACCCAGCCCTACCGGCGAGTGGATACACTCGAGTGGACCGAAGTCGAAAAGCAACATGGCAAGCTGATCAAGATCAAAGGCTTTCCGGGCAATCATAAGGTGAAACTATTCCGGGTTGTGCTTTCTACCCAGCGCACGGACTATGTTGTGACCAACGACATGGCGCAAGACAACACGCAGGCCGTACAAGAGGTGTGTGGCTTTCGATGGAAGGTTGAGCAGTTTCACCGCGAAACCAAGCAATTGACTGGCTTGGAAGGTTGCCAGTGCCGCAAAGCCAGAATTGTTCGAAATCACATCGCCTGTGCTGTTTTGGTGTGGGTCCGTCTGAAGCAGGTTGCGGATGAAACCCACCAAACCGTTTATCGTCTCAAACACGCCCTCTTATCTGAATACCTGCGACAACAGCTCAAGTCGCCCACTATTCAAATGACTTTTGCGTAAGTCCTATAACATATATTTTCGCATTTCTATTCTCTTTTCCTGAAATAAGTTGGTAATAACAATAGGTTTATGGCGCGGGCTTGGTTTCGGCAATTTGCAATAGTTTTTGGCTTGCGAGGTTCAACAGATCCTGTGCAGTCATACTCACAGTAGTGCCGTTTGCTTGCACGATCTGCACCGGAGCATTGACGTGAGCCGTAGCATATTGAACATCTTCATAGAAGACTTGCAAATAGTTGAGGGGCGTAGTACCGGTAGTACCTCCGAAGGATGAGGCGGCGGGCGTTCCGTCAAAGAAGACTTTCAGCACATTGTATTCCGCTTGCTCCGGTGAGATACTGTTGGCACATTTATCTTTCGTGGGACATCCTTCATCTGAGGGGTCCAACGAGAACGGGTGATCGAACTGCTCCCCGCCGAGGATCTGAGCTGAGGTTCCGAGATGTGCGGTCATCGCCGACAAAAGTTTCACACCATTGACGCCCAGGTTTTTTTCCGGGTTAATATAAGCTGTCATCCCGCCTGTCTGGGCTGACTTGGCATTCGCGCCGCCGACAGTAGGTTCAATGAAGTGCGAAAGGATCATCGCTTTTGCCGCACAGTCCATATCGGGACTTGGACAATAGGCGGTGAAAGCGCTGGGAATGGAAAAGTTCGTACCGAAGTCGGGAAAGCCGCTTGCGTCGGGGGAGGCAACGAGGGTTATGCCGCTGAAGATTTTCCCATACATATCAATAGCGTTGTCCCATTCGTCAGTGAACGCCTGATTCGAGTTTTGGTATGCCGGTTGGTTAGGATACTGTAACGCCAGCAGTTTCAGCCACATGTCATCCGGCGAGATGCTCGCTCCGAACTGAGTCTGCGGATTGGTAGCATACCCGTCAACGGGCAGAATCATCTCGGTCGAGGCAGCTGTGGGTCCCCCGATGGCGATTGAGACAAACGCCGGGTTTGAACTCATAACGCGCGGCAAGTGCCATCAGGAACGTTTGCCAGGCGCTCTTGTAAGTAGGGTTCCACGGCATCGGAAGCACTGTGCCATCAGCGGGTTCCAAGTAACCCATGAAGGTCGCCTTGCCGCAGTTGCTCGCAGGATTTTGTGGCGGTGACTGAAACAGCCCGTCGCAGGAGGGAATTTGATCCAATAGCCATTGAGGCGAATCGAAGCCCGCATCCACGATGAGCTGGATGGTTTTCGGAGTTTGGGTCGGATTTTTAGAATTCCACATCGTGACCTGGTTGAAGGCGTCGTCCAAGTAACTCCAATTGTAAGCGTTGGCGGCTGTGGGAGGATTGGGGTTGATCAGGTCCCAGTGCGCTCCGATCGCAAGCCCTGAGATCGCTGGATTAGCTAGAAGACCTTGGAACAAACTGTCAAACTGAGCGTCCAAATCTGACGGTGGGGTCGAGGGTATTCCCTTATCTGTCGGCGTGGTCGAAGATTTCCCCTTGTCCACTGTCGTGCCCGAGGAATTTCCCTTCCCATTATCCTTGATGAGGTCCGAGAGGTCGATGTGAGCGTAAACGCCGACGGGCCTGCGCGCGAGCGGCTGGTTTGGCGCTGGGGCGTTCGTCGGCACTGTGAGTGGCACCGGTGCGTTCGTTGCCGCGGATTTCGCATCACGCTTCCCTGCGGATGGCTGAGTGTTGGATGCGCTGGTTTCAGTAGGTGCATTAGTCGGTGCACTCGCGGGCTGAGTGGCACGCTTCTGCCCAGATGCACATGCGCTGAGGATGAATATCAAGACCACTAACATATATTTTCGCATTTTCTATTATCTCCTTTTTTAAATAAGTTGGCGATAGAGTCTACGTCGCGTGATTGGTTTCCGCGATTTGCAGAAGTTTCTGGCTGGCTAAATTCAACAAATAAGGTCTTCACTACGTTTTCGTGATCTACTGATAATAAACCTCGACGTAGAATTCCTTGGTATCTTGGTCCGTTGCTTGGAAACCGTTGTCGAGGTTGAAACTCGATGCCATATTCGTTGCAGGACTGCTACCATTGCAGGGAGATTGACTAGTGCCGGTTTGATCCCGCTCGCACGCCCAGTAGAAGAAAGGTTGAAGATTTTGGAAAGGGCCGACGCTGCCCTGCTCCACCAGACGAGTGTCTCCCGGCTGGAGATTCAAGTCATTGAATAGCGTCTGCAAATCTTCCGGCGCCGGGAGTGTCCAGTCGTTCGTGCCGGCGTAGCCGAAATTATTCGTGGCTTTGAGCCACGAGTTCGCCGTCGCGAACAACATTGCGCCGCTCGGGTTGATTAACGGAATAGTGAAGGGACTTCCCTTGGATGGCGTAATGGTGGTTGTGCCTGTGATACCGAAGTTGTCCGAGTGCGCCAGATCAGCGTCGAGCATCCAGGTGAGTTTCGTTGCGGTGTCATAGACCGCTTTGCCTGCTGCTGATCCGCTGGTATAGGTTATCAGACCCGAGCCAGTCGGGGTCATGCCGATGGTACCTCTAATCATCGGCAGCACATAAAAGTAGTTGTACGTGGTCGTATTGGATCCTATAAGATCCGTAAGGAATGTGTACGTCTTTTCTCCGCCACTATTCTGCTGGGAGGTCCAGTACAGCGAGGGTTGCAGGTTCTTGAACGGTCCGATCGTTTCGGTGAAGCTAGGGATGAAGCTGTTCGGGTAGGTGAGCGCCAAGCCGATGTTATACAGGTTTCCCAGGGCGCTACTAGTGCAGTGGGCGCCGAACGAATTCCCGTCACCCCCATGCAGGACGGAACAAGTGCTGTCGAGCGGGGGCGTTCCTGGAAGCTGCCAATTCGTGTGACCCAGATAGCCAGAGCCGTTATTGGCATGATTCAGCGCGTTCACCCACTGTAACGCGGTCGTATAGTTCATGGTGCCGTTTGGGTTGATGCCAGTAACGCCCATCGTCGCCCGGATCGCTGGATCGGCGGCCAGGTCGGCGTTCGCGAGCCAATAAACTTTCTGATTTGCGTCGTAAACAATTTGTCCGTTATCCACAGGGGTCAATCCAACGGTCTGGATCGCGGGAGATCCGGATCGCTCCGCCAGTGCCGGCGTGCTTGTTGGCGCTGGCACATTCGTTGGCGCGGATTTCGCATTGCGCTTTCCTGATGATGACGGCGTGTTGGAAGCGCTGGTTTCCGCAGGTGCATTGGTCGGTGCATTCGCGGATTGTTTCGGCAGCGTCTGCCCGAGCGTACAGGCAAACATCATCAACAACATAAATACCACCAGAATATATTTTCGCATTTCTATTCTCTTTTCCTGAAATAGATTGGTAATAACAATAGGTTTACGGCGCGGACTTGGGCTCGGCAATTTGCAGAAGTTTCTGGCTTGCCAGGTTCAACAGATCCTGTGCGCTCATCATGCTGCTGGTACCATCAGTATGCAAAACCAGCACCGGAGTGTTGGCATGCGCGGTCGCGTATTGAATATCCTCATCGTAGACTTGCAAGTAATTAAGGGACGCGCTGCCTGGGGTTGCGCCAAAAGAAGAGGCGGCGGGTGTACCGTCAAAGAAGACTTTGAGCACGTTGTATTCCGCTTGTTCCGGTGAGAGGTTGGTGCATTTTTGCTGTGTGGGACATCCTTCTTGCGATGTGTCTAACGAGAAGGGCATGTCGAACTGCTCCCCGCCAAGGATCTGAGCCGAAGGTGTCGTCAATTGTGCCGTACTCTGTGACAGCAATTCCACGCCCTTGACGCCCAAGTTGTTACTGGATGAGCGCGCGGTCATCCCGCTGGTTTGGGTTGCCTTGGCGTTGGTTCCCCCAACGGTGGGGTCTATGAAGTGGGACAGTATTATAGTTACCGCTGCGCAAACCATATCACGATCAGGGCAATCGCCATTGTAGAAGAGCTTGTCGCTGGAGGGCGGGGCCGTGTAGTTTTGGCTAAAGTCGGGAAGTCCGCCTGCGTCCGGGGTGGCGATCAGGGTCGCGCCGTTGAATGTCTTCCCGTACATGTCGATGGTCGCGTTCCACTCATCGATGAAAGCCTGATCTGAGTTCTGGTACGCCGACTGGCCTGAGTAGGCGAATGCCAGTAGCTTCAGCCACATGTCATCCGGCGAGATGCCTCCGAACTGGGTCTGGTTGGGGGTGTTCCCGCTGCGGGGCAGGATCATCTCTGCTGACGCGGCGCTGGGTCCCGCGACCGCGATGGAAACGAACGCGGGGTTCGACCCATAGCGTGCGGCGAGCGCCGTTAGGAACGTTTGCCAGGCGCTTTTATAAGTGGGGTTCCACGGCAACGGAAGAGCGCCGCCACCGCCTTCACTGTAACCCATAAAGGTCGCCTTTCCGCAGTTGCTCGGGGGAGTTCTGAACCGGCGTTTGAAACAACCCATCGCAAGAAGGAATTTGATCCAATAGCCATTGCGGCGAATTGAATCCCGGCGTCACGATCAGTTGGACAGTTTTCTTTGCGCTTGAAGCCTGAGTAAAGGCATCATCCACCGAACTCCAATCATAGGCATTGGCAGCGGGCGGAGCATTGCGGTTGAGCGTATCCCATTGCACTTGAAGAGCCAGCCCGGAGATCGCTGGGTTGCTCAGGATACTTTGATATAAACTGCTTAACTGTGTATCCAACTGTGTGGGCGTGATCGAGGGATTGGTTTTCTGCTGTTGAGTAACGTACTCCTCGACGCGAACCACCGCGTAGATGCCTAATGGCTTGCGCACGCCGGTCTGGAGTGACGCAGGCGCGTTGGCTGTTGACACTGGGAGTTGCGCTGATGCGTTTGTTGGTGCTGGCACATTAGTCGGCGCGGACTTTGCGCCACGCTTCCCTGACGATGAAGTTGTACTAAACGCGCTTGCTTCCGTTGGCGCAGGGGTCGGCGCAGTCACAGGCTGACTGGCACGTTTCTGCCCGGACGAACAGGCGCTGAGGATGAATATCAAAACCACTAAAATATATTTTCGCATTTTCTATTATCTCCATTTATAAGAAATTTGTACTTGTGAGACAGCATCGAATCACTGCCTCATCCCATGTTGCCATAAAAAATCACGCGGAAATGCACATGAGAGATTTCCGCGTGATTCCTTTGTCTGTAAGAATTATGAACCTGGTATGGACGCCGGTCCCGGCGGCGGGTCCGTCGGGAGGATAAGCGGTGGCAGAGGCGCTTGGTTAAAATCAAAATCGTTCAGCAGATTGCCGAGTATCTTCACATCCTCGCGCACATCAGGTCGAGGATCAGGGCGGCCATCCGTGGCCGGGTCAATGCGCTGACCGTTGAGGAAGAGATCTTCTGAATTTAAGGTAGGCGTCGAAGCTCAGGGTCTGACCATCAATAAAGCCCTTCTTGGCATATGGGCTGATGACCAGACCGGGAACGCGCAAACCGTAACCATTCTCATCCACAGAGGGCGGCACAACATGATCGTAGAATCCGCCCCAATCATCCCATGCCAAAAAGATTGCCGTGCTGTCCCAATCCGGACTCTGCATGATGGCATTGATAATCGAGGTGATATAAGCCTGCCCTGCGTGAATGCTGGCTGGTGGATGCTCGCTGACGGTTTGGTCGGGCACGATCCACGAAACTGCGGGGAGTGTTCCATCTTTCGCAGCAGTCAGGAAATTGTCTACAGGTTGAATGTGGTTCAGTTGATTATCCTGTTTGACTGTGTCAAAGCCAGGCAATGGATTCCAAATGCCGGGAACATTCACCGCCTGCGGTTTAAGTTGACACAGCATCGCATCATCCTCGCAATCCGGCTCACTGCCGTTGCTGAGATAATAACCCCAGGAAACATCTAACTTGTATAACAGATAAGTCAAGTCAGTCCAGGCATAATCGTTATGCAACGTGTTCAGTCCACTGGGCGGACCATCCAGGGCATTTATACAGCTATCCGGATCGCCCGGTGTTTTGCAGTAGGCGGACCAAGCCGACACCATAAAAAGATGAGCCGGCAAACTCCAGGAGGCATTCGGCTCGAACATCTTGTCTTGCAATACGAAGTTCTGTGCGTACGTCCAGTAATTCGGGATTTGACGCGCGTCGTGCCAACCCATCACGTCCGGCGTTTGCCCCGGGACGCATCCGGGCGTATCCGGGTTTTTGCAGGTTTTCGCTGCATCACGGAATTGAGCGACAAAGCCGTCCATTTTTCCGCCGTCAATATCGGCGGATGCAGCCGCGGCTCCATGAGGCCCACCTGAATTGATATCCATTGGATTGTAGTACGGCTTGATGCATGTATTGGTTTTCGGATCGGCTACGCAGACGGTTGGTACGCCATTCTGCATTGGAATACCGTCCGCACCAGGATACGTGCCGAAGTATTCATCGAACGAGCGATTCTCCTGCATGATGACCACAACGTGTTTGATCTTCTGACGAGCCAGTAGCAACGCATTAGGTACCGCTGTTGTGGTCGGTGTCGGAACCGCTTGTGTCGCGGCAGGAGCTTGAGTTGGCGGTGCAGTGGTTGGCGGGATGGGTGATGCAGGCGGCGCTGGATTTGCCGACCCGGTTACGAGGTTGCAAGCAAGTAAAACGAGAATCGAAATGATCCAGATTGCCCTTTTAAAAATTTTCATGATACTCTCTCCTCATTGTGTTTTAAATTTTTAAAGGCGTATGACAACGAATATTATGACGCGCAATGGTTAAGCCAAAATGAAAAAGAGCCTCCGATAAGAAAGACTCTTTTGAATTTGTTTTCACAAGTGTATATTTACAGATCTGGAATCCGGAGCTATTTATACGGATGGAGGAATCATTTTTTCTGACACATTAGCCAATAAATATAGCCCTTCGCCAGTTGCAATGATCATTAATCCTTGGATCACAATAAAGATCACAAGGATCAATCCTGCCAAACCGCCGAGCATTCCTCCGCCTGCGATATGTAACCCCGGTTGAACCGGTGCCGCTCCCAGCGCGCGGCTGCCCGCTCGGACAATGCCGATGACACCCATGGTCAATCCACCAAGCATGACGATGATGCCAAAGATAATCAGTATCACTGCAGTAATACGAGCCAGAGTTTTCATGGATGCTATCTCCTTTTCTGGTTTGTAATCTTACTATCTGTAGATTATCTCCGTATGAGAGATTTGTAAATTTCCGGTAAAACTGTTGTTGTCCCCGCAAAAAATCCGAAAGACGCGGCTAATCATCTGCCTCTTGCTTACCATAAACTCGTTTGACCGCCGTGTCGATTTCTTGATCCGAATGTTTCTCGCAAGCCACCAGCGGACGCTGATCATTCGGCACACGCTTACCCCCGGCGCTCATCACTTTGCAGTCAATAAATTTGTTGTTGGCATCGTAAACAACATAGAGTTGATATAGTTTTCCGCACACGATACATCCATGCATTTCACCTTTTGTATGGTTATCGGTTGCAGGGTTCTTCATGCTTGTTATATACCACAATTTGATACAGAAATGCCGTTCCTTATGATAAGGAACGGCACTGCCTATTTGAAACAAAAATGCTTATTTTAAAATTAGCATATTGCCAACGTGGGTCGGAATTTATACCCGTAAACTTGATTTGGCCGCGCCTGTCTATTTGACAGTGATCCTTTGACCAAGAGCAGGTCAGGCTTAGACGGCTTGCCCTGCTTAATTATCAAGGCTATAGATTTCACTCAGTACAAAATCATTAGGCGAGTATTCCTTGAAATCATATCTCACATCTGTATGGTGCCTCTTTTTATTTAACCGCACGTTGGTAGCTATAATAAATTGGAACAGCTATTCAAATTTGGGACAAAATTTTTGACCGAACTGGATTTGAGCCTGAATACGCTTGGTTGTACATCGTGTTGTGGAAAATGGTCCTCGACTTTAAGGAAACCCAATTACAGAAGCGCAGAGCCGCGCCGCGGATCAGCGGCAAGAAAAACTGGCGAAACAGATTCGTCCAGATTTCATGGGCATGGGTTGCCCCATGAGATGTATAACCGCTGATATCTGATATGACAAAATAATCGTGGCCAGATTCGGAGCTAAGATTCACTTGCTCTGCTCAAGTGCGAAATCAATCGCTTGCTCCATTGTCATGGCGCGGCCTTCAGCCCAAGCGGAGGTAAAGACTTTTTCGTCCATACTCGCTTTCAGGTCCGCAATTTCTTCGATCATATTCGACACGCTCCATGGCGGTCATTGGGATATCAATCTTTTCACGCAACGCTTCCGCCGCGCCGAACAAACATGCCGCGCGTTGACCTTGTTCTTCCACTTTTGCAATGCTAGCAAAACATTCCAGTTGATGTGCAATCGCCGCCCGGTGACCGATCCGCTTCCATTCTACGATGCTTTCCTTATACATCGCTTTGGCTTGTTGATAATGTCCTTCATATCTCTCGATATGAGCTAGTTCACTTCTGGTCATATTCACGCGATGCATATCGCGCATCTCACGGAACAACGGCTCGCAAGCCGCAAATCGCCGACGCGCCCTCAACATAGTCGCCTTTAAATTTAGCCATCATACCGAGGGTGAGGAGAGACATGGTATATCCCCAGCGGTTTCCACTAGCTTGTGCTGTGGCTACACCTTCCTCGATCAATTTATGCCCGATGGCGCTATCGCCTCTTGTCAGGATGGTTCTTTGCCCTGCCATGGTCAGTGCCAAACCTAATGCAAATTGATCATCACCCATGCGGGCAGCAGTAAGGCATTCCTCCATCATAGTTTCTGTATCGGTCGTATCACCCACAAAGAGTTTTCCAGAAAGTTCCCAAGAAAGCGTAAGTGCAAGCAATCGTTTATCGCCCAACTCGCGCGCTACCTTCGCACCCTGCTCGGAGATCTTAATCGCATGATGGTTGTCTCCCTGGCTGTACATGATATTTGCCAGAGCTTCAAGAGCGTACCCGTGAAGGATCATTTGCTTTCGACCCTCTTCGCCTTCTAGCTTAGGAAGGGAATTTGCCTTTGCAATAACTGCAGTTGCCCATTCACGGCCTTCTGCCTCAAGTCCGCGTAATGTCCAAAAAAGATATAAATTCCAAATCATGCGTAGGACCACTTCGATATTCTTTTCCAGACCCCATTCCAGTGCAGCGCGCAGATTATCATGCTCAGTTTCTAAGCGTGTGATCCATTCCAAGTCTTGAAGACGTTGTACTTCGGGAGCAGCAAGCTCGGTGAGTTGAAAAAAGAAATCGAGGTGTGCATTGCGCGCTTCTTCCGACTCGCCCATCTCAAGCAATTTATCGCGCGGATATTGTCGCACTGTTTCGAGCATATGATAACGCGGCTCACTGCCTTCATCATCGAAGATGACCAGCGATTTGTTCACGAGCTGAGTTAATAAGTTCATGACATCATGCTTGGAGCAGATTGCATCGGCGGCTTCAAACGTCCAGCCTCCGGCAAATACGGAGAGTCGACGCATTAACCGCGCGCTCCTCCTCGGAAAGAATATCGTAGCTCCAGTCAATCAACGCGCGCAATGTTTGCTGACGCGGCAGGGCAGTGCGGCTTCCACCCGTGAGCAATCGAAAACGATCATCGAGACGTGATGCGATTTGTTCCACAGAAAAGACAGTAATGCGCGCGGCAGCCAATTCAAGGGCTAGGGGAATTCCATCGAGACGGCGGCAGATTTGAGCGACGAAAGATGCGTTCTTATCCGATACATTGAATTTTGGATTTGCAGCCATGGCGCGCTCGATAAAAAGTTGAGCTGATTTAGATTGCGTCAACGCTTCACGCGTGACCTCATCCGGATTCGGCAACGAGAGCGATGGCACACGATAAACCGTTTCTCCGCCAATGCCCAATGCTTCGCGACTGCTGGCAACGATCTTGATGTTGGCGCACGCGTGAAGAAGTTGATCAGCCAGTTGTGCGCAGGCATCTACTAAATGTTCGCAGTTATCAATGATCAACAATAAATTCTTAGCACGCAAAAAGTCAATCAGCAATTCGTTGAGGGACATTCCAAGTTGCTCGCGCAGACCAAGTGTGGACGCAATCGTTTGCATAATCAAAGATGGATCGGCAAGCGGAGCTAATTCAACTAACCAAACGCCATCTGAAAAAGTTGGAAGCAACTCCGCGCCGATTTGCAAAGAGAGCCGCGTCTTGCCTGTGCCGCCGGGACCGATCAAGGTCAAGAGGCGAGCCGACGCGAGACGCTTTTTTGCTTCAGTCAATTCGCGTTCGCGTCCAATAAAACTGGTTAATCGAATTGGTAAATTATTGGGATAAGAATTGAGCGACTTGAGAGGAGGAAACTCAGCGGGCAGGTTGGGATAGGTCAATTGAAAGACATGTTCCGAGCGAACCAAATCTTTGAGACGATGCTCGCCGAGATCGCGAACCGCCGCGCCACTTGGTAATTGATCGCGCACTAGATCCGCTGTGATCGTTGACAGCAAAGTTTGTCCGCCGTGACCGATGGACATCAGCCGCACCGCGCGATTTAAAGTAGGACCATAATAATCGCCCGCGCGCGCTTCTGCTTCTCCGGTATGTAATCCAATTCTTACCCTTACATTGTGCGGATTGATCTCATCCCACTTCGCCGCGTAAAAAGCCTGTTGAGCATTTAGTGCCGCGGAAACACCATCTAACGCTGTTCCGAACGCGGCATGGACTCCGTCGCCTGTTGTCTTGATAATATGTCCGCGATGTTCTTCAATGGTTTGACGCAAAATTTCATCGTGCCGCGCCAGCGCGGTCTTCATCGCTTCGGGATATTGCTCCCAAAGTTTGGTACTGCCTTCAATATCTGTAAAAAGAAATGTAACTGTTCCCGTAGGAAGATTGGCCATCATTCTTTACCTTTAAGGAAAACAACATACGCTTGGAAATTAAGAGTACCCGATTAAAATATATTCGTCAATTGTTTAATGAGTGTTTTTGGTAGTCCGTTCGTGCTAGATCGCACTTATTGTTCAATACTCCTCGACTCTTTTTCAAGATGACGAGTAAAATTGCGGACAAGACTTTAATGAAATTTATTGATATCGAATAGCATGTTTGCAAATCGCATTACGAACTCTGTTAAAGATTCGACCAGAAGAAATTCGTCTGGTCGCTTTGGTCGCGGCGTTGTTTCTTTGTCTTCAAGCGGGCGGCGGCATGGGAGATAATGCCGCTTCTGCATTATTCCTTTTGCGCTTTGGCGCCAACTTTTTGCCTTACATGTATATCGCCCTCGGAGTGCTTAATTTTATCTTGGCGCTTGCATATTCCACCGGACTCGGACGCTTCAAAAAAGATCGCTTCTTTGTATGGCTATTGGCTGGCTTTGCTATTTTAATTCTTTTAGAACGCATCGCGATCCTGCATCCATTTCCCGCGCTCTATCCAATCCTTTGGCTGACCATTAGCGGAATCAGTTTAATTCTTGGAACATTCATTTGGAATCTCGCGGGTGAAGTCTGCGACGCGCGGCAGGCGAAAAGATTATTTCCCCTTTTCACTAGCGCAGGCATTTTGGGAAGCGTACTGGGCAATTCGATCACAGGAATCATAGCCAGCGCTTTCGGCACCGAAAATCTGCTTATCCTTCAAGCGGCTTTGCTTGGACTTGTGCTCTTCATAACCTTTCGCATCACGCGTGATTATTTCAAACCGGTCGCCAAGTCTGCGAAGAGTGGAAGCTTGATAAACGATTTACGCGTCGGCTATGACTTTGTTCGTGGTTCATCCCTGATGAAGCTCATTGCTTATGCTTCGATTCTTTTCTCAATCTTATTCTTCGGGATCGCTTTCCCGTTCAACAAAGTTGTCTCGGCTTCCTTTCCCGACGCAGCAGAGGTCGCCGGTTTTTTCGGTCTCTTCAGCACTGTCACCACTGTGGCGACCTTCCTTGTATCCTTGTTCATTGCCAATCGTTTGTATGCGCGCCTCGGAATTATCACCAGTGTCTTGCTCTTGCCGATCACTTATATCTTTGGCTTTGGATTCTTCGCACTCAATTACAACCTGATCGGTGCGGTCACAGCACGATTTACGCAGTTGGTGATGTTATCTGGTGCGGGAGATAGCGGCTGGAACGCTTTGTTCAATGTTGTGCCGTCTCAAAAACGCGGACAAGTGTTGGCTTTCCAAAACGGTCTACCCGCGCAAATTGGCGTAGTGCTTTCCGGCGTTTTATTGATTCTTGGCGAAAAAGTATTGAGCACGCCGCAAATCTTTTTGATGTGCGGAATATTTGCATTCATATGTGGAATTGTCATCTGGCGGATGCGACCTGCATATGGTGAAGCGCTGATCGCTGCACTACGTGCGGGACGCGTGGAAGTTTTCAGCGCGCAAGAATCCGCTTTCGCTGGAATCAAGACCGACCCCTTCGCCATCAGTGTTGCCGTGCAATCCCTGCAGGATTCTGAAATCAACAACGCGGCGGCTCGCGGCAGAGATATTAAGCAAGATGGGCGCGGTCTCCGCTATCCCTGCGTTGATCAAAGCCTTATCCGATTCTAATGTCAATGTGCGATGTGCTGTCATTCGGGCATTAGGAGAATTGCACGCCCAAGCCGCGCTCAAGGATATTTTGTTTTGTCTCGATGATCGTGATTCAGATGTTCGTATCTCGGCTCTCATCGCATTGACGCAAATTGTGGAGAACGCGGATCAAATTCTTTTGACAAAACTTGAAGGTTCGCTTCAAGATTCAAATATCAAAGTCCAAATGCAAGCCGCGTTGACGTTGGCAAAATTCGGTTTGATAGAGCGTGCCGTTTCGGTTTTAACTGAACAACTTATTCACGGCCAGATTGAATATCAACTATTGGCTTTAGAAATGCTTGGAGAGATCGCGCTTGCAACAAAATCAAATGAACGAATGTCAATGGATATTCAACCTATTCTTTCAGTGCTCAATCATTCATCCCCATCTATTCGCAAAGCCGCCTGCCAAACACTGGGATATTTCAATAACGAGTTGACTCTTCAGGCTCTTACTAAGTGCTTGTATGATAACGACGCAACGGTTCGTCAAGCCGCAGCGAAATCGTTGCGACGTTTTGAGCAATCCAGTGAATCAACAATCCTTGAAGTTTTGCGTTCGAAAGATGTTGGCGCGCAGGAAGCCGTATTGGATATCATCATGCTCGATGGAGCAAAGACGCACAATGCGCTTCTGGATTATGTTCATCAGGAATCTTCCGATGTTCGTTCTCTGCGCCATCAACTCATTACGCTTACGCGTGATGGACGCGCAATCAATCTTTTACGAGAAACTCTTCGAAACCGCATTGCCTCGCATGAGAAACATCTGATAAAGACCGTTGGAATATTCAGCGATCCTAAAGCAATGGAAATGGTGCGTAAAAGTCTGCATGCACACGATAGCGAAACGCGCGCTGCCGCGCTGGAAGCCCTTGAAACACTAGGCAATAAAGAATTGACGCGCGAGATTATTCCACTGCTTGAAGATGAATTGCATCAGACATCTGGAAATCATTCATCATCTTCAACAAATGCTCTTGAAGAATTATTATCTTATCCCGATGAATGGGTATGCGCGTTAACCATCCGGACTATTTCGGAATTAGGTCTACGGAACTTTATTCCTAAATTTCGTGAACTTGAATCCGATTATTCATCTTTAGTTGCTCAATCGGCTCGCGAAGCGCTGATTCAATTTGGCGAGGAAATACCCATGGACACTTTGCAAACTATCTCCACGCTCGAACGCATTTTGCTTTTACGTGACGTTCCAATTTTCTCCAACCTTTCGCCGGAAGACCTCAAGCAAGTCGCTGACATTGCGCGCGAACAATGGCTTCCCGATGGCGCCATTCTTTGTCGCGCAGGCGAGGATGGAAATGCGATGTATATCATCGTCAGTGGAAAGGTTCGGGTCCAGAAAGACGCGGATGGGAATGAAAAAGATTTAGCGGTGCGAGGCGAGGGTGATTTTGTCGGTGAAATGGCAATCGTTGAATCAGCGCCGCGTATGGCAACTCTGCGGGCGCTTGGCGAATTGCGCGTGCTTGTCATTGATGGCGAGGCATTTACCGCGATTCTGCGCGATCGACCCGAAGTATCTATTTCTGTCATGAAAACTCTTTCACAGCGGTTAGAGAGATGGTATAGTGTAATGTGCTTACATTCAGTGTTTTTATTTTTGGAAAAGGATAAGGTGATGCAATGACAAATCCAGTGATTATGGCGATTGATGACGACGGGACAGTGTTGAACGCGGTGGAACGAGATTTGCGCTCAAAGTTTGGGCGAGACTATCGAGTGGTCAAAGCCAATTCCGGGGCAGCCGCGCTCGAAGTTATCAAACAACTGCAAACGAGAAACGAAGCCGTTGCTCTTTTTCTATCCGATCAGCGCATGCCGCAAATGACAGGAATCCAATTCCTTGAAAAAGCCCGCGAAGTATTTCCCGAAGCAAAGCGGGTTCTGCTTACTGCTTATGCTGATACTGAAGTTGCAATTGCATCCATTAATAAATTGCAATTGGATTATTACCTGATGAAACCCTGGGATCCTCCCGAAGATAACTTGTATCCTGTACTCGTGGATTTGCTTGGAGATTGGCGCGCCAGCGTGAAATTGCCATTTGAAGGCATCCGCGTGGCCGGAACGTTATGGTCGCCCAAATCGCATGATGTGAAAGATTTTTTTGCACGCCGCCAAATTGCATATCAGTGGCTGGATATTGAAGGTGATGCAAAAGTCAGAGCTATGGTGGAAGCACATTCTGGAAGTGCCTTGAAATTGCCAGTAGTATTTTTTCCGGATGGCAAAGTGCTTGTTGAACCAGAGATTCAAGAATTGGCTCAAATGGCAGGCGTGCAGACCAAAGCATCGCTTCCCTTGTATGATGTGGTCATCATTGGTGCCGGTCCGGCAGGACTCTCAGCCGCAGTTTATGGCGGGTCAAATGGATTGCACTGTCTGGTGGTCGAAAAGCAAGTTCCAGGCGGGCAAGCCGGCAACAGTCCAAAGATAGAAAACTATTTGGGTTTTCCTGCAGGTATTTCCGGCATGGATTTGACGCGGCGCGCTGTTTCGCAGGCGAAACGCTTCGGGGCTGAGATCATTTCAACGCAGGCCGTGACCAAAGTCCGGGTGCAGGATAATGTTCGCTTGACTACATTATCAGACGGATCAGAAATTATTAGCAAGGCGATTCTGATCGCGACTGGAGCGGCTTTCCGTACACTAGAGGTTCCTGGCATCAAGGATTTTACGGGCACCGGTGTTTACTACGGCGCGGCTTATACGGAGGCGACATATTACAAAGATCAACCGGTATTTGTTGTTGGCGGTGCGAATTCAGCGGGACAAGGAGCTATACTTCTCAGCCGTTTTGCAAGCAAAGTAACCATGTTGATTCGCCGCGACGCACAGGAAGGAACCTCGAAATATCTTATTGATGCAATTGCTGCCAACCCGAAGATCGAACGGATATTCAATGCCGAGATCAAAGAAATCCATGGCAAGCCAGGAAAGATCGCAGAGATCGAAATCAATAATCGAATCACGAATGAAAGTACGACCCTTCCCGGTGCAGCCATCTTTGTATTCATCGGCGCACTGCCTCAAAGCGACATCGTGAAAGATTTAGTGATGCTCGATACTAAAGGCTTTATTCTCACCGGACGTGATTTGATTAAGGATGGAAAGCTTCCAACGCAATGGCCGCTAGATCGTGAACCGTTTTTGCTGGAGACGAGTGTACCAGGCATCTTCGCGGCGGGTGATGTCCGCTTGGGGACAAACCATCGTGTTGCCTCCGCGGTAGGTGAAGGCGGCACCGCCTTTGGGGTGATCGAATCGTATCTGAAAACGTTATGAACAAGGCGTTTCTTCATCGTATACAACTGTTTGAGAATTTTTCCGATGCCGACCTTGACTGGTTATTGGCTCAGGTTGAAAGTATTGAAATTCACGCTGGTGAAAATTTAATCGAAGAGGGCCAGCCTG
This sequence comes from uncultured Chloroflexia bacterium, assembly GCA_963850945.1. GTDB lineage: Bacteria > Chloroflexota > Anaerolineae > Anaerolineales > Villigracilaceae > Fen-1038. The sequence goes on along the minus strand of CAWKNE010000028.1, from coordinate 19,498 downwards.
GGGACGCAGCTTATATCATTCTTGATGGTGAGTTTGAAGTTGTGAAGAAATCAGATGTTCAAAATATTGTCATCGCAGTGCGCGAGTCAGGCGAGGTGTTCGGTGAAATGGCGTTGTTGGATCAGGCGCCGCGCATGGCAACGGTTCATGCACTCCGTGATGGTCAGGTTTTGAAGATCCGAGGCGAGACGTTTCAACAATTGCTTGCACACAGCCCTTCTGCCGCCTTGTCCATTTTGCAAACGGTCAGCTCGCGGCTTCGACAAAATGAAGGCTTGTTGAGACAAAATGAAAAGATGGCTGCACTCGGAACTCTAGCAGCTGGTCTCGCGCACGAATTGAACAATCCCGCTTCCGCTGTGCGAAGAAGCGCGGATCAATTGCAGTCGGCTCTATCGGAATGGAGTAAGGCTGCGTCTGAATTGGAACGATTGAGGCTTCGACGAACCTCAACTGAAGATCATCAATAATTTGAGATTGGAAATTGAAACGCATCATCCTTCGAATTCCAACCTTGATCCTTTAGCCCAGAGTGATAATGAAGCGGAGGTGCAAACTTGGCTTGATGAACATCAGGTTGAGAACGCCTGGGACCTTGCGCCCGCGCTTGCCTCGTTTGGTTGGACCACTAGTTCATTAAATCGAATTAACAAACGCATTCAATCCTCAAGCCAGTTCAATTGTTGTTCAATGGCTGGCGGCGGGCAGCACGGTATATTTTTTGCTTGACGAAGTGAATATTGGTACACAACGGATTTCTGAGATCGTCAAATCGGTCAAGGCTTATTCTTATTTGGATCAATCGCCTGTACAGGATGTAGATGTCCGTGAAGGATTGGAAAATACGCTTATCATCTTAAGGCACAAGATGAAGGATGGCATTAAGATTGTGCGTGATTATTCTGCCGACCTGCCTCATATCGAAGCATACGGAAGCGAACTGAATCAGGTTTGGACGAACATCATGGATAACGCGATAGATGCAATGCAAGGTCAAGGCGAGCTTACACTGCGTACTTACACCAAAGATGGAAAAGTTGTTGTGGAGATTCAAGATAATGGCCCCGGTATCCCAATTGAAATTCAGCAAAGAATCTTCGAACCATTTTTTACCACCAAGCCGCCGGGCCAGGGAACGGGGCTTGGACTACATATTGCATATACGATTGTCAATAACCATTATGGACAAATCCGCGTTAACTCTGAGCCGGGAACAACGTGTTTTCAAGTCACGCTCCCGCTTCAACTTCCGCACTAAACTGAGGAAAATATGACTATCAATAACGATAATGAATTGAAACAGATTTTAAAAACTATAAAAATTATTGCAAGTGTCGGTGTCTCTTCCAACGAAGAAAAGCCGAGTTATTGGATATTTAATTATCTGATGGTACATGGTTATCAAATGATTCCAGTGAACCCAACGGCTTCCGAGATTCTCTGGTTTAAAGGTTTATCCCGACTTGATATCCATATCGCAGAAGATCGATGTAGTCCAAGTGTTTCGAAAACCGCAAGATGTTCCGCCGGTTGTGGAGCAGGCAATTCAGATCGGCGCGAAAATCGTCTGGATGCAAGAAGGAATCGTCAATGAAGACGCGGCCCAAAGAGCAGAAGCCGCCGGTTTGAAGGTTGTGATGGACCGTTGCATGATGGCAACCCATCAACGCTTGCTACAGGGGTAAATTGCTGATTATAGCGGCCATTGATCGTGTTTTCTTTGCAGAGAATCTATCGGATCTCTGAAAGAGAGGGTTTGGTCTTGCTTTTTGCTAAACCGCTTTTTCGCCATCTTAAGGCTTTGCGAAAATAATTTATGCCTTGAGCAGTATGCAAATACGCCCGCAGACAAATTGCCTCGACAAACTTAACTCGACCTATCCTCATATCTTGAAACTTGTCTCTCTGTAAAAGTTGTCTCAAATACTGAACACTCTGTTCGGCCTCACTTTTCTCGGACTTCAAGCAATGGATTGTCTCAAGATGTATCTGGAACGACAGGAAATCAAGCAAGGCGAATATCTAATGCGTCAGGGCGTTCCTCCACCGGCGCTGACATGCTTACCCTCTTTTACCAATTGCATCGCGGCCCGCGCGGCTGGCGAAGGGACGCGATATTTTTCAAATCGCGGCTGAGTTTTTGAGTGATGAGCAAATCTTCTAGTGGGACTTGACCTGCGCACAATTCTTTGCTTTTCTGCTCAACGAGGGCCGAGGCAAGCGGAGTATATTCAGGCAGGTCGTCGGGTGATTACATGGGCGCGTAAGGGTTCAATAACCGAAAGCGACATGGATTATCAATTGGGCGCAATCACATTGCAGGAATTAGGCTGAAGCGTGAATTCGCGTCAATCAGGCAGGCGGTGGATATTTGCTCATTGGGCGATGGGGAGTCAAAGGTTGAAGAATACTTTGCCGACTTACAGGCGGGCATTGAATCATTAAATGCCGACCCTCAAAGTGCAGAGGATCGGCAAGAGATCTTTGATATAAAGAAGCAGATTGTAAAAACTATGGTGAAAAGAGTTACGATTGACCGCAACCGCGAATTACATGCAAAGTTTAGTTTGAACTTGCTCACTTTGGGAAACGAGGAAACCGCCGGCACGTCCAGCGAAAACTCAATTACGCGCGGTCAAAACTGGCGGGTCGGAATTTATACCCGTAAACTTGATTTGACCGCGCCTCTCTATTTGACGGTGATTCTATGATCTAAGAGGAACTGCAGGATTTGTATCTGATCCGGCCTCCGTTTTGCTCAAGCGATGTCGGGTTTAGTCAGCACAACATGATCATGCTGTTGCCAGAAAGCCCTGCATTTTTCAGTTGACCTTTTAGGAGACAAAAGTTCTTTGGCAGATATGCTTTTGCCCGAGCAAGTGAGACTAAACAGATCACATGAGATCTTGACGGCGAGCTGTAGAAATCACTGGTTGTAATTATTCTAGATTTTACGCGATAGTCAATTCATTGAACTATTGTCGGCAAAATTACACTGTGGCCTGAGATTTTGGAGACGATTGACATTAATCATTGACATCACAAAACAACTCAATCAAAGGTTCCTTTCATGCGATTGCCCTTGCTATCCGTGGAACTGGTCGTACCATTCGCGCCGCATTATTCGCTGAGCATCTCTGGCATGCAACGAAGTGTTCTGCAGAAATGCTGTTTGCAGACCCCGTTGGTTGCCTCTCGTTCATTCAAGTAGGCGGAAAAGACACTGTCATCACCCGGCAGCCACAGGTGTGGCAATGCTTCCCCATATATTGGATCTTCTTGCTGGACAACCTATGCGGAAAACCGTCCTCAATGATTCTGCCGTTGGGCTGCGGGCATCCATCTGCAATCCTTCCATAGGTACGCGAAATATTCAAGGAGAATCTCAAAACGATCGCTTGGATCGAACAGGCCATATAAACCATTTCATCGCGCCTCCTTCATGAAGGCAACCTCATTGAACAGGCAGCCGCCTAGGCTACGCTAATTCCGCGTCAGACAATGCAATAAAAACGAGAAGGCGAGAACATAAGTTTCGCCGTTTGAACTCGGTTGATTTTGAAATAAACCAATGAGGGACGGTCGCACGACCGTCCCTCATCTTTACTTACTTCTTCGATTTAATTGCCCTATGGCATGGGACAGGGGGGAGTCTGTTTAGGTATGCCAGCATAATAGATATTGCCTGAAAGGTTATTCACGATCAGTACGCCTTTCAATGTCAGCTTTGGCAACGCCATGGACGGCGCTGCAACCACATCCACACCATAACCAACATTGTTAGCGATCTTGCCGCAAGTCAAGGTAACGTTGCCGCCCGCACTGAAATACGCACCGTCTCCAGTCCATGTACTACTTAGGGTTCCCTGATTCGCATTCGCATTCACTTCCGTCATCGTCGCGGTTCCATGCGTGAGGACATCGATCCCATCACCAGCGTTGTTGTTGAAGAAGCCTGCACCCGTCAACGTCACAGTGGCAGCGGACGAGCCAGCGAAGTTGTCTAATAAAGCACCTGAGCCATTCGTGTTGTTGTCGGCAATTATGTTGCTGACTTTGATACTGCCTTTGCTGAAGATGACCAGCCCCGCCAAGCCATACGTATGCCCACCGTCGAAAACTTGAGCATAGTTACCATTAAATGTGCTCGAGCCGCTCACTGTTACTGTTTTAGCCAAAGTTGCCCCACTATTATTGAGAATCACCCCAACACCGGAGTGACTGCCGGTGATTCCATTCGAATTAGCAACTAGTTGGTGTGTATTTACAGTGATCACGCCGCTGCTTGTCACATCCAGGCCATCGTTGTAGTTATTGCTAAATATATCGTAGCCCATTAGGGTTACGCTCGAAGGGAAGTTGGGATTGTTGTTAAAAATAGATGCCCCGTTGGCGCCATTTTGGCTGGCAGTGAGGTTGTTTAATGAGATCGCGCCTTTGGAGAAAATATCCAACCCATCCATCCCATTACCATTAAAAATATTATAGTTATTCAGCGTAATCGTCTGCGCGGTGGATGCATTGTTATTATCCAAAGACGCGCCAGCGCCACCACTGTTGTTTAGCGCAGACAGGTTACTCACTTTAATCGCTCCAAAGCTAAGCACATCCAGCCCATCCCCATGGATATTGCTTGTCAGGAGATTAATCCCCGTCAAGGTCACGGTGCCTTTTGATTTAACGCCGTGGGTATTAGTGTAGTCATTTTCCAACCAGACTCCTGTGTCGCCGTTCCCCTGAGCAGTGAGATTACTCGTTGCAACGTTGCCATAGCTATACACATCCAGCCCATCCAATCCGTTACTGTTGAATGTGTTGTATATTGAAGAGAGACCAGTGAAGCTGACGGATGATGCAACGGATGCTGTGCATTGAGACAATAGGTTATGAAGGCAATTATCCAAATAGGCACCGCTCCCATTTGTATTTGAATTGGCAATCACGGCATTGAGTGTGATCACGCCATTTGAATACACCTCTAAGCCGTCGCCTCCGGTGTTCGAATTGAACTGGCTTGAAGTGACGCTCACAGTACCCATTCCCCAGCGGTTATCCAGACTGGCGCCTCTTCCCATGTTGCTATTTGATTTCACGCGCAGTAACCCGATGTTCTTCGTCGTTGTGACCACCAAGCCGTCACCGCTGGCACCGCTGATAACGATGTCACTCAGCGTCACATTGTTGTTCCAATTTAAAATCTGAAGCGGAACTGAGAAGGCAGTCGGATTGAGGGTATTGACGGTGCCAGAGGGGAGCCCATTCCAGCCACCCCGGATTGTCAATTGGTAGCCTTTCCATGTGGAGAACTTAAGAGTTGAGCCATCTATCGTGATCGGGGTTGTATCCAGAGTGTCTGTACCGCCTATAAGCCAAATCGTGCCGTTCTGTTTCGGCATGAAGGTGGTTGAACCCATGGCAGATAACAAATCATTCATGCTGGCTTGTGCGGGCGTACAGCCATGCGACCCGGCGACCGGGGTTACACCGGATGGGCACCAGATCGGATCGCCGCTGTTGAGAATATCCTGTGCGGCTTGCGTGCCAAGCGGCAGTTTATCCCCTTGATCATTCACGATCAAAACCTTCGTCCCGTTGGGAACTTGTGAAAGCGAATTCGAGGAGGATCCCTTATTGGATGTTCGTCCTCCGCTGGATGGAGCCGGTGTCGGCGCCGTCGTCCCACTATCTGCCAGAACCGGGACAAACATGAAAGCGCTGATCGCCAGCACCAGCAGGATTGTCAACAGAAGTGTAGTATTTCGAACGGTTTTGTTCATCTTTATCATTCTCCTTTTCGTAGACAAATTGGATGTCCTGACGGTTATAAACCGCCTTGTCAACGAATTCCAAAATTAAAAAGGCCTGCCAGAACCGCGGTTCTCTCCATCTACGGATAGACAAGCCGTCGGGATGATGTGTGGAACCCATTTGACAGGCAGACGCGCAGACATCTCATCTCTATCGGCGGGGAAAGTGACGCTTGCACTTTCCCTTACGTTTCAGCAAAAAATGATCTTCGAGGATTCCCTCTAGTCCTACTGCACCGTGGCGGTATATATCCCGGATGCGCTCCCGTTCGCGCAAGCAATACCGTTGGTGACTGTAGTAGTGAGTGTGGTCCAGGTGGGCGTAGAAGAATAGCTATTATAGAAGGCGATCGTCATTGTGTGATTAGGAATCGCAGCAAAACAAATCTGCATAGTTCCATTTGGCGACAATTGAGCTAGAAAAGTAGTGCCGCTATAAAACGTTACACTGCATCCCAATCGGACCGCATGTGGTGGCACGCCATTGGGCACTCCGTTTACCAGGCCAGCCGTCACGCTATTGCCCGAAGCCGTAAAGGTAACGGCTAGACTGCAGAACCCGCCCACAGAATATGTGCCGGATTGGGCAATGGTATCCTTTGAGGGGGTGGTTGCACGGTGCCGGGGTTGCCGCCACGCGGCGCAGAAGCAGGGGCTCCTGCGGGCGCTTGCGGGACATTTCCAATTATGGTTGTTTGAGCGGTAGCCCATGCGATACCGTCCCGGCCTAGCATCAAGATCGCCGCGCTCATAGCGACCACAACCAGAATTCGCATGATTAATTTGCGCATCAAATTGCTCCTTTCCAGTCCTTCTCAAATTTTATCGTAGCACATGATCGAAATCTTGACGCTCCGTATTTCCTCCGAGTTCATTTTGGAACGAAAACCACATCCAACTCGACATCCTGCGTGAGATTGGTATTGATGAGTAGATTGTCGGACTGGATGAGAGAGCCAGCAGGTGCTGATAGGATGGCAGTGCCCGAAGGAAGGTGAATCCTGACCGTCAGAGGTATCGCCAAAGTCCCTGGCTGTTTTTGCACTTTCAAGCGATATGTCATTTGATTTGGATCAGGCCCGTCAGATAATACCCGGGCTGGCAGACGAAAACGAAAAGCTGTCTCCAAGGTTTGGCCGCCTGGCACGACCAGCAAGGTGCCATAGCCCTGCACACCGTCAATCTCTTCGTCGAGAGTATCCACCTGGGCAGGGACATCCTGATTCAGAATCATCCAGGCAGCGGGGACGGCATGAGGCGTGGCATCCAGAAGCGTGGTTCCCTGCAAGGTATACACCCGTAAATAATTATAGTAACAACGATCTATTACATAAGCCTTCTCTTGATCAGTCAATCCATTAAATCCATATTGGATGCACGGGACGTTGGCAGTGGCGTTATTGGTATGGATCACGGTGAGGGAACCGGTGGGCTTCGACAGGTCGGTCAAGTCAACATCATAGATCATGCTCTTTTGAACCACCGCATTGGTCTTGTTGTAGCCGACATTGGTATCCACTGTCATTAAGAAGTCGCCGGAGCCGGGTCTGACCGCCCCGTCCCAGCCGTGTCTCTGAATCACAGCTGTGACCTCGGGATCGTTAACCAGAACCAACAAATGGCGTTCATTCAGAGCCTGCAAAAAGGTGGTTAACATCGCGCTCCAATTGACGTCAGGGCCATTCAACAGCCTATTCAAGACCGCACTTGCCATCGGATTAATAAAAGCATTGCGATACCAATCTTCCGGGGACGGCTCACCGGGCGGAGGTACCTTGGCGGCACGCATGTAACTGATCACATTGTCTGCCGTGATTGGAAACGGCGCGCCGTCCACATGGATCGGCCCGAGCACTTTCAAAATCATGACCAGCAGGTGCTGATCGATTGCAATGATTCCATCCACCGAATTGGAGCGGTTATAGGCATATAGTACCTGGATGATAAAGCTGAGGTGGGAAAATCTGTGAACCAATTTGCATCACGCAACAGCAGGATGGGTATATTCATATATTGATCCAGTTGCCACGGAGCCGCAGGATAGGGCTTGGGAAAATCATCAAAAGCGTAGGAATCCTCAAAGGACAATCCGAGTACATGGCCGTTCAAAACGACGAATTTACCAACGGTGCTGATAAAACCGCCTGTCGCACGCAGCTCGTCCTCATTTTGTACAATGATTAGGTAAGTCTGAGGCCCCTGACTGGTCGCTCCCATCAGCCTTGGGAATGAGATGGCCAGCGCCAAGCCATCGTCAAGCGTGCCGAGGTATGGATCTATTTTCTGCAGGATTAGATCGCGAAGGTTGGGGCTCAAGATTTGAACATTGATCTCTCCCCTCGCATCCATTGCCTGGTTAAAAACATTCCGAGCCTCAGTGAACTGCGGTAAAGCTTGCACCATCAGCGCGGTGATTCTTGTAGGATCGATGGGCTGATTATCGGCCCCCACAGTCGCCAGGAGCGGCTGAGCAGCCTGATATGAATCATCAAGTGAGATGACCAGGTAATCTGCAAAATCAAGGAGTTCCGGAGCTGAAGCTATGTCTCCGCCATACACAGGCAACCAACGTAACCCGGGTGTCATCCAGAGATAAGGCTCAACCTGAATGCGCAAGGCATCGAGATCCTGCTTAAGGATCGGCAGCATGGGTCCGGCCTGCTCGATGGTTTGTTTACTGGGCGGGTCCGTGGCCAGACCCTGCAATTGAGAAATGTCCTGTCTGACTTTTTGTGCCAAAGTCATGATCCGCCACGCCTGCAGGCCGCCAAAAGATAAAGCCAATAAAGCCAGCACTGCCAGAAGCAGTATCAGCGAACGGAAAAAGATTGATCTTGCGGTTTTCTTGCCTATGAGAGCGATTGATGGCAGCCTTGAATTAGCCGGGGAGACCCTCGTCGTCACCCTGGTTTTCATGGAAGTCTGGCGCAAAATGCTTGACGGTTTGGAATTTGACAGGCTCAAGTGCCGTTCGCGGGCAAGGATGATCTCTGTAAGTCTTTGAACGCCTTTTGTGTGCCAATCACTGATGGTGCTATCCGGCCCAACTTCCGGTTCATCACCTACCAGTTTATGGAGGCGGACCGTTTCATCTGACAATTTTCCCTTGACGCCTCTTCGCAAAAATAGGAGAATCGATGAATCAATATGTCCCCAGGCCTCGCGCAGGGATACTGGGATACGGTGTTCCAAAATAAAGCGGAGCAAAGTATTGGGCAGCCAGGATGCCAAACTCACCCCAGCGTGTATCTAAACGCTTTCCGCGGCGAGGCGGTGCACTGGGCATCATTTGCGGAAACAAGCTTCCAATTGCAAATATGAGTTGTTGGCCCGGGCTTTTATGGGATAGATCGGGTAATGTCTCAACTGCGTTACGTACGAATAGACTGGCCACCCACGGATGTGAATCCAACAGCTCGGGTTGATTTCATCTTCTTAAGGATGTCTTTTAGAATCTCTGGAGATGCTCTCTTCTGCTTGTTCAAATTCCATCCACTTTTATTCTAGGCCGTGGCATGCAAGGTTTTGGCGAGTTGACGAATTTTCTCATAGCCGCGCTCTATGATGTTTTTTAGCCCACGTGCGACTTCGTCTGGATCCACTTTGAGTTTTGCTGGATCCGGGATGTCATAAGCAGCATTGTCCACCACTTCCGAGATGAGGTAAACGTGACTCTTGAAAGATGGGAATTCGCTGCGAATTGCCTCCTTTTGCCCGGCTTCCATGACCAGGATCAGGTCGTACTTCGAGAGTAAAGGTGTATCCACCTGAATTGTAGTGGTTTCAACCACGACCACTCCCAAACGTTGGGCCACTTCGTATGTAAATGGATTGATAGGCAGCCCGGGAACTGTCCAGGTCCCCGTGCTGGCTACTTCCCATTTTTCCCGAGGGGCTTCCTCCTGCAGTTTAGTCCTAAAAATAGCAGCAACAAGGGGAGAACGAAATTGATTGGCTGTACAAACGAACAGAACGGAGGGCATAGTGCATCAAAACTCAAAGCAACGAAAGAACCATTCTTTCATTTGGAAATCGGGAAGATCAGTCAATCTCCTCCTCAGTGACCTCGTATGTATTAAAAGCGAAAGGCTGACATTAGTAACATTAATTACTGGTGGAGTAATACGAAAAGAAGACGCCAGCAATTAAGTTTCTTTTCTGATCGAAGAAGATTTCTTGAAATGATTTGATTAAGCCGCCCTGCCTGTAAACCTTACTGAATCAAAAGGCTCCTTGTTGCCATAGGACCACCTTGAAGGTTTTAAGGAAAATAAAAATATCGAGCCAAGCCGACCAGCGCTGGATATATTCGCTGTCCAACGCGGCCCGGCGGCTGAAAGTAGTATCACTGCGACCTGAAACCTGCCACAAGCCCGTGATACCGGGTGAAACCCGCATGTATTCTTTGTAAGAATCCCCGTAAAGCCCGGCCTGACCTAACAATAACGGCCGCGGACCGACTAGGCTCATCTCACCGACTAAAACATTCCAGAGTTGCGGAAGTTCGTCCAGGCTGAACCTCCGCAACCAGCAACCGGCGCGCGTCACGCGCGGTTCCTCTTTAATTTTTGGTAACAGTCCCATTCCTGCCTGATAGCCGGGTCATTAGCGAGCTTATCAGCCAGGATCTGATCGGCATTCTGAGACATGGTGCGGAATTTCATCATATTGAAGGGATTGCCGTTCTTACCTATGCGGCGCTGGCGGTAGAAGACGCTTCCGGGCGAATCGATCTTGATGACTAGCGCTGTCAATCCAAGGAAGGGGGACAAGAGCAATATTCCCAAGATTGAACTCAATACATCGAAAGCCCGTTTAGATACCTGCGCCCAGTAACTGAGCAGGTTATTCGAGACCTCCAGTCCCAGCATGCCCACTAAATCTCAGCGATTTGAGGCTATTCAACACATAGCTGCCATTCCGGCCTTTGATCAGGATCAAGCGACGGAACATAAAGCGGTAATGGTCCACCAGCGAGTCCAGCTTGTTGAAATCGTTGACTACCACTAGGGCAGTGCGGACCGAAAGGTTGCGCGCGCAATCCTGGATCTGGTCTGTGGACATTAACGGACCGGGATCCGAACTGCCTTCAGAAAAATACTTGTCCCGAATTACGGTTACCGGTCGCAGACCTAGTTGAAGATTAATCCGGAAGTATTCTTCCAGAGTCCGATCCTCGCTCGGATCTCCGATGATAGCGACTGGCTCGCCCCATAGATGCAGTCGGATGAGCAGCCGGCGAACAGCGTAACGCATGGTCGGGATCGTAACTTGGCAAAGCGCCCAGATAAGCAGCAAGGCCAGGCGCGAATAGATGGAGGTTGTTTTTAGAATGAACGTCACACCGATCAGGACCAAAAATGTGAAGCTGGAACTGCTGACGATCTGGCGAAATTCTTCCACGTAATTCAGACCGATCGCTGGATACAGCCCTTTTCGGCCAAATGCAATAGCCATTGTGATGGCCAGAAGTGCGAAAATTCCCTGATAGTATGGATCAAGAAATATCCCGGTCAAATGCCGGACCTGCAGCGCAACTTGAATGGCAATGACCAGACCCAGCATATCGCTGGCGAGGAGAACGCATGTCATCCACACACGCGCGTTGGAATCCAGGATCCTCCGGCTATATTGGATCAGCCTGGGGATCAGCTCAGTTTCCTGATCAACAACGAAGCTTTCCTCGTGTGTTTTTTCCATTTGGCTCCTCTAGTAGGTGACTAAAACAACCTTGTGATTTTCCAACGGCTCCCCGCTTATTAAGTTATTTCAGAAGTTGATTAGTTATATTATTTTTGGCAAGAGAGATTTGTACAATGTTTCATACCGATCTGTCACCCGCTCCCAGTCATATCTCTCGAAGATGGTTTGTTTCGCTAAGCGGCGGTAGTGCTGAACGCAAGCCTCATCCTGAAGCAGTGCTTGTATTTTGGCCGCCAGATCCTGGCATGAACCGGTTTTGAATGTCACGCCGGCCTCACCGATCACTTCCACGTTTTCTTCTATGTCGCTGACCAAAACACAGTTGCCATAACTCATGGCTTCCAGCAACCCCATGGAAAGACCTTCAATCTCAGAAGGCAGGACATAAAGCCAGGCATTGCTCAGGAATTCATGCAATAGGGCACCTTGTACAAACCCCGGAAAAATGATACGTTCGCTGGCGTGGGTCTTTAATTCTTCGGCGTACGGGTCGCTAAAGACCCCATCCCCAGCAATAACAAGTTTTTTATCTGTCTTTAGCTTACTGTAGGCTTCGATCAAGTAATGTGCGCCTTTTTCAGGAACGAAGCGGGCGGCGAAAAAAATGTAGTCATTGCCCTGCAAACCGTAATGTAGGATTTCATGCGGTGCAACCTTTTGACAAGGGGCAACACCGTTCGGAATATAAATGACCGATTTATGAAATTTATCCTGATAATAGCATTGCATTTTCCGGCTGACAGCGGTTGTGGCATTGGGAAAATGAACGGTCGTATAATCCGTCATTTTCAAATAAGCCCTGGCTAGTTTTCCCCACTTTGCCCGCTGCCAGTCCAAGCCATGGCTCTGTACTACGGTCGGAATACCGAACAGCCTCGGAAGAATACTAAACACCGAATTGCCTGTCGCATGGATGTGCACTATATCAGGTTCTTCAGAGAGACAAGCGAATGAAGCAAGGAAGCCATGAGTGATCGCATCCAGGTTCTTGGTGGGGATGGACGGTAAATGCACGAGCCGCATTCCCTTGTAGTCTTTGAGCGTACGAGGGGTGTAATGGGCGCGCACGTAAACCGTGACCTGATGTCCGCGGCTGACCAAACAACTCCCTATCTGTTCGGCCACGTTTTCCGCCCCGGCAGGAACTGGAATTCCTTTAATGCCAAACATTGCGATTTTCAGAGAAGTACCCTTTGATATTGTTTTAGCACATTGATCCAAGAATTGCATTCCTCCCTGTTTTGAGAAATTGTAACTCTACCTATTGAGGTATTGATCCTGGTAATGAGGTTGGGATTTGGTCTCCACACTGGCTTTCACGGAAAGACCCAGGAAGGATTCCCGTTTGACCACATTCTGATCCTGATGGGCGCTAGAATAGTTGACCTGATTCTCGAATTTCAATTTGCGCCCAAAAGTCACACGGGCTTTGTTCGCGATCACCCACTCCAGAGGTTGCATCTTGGGAAGTTTTGTAAAGCGGGGATTGCGCATGGCAGTTCGAGCTGAACCCACCATCCAACAGTTCTGTGTACATTGGGCCACTTTCTGGCGAACCTCCTGCGCTGTATGACCGTCATGGATTTCTTCCCAATCCTGGATCTCAAGATTTCCGACTCTAAGATCCGGACGGACATTACAGGCATAGACGTCAGCCCACGGATCCACGAACATAAAGTCGGTAGCAGCAGTACATGGCAATAAACGATCATGCCCCAAAATTTTGGCAATTAGCCCAAGATTTAAATACGCCCGGAACCAGTTCTTGATACTGCCGGTTCGAAGCTGAGCGGCGATCAGTCCTTCGATCTCACGGGCGACACGGACGCGATCGTATGGAAAATTGTCGCTCTTATGGAACTGGAAGCCGTTATGCAGCGCCGAGGTAGACAGCTCAAAGTGATTCTTTTCGGCGAATTTGTAGAGGCCTACCAGGTCTTCGACATTGTCATCTTGAATGGTGATGGCAAAGCCAAGATCCTTACCGCCCAGCTCCTGCAGACGGAGCAGACCTTTGACCTTGGTCTGAAAGCCATCTTTTTCGCCGCGGATTTGGTTATTCGTCGCCTCAAACCCATCCAAGCTGAAACGTACCTTGACCTCCGGATATTTCTTGATGATGGATTCCAGCCGGTTGGGATGAGTCCCGTTGCTGCTGATCTCGAGCTTCAGGGCTTTGGGGTAAAGCAAGTCAACGATTTCCCCCAGGTCATGGCGCAAAGTAGGTTCCCCACCTGTCAAGTTGAGATGGGCAATCCCGGAAGGAATTTTTGCCAGTGTTTCAAGTTTTACTTCTTCGCGCGGCAATGTAGGATTCTGCCAGATATAGCACATCGAGCACTTCGAATTACAACGGTAAGTCAAGATCACAGAAACATCCATGTTTCACTCCGTTCAAAAAACGCCACTATAAATATCTTTGCAGATGTCGACACGGCTAGGCATTACGAGCACTGATTAAGTAGTGAAAGTCATGATATCTTGATATTTCATCGCTGTATCGGGCCAAGAAATGAAAAATCCTTAATGGGATATTTCCTATGTTGGGATACGAGTAATTACGATGAATGGTCACATCGCAGAATCCGTCTTCTTTTAACAATCTCTCCATGGCCCAAATGCTTATCGGAAACTCATAATCAGCTGGTTTATGAGTTGATCGCATAATCTTATGGTAGTTCGCGCGTAAGAATCCGTGCACGCATTTCGGCAACATTACTGACTTTGGAATCTGATACAAACCCCAAGCATTTGGATCTTCAATAAACAGTGTTCCTTGCTGTCTTAATAATCGTTTCAAGAATGCTATGTAATGCGAAAGATCGCCGTCCATGTGATGAAGCACATCAATGCATACGACGCTATCAAAAACATGTTCTTTGAAGGGCAGGTAATTTAGGTCTCCGGCTACACAAAATCTTGCGCCGTGTTGATCTCGAAGTATCCGAAGCGTTGTTTCTACTATGTCGAAGTTGATGAATATCGCACCTTTGTCCTGAAAGTCTCGAAAGCCCAAATCAAGACCACAACCAATGTTGATTATCCTCTTTGGAACTATTGGGAGCTTCTTATGCACAACACTCCAAAATTCAGTTTTAGATAAAGCCCATTGATCGGCAATTATCGCGTCTCTCTGGCTCACAAGCGGTCTCTGCATCATTTCTGCGAGTTTCATCTCCTCTTGAAAGCGAGCAATATCTGTTTTCTTGGAAAACAAGATTGGGATGCCATTCTTTACCACATAACTGGATTTGCAGTTACCGCAAGATAACTGATCGTGAGTCACAGTTAGGGTTCCACTGCATTCAGGGCATGCCAATATGGACAAAAGTTCCGATGTCACTACAGGTTTCATGGTATACGACATTTTTTTATCAAAATGTGGTGTGGCCTTTTCGAAGTTCTTACAATCGCCGCCATATCACCCAAATTAACTACTCGACGCAGTAGAATTGGATCTTTCCAGATATAGCACATCGAACAGCGCGAATTACAACGGTAAGTAAGAATTACAGCAACATCCAAATTTTACCTCTGCGTGTCCGCCTGCTTATCAACCAATTCAGAGAACAATGCCGTGAGGCTATTCAAATGCCGCTCAGGCGAATAGGTCGTTTCAGCCAGTATTTGAGCGTTCCTACCCATCTTAGCAATTTCCTCATGGTGATCCCAGCCATACGCCAATTTCTCAGCCAGTTGGGTAGCCTCACCAGATTTCGAACAAAAACCCTGTCTGGCCTTCTACAACCGTGTCCTTCAATGACCCAAGCGATGACGCGATGACAGGTGTTCCACAAGCATAGCTCTCGAGCAAAGCATTGGGTAAGTTCTCGTACCAGATTGAAGGAATCACTGAAAGACTTGCTAAGCTGAGAAGTTGTGATAGATCACTCGCTTGTAACTCACCCAGGAATTCTATTTTCGCTTCCAAACCAGCGGCCTCTACTTTCCGCATAATAGAGTGCGCGTATTCTTCATCCCCCGCCCCGGCAAGCTTGAACTGCCAAGCTACATCCGGGCGCTTGCTGGCAAGAGTGGCAATTGCGTCCACCAGCACATGAACACCTTTGATGAATTCGAGCCGCCCGGCATACACCACAAAATCTTGCCGCGGAATGGCTGGTGGGGAATTAAAAATTTCTTTATCAACAAAAGTTGGAATGCAACGCAAGCGGCTCTCCGAGTACCCTGCCGCAACCATCATACGATACATAAATGCGTTCGTAACGACAAAAACATCGATCAAATCAAAATAGTGGCGAAAGCGATGATACCAGGTGGCAAGGGCGTTGAGAACAGAGGCTCCCAGGCTGGCTTGTATGCAACGGTAACGGATACTTGGAAACAAATTACCGCTGACACATAGTTCGCAAGGCCGTGAATCACGCAAACAATGCGCTTGCGGGCAAAGCATGGCGTAATCCGAAAGCCGGACGGCAATTGGCAATCCTGCCCGCTTTAACCCGACCAGCAAAGATGGAGAAAGCTTGCGCAGGTAATGCAAGATATAGGCGACTTGTGGCTTAGTATCTTTTACTAACTGTGTCACCGCTTTCTCAACATCTGGCGCATAAAATAATCTTGATAGAGTCCGCCAAATGGTCCTGGAATTCCACTTTTGCTCTCGAAAATAAACCTGGCCTTGTCCACCTAGTGGCTGAGCAAAATAATGGCTGTACGGTGTAGGTTGGTTTTGCTCATATTGAATTGAGAAAGGTATAACCACATGACCCCGCATTGCCAACGAATTTATGACATTGAACATATAACGCTCTGGGCCACCAGAGATAAAGTAACGATAATTTGCAAGTAAAATCTTCATTTCATCTTTTCATTTACAGCTTAATTTTCAACACGCATTCAAGTAAAGTTGGTTGATAAAAACTTTCAATCTATCTATACAATCCCTATAGTATAAATTCTAGTTTACACTTTAGAGCAGTTTACAAAACCTCTAGACATATCTATTACCAGGCTCCAGTAAATAATTGTTGTTCGGAATGCACAATACCCCGATTATCAATGCAACCACTGGGAAGAGCATAATGGTACCGTAGACAAGCATTATAACCATAAGAAATACGGTGCTCTTTACCAAGGCGACCAGATTTGGCGATTTCAGCTTTGAATGTGAATAGTAAATACTTAACATTAAACAACCTAGTAGACAAATTCCTGCAAAGCCTAACTCTCCCAGAATTGTGGATAAAGAAGAATAATTAAGATCCATGAAAGGATATCGACTAAAGATATATCCTGTACCACCAGGCACCCGGCTGTCTGAAAGCGAGCCCGGTCCCAGACCAAACAACAGGCTAAGAGGTTCCTTTGTAATTAGATTATAGTTGAATACGATTGCCGCACCACGTTGAAGTCCTCCATGACTATTACCTTGATGTTCTGAAAAGAAATAATTCCATGCACCTTTAAAACTGTAAACATTCACAGGTTCACCATAAGATGATTGATATATATTTTCAAAGGCAAGTGTCCCCATGATTCCCACGATAACAAGTATCAACATTGCATTGAACGCTCGCAAGCTAAACCGCTTCTGGAACCGCAAAAACAAAAATGCTACAACAAGAAAGAAATAGATGACCGCAGCTTTTGAATTTGAGATAGCCAAGGAAAGAAATAATAAAGCAATGACGATTGCAGGGTGGATCGGCAATAACCTGCGTCCATGAAGCCACCAACTGATGACTGCCAGGATGCAAAAAAGTTGAAAGAAAACCAATTCAGTATAAGAAGTGAACAGACCGGTTACCATATCCCCACTTCCGAGGCGTAGATAACTGACGAGATAAACTCTCTGAAATATTGAAACCGGCAGCATCAAGAGACCCATTACCACGAGACCTATAATTAATTGCTTTTGCTGGTTGGGTGAGAAATACAAGCGGTGCAGCACAACACTTCCAAAAATGATAAACAAACCTCGCAAAGACAAAACTGCAGATAGCGGACTACTTGCGTTGACAATCGTCGAGATAAGCGCCAAACCCACCCAGGCCAAAACCACCCAAAACAAAGAAGTCGGCCACAGCGTCTTAATCGAGATGGTCCTCGGCTTGGAAACGAAAAGCGATATCAATGTGATCAACAAAATCATGTGAGGCAACCACAGCAAAATAGTTGTCACTGAGGTGAAATATCGTTCGATATACCCGCTCGGGATGAATATGGAAAAATAAAACAGTACCACTCCAATCTTCGGCTTTAAAATAAGCAGGAACACAATGAGGGGAGAAAACAACAAGGCCAATATGCTAAAGCTCTCATAAGCGATTAATATGCCTGCCACGAGGGCCGCCGAAATACAGGCGAGGATGACAATAAATTTGCTTGAAATAGGCTGTGCTAGCCTATTGATAAATCTAGGCCGCATAGTCATGTTAATGCCTGCGCGCTTTCCACTATCTTCCAGGCTCGGTTATTCCAGGAGTATTCCGTCAAAGCCAGTTGGCGCGCTCTGCAAGCCATGGCGGATGGGTAGGATCGGGTTAATGCTTGATTTAGTTTGTTACAAAGATCCTCAAATGAGTTCGGATCTGCTAGATATGCAGTCTTTCCATTTTCTAATACTTCTGTGATGGTGGGAAATGCTTCGCCAACAATTATCCTACCCGCAGCCATGTATTCGAACATTTTCAACGGTGAACATACTTTAATAGTAGGAACACCCCATGTCCAGAGCATAAGTAATATGTCTGCCGCGTATAAATAGTCTGGTACGTATGTATGAGGCACATAACCAACCCAAATAATGTTATTTACAAGAGCCTGGCTGGAAAGATCTAGAAAATATTTTCTTCGATTTTCGGGACCTCCAACGACCACAAATAGAACTTCCGAAAATCTTTTAGCAAGTTCAATAATCCGTTCAATGCCACGATCGGGTTGGAGATTTCCCGCATAAACAGCAATTTTTTTGTTTTCCGGTAATTGAAGTATTTTTCTAGTGTCACCCTGACTTTTTGGGATCGCAAATGCATTATGGTTAATGCCATCGTGACAAATAATAATCTTGTTTTCCGGTACGCCTCGCGCAATCCATATATCTGCCAGTGCTTTGCTAATGGTAACCAATTTAATTAATTTGTCTTTTTTTACATTTTGCAATAATTCCTTTTTCCAAAAATCGCTAATCCAACATGACGTGTTATGCATGTTGGATTGATGGGATTTGAAAATCGTAGAAAAACCTGCGTCAAGGCATAGGCTTGAGATTAATACATCATCTACAAAACAGACATCCGCTTTGTGTTGTTTAAGTAAAGACCTGACGCCAAAATAATTACCCAAAATCTCCAAGCGGCCCGCAACTTTAAATTTGTTGTATGTAATGATTTCAAATGACGGCCTTTCTCCCAAAAATGTTGCAAGCATATCTATAGTGCTGGCTTGTTTCGTACGTGGAGCGCCTAAGGCAAGAATGGTATCCACGCCGCAATTTGCGAAAGACTGAGCCATTTCAACTGCTTGCACTGCGAACCTCCGAGGCTTGACGGCCCTCGACTTCGATCGCTGGGTCGAGTATTGCAATGCTCCGCCGGGTTCAACCACCCTAGCCAAAATGCGGGCTGCCAACGGGAATCCCCAGGCTTACGCGGTTCGTTATTGGGGAATAGGAAACGAGTCTTGGGGGTGCGGCGGCAACTTCACTGCCGAGGAATATGCGACCGAGTTTCGAAGGTTTGTGGCCTGGGTCCCGGACTACGGATTGAAATTGCGCTATATAGGGTCTGGTCCCTCTGGAGGCGATTTGGATTGGACCCGCGGTTTCTTTGGCCGGCTGACGGCGAAAGGAAAAGGGGAGCTTGATAACCTCTACGGGTGGGCGCTCCATTACTACTGCGGGAGTGCGGGAAAAGGACAGGCGATCGACTTTGAAGTCAACGACTGGTACGAGCTGCTTGCCAAGGCTGACTTGATGGAGTCGCTGATCAAGCAACATTGGTCCGCGATGGGTGAGGTGGACAAGG
>CAWKNE010000027.1:0-199913 GCA_963850945.1 uncultured Chloroflexia bacterium | reverse complement strand
AGCCATGGCGGATGGGTAGGATCGGGTTAATGCTTGATTTAGTTTGTTACAAAGACTGTCGAATGAGTTAGGGACCTGCTAGATATGCAGTCTTTCCATTTTCTAATACTTCTGTGATGGTGGGAAATGCTTCGCCAACGATTATCCTACCCGCAGCCATGTATTCGAACATTTTCAACGGTGAACATACTTTAATAGTAGGAACACCCCATGTCCAGAGCATAAGTAATATGTCTGCCGCGTATAAATAGTCTGGTACGTATGTATGAGGCACATAACCAACCCAAATAATGTTATTTACAAGAGCCTGGCTGGAAAAATCTTAGAAAATATTTTCTTCGATTTTCGGGTAACTCCAACGACCACAAATAGAACTTCCGAAAATCTTTTAGCAAGTTCAATAATCGGTTGAATGCCACGATTGGGTTGGAGATTTCCCGCATAAACAGCAATTTTTTTGTTTTCCGGTAATTGAAGTATTTTTCTAGTGTCACCCTGACTTTTTGGGATCGCAAATGCATTATGGTTAATGCCATCGTGACAAATAATAATCTTGTTTTCCGGTACGCCTCGCGCAATCCATATATCTGCCAGTGCTTTGCTAATGGTAACCAATTTAATTGATTTGTCTTTTTTTACATTTTGCAATAATTCCTTTTTCCAAAAATCGCTAATCCAACATGACGTGTTATGCATGTTGGATTGATGGGATTCGAAAATCGTAGAAAAACCTGCGTCAAGGCATAGGCTTGAGATTAATACATCATCTACAAAACAGACATCCGCTTTGTGTTGTTTTAAGTAAAGACCTGACGCCAAAATAATTACCCAAAATCTCCAAGCGGCCCGCAACCTTAAATTTGTTGTATGTAATGATTTCAAATGACGGCCTTTCTCCCAAAAATGTTGCAAGCATATCTATAGTGCTGGCTTGTTTCGTACGTGGAGCGCCTAAGGCAAGAATGGTATCCACGCCGCAATTTGCGAAAGACTGAGCCATTTCAACTGCTTGCACCACATTGGCTTGTTCAGAATTTATATAATTACCATGAATATATAAAAGCTTCATTGAATATTTATCCTTATTCCATGACTTGGTAACCGTATCTAAATCTGTTTTTTCTCTCCATTTTGGTTCCGCTCAGGGATAATCCCCCTGTTCAGTATGTCGAAACTATGTGGCTAACCGCTTTTAGCCTCATAAGAGCTCCCTGCATGGAGGAAAAGGTCTGTCGAAGTGTCTGGTAGATGTAAATTATTGGGCTATACAAAAAAAACAGATCGAAATGCCATTTTCAAGTTGAAAAAGCCAGTCAAATCGTGGAATTTAGATGCGATTGTCCTGAAACAGCTACTGACAAACTACTAGAAGGAAAGCCTCTAATTTGCGAGTATTATGTTCAGGGTCAAAATACTCCTTTGCGAATCTCTGTGCCTTTTGCCCCATTGCCATGCGAACAGCCTTGTTTTCGATTAAGAACCGAGTTTGCTCCACGAAGTTTTTAAAGGAACGGGAAAAGTAGCCGATTTCTTCTTTTTCGATAATGCCTTCCGGGTCGAAATACAGGCTGATGGTAGGTTTTCCTTTAAGCCATGCCTGAATAAAATTATTACCAAACCCTTCAGGCTCACAGGTATGTACCAGAAACAATGCACCTTGCAATATCCCATTGACCTCAGTAACGGATTTCCATCCTAGAAAATGGAAATTTTGGATGATCGGTCTTTTATCGGCGAAATATTGATAAGCTTTATCCTGTATATTACCTACCATCAAAAAATCCACTCCAATATCTTGAAGAGCCTGGGCCAGGGAAAAGTACTTTTCGGGATTCTTCCTTTTTTTTAGATTGGCCACCCAGACTACGTAAGGTTTCGGCCAATAGAAATCCGATCCATCTGCCAACATAGAATTATGAATTACTGTTTTCCTTTTTACTACAGGCAAATTGGTCAGAAAATCCTGGTTCAGACTAACTATGCCATCCACCAACCATGGAAGGGCAGAATAATTCCATACGCTTATCAAAGGATCCAAAAGATAAATACAGCTTCGAATTATATCAAGAAGATTTGTGGCACTTTGTGCTTTATCCATGAAATGATTAAAAGGTTTATTGCCTGTATATATCCAAGCTTTCGAGTTGCTATAGTGGCTCAAAGAATACACGAACCGGCTTTTCACAATTTTGGTAACCATGGCAGAAGTCAACAAATGCTTCTTGCCATAGCGCCAATAGACAACATCAGGCTGTACTTTTTTCAGGATTTGATAGAGTTGAAATGGATTGAGATTCTTTATCGGGATGACCAGATAAGTTGTGTCATAAGTGTTTCTTGCTCCATTAACGGCCAAGTAAACCGCCTGATGTCCAAACCGCGTCAGATAAGTGGCAATGATATCGCATTGAATCTCGCTGCCGCCGATATCATCTATTGGATGTTTGTTGATAATCGCTATTTTCATAGTTGTCCACTCATCCGGAAAATACCGTGGCTTGTTCAAGCCCTTTTCGGGACATATAAATCGCTTTCAATCCAGCGACTGCACCGAATTGAAAACCATAAGCCACAGCCAACCCAAGTAGACCGAATGCATGCCCAAGGTACCAGGCTAAGATTAAATACACCAAGTCCGACAATAGCAGAATAATACTGGTCTGCTTTACATAGCCCATGGCTGTGAACAACGGATGAATGGCAACAACTGCTATGGAAAAAACTTTCAGAAATAGAAATGCACTGAGTGGAAGTGCCCCAGGAGAAAAGCCTGCCCCAAATATGGCTCCCAGCCACCAGAAGGATGTTATAGACAATAGCAATGCAGGGATCGCGGTCACAGTCAGGAGCAATGTGCCAATTTTAATGGCATACTTTACAGCCCCTTTTTTATTGAAGTCTGCAATCATCACGGCAAATTGTGGAAATACCGCTTCATTAAGCGGGTCAGCTAACATCGATAACACCTGAATTACCTGTTTGATAATTTTATAAATCCCGGCTGCCTCAAGTGAAACCACTGCTGAAACGATGATAACATCCAGTTGTTTAACCGGAAGATCAAGTGTTGATGATACATAAGTCCAGAATGAGAAATGAACAAAAGGCTTCCAATTTCTGATGGGAGCACGCCAGTGCCCGGTAAGCTGACATTTCCTCAAGGCTATATATGCCATGCCTAATAATAAAAGGTCGCCAAATATGTTTACAAACGTCATAACGATGAGGAACCCCCAGAGACCACCGCCATCTAGGTAAACAATTCCTGCACCAACCAATGCCAGCACGCTGGTTATTACATTCTGCATTGATTGCCATTTGAAACGGTCCAACAGGCGCAATATCCCGATGGGAGTGCCTGAAAAATCAGACAAAATGGTCAAGCTAAACACAGCCACCATGGTGCTAGTTTCCCGACTCCAGCCATTCCAATGGGCAATGAGATAAGCACCGAGTACTGCAATGATCGTACCTGAGATCGCTCCAATTGCATCCAAAACCAGGGTCAACTTTACCTGGCCCATGAAATCGGTATATAGTTCTTCTTTGAGCGATTCGGCGCCAAATTTTATTAAGGCCTGCCACGGTCGGAAAGAAGCGAACTGATCGATAAACGAAACATATGCAATGATCACAGCAAGCAGGCCAAATTTCTCAACACCGAGGCCGCGAGCCTTGATTACGGTTTCGACGAGACCAAGGATTGCCGCAATTACATTACCGCTGAATAACCAACCTACATTTTGTAGGAGCCTTCGAAACGTTAAATCTTTGAACCAACCGCTGATATACTGAATTGGATGAAAAATTAATTGGTTGAATTTTTCTCTGTTTGATTTCATTAATGATTAATTAGTAAACGACTCTGAATGTAAGTAAGAGTGTTTAATCAACCTGAATCTCATCTATTTTTTTCATTTACCCCCTAATATCGGATTCCTAACTTTTCCAGCTCTTCCTTGTCCAAAAAATTGCGACCATCCCATATCAGCGGATAACCTGCAAAACCTTTGATTTCTGCCCAATTCAAATCCCAGTATTCAGCCATTCGGTTATTAGGACAATAGCATCCGCATCCTGCAGCACTTCCAGCAGTTCATCATAATTGGTTACACCCAATTCAGGTAAACCGGCGGGCATCCCCCAGCGCTGCCAGGCTGGTTGGCGTCACAAGCGCACCCCTTTAAACCGATTGGCGGGAGATAGTCGCTTTAGCCAATCCCGGTTTTCCTGCATGATTACGACGATATGTTTGATCTTTGAACAGGCTATGGTGAGATCAAGCAGCTGAATTTGCGGGAAACAACTGGACAGCAAAGCTACAGCAAGCATGAGAAATATCAAAGTATATTTTGGCTTCATAGTTGAGTCCCTTCATAGCCGAGTTAAACTTCGTTCAACACAACGCCTAGTGTGAATATGATGATTTTCAGGCAATTCAACCGATTTCATTAATTCTTTATCTTCAAGTGCGGCGAGTTCTCTTGCGCCTCGGCTTTAGACACTCTCTCCGGCGCGGACTTGCTCTTCACCGCTTCTTTCCTCTTTTGTTTTGTCCCACCCTTCTCCTCGTAGTAATGCGAATACTTCGAATAGTAGCGGTTGTAATAGTAGCCGTATTTTCGGGAACCTGGGTTTACATCGTTCAACACTACGCCCAGCACACGCGCGCCCACCGCCCGCAACTGCTCAAGGGCTTGCTGTAACGCGGTCAACTTGGTAGTGCCGGGTTTGACCACCAGGATCACACCATCCATCGCAGACGCCAGTGCAGCGGCGTCCGTCACCGTCAGCAAGGGAGGGGTATCCAGCAGAATCAGGTCATACTCGCGGTTTAAATGATCCAGGATGCGAGTCATCTTTTTCGAGGTTAGCAGTTCGGCTGGGTTGGGCGGCATGTGCCCGGAGGTGATCAGCCCCAGACTCGATACGCTGTTGAACTGGATCACTCTCTCAAGGCCATTGAGTGACTGTACGAACAGATCGGTCAAACCGATACGGTTGGGAAGTCCAAACTTTTGGTGGATCTGCGGGCGGCGCATGTCAGCATCGATCAAGACCGTTTTTTTCTCCCCTTGGGCAAAGACCACCGCCAGGTTGGCTGAGACCGTGGTCTTTCCATCCTGCGGGGTCGGGCTGGTCACCATGATGCGGCGCAAAGGGGTATCCACGCTGGCGAAGGTAATATTGGTCCTGAGAGAACGGAAAGCCTCGGCCGTCGGTGAACGCGGTTCATTCAGGGCAATTGGTTTATCGTCCGGAGACTCATGCCAGCCGATCATGCCCAGGATCGGCAGGTTGAACTTGCGGCGGATCTCCTCCGGGTTCTTGATGGTGTCGTCCAGCGCGTCTGCCGCAAACACTGCCCCTGCCGCCAGCAACATTCCAGCTAAAATTGCCAGCAACGTGTTGCGGGTTGTCTTCGGACTGACCGGAATCGTGGGAGCCGTAGCCGGTGCTGAAACGACCACGTTGGTGCTGGTCTGCTCCTCTGCCAGGCTCACCTGTTCATAGCTGGTCACCAGGTTGGCATAGATCGTCCGGTATTGGGTCACCCGGGCTTGCAGTTGTTGCAAAGTTGAGGGGTCGGTAGTGACAGCGATCTGGTTGTTGGTAGTTGTGATCTGTTGCCCAATATCATTAATCTGTTTGTCCAAGCCATCGCGGCTATCGGCATAGCGCTGCGACTGCAGCTCCCGGATGCGATTGGCAAAAACCGAAGCCATGGCGTTGGCAATATCTGCCGCTCGCGCTGGGCTGGGATCTTGAACAGAGATCATCAGCAATTGCGTATTGGGCACAACATCAACCGAAACGGATTTCACCAGCTCATCCGTGGTTGTCTGCAATTTCAGTTGGTCAATCACCCCCTGCAAGACGGGCGGATCCAACAACATCTGTGCATAGGTTTCCGTCATGGTCTGGGTGGTGACCAGAGCTGTGGGATCGACCCCGTTTATAGATGTGGAGGGTGTACTGACGAGCAGCCGCGTCGAGGCCTGGTAGATCGGCGTGGTGCGAATGGAGACGGCAAATGCTGCGGCCCCGGCCAGTAAGCCAGCCAGGACGATCAACCAGCTCCAGGACCAGAATAGATAAAAATATTCTTTGATGTTGATCGGAGATTCAGAAAGTTCGTTTGGATTGAATTGTTCCATGAGTAGAGCCTTTTCAGAGAGTGGTCAGCCTATTGGGCTGATTTTCTGCCCGGCCAGAAAATTCACCGGCGCTGGGTCGATTCACTTAAACGTCAGATAGAGGCCGCCGAGGGCGACAAGCAGGCCGACCGCTGCGCCCGTCAGTTGCTTCCAACCGATGCCCGGCGAGCCGCCAATTCCGATTGCATCGGCAGCCAGCGAAAGGACCAAAATTATCACGCCCAGCAGAATGAGCACGTAGCCTATCGTTCTTTTAGACATAATCTCCTCTTTTTGGAAGCGCAACCTGTGTTCTGCACTTGAAAACGGATCGTACTGGCTGCCATGTTTCATTCTGCTTATCCAGTACGTTTTTATCATCTGTATTTTCATCCGATCGATGGATTTTCCGGCAAGCAGAACCAATCTGCGATTCCCCATATTCATCATGGTCTTTCAAGATTTCCAGAAAGCGATGCCGTCTTTCCAGAGGCCTGCATTCATATTCCAAGCATCCGCCCTTCCGACATTCTCCTCAGTCAGACTGATGACAAATCAAAATGGCATGCCCAGTGAAACTGGCTTACCGGCCGAGTCTCATAGGCGATTTCTTTCGCTGGATCTGTCCAACTGGCAGTTCCAGCCGGATTTGTTGTGACTGTAAAACTTTGAGCAGGACGCGCACTCGTTCACTGTCGGGCAGGCGGATATCGAAAATCGCTTCATGCCCGGCAAAAGGCCCATCCTCGATCAGCACCGGATCACCACGTTGCAAGCCGATAAGTCTCTCGCCTCCAGCGGCATTGATCTCATCAATATGGTGCTTAATGCCGTGTATAACTACCTCAGATATATAGGCAGGCTCTCCACCGAACATGACCAATCCTGATGAAAAAGGGAGCCACTGCAGTTCTGAAAAACCTGTCAGTGCCAAATCCACATGTACAAACATATAACCGGGGAAGAAAGGTCGTATCGTTCGACTGCGCGGGTTGGCAGGATGCACGCGTAACTGTGGATAGAACACCTCCACCTCCCGGGCACACAGCTCGAGGAAGAGGGCCGATTCCTTGTTTGGTTTGCTATGCAACGTATACCAGCGCATGAGTAGTTATAAGCCTTCGTTATAAACATAGATGAGGGCCATGCCTGAAAAGATATCTCGGCAGTCACCTTTTCGGGATTGAGACCTTTTGCAAACAAAGTATGGCGCAGACAGTTCCAGCAGGGCTTACTTCGTTTTTGGACAGCCCATAAGGGATGTCCTCCGATCACAAATATATTATTTGACTTGCAAAAATAAACAATAAAGCCACCAGATGAATAACTGCATTTGATGGCCTCATAGCTCCTATTGGCCGCGTCCCAGCTAACCACTAAACAACTTGCTAATCATACAATCATTCTCGTCACTCAACAATAACTTGTCTATTTCACTTCTTTTTAATTTGTCCGTGTCTGACCACTCTTGCTTATAATATATACCTTATTCACGTTTTTCTGCAATCTGATATATATCCTCTCATTTGCGGCTGAATGTAGAGTATTCATCAATCATTTTTACGATTTGTCGAAAGCCTCTTTAGCGGTCCCTTGGTCAAGGGTGATCTTCATCCAATAGGTAAACAGTGCCTATATTTTAATGCGTTTGGCGGGGCGAGGCCTTACAAGACATTTACATTTACTAACTAACCCATATCAATCTTTAGATTCAATGGGCGGGTTATTCCATATCTCTCACTATCTTCAAATTTTTTGTCACAAAGAAAGACGCTATTAACCGTTTACCGCTTTGATATCTCTTACTGTCTTCTTCCCGCCTCTCGGTTGAGATTACAGTTGGACCGTAACGCGCGAAGAGATCGAAACGCGTGGCTATGTTCTTTCATCGGTCAATCCGAATGCGAAGGCAGATGAAGATGTCCGCAAGCCCGAAGAGTTGTTGGATTTGATCGAAGCAAAAGGCAGGGAAGTATCTGAGGCTTTGGCGAAGTTGAGAGGGAAATAAATTTCAACCAAATGAAAACTGGACGGTCAATTGACTGTCCAGTAGGATATCGGGGTTTTGTGTTCTATGCCGCTGCGCGCTCTTGTAAGCGAGGGCGGAATTTATACCCATAGACAATCAAGCCGCGTTCGTCGCCGTCGTTGCGCATCTTGCGTGTCACCATCTCAACGGGCATGCCGATCTCAACCGGCTGGTCGCCCAGATCAGTCAATTGTGCAGTGATCATCGGTCCCTCTTCGAGTTTGACAATTGCCACCGTATACGGCGCGTTGGCATCATAACCGCTCGGAGCTTCATAGATTGTAGTATATGAGTAAACTTCGCCTTTGCCGTTGAATGTATAGAGTTCTTTCGCCTCGTCGCCGCAATTAGGGCAAACATCGCGCGGCGGGAAAATTTTATGATCGCAGTGCGGGCAAACTTCGCCCACGAGGGAATATCGTTGTTGTTTGAGGCGCCAGTGTCTTGGGATTTCCATTTCTTATATTCCTTTCATCACGCCTAATTCTATCCAGCAAGACTCTCAAACCCTATCAGGCTTGCAATCTTTCAAAAACATGAGAGACTGCCGTGGATGCCGGCCCGCCTAGGGATTGAATTAGTCCATATTTTGCGCCTGCGATCTGGTTCGTTCCTGCTTGACCTCGTAACTGGGTTGCCGCTTCAACGGCTTGATACACACCGGTTGCGCCGCCAGGGAAACCGCGTGCCTTGAGTCCGCCCATCGTGGCACACGGAATTTTTCCTTTCAATCCAATGGCTCCGTCCGCCGCGAGTTTCCAGCCTTTGCCTTTGATCGCAAAGCCAACCGCTTCGAGTTGTAACGCCGCGTAAATGCTGAACATGTCGTGATATTCAAAGAAATTAATTTGATCGAGTGTAATACCAGCCTGCTTCATCGCTTTGTTCGCTGAGAGTTGCGCGGTTTCAAAATACAACATATCTTTTCGGTCATGCAATGCTAGCGTATCGGATGCTGATGCGGAGCCGGAAATCTTCACGAGTGGATGCGCAAAATTTGACGGGAGCAGTTCTCGACGTGTTAGAACGAGGGCGGCCGCGCCGTCTGCATTGGGAGCAATATCAAACACATTAAGCGGTTCGCTGACCATTTCCGCTTTTATATACGTTTCGAGTTTGATCGCTTTGCGGAACATCGCACATGGATTGCTTGCACCATGGGTGTGTGCAGTTAATGCAAATCCGGCAAATCCATCACTTGGGACCTGATACTCGTGCATGTAACGCCGCATGATGAGCGCAGCTTGCGCGGTGGGAGTCATTCCCTGCACGGCTTCGAAATCAGAATCACTGGTTGTGGCAAGGACCGCATCAACCTCCGGCCCAATTTTGTCTGTGAATTTTTCCACGCCGATAACCAGTGCAATGTCCACCATGCCGCTTGCAATCGCGAGGTAGCCTTGACGTAATGCCGCGCCGCCCGACGCACCCGCGGCTTCGAGAGTTATCGCTTCGATGCCGACTAAACCTGCATGATCCGTGAGGAGCGCGCCAAGGTGCGCTTGGTTGGAAAGATTGGGTGCGAGCATGTTGCCAACAAATAGGGCTTGTGGTTTTAGTCCGCCCGAATCTTTGACTGCATCTTGAATGGCGTCAAAGGCCAGATCGCGCGAGCCAATATCCCAAAGTTCGCCGACTTCGGTTTGTCCAATACCTGCGATAACAACATCTATCATTTCAATATCCCATTTTGTATGTCATTGCCTGCACTGAGCCGCAGGCACATGTGCGAGGAGCCTGCGTAGCAGGTGACGTGGCAATCCCGTGTTTTCATGCAACCATTTGCTTTCTGGTTATTTGAGATTGCCACGCGCCTAAGCACTCTTCGAGTGTCGGCGCTCGCAATGACATTCTAAATCTACTTCATCGCCAACTTTCCGCGATAGCGCACATAGGTTGCGTAATCAATTTCGGTGCGACGGGCGACGTATTCTTAAGTCTTCATTGCCAACCCCGCGCGCGCGGTGACTTTGTCAGTGACGAGGATGTCGAAGGCGTCGGAACCCGCTCCCGATCCGAAAGAGACCATGAGGATTCTATCGCCGGGTTGAGCGATGTCGAGCGTTGCGGTGAGTCCGATCAGGGCTGCGCCCGCGTACGTGTTCCCGATCACGGGCACGAGCAGGCCAGGTTGAATCTGTTCCATCGAAAATCCGAGTTGAGATGCGACGCGTTGCGGGAACTTCGTGTTGGGCTGATGGAAGATCGCCCACTTATAATCCTTTGCGGTTGTGCCCGATGCTTCCATCAAATGCGTGGTGGCTTCGGTGATGTGCTTGAAGTAGGCCGGCTCGCCCGTGAAGCGCATGCCGTGCTCGGGATACTTTTGATTTTCGCGCCGCCAGAAATCGGGCGTGTCGGTGACGTATGAATAGGAAGAGTTGATGATCGCTAGCGACTCTTCTGCGGGACCGACGATGTATGCGCCGCCGCCAGCGCCCGCAGTGTATTCGAGCGCGTCGCCTGGCTTGCCTTCCGCGGTGTCCATGCCGATTGCCATCGCATAATGTCCCATGCCGGAGCCGACCAAGCCCATCGCGGCGACCAACGCTTCGGTTCCCGCTTTGCAGGCGAACTCCCAATCCGCGGCTTGCGTATTGGGAACCGCACCAATCGCTTCAGCGACCAATGTTGAAGAGGGCTTTACCGCATACGGATGCGACTCCGACCCGACCCACACCGCGCGCAATTCGGTCGGATCAATTTGAGCGCGCTTCATGGCGTTGCGCGCGGCTTCAATAGACATCGTGATGACGTCTTCATCGAGTCCGGTGACGGCTTTCTCTTTGATGGGAAGTCCGCCTTTGCCGCCGGTCCATATGCCGCGCAACTTCCTTGGCGGGCAGACGATAACGCGGCACGTATGCGCCATAACCGACGATGCCAACCGGCTTGGCAGGTTTGAGGAGGGTGGGAGAATATTGAGGTTGGGGAGTTGTCATAGGTTATTCCTTGTGCTAATTCGCGTTATAACCAAATTGTCTTGATAGGAGAATATCTTTCCAATGAGATTCTCTATCAATTATGAATTCATCCGTTGAACGGAAATCGGCAATCTCAAGAACAGTGTATTGAAAATTATCAGCATATTCTATACTCTTATCACGAATCAAATTCTTGAGTTCTGCATTGCCGCCATGTCCCGTTTTTGCATAGCTTTCCCATCTTTGCCAAAGACCATCTTCACCTGTTGCACTGCCAACGTATAACTTTCCCGAAAGTTTATCGGCGATTAGATATATCCCTTTGACGTTAGATAATGCTGATTTCCATGATGGTTCTTGTTGTGAAACGATAATTCTTAATTGGGAATGTGAAAGCATAACTTTGTTGAAGCCGGGGAAATCTCCGATTGAAATGCGAGTTGACTTAATTTCCGCAACTTCCAAGTTTTTGCCGTATTTGTGTCCCCAAATATACGATGCTCTTCCCTCACGTTTATAGTGGACTATAACTTTGCCGATCAAATCATCTTGATCGGGCAAAAGTTGGGTATCGTAACGATAAGGTGCTCTGGTTCCCTTGCTAACTCCTAGAATTTTATAAACACTAGCAAATAGCCATAAGTCTTCTTTAAGGTTTATCAAGGCAAGAACGCTGTCGCATTCAAAATTTTTGTTGTTTTGTTCCTCCTGCCACTCCTTGAACCTTCCTGCCAAA
This sequence comes from uncultured Chloroflexia bacterium, assembly GCA_963850945.1. Lineage (GTDB taxonomy): Bacteria > Chloroflexota > Anaerolineae > Anaerolineales > Villigracilaceae > Fen-1038. The sequence continues at coordinate 188,087 of CAWKNE010000027.1, read as the reverse complement.
AATGCTTCGAAATGGAGGAACATTTTTTCCTGTCGCAAGATGAATTTTGTAATTATCCAACGAAATGTTTTTTGTTTTCAGTAATTCAATCAAGCTAAGCATTTCTTGATTCCTTCAAAATTTCTTCTGCTCGATCAATTCTCACGACCTTCTCTGCCACCATCTGTGCGGCGACCTTTTCAATCATATCACCCGTCGCACCAGCGGCGATGGCAACCTGCCGCACGTGCAGAGACATGTGTCCGCGCTGGATGCCTTCGGTGGCAAGGGCGCGCAATGCCGCCATGTTTTGAGCAAGTCCAACTGAGACAATGATTTGTGCCAATTCGCTGGCGGTTTTCACGCCCATCAATTTAACTGCGGCTTGCGCGGCTGGATGGACTTTGGTTGCGCCGCCGATGATGCCCACCGCCATTGGCATTTCGAGTGTGCCAACGAGATTTCCATCTTTATCTTTATTCCATGTTGATAACGAAGTGTATTTGCCAGAATGCGCCGCGTAGGCGTGCGCTCCCGCTTCGATGGCACGCCAGTCGTTGCCGGTGGCGATGACCACCGCGTCCACGCCGTTCATGATGCCTTTGTTGTGTGTCGCGGCGCGATAAGGGATCTGCGGCGGCAAACGCATATGCCGCGATGATGCCATCACGAACGGATTTGCCTGTGTATGTGTAGGGGCGGTCTTCATGGCTGCTCTGGGCAGGGAGGAAGTCCCACCCCGATGGTAAATTCCAATTCTTTGACGGGAATGCTGCAACGTACACGAGCAATACGTCTGTCAGCCAAATTGGACAAGATACGCAGATGAACTTTTCCGCCCGTAATAGATTCGATGCGCGGCGCGAGTTTCTCGCACGCCGTGTTGACTGCGTTGGCGCCCATCGCATCGCGTACATCGTAGATAAGATGAACAACAAGGAAAGCACCGATAGGGAAATCCTCAATAATGCGAACTTCCAAATCCCTTGCGCCGCCGCCGAATTTTTTCAGTACCGGGTCAATCGAATCGGCTTCGGCGAGCAGTTCGGCTTTGTGTTCATATAATTTCAACTTGGCTTCATCTAAATTCACAACATTGATGACTTGCATTTGTCCGATCATCAATGGTTCAGTCGTTGTCGCGGTAAATCCACCGCCAGCCCGAGCGAGTTTTGCCATGAACGACGCGCCTGCCACTACGGACGGCTCTTCGATTGCCATTGGAACCAAAACGTCCCTGCCGTTGACTATGAAATTTAACCCAATACCTAATGGCAAGGCAAATGTGCCAATCGCATTTTCGATCATGTGGTCCGCGGCTTCAGCGGAGAGGCTGTTTGTAAACGATAGCAGATCATCGGGAGTCAGCTGCAATGCAGCGGCTAATCGAAAGCGGCGTTCTTCCAAAGTCAAATTATAGAATCCAGAGATGCGGGAGGTTGTCATTTTTCACCTTTGCAGATTATATTTTATGGCATACTTCTTCCAAAATCTATCAAATTTTGTGAGATAATTGTTCCGAGGTGTCTTTGAATGCTCCTGACGCGTGAACAATTACAGGAACGTCTTATTGCTTTGCATCGTGCCAGCCTGGAATTGGTCAAGGATGTTTCCCTTGACCATCTTTTGGAACGGATCGCAAGGCTGGCATGTGAACAGTCGGAGGGCGCGGTATGCCGCGCTTGGCGTGCTCGACGATGAGGGGAAGCTGGATAAATTCATTTCCGTTGGCATGACAAAGGAACAGATCAAGCGAATCCCACATCAGCCTGTCGGTCTGGGGTTGCTTGGCGCTTTGATGGATACGGAAAACCCTATCCGTGTGCCGGTGATCGGGAAGGATCCGCGTTCGGTTGGTTTCCCGTCTAATCATCCGAATATGACCTCCTTTCTTGGCGTTCCTATCCGCACTAGTGATCGGCAGTTGGGGCAGATTTATCTGACCGATAAAATCGACGGCGCGGAATTCACCGTGGATGACGAAAAGATCATCCAAATGCTGGCGGCTTATGCCGCGGCGGCTATCCAGAATGCGCGGCAGGTGGAGCAAATGAAAGCGCATGATGCGGTTCTGACGCGTCGCAGTGAAGACCAGCTTCTGCTCAATAATATAGCCTCAGCTCTGACCTCGTCGCTTGAACTCGATGAAATTCTCAATAAGACTCTCGCCGTCGTTTTGAATTACATGAAAGCCGAAGCCGGTGAGATTTTTCTGCTCGAAGACGATGGTCAGACCTTGCGCATGGTTTTGCATCGCGGTCAGGCGGCGGAAGCTTTCTGGACTCGCACCCGATTCAAAATGGGTGAGGGAATTGTTGGTTTGGTCGCTGAAAAAGGCGAGGCGGTCCTTTCTTCGAACCTTGAAGCGGATAACCATTTTCTGCGCGAAGCGGTGGCGAGAGCCGGATTCCGCCAAATGATCTGTCTGCCGATGCATTCGGGCGAAAAAACCATGGGTGTGATGACAATTGCATTGCGTGGTACCGATCCGGTAGACGAGCCAAGCGTTCAACTTCTGGAAGCAGTGGCTACGTGGGCGGGTTTAGCCATTGAGAATGCGCGTCTTCATCAAAATGCGCGGCGTCTGGCCGTGTTAGAAGAGCGTGATCGCATTGGAATGGACTTGCATGATGGCATTATTCAGTCCATTTACGGCGTTGGGCTTTCGCTGGATAATGCTATGCACACACTTGATGATGATTTTGACCTTGCCAAAGTACGCATCAAAGAGTTTATCGAAGGTTTGAACCAAGCAATTCGTGATATTCGCGCTTATATTTTGGATTTACGCCCGCGTCAATTGGGGAATGACGGCTTAATGGACGGTTTGAAACGATTGGTGACCGAATATCGCGCTAATACATTTGCAGAAGTCTCATTGAGTGGCCCAAAAGGTGGGCTGGATCACCTGCCTCAGACGAATTCATTGGCGTTATTTCATATTTGCCAAGAGACGTTGGCGAATGCGGCTAAGCATTCAGACGCAAAACAAGTGGATATCAACGTGTGGATGACATCTGATCGTGTGGTGATGGAGATCCACGATGATGGTAAAGGCTTTGATTTGGAAAAAATGGCGATGACGATTGGTCATGGGTTATCCAATATGCAAACGCGCGCTCGATCTGTGGGCGGTGAAGTGGATATTACATTGATCATTGGCGATGGTACGACTGTTCTTGCGTGGGTTCCGCGCCGCGCGTGCCAATAAAGTATAAAACTTTCAATTCTTTAACATTTGAATCACTCAAACCAGATATTCATTCGGTGCGAATCGAAGTTTTATTGCCGTACGTTTTTTTAAGACTTAACTGTGCATCACTATACATATAGAGTTCACAAAGTCTTCAATGCCCATATATGGGGGACTAATGGGTCTCCAAGTATGCAGTTGCCTGAAACGCCTGTTCTGATTTTAGATAATCTTTCTATTTTTCGCGCGATGATTCTTTAACATTGATCAACCTTAAAAAAGGAAATGTTTTTAACTAAGCGTAGGCGAAAAGTGTTGTTATATGAAAGACTTTTCTGCTAGAATGTATTCACGCTGAACGATAGATGTGAAGCTCTAACACATCTGAAGTCCCTGATAGTTAGTTTGATCCAACTATATATTTTTTATCTCACTGGGCTGCGGGTTTTTGGCGGGTTGGCTCAATACACTCTCACTCCTGACTTGAGGATCGATTTATGAACCCAGAACATGCATGGCAGTCCGTGCTCGGACAATTACAAATGGAGATGCCCAAGGCATCTTTCGATACTTGGGTACGCGATACTCAGCCGTTATCTTATGAAAACGGCACCCTAACTGTTGGTGTGCAGAATGCTTATGCGCGGGATTGGCTTGAGAATCGTTTGGCAAGCACGGTGGATCGCTTGTTGGTTGGAATCCTCAATTCGAATGCCTCAGTAGATTTTGTTGTAATGAAAGAAGATAAGATTGAATCTTCCCAAACGGGAGCCGCTGGAAATGTCCGCGATGAGGTGGATGAACCACCTGCGCGCAATTCCACTCTCAATCCGCGTTACACTTTCGAAACTTTTGTAGTAGGCGCAGGCAATCGCCTTGCCCACGCGGCTTGCATGGCGGTCGCAGAGAAACCCGCTCGTGCTTACAATCCGCTTTTCTTATATGGCGGAGTGGGACTGGGAAAGACACATTTGCTTCACGCCATTGGCAATGCATGCCACGCACGTGGACTAAGCGTGTTGTATGTTTCATCGGAAGAATTCACGAATGACATGATCAATGCCATCCGTACCCACACCACTCAGGCTTTTCGTGAGAAATACCGCTCGATAGATGTTCTGCTCGTTGACGATATACAATTTATCGCGGGTAAGGAAAGCACGCAGGAAGAATTCTTTCATACGTTCAATACGCTTCATGGTCAGGATAAACAGATCATCGTTTCTTCTGATCGCCCGCCGAAAGCGCTCATAACTCTGGAGGAGCGTTTGCGCTCACGCTTTGAATGGGGCTTGGCGGCGGATATTCAGCCTCCTGATCTTGAAACTCGCCTTGCGATTTTGCGTGCCAAAGCGGAACGCACAGGCCAATTCATCTCAGACGAAATATTGGAGACTGTTGCCCGACGCGTTGAGTCAAATATACGTGAATTGGAAGGCGCATTGAATCGGATCCTTGCTTTTGCGGATTTAAGCGGTTCATCCTTGACTCCGCAACTGGTCGAGATGGCACTCGTTGACCTTCTGCCTCAGCGTCAGAACATCCTTCCTGAAAAGATCATTGAATTGGTTGCGCGCGAATGGCAAACCAGCGTGGAGGCTTTGCTCGGACGTGACCGCACACAGAAAATAGCCGAACCTCGTCAGGTTGCCATGTATCTTATGAGAAAAGAAACGGATGCCTCTTTGCCAATGATCGGCGAAGTGCTTGGAGGCCGCGATCACACCACGGTGATGTATGCCATTCAAAAGATTGCAAGCGAGATTGAGACTAAAGCTGATTTGCGTAAACGCGTTATCAACGTGAAACAACAACTTTACAACCAGGTAGCTGCCGCTTGAAAAATTAAGAGCCTCGACGATTTCGTCGAGGCTCGATTTTATGCTTGTTCGTTGATCGCAAATGAGGGACCCGAGTATTGCGCCTGCCAGTGTTGATAAAGATTGAGAATAGCAATATAAACATATCCAAGCCAGTAAATACCCATCCACGGAATGATGACCCATCCCAAACGAGGCTGGAGAAGCGCAATCGTCAGCAGGGCATAAAAACTTAGACCAATTTCGCCCCAGACAATGGGACTGATGGGTTGCAGGTAGGAACGGTCAATCTGTCCGGTTGAGTTTGGATTGTTGGTCAGATTCAATTTCGGCGTCCGGACGAACGTTCCGCCTTTGCCGATCAGCGCTTCAATGACTGCGATCGCAGAGTTGAGTGAAATCCCAAACCCGATGATCGTAATGACAGGTAAAATCTTAAGCCGGCCTGCTAATGACGGAGTCCCCCGTGCCCCAGCCAAAGCGTAAAGCATGGGCGGACCGAAGGTGGCAAGAATGGAAATAGGAAAAATGGTAAAAAAGCGAGGCGCAAGCAGACCAACAGGCAGGGTTAGGAAGAGCATCACGATCATGAGTGGATAAACAATATAGGTAGTCAATTGCAATAGAGCGGCGATCCGTTTATATGGGGAAATATCCGGTTGGCTAAAGAGGCGCTTTACGACTTTTCGTGCTACCTGGATGCTGCCCTTTGCCCAGCGAGATTGCTGTTTCTTGAATGCCTCTACAGAAGCAGGCAATTCGGCTGGGACGATCACATCGGGGAGGAAACCCACAGTCCAGCCGAGCATTTGAGCGCGGAAACTTAAATCGAAATCCTCCGTTAGAGTATCGGTTTGCCAGCCTCCTGCATCTTCAATGCAGGAACGCCGCCAAAGGCCGGCGGAGCCATTGAAGTTCATGAATAGATGGTTGCGTGAGCGGGTAGTTTGTTCCACAACAAAATGTCCATCCATTGCCAGCGCTTGGGCGCGGGTTAGCAAGTTATATTCACGATTGGTATGCCCCCAACGGGTTTGTAGACAGCCTAGTTTTGGATCCTGAAATTGTGGCACGGTTTTTTTGAGCCAGCCCGGCGAGGGAACAAAATCCGCATCAAAGATGGCGATGAGTTCGCCAGTTGTCGTCTCCAGCCCCTTTTTCAAGGCACCGGCTTTATAGCCGCCCCGTTCGGTACGGAAGATGCATTCGATATTGAAGCCGCGTGCGCGATATTCTTCCACGAGGCGGGCGGAGAGCAGAGCGGTGTCATCGGTTAAATCATCCAGCAATTGGATTTGGAGGCGGGCCATAGGATAATCAAGTTTGGTGACTGCCCTTAATAGCCTCTCCAGCATATACTTTTCGTTGAAGACCGGAAGCTGGACGGTTACCTTGGGCCATTCGACAGGTTCGGGTAAGGATTGATCTTGCTTCAGGCTTCGTTTCGTACGGATAAAAAGGATTGCCGTGACCATCGCATTTAAACCGTAAAGGGACATGACAATCATGCAGAGCAAATACAAACTTCCAGCTATATAGCCAATCAAAAGCATAGTTTCCTTTTCGGTTGTGAAAGAGAAACCTCCCTGCTTTCGTAGGGAGGCGATCATCAATTATTATTATATCCTCGTTTTCTAAATCGCGGGATAAGGTGTTTTGATAATTCATTAAGGAGTAATTTTTGTTTCAATAGTTCGAAGAAGAGGGTACTCGGTATTCCTAAAATGTTTTATGGTATAATCCCGCCGCTTCGTTGAGAAGCACATCTTGCCTGGGACGGGCATCAAGCGTCCCTGAGCGGGTTTGCATTCCTGCTAAACTCATTCCGTTCCACGCCAGAAAAACTGCGCGTTTGGAGAATGGAAATCCAAGGAGAAACATGGCTGTTATTTCTATGAAAGCCCTGCTTGAGAGCGGCGTCCATTTTGGACATCGCACCAACAAGTGGGATCCTCGCATGAAGCCGTACATCTTCACTGAACGCAACGGCATTCATATCATTGATCTTCAGCAGACCGTCAAGCTGTTGAATCAGGCATATAACTTGGTCCGCGATACCGTCGCTGCGGGCGGGACCGTTATGTTTGTTGGTACGAAACGTCAGGCACAGGAGACGGTAAAGGAAGAGGCAGACCGTTGCGGTATGCCTTACGTCACAGAACGCTGGCTGGGTGGAATGCTTACGAACTGGTCCACCATGCATGCACGCATTCAGGAGTTGGATCGCCTGGAGCAGTTGCGCGATACCGGCGAGATCAATCGTCTCACCAAGAAGGAAGGCTTGCTCATTCAGCGCGAAATTGATCGCCTGCTCATTCGCTTATCGGGTGTTCGGAAGATGCAGCGTTTGCCAGAGTTGATTTTTGTTATAGATGTCGGCCGCGAGGACGCGGCGGTGCATGAAGCCAATTTACTCAATATCCCGGTTGTTGCGCTCGTGGATACAAATTGCAATCCCGAAAGCGTTGATTATGTGGTTCCATCCAACGATGATGCAATCCGAGCCATTAAGTTATTGGTGGCGAAAATTGCAGATGCTGTGCTGGAAGGCAAAGCCATGCGCAAGGATGAAGGACCGACAGAGGAAGCGGCGCCCGCTCCTGTTACTGAAGTCAAGGCGGAAAAGCCCAAGGGACGCAGAGCGCCGAAGGTGGTCGAGTCCGATGAAGTGGTCGAGGAAGATGCGTTGTTGGGTGAGGCTACCCTGGCTAAGTTGAGCGCGACGCGTAAGCCGGATGAGCTCGCACCTCATAGCGATAAATCCCAAGAGAAGCCACAGGAGCCCAAATTAATAGAAGATAAGCCTGTTGAATCAAAGCAGGCGGAATAATCCGCTTTTGGGTTGAGGAAAGTAAAATGGAAATTACTACTGACATGATTAAAGAGTTGCGCACCGCGACGGGTGCCGGCGTATTGGACTGCCGCAAGGCGCTTCAGGAATCAAATGGCGATTTTGAAAAGGCTGTGGATTTTCTGCGTGAAAAAGGCATGGCAACTGCCGCGAAGCGCGCCGACCGCGAAGCCTCGAATGGCACCGTCGAACTTTATTCTCACGGCGGCGGACGCGTGGGCGTGATGGTCGAAGTCAATTGCGAAACGGATTTTGTGGCTCGTTCAGAACAGTTCCGCAATATGGCGCATGAGATTGCGTTGCAGATCGCCGCATCCGCCCCAAAATATATCAAGGCGGAGGAAATTCCCACATCTGAGTTGGATCATGAAGCAGAAATTGCCCGCGCACGCGCGAAAGAAGAAGGCAAGCCCAATGCAGTCGTGGAAAAGATTGTGGAAGGTCGTATTGAAAAATTTAAAGATGAAGTTGTGCTTTTACGTCAACCCTACATTCGCGATGAAAATCTGACCATTGAAAAGCTTCTACTGCAAACGATTGCCGCGACCGGCGAGAATCTGATCGTTCGCCGATTCCAACGCTGGGAATTGGGCGAAAGCATCAGCCGAGAATGAAAAAAAAGGTCAACCTTTAAAGTTGACCTTTTTCTTAAGCGAGACTTTATCACCGTCTCTTATTCCAAGGAGCGGAGAAAGAGTGGACCATGTCGGAACTAAAATATAAACGCATCCTGCTCAAACTCAGTGGGGAGTCCATTGGAGGTCCTTCGGGATTTGGCATTGATGTGGATGAGGCGGAAGCGATCGCAAGCCGAATCAAAGACGTGTATAACATGGGCGTGGAAGTGGCTGTTGTGATCGGCGCAGGAAACCTGTGGCGCGGCAAGCAAGGTTTGGAACGCGGGATGGATCGGTCCACGGCTGATTATATGGGCATGCTTGGCACAGTGATGAATTCAATGGTCTTGATGGATGCGCTGGAGCGTATCGGCGTGTTCACTCGCGTGATGTCGGCCATCGAAATGCGCGCAGTGGCTGAGCCATACATTCGACGCCGCGCCATTCGCCATCTCGAAAAAGGACGCGTCGTGATCTTTGGCGCGGGAACCGGCAACCCGTTCTTTTCCACCGATACCGCCGCGGCCCTGCGCGCCTCTGAAATTGACGCCGATGTCGTCATCAAAGCTACAAAAGTGGACGGTGTGTTCGATTCTGATCCAAAGAGAAATCCGAAGGCAAAACAATTTGATCAACTGAGTTACATCGAAGTTTTGAATCGCCGTCTTGAAGTGATGGATAGTACGGCGGTTACTTTGTGCATGGAAAACAATCTTCCAATCCTTGTGCTTAACTTGTGGGATCCGCAGGCATTGATGAAAGCTCTTAAAGGCGACAAGGCAGGGACGTTGGTCAGCGCGTAGAATTTACATAATATGCAATGAAAGAACGGGCTTATGCAAAGCAATTTGTATAAGCCCGTCTTCTTTGAAAGTCTCCCGATTTTTATCAGCCCCTCTCGCATATAGCGTTTCCCATAGCGTATTTTTCTGTTTTAGTGTATCCTTAATAGCGAACTTATTTTGTGGAGGCCGACTTGATTAAGACCTTCTGAAAGACGCTGAACATCGCATGCAGAGTGCGATCAAAAATCTGAATGATGACCTGGCTGCCATCCGGACGGGGCGCGCCAATCCGGCGTTGGTGGAAAGATTGATGGTCAATTATTATGATACGCCCACGCCTCTGATGCAGTTGGCAACCATCAGTGTTCCGGAGGGCGCGCTCACTGATGATCAAGCCGTTCGATGCGACTGCGATCAAGGAAATCGAACGAGCGATTCAGGCTTCGGACCTGGGGTTGAATCCCAATAGCGATGGCAAAGTCATCCACCTCAACCTGCCTCCGCTAACCGAAGAACGCCGCCATGAATTGGTGAAGCATGTTCACACGCGGCTTGAAGAGTCACGCGTTGCCATCCGTAATATTCGCCGCGATTCTCACAACGATATGCGTGATTTTGAGAAAGAGAAGTTAATCTCGGAAGACGATTTGAAGAATGGCGAAGAAGATTTGCAAAAAATGACTGATAAGTTTATCGAAGACGTTACTGAACTTGGCAAGAAAAAAGAAGCCGAGATCATGGAAGTGTAATGACATAGAAACCCTATGCCCAAACCATCCGTTGCTGCCCCTCTCGAAAAAATTCCCCGCCATGTTGCCATCATTATGGATGGCAACGGACGTTGGGCACTTTCGCGCGGACTGCCGCGCCTGGCAGGGCACAAAGCTGGCACTGAGAACTTGCGGCGCATCATTCGTGCTTCGGTTGAATTCGGCGTTAAGTATTTGACCATTTACGCCTTCTCCACCGAGAATTGGGGACGTCCGCCCGAAGAGGTGGATGGACTGATGCATATTCTTGAGGATGTCATTGACCGTGAATTGGCGGAACTTAATAAAGAAGGTGTCCAATTACGTCATATCGGGCGATTGGAACGTCTTGCACCCACTTTGCAGGAAAAGGTTTTGGATGCCATTGATCTGACCAAAAGTAATAGCCGACTTATCCTCAATGTGGCTTTCAATTATGGGGGACGCGATGAGATCGTTCAAGCCATCCAGCACATGATGAAAGATGGCGTTCAGCCTGAAAAGGTTACCGATGAAGTGGTCAGTCGATATATGTACACCGCAGGTGTGCCTGATCCGGACTTGATTATTCGCACATCGGGTGAACTGCGTGTCAGCAATTTTTTGATCTGGCAGGCGGCATATTCGGAATGGTATATTACGCCAACCTATTGGCCCGATTTTGACAAGGAGGAATACCGTCGCGCCCTCGAAGCATTTGCCCAGCGCGATCGCCGTTATGGCGGAGTCTCGAACGCGGTAGCAAACAAGAGCAATGGTTAGGCGTACGCTCACTGCACTCGGCCTGCTTGTGATCGTTGTGCCTGCAATCGTTCTTGGGGGTATTTTGTATTTTATATTAATCGGTTTCTTTATGGTGCTGGCTTCATGGGAGTTTGTACAAATGTTTCGCGAGGCACAATATCAACCATCCGTTTATTTGTCGGTGGGAGGAACGCTGGCGATTTTGGCAGTGCGCGCGTTTTGGCCTTATGCCGCGGAACCTGTCCTTACTTTCCTCATCCTTTTGGCAATGGCTATTCATCTCATTGCTTATGAGCGCGGCCGTGATCAGGCCGCGTTCGATTTTCTCGTTACAGTGGGATGTTTTGTTTATCTGGGTTGGATTGGCTCCTATATGATTGATTTGCGCTCATTGCCTTACGGCGTATGGTGGGTCATGTTTGCATTGCCTATCGTCTGGCTGACGGACGCAGGTGCATACAGTTTCGGCGCGCGCTGATGGCAAACATCGTATGACGCCGCATCTCAGCCCGAATAAGTCTTGGGAAGGATATTTGGCGGGCGTGTTCATGGGCACGTTCTATGGCGGATTCTTCGCATTCGCATATACTCAATATGGCCCGCTTCATGTCACGATCTGGCAGGGCATATTGTTTGGGTTTGTATTAAGTGCACTGAGTTTGTTTGGTGATCTGGGTGAGAGTTTGTTCAAACGCTTCGGACAGATGAAAGACTCGGGCAATATCTTCCCCGGCCACGGCGGCGCGTTCGACCGTGTCGATTTGCTGATCTGGGGCGGAGTGATCGGATTCTATTGGATTCATTTTTTTCTGCTCAAATAATAGTCGGAGGCAAATATGGATCATAGTCAACCTACTCGCAATCTGGCGCTTGATCTGGTACGCGTGACCGAGGCCGCCGCGCTTTCAGCGGGCCGCTTCATGGGCCGCGGGGATAAAGAGGGGGCGGACGGGGCCGCAGTCAACGCCATGCGGCTCGTTCTCCAAACCATTGATGTCAACGGCATTATCGTCATTGGAGAGGGCGAAAAGGATAACGCTCCGATGTTGTTTAACGGTGAGAACGTGGGAAATGGTTCAGCGCCGGACGTGGATGTGGCGGTTGACCCGATTGACGGAACCCGTCCTTTGGCCTTTGGAAGATCCAACTCGCTTGCAACGGTGGCCATGGCGCCGCGCGGCGCAATGTTCAATCCGGGTCCGTTCGTTTACATGAATAAGCTGGCGGTGGGCCCCGAAGCGAAGGGCAAGATCAACATCGAAAAATCCATCACCGAAAACCTAAAAGCAATTGCAAAAGCCAAGCATAAGGATGTCGAAGATTTGACGACGATCATTTTGGATCGCCCGCGTCACGATGCCATGATTGCCGAGATCCGACAGGTCGGCGCACGGATTCGCATCATCCCCGATGGCGATGTGGGCGCGGCATTGATGACAGCCTGGCCCGAATCGGGCGTGGATGTGCTGATCGGAATCGGCGGCACGCCCGAAGGCGTGTTGGTGGCGTGCGCGCTGCGTGCCATGGGCGGTGAAATTCAAGGCAAGTTATATGCGCGCGATGAGAACGAATTGCGCCGCGGACGCGAAGCCGGTTATGACTTCGATAAAATCCTGACGATGGACGATCTGGTTTCATCGGAGGATGTTTTCTTCGCCGCCACCGGCATCACCGACGGCGAACTGCTCAAGGGTGTGCGTTACTATGGCGATGGCGCGCGTACCGATTCGATTGTAGTGCGCGGTCTGACCGGCACCGTGCGGCAGATCACCGCCACGCATCGAATTGACAAGTTGCATAAGCTAAGCGCGATTCAATATTGAGATGTCATTCCCCTTCGGGGACGATGTGCGAGCGCAATGACACACGGCTGTTTCTTGACACAAGCTTCCCTTATACGTATAATCCCGTTCACCTTCCTCGCTAGCTCAACGGCAGAGCGGGCGGCTGTTAACCGCTAGGTTCGAGGTTCAAATCCTCGGCGAGGAGCTTTTGACCTAAAAATTCCGCACTTACTCAAAGTTGTAAGGGCGGATTTTTGTTATATACTAGATAGTAGTTTTCAATTTTTGGAGCAAAGCATGAAGAACGAAAAAGCATCTCTAAGAAGGAATGTGGGTAAGGAAAAACCTGAGAGCGTTTCTTTTATGTTGGCAGAGTTTGAGCAAGCAAGTGAATTCTGGCGACAGTCCTCAGAAAGGGTTTCGACAGCTTTTAATTTCTATCTAACTGCGGGAGCAATTCTTGTCTCAGGTCTCCTATTACTTTTCCAGTCTAGCAATAATAATTTACGAGTATTCATAGCAGGTGTGATTGCAGCCTCGTTCATTCTTCTTGTCAGTGGAACCTTTCTTGCAAGCGTAATAATTAGCGCTAATACTTTGAGAGCCGAATACATTATGACTCTGAATCTTATCAGGAGATATTTTGCCGATCATGACCCCACGATAATAAAATATCTGATATTACCCATAGGTAGTTTTTCTGGAGAACAACCTACTGAATCGGTTACAAACCTATCAACTTATTTCAACCTGCTGTTTTTCGTAAACTTGGCTAATAGCCTTATATGCGGTGGCGTAACGGCGGAAGCGTTATGGTTATTTACAACCCTTTCGGTTTTTGCTTTGATATTGATTGGTGTCGGAGTAACAATAATTATGCTCTTCATATTTCTAAATGTGACTAACAAGACTTTACAAAAACAATCACGGCACAGTTGATTCATCTACTTCGGTTTATTTCTCCATTCCAAGAACTCTTTGAATAAATCTAAAGTAGCTTCATCTCCTTGATCTAACAGTACATCTTTTCCAAGAGAACTAATTCGGTTTTGTACTTCGCCATCATTTAGATTTGAGTAAAACTCATCTGTGATCTTCATGCTTGAGTGCATGACGTTCATACTAACCGCTTTATAATCTTCAATCGTTTTGGCAAGAGCTGACCCATAATGAATATGACCATGTCTGAATTTATGGGGGGAGTGATAACGCAGTCCAACATCTTCCAACCATGCCTTGATATTTCTACGGGCAAGTCTATCTCGATGTTCACCAATTAAAACTATATTAGCGTCTATCTTGCCATTCTCACCCGAGAACGGAGCAAACCAAAAACCATTGGGCGGTAATATCGCTCTAACTTCATCATCCCATTCTTGAACAACCTTCAATAATTCGGGAATATCCAATAAATAAGTAATCCCATATTTTCTATTCTTCGTTCTCACGCCCAAACTTGGATATTGAATGACTTTACGATTGGGAATATCTACCGCTTGAATTGGCAAAGACACAAATGCCCCGATTCGCATACCTGATAAAAACAGAAACACAGCCGCCGCCCGTGCCCGCCGCTCAAGGAGCGTTCGGGCAGGGCTGGCGGCTATTATGTTTATTTCTTCCAGTGTTACAGCTTCTTTCGTCTTTGGTGTATCAGTTAGACGCTTCGCTTTTAGCGTTCTAATCCAAGCTTGTTTTAGAGTTCTATACCCTTCGATATTGTCAGAGAGCCAAGAGAAGAATAACCGAGCGGTTGCTAAAGCCTTTTTGATATAAACTGACGATAATTTGCCTTCCTTACCATCCAGACGGGTTGAGAGCAAATATTCCGGTAAAGTTGGTCTGATGCTCAACGCTTCTCTAAATGATCGTTCTCCTGCCCATTGAAGGACATAACGCATATGCGTTTGTTCTCTTTTCAATGAACCCTTTGTAATCTGATCTACCGAGAAACGATAATCAAGAAACTTTTTCATCAGTTGCCAGTTTTTCTTGTTTATCATTCGCCCCTCGTTTTATGTTTGATGATCTTTGTCAGATTGCGCCCACAATTTGGGCAGACGCTCAGAAGATAAACAATATCTCCCTTTGTGTGTTTCTTGGACTGATAAATCTTGACCGGCTTTTTACAAGTCTTACAAAATGTTTCATTCGGCTTGATGTGAAGCTTTGCGTAAACTTTGCAATACCATTCTGCGAAGTCCTTACCGTTTATCAATAGATGATTATTTCTTTCTTCTCTTTCATGAGGACAACCTAAAGGCACATAGACCATATAAACCTGATCTGTGTTTATTCCGATCTCCTCGGCTAACTCTTTCGGCGAATACATCATATCAAACAGGCTCTTTAGTCTGTTTCGTTGTATGCCATCTAGCCGACCTTTCAAAATAATCTCAGTCATGCCCGCTCTAAAGTTTTGAGTAGATACCTTTTTTTCGTTTGGCGTTCTTTTGTATTCGCTCTAAGGGTTGACCGTGTTTGTTCAATCCTTCAATCAGAGCCACCATGTTAGGCTCTTTATCCATTCCGAGACGAGCCATACCGCCGGAAATAACGCCGCTTAATTGTTTGATATAAGCATCGCTTACACCATGAAATTCTTTGCCATATCTCGAAGTCGGATAATCTACACCCTCGGAAAATTCAGCGGCTAAGGCTCTTGCTTTTTGCCAAAGTTCGCTATCCTTCCATCGGCGATTATTGCTATCATCTGGATTTGGCACACATAGCCGCCCCCAATCTAACAAATAATTCAATAACTCTCGAATTGAGAAGCCATTGAATAAAGAGAAATCTTGTAAATCGTTTCCGAAGTGTCCCTCTTTCGGTTTGATCTCCCATTCAATCCTAATGACCGACCCTTTGCAATCTTTCCAGATGTCAAGCCAGTACAAAATATCGCCCTGGCTTATTGCTTGCGCTACTTTGTCGTACACACGCAAAAAGATTGCAGATTTTCGAGAGCCTATATAGATTGTCTCTAAGTCAGAAGTCCTTGAATTGAAATGCAAGTCAGATACTTTAGATCGTCCGACCCATCTCGCTTGCCATTGGTTTATATCTTGCTCTTTCATGCTCACGCCGAATAAATCCATAGCAATATCAATCCGATTGATCGTTATCGGATAATCGCCATTGGCACCTACAGCCGCTAATAACTCTTTAACCGATGATTGCAAATGATAGATATTTTCAATCAGGAATTTTGGACCGAGTTGAATCCAGATACCGCTACCGTTTCCCTCTCCAACTTTTTGATCTACTTGATCGGTCAAGAAAACTCTTGCATCATGTTGCCACAGGCTAAACTTATAACAGCTTGCGCCATTCCTAATTACAAAATCACCGTGCTGAATTCCTTCTTTCAGTTTCCGGTATTCAATCCCTTCTGCATGACGATACCAAGATTTGAAAACATCCAGATAAGGATATTTGACGATTAAAATATAAAGTGTCTAGGTGTATTACTCCATCATTCATAAAATAACCTTCTTGTACATTGCGCCCCCGTGTTACAGTCTGGGGGCGCTTGCGCCGAAGTGCAACCAATCCATGTTCTTCATGTGCGGGCGAGCGTGGGCGTTAGCCCTGAAAGGGAACCCCCGCCGCGCTCCCCGCCACTTCCTCAAAATAGCCTTCATTTGGGTTCTTTGCCTTTAGCTCATTCGCTAATTGCAAAGCACCGATCATAAGAGCCGTGCGCAGAAACTCAGCTTTCTTCATGCCTGATTTCTTCATCCATCCAAGCATAGATAGTTTCGCAGGCAAAGGTAAAGTCACATTGACCCGACCATACACGCCACGTTTAGTTGTGATAATGTTTTCAGTCATTCCTTCTCCAATCTTTGCCGCCCGACTTGCGAAGCCTACAACCTTCGCTCTCCATGTCAAGGCTTTCTGGCTTGCGCCGCTTCGCTCACCAGCCTTGACACAGAGCCTCGGCGAAGGCTGATAACTGCGGCTTCGTCGGGCGGCAAAAGGTTTTATCGGGCGGCATGTTGCTCTTGTAAAATGTCAAATAACAAAGTATTATTTAGATACGAAAGCCAAATCCACTATATAAAAGGTTGTGCGTTATTCGTACGTAATTGTACGTAAAACGTACAACTTTGTCAAGTCTAGGAGCTTATCAAATGCTGGATAAAATTGCGGATTGGTTCGGGTCAAAGGGCGAACGCCCAAATAAATTTACAAGGTTTATGGGGGGACAAATACGAACCGCACGCGAAGAAGCAGGCTTCAGTCAAGAGAAACTAGCATCTCTCATATTTGTAAGACGTGCAACAATATCAGATATTGAAAATGGAAAAACTGAAGTTGAGACAAGCGAACTAAGCTTACTTTCCTATTATCTAAGAAAACCATTTACGTATTTTTATCCTAAACCTTTATATGAAGAATTAGTAAAAAAGGATATGGATGCCCTAAGCTTAGAAATGCAAATGCAATTTGAGCAAGTTTATGGTGGCGACTTGAAGAAGCTTGCAATAAACATAGTTAAGGTGTTAGCAAAATTTGATCCGAAAGATATGGTGATAGACCTAGCTCCAGATATTATGGCTGAAATTAAAAATGAAGAAGAAATACAAAAGTTTTTCGAGAAACGCCGAAAGAAAAAGTAATCAATAGAGCGTTTATGCAGGAATTAATTAAGAAGCCATTTTATTGGCACGCGAATTTTTTGTCCTTACAAAATTGTTCAGGGACAGATTTCCTTTCTATATTATGATTTATCCTAAAGAAGGAGTAGGGTTACTCTTTCTACCGAAGGGAAGGTTGTCGGCATGGATTATCTTTGGAAGTGGATTTGGAATCTGATCACCGATTTATTAGTGATTGTGCTAGTAGGCGTAGGGATGGCTATTTTTTTGAGAATTTTCTACCCCGACATACTCTCAGCGTTTTTCCTCACAGGTCAATTCGTTGTTGGACTAGTAAACATACTCAAATTATGGCCAATGGTCATACTCATGGTGATTGTTTATTCCTTACCCCGAAGAAGGCGCGGGCGTTAAGTAATGTCTCATTCATAGTCAAAAATGTATGTCGCTAGGAATAGAACCTCGAACCGCTAGGTTCGAGGTTCTATTCCTCGGCGAGGAGCTTTTGACCTAAAAATTTGCCTTTAGCTATCCAAGCTAAGGCAATTTTTGTTATATACTAAGTAAAACGCTGAAAGAAATTTAACAGGCATGGTAAACTGGGCGAATGCCAAAAGCCCAAGAATATCAACTTACGAAAGAAGAACTGAAACTGGTAGAAAGAGCCATAAAGCATGATAAGCGACCAGAAGTAGTTCAAAGAAGCATTGCAATCCGACTACTTCATTTGGGACACAAACCAGAAGAAGTAGCCAAGATGCAAGCAGTCAGCAAGCCGACGATTTACGGCTGGTTTCATCGGTGGCAAAGTGGCGGAATAGAAGCCCTTGCCAATCAACCGAAAAGTGGGCGTCCGCCTAAAGCAGATGACGCATACAGTTTGGCTTTAGTAGAAGTAATTGATAAAGAGCCATCCGAAGTTGGATATGACTTCAGGATTTGGACAGTGGAGCGATTGAGCGCCCACTTGGAGAAAATAACGGGCATTGAATTGAGTGAAAGCCGCTTACGCGCCTTGATCAAACGCAAAGGATATCGCTATCGACGCCCGAAACATGATTTGGGTCACTTGCAAGACAAGGACGCAAAAGTCAAAGCTGCCGAGATACTTGATGAGTTGAAAAAAAGGTCATCCGAGACGATTTCGAACTCATCTTTATGGATGAAACGACCCTGACACTGGATCCACCATTACGAGCCTGCTGGATGAAAATTGGACAACAGAAGCGTATTCCAGCAACTCGACCTGGTGAAAAACAGAAGCAACATGTCTTTGGTGGTTACAACTGGTTGAAAGATACGATAACTTGGACAATTGCAAAGACAAAAAACAGCGCAACTTTTATCGACTTTCTTGAAGAATTATTGGTAAAGAAATACCCAACCGGAAGAATTGTTCTTGTGATGGACAATGCTTCTTATCACAAGAGCGCATCCGCATTGGCTGCTTTGAGCTTGTTTGAACATCGCGTCATGGCTATTTGGTTGCCTCCCTATTGTTCAGACCTCAATCCAATCGAACGTTTCTGGCGGCACTTGAAAGACCTTGCTTGTGCTAACAAACTTCAAGGCAATATTGAGGCTGTTGTCAAAAGCGCAGAAACAATCTTGAACAAGCAAAATCTATCTACCTCTGATTTGCGCTTCCTTTTGTCTAAATACTTTTGACGAACTACTTTACAATGGTTCTAAATAGATTAATTGCTTTTATGTAGGAAGGTTGCGATGCAAAAGACTGTTTACATTCTAGGTGCAGGTTTTTCCAAGCCGCTTGGATTACCTATCATGTCTGACTTTATTGACATGGCTAGAGACCTTTATGCTACAAATCCCGAAAAATACAAACACTTTTCCAATGTTTTTAATATCATTCGTACTGAATTGGCTTGGATAGGAACAGCTTACGAGATTAACCTTAATAATATTGAAGAAGTATTATCGGTCTTAGAAATGATGCGCTATTTTGACAAAACCAAAGAAAAGGAATTTTTTGAATACACTCAATTTATTAAAGACGTAATAAATTCATATACGCGTCCTTTTCGTATTCATCCTGAAGTCGAATTTGTTATTCGTACAGGATTATACAGTTTGAAGCCTACTCAGTGGATGGGATGGATTGGTAAACCAGATTGGGATTCAAAGCGCTATCTAGTTGAGAATTTCTTTGTAAACTCTGATCAAAAAAGTTGTGTACAATGCTTTCTGTAAATTGCAATGAAAGGTAGGTCAAGTGTTATCCTTGCGGTTACCACACCAAAAGGAGAAGCACATGACCTACCGCGAAGATTTTACCTTACCTGCTGAATTATTGGAGCAGGTGCAGGAACAAGGACTTGATGTTCTGCCGGAATTGATCCGGGTCGTGATCAACACCGCCATGCAAGCCGAGAGAAGTGAGCATTTGAATGCAGAACTTTACCAACATAATCCAGAACGTATCGGTCACGCCAATGGCTACAAAGCCAAGACCCTGCGGACCCGAGTTGGAGATATCGCCTTTGCGATCCCGCAAGTTCGAGAAGGTGGGTTCTACCCGCAGGCACTGGAGAAGGGACTGCGAAGTGAACGTGCACTGACCTTGGCTTTGGCCGAGATGTATGTCCAAGGAGTGTCCACGAGAAAGGTCAAGGCCATCACCGAGCAGTTGTGTGGTGTGGATGTTTCGTCATCGATGGTGAGTTAGGCTGCGGCTCAAATGGATGCGGAACTGGAGAAGTGGCGCGAACGGCCGCTGGGTGAATATCCCTATCTCTTCCTGGACGCATACTACGAGCAAGTTCGAGAAGATGGACAGGTGCGTCACCTGGCGGTTTTAGTGGCCGTGGGTGTCACGCCACAAGGGAAACGCGAGTATCTTGGGCGTTTCTGTGTCGCTCAGCGAACACGAAGTCCATTGGCGCACCTTCCTGGAGAGTTTGAAGAAACGCGGAACTCGGTGGCGTGGAACTCATCACCAGCGATGACCATGCGGGATTGCGAGCAGCGCGCTTAGCAGTCTTTGGTGGCATTCCCTGGCAGCGATGTCAGTTCCATTTACAACAAAATGCTTAAGCCTACGTGCCGCACAAAGATATGCAGACCGAAGTGGCTGAGGATATCCGTACCGTCTTCAATGCTCCGGATCGTGTTACCGCTGAAGCGTATCTGGCCAAGGCGGTGAGCAAATACGAGAAGAGTGCTTCGCGTTTATCCGAGTGGATGGCCACCAATGTCCCGGAAGGCTTAACGGTTTTTTCCTTTCCGGGTGCTTTTCGAAAATTGTTGCGCACGACCAATGGCGTGGAAAGGTTGCACCGCGAAGTGAGACGCCGAGCGCGGGTCGTCTCGATCTTTCCTAATCAGGCTTCGTGCCTCCGTTTGGTCTCAGCGGTGTTGAATGAGATCAGCGAGGAGTGGTTGACCGGCAGAACCTATATGACTTTTGAAGGTTCAAATTGATCGCAATATGAAATTGCGAGGTAACACTTGATCGAAATTACAGAAAAAACCTTGCACTATCATCAAAAAGACTATTGTAGTTTTGTATTAGGTCTCTTTTAACGAAACATTAGCTTCGCGTCTATTCCAAAGCGATCAATTATGGGAATTCTTCCATTATCCAATTGATAAGCCCAATATGGACTACTCCATCATTACTTTGAACTATGATCTAATTCTGGAAAACACTGCTGCCTTCTTATCTTCTACCTTATCCGGTAAGGACCTGAAATTCAGCCGCCCAGAAGATGGTGTAAATAATACTGGTCCGATTTTAGCAAAACTCCATGGTAGCGTTGACTCCACAATCATTGCGCCAACTTGGAATAAGACAATCAATGATGACATAGTAAAAGATTGGCAAGCCGCTTATCAATTACTTCAACAAGCAAATTATATAAGAATAATTGGTTACTCCCTGCCAATTTCTGACGCATACATTCGATACCTATTAAAGAGCAGTTTCATAAAAAACGATAATCTCAAAGCAATCACTATCTACTGCCTCGATGACGAAAAAGGAACAACAGAGAAAAAGTACTCTGAGTTCTTAAAATTGCCTGCGGAAAAGTGGAAATTCGTCCGGGAAAATGTCACAAGTTACTTTGATAGAGTTGCTGGACGAATAACAAAAGGTTTATCAATAGATGATGATGCCAAAAACTTTTGATGACAATGGGTGTCTTAGTAATTCTTATTAGCGGGCTGATCGATTATTTCTTCTGTTCTTGCTTCCATGTCAGGAACTCTTCCAAAAGATTGATGACATCTTTATCTTCTCTACGGATTGGCTGCTCCGTTCCTAAAGCGCCAATTCGTTTTTGTACTTCACCATCATTTAGATTTGAATAGAACTCATCCGTGATCTTCATGCTAGAATGCATGGCGTTCATACTCACCGCTTTGAAATCTTCAATCGTCCTTGCATGGGCTGAACCATAATGAATATGTCCATGCCTGAATTTGTGTATGTCAATAGAACTAGAACCTCGAACCGCTAGGTTCCCAGCGTTAATGATTGCCGTTATCAATGCGTTTCAGCCTCCTTTTGGCAAGTTCTATCTCTTCGCCATCACGAGAAACGAAACTGTCTATAGGGGTAATAATCGTCAAAGCAATCGCAATCTCAAAACCGCTTATAATGCCCTGAAGCAATGAAAGACTACTATGCCATTCTGGAAGTACCACCCACCGCCACCCAGGAAGAAATTAGGGAGCAGTACTATTTCTTGATTCAGGCCTGGCATCCGGACAAGTTTCGCAAAGCCGAGCAAAAAGCCAAAGCAGAAGAGAAATCCAAAGAGCTGAACATAGCCTACGGCGTTCTCAAGGATTCCGCGAAACGCGCCGAATATGACCGCAAGCTTTCAGGACAACCCTCGCGAGGCAGACAAGCAGAGAGACCGCGACCAACAGAGGAACAACGACGGCGCAAACCAGCCGAAGAAGAGCAGCAGCGTCCCAGCTACGAACGATAGACCAAGAGAACGGGCTGAAGGGGAACGCCGTCGCACTGATAATGAAGCAGATGCATCCGCACAAGAGGAATGGATCCGTGTTTTCTTTGAACAGGCGCGACGGAGACAATCAAAGCAGCCACCGGCAAAAGTGAACAAAAGCCATCAGGCCCCTATTCGGGTCTTGGTGGTTGACGATGTTGCGGATACACGGATGCATATTCGCAAACTGCTCAGCAGTGAAACGGACATCCAGGTTGTTGGCGAAGCCTCAGACGGTGTGGAGGCCGTCGAGAAATTTGGTGTCTTGATGCCCGATGTGACGACCATTTGTATTAATGTGCCCACCATGGATGGTATCACTGCGACCGAAGCAATCCGCCGGAAGCATCCCCTCGCCAAAGTTATCATGCTCAGTGTTCAGACTTCCACTCGCTACATCCGGCGAGCCATGCTGGCAGGTGCCTGCGACTATCTGATCAAACCCCCGCGAGCCGAGGAGTTGCAGTCTGCTATCCGACTGGCGGCAGGGCGAGAAATATCCGCTTCCGGGAAGGCGGCTGCAAAATGAATACTGGATACTCTTTCAATGTGTACGATCTACTGCCCTAGGGCTTGAAACAAATATCACTAGAGCATGAGCACGACAGAAATATGGGATTTGAACTCAAGTAGGCTTCGTTGTATAATGCCAACTGCAAAATGTATATCAACAGGAATAGAACCTCGAACCGCTAGGTTCGAAGTTCTATTCTTCGGCGAGGAGCTCAAGCCCCAATGCGGGGCTTTTAATTTTGTATTGCACGGTATTTTATAAAGTAAAATATTGAGATTTGCAAAGGTCAATTGAAAACCTGCAGCGATAGCGTGATGGCGATGCCGCTTGCTTTCGCATATTGAGAAGAATTTGGTGCAACGAGGCACAGATGGTGAAGCTAAAATTTTACTCATTGGGAATCATATTATGTACAATAGTTGCAGTTCTCCTTAACGCCTGCAGTGTTTTGCCCTCCGCAACTGCGCCTTCTCCTGTGCCAATAATTACAGCCACTTCCGCGCCAGTTAATACTCTGCCGCCAACTGAAAATACACCATTGGTTCCTGTCACCAATACGCCTGCCTCGCCGCCGCCGATCAGCCTTTCCAATTTTCAGAGCCTGGCTTCTTTGTATCAATGGAATATCGCAAGTGATATAGTCAAGATTACCGGCGCCGCTCTTTCGCCGCTTGCAGACAAGGTCGCGTTGTTGACTGTTCGGTATCCCGAACAATATTCGTTGGAGCTTCGAGAATCCCAAACTGGTAATTTGATTTGGAAACAAACCCTCGATGCGAAGGCGGATTACTCGGCTGTGGCTTTCTCTCCGGATGGCAGTCTGATCGCGGTCGGCACAGGGAGCAGTAATATTACGGTCTGGAATGTACCGGATGGCAGTCTTTCCCAGACTTTGAAAGGCGCGTCTTATGCGGTGAGAGTGATTGCATTTTCTCCGGATGGGAATCTTATAGCGGCCGCAGGAAGCGACAGCATGGTTCATGTTTGGCAAGTCTCCGACGGAGCCGCGCGGATTGCCTATGCATTAAAGAAAAATATCGGCAACCTGATTTTTTCGCCCGACAGCAGATATCTTGCGGCTTCGTCAGATGTGTTTGCCGTTTACGACCTGACATCGGGAAACACTTCGCCGATCATATATTATGACGCCATTGCCCCGCATCCCACCACTGAGATTCTCTTTTCACCCGATAGTCATTTTTTAATTGCAGAGGGCGAACTGAATGACAGAGATAATAATACATGGATTCCGCGGATTTTGATTTGGAATCTTTCATCGAATCGCAATACCTTCAGGAAGATTCCTCTCCCTGATGTCATTCAAAACATGATCGTTTTGCCGGACGGGCAATCCATTCTGGGATATGACGCCAGCAAAGGCCAGCTCGATGCGATTGACATTCCCAGTAAATCCGTTGTAGGGACGATTAACCTTGGGACACTGCTCTTTATGGATTATTCTGCCAATCTCAGCCGGTTTGTGGTTGTGACCCAAACCTCGGTTGCGATCTGGGGAGTCTCGCCCTAGCATGACCAGATATATTGCCTTTCTGCGCGCGATCAACGTTGGCGGACACACCGTCAAGATGGATGATTTGCGCGTACTCTTCGAGTCGCTTAGATTTTCGAACGTTGAAACGTTCATCGCCAGCGGAAACGTTTTGTTCGAGACAAACTCAAAGGATAGTGATGTTCTCGAAAAGAAGATCGAAGTCAAATTGTGCGGGTCACTTGGCTATGATGTAACAACGTTTATCCTAACAGATGCGGAACTCAAAGCGATTGCCGCTTACAAACCATTCCCTCTAGCCCAACTTGATGCGGCTACTGCTTTCAACATTGCCTTCCTCAAAAAGCCCCCGGACGTTGCTTTGAAGAAAAAAGTGCTGGCATTGAGAACAGACATGGACGACTTCCACGTTTATGGACGCGAACTCTACTGGCTGTGCCAGAAGAAACAAAGTGAATCTGACTTTTTCAAACGCGATGCTGGAGAAGACGCTCGGCCGGCCGTCCACTTTACGCGGCGTGGAGACAGTCAAGAAGATTGCCGCGAAATTTTAGAAAGGGGATTGTTCGCATTGTCCTTGCCAGTCCCCCTATGGGGGATTTTCATGTATCGTCATCTCTCGCATAATAAGCTTCAAGGAGAAACAGAACCAGAATGAAATCATTTTCGATCTTTGCAAAAAAATTTGCCCCGCTCCTGGCCTCGCTCATACTGATAGGTAGTTGTTGCTTTTTGTATAACCCCCCAACGCCGCCCCCACCGCCCACAGCAACGCCAGCATGCACCTTGAGTTTTATAAGTCCAAGCAATGGGGCAGCTCTCCCAGAAACCGGCCCGGTCAATTTTTCTTGGACTGCAGTCTCGCGGGCTTCGTATTACATTCTTTCAGTGAATCTACCCGGCGGTGGCGGAAAACAAAACTTTACTGTAAATGGCACTTCCAGAATACTCTATATGGATAACTTTCCAGAAGACGGAAGTTTCAGCGCCGAAGTTCTAGCGCGCGACTCTGATGGCGACAATATGTGCCAGGCGGAAATTCAATTCATCAAGAATCCGCCTGCAACGCTGGTGCCCACGCCGAAGCCGAAGAAAAACGAAAAGCCCGCACCTCTGCCCCCGATTTTAAACCCTGG
The DNA here is from genome assembly GCA_963850945.1 of uncultured Chloroflexia bacterium. Classification (GTDB taxonomy): domain Bacteria; phylum Chloroflexota; class Anaerolineae; order Anaerolineales; family Villigracilaceae; genus Fen-1038. Next base: position 162,822 of record CAWKNE010000027.1, on the reverse strand, counting down.
AAAATAACGGGATATTCTGGTGACATGCCTGTCTAGTTTCTTAGCCACGGATTGAAGTTCGGGACCTTGTCAAAGTCTATGGGACGCGATATGTTCGTGTTTGAATGAGTTACAAAAATTGAGAGCCTTGCATAGCAAGGCTCTCAATTTTTTGGGTTGTTTATTTTCTTTTACGGGATGTGATATTGGATGGTCAGTATCGGACGATTTCTGCTTGAGTTTCCACTAACGAAAGATGCATAATTGGATACGCCGTCGCTGTTCGTTGGCGTTTCAAACTCCAATCGGAATTGAGTTAGACCGGTCAAGTTGATGGCACTGAGACTGCTGGGGGACAGCGAAGCACTATACCATCCACCTGTCGGCACTGCATTGAAGATTGCCACTCCAGTCTGAGTGGGAACAGCCTGGAAGTCCAATGCCTCCAGCGCTGAACTGGAACCGAAATAGGGAACCGCCATGTCAACCAGTAGGTTTCCCAGCGTGCTGAAGGGCGACGGGTTGCTCATCCGGGACATTCTGATCTTGATGGTCGCGGAGGTCACCACAGCCGCATTAGGCAAATTCGAAGTATTGAATGACACTACAGCTCGGTATTGCCCATTATCAGCCGTATCTCCCAGATTGAAGGTACCAGAATTGGAATTGATTGTTCCACCCACGCCGGTGGATGAGGCACTTTCGGTAATATATCCGTCCTGACTTCCTTGTGAATTGAAGGATGTGGTAATGGTGCTGAACGGATGCGAAATCTTAACCACCAGATTGTTATTCAAGTCAGTCAGATAGAGTTCACCCTGTTCATCCTCACCGAACGAGGAAATCTGATAACTAGTTCTGGCGAGTATGGTGGAGGTCCAAGTATTGTTGGCGTTCTTGGTCAGGCCGAATACTTTTCCCGAACATAGGTCACCGTAAAGATAGGTTCCTTGCATCACAAAGGATTTACTGCCGCGGTAAACATATCCTCCCATTACTGCGCAGCCATAGGATTTGTTGGTGCCGTGGTTATAGGCGGCAATGGGTGCAACGTAATTGGATGGCTTGATGCATCTGGAAAGAGGGTTGTAGCAAAGATTTCCCTCCAGAATATTCCAGCCATAGTTTTGGCCGCCTGTGCTTGAATGGGGTTGAAAATCCACTTCTTCCTGTCGGTCCTGTCCCACGTCTCCAATATAGAGATCGCCGGTTAATTTATCGAAAGAGAATCGCCACGCATTGCGTAATCCATATGCCCAGATTTCCTTTTGTAGGTTCGGATCGCTACTGTTCGTATAAAAGGGATTGCTGGGCGGAACGGCATAGTTTTTTCCTGGATCGGGCGTGTGGGTTGGATCCACATCTAGGCGCAGGATTTTTGCAGATAGGGTATCAAGGCTTTGACCGTCGCCGTACGGGTCGCCGCCGCTACCGCCATCACCGATGGACATATATAGGTAACCATCCGGCCCGAAGGCAATCATGCCACCGTTGTGGTTGGTCCATATCTTTGGTACGTCTAATAATACTGTTCCAGTTGTATCAGCCACATCTGAACTTGGGGTCGCGTGGTAGCGCGCCAATGTGGTCGTGTAAAAACATGTTTGGCCGCTGGTAGGGAGATATGGACAAGGGATACCGGAGCCAAGATCGGTAGTGTAGGCGATATAGAAGTTTCCACTGGTTGCGTAATCTGGGGCAAACGCCAGGCCAAGCAAACCTTGCTCATTGCCTCCATTTGAAGATTGATAGCTGATAAAACTGCTAAGGCCAGAAATATCCAGGAAGGGAGTTGAGTTATAACTGGAACTGCCGTTGTCCATAACCAGGATTTGACCGCTCTGTTCCACGATGAACAGACGATTTGATCCATCGCCCGCATTGGTCACGAAGTCCGGCCTGTTCGGAGTGCTGACTACGGGGGTGAAGGCCAGCGCAGGCAGAGTAGTTGTGGACGACGCGATTAACGCGGGGCTGGCTGAGATTGTGCTGATAGCGAAAATACAGATTGCGATAATGCTAAAAATTTTGGTAGACTTGATCATAGGGAATATCCTTCTTATTTAGAAAGCATAGCATCCAAGAATTTTTCTATTACAAAGAGACGATTGTCTTATTTTCAAGAATGAAAGGCTTGTGGAAATTATTGTTCAAGATGTAAATGACAAATACAATCGCCGACCGTTGGTCAGCGATTATCATTCACTCTTATCGCTTTTTTCAGCGGACTTGGTTTCTTTGGGCTTGGTCTCCTTGGCTTCTTCTTTTTTGGCCGGCTTGAGCGTATCGCCGCCGGAAGGAGACTTATGATCCGTTGAGTAGAAGCCGGACCCTTTAAATACGATACGGACCGGCGAGATGACTTTCTTCAAGGTTTTCTTGCGGCATTCAGGACAGATTTTGAGCGGTTCGTCAGTGTACGATTGCTGGCGTTCGAATTGCACACCACAGTTTTCGCACCGATAAGTATAAACAGGCATGGACTTTCTCCTTAACAGTGTAATTATTATAGCGCGCCTTATCCATAATTGCCAAGACTTAGACGCGGCATGTTATAATTTTCTAACGTGGATATTATGTTGTTGCAAGCGCAGCGAGCGCTAAAGCGCCAAACACCCTTGTAACGACATACCTTGTGAGGATTTATGCTCAAGATTGAAATTGTCTACTGTGCAGTCTGACACTACACTGACCGGGCCGTGAGCCTGGGAAAGGATTTGCTCTGGGAGTTTGAGCACGTGATTGAATCGGTGACGCTGATTCCCTCAGACGGAGGCCGCTTTGAGGTCAGCGTGAATGGAACGCTGATCTATTCAAAATTGCAGACCAAACGTCACGCCGAACCGGGCGAAGTCGTGGGTCTGGTCAGCAAAATCGTTGAAGGATAAATGAAGCCAATGTTAAAGAAAAAAGGACGCGTCTTTTCGGGCATTCGCCCCACAGGCCGGGCGCATTTGGGGAATTATCTAGGCGCTATACAGAATTACGTTGCATTGCAGGATGACTATGAGTGTGTCTACTGCATCGTTGATCTTCACGCGCTGACCACGGTGGAGGATACTGAAAATCTTCGTCAGAACACATATGAAATCGCGCTGGATTTGCTTGCTGCGGGTATTCGTCCTGAAGAGACCATCTTGTTCGTTCAATCGCATGTGCCGGAAGTGACGGAACTTCACACGATCCTTTCGATGGTCACGCCTCTCGGCAAACTGACTGATCTCCCGACGTTCAAGGAAAAAGTTCGTCAACAACCCGATAATGTGAATTATGGTTTGGTGGGTTATCCCGTTTTGATGACCGCCGACATCGTTCTTTACAAGACGGATGTTGTGCCGGTGGGAATTGATCAAGCACCTCACCTCGAGTTTGCGCGCGAAGTCGTGCGTTCATTCAACTATCATTACAACACCAAAGTGTTGATCGAGCCGCAAATGAAGAACACCGTCTATCCCAAAATATTGGGTATTGATGGCAAAGAGAAAATGGGCAAGAGTTTAAATAATCAGATCGAGCTTGCTGCTACACCCGAAGAGACAACGAGGCGTGTGAAGGAAATGGTCACTGACCCAGCCCGCATCAAGCGGAATGATCCTGGGAATCCCGATGTTTGTAATGTCTTCACGATGCATAAAATTTTCTCTCCGCAAAGCGATGTGGATATGATTAACGTGGAATGCCGCCGCGCAGGAATCGGCTGCGTGGATTGCAAACTGCTCTATGCAAAAAATCTTAACAAGCACCTCGAGCCGTTCCGCGCCAAACGCGCTGAACTCGCCTCCAAGCCAGACTTGCTGAAGGACATTCTGAACGACGGAGCCGATCGCGCCCGCATCATCGCGCAGAAGACGATGGAAGAAGTCCGGGCGGCGGTGCAATTGCCATGAAATCAAATGTAGGGGCGAAGCATGCTTCGCCCCTACGAGAATAAACAAATATGCGCGCATTAATACAACGTGTCTCTTATGCCAGTGTTACTATAAATGGACAAGTCGTTTCCAAAATCGGAAAAGGCTTGTTGATTTTATTAGGCATTGGTCATGGGGATGGGGAAGAGCAAGTTCAATTCCTCGCCGAGAAAGTTGCCAATCTTCGTATCTTTGAAGATGGGCAAGGCAAAACAAATTTATCCGTATTGGATGTGAAAGGCGAAGCGATTGTTGTTTCACAGTTCACGCTGTACGCCGATGCGCACAAGGGACGGCGTCCATCCTTCACCGATGCGGCCCTGCCGGAAGTAGCTGCGCTGTTGGTGGATCGCTTTGTCGAATTGTTGCGTGGGCATGGTGTCCCGACCCAGAGCGGAATATTCGGCGAGCACATGTTAGTGGAAATCCATAATGATGGGGCCGGTAACCATCTGGTTGGAAAGATAATTGTTTCATCATCCCTTGCGATAAGAGCCAGCAAGGTAAATTGCGAGTTGAAGCACGCAGGTAAGACTGGAAATCAGAATATCTAAATGTTGGTTCTGTCTGCAAGCATTTCCAGAATCTTGGACTGTTGCTCGGCGATGGTGTGAACTTCAGAAGTTAGGGTATGGATGGAGATGAGCGTTTCATGATCGCTTTCAGCCCGTGCATCACTCGCTGCTGCCTGGACATTTTGGCCGACAATGATGATGGGCAGCAACACCAACTGCAGGAAAGTCTGTGCAATCCAGCCAATGATGATAATCGAGTTGCCCGACTGAATCGCGGATGGCAGCGAGATGAGCGCAATCACTGCGAATACATAGGCACACCACATGGAGCCCACGGACTTTGTAATTTTTACGGCCACCTGAGTGTTAAAACGACCCATTGCGCTATCACCATGGACAGTTTTGTGAGCATGCTGGGTTAAGACCAATCTTGGTTTGTGAGCCTTTGAATTCGTGATTGCTAGTTTGTGTTCCATAATCGCCTCTTTAGAATTGGGTTTCTGACGATTATACTGGATAATAAATTCTCCCCTGGCTGGTGTGTTATTTGCCCACCGCTCTTAACCTGATTCTATCGATCTGTTTGCCGCCAATGCGGAAAGCAATCTTAATTATCGAGTCCGCGCCACAATACCGAATCCATTTGAACGGCCAATGCGCCAACCGAGATCATCGCGTCGGCGTTTTCTTTGGAATAAACACCCCCCGCGCCAATGATGGGAAGTCCAAGTTTGGTGGCAGAGTGAACGATTTCAAGTGATTGAGGAAACAAGGATGGACCGAATAATCTTCCTGTGATTAACTCCCCTCTCCTGAAAGGAGAGGGGTTGGAGGTGAGGTCGGTCAATGCTCCGCGCCGCGCCGCAACGCTGATGGCGTCCGCGCCTTCGTCGATCAGCCGCGGGCCGGGCGATAAGATTTGCTCCGATGGAAGACAAAAGATCAACGGCAATTCACCGATGCACATTTCCAAAGTGAGGGACAAAATATCATCTGCAAGCAATGGCGCGAAGCCAAGTTCGACAGCCATGACGTTGTCAACGCTTTCCAAGGTCTGCACCATTTGCTTTGTCTCTTCCGGACGATCAGCCATCAAATGAACAATGATTGGCAATGGCGAGTCGTTCCAGCGACGCGCGTATTTCTTGAGCGTTGCATTCAAGCCGGGATTTGGCAAACCGATGTGAAGAAGAAATCCGCCCGGGTATTCGATCAAAGCTGGTTTTGACGCGGCAGTTCGCGGACGAAGCGAAATCGGATTGGTGATGAACGCGCCAAAGTCATCCCATGGAACCGAGGCGTGAAAATCCGGTGCGAAGCCGAGCGTTCCCGCCGCGTTCATCAAAGGTTTGGAAAAGATTAGGTCGCGTTTGGACATGAGTTCAATTTAATATTCAATGCAATGTGCGGTTAAGGCAATTCCCCGAAGTAAGGCGCAAAGATGCGAAGTTTTCTTGTGCATCTTTGCGCCTATGGAACTATGTTTCTAAAAAAATGAAGCGGAGGGATTCAATCCCATGGCCTGTAACATTTCTTCATTCGTTTCCGAACTTGAATTCTTCCAAGCCGCGCTTTTGCGCCTCTTCCGCCTCGACTTCCTCGAGTTTTTTTATGTTTTCCTTCATGATAATGGGTCGGCTGAGGCTTTTCATTTTTGCGGCAACCGCCTCGAGGTTGGGGACGGTTGGCTGCAGGGTTTGCAAATATTGCCAAACGGCTTTGGAGGCATTGGTTCCATCTTTGCGTGCATATCCCACCAGCCCTTCGCTGGCTTTGCGCGCCCATCCGCCGACAAATACATCCTGGATGGGTTCATCAGCATCCGGGTCGAACGCCTCGTATGAAATTCCATCTATTGGAAAACGCGGCGATGGATTCATGACGAATCCAGTGGAAGCCGTGGGAAGGCCGAATGAATCGTCTATCTTGTCGCCGATGGCAAAGATCACGGCCTCAACATCTAACGTGCGTTTGTGGCCGGTGCCGCGCGCTTTCAACTCGTTGTCTTTGGCAACCAGAATATTATCCTCGACCTCAAGTTTGGTCAGCCAACCGTTTTCGCCAAGCATTTGAACGGGCGAGGTCAGGAATTCGAAGCGGAAACGCGAGTTGCCGACTTTGGGTTCAGCCTTCGGCAGCGCGTCCAGCACTTTATGGCGGCCAATTTCAAGATCCTGATGGACCGCTTGTAAAGCCGGCAAGACCCGCTTCATTTCGGTTTCAAAAGCGTCCAGATCGTAAGTATGCAATGGTGCGCGTCATTTCCTCTTTAGTGAAATTCACCTCGCCGGGGCCGCGCCGCACGACTGCGATAATTTCTTCTGCCTTCACTTCGTGAACCATGAAATAGGCAATATCCAGCATCACATTGCCGGCGCCAATGATGGCGCAGCGTTTGCCCAGCCGGAACCTTTCCTTGGTGAAGGGCGGGAGCTTGTTGTAGTGATACACCAGATCTTTTGCATGGTAGGAGCCGACAAATTTTTCGCCGGGCAATCCGACCCACTTGGTGCCTTGTGCGCCGACGGTGACCAGAATAGCCTGAAAGCCGAGCGCGCGCAAATCGTCCAATGTGAGGTCGCCCTCCGCACCGACTCTCAAGTTTCCATAATAGATCAGGTTGTCGTTTGCCAATGCCCCCCGGAACTGCTTGCGAAAACCATCCTTCATTTTATATTTATCGGGATAAACTCCGTATTCAGCCAGTCCACCCGGTTTGATATCGCGGTTGAAGACCACCACGCGCGCGCCGTGATTGGCAAGCTCACGCGCCCCAAACAACCCCGAGGGTCCCGCCCCGATCACCGCTGCAAAATATGCGTTTTGTTCGGACATCCTTCCTCCTCGATTATTTCAGATGGAAGCATTATATTAGAAAAGCAGATACGATACAAGACAACGTTTGATTTTATTGCAGGTTGCTGGATGGATGACCAAGTTACGTTGTCTCTGTTAAAATCAGGTGAGTTGATGATTATTGAGGAATTGTTTTAGGCGGATTCTGCTGTTCGCATCTATGCTAAGATTAAGCTCGTTTCAGAGGAGGTCGTATGACGAAGCCCGATAATAAATCCAAATCAACGCCTGCAGATCGTGTGCGCGCTATTTTGAATGGAAACAAGAACGATGAACCATCGGTCAATCGTTTGCCGAAGGCAAAACCTGTTGATGCGAAATTGGTCTCCGAAACTGCTCCTATTCAATCTCCGCCTCCCACCGCCTCTCAAGCGGACACAGTTAAATCGAAGTCCCAATTCCTGCCAGCTTTCTGGACAATTGCCAGCATCGTCTCGCTGGCTATAAACGTCATCGTGCTTGTGGCTTTGATTGTGGCTTTGCGCAGCTTGGGCGGCTTGAATCTTGGTCAGATTGGAACAGGTTTAGTGGGCGGACTCTATTCCAACTTCGAAAAAATGGATGCAGCTCACATCAAGACCACCATTCCTGTGCAATCCAACATCCCATTAAGCATGTCCATTCCTGTGCAAACCACCACGAACATTTCGCTGGCTGACGCCGTGGACATCCCCAACGCCCACGTCAAAATTTCGACGGGCACATTCAACATCGATTCAGATGCGGATGTGACTTTGCCGGCTGGCACTACCTTAAATGTAATCCTGAACTTCAGCGTTCCGGTGCAAACCACTGTTCCGGTTACCTTGAGTGTCCCCGTGGACATTGCGATCAGCTCAACCGACTTGCATCCCGCCATCACTGGTTTGGAAAAAACAATCAAGCCGCTATATTGTGTTCTTAACCCTGACGCGATTTTCGATCAATAATTCACCGGTTTGCAAGTGAAAGGTATAATCACGCTCTATGCCTGATTTTACGAAAACCACTCTCGCCAACGGTTTGACTGTTCTTCTTAAAGAAATCCATTCAGCGCCTTTGATTTCATCGTGGGTATGGTACCGCGTCGGTTCGCGCGATGAAGCGCCTCCGCTGACCGGCATCTCTCATCTTGTCGAACACATGCAATTTAAAGGCACACCCAAATATCCTGCGTCCATAATGGATAAGGCGATTTCGCGCGATGGCGGCACGTGGAATGCTTTTACCTTTCTCGATTGGACGACTTTTTTTGAAACCATGCCCGCTGATAAAATTGATCTTGCTTTGCGCCTCGAAGCGGATCGAATGCGTCACAGTGTCTTCGACGAAAAAGAGTTTGCTTCCGAGCGGACGGTCGTTGCCTCGGAGCGCGAAGGCAACGAGAACGAGCCGCTCTTCCAGCTTGGCGAAGCAGTTCAACAAGCCGCATTCCGCGTACATCCATATCATCACGAAGTCATCGGCGATATGGCGGATATTCAATCCATGACGCGCGACGATCTTTATCATCATTACCGCACATATTATGTTCCCGGCAATGCAGTGATGGGCGTGGCAGGTGATTTCAAAACCAAAGAGATGTTGAGTTGTATCAAGGAGTTGTTTGGAAAGATTCCTTCAGGCGCGACTCCTTATCGGATGGCGAGGCCCGAGCCAGAACAACGCGGCGAGGTGCAACTGTCCGTTGAAGGTCAAGGTGAGACTGCTTATTTGGAAGTGGCATATCATTTCCCCGCCGCGTCGCATCCCGATTTCTTTGCACTATCCGTGTTGGACAGCCTGCTGGCCGGCCCATTGAATCTTAATATGTTTGGCGGAGGCAGTATCTCGAATAAGACTTCGCGTCTTTATCGCGCTCTTGTGGATAAGGAACTGGCGGTGTCGCTTTCAGGCGGCTCAACCACGACGATTGATCCGTTCCTCTATTACATTACATTGACCGTTCATCCAAAACGGACGCCGGACGAGGCGCTTGCCGCGTTGGATGTGGAACTTCAACGTGTGCAGGATGAATTGGTATTGAAGGAGGAAGTCTTGCGCGCCATCAAACAAGCGCGCGCAAATTTTGCGTATGGTATGGAAAATATTACCAATCAAGCTTTTTGGCTTGGGTACAGTGAAATGTTTGCAGACTACAATTGGTTTCTGACTTATCTTGATAAGCTGGCTTTGGTCAAACCAAAGGATGTGCAACGCGTGGCACGCATGTATTTTCGTCTGCAAAGCCGTGTGGTCGGAACTTACATCCCAGCAAAGAAGAGTGAGGCATAATGTGCGCTCATCGTAAATCTTCTCTCGCAATCACTTCATCTTTGCCGGGGCCGGAAGATATTCATCGGAAGGTTCTTTCGAACGGCATCACTGTGTTGTGCCGCGCCAATTTCAATAGTCCCTCTGTCTCCATCAACGGATATGTCAATGCCGGAAGTTTGTTTGATCCTGATGAAAAGCTTGGCCAGCGCGGATTTCACCGCTTCGGCGTTGATGCGCGGGACAGAAAAGCATAGCTTTGATAGTCTCTATAATGAACTCGAATCCGTTCGGCGCGAGTTTGGGATTTGATTCCGGAGTCCACACAACAGGATTTCATGGACGCGCGCTGGTTGAAGATTTGCCGCTTTTGCTTGATCTGCTTTCGGAGACATTGCGCCAGCCGGTCTTCCCGGACAACGAGGTAGAGAAACTTCGCCATCAGCTTTTGACTGGCCTTGCCATTCGCGCGCAAGACACCTCCGATATGGCGGCCTTGACCTTCGACGAAATTCTATTTCACGGTCATCCATATCCGCGGCCTGAGGACGGATATCCGGAAACTATCCAAGCCATTACGCGTCAAGATTTAACGAAATATCATCATAATAGTTTTGGGCCGCGCGGCGCGGTCATTGCGGTGGTTGGTGCGGTCGAGCCTAAAAAAGCGATGGATGCAATTGGGCGCGTGTTGGGCGATTGGGAGAATCCAAATCAAGTCGATCCGCCGAGGATGCCGGAGTTGAAACGGTTAGATGAAACTGCCAAGCGGCATGTAACGATTGACGGAAAATCTCAAGCCGATTTGATCATCGGTACAAATGGGCCTCGTCGCACCGATGAAAATTATATAGCCGCCTCGCTGGGCAACTCGATCCTCGGTCAGTTTGGGATGATGGGGCGGATTGGGAATTCGGTGCGCGAAAAATCAGGATTGGCTTATTACGCCTATTCCGATTTGAGCGCCGGCATTGGCCCTGGTTCATGGTCAGTGAGTGCGGGCGTGAGTCCGGCTAACGTCAAGAAAGCGAGTGATTTGATCATCAGGGAATTGAAGCAATTTATCAAAGGCGGCGTGACCAAAGAAGAACTTTCGGACAGTCAGGCGAATTTTGTTGGGCGTCTGCCTCTATCGCTAGAATCAAATGGTGGTGTGGCTGGCGCGTTGATCAATATCGAACGCTATTCGCTTGGCTTGGATTATTATCGCCGATACTCTGATCTGGTTCAATTAGTTACGCGCGCAAATGTTGTTGAGGTGGCGCGAAAATATATTGACCCAGATCGTTTGGCTGCTGCAGTTGCTGGATCTTAACTTGTAAATTATCTGGCATTAGATGATTCTGCGAAGTGGTGTTGACTTAATTGAAATTTCCCGCGTTTCAGAAGTGATCGCGCGGCACGGTAAACATTATCTTGAGCGCATTTATACTTCTGCAGAACTCGAACAATGCGGGAAGAATATCGAATCGTTGGCGGGACGTTTTGCCGCGAAAGAAGCAGTGGCGAAAGCACTTGGTACTGGCATTGGTGATGTAACGTGGAAAGAAATCGAGATTCTCGGCGACGAACAAAATGCGCCGGTGCTTTCTTTACGCGGCGCGGCGGAACAAAAAGCAAAAGAACTTGGATTGACCGAATGGTCGCTGAGCATCAGCCATAGCCAAAGTCATGCGGTCGCGATAGCTGTCGCATTTGGACAAACATAACCCGGCTTAATTTTCGTCTTCGATACCAATCCAGAGATGTCCTGGCAGAATGGGCTGATAGGAACGGATTGTCAAACCTTCTATGCTGTCCAATTCCGTTGTTTTAGTTTTCGACTTGCCATTTTCCAACATCGTGGGGTGAAGCAAACACAAATTTGGTTCGTGACGATATTTTTGCCGATAATAGACCACAGCTTTCTCAATCTTGTTTTTCAAAGCTAGATTGGGGTCGTTATCAAACCATAACATGCCAACGTGCATACCAGCCTCCTAATCTAAAGTGGGAATCCAAAACGGCAACCAATCATTTCCCTCGCGCATTGCAAATTGAAATCCAGGCATTAGATCGGTGAACGTAATTTGCGAAAAGCCAGTGAGAAATTGAGCCTCGTGATTATCGTTGATATAACCAAATAATCGTGTGCGGAACGAGTTCGAGCCATGGCCGAAAGAAATCCGAAACAGCAAGCGATGAATTGATTGTCACAATTGGCCAAATGCGTCTGGATGGTCCTCGGAAAAACAACCATCGCAAATCTTGTTGTGCTGCGGGAAATTCTAAGAGTGATTCGAGATGGTCAATTAATAATAAGGAGAAATGTTGCCCACCCTTGTTCGAATGTGTCCACTCAACTAGTGAATGCAATTTATTCAGAGCGCTTGGTTCGCGAGTTCGATAAAATAGTCTCGCCGTTATCTGAATGTTGAAAGTCTTTCCATTCAGAAATGTTGTCGGTGAGAACAGAGTACCTAATATTTGTGGTTAAATGGCATCTATCTACTGAGCTTGAAATGGTTTGGAGAAAATTAGTTTTGCCGCAACCCCCGTTTCCCACGATCAATATTGGACCTGGTATTGGGTCCAGCAAATTGAGCAGGATTGGCAAACCGTCCGTTGCTAAACCTAGGAAAAGCAGGCGCGGGGCAGAGGCGCGAATTCAGTTAAGACCGAGCTCAGGGCTGGCAAGGCAGGCAAAGGCTTGGAAGGACTCGTGTTTGTCTCGGATGTGAGCTTTGCCAAAGATTCGATAGTCAGTGAAAAGCGGTTAACATTATTCATAAGGATTATAGAACGTATGTTCTATATTATATCCGAATCCTTTTTTAAGTCAAGAGTTTGAAGTTAAACTTTTTTGGAGCCAAAAAGCATTGACGCAATTTTTGAATTTGGTATAATTCGCCTGCTTAATTGCCGACGTAGCTCAATCGGCAGAGCACCCGCCTTGTAAGCGGGCGGTTACGAGTTCAATTCTCGTCGTCGGCTCAGTTTAGCCGCTTGGTCAGTTAGTCTCATGGTCAAATGGTTCCTGATGAAACTAAGTGACTAGTCGACTAAGCGGCTAGAATATTAAAGTTGCGGGCGGTTACCCAAGTGGCCAAAGGGGACTGACTGTAAATCAGTTGTCAGATGACTTCGGAGGTTCGAATCCTTCACCGCCCACAAACCGAGAAGGCTCGGCAGCAAGTCAAGCCCTCATAGCTCAGTCGGTAGAGCACGTTCTTGGTAAGAACGGGGTCATGGGTTCAAATCCCATTGAGGGCTCATTGCTGACATTACGTATATCTGTCAGAAAAGGAGAGTAATTATGTCGAAGGTAAAATTTGAGAGGACGAAGCCGCACCTGAACGTAGGGACGATGGGGCACATTGATCATGGGAAGACGACGCTGACGGCGGCGATCACGAAGTACAGCCAATTCTTGGGGAAAGCGCAATTTCGAGCGTACGACTCGATTGACAATGCGCCGGAGGAGAAAGCACGCGGGATCACGATCAACATTGCGCACGTGGAGTACGAGACAGACAAGCGTCACTACGCCCACGTGGATATGCCGGGACACCGCGACTACATCAAGAACATGATTACAGGTGCGGCGCAGGTGGACGGAGCGATCCTGGTGGTGGCGGCTCCGGATGGGCCGATGCCGCAGACGCGGGAGCATGTGTTGCTGGCGCGCCAGGTGGAAGTGCCGAGCATCGTGGTGTATCTGAACAAAGTTGACATGATGGATGATCCGGAACTGTTGGAGTTGGTGGAACTGGAACTGCGGGAGTTGTTGACCAGCTATGGTTTTCCGGGTGATACCACGCCGATCGTGCGGGGTAGTGCCAAGCAGGCGTTGGACAGCACCTCGAAGGATCCGAATGCGCCGGAGTATGCGAGCATCAAGGAATTGCTGCGGGTGATAGATGAATACATTCCGGAGCCGAAGCGCGAGATGGATAAGCCGTTCATGATGTCGGTGGAGGATGTGTTCTCGATCAAGGGACGCGGTACAGTGGTGACGGGGCGCGTGGACCGAGGGCCGGATCAAGATAGGAGAACCGGTGGAGATCATTGGCTTGCACGAGAAGAACACTTCTTCGGTGGTAACGGGCGTGGAGATGTTCCACAAGTCGCTAGATGAGGGCCTGGCGGGGGACAACCTGGGGTTGTTACTGAGAGGTATCGAACGCGAGGATGTAGAGCGTGGGCAGGTGATAGCGAAGCCAGGGAGCATCACGCCGCACAAGAAGTTTTTGGCGCAGGTGTATGTGTTGAAGAAGGAAGAGGGCGGGAGGCATAAGGCGTTCTTCACGGGGTATCGGCCGCAGTTCTACATTCGGACGCTGGATGTGACGGGGAACATTGCGTTGCCGGAGGGGGTGGAGATGGTGATGCCAGGGGATGATGTGAACCTGACGGTGGAGTTGATTGTGCCGGTGGCGTTGGAGCAGGGTTCGAAGTTTGCCATTCGTGAAGGCGGTTTGACCGTCGGTGCGGGTGTCGTTACTAAAATATTGGAATAAATCATTTAAGAAAGTTAGGTAGTACGAAATGCCTTCTAAAAAGAAAGATGTCCGTCCAGTGATCACGCTTCAATGTAGTGATTGCAAGGAACGAAACTACACGACCGAGAAAAATCGCCGCAACGATCCGAACAGATTGGAATTCAAAAAATACTGTCCGCGTTGCAGGAAGCATACGCTTCATCGCGAAACGAAGTGATTAGCGTCAAATATCAACCGATACCAGTGTGTGATACTTGACATATACCTAGGCCAGTAGCTCAATTGGTAGAGCACTCGTCTCCAAAACGAGCGGTTGTGGGTTCGATTCCTGCCTGGCCTGTATGAAACGCCTCATTCAAACAAACGGCGCGTTTTGGTTGTAATAAAGGAGATTGAACTTGGCTGAGAAAGCAAAAAAACAAAATGCCATCCAGCGTTATTTTAGCGAGACTGTAGGCGAACTGCGCAAAGTCTCCTGGCCAACGCGGCAGGAAGCCATTCAATTGACGATCATTGTGCTGGTTGTCATGGTTTTCATGGGCGTTTTCCTCGGATTAGTGGATCTCATCACGGGTCATGTGTTGAATTTGGCGTTGGGTATCTAATTATCCGGGATCGAGGCATTGATGGATGCGCAGGAACCTTTAGAGCAGTTTGAATCGGAACCGCAGGAACCGGTGACTTCTCAATCGGATGAAGAGTCACAAGCTCCTACGGTTGATTCGGCGCGGCAGGAAGAGACTGCTCAGGAAAAGGAAACTGTCCAATCGGTTGAGGAAGAAGCGGCGATGGATTTATCAACTGCTGAATTTGAAGTTGCGTCAACTCCTCGACTTGAAGTGGATTCAGCGGCACGAGGCGAAGCGCCGACCCAAACATCCACCGAACCCGCATGGTATGTTATCCATTGCTATTCCGGATACGAAAATAAGGTTCGGCATAATCTCGAACAGCGCATCGAGACGATGGGAATGAAAGACAGGATTTTTGATGTTGTAATTCCAACTCAAGACGAGATCGAAGTCCGGGATGGCAAACGCCGCACAGTGGAACGCCATATTTTTCCGGGTTATGTTCTTGTGAACTTAATTCTCTCGGAAGAATCCTGGTATGTGGTGCGGAATACTCCCGGCGTAACAGGTTTTGTCGGCATGGGCAATCAGCCCACGCCTTTGCGCCCAGAGGAAGTTTCGCAGATCGTCAAACGCATGGAAGCCGAAGCGCCGACCGTCAAGGTATCATTTAAGGTTGGCGAACGCGTCCGCATTATTGATGGACCGTTCAATGATTTTCGCGGTACAGTTTCGGAAATCGATATGGAGCGCACGAAGGTGCGTGTGATGGTGTCGTTCTTTGGACGTGAGACACCGGTTGAATTGGATTTCCTGCAAGTTGAGAAGTCATAATTTGTAAATCACATTGACCTGCAAGGTTCAATGATGAGTGGGAGGACGTCCCTTAATCGTCCGCTAAAACCACTAGGAGTATAAAAGAATGGCAAAGAAACTAAAGGCGATCGTTCGTCTCCAGCTTGAAGCTGGCAAAGCCAACCCAGCGCCGCCCGTCGGTCCTGCGTTGGCTGGTCATGGTATTAATATCATGGCTTTCTGCAAGGAATATAATGCTCGCACAGCAAATCGTCCGGGTGAGACGCTTCCTGCAGAAATCACCGTTTACACAGATGGTTCATTTACGTTTGTGTTGAAAACACCACCTGCCGCAGTGCTTCTGCGAAAAGCCGCGGGCGTGGCAAAAGGTTCAGGTGTGCCGAATAAGGATAAGGTCGGCAAAGTGACGCGCAAGCAGGTCCGTGAAATCGCCGAACTGAAGATGAAAGATTTGAACGCGATCAATATCGAAGGCGCCATGTTGCAGGTTGAAGGCACGGCACGTTCGATGGGAATCAATGTTGTAGATTAATTTGTGGGAGGGCTGATCGCCCGTTTGCACCACGGAGGATAAAATGCCGAAACAAGGAAAGAAGTATAAGGCCGCTTTGGCCAAGGTTGACCTGAATAAGCAATACGCGCCTCAAGAGGCTGTGGCGCTCGCAAAGGATACTGCTTACACTAAATTTGATGCGAGCGTAGAGGTTCACATGCGCACCGCGCTCGATCCGCGCCAAGCCGACCAACAAGTACGCGATGTGGTGGTACTGCCGAATGGCTTGGGTAAATCTGTGCGTGTGCTGGTCTTTGCCTCTGGTGAAGGCGCGGTAGCCGCTCGCGCAACTGGCGCCGACCTCGTCGCGGATGATGACGAAACGTTAAAGAAAATTGAAGGCGGCATGACCGATTTTGATGTCGCGATCGCCACGCCTGATATGATGGGTAAGGTGGGTTGTCTCGGACGTGTGCTGGGTCCGCGCGGTTTGATGCCAAATCCCAAAGCTGGAACTGTTGTCCCGCCACAAGATATGGCGCGCGCTATCAAAGAAGCCAAAGCTGGCCGCGTCGAGTTCCGTCTCGATAAAACTGCCAATATTCACGTTATAATTGGCAAAGCATCTTTTAATGCTAATCAACTATATGAAAACTTCGCGTCACTAATGGATGCGATTAACAAAGCGCGTCCATCTGGCGCAAAAGGCCTGTACATCAAGCGTATCGTTGTCAATGCAACGATGGGGCCTGGAATTAAGATTGATCCAAGCCTTGCTCTCTCTGTAGAGGTTGCCAAGTAGAAATACTTGTACCCTGAATAAGCCACTGCCGATGACGGCGGGTGTCCTTCACATGAAGGACTTAATATCCTGCTTAGGCAGAGACTAATAGCAAACCTCAACCCAATCGGGTTGCGTCCTTTTATGGATGTTGCGAAGAGTCTTTGCCAGCAAGTGGCAAAGACTTTTTGATTGAAAGGAGGTGATATTCGTTGGCTATTACTAAACAGCGCAAAGAAGAAGTTCTCGATACTTATCGGGACTGGATAAAGCGCAGTCAGGCTGTGATCCTTGTAGAGTACACAGGCGCAAAGATGAAGAACATGGATGCCATCCGATCCAAGATACGCGAAGCAGGCGGAGAATTTCACGTTGTCAAGAACACACTGGTTCGCCGCGTCTTCTCGGATAATGGCTGGAATTTGCCCGAAGGTTATTTTGCGCAATCGACGGCTGTTTCATTTGCATTCACGGATCCTGCCGCGACTGCCAAAGCGCTTTCCGACGCGACCAAAGGCATGGAATTTGTTACAGGTTAAAGGCGGCTTCATGGCTGGTCAAGCCTTGAGTCCTGCTCAAGTCAAAGCTCTGTCTGAGCTACCGCCCTTGCCGGTTGTCCGCGGACAATTGCTCGGCGTTTTGCAGGCTCCGGCTGGCAAGCTGGTCCGCACGATTGCCGAACCCGCGCGATCATTGGCTTCGGTCTTTCGCGCATATTCGGAAAAGGCACAAACCGCCGCGTAAGTTTACTACAAGTAAGTACTTCGGCCTGATGGCCCTAGAATAAAATCAAATAAAAAAATTATCTTTCTAAAAGAAAGCAAGGAGTTTCTATACAATGGCTGCAAATCTCGAAAAATTAGTTGATGAATTGAGCACACTCTCGGTTCTCGAAGCCGCTGAATTGGTCAAGGCTCTTGAATTGAAGTGGGGCGTTTCCGCCGCCGCTCCGGTCGCGGTCGCTGCTGTGGCTGGTGCCGCCGCTTCTGCTGAACCCGTCGAAGAGAAGACGGAATTCGATGTGATCATCAAGGATGCCGGTGCGAAGAAGATTGACGTTATCAAAGTTATCCGCCAATTGACCAGCCTGGGTCTCGGCGAAGCCAAGACCATGGCTGAAACTGCCGGTGGCAAGGTTCTCTCCGCAGTTGGCAAGGATGCCGCGATGGATGCCAAGAAAAAATTGGAGGAAGCTGGCGCGGCAGTTGAAGTGAAGTAGTTTGATCTTGCAACGAAAAAGACGACTTGCAAGAGCCGTCTTTTTCGTTATCAGTGGGATAGAATGATGGAAAACCCATTGCGAGCGAGGCAGAATATGAATATTCGCTTCCACCTGATCTTGTATGTCCTCTGTGTTTTGCTCTTTTCATCCTGCGCAACGGCGGCGCCGACCGCACTTGTTACACAACAAACGACGGTGTCCGTAACGCCGACTTTTTCAGCTCCGATTGAAACCTCTACCGCCATCCCGCTGAATGTCAGCGCGGATGTAAAAGCAGAGCTGGATAAAGAGCATGCTATAAACCCGGACGGAACACTGAATTCTACCCTTCTTCATTCTGAAACCGCAAAAGATGTGACAATCGTCCCCGAATCGATTGCAGTTACAGCAAGTACCGATACGTCTGTGACGGAAATAATTACCGGTAAAGATGCCAGTGGTCAGCGCTACATCTGGAATGGAGATGCCGGCGGGTGGGTAACGGATTTTACAGTGGATACTGACTATACAAAACCGGCAGAAGCGCCATTTTTGGAGCGGTCAGGATTTACCGACGGATCGGCAAATCTTATCGTTGCACTGTACAACGCAGAACATCCTGAGATCATTTCGCCAAATGCTATTATGCCGTACTATAAATTACGTATTAATGGGCAGCAGCCAAATACATGGTATATCTTGTCGTTATACCAGGATAATCAATATCTGTATAAAGACGAGCAGGAAACAGTGCAACCGTTTAAAAAATCGGAGGCTCCGTACGGATTTGCTGGATTGTTGCGTAGTGCTGATAGTCAGGGGCGTGAAATTGATGTAATTTGTCAGGTAAAAAGGAATCCCAAAAACGGTGACGTGAATTCAAAACAAACTATAAATATGTTTTTAGGTTTAGATAGAGCATCATATGACTCCTTTATGAATTTCAATGAATCCGGAATTAATGTGATAACTGAAACCATAGATAATTTTGATACGGAACTTGTTGCTGTATTTCCACCGCCATCAAATACTGTTTGGTATGATCCAAGTAGATTTACATACAAGACACAACCTTACAATCCTGCGGTCATGACACTGGTGGATCCCGGCGAAATCAGTATGTTCCAGCCCGATGTCCAACAAGCATTGGTTAAGATGTTCACTGATGCTGCAGCTGGGAAAATGCCTCAAGATACTCCACAAAATCGTAGTAGTGTAAGTCTCACCGAGATTCCGGAGCAGTTGAGCCATACAATTGTCCTTGCGGGATTTGACGGATGGGCGATGCAGCCGCAGTAAATGCTTCAGATCATTGCTTCTCCAGGGATATTTTGCTACAGTTTTCTTATGAAGCGGTTTTTTTGGATAACGCTGTACATCGCTATATTTCTGTTTCCCAGTACGATTTTTGCTCAATATGTCCCAACCTGTACTCCGTGTGATTGTCCTCAACCGCCGCCTGGGTGTGGTTCTCCTCCCGGATCCTTTGCTGTCTGCGCCCATTTGTGTTTAATTTGTTCGTGGCAGTGTACCGGTACGGCGTCGTGTACGAGCTGGTCAGCCTGGTCCGGATGCGGGGGGGGTGCGTGCGGCGAGACGCGGTATTGTACGGATGGTATTGGAACCAGTTCTCAGGCGCGGGATTGTCCGGGCAACTGCGGAAATCCCCCCAACACGACAGATACACCGACACCAACTATCACGCCTATACCAACTGGTAACGCACAGGTACGTGCTGTGCTCGTACCTGATTCTGCCGCTTCCTGTACGGATGTAGATAACGGTACCAATTATTTTGCCGAGTTTGTGAGTTTGTCGCCCGCTGTTACACCGGCACCGCTCAACACATCAACAGACGGAACGTACACATCAGCGACGTGGACCGGTATTAATGCAACCAGCTATACGATATCCGATTCTCCACCGTCCGGATATGTATTAAAATTCGCCTGCTGGAGCACGGATATACCTGCGGCTCAGGGGGACAACTTAACTGCGGGAGTGCCCACTGGCGGGACATTGACGTGGAATTTTGGGTATACAGCAGGAACTCCATGGATACAGCTAGGTCACGTTTCGCCTGAAAGGCGCAGTCGCTTCGCAAACGTGACCTACTTTTTGATTCCTAAGTGGCAGAACAGGTTCGTAAGGCAATTGCAGGGGTAAAATAGCCAAAAATAGCACTTTTTTCCTAGTCTCTCCTCTTGACTCCGTTCTTAAAAGCTTGTATACTAAGGTATAATGGTCTGACTACCATACCAAGAAAGCTACCTGTAGGATGTTATGAAAATTCTGCCAATTGCCCATAATACCCTTTCCGAAACGGCCGCTGGAAAGCTGGCCGCCTCTATTTTGGATGGAAGTTTAGCGCCTGGGGCCCAGCTTCCACCGGAGCGTGAGCTGATGAATCAATTTAAGATCAGCCGCTCGAACGTTGCGGGAGGCGCTCAAAACCCTCGAAAAGAATAACCTGATCGAGTCGCGCCCGCATGTAGGATGGTTTGCAAAGGCCGTGAGTGAGTTCGAACATGGCCCAGGCGAGGGAAATGGCCGGCGCTGCACAACCCGCCTCACGTCTGGCAGCGAACGAACCGCCGACTGGGCCGTTGCGTGTCCCGATTGCTCCCGATAAGCCGATCCATATTCCAAATCTTAAAAAGGACCGCCTCGGAACTTTTGAATTCATTTCGTGGTGGGAACGCGAGAAAGTTAAAAGCGCCAAGGTGATGGTGATTGGCGCAGGTGCGCTCGGAAATGAAGTCATCAAGAATTTGTCGCTGATGGGCATCGGTAATTTGTTCATCGTGGATTTCGATAAAGTGGAAGCGGCTAATTTAAGTCGTTCGGTATTGTTTCGCGAAACGGACAATGATCGCAGTAAAGCTGAGATCGCTGCGGCACGCGCTAAATCCATCAATCCCGATATTCACGTCCAATACATGAACGGCGATGTGACCACGCAATTAGGATTGGGAATCATCCGCCGCATGGATGTAGTGATCGGCTGTCTCGATAATCGAGAAGCCCGCTTGGCCGTCAATCGTTTTTGCTATTGGGTGAACAAGCCTTGGGTGGACGGCGCGATCCAGGAATTGCTAGGATTAGTGCGTGTCTTTGTGCCGGGGCAGGGCGCGTGTTATGAATGCACGTTGACGGAGCAGGCCTTGCGCGATTTATCCATGCGCTATTCCTGTCCGTTACTGGCGCGACAAAATATTTTGCTTGGCAAAGTCCCGACCACGCCGACCATTGCTTCGATCATCGGCGGGATGCAGTCTCAGGAAGCTCTTAAATTGATCAATGGAATGCCTGTCGAAGCAGGTAAAGTCGTTCACTACAACGGTATGGTCAATGAGATGCATACAACGGCTTATTCACCACGTGAAGATTGCGAAAGCCACTGGACGTATGGTGAGATTACCGAGTTGCCGGCACGCGCTGAACGCACCACGCTTGCGGATTTGCTACGCATTGCTCGTGCGGACCTCGGACCGGATGCTATGATCGAACTGGATCAAGAACTGATCACTTCGCTCGAATGCCCGATTTGCCACACGGTTGAAAATGTTTTAAGGCCGCTGAGTCAGGTCAGCTTTGAAGCTGGGCATTGTCCAACTTGTGGCGTTTTACGTGAATCCACATTGACACATGTTATCTCTGGTGAAGAAAATTTCTTGCATCGCACATTATCAAGTGTCGGTGTTCCGCCTTTGCACATTGTGCGTGCCCACAACGGCATCCAATACCGTTTCTACGAATTGGCGGGCGACCTACCGGAGGCGCTCCATTTTCGTCACTTCGAGCAAACGCACATCACTGTCAGTCCGCAGCCGCATAGCCACGTGCGGATCAAAGAGGAAGTAAAGGTTTTGGATAACAAAGACTTGGTGAAGATCAAGCACCCTGTGCTTGGTTCCGCCCACGGGCGCGTTAAATTACATGGATGAATTCAGGTTAGAGAATGGCTGAGCGAACAATGAGTTTCGAACTCTGACTCGAATCTCGAACGATGGCATCTAGGCCGAAAAATGGCTTTGCTCATCCTGCTGGTCGTCGCGCTGGCTTTGGGATTAGTAATTCTGTTTCGCCAAAAAACCGATCTTCCATTGCTGATATTCAATATCTTTGCGGTGGCTGGCATTGGGTTGGTGACCGGACTCGCGGTGCGCGTGGTGTTGTATCGGAGAAACTGGTTTATTCGAGGCCTTGCCTCCGCCGCGCTTGTGATAATCGGCTTGTTGGTATTGGGGTATTTTACCGATGGAAAAAGTGGGATTGTATTTCCCCCTTTCGGCTTCGTTTCAGTAAATTGGCTCAGCCAACGGCATATCTCCCTGAAATTACCTTTGCAGATCAAGAGCAGTCAAATGAACTGGCTTGTGTTGGTTTATCTGGTGATTGCGATTGATATCTCATGGATCGCGTTGCGGGCGTGGAAACGTCCTGCGCCTCAAGTGAAGGAAATCTCTGCGATTCCATCTGTACGAGGCCGTGGACCGGTGCGCTCCTCGCGCGCCAGTGTCTTGCCGCACTTAGCCTTCCCGAAGTTTCGAGCTCGGAATTCGAACGCAAAGCCGAAAGTCCGAAGGAAAAGAACCGAGCGTCCTTTAATTTCCCCGTCAGTGGCATTTGGCTCAGTGCAACTTGCACGGCCAAGGCACTGGAATCCATTGCATCGCAAACCGCAGATTCAACTGGCTGTTTACGAGGAACATCGCTGTCCGTACTGCCTCGAAGAAGTTAAACGAAATGACCCACGCGGCGTGGTGGAGTGTGAGGTTTGCCATACACTGCACCATAAAGACTGCTGGGATATCACTGGCGCCTGTCAGGTGCCGCATCTCAATACTTGATTTGGAGGGAACGCCATGCCTGATTTGAATGTAACGATCGTTTTGCCAAGTGGAGGCGCCCGCGCCGCCGAGGTCCCTGATGATATTCCTGTTCATGAGTTGATGACTGAGTTTACATCACTATTGCAGCTCCCGACCGTCGGACCGGACGGGCGGCCAATGGCTTATCGCCTCGATAGCAAGGCTTTAGGCCGCGAGCTGAAAGAGGACGAAACGCTGGCCGCGGCCGGAATCCCTGAGAATGACCGTTTAATGTTGACAGCGGATATTACTGCTGGTGCTGGTTCAAACATCGTTGCAGAAAGTCCACGCATGCGCAGGCTGCGCGGCGACTATGAGCTGATGCAGGAACTCGCTTCTCGCACCGACTTGATTTCTTTTGTAGCTCAATCGCCGCGTCCCAACCTGCCGCCTGAACGTTATATAGTAATGTTCAGGTGTAAGAGTATTGCAACCGTTGACCGACAGGGCAATCCGCAATTCAGTGAACGTCATCAGGTTGAAATCTACCTGCATAATCAATATCCGCAGCGCTGGCCAGGTATGAAATGGCTAACGCCAATCTGGCATCCCAACATCAATCACCTCAATGGCACAGTATGCATTGATGCCGCTTGGTGGACAGCCAGCCGTTCGTTGGATCGTTTGGTCATCATGCTGGGGGAGATGCTGCAATATAAGAATTTTCATGACAACCCAACCAAGCCTCCGTTCCCGTGGGACCCCGAGGCGGCACGCTGGTCCAGGGAGTATCGCAAAGCTCATCCCAACGCTTTTCCAGTTGATACACGTGAGTTGATGCGTCCGGAACGTGTCAAGCTGGGCGCTGGCAAACAAGATAATAAACCGGATCATAAGAAGCCGAGCATCAGGTTTTCGAGCCCGGTGTCTATGAATAAAGCGGCAACTTCATCAAAGGTCGTGAAGCCGAAATCGAAAATCCAAATCAAATAGCTTTTCTTCCGCGTCGTGCACAGACAAGTAAGAAAACCGGTTCTGCAAGTGTAAGTTCGTCCAAATTCAGAAAGGAGATTAACCATGTCAGATGTTCCTGTCACTATCGTTCTCCCCTCAGGAGGCACCCGCAATGCCGAGGTTCCAAATGATGTGCCGGTGAAAGAATTGATCCCGGAGTTGACCACGTCGTTGGAGCTGCCTGTTACGGGTCCGGATGGACGCGCTATGTCTTATCGTTTGGATAGCAAAGCGCTCGGCCGCGAATTGAAAGAGGAAGAAACACTTTCAGCGGCTGGCATCCCGCAAAATGACCGGCTGATGATGACTGCCGATGTAACGGCTGGATAAATTTGGCCGTCCCTCAACCCGCCTTGCTCATAACAAGGCGGGTTGAGGGCCAGACATAAATTTTATGGCATCCATACCTCGAATCCGTGTTTTGGCTTCCGATATAACTCAACCAATCACCACATCGCTTCCCACAAAAAGGGCAAACCGCTGGAACTCGCCTTACGATGAGATCAATCTTCATCCGTTGGTATCCATATTTATGACCCAGCAGGCTTACAGCCGTATCTGCGTTCACTCGGTGAGCGACATGAAGAATGAGGTGGGCGGTTTCCTGGTAGGGCAGTGGTGCTTAAGTGAAAGCCAGGAGCAGTTTGTGGAGGTTGAATATGCTTTGCCTGCGCGTTACACACGTCAGGGCAGTGTATATCTGACCTTCACACAGGAAAGTCTGGTTGACATCCATGACCAGATTGATGCCAATTATAAAGGTCAGAAGATCGTGGGATGGTACCATACGCACCCCAGCATGGGCGTTTTTCTTTCTCATTACGATACCTGGTTGCACAATAACTTCTTTCCAGAACCTTGGCAGGTTGCCCTTGTGGTGGAACCTGTCTCGGCAATCGGTGGTTTTTTCATTCGCCAAACAGGCGGAATTTTGGACCCAACCCGCTATTTTGGCTTCTATGAATTGGATGGCAATTATGGCCGCAGTATGGTTTATTGGAAGAATTTGAATCAATTTGAAGAAGAGAAAGGAGCAGCTAAAAATGAGTAGACGAATGCGAACGTATTTCTATGCGGTGCTTGGTGCAATTGGCGGAACTCATGGGTTGGCAGGTGAGTGATATGCTTGGCCTTTCATTCACGTCCAACTTGTATATGAGTGAAGCTGTCGTTGGTGCGCTGGTCGGACTGTGTATCGGTCTGTTCATTGGAATCACGGAAGGCTTGATGACGCGCAACATAGTTCAAGCTATAAAGGCTGGAGTTGTTAGCGGCCTCTTGGGGCTTGTGGCTGGGGCGATCGGTTTGCCGCTCAGCGAATTCCTGTTTCAGTCCGCGGGCGCGGGTTACTTTGGGCGCGCGCTGGGCTGGGGCGTATTCGGTTTATTGATCGGTTTGGCTGAAGGTGTGGTCGGCAAAAGCCAGATTTGGAAGGGGATGCTTGGTGGATTGATTGGTGGCGCGCTTGGCGGAGTTTTGCTCGAGGCGGTTCATAACTTGCTTAAAGATCCGCTTATCGGTAAAGCCTCCGGCTTGGTTTTGCTTGGTGCATCGGTTGGAGCGTTCATCTCTCTGATTGTTGTGCTGTTATCACGTGCCTGGCTTGAAGTGACTTCAGGCAAGCTCAAAGGCACGGAGTTCATTCTCGACAAGTTCCTGCACGCCGGAGGGCCGGCAATTGCCATTGGCAGTTCGGCGTTGAAGTCGGAGATTGTCTTGCCCGATCCAGATATTGCTCCACAACATGCCATGCTGACCGGGGATGGAAAACAGTTCAGCGTTAAAGATATGAGCCTCTCTGGAACTTTTATCAATAACAAGAAAATCGAACTTGCCCGGCTGGTCAATGGACAAAAGATTCGCATGGGCAATACTGAGATGGTCTATCACGAAAAGAGGTAACCATGCGAAAAATTTCCCGCTTCATTCTGACTCTTAGCCTGTTGCTCGCGTTGACATTGTGGTTCACGCCCGGAGTTTTTGCTCAAACGCCGACACCTGCGCCGCAAATTCAGATCACGCAAGTCGATAACTCCAAGTTTCCCCAAGTCACGGTTTACATCTCTGTGACCGATGCTAATGGTCAGCCTATGGGTGTTGATCCCAGCGCGATTCAGATTTCTGAAAATGGCCAGGTGATGAAAACAACCACCAGTGCGACCAATGTCAATGGTCAATCAACAAAGGGGCCCGGTCAGTTGACGACTTTGTTGGTGATTGATGTATCCGGTAGTATGGCAACTGCAAATAAACTGACTCAAGCGAAGGCCGCGGCTGAGGCTTATGTAAATCAAATGCGACCTGGCGATCAGGCCGGAGTGGTTGCCTTCGATACCCACGTAAGCGTCGTGCAGGCGATTACAACAGATCATCAGGCATTGATCAATGCCATTGACTCGCTTCAACCGGGTACTGATACTGCAATGTTCGACGCGCTCCTCAACGGCGAACAGTTATTGGCCAATGTTAGCGGCCGCAAAGCAATTCTATTGCTAACGGATGGCATGGATAATCGCAGCAAAAACAATGAAGATGCTGTCATTAAGGCTATTGGTCCGAGTGGGCTGACTATTTCCACAATTGGCTTGGGCAATCCTCAAGATGTCAAGAGTTTACAAGGAATTGACGAGACTAGTTTAAAGTCCCTCGCACAGCAGGCTGGAGGAATCTATACTTACGAGCCGAATCCATCCCAGCTTGCATCCATATTTCAGCAATACGGAACTGCTCTGCAGAACGAGTATGCTCTAACTTACACTTCGCCGTCAACTCTGCGGGATGGCGTGAATCGCAACCTGTCTGTGAGCCTGAATGGTAGTGCGGTCACAACACAGTCGGAATATAATCCTGGTGGTGTTATGCCCGAAGTGGCGGGCCAGAATTGGATGTTATTTGGCGGCATCCTGCTTGTTTTGCTGGTTTTGTTGGCAGTGCCTATGCTTGTCAATTTGGGTATGCGCTCGGCAAATCGTGGGAATATAAAAGGCCGCGTAAAATTGTCCGGCCAATCCAATACATCCCAACGAGGACACGTGAAGCTTAAATGAACAAAAAAAACAGACCCCATTTTTTGGAGTTTGATTTTTTGTTGGGCTTTGGAAGTTAAGAAACCATCTCAACTTTTCGTATCACCATGATTACCTTGCCTTTGATTTCCAGTGGCTCATCCTTGTTGATGTAGATTGGTTTCATGGTTGGGTTGGCAGGCTGAAGGCGATAACGATCTTTTTCCCTGAAGAAATATTTCAAAGTCGCTTCGTTGTCACGCGGTAACCATACAGCTACCATTTCACCATTGCGAGCCTCATCGGCGCGTTTCATCACCACAATGTCGCCATCATTGATCATGGCATCAATCATTGAATCCCCTTTGACTTCCAGAGCGTATAGATCGGCGCCTTTTTCCTTTGGAGGCAGGAGGTTACGGGCTACATCGACTGCATGGACTTCGTTATCAGTCAGGTAATTAACTCCGGGTTGAAGTTCAGGCAGTGGAAGGCCGGCGGCGATGGGTCCGAGAATGGGGATTCGTAAAGTGTCGACTGAAGCGTTTGCACCAGTCACGCGCAAGCCGCGCGAAATTTTCCGATCTCGTTCGATGTAACCGTTCTTCTCGAGTTGATCAAGATAATAATTGACAACCGATGTGGAGGAAATATCGCAATGCTCACCAATCTCGCGGATGGACGGTGGGTGCTTGTATTCGTGTTGATATTCCTGAATAAACCCCAGGATTCTTTGGTGGCGTTCTCCCAATCCTTTGCTTTTTCGAACCATCATCATTTGTGCCTCCTGAGCTAAAATGATTCTGCAGCTCAGAACCAAAGTGGTTCTGTGTTCAGAATTATAAACCGCTCATTTGTGCTATGAATAATACCTGAACATCCGTTCGATGTCAAGATTTTAGTGAGCTTTCTATTGAACAAGTTGTAGAACCCTGAATGTATTAAGCTGACGTAATCGTAGCTAGTAAAGTGAAGAAAAATAAAACCATGTTTCGCAAAATCAAATTACTTATTGATTATATTGAAAATAATACTTGACAAAATCAATATATTGAATATAATACTTGTAAAAACACAGAGAATGAAGGCGAAGAAGGCTTTTATGTTTTATCGCGAACAACTCAACGATGATTATGAAATCCACCAACGGAATTACAGCTATATAAAAGACGAGCTGGATATTCTGGTTGCTGATGCGAAGGTGAAGAGACAAAGTTGGTACAAAGGCGTTTTGGCGCGCATCGGAGATATCTTGATCTCCGTTGGAAATTCGATGAAGGAACGCGATGACAATCTAACATCTACAACTTTATCTCCATTAACTAGGCAAAGAAATGAAACCATCTTTGAATAAATGTCCTGTATGCGGAGATAACTTGTTGGTTGCCCGTTATCATTGCGATACTTGTGATACGGTCATCGAGGGACGTTTTGAAAACAGCGCATTTCCGGGTTTGACTGCTGAACAAATTGAATTCGTAAAAACTTTTGTTCGATGCGAGGGCAAGATCAACCGCATGGAAGGGGAATTGAATCTATCCTATCCAACCATCCGCAACCGTCTGCATGAGACCATCCGCGCCATGGGATATGAACCCGGCAAAGATGAATCACCGGATGTCAGTGAAGAGAAACGGCATTCGGTTCTCGAAGATTTGGATGCCGGCAAGATTTCAGCGGAAGATGCCATGCGCATGTTGCGCGGCGAGGAGTAAATCATGACCACTCAAACTTTATCTTTGGGATCCAAACCTGAAATTGAAATTACAAGCGTTGGTGGTGATTTGATCGTCGAAGGCTGGGAACGCTGCCGAACTCGAAGCTCGGAGTGATGATTCGCCTCGTATTAAACAAGATGGTGATGAAATTACTTTATCGTGCGGAGGCGACTTGAATGTTTCTGTGCCGCGTGGCGCAAGGCTGACCATTAGTTATGTTGGCAGTGATTTGAAAGTAGAAAATTTGGATGGCAATGTTGAACTTTCTTTTGTAGGTGGTGATGTGATGTTGCAGAATATGACCGGCGAAGTTTCATTGGAAGGTGTGATCGGTGGCGAGACACAGACGGAAAACGTCCGCAAGATTACGATGGGCGCACAGAGTGGAAAAGTTGGTGCGGATGTTTCAGCAAAGGTTCAACGGAAAGTTGATGAAGCAATGCGTCAAGCTGACCGTAAAATTCGAGAAGCTGAACAAAAACTACGTAAGGCCCATTTATCCCACTTAGAATCCAGAATGCAGAATATTGAACAACTAAGAATGCATCATGCTGGACAGCCTATTCCGCCGCGCGATTCATCTTCACGACCCTTCAATTTTGGTTTGAATGCTTCTGAAACCGAAGAGGCAAGCCAGCCTGTGTCTGATGAAGAACGCATGGTCATTTTGAAGATGTTGCAGGAAAAGAAAATTACATCTGAAGAAGCGGATAAGTTGTTGTCAGCGCTTGAAGGAGGAGAGTGATGTCTTCTGAAGAACGGCAGCAGATTCTAAAAATGGTTGAGGATGGCAAGATCAACGCAGACGAAGCCATGAAGTTGATGAAGATGCTGGATGAATTGTCCGCGGCGATGGAAATCATCGAAGCCGCGCCAGCTTCTTCGTCCGGAGCTGAAGCGGCCTCAGATTCCAAAAAGCCGAACGCGCCCGAATTTGAAGAAGTTGCACGCAGGGCGCGTCGACTCTGGCAAATCCCATTGTGGATCGGCGTGTTGATTACCGTGCTTTCTGCTTATTGGATGTACGCACTGGTTTATGCATCGAATTACGGATTCTGGTTTTACTTCGTGTGGCTTCCACTTTTATTGGGGATTTTGATGATTGCATTGTTTGCAAGTTCCCGAACATCTCGATGGTTATATGTAAATGTGGAACAAGCGAAAGGCGAATGGCCGCGCAACATCACACTTGGATTTCCGCTTCCGCTTGGATTAGCAAGTTGGTTTCTCCGCAATTTTGGAAACAACATTGATGGTTTGAGACAAGCCAACATAGATGAGATCATTGAAGTGTTATCGAAGGGCATATCGGCGAAAGAACCGTTGATCGTTAATGTGAATGAAGGCGAACACGGCGACCGTGTGCAGGTTTATATCGGGTAGGAGGAACAAATGGCAAATGCAGAAGAACGTATGAAGATTTTGAAAATGATCGAGGAGGGAAAAATCAGCGCGGAGGATGGCGCCAAATTGCTGGCCGCATTGAGTGAGGGACGCCGTTCAGGAATGGCGAGTTCATCCCGTTCGGCAGCTTCTGGGCATTGGCTTCGTATTCGTGTGACCGACATCGCCACGGGCCGCTCAAAAGCCGCAGTGCAGATTCCGCTTGGGCTGATTGATGCGGGCTTGAAGATCGGCGCGCATTTTGCGCCTGAAGTCGAAGGCGTGGATATGTTGTCTGTGATGGATGCTCTGAGAGCTGGCGTGACCGGTAAGATCATTGATGTCACCGATGATGAAGATGGCGAGCACGTTGAGATTTACGTAGAGTAGCTTCGTAGCCAACATAGTGATTGAAAGAATGGCACGATGATTTCATCGTGCCATTGGTCTGCTACAATGTTCTGATAAAATTTTAATGACCTAAGAATGCAAACGCAACCACAAACTAAACCGCGCTTGAGTGGAATGATCGGATTTTCTGTTGTCTGGATTGGGCAGATTGTTTCGGTGCTTGCCAGCGGCATGACCTCCTTTGCCATGACGATTTATATGTATCAGCAGACTTATTCCGCCACGGCAATGGGATTTGTTCAGGTGGCTTATATCACGCCGTTCCTGATCATGTCTCCGATTGCAGGCGTGATGATGGATCGCTATAACCGCAAGCTGATGATGATGGTCAGTGACATTGCCGGTGGAATTGCCACGCTATCGCTATTCATCTTATATGCTACAGGTCATTTGCAATACTGGCATATTTATATTGCCGTCGCGGTTTCAGGGATTGGTACCACGTTTCAATGGCCCGCATATTCCGCCGCGATCAGCACAATGGTTTCCAAAGAGCAATATGGACGTGCCAATGGCATGATGTCACTGATCGAAGCGGGACCGGGCGTGCTCTCGCCATTCTTGGCGGGCGCGCTGATTCCGATCATTCAGATCGGCGGAATCCTTTTGATCAACTCGATCACATTTTGGACAGCTATCTTTGCGTTGGCGCTGGTCTTTATTCCGCAACCGCCGCGTACTGTGGAAGGTGATCAATCCAAAGGCGGTTTTTGGAAGGAAGCCGTGTTCGGTTTCAAATATATTTTTGCGCGTCCCAGTTTGCTCGGATTGCAATTGGTTTTCTTCTTTGGCAATCTGTTCTCAGGAATTGGTTTTACAGTTTTAGCGCCGATGCTTTTGGCGCGCACCAGTCAAAATACGATTATCCTGGGCTCGGTAGAATCCGCCGCGTCGATTGGCATGGTGGTTGGTGGTATTGCAATGAGCGCCTGGGGCGGATTCCAAAAACGAACGCATGGTGTTTTGCTGGGCTGGATAATCTCTGCCGTGTTCGGAAGTATTTTCTTCAGCTTGGGACGCGGTCTGCCCATTTGGGTTCCTGCGGCTTTATTGGGCGGGATTTTCGTTCCGCTTGTCAACGCCTCGAATCAAGCGATCTGGCAGGCCAAGGTCGCGCCGGATTTACAAGGCCGCGTCTTTTCGGCTCGACGTTTGATCGCATGGTTTTCGAATCCGATATCGCCAATCATTGGCGGGACGTTATCGGACTTTGTGCTCGAGCCGATGATGAAGGATCAAACGAGTGGATTTGCTCGTTTCTTTGCGCCCGCCTTCGGTCCGGACCTGGAAGCGGAATGTCGCTTCTGATCTTTATCTGCGGCTTTGCCATTTTGCTGGTTGGCATCGCAGGATATTTTGTGCCAGCCATCCGAAATGCGGAAGCGATTCTTCCGGATCACGATGCACTGCCTGCCGCGCAATTTGCATCCGCTGATTAACACCGAGACCGAGAATATTCATTTTCGGTCTTACTTTTGGGGGATTTGTACTATTGAATTAGTATGCTACTATCAAACTGATCAGTTGTCGATTTCTATATAAAGTGGAGAGTATATTATGGCCCCAGAACATGGGCACGAGAAAATCTTAAAGGAACTTGTAGAACAGTTTCAACCTTTATTCGATCAATCTCCGGACGGCATCTATCTATACATTGACGAAGTGCATAAGATTTGCAGTGGGCGCTTCGCTAAGATGTATGGTCTCACCGTCAAGGAGTGGGTGGCGATGGAAGGATTTGTCAATAAGCATACCGCGGAAGCGGACGTGGAGCGATATATTCAAAACTATAACGGGCACATTCATCAGCAGTTAACGCCTGCCAAGTTTCGCTTCAAAGCCATCCGTAAAGACGGCTCGACTTTCAACGCCGAAACGGATATGATTCCCTTTCCGTGGCGCGGAGAAATGCTGGCATTCCACTTTGTGCGTGAAGTGAAATAGTGATAAATGAAAAAGTCTCCTGAAAACTCAGGAGACTTTTTCATTTACGGTTTGCTGGCTGTGATTTTTGCGCTGAAGACCGTCTTGGAAATTTTCTCGCCCGAAAAAGATTTCAAATCAACGGATGTATCCAAGTCGCCTATCGCCTCATCAATGATGGCATCATCGAAGTAAGTGGGCGTGACGAAAATATTGACGAGTCCGGCAGATTGCATTGCGGCTTGATAATCCTTTATATCCAACGCACCCGCGATGCAACCAGCCCAGGCGCTCATGCTTTTCTTGATCGCCTCCGGCAGTGGGCCATCGGTGACGATATCAGACACCGCAAGTTTGCCGCCGGGTTTGAGCACGCGGAAGGCTTCGCTAAATACTTTGGCTTTATCGGGCGAAAGGTTGATGACACAATTCGAGATGATGACATCCACGCTGTTCGCATCCACCGGCAAATCTTCGAGATAGCCCTGGCGGAATTCCACATTGGTGATGTTCAAGCGCTGCGCGCTGGCTCGCGTACGCTCGATCATTTCGGGAGTCATATCCACGCCGATGGCTTTTCCCGTCGCGCCGACTTTCTTGGCGGCGAAGAAACAATCGAGTCCCGCGCCGGAGCCGAGATCGAGCACGGTTTGACCGGGTTGTAAACTTGCGAGCGTGATCGGGTCGCCGCAGCCGTAGCTGGTGGATGAGATATCCGAGGGCATAGTAGCAATCAAATCAGCAGGGTAGAGACTGCTTTGAGGACTGCAGCACGCGTCAGAACTACAGCAGGAAGCGGAGTTCTTGATTCGTTCCGCGTAATGTTCGCGGACATTTTCGTGAATGGTATCGGGATTTTGGGTCATAGTGGTCTCCTTATATAGATGATTGTCTATGTATTTAGGCAAAAAGAATGGACGCATTGTGCGGCGTCCGTTCTTTTTAGCTTGCGATTTTGACAAGCTTCTCGGTGGTCTTGGTTTCGGGCGCGAACTTGATCATCAAATGTCCGCAGCAAGCCACCATGCGATCCTGATTTAACGAATAAAAAGTTTGCTTGCCTTCCTCGCGCACATTGACCAGTCCCGCCTCGCGCAGAATGGCAAGATGATGCGAGACGGTGGGTTGGGTGACGTGCGTCTTCTCGACGATCTCGTTGACCGAAAGCGAGGTGCAGCAGCACAAACTCATAATCTTCTGGCGGGTTTCATCGGCGATGGCTTTGGCGAAAAGTACGGCATCTACAGCAGTCATATTGATAATCTTCGATGTGTATTATATAGATAATTGTCTATTTGTCAAGAGTGCAAGACTCTGGAAATCTGGCGTAGGAACGCCGCGCATGAGACGCGGCAGGTCCTTCCAATCTCTTTCCCAACCACATATTGCCCCAAACCATTCTTGGATTTTCTGAATCTATTCAACTTCCCCCGCCGCTGTGACAACTTGCTCGAATAGATCGTCGGAAATAAAGAAGCCTACCTCCTGCCGCAAAGATTCCATTGCTTTTCTAATCGATTTAATTTGTTTGTGTTTCTTTGCCTTTAATAAGACGCCCAATACACCAATGGTCTGTAACCCCATTGCCCTGGCGCGTTCGCGCCCCATGCTTTCATCCATCACGATAAATTGAATTCCCAAATCTACTGCCAGCGCAATGGCTTCTGATTCGCCTTTATCCAATTCCAATGACAAGGCTTGTGCAAGCGGTTTGTTTTGGACCTCGCGCGCTTCAAGCCAGCCATCTTTCAACGCCTGTTGAATGAATACCGTGCCGCGAAAATTCGTTTCCACCTTGAGTTCATCCAGCACTGCTTGTGGGATGAAAACAGTTTCAAAATGACTTTTCAATAACCCAACAAGCCAATAGCGGACAACCCAAGAATGGGAGATGTGTCGCTAACGGCTGGCATAGGCGCTATCGTCCTGCAAATCTTGTTCGCTGTATTGTCTTGGGATGTTGCGTTTGCCCAGCAGAATTCCAAACTCGAGTTTGCTCATCCCCGCGAGTTCGCAGGCTTTTCCAAAGGACAGGATACTTTGCGCGTAAAGGCTGACTGCCAATTCAATTTGAAGCTGGTGTCTTTGTTCGTTGGGGGGTAATCGCATGGCGCGCGCCACAGAATTTGGGATTTCAAGCAGGATCGTCATAACTCACCTCGCTATTAATTATACACCCCGAAATTTTATCATCCGTTCGGATAAAGCCCACCCGCGCCGCGCATGAGACACCCTGCGGCAGGTTCTTGGCAAGCTCTTGCCAACTATAGTGTGAGTATTCGTTTTTGAGGAACGAAGAGGAACGAATATTTTGTGTAAATTAGTCAACCCCAGCCTCCATGGGCTGGAACTTTTCCTGCTCGTTTTCCAATTCACGAGGATTGATATTCAAGATGGCCTGTGTTCGGATGAGCCGGGTAAGGCTTTCGGCGGCAAGGCTGACGGTACGCAAGGCTTGCAGGCGGGTTTCGTAATCAATTTGGTCCCCCTGCGAAGTTTCGGCTTCGAGATAGCGAAGAATTTGCACGCGGAGTAGCTCGATCTCGTCCGTCAGGTCTGTGTTTTGAACCTGGCTGAGATTCATCCTTTCAGCCTGTTTGAACTGATCCGAATAGAAGCCATGCCTGAAGGCGTTTTTGTTGCCCATCTGCCCACCGCGCTTCCTTTTCATGTCTTGCTCGTGTCTTGGTCGCGCATCACCTGCCTGAGGGCGTCCATTTCGATGTTCCCCACTTTTTTCTCGCCCATCAGAATTTGGGCGATTTCGAAGATGCGCTGAAAAGTACCATCCATTTCAGCTTTATGTGCCGTCTCCATTTCGATCAGAGGTTTGAAAACCCTGTATTGAACATCCGTAAGGTGGGCAATTCTGCCAGCGGAACTTGTGAAGGCGCGCAAGGTTTCCAAATAGTCATGATACGAGAGTTTTTTGCCTTCCGCATTCATCCGTTGTAGAACGAGCAGGTTCATATACCGTATCAACTCAATCTCATTGAATAGGTCGCCCTCCCCGTGCTGCTTTAAAACTTCTTCAGCTCACGATCATATTGGTCCTCATATCCGGTTGGCGGGGCAGGTGGCTTGCGGGGCGGCATATTACTGCGAGCCTTTCGAGGCTGGGAGGCACGGAGCAAAATTTTGTTCCATTTCCGCATCTTCCAAGTCGTCCGCCAAATCAGGTTCCCAATCGTCTTCTGCAATGAGTTGCTCTGCGTTGGCACTCCTAACTGCATCCAAGAATAATTGGAACACATCGTCTGCCGAATAAGTGGCTTTTATGCGAGCGTTGATGATCTCGGTGAAGTGTCCTTCCAGTAATTTCCTGGTTGGCAATTCCAGTGAAGTTCTTTCCATTGCGGCTTGAATGTCATCGAGAAGGGAAAGGAGTTTCGTTCTTTCAGATTGTTCTGCCGCGACTTCAAAGCGGGAGGGGTTACCCAACCCGGCTTTGAAAAACTGGGCGTAGAGAGAGGTGCGAGGGGGAGAGGGGCGCTGGTCGGTCATAAAAGGTGCCTGAGGGAAAAGAAAATTTCCAAGGTGATGAATCACCCTGGAAATTATGATAGCAAGGGAGCGCGCTTTGGGGAATGGAAAAAGTGTTAGTTTTTGTTCGTTCTTTTGTTCGTTCTTTTTTTAGGTCTGGATAAGCCCTGTTTCCGCAGATATGCGGAATGCAACTGCCTGACATATGCGTACCCAAAACCAGACTCGGCGGCTATTTTGGTCAGGGAGTATTTCTGACCCAATTTTAGCTTTTGTTGGCGCAGGTCAAAATAGGCATCCAGATCAGCACCGCTTTTGGGTTTGAGCGGCTTGGAAGGCAGGGCAGGTAAGAAATCGGCGGGTTTGATCAGAAAGCCCTGTTCGTCGAGCGAAGTTATGTACGCCTGCCAAACATCGAGACAGGTTTCCCCGTAGGTTTTTATAACACTCACATAGATGCTGACGTGCATTTCCACCAGTTCGGAACCCAGAGCGCGGCTGGCTCTTATTCTAACGGGGAAGTCCCTGTGTGCTGCCTCCCAAATAAGAAAATGTACCTCATCGTAGTATTTCGGTTCGTAATCTGCCAAGGAACCAGCTTTCGGATCCGGGATAAAGAATTCAAAGCACTCCGTTCCGAAGATCGCAGACAAGCGATTGTATTCGGTGTATGTGGCCTGCCAAAATTGGACGAGGGCGCCGCGAAAGTAAAAATCAGGAGGCATGGTCTCTATTCCTTGCATGTTTTTACAATCTCTTTCCCATCCGCATCTAATAATATTCTTTGATGTACTCGTATGCTTTGTTGAATAGTTCTTCATCCTTGATGGGATACTTCACCCACAATATTTTTCTTAATTCCTTCTGTACCAATTTTTCGCCGGTGGTTGTGTTCTGCCAACCATCAAAACGGACATATTTCGCGATGTTGTCAATATCGGTAACAATTCTCTCCACCACCGCAGGCGTTTGATCGGTCTTCATTTCAAGGAACAATTCCGTCAGCGCAGCCTTGGCTGATTTTCGCTCGTCCACAGAATCAATTTGTTTTTCGGCTTGAACCGTATCGCGCGCGATTTCGCAAAGTTGTTTTATGAATTCAATGCTGTTGATTAATCCTTGCTCGGCTTTGGCGCGCAAGGCTTCAAGCCGTGCACTTAATTGAATGAATATCGGATCGGTACCGTGGCGTGCCAAACGACTGATGAGGATTTTCATAACGCGTTGGGCCTCGCGGGGATCTTTGTTGTTCATCAAGTTGTCAATCACTTTGGCATCGAGCACCAGTTCTTCCATTTCGTGACTGATGCCGTCCACGTGAATATGTTCGTGAATTAGTTGAGTGGTTTGTGCGCCCAGAGCATGCCAAAGTAATCTGCCGCTATCATCGGAGGTGGGTTTGACTGAAAGATAAACTTGAGAAAGCCATTTGTATTCCTTCTGATATTTATTCAAGATATCATCAGGGGAAAGGGCTTCCCATAACTTCGATAACGCGTTGAAGTCCTTGGCGAACGCATCGCGCTTTTCATCGGTCTTGATGCACTGCTGAGCGGCTTCCAACCCTTCAAAGCCTTCAACAGTTCGATCAATTCCGGCAAAATGGGAAAGGCATTTCGCCAGGACCTGCGGTAGTTTCTCCTTAAGTTCTTTCAGGTTTGTAATCACCAGCTTGACGGTTTCTTCATCAAACGCCAAAGCCTGAGCCGTGTCATCGAAAACGCCGAAGTAATCCACGATGCGCCCAAAGGTTTTGTTGGGGAAGAGACGGTTCGTTCTGCAAATTGCTTGAAGCAAGGTGTGATCCTTGAGAGATTTATCCAAATACATGGTTTGAAGAATTGGAGCGTCAAAGCCCGTGAGGAGCTTGGCTGTGACAATCAAAAATTTCAAGGGCGAATCTGCATCGCCGAATTCTTCGATCACTTTTTCCTGTCCGTCTTTATCCATGCCCCATTTTTGTTTGAATTCAAGTTCATCGTTTGCGTTCGTGCTAATCACTACCTTACTGGCCGCGAAAGGCAACAGCTTATCCAGTTCTGCTTTGTATTGAACACAAGCAAAGCGATCGGGCGTGACAATCATCGCTTTGAAACCTTCGGGTTCTACATGCTTCTTAAAGTGTTCCACGATGTCTTTAACAATTTGGGTCACACGTTCCGGTGATTTTAGGAATACAGCCATGTTCGCGGCTTTTTTGCTGAGTTTCTCCCGGTCTTCTTCGCTCAGATCATTTGCCATTTCTTTGAAGGCGATATCCAAACTCTCTTTATCCACATGATAGTTGGGTAAGCGCGGTTCAAAGTGGAGGGGGAGCGTGGCATTATCGCGAATGCTTTCCTGAAATGTATAACGGCTCATGTAGCCATTGGAATCTTCCTGCGCGCCAAAAGCCCAAAAAGTGTTTTTATCGGCTTTGTTGATGGGCGTGCCGGTGAGACCAAACAAAAAAGCATTAGGCAGAGCAGCTCGCATCTTGCGTCCCAAATTACCCTCCTGCGTGCGATGCGCTTCATCCACCATGACGATGATGTTGTCGCGCATGTTCATATCGGGATAGGCTTCCTTGAATTTGTAAATCATGGTAATGATGATCTTGCGGCTGTCACGTTCCAGTAAATCATGCAACTCTTTGATGTTATCCGTTGTGACCATGTTGGGCACTTCGGCAGAATTAAAGGTGGCGGTGATTTGTGTGTCCAAGTCAATCCGATCCACGACAATCAAAACAGTAGGATTGCCGAGTTCTTCCAGCTTGCGGAGTTTTTGCGCGGCGAAGAGCATGAGCAGGGATTTACCCGAGCCTTGAAAGTGCCAAATCAAGCCTTTCTTGATGCGACCATCCAATACGCGTTGAACCAACGCATTCGCACCTTCGTATTGTTGGTAACGACAGACGACTTTGATTTTCTTCTTTTTGTTATCGGTGGCGTAAATGGTGAAATGCTGCAAAATATCCAGAACTGTGGATGGCTTCAATAAATGATTTAGTTGTTTGCCAACATCCTGCAAGCCAGCAAAATGCGTCAGTTCGTCGCGCTCTTCTTCAATTCGCCAAGGCGACCAAAATTCCAAAGGCGTTCTGACGCCGCCGATGAAAACTTCCTTGCCTTCGGTGGCAAATGAAAAGATATTCGGTACGAACAATTGTGGAACGGCATTTTCATAAACCACATTGATATCGTGGGCGCCATCGAACCAACTGATGGCGGGGCGGACAGGCGTTTTAGCTTCACCTACAACCAAAGGAATACCATTGACAAGCATCACGATATCGGGGATTTTTGTTTCGCGGGCATGCATCTTGAATTGATTGGTGAGAATAAAAGAGTTATTGTTCAAGTGCTCAAAATCAATCAGGCGGATGGGAATGTGTTGTTCGTTTTTTCCAAACGGCAAGGTGATTTCACCCCGCAGCCATTTTGCAAATTCTTCGTTGGCGCGCACCAAACCCACGTTGCCCACCGATAGAAGGATTGCCCTGAGTTTGCGGATGACTTCATCGGCGCGTTCGGGCTGGGCGGCAATTTCGGGATTGATGCGGCACAAGGCTTCAATCAATTCCTTCTCAACGATTACATCCGTGATCTCGCGTTGGAGCAATTCACTTTGAACGTACTTCCATTTGGCGTCGCCGTACCCAACAGGTTCTTCACGAACCTTGCCGCCATGTACGTCATTCAAGTTCACACCTGTGAGGTTGTGGATGATGAAGTGTTCGACACTGTTGAGTTCATTAAACGTCATGGCGATTCTCTTTTGGGTTTATTCCAAGATTTCATTCAGCAGTCTTTGTTTTAGTCTTTTCAGACTTTCTTTTTGCTGACCGAGTAATTGAAGCGACTGACTTAATTGTTTCAACGTATCAACTATCTTTTCCTGCGTTTTTATATCGGGGATAGAAAGTTGAAAACCTGCTAAATCTTTCCATTTTGTTCTTGGCGAAAGCGAACCTGCCGATGTGCTGACCGCATGGTGCATGAAGGCATCACTACTTGCATAATAGGGTAGCAACTCGGGCAGCATCGTTTTTGCTTTTGCCCGAAAGACCAGAATATCACTCGAACAGATTCCATCGAAATCAGCAACAGCGACTTTCTTTAGATATGCTCTGCGTTTGCCAAACAACACATCGCCTTTTGAAAAGCACTTAGTAAAAGTTGTGCCATCTTCGATGTTTCCAAAACCTTGCAATGTAAAATTTTCAGATTCAATGTTTTCTAAGCCGACAAAATAGATCAAACCGTCTTCTATTGGTGTTTTGTCGTGCTGTTCAATGCAATCGCAGATGTCGTCAAACACACAAGGCGTGCAATTCTCTTCTGAAAGCAAATTTCCAAAAACAGGTGGATTGCTTGCCAAGCCATTGCTTAAAGTCTTTTGCAATAACTTTAAATTCTTCTCCTGTTCTTCCACATAGACAATGCTCTGCTCAACGCTTTGAAACAACTCCGCAATACGCTGTTGCTCGTCAATTGGAGGGATGGGAATTGAAAGATTAATAATCTTTATTAATCCTAATTTTGGTTGTGCTGTTTTCGCAGTATTCGCTTGAATTTGTCTTTGCGAGTTGCCACTTAATAAACACCACATCAAATAATCCCTATCTAGTTCATCTTTGTTTTGAATGATGAGTCTTGCGGCATTCTCGGTCAGATTTGCTCCATCCAGCAACTCAGGAACAACCCCTATTATTCCGATCGTTCCTGCTATTGAAACAAACACGTCATCTTTTGTTATGAAATAGTTTTTTATTCTCGCGTAATCTTCTTCTAAAAGATACAGTATATTTTGAGAGTTTACAGAATGTCTTACGAAATCTGTTATTCTTATGTATGGGTAAGGGGTTTTTTGTTCAACAAGAGTGTGCCCTTTAGGCAACCTTTTTCCGCCTTTAACTTTACAAAGTTCGCCGATTTTTTTTGTACCCCATGTATCTTTCTGCAAATTCATCATGCGCTCATCTCCAGACTTCCGAAGTCTTTAAGGAAGTCTAACACCCAACGCGCCCAATTTTTCCAAAAGGGTATCCAATGAAGCGTTAATTTGCTCTTGTCCGTTTTTTACATCGGCAAGCAAGCCTTCGACATTATGTTCTGAGTCATTTTGAATTTGTTTCACATACAACTGCAAACTCAAATTGCCCTTGTTTTCCAGCACATCATCTTTGCTCATTATTTTGGCAAAGCCTTCAGCATCTTTGAACTTCCAATAAGCATCGCTAATTTTTTGATGTGCTGAGGCTCAAGCCAGGCATTGGTTCGTTCAATTCGTAATTCATTTATTGCATTGATAAAAATAATCTTGCCTTTACGTTCTTTCGGTTTCTTCGCGCGGCAAACCAGCAGGCAACTTTCCATACTACTGTTGTAAAACAAATTCTTGCCCAAGCCAATGACCGCATCTACGTAATCGCCTTCAATCATCTTCTTGCGAATGTCGCTCTCGGCATCGCGGAACAAGACGCCGTGCGGAAACAACGTCACGCTTCTTCCTGTATTTGGCTTTAGGCTTGCCATGATATGCTGTTGAAAAGCATAGTCCGCATTGCCTTGGGGCGGCGTGCCCCAAATATTTCTACCAAATGGATCGTTTGACCATTTGGCTTGATTCCAGCGCTTGACACTGTACGGCGGGTTCGCCATGACCACATCGAACTTTTTTAGTTCATCGTTTTCCAAGATTTGCGGGTTGTCGAGAGTATCCCCCTGCACGATCAAGAATTCGTCCACGTTGTGCATGAACATATTAATACGAGCAATGGCAGAGGTGATGAGATTCAATTCCTGCCCATAAAGTTTGAGCGTGCGATATTCCTTGCCCTGTTCTTTGACATGCAATGCGCTGCCAAGTAAAATCCCACCGCTTCCGCAGGTGGGGTCGTACACGCTTTCGCCTGGTTGTGGGTCGGTGATCATCGTCATCAACTTTACAACGGTGCGATTGGTATAAAACTCGGCAGCAGTGTGTCCGCTATCATCGGCAAATTTCTTGATGAGATACTCGTAGCCTTCGCCCATCATGTCGTGCGGCACTTCCGTGACGGTCAGTTTAAACTTGGAGAAATGCTCAATCAGGTCGAGCATTTTCTCATCACTCATGCGGCGTTTGTTGGTCCACTGCGCATCGCCAAATACATCGTGGAGCATTTCGAAATTAGCTTTTTCAATTGAGTTGAAGGCTTTTTGAAGAGCAGCGCCAACGTTGGTGGTTTTCTTGCGGATGTCTTCCCAATGACAACCTTTTGGGATTTGAAAGCGATGTTGTTCGCTAAACTCAGCGTATGTTAAATCTCCGCCACTATCTGCTAATGCCTGTTGATATTCTTCATCCCATACGTCACTGATGCGTTTGAAGAATAGGAGAGGAAAAATATATTGCTTGAAGTCGGCTGCGTCAATTAGTCCGCGCAGGATATTGGCGGCTCCCCAGAGATAGGCTTCGAGTTCTTTGGTGTTCATCGGTGATTGATTTCCAGTGTTTCCATCGAATTTTGCATAATGCGAAAATTATAACCTTCCATGCAAGGTTTATAACCGGCAAATTCGCCATCCGTTTATCCGTTACCTCAATCCACCGTCAACGTCTTCGACAAATTCCTCATTGCTATTCAATTTATATTATATATCATTCCACCACGCGGCATAGCGCGGTGGTTTATTCGAAGCATTATTATTTGTGATAAGTTGAATGTTTACATCAACCCATCCATCACTTCAACGGGCACCACCGCCGCGCCAACGACATTCGGTCCGGTATGAACTCCAAGCACGGGTGAGATGCGCAGCACTTCAAGTTTTGCGATGTTCAATTTTTCCTTGAGTTCATTCGAAAGTGCTTCAGCTTTATCCGCAAAGCGTCCGTGCAAAACCGTGACCCATAACGGCGCATTGGCATATGTATTGTAAAGATATTCCGTGATCGCCGACATGCCTTTGCCGATCGTGCGAACAGTGGTGACGGTGCTGTATTTGCCGTCCGTGTCCACGCGGATGACGGGCTTGAGGTGCAGGATCGCGCCTGCCATTGCTTTGACGCGTCCGATGCGTCCGCCGCGCATCAGGTAATCCAACGTATCGAGCGTATAAACCACTTCGGTCTTCTCGCGGATTTTTGCCAGCCGTTCCTGAATGGAATGCATGGTCCAACCGGCTTTAGCGGCGAGCGCGGCAGTGATGACCTGGAAACGTTCGCCGCCGGAAAGCGTGAGCGTATCCCAGAAATCAACATTCGCTTCGGGTTTGGCTTCTTCTCCGCCGGCGCGCGCCGCGTTGATCGTTCCGCTCAGACCGGATGAAATGTGAAGCGAAAAAATATTTTTATCGAGCTTCGCAACCTTGCGATAGATCTCTGCAAAGATTCCACTCGAAGCCATGGCGGTGGTGGGAATATTCGGCCGCATCGCTTCGAGCCGATCATAGAAAGCGTCTGCTGAAATATCAATGGAGCTGACTTCACCCTCCGGAAATTGAATGTAAAGCGGAGCTTGTTCGATACCAAATTCTTTCAATTCTTCTGCCGACAAGTCCGCGGCGCAATCGGTAACGATTTTCATTTCTCTCTCCTTTAGCTGTTGGTTAGCAAATGACGATTCTCAAAAAACCATTTCACGGTATCTGCGATGGTTTCATAGATCGTGCGCGGGTGATAACCAAGTTCGCGTGTGGCCTTCTCATGGCTGATGTTGCAATTGCTTTGCAGAACTTCCAATGAATACGGCGTGAAGCGCGGCGTGGATTTTGATTTGCGGTAATACCATGGCGTAAAGCGCGCCGCGAATTCCGCCAGATCAAAGGGCACTTTCATTTGGAAGAAATGTTTCCCAGTAATTTCGCGCACGGTCTCCAGCAAATATCGCACCGAAATTTTTTGTCCGGATAAGATATAACTTTCGCCGCGCTTGCCTT
Organism: uncultured Chloroflexia bacterium; assembly: GCA_963850945.1. Taxonomy (GTDB): domain Bacteria; phylum Chloroflexota; class Anaerolineae; order Anaerolineales; family Villigracilaceae; genus Fen-1038. The sequence continues at coordinate 119,330 of CAWKNE010000027.1, read as the reverse complement.
TATCGAACGCCGCGATCATACCGCTGACCACATCGCGCACATCCACAAAGTTATAGGCGCCGTCCACATACAGAGTTGGTTTGGCAAACGCCGCGTCGTGGATGACGGAGCCCATCATTGAGCCGCGGAAATCGTACGGACCGATGACTCCGGTCGGGCAAACGATCACCGCTTCCAGTCCCGCCTGAGCCGCTTGCTGAACTTCCAGTGTCGCCTCCGCTTTGGAACGATCATATTCACCGTAAGGATTATTTGAATCATATGGCAGGCGTTCGTCAATGGTGCCGCCTTCCACGCGCTGAATGGCATGAATTGAACTCGTGTACACCAACTTCTTCACACGCATTTGTTTTGCCATTTGCATCACGTTGCGCGTGCCTTCCACATTGACTTTACGCACGAAGGGATTTGAGCCGGGCATGATCGAAATGATTCCGGCGAGATGAAAGACTCCGCGCACGCCTTGGAACGCTTTGAACAGGGAGGAGGGTTCGAGCACATCGCCTTCCATCGCTTCAACATCCAGACCTTGAAGCGGGGCGCGGCTTTCTCCGGGCAGAATCAACACCCGGACTTTTTCACCGCGTTCGAGCAATTTGCGGACGAGCACATTCCCAATGTGCCCTGTCGCGCCAGTAACCAAAATCATTTTACGTATCTCATTTCTTTATCAAACTATTCAATAACATCGTCGTGCTCTCGCGTGCCACCTTTTCCCATTTTGCACCTTTGGGGTCGAGCAGGCTTTGCAACAACAATCCCATCGCCGCCGAGACGATCAGGCGCGAAGCGATTTGCGGATCTACATCCACGAATGAACCTTCATCCACGCCTTTCTTGATCAGCGAGGTGAAATACTTGTGATATCGGCGATACGGCGCAATACTGGCCTTCCAAATCTTTTCATCGCGGCTGGCTTGCAGCCAAAATTCCATGAACATTGGCAAATGATTTCCGGCCGTTTCAAAAATATATGGAAAGGCTTCCGTCATTTGCATGAACGTTTCGGGAGCGGTTTTATCCTTGGAGGCTGCAATGGCGCTGTCAATCGTTTTCAGCCAGCCATCGAGCAATGCCAAGAAAAGCGCCTGCTTGCTTTCAAAATGATGATAGAACGCGCCTTTGCTAATCCCCGCTTCCTCGCAAATATCATCTACGCTGGCGGCATTGAAGCCGCGATCGGAGAATAACTTGACTGATGATTCTCATGATTCGAGTGCGCGTCTCTTCGCTTCGTCGTTGCATTTCATCTCTTCTCCCTCTCCTCGCGAAGCACTCCCGAAGGGAGCAGGGAGAGGGCTGGGGTGAGGTCGAAATACCGACCAGTCGGTATCTTTTTACACCGCTTCATTTGTACTGTCAATGGATGGGAGTTAACAGTCTTATTAGAAAAATGGATGGTGCGACTTAATATGTAGCCGCGGCGCTCACTTCTGCAATTCGTTTCCTTGATTTTCCAGGCTGTACCGTTTTTTTTTGCGTTATACTTTAGCGTCGTGTTTCCAGAAAATGCTCTTGAAGTGAAAAATTACTTGCTGACAAGAAAAAGTGGAGAACTATGAGCAAAATATTTCGCACTCTGATCACTTTCATTACATGCCTTCTAATCGGCGGCTGTTCTTCGTTTCCGACTATATTTCAGAACGGACCATTTTCCAATCTGCAAGGGATTCATAAGATTCAGCATATTGTCATCATCATGCAGGAGAATCGTTCATTCGATTTGTATTTTGGAACTTATCCCGGCGCAGATGGTCTGCCGCGCGCCAATGGACAATTCACGGTCTGTTTGAACGATCCGAAGGCTGGAAAGTGCATTTATCCGTTCCACGATCCTGATGATAAGAATTTTGCCGGGCCTCATGATGCGGCTAATTTCACCGCTGACGTGGACGGCGGCAAGATGGATGGTTTTATAGCACAAGCAGAGAGTAGTCCGACGGGTTGCAAGAGCGTGGACGATCCATCTTGTGGCGGCGGTGGTAGTGGCGGCGGCGGCAATACAGACGTCATGGGCTGGCACGATGCCCGTGAGATTCCCAATTACTGGAAGTATGCGCAGAACTTCGTTTTGCAGGATCACTTGTTTGAACCGAATGCCTCATGGAGTTTGCCAGCGCATCTCTTCATGGTTTCGGAATGGTCGGCTAAATGCAGCAAGGCCGGCGACCCGATGAGCTGTGTCAATGCCTTGCAGAGTCCTGATTTCCCTCCGGACTTTAGTTTGGGAGGAAAACCTCCAAGCGGCATATCGCCTGACTATGCCTGGACGGATTTGACGTATTTGCTTTTCAAGCAGCACGTCACTTGGAAATACTATATCGCAACCGGCTCCGAGCCTGATTGTGAGGACGATCAGGCGGAGTGCGCTCCCGTTCATCAGGATGCGAATACACCCGGCATTTGGAATCCGTTGCCCTACTTTGACACCGTCAAGGAGGATGGACAGCTTAATAACGTCACGAGCACGACGAATTTTTTCAAAGATGCCAAAGCGGGAACTTTACCGAATGTAAGCTGGATCACACCGAACGATGCTGAAAGCGAACATCCCCCGGCGTTGATTAGCGTTGGACAGAACTACGTCACGCGTCTCATTGATGCATTGATGCAAAGCCCCGATTGGGACAGCACGGCCATTTTCCTCTCATGGGATGATTGGGGCGGCTTCTATGATCATGTTGTCCCGCCGACGGTTGATCAGAATGGTTACGGCTTGCGCGTGCCGGGCATCGTGATCAGCCCGTATGCCAAGCAGGGTTACATTGATCATCAAATCTTGAGCCACGATGCGTATGTCAAGTTTATCGAGGATGATTTTTTGGATAGTCAGCGCATCGATCCCAAGACCGATAGCCGTCCAGACCCGCGTCCCGATGTGCGCGAGGCTGAATCGATTCTGGGTAACTTAAGCCTCGACTTTGATTTCAATCAACCTCCGCGGCCGCCCTTGATTCTGGATAACCACCCCAAGCCGGGGCCGGCATCTATTCCGGGCTCGTAGATCATTCTTTCTTTTGTTTCATCCCCTTCACCTAATCCGCAACCGCGGCGGTGTTACCGCGTCTCTCGCTGAGACGAAGCAGGATCACGCTGGCAATAACCAGCAGGCTTCCGATAATTTGAATGAAAGTCAATTCTTCACGAAGGAGGAAGTACGCCCAGATGGCAGTGAATGCGGGTTCAAGTGAGGCGATGAGATTTGCCACGGTGGCCGGCAAATAGTTGAGACTCACCAAATAGAGTCCGAAGCCGCCAATCGTCGGACCGACGCCAAGGAAGAATAGGATACCCCATCCGCTGACAGATGTTCCAAGCCACAAGAAATTCGAGAAGACGCCCTGTCCGCCCAAAGTGTTCACGATCAGATTGAACAGGAAAAGAAAAATAATCGCGTTGCTAAAACCATATAGCATGGTTGTCCATGGATCCATGGATTTGTTCGCGGCGGTCTTGCCGACCAAGCTGTAACAAGCGTAAAGCAATCCCGTGAGTAATCCGAATAAAATCCCAACGGAGTTCACTTTCCATACGGAGGGATCCACCGCACCCGAAACTAATGCCGTGCCGATCAGGCTTAATGCAATGGAAATCAGTTTAACCTGATTGATCTCTTCTTTAAAAAACAAGTGCGACAGGATGGCTGTTATGGCAGGTGAACTGTATGCTAATATGGTCGCGACCGCCGCACCGTTGAATTGAACCGAGAACGTCCACATCGAATTGAAGAGCGCAAGCGTGAGTCCGTATAAGATAAGAAATTGCCAATGCGAACTGCCTAATCGAAAACGTGCGCGGCTGAATAACGTGAATGCAACGATCAATCCGAACACGACGAAGCCATCCCGCCAAAAGGCAAGCACGAGGGATGGAAGGTTGTAAGCCGTATTCAGATAGCTGATTAGAATGCCGGTGAAAGATAAGAGTACTGTTGCGCTGATGCCGATCAGATATCCCCGCGAAGAATGCTTCGATGATTCCTGCATTGCTTCTCCTCAAAGTTAAGGAAATATACTTATGAAATACTTTTTACCAAATACAACTCGCCGCGTTTGAAGCCGCGGTCGAGATAGTATTCCCGTGTTCCCACCGCAGAAATCACAGCCATTCGCTTGAAGCCATTTTCCTTTGCAAACTGCTCCGCTTGTTGAAGTAAATTTGTTCCCAGTCCCGCGTGTTGCGCCGCGCCGACTTTTTCCTCACCTACCGGAAGCGATTGTCCGTACACGTGAACTTCGCGGATCAATGCTGCGCCGTTCAAATCATTCAATTGAGTTTGCGGCGCATCTGTGGAAGGCAAGGATAAACGAATGAAACCAGCTAGTTTGTCATCGGGCGTGACATAGGATATGAAATGCTCTTGGGCATAATCGGCATGATATACAAGATCATCCAACTTGAGCAAGTCTGGATCAACCGGCTTGCCTCTGACTTCACGACAGCGGATACATTCGCAATGCGTGCCGCGCCGCTGCATTTCATCATGGACATCCTGTCTCAAACTCGTGCGGCGATTCCCTTCGACAACATTGTTGGATGGAATATCGCGGATGACGCGGTTCACGCGGCAATAACGCGGAATGATGGTTTTGACGTCCGCGATCAAATCAATTAACTGTTCGGTGGTGTACGGATGGAATTCGCCGCGTTGCCAATATTCGTACAACTCCGCATTCGCCAATAATTGATTCGGATAAATCTTGATCTCATCAGGACAAAAGCCTTGCCATAAACGAGCAAAGTCTTCGCGGTCCGATTTCGGGCGTTGCACCATGTAAGTTGGGCATCCAATGCAAAACGATTTTGAATCCTGCCGCGCGCAACAAAGCCGTTGCGCGGCGCGTGCACTCCACATCGTGTCCGCGCTTGTTCATCTCAAGGATGCGATCATCCAAACTCTGCGCGCCCATTTGGACTTTGGTCACACCCAAGTGACGCAACCAGCGGATTTCATCGGGCGTGATCTCATCGGGACGCGTCTCGATCACAAGTCCAACATTTCGATGCGGTGCAGTTTCGTTCAAAGCTTGCGCTTCGGTTAATCCGTCCCCCTCTTTTTCCCATTTTGCTCGGCGAAATGGGGGGATGAAAGGGGGGTATTCATGGCATCAAAGCATCGCTTTACAAACCATTCCTGATAGTCGCGTTTATATGAACTCCACGTACCGCCTAAAATCAGCAACTCAATTTTATCGGTGGGATGTCCCAATGATTCCAAAGCCTGAATGCGCGACCTCACTTGCGCATACGGATCGAAATCATGCTCGAGGCCGCGCATCGCACCCGGCTCATCGGCGAGATAGGATTTTGGCATCCGCACATCGGTCGGACAGAAAATACATTTGCCCGGGCATGGATAAGGTTTGGTCAGTACCGTAACCGTTGTCACGCCTGAGAGCGTACGCATGGGCTTCATCCGCAGACTTTCAAGCAGGTGCGCATCAGCGCGCATTTCGTTGTTTTGTACCATCTCATGATACGCGGCGACCAATACATATTTACCCAGATAACCGCCATCCTTAAGCGGATAATGCCGAATGGCATCCATCACAGTACGGCCGCCGCGGATTTCATCAATGGCTTGGCGCGCCAATATCATCCACTCGGGTTGGATGGTGTGAGTCAAGACCCATTCTTCCTGCTTCGGCGATCTCATTTTGCTTCCTCGGGTTTAAGCACAAATTGATCCTGCACTTCGGCCATGTTTTTATGCCTGAATAAATCGGTGTGCAGTCCGCATTCGGTTTTGCCGCGTCCGGCCCAGCGTCCCGCGCGATCGTTGTCGTTCAATCCAATGGCAATTGTGCATGGCGCGCATCCAACACTGCGATAGCCGCGCTCATAAAGCGGATGCGCCGGCAAATGATGCTCATCCATATAAACCTGCACATCGCGCTTCGTCCAGTTAAGCATCGGATTCACTTTCAGCAAGCCATCATCCTGCAATTCCAAAATTCTTGCGTGTGAGCGTTCCGCCGTTTGATCGCGTCGAATGCCGCTGATCCAGACACGCAATCCGCTTAACGCTTTTTGCATCGGCTGGACCTTATGAATGTAACAGCACAGGTTCGGATCTTGCACAGGCAGGACGCGCGTATTCTGCCGCGCAAAGACATCCCAGCGCGAGTCGCGGTAAAGATCAACCACGTTGAGATTCCATTCATGCTGGATTTGTTCGCGAAAGATCAGCGTATCCCAAAAGTGATATCCGGTATCCAGAAAGAAAATGCGAAGTTTGGGCATGATGCTCACTGCCATGTGCAAAAGAGGCATGCTTTGCGTTTGGAAGGACGTACTCATGGCAATATCGGGCGCGAAGGCTTCCACCGTCCATCGAATGATTTCCTGGGGTGTCTTTGTTTCGAATTGCGCCGAAAGCGCACCCACCTCACTTTTCTTTAGCATGACCGAAAATTATACCCGTTATAATCATGGTATGGACTTAATCGTTGCTAAGCAGTTGCGGGATTTGAACCGCCGCTTCTATACGGATTATGGACGCGATTTTTCCGCCACGCGCGGACGTCTGCAAACGGGTGTATTGCGCGTGATTGAATCCTTGCACGGCGATGAATTGATTCTAGATTTGGGATCCGGCAACGGCGAACTGGCGCGGGCCTTATCTCGACGCGGCCATCACGGTTCGTATCTCGGCCTCGACTTCAGCCTACCGCTCCTCGGTGAAGCCGGACGCGAAGCCTTTGCACTTCCTGTTCAATTCATGCAAGTCGATTTGGTTTCCAATGATTGGGATGTCATTGCGAGTGATGGTCGAGTAGCTGCGAAGCAGCGTACACTTGCACCTGGCGCAAGTGCAGGTGTCGAGATCGAGCGAAGCAATCCCCTCTTTGATAATGAGATTGCCACGCCGCCTTTGGCGGCTCGCAATGACAAATATGATATTGTTTTTGCCTTTGCCGTACTTCATCATATCCCGAGCGTTGAACTGCGTTTGCAAATCATCCAAAAGATTTCACGGACTATTAAAACATGATGGAATGTTTATCCATTCCAACTGGCAATTTTTAAACAGTCCGCGTTTGAAAGCAAGGATTCAGCCATGGGAAAGCATCGGCTTGAAAGAAACAAAGGTGGACGCGAAGGATTATCTGCTCGATTGGAAACGCGGCGGACAAGGTCTGCGCTATGTGCATCATTTCGATGAGTTGGAACTGGCGGAATTGGCAAAAGCCAGCGGCTTTGAAATCATCGAAACGTTCTATTCGGATGGCGAAAACGAAAGATTAAGCATCTATCAGATTTGGAAAAAAATATAGAGGCAAAGCTTTGTCAATCTTTTCTGAAAGCCTTTCACGTTCTTTTGAGCGGCTTGAATCCTTCGCCCAATGCTTCATGCGCCTGACCGATCACCATGAAAGCCTGCGGATCAACTTCCTGAAGGATGGCTTTCAATTGAGAAACTTCCGCACGGCTGATCACGCAGTAAAGTACAGGACGTTCCGCGCCTGTGTACGCACCTTTGCCTTGCAGTATGGTCATGCCGCGCTCCATATCTACAAGGACGCGTTGAACGACCGCATCGGGTTGATTAGTAACGATCAGCGCGGTGCGGACCATGCCCGGACCTTCGAGAACGGTTTCCGAAACGATGCCGCTGACGTATAGCGTGATGATCGCATAGAGCGCCTGCTTCCAGCCAAAGACAAAACCCGCTGCGAGGATTACGGCGGAATCCACCATCAGATAACTTTGTGTCATCGGAACACTGCGATAATGATTAAGGATTCGGGCTAGAACATCTGATCCGCCGCTTGTCCCGCGCGCACGGTAGACCAATCCGTATCCCACGCCACTAACCACTGCTCCGTAAAGAGAATTCAAAAAGATATCGTCGGTTAGACCTTGCGCGGGAAAAATATTCAGACGCGGAATCAAGTCCACGAAAACAGAATAGACTACCACTGCACATGCGGTGCGAAGCGCAAAGCGCCGTCCGCCAAGAAAACGCCAACCGAGAATGAATAACGGAATATTTCCAATCAAAACCATTAACCCGATCGGCCAGTGGGTGTAGTGATTGATCAATTGTGATATTCCGCTCACGCCGCCACTTGCAAGGTTTGCAGGAACGAGGAACAAGCGCAGTCCAATCGCCTGTATGATCGCGCCGATGGAGATCAAAGCGTAGTCCAGAAAAAGCGGCCAGAAATTTTTAAATGAATTCATTTCACAGACCAATTCAATCTAGCAAATTCACTCCAGCTAACTTTTTCGATCACGCCGATTACGGCTGAGTTGTCCAACCCGCCCATGCCCATTTCAATCATCTGTTCGAAGAGCCGTGTGTTTTCCGTTGTCGAGGGCAATGGCAATCCATATTGACGCGCGGTCTCCATCACGATCTTCATATCCTTCAATTGCATATAAGCTTTGAAGCCCGGCGCGCGATTGCCCGCGAACAAACGCGGTGGCTTGACATCCAATGTCCAACACTGAGCCGCGCCTGCTTTGATCGCCTCCACCACCTTTTGCGGATCAACACCGGCTTTGCGCGCGAAGATCAGCAGTTCACCCATCGCCGCCATCTGCGCTGCAACCATGATTTGATTCGCGGCTTTCGCGACTTGTCCCGCGCCCAAATCGCCAACATGCGTAACGGTCTTGCCTATCGCATGGAAAATCGGCACGACTTTTTCAACGGCTTCAGATGGACCGCCAACCATGATGGTCAGCGTGCCGTTCTTCGCACCGATATCTCCGCCGGAAACGGGCGCGTCCAACGACAGCACGCCTTTGGCTGATAATTTTTCCGCGATCATGCGTGCCGAGGCTGGTTTGATCGTGGAATTATCAACGAAGATCAAACCTTTGTATGCACCTTCGATGATTCCATTTTCACCAAGCGCAACTTTTTCAACATCGGGGGAATCAGGCAGGTTGGTGAAGACAACATCCACTCGCGATGCAACTTCAGTCGGTGAGTTCGCGGCAATTGCACCCTCGCTGACAAGCTCATTCACCGATGCCTTCGAACGATTGTGAACAACAAGCGGAAAGCCTGCTTTTAAAATATTGCGGGCGATAGACTTGCCCATCAATCCTAATCCGATATATCCAACCTTAAGCATGAAGAACTCCTTGTTTGCTGTTGAAGTGTTGATTACAGAAAATTTAATTGGATTATACCAATGAGCTTGATTGTCTTATCGTAATGAATAAAGAAACCCGCCTCTTACGTCGGAAGCGGGTCACGGGTCGAAGGTTCAAGCGTTACTTGAGTTCGTAGGTCATATCAACGGTAACCGTTAATGTCAATTGGCCTGTGTTGATCGGTACGGATGCCGGTGCTGCACTAAGTCCACCACCGCCTTTGCCGTATACGTCTGTCACCGGCTGTGGAATATTATTAGTGAAGCTGATAGTTTGTACGTTGCCAAGCGTAACGCCGGATGCAGATGCAAGTCCCTGTGCTTGTGTTTGAGCATCTTTGACAGCTTGATCACGAGCCTGTTGGATTGCCGAGCTTTTATCAAACACATCAAATTGAATGCTATTAACATTATTCGCGCCTGCTTGCACGGTAGCATCCAACAGATCGCCGAGTTTATCTAATTGACGAACAGTCACATAGACCGTGTTATCTACAACGTAAGTTGTGGTTCCGGGTTTTCCGGTTTGTGAATCATAGGGCGTGTTCGGATAGATACTGAAATTGGTGGTGCGAATATCCTTTGCGTCCACCCCAGAGTTTTCCAACGCATTGACCACTTGCTGGGTTTGATCGTTATTGGCCGAGACCGCATCTGTTGCAGTTGGCTTTTCTGTGTGTACACCGATGTTGATATATGCCACATCCGGCGTAAGGTAGACAAGTCCCGTTCCGGTCACACTCAATGACCGTTGGGTCGGCGCCGGGTTGGAAACGACAGTTGTCGCGCCGCAGGCGCTTAAGGCAACTGCGGCAAGTAGAACAGCTGATATGAGAAGAAATTTAATTCGCATGGCACTCTCCTTTTTGTTTCTTTTCAAGACGTTTGATTTGCGCGAAAAGTTCCCGCGTATTTTAGTCAATTCTAGATCATGGGATGGCGATAAGTAATGTAGCAGTTAAACAGAAAACGATCACTGTGGTCATTTTCTGTTTTTCGTAAATTGAAACTATCTTCGCTCAGCTTGATCTCCATCATAAGACCGGGCGCTCATGCCCACTGGATGATAAGTAGGCTCGGGCGAGGTAATGGGCCAAGTCAAATCAAAGGCAGGGGCAGGTTTGGGCGCGGGGCGAATATAAGTCGGAGTCTGAGCGACGGATTGAGGTCCCGATTGAAATGCAGGGCGAATCGGCCTGTAATTCGATGGCTGGGTCTCTGCCATTGTGAAAATGTTCTCGCCTGCAATCGAGAATGTTCCGATAATGAGGACGCAAATCAACCAAACCATCACAGCGACAAAGATGGGCACTGCTTTTGTAAGCGTGGCTTCACCAATCAATATACTGCCTTGCGATGTGTGATCCATGATCGCCACTGAGAACTCCCCACCATGTGAGGGTTGCGTTGAACAACGCGGCGATCAGCCAGGCGCCGAAAAGATACCAGACCTCAGTGGGTTCGTCGCGTCCGCACTGAGGCGTGAAGATGCGCGCAATGCCGGCAAAGTCTATGCCGCAGAAAGCAAAGGCAAGGATTGTTGCCCATGTAATACCTGCAAATTTTAAATTCCCAAGCAAGTCAGTGAGGGCAAAGACGGTAGTCGAGTAGTTGAAGACTTCAAAAGCAAGCAGGGCGCTGAGAAGAATCGCACCGAATATTGCACCGCGTCTCAATGCCGCGCCACGCAGGAAAGGCATAAACTGAATAGGGAAGGATTGGTTCATGGAAATCTCCTTTTGCTTTGCCAACACATGGAACAAAGCTGTTCTAAATATAGAACAAATATTCTAAAATGTCAAGTGCAATCTCAGGTAAGGCAATCCCAATATCGCTTGACAACACTCAGTACCTGAATTATAGTTGCTCCTATAAAGCCTATAATATCAATAGATAATAGATGAGACTTTCAAAACGCGGCGAATATGGCTTACGAGCTATGATCATGTTGGCAACGCCAGGGTCTGATGGACACCCAGCGGTTGCCCAGATTGAGAAATCTCTGAGCGGGAGAATATCCCGGCCAAATTCCTCGAACAAATCCTTCTCACACTTAAGAATGCTGGTTTATTGCACAGCAAAATGGGAGTGGGCGGAGGTTATCATCTGGCGAAGCCTGCTAGCGAGATCAGCCTCGGCCACATCATACGAGTTCTTGGACGGCCCCTTGGCGCCTGTCAAGTGCGTGAGCCAGATGGCTTATGAACCGTGCGGTTGTCCCGATGAGGAAACCTGCGGCTTGCGATTGGCAATGGGCGATGTGCGCAACTCGATTGCAAAGATTCTCGATGGCACTTCGTTGGAAGATGTCACGCGCCGCGTGAGCAAAGTCCGTAAATCGCTGAAATCTGGTTGATGCAATTTCTTGATCAACGTTTTTTTGCGGTGTAAAAGTATATTAGTATTATAGACTATATAATCATTCTATATCTGGAGGCAAAATGAAAAACATGTTCTTCAAATTACTGAGTCTGGTTGTGGTAGGAATGCTGGCACTGACTGCCTGCGGAAGTCCATCAACAGCAACTTCCGCTGTTCCCGCCGCCACCCAACCTGCCGCGGCTGCGACTGTTGCGGCTCCTACAACTGCGGCTCCCACGGTTCAACCGCTTAGCGGAACGATTAACATTTCTGGGGCGTTTGCACTATATCCCATGATGACCGTCTGGGCTGGTGAATTCACCAAGCTTAATCCCGGCGTTCAATTCAATGTTCAAGCGGGCGGCGCTGGCAAAGGGATGACGGACGCCTTGGCAGGTGCTGTCGATATTGGCATGGTCTCACGCGCCATCCAGCCTGCGGAAGAAGCCAAAGGCGCCTATTGGGTATCGGTCGCGAAGGACGCGGTCTTCCCGGTCATCAGCGCGCAAAATCCTGTATTGACAGACTTGATGGCAAAAGGAATCAGCCCAGCGACTTTCAATAAGATTTTCATAACCGGCGAGATCACGACTTGGGGTCAGGTGATTGGCAAGCCTGAGGACACGGATGCAATTCATGTTTACACTCGTTCAAACTCGGCAGGCGCCGCTGATGAGTGGGCACTGTTCTGCGGTGGAAAGGTTCAAGCCGATATTCTGAAGACAGCGATTGGGGTTAATGGGGAACCGGCATTGGTGGATACGGTAATCAAAGATCCACTTGGATTCGCCTATAGCAACCTGAACAGTGTATTTGATGTAACCAGCGGGAATCTCGTGACCGGAGCCGTGGTGCCGCCGATTGACGCGAGTGGCACTGGTCAAATCACGCCAGATGAGGTATATAAGACTACAGCGGACGCGGTCAACGCTGTTGCAACAGGTAAATATCCCTCACCTCCGGCTCGCTTTGAGAATCTGGTGACCAAAGGTAAACCCACCGGTATTGTACAAGCTTTTATCTTATGGATTCTCACGGATGGTCAAAAGGACCTTAGCCAGGCAGGGTATGTACCCCTGACAGCGGATCAACAAGCGGCCGCGCTGGCAAAGGTTAAATGAATCGACAAATTCAACCGGATATAAATAAAGCAAATTTAGAAACAGAAGGTCGGCAAAGCCGGCCTTCTGTGGTTGCTCGCAACAAACAAAATCAATTAGCCAGACGCACGTTTTTTGTCATTACGTTATTGCCGATGATTCTCATTGCGGCAATCACCATTATATTGGTTGTGCGCTCTTGGCCTATTCTGAGGGCGTATTCTCTGAAGGATTTATTTTTAGGCTCAACTTGGCGACCGGATAAGGGCTTGTTTGGTTTTTGGCCATATATTACAGGAACTTTCTGGGTGACCATTGTAGGCCTCATGCTTGCAGTTCCGCCTTGCATTCTCATCGCCTTGTATTTATCTGAATATTCTCATTCATTCACTCGTACCATTGCAAAGCCCATTCTCGATTTACTTGCCGCCATTCCTCCAGTGGTATATGGCGTATGGGGACTGCTTGCAATCGTTCCATTCGTGGAAGATGTACTTGCGCCTTTTTCCAAGCGATGGCTTAACTTTATCCCGATCTTTGCAGTCAACCAGCCGACTGGGTTTAGTATCATTGCGGGCGGTATTGTTCTGGCTGTGATGATTGCTCCGTTGATCATTTCAGTCGTATATGAAATCCTGAGAACCGTACCCGATGATCTTCGACACGCATCCTTGGCAGTTGGATCTACCCAGTGGCAGACGATTCGTCAGGTTGTGATTCCACGCGTCATTCCGGGAATGGTCGCCGCGATCGTATTAGCGGCTTCACGCGCGTTGGGCGAAACAATGGCAGTGCTGATGGTGGTCGGAAACGTCGCACAAGTTCCGACTTCCATCTTCGACGCGGCCTATCCGCTTCCGGCGCTGATTGCCAATAATTATGGCGACATGATGTCCATTCCGCTTTACGATGCGGCGTTATTATGCGCGGCACTCATTCTTCTCATCGTCATATTGATTTTCAATGTCCTTTCGACTATTGTGCTTCAACGAATGCTGGGAAAAAATTGGGCATGATGAAAAAACATTGGCAACGACGACATATGATTGAGTTTTTTTTAAAGGCTTGATGATGATTTCATTTCTTGTGGTGGCAAGTGGCCTCGGCGCGATCCTTTGGACTATTCTTGTCAAAGGCTTGCCCGCCTTGACGTGGGATATGGTCACTCAGGCGCCTCAGGGTGGCTTTTATCTTGGTAAAGGCGGCGGCGTATTGAATGCCATCCTCGGTTCGCTATATCTCGCAGGCGGCGGCACACTGCTTGCTCTGATATTCAGCCTGCCCATTGCGCTTTACCTTGAAACCTATCTCGGTGACTCGGATTGGGGCCGTTACGTTCGCCTTTCGCTGGATGTGCTGTGGGGCATTCCAACGATTGTTTATGGCGTGTTTGGTTTCATAATTATGCTGGCAATTGGCTTGCGTGCTTCACTGTTAGCAGGAATCGTTGTGCTATCGCTTGTTGAATTGCCAATTATGGTACGCGCTATGGATGAAGTGATCCGCCGCATGCCCATTGACCTGGAGGAGGCCGCGCTGGCCCTCGGCTCGACCAAGCTGGAAGTTGCAGTGCGCGTCGTGACGCGCCAAATGCTACCCGGGATTATCACGGCGATCCTATTGGCATTCGGACGCGGCATCGGCGATGCGGCCTCGGTCCTTTTTACGGCAGGATATACTGACCGCATTCCCACTTCGTTGATGCAACCTACAGCGTCTTTGCCGTTGGCAGTATTTTTCCAATTAGGAACGCCCTATCCAGTAGTACAACAACGCGGCTACGCCTCCGCTTTGATCCTCACCATCATCGTTCTGATCATCAGCATAAGTTCGCGCTGGATCTCAGCTCGTTTGAATAAATACACAGTGAAGTAGAGAGCGCACATATTTTATGGACACCCATATTCGAGTTCGCAACTTAAATGCCTTCTATGGCAAACAACAGGCTTTAAAAGACGTCAATATTGAAATTCCCAAAAAGCAAGTCACGGTCATTATGGGACCATCAGGCTGTGGCAAGTCAACGTTACTTAAAACTCTCAATCGCTTCCTCGAGTTGACCGATGACACAAGGATTTCCGGTGAAGTGCTCGTGGATGAGCAGGACATTTACGCCAGCGATGTGGATGTGACGGAAGTCCGCAAACGCGTCGGTTTGCTGGCACAGCGTCCTTCGCCATTGCCCATGTCCATTTACGAAAACGTAGCTTATGGCATGCACATTCATCAAATGTACAAAGACCGCGTATCCTATAAGCAGGCAGTCAAACATTACCTTGAGATTGCCGGGCTTTGGGATGAGGTCGGCAAGCGCTTGCATGATCCTGCAACCAGCCTTTCGATTGGTCAGCAGCAGCGTCTATGTTTGGCGCGTGGATTGGCGGTTGAGCCGGAGATCATTTTGGGCGACGAACCGACGTCGGCGCTTGACCCGATTTCGGCGATGAACGTGGAAAAGCGTTTGCTCGATCTAAAAGAACAATACACCATCGTGATCGTGACCCATACCTTGCGTCAAGCGAAACGTCTCGCGGATTATGTAATTTATATGTATTTGGGTGAAGTTGTTGAGGCGGGGCCAGCCCATGAAGTCTTTAACAATCCAAAGCATGAACGAACGCGCGCATATCTCGAAGGACAGTTCTAGGGTGTGTACGCAAAATCATTTTATATGTCATTCTCCCGAAGGACATCGGGACGATGTGAGGAGCGACACTTGCGCCGCACTGCGTTTTGCGCAGTGCAGGTGAGCGACGAAGAATTCTTGTTTTTTCGCTCACGTTAGCTAAAGAACGAGACTCTTCGCTACGCTCAGAGTGACACGATCCAATTTGCGTACGGACCCTAATCAAACTACCCTGCGAAGAATTTGAACCTTTGCAGGATTTAAATTAATTTGAATTGTCATTAGAGAAACTTGGTGTTCTTTCGCACGAATCCTTGGATCAATTTTGATCAAAATGGAGGAAGAGTTGAGTTAAATAAGTTTGGAAAAACCACAAACCGGCCCAAGGCATCGCCGGTTTGGTCACATTGATTACAAATGGATCGCCCTTTCCAACACAACCCTGGGCGCGTTTATGGCTGCGCTCGACGGCAGCATTCTCTTGATTGCCTTGCCAGCGATCTTTCGCGGCATCCGTATCGACCCACTGGCCCCGGGCGAGACCGACTATCTCTTGTGGGTGCTGATGGGCTATGGGGTCATTACGGCAACCCTGCTGGTGACGTTCGGTCGCATCTCGGACATGTTTGGCCGCGTGCGTCTATATAACCTCGGCTTTGCGATCTTTGCGGTCGGCTCGATCTTGCTGTTCCTGGTGCAAGGGACCGGCAACGGGGCCGCGCTCCAGATCATCATCTTTCGTCTGGTTCAAGCGGTCGGCGGGGCATTTCTCTTTTCCAACTCGACTGCGATCTTGACCGACGCGTTCCCGCCGCATCAACGTGGAATGGCCATGGGCATAAACCAGATCGCGCTCCTCTCCGGCCAGTTCATCGGACTGCTCGCCGGCGGCCTGCTCGCAGCGATTCATTGGCGCGCGGTCTTTCTCGTTAGCGTGCCCTTCTCCGTTGGCGGCACGATCTGGGCCTACCTGGCGCTGCATGAGACGGCCAAGATCCGGCAGCACCAGAAGCTCGACATTCCCGGCAACCTCCTCTTTGCGGTGGGTTTGACGGCTGTGCTCATCGGCATGACCTATGGACTGGAGCCGTATGGCAGTTCGAGCATGGGTTGGGGCAACCCGTTCGTCATCAGTTGCCTGGCAGGTGGAGCGGCGCTGTTGGTTGTCTTTTTCTTTGTGGAGCAACGGGCACTGGAGCCGATGTTCAGGCTGGAATTGTTCAAGATTCGGATGTTCCTGGCGGGCAACGCCGCCGGTTTTCTCGCCTCGCTCGCACGCGGCGGCTTGACCTTTATGCTGATTATCTGGTTGCAAGGTATCTGGCTGCCACTGCACGGATATAACTTCGAAGACACGCCGCTGTGGGCGGGCATTTACATGTTGCCGCTCACCGCTGGATTTTCGCGATGGGCCCGTTGAGCGGGTATCTGTCGGATCGTTTTGGTGCGCGCTTCTTTTCGACCGGCGGGATGCTGTTAACCGCCGTGGGATTTGCAGGTCTGATGCTGCTGCCGCCGGATTTCTATTTCCCCGCGTTCGCTGTCATCATTTTTGTCATCGGCATGGGGATGGGCATGTTCGCCGCCCCCAACACAACGGCGATCATGAATTCCGTACCCGCGGAACATCGCGGCGTCTCGTCTGGGATGCGCTCGACCTTTCAAAATACGGCGAATACGTTGAGCATTACCCTGATCTTTACGATGGTCACCGCGGGTCTGGCAGTGAGACTGCCAGCTGCGCTCTATAGCGGCTTGACCCAAGCCGGGCTGCCGGGCAGTGCGGCGCAGGGTATCGCAGAACTACCACCGACCGCGGCACTCTTTGCCGCGTTTTTGGGTTACAACCCGTTGGGCACGCTGCTCCCGTCGCAATTGCTTCACAGCCTGCCGGCCGCGGCGCAGGCGCAGCTGTTGAGCAAAACCTTCTTCCCCAGCTTGATCGCGGAGCCGTTCGAGCAAGGGCTGCGCATCGCATTTTTCGATCTCGGTTGCGCTGTTGATCCTGGCGGCGCTCGCCTCGTTGCTGCGCGGCAGGCGCTACATTCACGGACAGGAGGAATTGCAAGAGCCGAGTCCCATCGAAGAGCAGTCGCAGGAAGAGGCGTCAACGAAGTGACGCGCGAGGCCCGAACGAACGCGCGCCTATCTCGAGGGACAATTCTAATTTGTAGGTCTTGTTTTAATGTGACCCTGGATCTCGCCCCCCACCTGCCTCCCCCATTTTCCTTTGGAAAATGGGGGAGGCAGGTGGGGGCTATTTTGCCTTCTTCGCGGCGTGGGTGTCCCCCGCGATGGTTGGGCGCGGGCGAGAAATCCACGCAAAGCATGATACCTTGCAAAGTTTATTGACAACCATGCTGGTTGGTTGAGAGTTTCCAAAAAGCCCGTCCATGGTTTGGTTACAGTGAAAAAGCGGGAATATTACTGCAAAAAATATGATCTGTATGCAATTAGATCGCGTCACTCTGAGCGTAGCGAAGAGTCTCGATCTTTAGCTGATGCGAACAAAAAAACGAGATTCTTCGTCGCTTCGCTCCTCAGAACGACATTTAAAAACGATTTTGCATACAAACTCTAGGCTTAAATCTTCTTTATAGTTTCATCAAAACCCTTGACTTGGAGTTAACTCCAAGTGATACACTATTCCCGAGGTGAAATTATGAAAATCGCAGAAGTCAGTGAACGTTATGCCATTTCCATCGATACGCTGCGTTATTATGAACGTATTGGACTCATCTAGCCCGTCAATCGAAATGAAAGTGGCATCAGAAATTACAGCGAACTCGATCTAAGGCGGGTTGAATTCATTAAGTGCATGAGGAGCGCGGGACTTCCCGTTGAAGTGCTGATTGAATACGTCAGCCTGGTGCAACAGGGTGACGGGACCATTGAAGCCAGAAGGGAAATCTTGAAAGAGTAGCGGGAGCGGCTTGCGGCCAGGATAAAAGAAATGCAAAAAACGATGGAAATCTTGGATCACAAAATTGAAGTATATGAAAACGCTGTTTTGAAAAAAGAGAAAGAAATGATACAAACTGAAGATCAAGCTTTGGAAATCATCTGATTAACAAAAATATAGGAGTATGGATAATGCAAAAGCGTAAACTTGGAAAAAGCAACCTGGAAGTCTCGGCCCTTGGGCTCGGCTGCATGAGAATGAGCTTCGGCGACAGCCCGATTGGAGACAAGCAGGAGATGATCGCTTTTCTTCACGCGGCGGTTGACCGTGGTATCACCTTCTTCGATACGGCTGAAGTCTACGGTCCATTCACCAACGAAGAACTCTTGGGTGAAGCGCTCGCTCCTTTCCGCGGACAAATGGTGATTGCCACCAAGTTCGGGCACAATATTAACTCGAATACGGGAGCGCATCTGGATGGCTTGAATAGCCGGCCGGAGCGCATCAAGCAGGTCGCGGAGGAATCGCTCAAGCGCCTCAAGGTCGAAGCCATCGATCTGTTCTATCAACACCGGGTTGACCCGGACGTGCCCATCGAAGATGTGGCAGGCGCAGTCAAGGAACTAATTCAGGAGGGCAAGGTCAAGCACTTCGGGCTTTCTGAACCGGGAGCAAAAACCATTCTTCGCGCCCACGCGGTTCAACCAGTCACGGCCATTCAGAGCGAATACTCGCTGTGGTGGCGAGAGGTTGAAGCAGAGGTGCTGCCTACCTGCGAGGAACTCGGGATCGGCTTCGTGCCATTCAGCCCACTGGGCAGGGGCTATCTCACGGGAAAAATCGATGAAAACACGACCTTCGACAGCTCTGATATCCGCAATCGTAGCCCTCGCTATACGCCGGAGGCGCGGAAAGCAAACCGGGTGGTAGTTGATCTGCTTGCCAGAATTGGAGAACAGAATGGAGCGACACCTGCTCAGATCGCGCTCGCTTGGCTGCTCGCTCAGAAGCCGTGGATTGTTCCCATCCCGGGCAGTCGGAAGCTCGAGCGTTTGGATGAGAACATCGGCGCACTCGCCATTGAGCTCAAGCCCAGCGATCTGAAGGAGATCGAAACCGCTATTTCAAAGATCACGGTAGTAGGGGATCGGTACGCTGCTAAAGAGCAACAGATGGTTGGTCGCTGAGCAAGGCAATGCATGAAAGGAGTGAAAACATGGAAATCAAACGAAGTGGTTCACAACCTTCCGGCAAGGGAGATGCCAAGCATTTCACTGGCGCAGTACGCATTGACCCTTTGTTTCACGCACCTGATCCGGCACGCGTCTCTGCCGCGAGTGTCACGTTCGAGCCTGGCGCCCGGACAGCCTGGCACATCCACCCGCTGGGCCAGACCCTGATCGTAATGACTGGCTGCGGACGGGTGCAAAACTGGGGTGGTCAGATCGAAAGAGATCCATCCGGGAGATGTGGTTTGGTGTCCACCAGGCGAGAAGCATTGGCATGGCGCTGCACCAACTACAGCAATGACACATATCTCTGTTGTGGAACAAGCCGATGGCAAGTCCGCTGATTGGATGGAACAGGTCAGTGATGAAGAATATCAAGCCGGATCAAAGACTGAATAACTGAGGTGTTTTCTGTGAAGTTGACTCTGGAAGATGTCACATATCTGGAAAAGCCATATATCCCGCATCGCATTTGTAGGGCATCAATAATTAATTAGAGACTACAGTGAGAAATTTCATATATGACCTCGCTGAAATACAGCATAAACTTAAGGAGAAAATTATGCAAACTGTAAAATTGAACAATGGCGTTGAAACCCCTATTCTTGGATTCGGTGTTTTTCAGATAACCGATTTGACAGAATGTGAAAGAAGTGTAGTTGACGCCATTCAAACTGGCTATCGCCATATTGACACAGCCGCTTCTTACTTGAATGAAGAAGCAGTGGGCAGAGGAATCAAACGAAGTGGTGTTGCAAGAGAAGAATTGTTCATCACTACAAAACTTTGGATTCAGAGAAATGGGTACGAAGGTACAAAAAGAGCCTTTGAAAATTCACTGAAACGGTTGCAATTAGATTACATTGACCTGTATCTGATTCATCAGCCATTCGGCGATGTGTATGGCGAATGGCGCGCTATGGAAGAACTTCATCAACAAGGCAAAGTCAGAGCAATAGGGGTTGCTAACTTTTATCCTGACCGAATAATGGATTTGATAATTCATAACGAAATAACTCCTTCGGTAAATCAAATTGAAGTAAATCCTTTCAATCAACAAATTGATACACAAAGGTTTTTGCAAGAAAACAACGTTCAGGTTGAGGCATGGGCTCCATTTGCAGAGGGAAAGAACAATATTTTTAAAAATGAGTTGCTCCTTCAAATCGCTGCGAAACACAAGAAAAGCGTCGCTCAGGTAATTCTGCGTTGGCTTTCACAAAGAGGAATTGTTGTTCTTTCAAAATCGGTTCGCAAAGAGAAGAATGATGGAAAATATCAGTGTGCTTGATTTTGAATTAAGCGCAGAAGACATGACTGCTATCACAACTTTAGACACAAAGACGAGTAGCTTCTTTGACCATCGTGACCCTGAAAAAGTGAAATGGCTGGGCAACAGAAAACTGGATGTTTAATGAACGAGGTACTCCGATGACCGCGTGGACAAGTGATGAACTCAACAAGATTGGAAAAGCCGAAGAGCTACAGATTGCATCACTTCGGCACGATGGCACGTTGCGAAACCCGGTGACGATTTGGGTCGTCCGCCTCGGCGACGATCTCTATGTCCGATCCGTCAACGGACGCACATCTGCTTGGTTCCGTGGCGCGCAAGTACGCCACGAAGGCCACATCCGAGCTGGCGGCGTGGATGAAGATGTTACCTTCGTGGAGGAGTCCGCTCCCGATATCAACAAACAGATCGATAATGCCTATCGCACAAAATACCGCCGCTCCCCTTCAAGTGTAGACCACATTGTGAGCCGTGGTGCACGAGCCGCGACGATCAAACTAGTGCCGCGCTCAATACGCTCTTAATGTATTTCTCGAAGGATAATTCTAATGTAGGAACATAGCGACGCTAAGCACCTACCAATATATTGGGGTTATAATCTTTTTCGGAGTTTCTATGAAACGAATTAGCCTTTTATTGGTTTTCCTCTTGGGGTTGTTCTTCCTATTTCAGCCTGTATCGGCTCAGACGAATCAATCTCTAATTTTGGTCATGAATGCTAATGGGACGATTGAGCCTGCCATGCAGGAA
Organism: uncultured Chloroflexia bacterium; assembly: GCA_963850945.1. Lineage (GTDB taxonomy): Bacteria > Chloroflexota > Anaerolineae > Anaerolineales > Villigracilaceae > Fen-1038. The sequence continues at coordinate 97,958 of CAWKNE010000027.1, read as the reverse complement.
TACTTCGAGCGCGGAATTCACACTGCCGAAGGACGCAATGCGGAAGCCTTGATCATCCAACTGGACACACCCGGCGGCGATTTGCAAAGCATGGATAATATCATTCAGGATATACGTGCCAGCACCGTGCCGGTGGTGATTTATGTTGCGCCGAATAGCGCGATGGCGGGCAGCGCCGGGGCTTTGATCACGATCTCAGCTGATGTCGCGGCGATGGCTCCCGAGGCGGCTATCGGCGCATCCAGCCCGGTTGATTCAAGCGGTCAAAACCTAGACTCAACTCTTGCAACCAAGCAAAAAGAAATCATGAAAGCCACCATCCGTCCGCTGGTGGAACGGCGCGGAGCCGATGCGACTCAACTAGCGCAGGACATGATTGATAACGCCAAAGCGGTTTCTGCGTCCGAAGCTTTGCAGGCCCACTTAATTGATTTCACCGCAACGGATGTCAACGATGTGATAAAAAAACTCGATGGCTTCACTGTGAGCATGCCCAATGGCACACTGACGCTTCATACTGCCAATGCAACGGTCGAGCCGCTTGACATGAACGTGATCGAACAACTTTTGTTGATCCTAACCGACTCGAACATCACCTTCATTCTGCTTTCGCTCGGCGCGTATGCCTTGCTGCTCGAATTATCCCATCCCGGCACATGGGTGTCTGGTTTTATCGGCGTGGTCTGCCTGGCGCTCGCAATTTATGGCATGGGACTTCTCTCGGTTAATTGGTTTGGTTTGATTTTTATTGTCACCGCTTTTGTTCTGTTCATTCTCGATATCAAAGCGCCAACGCATGGCGCGCTCACGATCGTAGGGATCGCGTCATTTATCTTCGGCGCGCTGATGTTGTTCAACTCGCCAAGCGTGCCGCAATTCCAGCGCGTTTCCGTTCCGCTGGTTGTTGTAGTCGGCATTATCTTCGGTTTGATGTTTGCCGTGGTTCTGACCTTTGCCTTGCGTACCTTGCATTCTCCGCTTCATTCGGGTGTACAAATACTAGTTGGCAAAACAGGATTTGCGAAAAAAGATTTTGATGAACTGGGACAAGTTCAAGTAGGGTCCGAGCTTTGGACAGCAGAATCCGTTGACGGGTCAAGTCAGATTCGTGAAGGCGAGAGCGTCGAAGTGGTTGAAGTGAAAGGCTTGAGACTCAAAGTCCGCAAACTCTAATGTCATTGCGAGCCGCAAGGCGAAGCAATCCCTACATCAAAGAGGAGATTGCTTTGGGAAAGAACGCCCTCGCAACGACATGATATACTGCTCCTATGACTTCTACGCCTACAAGAGATCGAGTCACCTCCGATGATTTAAACGTCCGTCCATTGCGCCGCCCCGAGTGGATCAAGGTTCGCGCGCCATCGGGCGAAACTTACGAACGATTGCAAACATTGATGCGTTCAAAAGAATTGCATACGGTTTGCGAAGAAGCTATGTGTCCGAACCTGGGTGAATGCTGGGGCTCAGGCACCGCGACCTTTCTGATGCTCGGCGATGTGTGCACGCGCACCTGCGGTTTTTGTGATATTAAACATGGCAAGCCCGCACTGATGGATTGGGGCGAAGCCGAGCGCGTGGCTCAAGCTGTGAAATCCATGAATTTCAAACATGCAGTGATCACTTCGGTCAATCGCGATGACCGGCGCGATGGCGGTGCGCCCATTTTTGCGATGGTCATCCGACGCATTCGCGAAGTGTTGCCGGGTTGCTCGATTGAAGTATTGATCCCTGATTTCAAAGGTTCGCTCGAAGCGTTGAAGATCGTGATGGAGGCGCGGCCCGAGATTTTGAATCACAATGTAGAAACCGTACAACGATTATTCAAACAAGTTCAACCTCAGGATAATTATGATTGGGCGGCGGCTACGTTATCCAATGCCAAGAAACTTGATCCCGAAGTGCTGACCAAATCCGGTGTCATGGTTGGACTCGGTGAAACGATGGATGAGGTCAAAGCCGTGATGCGGGATCAGCGTTCATGGGGTGTGGATATTCTGACCATCGGTCAATATCTCCAGCCGAGCAAAAAGCATCTTGCGATGGATCGTTATTACACACTGGAAGAGTTCGTCGAGTTGAAGCGCTATGGGATGGAGATTGGCTTCAAGTGGGTGGAAGCCGCACCGCTGGTGAGATCGTCGTATCACGCCGCGGAACAGGTGCGCGCCTTGAGCATTGTGCATCGCAAACTATATGGAGAACAAGCTCAATGACGACAGGCTATTATCTCAAATCACATTTTGTCACGCTGGTTGCATATTTTTCGTTGAATGTGATTTGGGTCGGTTTGATTGCGCATCCCTTTTATCAAACCTATCTGGGCTTCTTGCTATTGCCCAGCTTGAATTGGATTCCCGTGGCTCTTTTTTATTTGCTATTCGATGTGGGATTGCTGGTCTTCGTCATCATTCCCGGACAACAATCCGGTTCATTACAAAATACACTGGTGCTTGCCGCCTTATTCGGGTTGGCGACGTATGCAACGTATGATTTGATCAACACCTGGCAACCATCAAAGATTGGTCCCTGATGGTCACGCTGGTGGATTTGATTTTGGGAATGTTTATAAGTACGCTGGTCAGTTATGTTAGTTTTTCAATCGGCAAGTGGCTCGAATAAATTTTAAACCTTAACTCTTGATCGTATCAAAGTGGGAAATCATTTCATCAAGCGATAGAACCGCAAGAGAATCTAATTTGAGATAAATTCCTTTAAACGGTAACAGCGACGTGGTTGGATTTGGCGCGAGCACAACGGCGATGCCCGCGGCGTTAGCCGCTTCGACGCCATGGGGGGAATCTTCGAAAGCCATCGCTTCGTTGGCTCCGACGTTCAACTGTTCCAGCGCCTTTAAGAATAAATCGGGATTGGGCTTGGTGCGGCCAGGTGGGACATCGTCGCTGCAGATGATTTTATCGAATTGCTGAAATAGGTTGAGACGAGTCAGATGTGTATCCACCCATGAATGCGGAGAACTCGAAGCGACGGCGAGTTTCATATGTTGTCGTTTTGCTTCGGCAATGATGTCCGTCACACCGGGCAAAATCGGACTGCGTCTAATTTCATCACCGCTTTCATTTCGAAAACGGAGGCGCATAACCTCCTCGTTGAGCGAACCATTTGTTATTTCGTGCAAGTGAAGCGCCGGGTCGAAAGTGGAGATGCCGTATCCGCCGACGGTCTGGATGAATTCGTCGTATGGAAACGGATAACGTAGTTCATCAAAGATATTTTGCCATGTGCGTACTTCGGCTGTTTCCGTATCGAGGATGAGGCCGTCGAAGTCGAAGATCAGTGCGGTGATCATGAGCCGCATTATACCCGACTGTTTTTCAGCAAAATCTCCCACAACGTTGCGGGAGATTTGATTTTATGCTGTAATAGGAGATTGGCGATACTGCTTCAGGAAATTCCAGCCGACCATCTTGCGACTCTCTTCATCCCAAAGGCGCAAACGAAGTGATTTGAAACTAAACCATAGAGTCATCGGCTTGACGTGGAAGATGGGATTCTCCTTGTGGCACTGGGGCAATTTGTAATTGGGAATCTTCGGGCTCAAATGATGGATGTGATGGAACCCGATGTTGCCGGTGAACCATTGCAATAGAACAGGAAGTTTATAGAACGAACTGCCATCCAGCCCGGCTTTGGCAAATTCCCATTGATCCTGATGCTCCCAGTAGGTCGGATCAAAATTATGCTGAACGTAGAACAACCAAACTCCGACTGAGGTGGCGATAATTAAAACTGGCAGTTGAACGAGAAGATAGGTTTTCCAGCCGATCAGCCAGATGAGCAATCCGACCAATGCGACTAAAGCCGCATTAGTCCACCACACGCTGGCAATTTCACGTTTGCCTTTGGCAGGCGGAATCCGCTCTACAAACACGAACATCAACAAGGGTCCAATCAGAAATAACGCCATCGGATTACGCATCACGCGATAACCGAATTTCTTCCACCAGGGCGCTTCGAGATATTCCTTAACCGTCATGGTGTAAACATCACCAATGCCGCGCCGGTCCAGGTCACCGGCAGTGGCATGATGAATCGCGTGTTCGTGGCGCCAGCGGTAGTACGGAGTAAAGTTCAGGATGCCGGTGATGATTCCAAGTGTGTCATTGGCTTTCCTCGATTTGAAGAACGAACCGTGCCCGCAGTCATGGAAAATAATGAAGGTGCGTACCATGAACCCGGCCGTGGGAATCGCTAGAAGTAAAGTCAGCCAGTATGAAATGCTGACAGTGCGAATTATCAGATACCAGAGAGCGAAGAACGGTACGAGCGTATTGACCACTTGCCACAAACTGCGGCGCAGATCAGAGCTGGCATAACGAGCGACTACATCCTGCCAACGGATTTTTTTTGCCCCACTTGTTATTTCTAAAGTTTCATTCATATTAACCATCCATTCGAAGGCCCGATTGTACCTTGAAAGCAGGCTCGGCGGAGGGGAAAAACCTTTCTGTTTCCCTTCGATTGGATTGTCAGTTAGTAAACCATGTCACAAAGCAAATGCTCGAATCAATTTCAATCCGCAAATTGCGGCATGACGTCCGATGCGAGAAGCTCCAAGCTTTCGAATTCATTTTTATAGCTACTTAAAATAAGCAGCTGTGTGCCGGCATCTTTATACTGGCCGAATAGATTAATAGCTTGCGTGACGGTCAATGCATAGCCGCGGAATGGTTCAGGCAATTGCAAACGTTGCTTTTTGGCTTGAAGTTCCGATTCATTCTTCGCCACAAGCAGGGAGGTCAGATTGGTGCGCTCAATTGAATTGAAATCGCGCCCGGCGTCCTCGCAATGCTTTTGCAGAACCGCATATTTTTTCTTGACCATTTCTGGATCGCCGAACACATTGCAGGCATCGCCCCAACGCGCCACCGCGCGCAAGGTTAACTGCTCGCCACTGCCGCCGATCAAAATAGGCGGATGTGGTTTCTGCACTGGCTTTGGTTCAAGCATAGCCTCTTTGATGTGAAAATATCTTCCGTCAAAAGTTGCACGCGGCTCGCGCCACATGGTTGTGATGAGTTGAATTGCTTCTTCCATCTGCTTGATGCGGACCGCGGGCTTTTCGGGAAATTCCCAGCCGTATTGGTTGTATTCCTGAACATTCCAGCCTGCGCCGATTCCCAGTGTGAAGTTGTCCGCGACTGATAATGTCCACACCAGCCGCGATCTTTGCCAGATGCGCCGGGTTGCGATATCCAACTGAAGTGACCAATAATGAAAGCCGCGTCTTGGTCGTGACCGCGGCCAGCGCTGCCAGTGTGGACCAGCCTTCCATGAAAGGTTCATCCGCTACGCCCACGCCGGGAATTTGAATTAAATGATCCATCAATGAAAACCATGTGAAGCCGTGTGTCTCCGCCCATTGCGCCTTGCGTTTGACTTCTTCGAAAATTTCGTATTGATCAGAACCGAACAGCCATGAGGGATTATGGATTCCGAATTTCATTTTTTCTCCTGGGAATGGATGGATATGTCTTGCCAATGTTGTTTGTATTATACAGAGATTTTTTGGGAAGATATGAAGAACGGACAGTAAGTCCATGCCATCGGTTGCAATATTATGAGGAGAGGGGTGATTCCATGACAACCACCTTCTCCGGCTTCCTCAATTTATGTTCCTACACAGATAACCACCGATGCAAACCTTGGGGTACGCTAGAATCGCAAATGCTTGACAGTCACTCCATTGTTGATCAATTCCTTAAGTGAATCGATACCGATACGCAAATGTGCCTCCGCAAATTTCTGCGTGACCTCTTTATCGCTCCGGGCGGTCTTGATGCCGCCGTTGATCATCGGCTGATCGGAGACCAAAAGCAAAGCGCCGACTGAAATCCCGTTATGAAATCCTGTAATAAACAGGGTGGCTGTTTCCATGTCAATCGCCATGACGCGGATGCGGCGCAGGTAAGCCTTGAACGCCTCGTCATATTCCCAGACGCGGCGATTGGTGGTGTAAACCGTACCTGTCCAATAGTCTCGATCATGTTCTCGGATGGTGGTCGAGATGGCTTTTTGTAAATTGAAGGCCGGCAGGGCGGGAACTTCGGACGGAAAATAATCGTTGGAGGTGCCCTCACCGCGGATGGCCGCAATCGGCAGGATCAGATCCCCGACTTTGTTCTTTCTCTTGAGTTCCCCGCATTTTCCCAAAAAGAGACATGCCTTCGGTTTGATGGCGCTCAACAGGTCCATGATCGTGGCGGCATTGGCACTGCCCATTCCAAAGTTGATGAGGGTGATGCCTTGCGCGGTGGCGTTTGGCATGGGCATGCCCGCCCCATGAATTGGAACTGCGTTCCACTCGGAGAACATGTGCAGGTAATCGTCGAAGTTGGTTAGTAGAATGTACCTGCCGAATTCGTTGAGCGGGGTATCGGTGTAGCGCGGCAACCAGTTGTTGACAATCTCTTCTTTGGTTTTCATGGTGTCTCCAAATTTGTGAAAGGGCGTTACGGTCAATCTTACCTGAAATTGTGTGTGGACTCGATTAGGGACAGTATCCAAATGCCACGCAGGCGAATGAGACCGAACGTGTGCTGGAAATACTCAAGCATACCTAAAAAGCGTTGGTCTTCATACCGGCTGTCTGCCACAATGACTTTTGCCTGTGGGTGGCGTAGATCCAATTTCTGCACCTGCACCGCCGCCAGTTTTGTATCCGTGCTCTCGGTGCTAATACGTTCGATATCCACCGGTGCCGCCCACGAAGTCCCAAAGTGTACCAATCGCACCAGCCAGGAATACTTGTGGCCGTAACGCATGGGCTCGCTCTGGTTGGATTTCGATACACTTTGATCCGGGAGTGTCACCGATACTTTTAGTCACATAATTCCCAAACAAGTTGTTCATCTGTAGTTCATACTCATCTGCTACCATGCATTCATCAAATAGTATGAGTAGAGAAAGTCTATCTTTCATCCCGAACAGGCATGTTGCTCCGGGAGCAACGTACTCGGGTGATAGTCCGGGTCCGAACCCCGGCGGGATGGCTGGATTTCCTCCTCACATTGAGAAGGAGCTGAATATGGAACCGTTCACGAACACAAGGCTCGGAGCTTGGGCGTTGCTCGTCATCCCGCAAACCCTCCAGCCCGATATGGTGAATGCCTTGGTCTTCTTATATCGCATGGATGTGTCTCCTCATAACAATGCCTGCAGACGCGCCTTACGTCCATTAGTTATCCATCGCAAAGTCATGGGCTCTTTCCGCTCCGATTGGGGCGCACCCGCCTGCGCGGCTTTGGCCACGGTCTTAAACACCGCCAAACGTAATGGCCAAGGTAGTTTCCAAAAATTGGTGGCGTTGATGGGCCAGCCGATGTCGCCTTTCTTGCAATCCGCCACAGCGTGAGCAGGTACGAAAATAATATGTTTAACAAAAGCTCAGTTTACAGGTATATCTTGGGGCTAATTCTTCTTTTATCTGCCTTTTTAGAGGTGTATCTGTTGTGGCAAAACGGGTATGGAAACACCTACTATGCTACAGCAGTAAAAAGCATGACAGAAAGCTGGCATAACTTCTTTTTTGTTTCGTTTGACCCTGGGGGATTTATCTCTGTCGATAAGCCGCCTTTAGCTCTATGGATACAAACTCTTTTTGCCAAAATTTTTGGGTTCTCGGGTTTTGTAATTTTACTGCCTCAGGCAATTGCTCAGGTGGTTGCTGTAGGACTTATTTATAAACTGGTTAACAAAACATCCGGCAAAGTTGCGGGGCTGATCGCGGCGTTTGTGCTGGCAATCACTCCGATTAATGTTGCCCTTGCCCGGACAAACGAAGTGGACGGCATACTTGTTCTTGTTCTGGTTCTGGCGGCTTGGGCATTTTTAGTTGCCTTAGAAACAAAAAAACTCCGTTATCTTTTTTTATCCTTTGCCATAGTCGGCATTGGATTTAATACCAAGATGCTTGAGGCCTATATAGCGCTTCCCGCTTTCGAACTTGGCTATTTTTTAAGTTCGATTGCCCCCTGGCCTAAAAAAATTCGCAATCTAATTCTCGCTAACATAATTTTACTGGTTGTTTCCTTTTCCTGGATTTTTGTTGTTGATATGACTCCTCCTTCAAACCGACCATATGTCGGTTCCAGTCAGACTAATTCCGAGTTTAATCTTGCAATTGGCTATAACGGAATTCAGAGAATCACGGGAATGTTTAGAGGTGGAAGACGTATGCTAGAAACACCTCTTCCTGCGACAATTGAAGTGCCACCAAGAAACTTCAATCGCGGCGGATTTGTTTTTAATGGGGGTTCACCGGGACCGTTTCGTCTGTTCAATGGACAGTACGGAAGCCAAATAGGCTGGCTTTTAGCTTTCGCGTTGATTTCCGTTTTGGCAATAATTTTTACCCGAAGGATGCACTTTCCGTTGACAGATAAACAACTGACTACGATCTTTTGGGGAGCTTGGGTTGCCAGCGGAGTTGCTGTATTTAGTGTGGCCAGCACCCTTCACCCTTACTACACGGCAATCATGGGACCAGCCATTGCGGCTCTTGTCGGAATTGGGAGTGTTTGGTTTTGGGAAGAATACCTAAAGAACACCTGGAGAAAGTGGCTTTTACCTCTCGCTCTGGCTGTATCTGCGATTGTACAGGTGGTAATTCTTTCATATACTCCGTCGTATTCTTATTTATTGACCCCGGTTATAGTTTCTGGCTCAGTTGTTGCGGTTCTATTTTTTGTGACTGCAAAAATCAGTAGAATTGGAGTTTTGCAAAAGTGGGTATCTGCTGTTTGTCTGGCTTCTTTGTTTGTACTTACTCTTGTTCCTTCTGTTTGGGCCATGTATTCCACATTTCATCCTCTGAATACTTCTATGCCAACTGCAGGCCCGAACGAGATAACGTTTAGGCCGGGAGAGGGATTTGACCGGCGACCTTTCCCAAACATCCGTCCTCCTCAGGGGGACTTTGAACCTGGTGATTTTGGCCGTTTTGGCGGAAGTATGCTGGCTGCAAATCAAGAACTTATTCAGTATTTGGAAGATAATCAAGGGAGTACGGAGTTTTTGGCAGCCACTCTCAATTCAATGACGGCAAGCCCGATCATTTTGGCAACAGGAAAACCCGTAATGGCACTGGGTGGTTTTTCTGGATCCGATGAAGTGCTTACACTCCCTGAACTTGAGGATGATGTCAGAAATAATGTTGTCAAATATTTTCTTCTTTCTCAAACGGGTTTTGCCAACCGTTTTGGCGACGACGATGGTGATCTTGTTTTACCTTTTCCTGGTTTTTCCGATCCAGAGAGAATAAACGATTTCAGCGGTTTTCAAGGGAGAGGTGGATTCTACGGGCAGGGCGGTGCAAATTCTGAGCTATCAGGGTGGGTAACAAAAACCTGCAAAATCGTACCCGGGATAAGTTCTCTTTACGACTGCGTTGGAGAATAAAAATAAAATATCTTTTAAGGTTAATTTCAGCATAAGTATATTACGATACGGGTTGTAAATTTGGTAGTGGTTACAAAGTAAGTGATGCAAGTTGTTTTCTGGCGAGATTGTGATCAATGATAAACCATGTAGTGACCATGTGATGAAAGGCGTCGCGCTTTCGAAAACGAAAGGGTTTTACGGACATAGCGCGCCTGATGTTGGCGCAAAGTACAATACCAACGCTCCATGTGTGAAACCTGTCCGCTCTCTTTCCCAACCGCTTGATGCGTGCTCTGCGGAAGAACTTTTTGGTAGGCTTCCCAGAAATCACTGTAGGAAATACAACTGCGGTAGGCCAGTGGAACTTCGTTCCACAAACGGCGACAGGTTGTTTCACTGCGGTCGCCAATGACAAAGGCGATGATTTGTCGGGTGCGACGACACATGACCGTCCACAGCCAACGTTTATTGCTCTTTTTGAGAACAAAACTCCAGGCTTCATCATATTCCAAGACATCGTCCGGTTCGGCTGGCAACAAAGTGTCTTTGAGTTCCGGCAGATCTTTTACATGTTCGACAATCCATCTGGAAACGCTTTGGCGAGCAACATCAAAAATCCGCTCCAAACCTCGCAAACTTACACGCTCTTGGTAGAGGCTGAGGATGATCGGTTTTTGCGTTTTTTTGCCTCTCGCTTTGACTCCAGAACACGCCGTGCTCCGCACTCTTTACAGTGATATTGCTGTTGCTTGAGACGGTTGGTGCCGTTTTTGACAATATTGGTGCTTCCGCACACTCGACAGTGGTAGGCTTTTTGGATCATACTGCCTATCTTATCATCACTTACTTTTCATCCACTACCGTAAATTTATGTGTAAAATTATTTAGCGGCCGTGGCTTCTACGGTGAACACCCCGGCACCCGCTGGTGTGAAAGCGATATCTGCTGGAATGGTTGTCCCACCGCCACAGTCAACCGTCCAACGTTCCTGCCGCACGCCAGAAGAATCCGGCTGATGGTTATTAGCGCACAAAAGCAAAAAACATCTGAACGATCGCCATGACCCATCTTTGCAGCGCAAAGCGTCCGACCGTCACGCTGCTGTCACCAAACAGAACGGGCGAGACTCCTTATCGGTTATCGCGCAATTCCAATAATATTGAATAAGCCCGCACATCACAAATTCTAACGGAATTTGGGTGGTGCGGTTTTAGCTTTACCATATGCCCGGGATCAGGGCCTTGCGTTCGAGCGGATACTCGCTGAATTGTTCGTGGTACCACCGATGATGGGACCAGGCACGCGGGGCCAGGTTGGCGAAGGTCCATACCGCAAACGCCAACCCCGGCAGGGACCAGGTGGCCAGCGCCCAGCCGAACCATTCCACGATCTCACCCAAGTAGTTGGGACAGGAGATGTAGCGATACAGCCCGCCATGCGGGATCTTGTAGCCGGTCTCGCCGGGCTGACGCAGATCGCGCAGGGTGTTGTCAGCCCAGCGGTTGAGGATGAAGCCGACGGCGAACAAGACTGCACCCGCGATAAAGCGCGGATCCCGCAGCCAGCTTGTAGTGTAGCGAGGGTTTGCAAAATGAAACAGGTAGCGGCCGTTCAGGTAGGCGTTGCCGAGGTTAAAGATCACTGCCAACAAGGTGACCAGGATCGGCATCTTCTTTTTGCCATCGCGCAGAAGGAAGGGATAGATGAATGCGCGGTGGATGTAATGCGCCTCCCACATCAGTAAAAAGGTAATGGTTGCCGTGGTACGCGGCGCATCGCCGATCAGGAACATCAGCAACATCCCAACGGCTGAAACCGATTCCATCAGCAGCCAGCCTAGCCAGCTAGGCATGCCCGAACCCCAGCCGCGGCGGATGTGCCGTCCGTAGGGGGCGGAGACAAAGAACAGCATTACGAACGTGCCGGTGGCAACGATAAAGCTGATGAGCAGAATAGTACGGAAGAATGCAGATTCGGTCATGAATGACCTGCCTCATGTTCTATGAACCAGTTCAGCGCCTCTTTTAAGGTCAGCTCAAAGGGACGCGGTTCATATCCCAATTCACGCGTCGGCGTGAGCGTGGATGACCTGTCGATTGGAGCGCAGCGCCTTGAGCATGGCGCGCGTGTACAACGGTTGGGAGCCGTTAAGCTGGGCCAGTTCTGCCATGACAGGCTGGGCAAGTTCTGCCAGCCAAGCCGGAACGGTGAGCCGTGGGGCGGGGTGGCCGCTGATCTCAGCCGCGAGGCGGGCCACATCCTGCAAGGTATGCCAATGGCCAGATAGAATGAAGTGTGCGCCGCTCGGGGCCAGATGTTCGGCTTGGATCGCTCCATTGACCACATCGCGCACATCCACCCAATCATAGCCGCCACGCACCAGGGCCGGGATGCGCCCGCGCACCAGCATTTGTAGAGCTTCCCCGAGGTAGGAGGGGCGGAAGTCGTAAGGCCCGAGGATGGCGGTGGGGACAATGATGACGGTATCCAGCCCGCGCTGCGGGGCCTGACGCGCAATCCATTCGGCGGCGGCTTTGGAGCGCTCGTAAGGCGGGACACGGTCATCGGTCAGCAAGGGACGCCCTTCATCCAAAGGTTGATCGAAAGGTTCCTGCTGGTACGCGTGGATGGAACTGAAATACACCAGCCGCCGCACGCCGCAGCGCAGGCAGGCCTCCACCACGTTGCGCGTGCCATTGACATTGACGCGCTCGAGCTCTTCCCAGTTGTCCATGCGGATCGAGATGGTGCTGGCCAGATGATAGACGATCTGTGCGCCGCGGAAGGCCTGCTCGAGCGAAGCGGGGTCGTTCAGGTCGGCGGAGGCTGTTTCCACATCCAGCCCATCCAAAGCACGGCGGTCGTGATGCACCAAGGCGCGCACCGGGCGCTCCTGTGATAGCATGGCGCGCACGAGGTTGCCGCCCACCAGTCCGGATGCTCCTGTAACGACGATCATGCGATGAATAACTCCTCTGTTTCCAGCAATGCCGCCTTGTCGCCAGGCATTGCCTCTGTGATCAAAATGCTTTCTTGATTTTTGCAACAACCTTTGACTGATTTATTAATTCCCTTGCAACAAATTTATCGCGGTCCCTATTTTTCAATAACATCAAGCGCGATCCAAAATATCAAATGCTTTCCAACCTTGTTTTGAGACCTCTTCAACATCCTTTAGAAAATCAGTTATTGACCTTCTCAAAGAATTTGTAGAACTATCCGCGCATATTTCTAAACTATAAAACTCATGATAGCAATGGTCGTATTTTGTGAGCTTTTTGTTTAAGAACAAAAATTTTTCTGGAATTGAGATTTGGCTAGCGATAAATAGTTTATCTGGTAAAAAGGCTTTAATAAGTCTTTTCTCTATTTCTTCCAAAGTTAAAATTCTCGTGGTTTTCAAAAATCACTTCGCCCCAAGATTTGTAGTTTGAACCATCACGATAAAGGTAAACGAATTTTATTGTGTCCATAAAGACTACATCCGAAAAATATTTTTATTGTGGTATTTCAAGAATTTGATGTCAGGTAAGAATTTCGCTGGCCTGTTAATTGATATTCCTTCATATCGTAAAAGAAAATCTTGAACTGCTTCACTTACATTTTGGCGCTTAATTACTTTAGAAACTTTTACTGTTAGGTCGGGAGTAATTGTTAGCAAGCCTCTATCAAATGCTCTATCGTGAATTGCATTAAGACAAAGCCCATTTCGTGGGTTTACACGATTTGCTTCGTCTTTTGACCACGGAATAATGTGACTTGCGTTTAGCAATTCTGGAATTTCTAAGCCAGTAATACAACATTGAAAGTTATAAGCTGCAAGTACGGACCTTCTAAAGAAACTCTGATTCACACGAACTTTGACCATCGATTCTCTTTCTTTGCCAACTTTAGGAAGATCGTCTGTTTCAATATCACTTATTGCTTCAATACGCTTACCAGTTTTTTCGGCTAAGAGCTTTTCACTTTCAAAACCAAGTTTTTCCCAATCATGATTAAACTCTTCCCAGATTTCGGCATCTAACTTACTTCCATGCGAAGCGCCCGCGATGTTTCTGCTTTGTAAAGAAGGATCAAGCCTTGCAAAGTTTGCCAATTTCCAAGACACTGCAGAAGGCGTGCGACCTAGAAGCTTTGCAAGAGCAATGATTTTCGGGTTATGAATATGAATTGTTCCGAAGGGGATTTTGCAATAAAGATTGAATGCAAGTATCAATTCTTCGCGTGACCATTTGTTTGATGGCATGTATCCTCACTTTATCTGAAAGCGATTTTACACCACGCAAACAAATCTGTGTCTAAACGCTTAATAATAAAAGCACTTCACCATACCCTCCGATACTCAACTCACCTACTCCATGAACAGGGTGGGAGCTAAAAGCAGAACTCTGAGATTTTCAAAATCTCGGAGTTCTATATTGCTCTAATGCTTGCGGCTCAGGTTTTAGTATGGCTTGTGTCCGGTCTCAACGAGGCGGGCAAGTCCACGCTGCTGCAAATTAATTACAGAAGACCTTATTGGCTACATCGGGCAGGGCCTCAAAGGCCGGTCTCGCAAAATAATAACCCTGGAAAATGCTGATACCGGCCTCATTCAGCCAATGATACTCATCTGCGGTTTCCACACCTTCGGCAACGATTTCAATCGACAAGTCATTACAGATCTGCCGTACGCCCGAAAAAATACTCTGTTTGATGCAATCATGTTGGATGTTGCTTATGATAGACCGGTCAAGTTTTATGTAATTTGGCTGGTATTTCACCAGTAGATTTAGCCCGGAATAACCCGCCCCGAAATCGTCAATGGCTGTTTTAAATCCGAAATCCTGGAGGATGCACAGGTATTTGAGTAAATTCCTTTGGTCCGTCAAGCTCTCCGTTTCAAGCACCTCAAAAACGATGTTTCCCACGGGAATGCCACTGTGGATGGATGCCTGGAAGGTGGCCGTAATATTTAGATCGACCTCGTATATGCTTTGCGGCGACATGTTTAGATTCAACCGGCTGGGAATCTTCAATTGGCTGGCAAGGTAGATGGCTTTCAGGCGGCAGATCTCATCGAATCTCGGAAAATTACCCTTGGGCACCTGTGCAAAAACCGAGGCCGAGGGTTCCCCATGCGGCCCGCGCACCAGGGCTTCAAAGGATACGATCTCCCGGTTACGGGCGTCCACAATCGGTTGGAACGCAAAACTGAATTCAAAGCCGATATCCCCGCTGGTATTAAAAGGAGCGCTTCTCTTTATATCCCTGTACCAATTCTGCATAATGCTTTTCTCGGTTTCCATGGGACTGTCATAATTCCGTTTCGATCCGGCAGGAAGTCACTGGAGAATATCCGCTGCAATAATTTTCCAATCTGCTTCCATCCTTCCTATAATACGTGTTCATAAGCCGATGTGTAACCCTATTGTGTAGGTAGTTTGGCTCCCTACTTTTGACCAGTCTACATACCCGCTCTTTTAGTTTACAAGAATGGTTCAGGCTGGGTCTGAAAAACATCGAGTAAAATCACATCACCATGTCACCTGAATCCCTCGTCATCTACTCCATGAACAAAGTGGGGCGGATCGTTCCTCCGAACAAACAAATCCTGCGCGATATTTCCCTCGGCTTTTACTATGGTGCCAAGATCGGCGTGCTCGGTCTCAACGGCGCGGGCAAGTCCACATTGCTTCGCATCATGGCAGGCGTGGATAAGGATTATGTCGGCGAGATCGCCATGAGCAAGGGTTACACCGTCGGCTTGCTGGAGCAGGAGCCAAAGCTTGATGAAACGAAGACCGTCATCGAGGTTGTGAAAGAAGCGGTGCAACCCATCGTCGAAATGCTGAAGCGCTACGATGAAGTCAATGCCAAGTTTGCCGAGCCGGATGCGGACTTCGATGTACTGGTCGCCGAGCAATCGAAATTGCAGGAGCAACTTGATAAGCACGACGCGTGGAATCTCGACAGCCATCTTGATCTCGCCATGGATGCCTTGCGCTGTCCGCCTGCCGATACGCCCATCAAGGTTTGTTCCGGTGGAGAACGGCGCCGCGTCGCGTTGACCCGCTTACTGATCACCGAACCCGATATTCTTTTGCTCGATGAGCCAACCAACCATCTCGACGCTGAGTCCGTGGCGTGGCTGGAACATCATCTGCGCGAATACAAAGGCACGGTCATCGCCGTTACGCATGACCGCTACTTCCTCGATAACGTCGCGGGCTGGATTCTTGAATTGGATCGCGGTTACGGGATTCCATGGAAGGGCAATTACTCTTCATGGCTGGCGCAGAAGAAGGAAGCGCTTGCACAGGAAGAAAAAACTAAGTCCAAGCGGCAGAAGACGCTCGAACGTGAATTGGAATGGATCAGCATGTCACCCAAGGCGCGTCAAGCCAAAGGCAAGGCGCGCATCACCGCCTACGAAAAATTATTGAGCCAGGAATTTGAACAATATCGCGGCGAACAGGAAATTTATATTCCACCCGGTCCGCGGCTTGGCGATATTGTCATCAATTTGGAACACGTTAATAAGGCCTACGGCGATCATTTGTTGATTGACGATTTGAGCGTGAACATTCCGCCCGGTTCCATTCTCGGCATCATCGGTCCAAACGGCGCGGGCAAAACGACTCTGCTCAAGATGATCACTGAACAGGAAAAGCCGGATGGCGGCTCGATCAAAATCGGCGGGACCGTGAAGATGGCTTATGCCGATCAACTGCGTCCGCTCGATGGTGAGAAAACGGTTTGGGAGGAAATTTCGGGTGGTGAAGATATAATCACGCTCGGCGCACGCAAGATGAACTCGCGCGCCTATGTCGCTTCGTTTAATTTTCTCGGAACCGATCAGCAAAAGCAGATCAAAGTATTATCCGGTGGCGAGCGTAACCGCGTGCATTTAGCCAAAACATTGACGAGCGGCGCAAACGTCATCCTGCTCGACGAGCCGACCAATGATCTGGATGTGAACACGCTTCGGGCGCTGGAAGAAGCGCTCGAAAACTTTGCCGGTTGCGCGGTGGTCGTGAGTCACGACCGCTGGTTCTTGGATCGTATCGCGAACTCACATCCTCGCCTTTGAAGATGACGGCGGTGTTCATTTCTTTTACGGCAATTGGTCGGAATATGATGAAGATCGCCGCAAGCGATTGGGCAAGGATGCCGAGACTCCACATCGCTTGAAATATCGCACGCTGAAGAGATAAACTTTTTTGCTCGTTGCTTCTCCATCCGATAAGGGGATGTCTAATGCAAAACTGTACCATAATCAACAAGAGCAGGCCATTAGCCTGCTCTTGTTTTTCGGAGATATTGTTTTGCTGGAGTGATTAACTCTTCGCAACTTTGCGTCCGCGTTGTGGAGCGGGATCCGGATCGGAAACCGGCGCGGGGGCAACAGGTGCTATGACGGGCGTAACCGATCTACGTCCAAGCCAGTAGGCGCCGTAGAGCAGTAGGCCAAACACAGCCAGCTCCGCCAATCTGAAGAAGAATTGGAAGAAGCCGAAGCCGCGATGCATCATCGAGCCATATCCAAAGCCGCCGCGTCCCATCATCGGACTATATCCAAATCCTCGTCCCATCATCATTGGACCGCGTCCGTAACCAAATCCGCGTCCCATCATGGGCCGATTTGGCATCGTTCCATTAGGGGAAGTGGGCTTGCCCTGGTTATTGTTTTGCGGATTCGGAGTGCTCGGCGCATTCGGAGCATTTTGCTGGTACTGTCTGTAGGCGAACGGTGCGCTTCTCATACTAAAGGTAGGGCGGTGTTGCCACATAAAAACGGCGCCAACCACGAGACCTGCCACAACCAATACAATTACGATTCCAAGAATCCATTTCCAAACTGTTTTCATTCGATGTCTCCTTATCTTTCTTAGACGCTCATATTATAGTTTGTAAGGATGAATTTTTCATGAATGTTTTATGCTCGTTTTTTGAAGGTGTGCGACTCGCTTCCTTTTCGAGTTTTCTTTTTCATCTGATACAATTTGCACATGTTGAAACGCATTCATCCTCTTTGGCTTTTCTTGATCACGATCATTCTGATAGCTGTGCTTTCCCTCTTCGGTCCAGCCGACCAGACGCTGGGTTCCAATGTCCGCATTGTCTATTTACACGGTGCCTGGGTATTGACGGCTGAGCTGGTGCTTGTGCTGGCAGGATTGGCCGGTTTGATCGTGTTGATTACGCGTCGCGACCTTTTCTATAATTGGTCCACTGCATTGGGACGCACTGGCATCTTTTTCTGGATCACGTATTTACCGCTTTCGATCTGGGCGATGCAAGCCGACTGGAACGGACTCTTCCTCGCTGAACCGCGCTTCCGCTTGGCGGTGACCTTTGCAGTCGTCGGCGTGTTGCTGCAACTCGGCTTGTGGGTGATCGACATCAATTGGCTTACCTCCATCGCCAACCCTGCATATATTATCGTTTTGCTTTTTGAATTTTCCCGAGCGCAATATGTGATGCATCCACCACCCTCGCCGATCTTCAACTCGGGCAACTGGCAAATCATCGGCTTCTTCATCGCGCTGAATTTGATCACGTGGTTGGCCTCGTATTTCATGGCGATTTGGTTCCTGCGGCTTATCAAAAAATAAATTTTCAACTGGTCGCCTAAAAGCGGCCAGTTGCGTTTTATGCACATATGAATCTAACAACTCGCATTCAACTCATCGTCGTGACGGCCATTCGGCTCATCCTGAACACATTGCACA
Organism: uncultured Chloroflexia bacterium; assembly: GCA_963850945.1. Taxonomy (GTDB): domain Bacteria; phylum Chloroflexota; class Anaerolineae; order Anaerolineales; family Villigracilaceae; genus Fen-1038. Next base: position 79,845 of record CAWKNE010000027.1, on the reverse strand, counting down.
GGATGGCGTATCCTTTCTTATCCATTTTTGCGCGCGGCCTCGGCGTGGACCTGACCACCATTTCCCTTGTGTTGACCGGAAGAAATCTGGCGGGCGCGCTGAGTCCATTCCTTTCGCCTCTCGCGGATCAGCGCGGGCGCAGACTTGCGATGCTGGCTGGTGCTGGAACTTTTACAGTCGGTGTCAGCGCGGTGGCAATTCACCCCAGCCTGCTGACATTATCCATCGCGCTGATATTTGGAATTCTAAGCAAGGATTTGTTTGACCCCGCCATTCAAGCTTATTTTGGCGACCGCGTTCCCTATGAACAACGCGGAACCGCGCTCGCGATTACCGAAATGTCGTGGTCGCTGGCTTTCATTGTAGGTGTGCCGCTGGCAGGATTATTGATCGCGCGCTACGGATGGTCGGCACCATTTCCTGTTTTGGCAATATTGGGCATTGGAATGTTTGTCGTCATTTGGTGGATGATCCCGCGCACAGACACGCATTATCAACCGGATCTTAATTCACGCGCTCATTGGCGCGTGATTCTCACATCCATCCCCGCCTTGGCTTGCGCCTTCATCGCGTTGTGGTCGAGCGCCGCCAATGAAATGGTCAATCTGATCTTCGGTGTGTGGCTGTCGGAATCATTCGGTTTGCAGATCGCGGCTTTGGCGGGCGCGTCCGCCGTGATTGGTTTCGCCGAATTGAGCGGGGAAGGACTCGTCGCGCTGGTCACGGATCGAATCGGAAAGCCGCGCGCAATTCTCATCGGTTTGGTTGGTAACATCATCGCCTCGATCCTTTTGCCTTTCATCGGTCATACCGAAATTGGCGCGTTGATCGGGTTGTTTCTTTTTTACATCTCGTTCGAATATATGATCGTCAGCCAACTGCCGATGATGACAGAAGCAGTTCCGCAAGCGCGCGCGACCGCCATGGCGTTGAATCTGATCGCCTTTTCGATTGGACGCGCACTTGGCGACTTGTTATCTACGTTTATTTATCAACGCTTCGGCTTCCTGATCGTTACGTTATTTGCGGCGATGTTCAATATTTTTGCAGTGCTGGCACTGGCTGAGATGCAAAAGAAGATCGTCATTCTGCCGCGCATTATGGCGTGGCTTGCGCGTTTTGTCGCGCATGCAAATTGAAACTGTGTATAATCGGATAAACTTTGCGCCAGAAAGATTAGATAGATGACTGATACAAATTTACACGTGGCAAGGGCTTGCTCGAATCGATCCTCACCTCACTCAAACAAATGAAAGCTACACTGAATTCCAAAACACATCAATTCGTCTAAAGACTGTTTTCTTTTTTATATCTTAGGGCAATAAGCGGGCAATTTTAATTCAAGGGCCAAAAGTGCCCGTTTCATTGATCGCTCAACAATAAATCACTTACAGAGGTTGTGTGTTATGCTCGCAACTTTAGTTCTTTTGCCTTATATGCTTGGAATATGCTTGATCTACGGTGTCTTACTTGCGCGCCTTTAACCCATTTCTTTAACAACAAAGAAAGTTTTTTAGAATTCGAAATAGAGATTGTGATTATTCTTGGCATGGTTTTACTTATTTTTATCCTTGGTATTATTTCCCTCTTTTCGCCCATAAACACATTAATTCAGAAAATCATTGCTGTTGGCGCCGTTCTAATCTTTGCTTGTCTAAATAAAGATATATTTGCCTTGGTCCGCAAAAAGTTAAGCAATATAAAGACATCGTTTTTTTCATCAGGAATTCTTTTTGTGTTATTCATCCTTGCCGTATTGTATTCTGTCGGTGGAAACGTCCTCATCAATTCCGGGTTATATCACCTTCAAGCAATCAGATGGATTGAAACTTATCCCGCTGTTCCAGGCTTGGCCAACCTGCACAGCAGATTTGGGTTTAATTCAAACTGGTTATTACTGGAGGCGTTATTTGGATTTAGTAATATTGGACATCCCCTTTATCATTTGCCTGAACTGGCGATTTCTTTGGTTTTTATTTCATACGTTATCGAGAAAAGCAATAAACTGAAGAAATCCGCATCTACAACGAATTTGATTTTTTTTGGGTTCCTATTATATGGTGTTTTTCTTCTCTTTCGCCAATATGGAGGATTCGAAATCTCGTCTCCTGGCACAGATTTGCCGTCAATGCTGTTAACTTGGTTTATTTTCTTAATAGCACTAGATATTTTTACAACACAAAATTGGGCGGCTTTTTCTGTCTTAGTCGTCTTTTCCATATTTTAATATTACTCTAAAGATTTCTGGGGTCCCTGCGATACTCCTGCCTTTTGTTTTCTTGATCAATGAATTCTCCAAGACAAATTTTCTGAAAACGGTTGGCCTTTTTTTTGTTTCCATCATTAGCATACTACCATGGCTTATACGCAATATAATTCTCACAGGTTATGTGGTTTACCCGATATATCAAATTGATATATTCAGTTTTGACTGGAAGGTTCCGGTAACTTCAGTCCAAATGATGTCAAACACGATTACAAGTTATGCCAGAATTCCGAACCTGCCGTCCAATGTTGTTCTTCAAATGCCATTAAGTCAATGGTTCCCACTTTGGTTTCGTCAACAATTTTTTGACAACAAGTTATTATTGGTGGGAGTTATCCTCGGAACATTGGTGTGGGGATTATATTTTCTTTTTAAAGACCGCGAGCGCTTCAGATCCATTTCTTTTTATATTACGTTGACTTCCATAACAGGAACTTTATTTTGGTTTTTTTCAGCGCCAAACTTTAGATTCGGATACGGTTTCTTAATCCCCTCATTTTTATTGCTTTGCGCCCCACTTCTTATGTGTTTTGTTGAGAAATCAAATAATAGAATTAAGGACTTGTTACACCCGGCGTTTACTTTTATCCTGGCGGTTATTATCGCCATGAACTTCTTAAAAGCACCTTATCATTTGCGCCAAGAATATATTTATCCGGCTGAATATCCTGTAGCCAAAGTCAAATCAGTTCCAATAGATAATCTTTTTGTTTTCGAGGCTGTCAATTCTCAGCTATGCTGGTACAGAACATTTCCTTGTATACCGCGAAGAGACGCTCTGCCTGATGTAAATAGCATGTCAGATAATATTCATCTACGTGGAACCACCTTCCGAGAGGGTTTTTACATCACTAATGCTCCATGAAAATTGTAAGTCAACCAGCGGGAGCAGCCTTGGGTGGGGCTTTTTATTTAATTTTCAGGGACAAGTTTAGCCAAATGCTCCCAACTTTAGCCGCTCTCGGAAGCCGTCAAAATCGCATATAATCATATAAATTTCACTCTGGAAAGATTTATAAATGACCGATACGAAATATACGCGCGGCAAGGGCCTGCTCGAACCGACGCTCGCTCACTTTCGGACGCAACGCGGCAACCGCCTGATTCCACCTGACCTTCGAGCGGGACGCATCCTCGACATCGGCTGCGGCTCATTCCCTTATTTTCTTTCGCATACTTCGTTTGAGGAGAAATTTGCGGTGGATCAATTGCCGATGCCGAAAGAGACTGCGGCTCGAAACCGTATCGAGTTCTTCACGCTCGATTTGAACAAAGAACCCAAGCTTCCCTTTGACGATGATTTTTTCAGCGTGGTGACTCTGCTGGCGGTGGTCGAGCATTTGGACCCGGATAGCATGGCGATTCTTTTTAAAGAAAGTCATCGCGTGTTGAAGCCCAGCGGACAAGTCATCATGACCACGCCCGCCGCCTGGTCGGACGGATTGCTCAAGTTCATGGCGCGCATTAATCTCGTCAGCGCCGAGGAGATTCACGAGCACGCCTTTGCTTATACTCTTCCGCTGATCGGCTGGCACTTCGGACAGGCAGGCTTTGAAATGAAAAAAGTTAAATTCGGTTATTTTGAGTTCATGCTCAACATGTGGGCAACCGCGACGAAATAAACAAACAGCCACTCTGCAAAGAGCGGCTTTGTTTTCTATGTTCATCTGTGTTTATCTGTGGTTAAATTACCTTATGCTCATCCATTCCGAGCTTAGCAAAAGAAAGATAATAAAATGATAATCGCTTCCAATCTCGTCGTCTTGCTCGTTGCCGTTCTTCACTTGGGTTTCTTGAGCTTGGAAATGTTTCTTTGGACAAAACCCTTTGGTTGTCGAACGTTCAATCTTACGTCTGAGTTTGCTCAAGCATCGAAAACTCTTGCGGCTAATCAGGGATTATATAATGGCTTCCTCGCCGCAGGGCTGATCTGGAGTTTATTCCTCGGCGCAAATGGTTATGAAGTCAAAATTTTCCTTCTCCTTTGTGTGATCGTTGCGGGCATCTTTGGCACATTCACCGTCAGCCGAAGGATTCTCTGGATACAAGCCTTGCCTGCCATAATTGCCCTTGCATTCGTGCTTCTCAGTAAATAGTTTATGCTTATTCATTCCGCTTCGCAACTTCTGACTTCTCAAAGGCGGTCCGCAACGCGGACGCGACCTCGGCACGTTAGGTGTCATTCAAAACGGCGCGGTGCTGATCCGCGATGAAAAGATCCTCGCCGCGGGTTCAACGGATGAATTGCGTGCCGCGTATAAAGATGAACCCACGCTTGATGCCAGCGGATGCGTGGTCATGCCTGGTTTTGTAGATCCGCACACGCATGTCATTTGGGCTGGTGACCGCGCGGACGAATTCGAGATGAAGATGGCGGGCAAGCCGTATCTCGATATCCTCGCGGCGGGCGGGGGAATCATTTCAACCGTCCGGCACACGCGCACGGCTTCCATCGAATCGCTGATCGCGCAAACTCGTCCGCGTTTGCTTCGCATGTTCGCGCACGGCACGACCACTGCTGAAGCGAAAACCGGTTATGGTTTGCAAACGGCGACTGAACTGCGATTGCTCAAAGCCTTGATTGCGCTCGAAGATGAAAGTCCGCTTGACCTTGCCATTACGTTTCTCGGCGCACACGCCATTGCACCCGAATACACCCTAGCGGGCGCAGGCAAAGATGATCCACAAGGTTACACTGATCTCGTTTGCGATACGATGCTTCCGACTGTTCATGCTTGGTGGCAAACTCACGCGCCGCGACTCCCGTTTCCATTTGTGGATGTGTTCTGCGAAGATAGAGCATTCAATCTCGATCAATCGCGTCAAATCTTGACCAAAGCGCGGGAACTTGGATTCCCACTTAAGATCCACGCTGACGAATTCGACAATCTTGGCGGCGCGTCGCTTGCGGTTGAACTCGGTGCGGCTTCTGCCGATCATTTGGTCAAGACTTCCGATGTGGATATCAAAGCATTAGGCAAATCAGATACCGTTGCAGTGGCTTTGCCTTGCACACCGTTTGGTCTCGCTGAAAAAGATTACACGCCCGCCCGTAAGTTGATTGAAGCCAATGCCATTCTTGCTCTGGCGACCGATTGCAATCCCGGCACGGCATGGAATGAGTTCGATGCAGTTTGTCATTGCGCTGGCATGCCGTACCATGGGGCTGACTCCCGCACAAGCCATTGCCGCTTCGACGATTAACTCTGCACACGCTATCCGCCGCTCGGATATAATTGGCTCCATCGAAGAAGGCAAGCAAGCTGACTTGTTAATTCTCAACGTGCCCGATTATCGTCATCTTGGCTATCGCTTCGGGACGAATCTCGTCCGGCAGGTTGTCAAGCGCGGCCGCGTCTATTCGGTGGATGTTGGTTATTATCGGACCGCGTAATAAAGGAGTTCATGATGTCTTTCTCAAACGTTGATCTCAATACCATTATTTATTTCGCCGCCATCATAGTGGCGGTGGTCGTTGTGTTCAGCATCCTAAGTTTTATCTTCAAACATTTAATTCATTGGTTCGCGCGGATGCGGATGCATTGTATTTGTCGTGCTGGCTTACTTTGTTTTGCATATTGTGTTAAAACTCTTCTAGCGTTTGGCCATGTAGAAAAACGGGACAAGCTGTTAGCTTGTCCCGTTTTAATTTTTTGCGGCTTTGATAAAATATGCATCTATGTTTTCTTCGGAGGAAGAATGAAAATTGACATCATCGGCATTCCCATTGACCTCGGCGCGGATCGGCGCGGCGTGGATATGGGTCCGAGCGCGATCCGGTACGCGCATCTTCAAAAGAAACTGGAGGCTCTCGGATACATTGTCGAAGATAAAGGCAATATCGAAGTGCCCATTGCGGAGATGTGCTCCATTGCTGAACCAAAGCTTAAATACATTGATTGCATCGTTCCGATGTCGCGGCGCGCGGCAGGCGCGGTCTCGACATCTGTGATGTTAGGAAATTTCCCGGTTGTATTGGGCGGCGATCACAGCCTCTCGCTCGGTTCGATTTCGCGGTGCGGCAAAATCCAAGAAGCTCGGCGTGATCTGGATTGATGCTCACGCGGATTTCAATACTGATAAAACGACTCCTTCCGGAAATATTCATGGGATGCCGCTGGCGGCATTGTGCGGACTCGGGGACGCGCGCTTAACTCAAATATGGGATGAGCCGCTTCCCGTCGTGGACCCGAAGCGGGTTGCCATTATCGGCGCGCGCGATCTCGACCCCGGTGAAAAAATCAATCTGCGTGAATCCGGGGTTATGGTCATGGGTATGGAGCAAATTGATCGGCTTGGCATGGTGACCGTGATGGAAAAAGCCATCGAACGAGTTCGCGTGAAACAGATGGCATTTACCTGTCGTTTGATATGGACGCCATGGATCCGCGTCACGCGCCCGGTGTTGGAACGCCGGTGCCTGCGGGGCTGACTCAGCGTGAAGCTCATCTGGCTTGTGAGATGATTGCAGAGACCGGCAAGTTAATCGGAATGGATATTGTGGAAGTTAATTCCGTTTTGGATGTTCAAAATCAAACTGCTTCACTGGCAGTGGAATATGTTTTGTCGGCGCTTGGCCAACGGATTTGGAATGGAAATTAACATCACTTGCTTCGCCTATGAAAAGGGAATAGAATAAGCGCATGAACACTACGGCTGGTCCATTGCTTGTCGTTGAGGATGTCCCGAACATTCTTGATTTCCTGGAAGTGACTCTTAAATTCAAGGGATATGATGTGGTGAAGGCGCGGAATGGACAGGAAGCGCTGGATGCGATTCAAAAGAACCGGCCTGCCATTATCATCACCGATATTCTTATGCCCAAGATGGATGGTTTCAGTCTCGTTTATCATTTGCGGACCGACCCATCCACACGCGATATCCCGGTGGTCTTTCTATCTGCCACATACATCGCGCCGGAAGATAAAGCATTTGCAATGCACATCGGCGCGACGCGCTTTATGGAAAAGCCGATTGACACCGAAGAATTTTTGTTGACGGTCGCCGAATTGTTGATGCAGGGACCGCCGCCTCCGCCTCCGCCGATGAAAGAGCGTGAGTTCTTTATAGGATACCGCAAGCGACTGGAGATGAAACTTCAACAGAAGAGCGCACAAATTGCCCGTGCCGAGCGTTTGATTGAAACTTTGCCCAGCGAACAAAAGCCCGGCTTTGTGGCTTTGCGCCAGCAATCCATCAATGACCGCGATGAGATTCAGGCTGAAATCGAGCACATTAAAGAATTCCTGGAAAAGAAAAATTCCTCCGCATGAAATCTCCCACTCTCAGTGAGATAGAGAATTTGGCGCGGCGAGCTGGAGCGATTTTCCGCGCCGGTTATGACTGCGAACATCAAGTAGCTTATAAAGGTGTGATTGACTTGGTGACTGAAACGGACCGCGCCTCCGAAGATTTTCTGCTGACAGAGATCAATCAGCATTGGCCGGGCAGTCACATCATTGCTGAAGAGAGTGGCGTCATCAAAGGCGATGAAGATCATATCTGGTATGTTGATCCTCTCGATGGCACGGTCAATTATGCTCATCACATTCCCATCTTTTGTGTTTCGATTGGATATGCTTCGAAGAATGCTCGGCACAGGCGCTCAAGCCGGAACGATGAAGTTGGGCGCCGTTTACGATCCGATCCGCGACGAAATGTTTACCGCCGAACGCGGTCAAGGTGCATGGTTGAATGGAAAAGCAATTCACACCTCCAAAGCAACCGAACTGCAAAAGAGTTTGTTGGTGACAGGCTTTCCATATGATGCATGGAATACACCGCATGATAACTTTGATAACTTTGTCCGCTTCGGGAAACTGACTCAGGGCGTACGCCGCTTCGGGTCCGCAGCATTGGATGCGTGTTATGTCGGAGCGGGCCGTTTTGATGGTTTTTGGGAATTATCCCTCAAGCCGTGGGATGTTGCCGCAGGAGGTTTGGTCGCTGAAGAATCGGGCGCTATTGTTACGAACGTAAACAGTGGCAAAGATTACCTATCTCAGCCTCAGTCCATTGTTGCGGCCGCCCCCGGTATCCATGCCGTAATTTTGGAAGGATTACACGCCGCTTAGCCTCGACTGACATCCAATTAAGGAGCTGGAAGGCTCTGTGCAATTGTAATTAAGTGGGTAAAATAATCAAGCTATCATTTATAAACGATGAGTGTTTCTGAAACCCTTATCAGCAAGACCAAGATCATCGTTCCCAGGCGGCGCGTGGAACTACTCACGCGTCAGCGGTTATTAGATGAGATCTATGAAATCCTTGACCGCAAACTGGTCATGGTTTCAGCGCCGGCTGGTTATGGCAAGACATCCCTTTTGATTGACCTGGCACACCATAGCGATTTGCCCTTTTGCTGGCTGGCTCTTGATTCACTGGATCGTGAGCCGCAGAGATTTATCGCCTATTTTATTGCCACGATTGCGGAACGCTTCCCGAAATTTGGAAATCGTTCCCGTTCTGCACTCAACGCGTTGACCAATTTGGAAGAGGGGATGGAATCTGTTTTGGTTACACTGATTAATGAAATCTATGATGAGATTCACGAGCACTTCGTACTTGTGTTGGATGATTTTCATTTGGTGGATGATGTTGAACCGATCCTCTATTTCGTCAATCGCTTTACGCAATTGGCGGATGAAAACTGCCATCTGATCCTTTCGTCCCGCTCTCTAACCAATTTATCTGATTTGACTTTGTTAGTTGCCCGTGAGCAAGTGGGGGGCTTGGGTTTTTTAGATCTTTCCTTTCGTCCTGAAGAGATACAAGCTCTGCTAGCGCAGAATCAACAAGTCCATCTCTCTGATGAGGATGCCCGCAAACTCGTCGAAGCGACAGAAGGCTGGGTGACCGGATTACAGTTCACGGACCTAAATCTGGTTCAAGGCAAGGAAGTTACATATATATCGCCATCGGTCGCGGTGGGTGTTGATATCTTTGATTATTTAGGTCAACAAGTATTGGAGCGCCAGCCTGAAGGGCTTCAACTCTTTCTGCTCAGGAGTTCTCTGCTGGAAGAGTTTGATGCGGAACTCTGTGAAAATGTGCTTGCTCCATTTTATTCTGACCGTCAAGATTGGCTAAAGTTAATAGATTTGATTGTCCAGAAAAACTTATTTGCACTTCCTGTCGGCGCCAATGGACAATGGCTGAGATATCACCATCTTTTTCGCGATTTCCTCCAGGAGCGTTTTCGCAGCGAACAACCTGAGGAAGCCTCGTTAATTCTGCAGCGCCTGGCACAATATCATGAAGCTCATGGTGGCTGGGAAAAAGCTTATCAACTTTACAAGCAATTAGGCGACTTTGACGCGCTGGTCAATTTGATCGAGCACGCGGGCATCCCCATGTATCAGCATGCCATGCTCACATTAAAATCTTGGCTTAGGGAATTGCCTCCATCTATATTTCAGGGGCATCCTGCCCTGTTATCTTTGCGTGGTCAAATAGAATCATTAAAGGGTAACGGGTCTGGTGGAATAGCATTATTTAATCGCTCGGTTGTAGAGTTTCGAAGGGAAAAAGATATTTATGGTCTGGCCTCTACGCTGGTTCGGCGTGGACATACGTATCAGTCGCTTGGAAATTACAAGGATGCCACGCGCGATGCAGATGAAGCTTTGTCCTTGGTTGAAGCAGAGGACGGGTTGCAATGGATCAGTGCTGATGCATTGCGTGTTAAAGGTCTAAGCTTGTTTTACCAGGGTCATACCTTCCAGGCTGCACATTATTTGGAACGCGCTTTAGATACCTATGTTCGCTTGAACGACACCCCTGCTATACCAGCTCTATTGATGGAGACTGGGGTAATATATGCTGAGACAGGAGAGTATTCAAAAGCCCGAAATTCGTATCAAAAGGCACTGGAAATATGGCGGCGGGCAGGGAACCTGACATGGCAAGTGGACGTGCTTAACAATCTGGGCGTTTTATATCACCTACAGGGAGATTATGAGCAAGCCGCTCAGATGTTGGAAGAGGGTCTACTATATGCTAGGCAGGGTGGTTACAAACGTGGAGAGGCCTTAATCTTGATAGGTTTGGGCGATCTTTATGCTGAAGTGGAAGATTTCGAGATCGCAGGACAAAACTATAAACATGCTAAGGGATTGGCCCAACAACTTGGTGCACGCTTTTTGATTAACTACTTGGCTCTTGCTGAGTTCAATTTAGCTCTGTTGAAAAAGGATCGGACGGAAGCCAGCATCGCGTCCGTGCAATGCGCTGGCTTGATAAAGGCAGAGGACTCAAACTATGAATATAGCCTTTATCAGCTCCTGTGTGCCCGATTATCCCTCTTGAATGCAGAGCCGCGACAGGCCGTGAATGAACTAATAATAGCGAAACAATCCTTTAGTCGGGATGGCAGACAAGCAGAAATAATTTTGAGTCATGTTTGGATGGCGGCAGCCCAATATGAAGCCGGAGAACGAACTGCCGCTTCGGAGGAGATAGGAAATATCCTCCAGAAGCCCGATCACATTAATCACCGCGCCATTCTTGCTATACATCAATCGCGTGATTGGTTGGTTGGCCTGCGCAACGATCCTCAGACAAAACAGAATCTGCGTGATCTGATTTAAAAAGGCAGATTCTTTGGATGTTCAATTACCCAGAACTCGGCGCCAATTGCGCCGACTGGCAAGGGCTATAGATATTCCATCCCCGAAGTTAATCATCCGCTCTTTTGGACAGAGCGATGTTCAAGTCAATGGCAAATCTGTCACCATGAAAGATTGGCAGACACAATCTGTTCGGGAATTGTTCTTTTATTTCCTTTCTTTAAAGCGTCCGACGATCAGGGAACAAATTGAAGAAGCGCTTTGGGCTGAAGTTACTGAACCTGCAAAATTGAATCTGCGTTTTAAGAATGAGATTTATCGGTTGAGGCGTGCCTTGGGGCAGGATGTGATTCTCTTTGAGGAAAACCGTTATCAGTTCAATTTCGCCTTGGATCATGAATATGATGTGGAGGCCTTTGAGGCCTTTGTTGCCAAGGGGAAGTCTTGTTCCGATCCTATCGAACGCATTGGCCTCTATCAGAGAGCAATAGACTTGATCCACGGACACTATCTTGAAGATATTGATGCTACATGGGTCTGGCCGGAACGAGAAAGGCTAAATCAAGCTTACCTTTGGACCTCACTTGCACTAGCAGAACTTTATCTGAAGGAGGGTCAAACACAAGATGCCTTGAAAATCTGTGAGGACGCTCTGAAATACGACTCGACTTTCGAGGCCACTTATCGCTTGAAGATGCAAGTATATCGCCGCCTAGGGGACCGGGGGTCAGTAATTTATACCTACAGAACCTGCGAACAAGTCATGCGAGATATTTATAATTTACCGCCTTCTGAAGAAACACAAAGGCTTTATCAAGAATTAACTGCTTAATTAGAACATATTTTGATTAAAAAACAGACAAACGAGGCTGTCTTATTAATCTTTTGAAGCCTGTTTTGAAGCCTATGGGGGTATATTCTAGAAACATCAAATAAAAGGAGAAGATACCATGAATAACAAATTTGGTCGTTTTGCCCTTTTTGCAAGCAAACTGAACCGACAACATATCCAATTTGCTTTTGCAATCCTTGCCCTAGCCATGCTGGTTTTGGGTATTGGCGCTCCAAGCGCTGGTGGTGGTGCCAGCCCGCATTAAAGATGATTCTCCTGCTCGCCGTTCTCACCGGATTTTTGGTGGGTTTAGGCCTAGCGCGTTGGCATAAACGATCTTACACCGTCCCCAGTTTGCGGGCCACTTGGCTGGTGGTAATTGCCTTCGTCCCGCAATTGTTTATAGCCTATTTGCCGGCCACTCATCAATCATTTGATAATGGTTTTGCTTCGGCGAGTTTATTGGCTTCGCTGTTCTTGTTTTCGATATTTGCCTGGCTCAACCGTCACCTGCCCGGCATGCCGATTCTGATTGGCGGCTTATTGCTAAATTTTGTAGTGATTGTTGCCAATGGCGGCTGGATGCCTATCAGCCCGCAAACGGCTAATCTTTTAGCAGGCAAAGATGTTCTGCAGTTTATGAACCTGGGTGACAGGTTTGGAGAAAAAGACATTCTTCTGTCAGCGCAAAATATACATTTTGAATTCCTGGCAGACCGTTTTCTCCTCCCCACCTGGTCTCCCTACAAGACAGCGTTTAGTTTGGGAGATATTTTGATAAGCGTGGGTGTGTTTTGGTTACTTGCAAAGCCCACGATCAAATTGGATTCTCTGCATGAAGAAAGTGTTGTCGTATGATTACATCCACAACGTTCAAGGAAAGTTTGCATTACAAATCTGATTTATCACAGGAAACCCACGCCGGACTAAATAGTGTATTTGCGGCGGCAGTTGTAAATCAGAATTTTCGCGAAACGCTCCTCCGAAATCCAGGTGCCGCGCTTGACCAAGGATATTTAGGGAAGGGGTTTTCACTAAGCCAGGAAGAAACCTCTTTGATTTTATCTATCAACGCGAGTTCGCTGGCTGATCTTGCGAGGCAGGTTATTTCGATTTCGGGAAAATGACATTGATTTTGTCAATGGTGCTGCCAGCCTTTCGTCCCCTGGCAATCTGGTGCTCGTCAGGAAGGCATGGCAGAGGAGGGGCGCAGTATCATACTGCGTCCCTCGTCCCCGTTTGGAGATGGAGATGATGAATTTGCTTACCGAGAATAGATCCAACGCTTCAGTGCAATTAAGCGCAATCTTTGAAGCGTTTCCCGATTTGCTTTTCGATTTGGATGGCAAGGGAAGAGTCATGGATTATAAGGGAAGCGACTTTACGTTCCTGGTCTCATCTTCGGATGGCTTTCTCAATCGACGCATACAGGATCTCCTGCCCCCTGAAATAGGGGAAAAATTTCAAAAGGCGGTTGAACAAGCCAGTCGTGATCAAAAGACTATATCGTTGGATTACCCGCTTAATTTTCCGAATGATGTTCATTGGTTCGAAGCCCGGTTTGTTCCTTCTTCTCCATCGAGAGTTGTTGTCGTTGTGCGGGATGTGACAAAATACAAACATGCCGAAGAAAAGATTCAAAGGCAATTGAATCATCTTTCGGCATTCCAGGCAATCGATGCGCTGATTTCATCAAGCTTTGACCTTAATCTTACACTCTCGATCCTGTTGAGTCATGTTACTGCAATATTAAATGTGGACGCCGCCGCCATCTTGCTATTCAATCATGAAAGCAAGTTCTTTGATTTTACAACCAGCATCGGCTTCCGTACCGAAGCTTTGCAGAGGACTCACTTGCGTCTCGGGGAAGGCTATGCCGGCCTTGCTGCATTACAAAGAAAAACCATTCATATACCTAACCTTCAGCACAGAAAAACAGATTATCTGCGATCACCGGTTTTCTACAAAGAGTTTTTCGTTTCGTATTTTGGTGTCCCTCTTATTGCAAAGGGGCAGGTATGTGGGGTGTTGGAAATCTTTCATCGGGCACAGCTTGATCCTGATCCTGATTGGCTGAATTTCATGGAGATGCTTGCCGGACAAGCCGCTATTGCAATTGAAAACGCCACTCTGTTTCGTGAATTGCAGCGTTCAAACATCGAATTGACGCGGGCATATGATGCCACAATTGATGGCTGGTCGCGGGCTCTTGAGTTGCGTGATCAAGAAACGGAAGGGCATACGGAGCGGGTTACGGGTGTTGCGCTTCAACTCGCGCGCCGCTTTAATTTTAGCGAAGCGGAATTGGTCAACATCCGACGCGGCGCGATCCTGCATGATATTGGGAAAATGGCTATTCCGGATAGTATCCTGCTCAAAAGTACTGCTCTAACCGATTCAGAGAGAGAGATCATAAAACAGCACCCTCGCTATGCTTATGATATGCTTTCGCCCATTCCTTATCTGCGCCCAGCTTTGGATATTCCCTTCTATCATCACGAGAAATGGGATGGCTCCGGATATCCGCATGGCCTCAAGGGAGAGCAAATTCCTTTGTCTGCGCGCCTGTTCTCTGTTGTGGACGTTTTCGATGCAATTACTTCCGATCGCCCTTATCGCCCTGCTTGGTCAAAAAAGGAAGCACTTGATTACATTCGCGATCAAAGCGGGAAACATTTTGATTCAAGTGTAGTTTCAGAATTTATGAAGATAGTAAGTGAGGGCCAAATCCCTGCTGTTCCATTATCTTAAGCAAAAAGCCGCTAAACTTTCAGCGGCGAAGGTGTCCGCGCGGCCCGGCAATTGATGATGATTTTCCAAGCAAATCGGTCATTTTTTAGCATTGGTACCGATAAAGGATCTAAGAAGCTAAAGTTATCTAAGCCCTGTATAAGTATTAATTTACGCTAAGTTCAGTGGTTCTAATCCCGGAAACTTGTCCGCCCGAGCGCTAATTAAATTAAATAATAGCACTGTCCGGCGTTAGAGAAGATATGCCAATGATAGAATGAGCATAACTAAATCTTACTAAAATTCATGTTTGTCCAACTGATGGCTTATAGGAAAATGGAAAATCAGGTGAGCAGGCAGAAACTTCAGATATTGGCATCAACCAGATCATTAGCCCCCATATGCACTATGATGAGCGCGGAGAGGCTCGAACTCTCAACCAATGGCTTAAAAGGCCACTGCTCTACCATTGAGCTACACGCCCACAAATCGCTTTCAAAGAAGAAAGCGGACTGCATTCTATCATGACCAAGTTGCACCGTCAACGTAATATATTGGTAATTCGGCGCGTCGAAGATAAACGGAGGCAAAATGATTGAAGTGAATTATGTAAAGGAAGATAATTTTCAAAACGAAGTGTTGAACGCGGACCAACCCGTTCTCGTTGATTTTACCGCGGGGTGGTGTCAGCCCTGTAAAATGATTGATCCCATTGTGAAGCAATTGGCGCAGGAGTGGGATGGCAAAGTTAAAGTTGTAAAGCTGGATGCAGATGAGAATCCAAACATCCTGATGCAGTTTGGCGTGCTGGGCGTTCCTACGCTCATGCTTTTTAAAGGTGGACAAGTCAAAGAGCGCGTGACGGGATACCAGCCAAAAGAAAAATTGTTGATGAAACTTAATCCGCATATATAGAATCAAAAACGGGTCACGCGTGACCCGTTTTTGATTCCGTTCAATGAACTGATTCTCGCAACTGCTTTTCAAGTTTGCCTAACTCAACTCTTGAAGTCATATCCAAGCTGATCGGTGTAACAGACACCATGTGTTTTTTACGCATGACATATACGTCGCTATCTTCGGCCTCGCCATCTAGAATCGCGGCTTCTATATAAGATACTGTTCCCGGTTCACTCCACGAACTTCGATTGGGCGCCGTCGGATCATAATATCGTTGACGGGCCAGCCTCGTGATTTGCCATCCTGTTTTCGATGTGGCATCCGAAGGGACGTTTACATTTAACAAATGAATATCATCGGACATTTTTTGCTGAAGCAAAATATTCGCAAAGTGCGCAGTGAAATACGCTGCGGCAGAGAAATCCATTTCTTCCGAATATGAAAGATGATACTGTTGATCGGCTTGGAGTGAAACCGCCAGCGATGGAAATCCAAGCGAAGCGCCTTCCATCGCCGCGCCAACTGTGCCGGAGATCGTAACACCCAGTCCAACGTTTTCGCCATAATTAATTCCAGAGACAATCAAGTCCGGTTTCTCCGGCATAATTTCCAATACGGCGTGAAGCACGGCTTGCGCGGGTGTTCCATCAACTGCATAAACCATCCACTCCTGACCGTTGATTTCCAATTTTTCTTGTTGGATGATTCCGCTTGATGTGCTGGGCAGACTGCGGCCCGCGCCTGAGGATTGTTCTCTCGGGGCCGCGACCGTTACATATCCGATTGACGCGAGCGTACGCGCTGCAGCCCATAGTCCGGGCGAGCGGATGCCGTCATCATTGGTTAATAAGATTTGAGGCTTTTTCATAATTTATGCAAAAAAAGAAGCGGGTGGTCCCGCTTCAAGAATGTGGCGCTCCTGGCGCGATTTGAACACGCGACCTTTTGGTCCGCAACCAAACGCTCTAATCCGCTGAGCTACAGGAGCATAGATAGAAATGGATTTTAATTCAGAATCGAGGGCGGGTCAAGCGCGCGATGATGATTGCGAAGAAGTTCATATCGAATTCTCTTATAAAAGGTTGATCTTTCGTTATTTGCTTTCTGATATTTGCCGAATAAGATAGACGCAATTAACCGTAATAAAAGGAGAAACTAAAATGACTTTCTATGCTTATCCATTCCCTCATCGCATGGCTCGCCGCTGGGTAACCGCTGGCGATCATGTACAGAGTGCGCGCTTCCTTGCAGTGAATATCCGTGACGAGGATGATGCGTTTGTTCTGACCGCGCTCGTTCCCGGTCTAAAGGCCGATGACTTGAATATTCAAGTGTTAGAAGATGTTCTTCGCATCGAAGGCGAATTCCCTTCGGATGAGAATGAGTATCTCTTGCAGGAACTGCCCAACGGTTCTTTCCGCCGCGAACTCCGCTTGCCCTCTGCACTGGAGTCAGAAAAAGTCGAGGCAAAGATTGCAGATGGCATTCTGACATTGCGCCTGCCTAAGGCTGAAATCTGCCAAGCCCAAGAAAATCAAAATCGCATCCAAATAATCGTATCTGTATCTGAACGAACATCCCGCCACATTGGTGGGATGTTCGCGTTGAGCAGGGAATGTCGCAAGGTATAATTCACACAATCTTTTCTGTGGAGCAAATTTGTGCGCGCAAAATTTTTCCTTTTCGTTCTATTGATCGCAACTTTGTTAAGCGCCTGCGGATCAGGTACCGCGGCAGGTACACCCACTCCTGCCCCAACTCAACCATCCACGCCTCATCCAGCGCAATCACCTACTCCGGTTGTTCCCCTTGCGATTCTTATCCTGCCATCCAACATGGATAAAACAACTTCGGACTTGTATCAGAAAACTGTCTACGATCTGACACAACAATCGGGGATGCACTTTCAGGTACGCAATACACTTGCGCCGAACGATTTGCCTCCGGGCGTCAAGGTTGTGATCGCATTACCGCCTGATCCCGGGATTGCTGGGCTGGCCGCAGCCGCGCCGCACACGCAATTTCTCGCCGTTGATATTCCTAACATCAAGGCAGGAGGCAACATCAGTGTTTTGGCAGCCAATAGTTCAGTGGATGTCCCGGCTTTTCTGGCTGGCTTCACAGCCGCGATGATCACCAACGATTATCAAATCGGAATGCTTCTTCCTCAAGATAATCCTGATGCCCAAAAGGCATTGGCGGCTTTTAAGAATGGCATGGTATTTTATTGTGGTCTATGCCGGCCTTTTGCTTATCCGAACTTTTGCATTACCAATGGTTTGTCATATTGTTATCCCCAGGCTGTTGAGATTCCGTCGAGCGAAGATCCGAGCCGTTATGGCGGGTATGCAAATTCCCTGATCAATACTTACGATGTGAACACTATCTACGTCTATCCCGATATAGCAGTTAAATCATTGATGGATTATCTCACGACAACGGGTGTCGATCTCATTGGCTTGTCTACGCCCAACCCCGAACCGAGTGGTTGGGTGATGACGATTCGCGCGGATGAGATCAAAGCGATACAGGACGGGTGGCCGGATCTGGTCGCCGGAAAGGGAGGCGAAAGCATTCCAGCTCCGCTCGGCATTTGGGATATTAATTCAGCGAATCTCAGCCCCGGCAGACAGCGCCTTGTGCAGCAAACTCTGGATGAATTAACGGCCGGTCAAATTGCAACCGGCGTTGGTCAGTAATGTTTTACTCAAATTTCGAATAGAGTTTATTTGGGAACATGATTTCTGCACTTGCGAAGTTGATTCAAAAATCGGCTATACTAGTGATATAGCTAAGGAGGCCCTATGAACCTGACTTGTTCGTATTGTCAAACACCCTTTACATTAGGCATGGCTGAAAAGGTGTCGGCTCTGCAGAGAATGCATGCCGAAAACCTGCATCATTATGATGCCCACTGTCCGCGCTGCGGCCGGGCAAACGCCGTCTCACGCGAACGGCTGGAGATGTTCACACCTGGCTGGCAGGAGGCGATTAAGGAAACGGCTCCTGAATCGACCCCTGTTTCCTCCACGGAGCCGACAGCGCCTCAACCACCAGCGCCTGAACCGCCAACGCCAGTGCTTCTGCCGAAGCCGCCAGCTCCAGCCTCTGCGCCAGTAACAGCTCCAAAAGCTCCGGCAAAGCGAAAGACGACGAGGCATGTGAAGCCTGTGGCCAAAAAGTCCATGAAGAAAGCCAAACCTGCGAAGAAAGCCGTAAAGGCCAAGCCAAAGAAGGCAGTCAAGAAAACTGCGGCGAAAAAGACCAAGCGTAAATGACGCTGCGCGCCGTCTTCTTTGACCTCGGCGGAGTCATCGTCCGAACTGAATATCAGGCGCCCCGTGAACGACTCGCGGAGCGCCTCAATATGACTTACGAAGACATCAGTAAGGTTGTCTTTGAAGCCGAGACTGCGCGCAAGGCATCCATCGGTGAAGTGAGTGTGGAGGAACACTGGCTGGCTGTGACGCGCAAATTGCGGATCCCAGCTTCTGAAGTAGAATCCATCCGCATGGAATTTTTTGCAGGCGATGTGATTGACCGTGACCTGCTGGATTTCATTCGTTCCCTTCGGACGCGCTACAAAACCGGCATCATTTCCAACGCGTGGGGCGACTTGCGCGATTATATCGTCAAGAATCAATTTGACGATGCATTCGATACGATCGTCATCTCGGCGGAGGTTGGGATGATGAAGCCTCAGCCGGAGGTTTATCAATTGGCATTGAAGCAAGCCCAAGTTGAGGCGGATGAAGCGGCCTTCATCGATGATATGCCGAAGAACATCGAAGCCGCGAACGCGCTCGGCATGCACGGCATCGTTTTCCACGATCCTGCGCAAGCCAGGGAAAATCTAAGAGCTCTGCTCAATCATCGGTAATCGTCACCGACTTGGTGAAGCGAGCCTGGCAGATTTTCTGTCAGGCTTTTGTTGTCTCAAAGAATCAAACCATGCTTGCATCCATTCGCACTCATTATATAGATCCCATCCGCAGTTTCAACCGCGCCGCCGCGGCTCTTCCTGTTGATGATGCTCATTTATGGCATCATTTATAGCGGCTGGCAATTATTCTTTAACTTTTATATCCTGCAAAACGGATTCAGCCGCGACTTCCTCGGCGTGGTCAATTCTCTGCCATTTGCCGCAAGCCTGATCTCCGGGATTCCGCTTGGCCGCCTTTCGGATCGCATCGGACGCAAAGCTGCATTGATCATCGGGTTTTTGTTTTACAGCATCGCCTTGCTGATGGAAATCACATTCCGCCAGTCAACCCTGATTGTCATCTCTGCATTTTTATCCGGCGTCTTCAACATGCTTTTCATCATCAGTCAAGCGCCGTTGATGGTCAAGCTTTCGGACGAACACAATCGCACGATGCTTTTCAGTTTGAATTATGGCTTGCAGACCATTGCCGGTGCCGTGGGTAGTCTGTTCGCTGGGCAATTGCCCGCGCTCTTCGGAACCATCCTGCGCGTTAATGCAGATAGCGCGGCGGCATATCAAGCTGTGTTGGTCGTAACTATTTTATTGGGAATGACCGCACTGATTCCGGGATGGATCATGAAGGAACCGCGTTCGCCTCAGTCTGTGCCAGTCAACGCGACGGTTCAAGATAACGCTTCAAACGGAGTTCCGTCGAAGCGACTTGTTTTCGGCCTGACAGCGATGACGCTTAAGATGATCGCGCCTCAGGTGTTGCTTGGTTTCGGCGCGGCGATTCTAATCCCGTATATGAACGTCTTCTTCAAATATAGCTTCAACATCAGCGATTCACTGCTTGGAGTTCTATTCAGCCTTTCCTCGGTGATGATTGGCATCGGGACACTTGTCGGTCCACGCCTTGCGACAAGGCTGGGAGGAAAAGTCCGCGCCATGGTGGCGACTCAAGCCAGCAGTCTGGCGTTCTTGTTGTTGATGGGCTTCGCGCCTACGCTTTTGCTTTCTTCGATCGGTTATTTGATGCGTACCGCATTGATGAACATGGCTGCACCCTTGTACACGGCGTTTTGTATGGAACATACACCCGAACATCAACAGGGATTCGTCAACAGTGTTGTGAATTTATCGTGGAATATCGGCTGGGCAGTGGGGCCGTTTGTCTCCGGCGTGGTGCAACAGAACTATGGCTTTGCGCCGCTTTTTATTGCCACGGCGGTCTTGTATTTCTTTGCCATCGTTCTTCAGTGGGAATTTTTTGACAAAGTGGATCGCATGGTGCCTGTGGCGGCGTAATAACTTCCTGTCATTGCGAGCGAAGCGAAGCAATCTCCTGTAATCACCTAACAAGTGATTGCATGAAGACATGAGATTGCCACGACCTGCTGCGCAGATCTCGCAATGACATGATGCTAATATTATATCTTCGATAACAACTTTTTCAAATCTTCTTCGGTTTCTTTTCGGGCGCGGATGGCAATTGGCGCATGCAGATGACGGCGCAAGGTTTCTTCGCTTTTATTGTTATCGTAATAATCGCGGAACATTTGAAGAATCGAAATCGTTTCGCTGTTATATTTTTTGATCTTTACTTCATTGCCTGCTTGAACAAATCCCTCTTCAATCACGCGGCAATATAATCCGGGTCGCTCGGCTTGACGAAATTTCTTGATGAATTGCGTATCTCCCATCCGCCTCGCCAGCGTGGAACATGGAATGCGCGGCGCAGTGACTTCGAGTATTACCGAGCCAACATGCAGACGATCTCCGATGTTGAACTGTGCGCTTTCCAATTCGCTGACAGTCAGGTTATCGCCAAATGTTCCCGCGGTCAACTCGCGTCCCAATTCATTTGACCACCATTTATAATCAGACATTCCATAAACATAGATGGCTTGATCTGGTCCGCCATGATTCTTCTGGTCGCAAATGAAATCACTTTGAATCCCAAGCAACTTGATCTCAACTGGCTCTTGAACGGGAAGTTTGTAAATCCCTGTTGTTTCTAATTCGTTTTCTTTTTGTTGGGTTCGCTTTTGACCGATGTTTACGCTAAGTAGTTGCATGGGTGTATTTTACCTTTATTCAAGCAAGGAATTTTGAGGAGCAATATGAAGGACTAACCAAGAATAATCCTTATTGCATATATCTTTTTCACAACATGAATACAATAAAGAATCAAAGGCAACAGATTCAGGTTTGATAGGACAAATTCAGAATAAGGTATAGAAGGATTCTCATCCAAGACAAGCATCCCTGTCCTCAGATCATGTCTAATTCCATAATGTCCTATTGCATTTCTTACCTTTCTGTCAAAGCAAATTTCCCATTGAGAAGCAATTATAGGTAAAATCTTTGTATCCAAGAATTCTATTTTTCGGGCATTGGGAAATTCAGTGAACTTCTGAAGAGATTGTGGCTTGCTATTTGGAAAGGCATCTGCATCTCCACGTGTGAAAACATTAATCATCCCAACAAGCAACTTTAAAACTTTATGTGCTATTTCGAAACAACTAAGGTAATGCGACTTTAATACCTCAAAATCATCGCGCATAATTCTAATTTCACTAAGGTCCAGTTTTTTATCAATATCGTAAAACAAAATAGGAACGCTAGGAGCAAGGGCTGGAAAATTGTCTGATATAAATGATAATCGTTCTAAAAGCTTGGCCTGATAGTCTACCAATTCTTCGTTTTCTATTGCGTTAGCAAATTTCACCAATGCGTCTTTATCCTTTTGGCTGACAGCAGAGATGAAATCGTTCAATTCCTTTATCCACTCTAGATAACCAAGATTCGGTTGAATGTACGCAAAAAGCATGTCTATTGCGCGTTGAAAGAAATCATGCCGATCTAACTCGCCTTTTGGCGCAGGAATCTTTTTTCCAAAGATATTTCTCATTTCTTTGTCAAACTGGACCCAGTTTCGGTCAAGATAATAGGAGATCAACCTTCGATATTTTGACCAATCTGTTTCAATTGCACCTCGAAAGCCCCTGATACGGTGTTGATACTCAATCAAATTAGAAGGGCTCACCATCAACTCCGATTGATAAATGAACGGAATGAGCTTGCAGGGTTATCATTAGGCAGTATTATGCAGGGTAAATCAGGTGCTATTGTTATAGTTTGCTCTGGATTTTCCCAATAAGTATCAATGAGTTTCGTATCATCCAAAGTTAAGGTGGTTGTGGGTGGATCTTGTTCATAATCAATCTTGAGCACGCCTCTTGTTGGAGCACCACATTTTTGACACACGAAATAGAATGGCAGGATAGAATCAATCCCAATCTGCACTCGCAATACTATTTTTGAGTTGCATCCAGCACATTTCAGTTGATAACGAATTATCATTTTGTAATTGCTCCAATGTCAAAGATTATACCTTCCTCATCAGACTTTCATTAACCTCCCCGCTCGTCCAGTTGCGGAATAGTCGAAATGGTCTTATAGTCTCATTGGTCTAATCGGTTAAACCTAACCCGTTAGACTTGTTCGACTATTTAGACCAGGAGACTTAAAAACTATGTGGCATGGTGGTTGGAGTTATATGCGTGCGGGCGACCAGAAGCCCAAGTTGACGCGCGAATTATTGGGACGCGTGCTCGCGTATGCGCGTCCATACTGGAAGGGAATCACTGGGATGTTGGTGATGATTCTGATCACCACAGGCATCAGCCTGATCTCGCCGCTCATCTTCCGCACGATGATTGACCAGGTGCTTCCGCAAAAAGATTTGCACAAATTGATTCTTCTGGCGCTGGCGTTATTGATCCTGCCGATTCTCAGCGGCGGGATCGGAGTTATTCAAAGGCAATTGAATGCGGCGGTCGGCGAAGGCGTGACCTTTGATTTGCGCGTGGCTTTATTCTCGCGGCTGCAACGCATGAGTCTGCGCTTCTTCACCAACACCAAAGTCGGCGAGTTGATGAGTCGCCTCAACAACGACGTGGTCGGCGCGCAGGATGCCATCAGCAACACCATTGTCAACATCATCACCAACATCATCGAGACGATTGCTTTGTTGGCGGTCATGCTCACACTCGAATGGCGGCTGACAATTGTCAGCGTTTTGATTCTGCCACTGTTCATCATCGCCGCGCGACGTCTGGGCAATGTCTTGCGCGATGCGGCTCGGCGGGCGATGGAACTGAACGCCGAGATGAATGCCCACATGAACGAGACGCTCAACATCGGCGGCGCGTTGCTTGTCAAATTG
This sequence comes from uncultured Chloroflexia bacterium, assembly GCA_963850945.1. Taxonomy (GTDB): domain Bacteria; phylum Chloroflexota; class Anaerolineae; order Anaerolineales; family Villigracilaceae; genus Fen-1038. The sequence continues at coordinate 56,394 of CAWKNE010000027.1, read as the reverse complement.
TTTGGACGCGCCAACGAGGAAGGGGATCGCTTCCGCGAGCGCGCCGGGAACGTGCGCGATATCGGCGTGCGCCGAGCTGTGATCGGCTCGGTCTTCTTTATGATCCTTGGGCTCGTCAGCGCGGTGGGCACAGCTCTCGTCTATGGCTTGGGCGGTTACTACGTCATTCAGGGTTCGTTCACGGTCGGGACCATCGTCGCCTTTGGTGCGTATCTCGGTCAGCTTTACGGCACGTTGCAGGGACTTGCCTCCGCACCGGTTGACTTTTCCACTTCGATGGTCAGCTTTGAGCGTGTCTTCGAAGTGCTTGACCTGCCTCATGACATCATCGAGAAACCGGATGCGATGGAATTGAAAAACCTCACGGGCGATCTGGCGTTTGAAAATGTTACATTCAACTATGATGTGGATGAGAGTAAATTATTGAAGGATGTGAAACGTTATGGGCGGATGGAAGATGTCGGTGCGGTGCTGTCTTTGGCGGGACGCGGCGATGGCAAGAACGGACATGATAACGGCAATACAGACGAGTCAGATGTGAAGTCGCAAGCGCGCGACGTTGCATTGGAAGACATTTCATTTCGCGCCAAACCGGGTCAGCTCGTCGCTCTGGTCGGACCTTCGGGCGCGGGCAAAACAACTTTAACGTATCTCATCCCGCGCCTCTACGATCCAACCAGCGGAGTCATCCGTATTGATGGACATGATTTGAAAGATGTGACGCTTGACTCACTTTCTTCTGCTATCGGTATGGTGACGCAGGAGAATTATCTCTTCCATGACACCATCCGCACCAACCTGACATACGCCAAGCTGGACGCAACGCAATCCGAAATCGAAGCCGCGGCGAAAGCCGCTAACATCCATCAATTCATCATGGATTTGCCCGACCGTTATGAAACGATTACGGGCGAGCGCGGCTATCGTTTGAGTGGTGGCGAGAAACAGCGCATCGCATTAGCGCGTGTGATATTGAAAGACCCGCGTATTTTGGTTTTGGACGAAGCTACAAGTTCACTGGACAGCGAATCTGAAATCGTTGATTCAAGATGCGTTGAAGCGTGTGATGGCCGGGCGCACGAGCATTGTCATTGCTCACCGCTTATCCACTATACTTGCGGCGGATATGATACTGGTGATGGATCGTGGACAAATTGTCGAGCGCGGCACGCATGAGGAATTGCTTGCAACGGGCGGATTATATAGCCAGTTGTATGAAACGCAATTCAATAGAGAAAAAGTTTAAACCCCACCTGACCTTCAGTCACCCTCCCCAAATCCTCGCGAAGCACTCCCGAAGGGAGCAGGATTTGGGGAGGGCAGGGAGGGGCGCAGTCAGTTTATGGGGATATGATTAGAAAGCAATAAAAAGAATTGCCAGATTATCCAATTGGTAGCACAATAAACCCTGCAAGGCTCTAAAATTTTATTATCGCGATTTGTATTCCCCGGACGAGAACATCCTTTGGGTGGATCGCGTATTCTTAGGAGATCAACTTATGAATTACGGTGGTGGTGGCGGGGGTGGTGGAAGAGGTTTGGGATTGGGGGGCGGGAGTCATAGGAGTTGGTTCGCATATGTTCGCAGTGGCGATGAACATCCACAGATGACGGGCCAGTTGCTGCGGCGCGTATTTGCATATGCGCGTCCATACTGGAGGGAGACCATCGGAATGTTGGTGGCGATTCTGCTCAGCACCGGCTTGACGCTGCTGACGCCGTTGATTTTCCGCAACATGATTGATCAGGTCATCCCTGCCGGAGATGTGCATCGCCTGATTCTGTTGGCGCTCGCGTTGTTGATCATTCCAGTCCTGAACGGCGTGATCGGCGTTGCCCAGCGGCAATGGAACGCCATTGTTGGCGAGGGCGTGATCTTTGATCTGCGCGTCGCCTTGTACTCGCGCCTGCAGCGCATGAGCCTTCGCTTCTTTACGAATACCAAGATTGGCGAGTTGATGAGCCGCCTCAATAACGATGTGGTCGGCGCGCAATCTGCGGTCAGTAATACCATCGTGACCATCATTACCAACATCATTGAAGCGGTGGCGATCCTAATAGTGATGTTCAGCCTCGACTGGCGGCTGACCCTCATCAGCGTGGCCATCCTGCCGCTATTCATTGTCGCCGCGCGCCGCCTGGGCGACCGCCTGCGCGAGATCACACGCCAACAACTGGAAATGAACGCCGAGATGAACGCCCATATGAATGAGACACTCAACATCGGCGGCGCGTTGCTGATCAAATTGTTTGGACGTGCGAAGGAAGAAGACAAACGTTTCAGTGAGCGTGCCTGGGCTGTGCGTGAAATGGACGTGCAGAGTTCGGTCATAGGGGTACTGTTCTTTGCCATCATCGGGTTGGTGACCGCGGTCGGCACCGCGCTCGTTTACGGCTTCGGCGGCTATTTTGTCATTGAAAAGACCTTCACCATCGGCACGATGGTCGCTTTTGGTTCATATCTTGCCAACCTGTACAACACACTGCAATCCCTCTCCAACGCGCCGGTGACGTTCTCCACTTCGGTGGTCAGCTTCGAGCGCGTCTTTGAAGTGCTCGATCTGCCGCAGGAGATTGCCGAGAAAAAAGATGCCATGGTAATGAAAGATGTGCAAGGCGATTTGATCTTTGAGACCGTGAACTTCAACTACGATGAAGCAGGCGAAAAAGGTCTCCTCGGCGCTGTGAAGCGCTACGGCAGCATGGACAACGTTAATGCGGTTCTTTCTTTGGCGGGAAGCGGCGATGGTAAGAACGGACATGATAACGGCGACACAGATGACTCCGATGTGCATTCATCGCAAGCGCGCGACGTTGCGTTGGAAGACATCTCCTTCCGCGCCAAACCCGGTCAGCTCGTCGCTCTGGTCGGACCTTCGGGCGCAGGCAAGACAACTTTAACGTATCTCATCCCGCGCCTGTATGATCCGACGAGCGGAGTCATCCGCATTGATGGACATGATTTGAAAGATGTGACGCTCGATTCGCTTTCGTCCGCAATTGGCATGGTGACACAGGAAACGTATCTCTTCCACGACACGATCCGTACTAATTTGACATATGCCAAGATGGACGCCACCCAATCTGAGATCGAAGCCGCGGCGAAAGCCGCGAACATCCATCAATTCATCACGGACTTACCTGACCGTTACAACACCATTGTGGGTGAGCGCGGTTATCGTCTAAGCGGCGGTGAGAAACAACGGATTGCACTGGCGCGCGTGATTTTGAAGGACCCGCGCATATTGGTGTTGGATGAAGCTACGAGTTCGCTCGACAGCGAATCCGAATCCTTGATTCAAGATGCGTTGAAGCGCGTCATGGCTGGACGCACGAGCATTGTCATTGCTCACCGCTTATCAACCATCCTTGCGGCAGATTTGATTTTAGTCATGGATCGGGGACAAATTGTCGAGCGCGGCACGCATGAGGAATTGCTGGCGACCGGAGGCTTATATAGTCAGTTGTACGAAACGCAATTCAGAGGGGAACGCGTTTAACCACGGAGCACGCAGAAAACGTGAAGATTTTTGTAAGGGCGGACCTTGTGTCTGCCCTTTTTATTTACCCATGCGACCTTGCAAATATCCATATCAATATAAAAATAATGGTAGTGGATGAAAAGTAAGTGATGATAAGATAGGCAGTATGATCCAAAAAGCCTACCACTGTCGAGTGTGCGGAAGCACCAATATTGTCAAAAACGGCACCAACCGTCTCAAGCAACAGCAATATCACTGTAAAGAGTGCGGAGCGCGGCGTGTTCTGGAGTCAAAGCGAGAGGCAAAAAAACGCAAAAACCGATCATCCTCAGCCTCTACCAAGAGCGTGTAAGTTTGCGAGGTTTGGAGCGGATTTTTGATGTTGCTCGCCAAAGCGTTTCCAGATGGATTGTCGAACATGTAAAAGATCTGCCGGAACTCAAAGACACTTTGTTGCCAGCCGAACCGGACGATGTCTTGGAATATGATGAAGCCTGGAGTTTTGTTCTCAAAAAGAGCAATAAACGTTGGCTGTGGACGGTCATGTGTCGTCGCACCCGACAAATCATCGCCTTTGTCATTGGCGACCGCAGTGAAACAACCTGTCGCCGTTTGTGGAACGAAGTTCCACTGGCCTACCGCAGTTGTATTTCCTACAGTGATTTCTGGGAAGCCTACCAAAAAGTTCTTCCGCAGAGCACGCATCAAGCGGTTGGGAAAGAGAGCGGACAGGTTTCACACATGGAGCGTTGGTATTGTACTTTGCGCCAACATCAGGCGCGCTATGTCCGTAAAACCCTTTCGTTTTCGAAGCGCGACGCCTTTCATCACATGGTCACTACATGGTTTATCATTGATCACAATCTCGCCAGAAAACAACTTGCATCACTTACTTTGTAACCACTACCAAAATAATGACATAGCTGATCACGCCGGTCAGGATATTCATAAACCATCGGTTATGCCAGGAATATTTTCTGGTGAAATGATGGATGATGAATGTCAAGATCAATCCCGCCGCGCCGGTGATGAACAATAATATCCCTGCAATATCGGGCCCCGATTGATGCAGTCCTCCGAGATACCAGCCGTAAGCCATCAGGATCAGCGAAGCCACGCTAATTTGAAGGAGGTCTTTTATTTTCATTCAGAGGATTCTTCTAATCTCTGCTTAAGATGAATCAAATCCAAATCTCACAATAGGGATGTAATCTATTATAGGTTGATAATTACAAGTTCATAAAAGGAGAACAAATGAAATCCACAACTCTTATCGTTACCACGCTCATTGCTTTGACTTTGCTGGTCAGCGCTTGCGCGCCAGCCGCCATGCCGACTGCGCAACCTCCCGCTGTTCAGGCTCCGGCCGCGACCGCTTCGAGCGGAGGCAGTAGCGGATCTTCCATGCCCGCCAATACTCCCTCCGCCATGTCTGCCTCTGGTCCGGCCACCGTCAACGTTGGAAAGAACAGTAAATATAGCGCTTTCCTTGTTGATGGAAAGGGAATGACGCTTTATCTATTTACAAAAGATTCGCCTGGCACATCAACTTGCACTGGCAATTGTGAGAAGAGTTGGCCTCCGCTTCTGACTAACGGCACACCGGTCGCGGGAACTGGCGTGGACTCATCCAAGTTCGGCACCACCACGCGTGCCGATGGCACCACGCAAGTGACGTATAACGGCTGGCCGCTCTATTATTATGCCAAAGATCAACAACCCAGTGATACCAATGGCGATGGCATAGGCAGTGTCTGGTTCTTAATTACACCTAGCGGAGATAAAGCTGTCTCTGGCGGATATTGATTCATCTGCTTCGTCATATTTTAGAAACGAGTCACACGCTAAGGCCGTGACTCGTTTCTTCTACAAAAATAATCGGAATAAGAACTTACAAGTAAGTTTCGAAAGTCGAATCATTCAAAGAATCACATCTTCTTTTAATGAATCGCGTGTAATATTGGGCGGTTACCTGGAGGTAAAAGATGAAAAAATTAACTTTTGGTTCTATGCTCGTCATTGTCGCTTTACTGCTGTCATCCTGCCAATTTCATACAGGTCTGGGTAGTTTGTTGAGCGGCAAGAAATCGTCCACGAATGCGACACCCACGAAGCACATCAGGGCCACGCATACTCCGCCTTCGCCCAAGACGCCTTCTGCGAATCAGACGACGGCTGCGCCGACTATGGCTTCAACAGTAGCTGCTCCTGCCAGCAACGCGGTTTCCATCACCAGTGCCGGCTTCCAGCCCAATGCGTTGTCAGTCAAGGTAGGTACAACCGTCACGTGGACGAACAATGACTCCGCCGCGCATACGGTCACATCCGATACTGCTGGAGTGTTTGATAGCGGTCCGATCAATCAAGGTGCAACGTTCACGTTCACCTTTAGTCAGGCTGGCACGTTCACATATCATTCCACCAGTGATCCGAGCATGACAGGCACAGTCACCGTAACGCAATAAGATTACGTTTCTTCAAAGATTGTGCGAACCCTCTCCCATTGGGAGAGGGTTTTCTTTTGGGATACAATCAGGCAATGGGAACCCTGTATCTTATTGCGACGCCGATTGGGAATCTCGAAGATATCAGTGCGCGTGCGCTGCGCCTCCTGCGTGACGTGAAACTGGTCGCCGCGGAAGATACGCGTGTCACCCGAAACCTTTTTCGTCACTTTGATATTCATACGCCTCTCACCAGTTATTTCGAACATAATAAGCTGACTAAGCTCGATTCCATTCTTGCCGTGCTTGATGTTGGCGATGTGGCTCTTGTCTCGGATGCAGGCACGCCGGGTTTAAATGATCCGGGCTATGAGCTTGTGCGTGCCGCGCTGACAGCGGGTCATCACGTTAGCCCTGTGCCCGGTCCCGCTTCGCCGATTGCCGCGTTGGTCGCATCTGGTTTGCCCACCGATTCTTTTTTATATCTCGGCTATTTGCCGCGCAAATCATCAGAACGGAAAAAATTTCTCGGACGAGTTGCTGATTTGCCATACACTTTGATCTTCCTCGAAACACCACATCGTCTGCTCGATTCACTGGAAGATTTGAAAATAGTTCTTGGAGATCGTTCTGTTGCAGTTGCGCGTGAGTTGACAAAACTTCACGAGGAGATTTGGCGCGGGATGTTGAGCCAGGCACAAGCCAATTTTAATGAACCGAGAGGGGAATTTGTTTTGGTCATAAGCGGTCAGCAATTAGATTTCAGCAAAGAATGGTCGAAAGAGAAATTGCTTGCTGAAATAAGACAGAAAATCGGAAACGGACAATCCGTTAAAGATATTTCATCAGAACTTGCTGAAATGTCCGGTTGGAAGAAACGCGATGTCTATCGCTTAATGACAAAAACAGATTAGGAGTTTTTCAATGGCAGATAAAGATATATCCCAAAAAGATCACAGAAACTAGTGAAGTTAAGGAAACGACAAGAATCAAGCTTCCCGTCACAGATAACCTTGTCGAAACCAAACATTCGATCAAGATTGGCGGCAAAGAAATTAAATACACCGTCACAACTGGAACGATCGTGATGAAGGAAGAAACACCCGACCGCGAAAAAGAAGCGGAAGGTGAGAAGCCGCGCGCCCAAATCTTTTTTGTGGCGTACACTAAAGATGATGTGGAAGATAAACCCAAACGTCCGATTACGTTTTCATTCAATGGCGGACCGGGTTCATCATCGGTTTGGCTTCATTTAGGTTTGCTCGGACCGCGCCGTGTTGTATTGGAGTTCGATGGCAATTTGCCGAAGCCACCGTTCCAATTGACCGACAACGAATATTCTCTGCTCGAAGAAACCGATTTGGTTTTCATTGATCCAGTCAGCACGGGATACAGCCGACCTGTGGAAGGCGAGAAGCTCAGTGAATGGCATGGCTTCAAAAAAGATATCGCCTCGGTCGGGGACTTCATTCGGCTTTACACCACGCGTTACAATCGCTGGCTTTCTCCAAAATTTCTGGCAGGCGAGTCATATGGCACGACGCGTGCCGCGGGTCTTTCCGGTTACTTGCAGGAACGGCATGGACTGTATCTCAATGGCATCATGCTCATCTCTGCAGTTTTGAATTTCTCGACGATTGAATTTCATATTGGCAATGATTTGCAGTTCATTATGTACCTTCCAGCATATGCGGCAACGGCGTGGTATCACCATAAACTTAAAGTCCGCAGGCCGTTGCAAACTTTGCTCAAGGAAGTGGAGAAGTTTGCATTCGGCGAGTATGCGGACGCGTTGATGAAAGGCAACTCGCTTGCACCACGCGAGCGGAAACTAATTATAGAAAAGTTGGCGCGTTATACCGGACTTTCGGCGGAGTTTATTGATCGCACTGATCTTCGCATCACTGATCAACATTTCTTTAAGGAACTTTTGCGCGAGCGCGGACAAACCATTGGTTGCCTCGACAGCCGCTTTATTGGTCTTGACCGCCTCGGCGTGACCGATCATCCCGAATATGATCCATTGCTGATGAATACAATTGGTCCCTATACCGCCGCCTTCTACGATTACATTCGCTCGGAACTTAAATTCGAGTCTGACCTGCCTTATGAAATTCTAAGTGAATTTGTTCATCCGTGGTCATATGCCAATGCGGAGAATCAATATCTCAATGTTGGCGAAACTCTACGCGCGGCGATGACCTATAATCCGCATCTCAAAGTTTTTGTGGCGAATGGTTATTACGATCTCGGCACGCCGTATTTCGCGACTGAATATACATTTAATCATCTAGGCTTGCACGAATTGTTACGAGATAATGTCAGCATGAGTTATTACGAAGCGGGGCATATGATGTACATCCATATGCCTTCGCTGGCGCAATTGAAAAGTGATTTAGCAGAGTTCATGAGGAATACGCTTGTGAAATAGAAATGTCATTGCGAGCGGCGACTTGTCGCCGCGTGGCAATCTCCTCTTTAAATGCAAGAGGAGATTGCTTCGGGCTTGTGCTCTCGCAATGACATGATATGCTGAACAAAAAACACGTTCGCCCAAGAACGTGTTTTTTGTTCAGCGGGGAGGGCGGGATTCGAACCCGCGACCGAGTTACCCCGGCACTCACTTAGCAGGCGAGCCCATTCAGCCGCTCTGGCACCTCCCCAGAAAGAAATGATTACTGTCCTGTTTGATGGCGGAGGGAGTGGGATTCGAACCCACGTAGGTGTGACCCTAACATGTTTTCAAGACATGCGCCTTCAGCCGCTCGGCCATCCCTCCAGGCGCAAAGATTTTACCATAACTTTGATTGAGAAGTTCAAAGGGGAATGGCTGAGAACTCGGTTAAGAATCTCTCATCATAGAGCACACCAAGTTTTTTTCTTTATGCACTGTGCTGCAGGCGCACGTGTAACCTCTGTGTTCTCTGTGGTGAAGGCACTCAATCGCCCATAAGATTATTCATGATACAGGCACGTTGTTAGGATTTGCGATGTAGTACCACCAGTTGTTATAGATCCCGTTTTTGATTCCGTTCACCTTTGGCAGATGATTTAACCACCATTGTTGGAATGTGCCGTCGTCGCCGTTGCCCCATTCGGAGCAGTTCACACTGCGAGTAGTGCCGGTTAGATTGGGGAAAGCCAGCCAATCGTAGCATGTGCTGTTGACTTGTGTCTGATTGCCCCAATCGTAATCCTGCACGCTATTGGGCGCGAAGTGAACGAGTCCGACTCCGGCTTGACCGGGCGCGATTTGATTGTAAAGGATGAAACGCTGGAAGAGATTCAGAGTTTGTCCTGCGCTGATCGTTGCGGGCGAACGATTGGGTCGGTATGCCCATGCCAGAAAATCCTGACAATTGAAAAGCTGAGCCATAATGCTTTCAGCGCGATGAGCATAAGAATGCAGCATCTCGCCCACGCCTCGCTGATAGTTGAATCCCATAATGATGAAGCGCCGATTGCAGGAAGCCGTATTGGTCAATGCCGGAGCATTACACCAAAACGCGCCTGCACCGCCCATAATGGATTCATATAACCCTGCATATGGGAATGCCATAATCCATACTTCATCAAACTCGTTGTTTGCAACGCGTTGTAAGATGTTGAAGCGTGTAAGGATGGCGTTGTAATCTATGCCCGATGGGTTGTGTGCGGGCGTTGAACCATTCAGCACGGATAAGTAAGATTGCGCGGTATAAAGAAACCCATCAGTGAGCGCAGGGAATTCATCTAGCACGATGTTCTGAACGATTTGATGGCGCGCCAGGCTATTGCTGACCTGCAATAAACTGGAGATATAGCCATTTACCATGACATCCGGCGATGACCAGCCTTCCAGATCCGTCAGCTTCTTGCCGGTGGCTGGATCCATCGTTGGGTTATAGGTAATGACCAAAGCTTTGGTGGTGATGGGTTGCGCGGGCGTGTTGGGATCATCTGCAACGAGGTTGGCAACCGCCGAAACTCCTTGAATGTGCTGCGGCGCGGGTTGTTGAACGGCATGGCCAATGAGGGAATTCAGGTAATCAAACATAGAGCTCCTCCTTGAGGGTTCCTAATAATAAATGCTACGGTGAATTTGTAGCAAAGTATACCTTGTCTTTGAGAGCCAAGAATAGGATGTGGTTGGGACTTACTGTCATTGCGCTGGCAGGGATAGCCTGCAAAGGATTCGAACTCCCGACGGGAGGCTGGAGCTGACTCTGTAATTCTAGCGAAAGTGGATCGAAACGGAAAATGCTTTGGTTATCCGTATCCAAAATCAAAAGGGTTGAGTCAGGCGCGGGGGCGAACATCATCTGTGTGAAATGTGTTTGGGAGAAAAGATTTGTATCGCGGTAGGCGGGCAAAGGATTGGTCAATGTGGCTGGGTCATCGCAACGCGTAGGCACAGTATCAATACTGCTAAAAGAACAGGTGGAAAGATGTCCATCGGCATGAAGAATATAAAGCTCTCCATTATTCACTGCCAGGTCAATCGCATTTTCGATGTTTGGAATTTGGTCGCCGAAAAAGAAAAAGGGGCGATCCACGAATGCATAGCTTTTGCCGATATAAACCCATACCGCGCGTGATGGCGGATCAATCACGTAGAGATTATCTCCGTCCAACGCGAATGCTTCGACGCGTCCCCAGTTGGTATCGGGTGGTGGAAGCGGAATGGCCTGCGGCAGTTGTCCTGGCTCGCAATAAAGCAAATTGCCGCGCGCATCCACGCCCATCACCGACGCGTTCATTGCATTTACAGCAGGTACTGCCAGAATATCTACCAACGGTCCGACAGTGTAATTCCCATACGTACCGGGAGCGCAATTAAACGAATTGTCTGCTTGAAATAGTCCATTGGCGTTGATCGCGATATGCAATACGTCGCCGCGTACAGCATCCAGCATATAAAGGTCGTTCTCGTTGGCAGCCATGCGGCTAACCTGCGCGTTGATGCCGATCGCTACGGGCTGAAATTGCAGACGAGTGATTCCTTCTAATTGATCCAGCTTGGCTTGAGCCTCCTGCCGCATGGTCTGAGTCTCGGCGGTTTGACTATTCGACTCGGCGCTGTTCAAATAAGAGAGTTCCTGTTGCCACGCATCGCGTTGTGCAATGGGATCGGTGAGACCAATGGCGATGGCGCGGGCATTGCGCGCCTGCACCAAAAATTCTTCATATTGCGCACTGCGGCCATAACGGAAATAAACCACACTGGCAATCGTCACTACTACCAGCGGAACAAGGATGGCAATGAAAACCATCACATACGAGGGCAAGGCGAGAGTGGGCGATTCTTCCGAGCCGGGCAAAAGACGCGGTAGAAACGATTGCAGACCTTTGCCCACTCGTTCATTGCCTCGACGCCAAGCCTGCATACTGCTCACAATCGTCTTCGCTGCCCGTCGCCTTCGCGGCGATGGCGAAGCAGGTGATTCTTTTGATTCTTTTATCGGCGTAGGGATAGTTGGCTCTTCTTCATTTGATGCTGGCGAAGTCTCCAATGGTTGAAGACGCGGTAATGAAGATAGAATATCCGGTTCAATGGACTGCGATGGAAGTTCTTCTTCCTTTGGTTGAGGAGGAATCAAGTAGGCCGATGGTTGCACGAGATGGGCTTCGGGCATGGAATCAGAATGTGGTTCAGCAACCCGCTCCTCGTCGGCGGATCGAGGCGGAGATGCGGGTTCTTCGGGCGCGCTCGATTCGGATTCCGGTCGCATCATGATCAACGCGCCGTTTCCTTCTGTGGCTTGAAGCAGAACTGCGTTCACATTATCGTTTGTGAGATTCATCAAGCGGCGACGGGTAGCTTCCAGCGATGCGGGGCTTGAATCCTTCAATGCCGATTCCCACGCATAAGGAAACTTCGCACAGAGCACAAGCCGATCATTGGGTTGAAGGCTGATGCGAGAGAAATAATGAGGTGCCTTGGCACCCAAACCTAATCCGTTGCCCGAAAGCGAATCGAAGATGTGATGCGCGCCGTCTGCGCTAAAAACAAAAGCGTGCATCGGACCGCTCAATAAAAGCGTGGCTTCCGAGTTGCGCATCGCGATCAACGATAATAATCCTCCAGCATATTGACCTCGTCCACTGGTGGACATGTTGCGCTCGAGCAATGGCTTGTTGATTGACTCTGCCGCGGCGCGCAGAGCCGAGGTCAGCGTGCCGGGCGTTTCATAAAATGTCACGGCGGCGCGGCTGGCGAGTTGCACATATTCGCCCGTTGAAAAGGCCGCGTTGCCGGTGAGTAAAAGATAAACGACGAGTTGATCGGCATCGCGGCCGCGCGCCGCTTTGCGCGGCGGCATGGCAGGCATAAGACCAGGCAGGCTGGTTTGTTCTTTTCCTTCAGTTCGATAAAGGGGCGTGAGGGTTAGATCGAGCGGCATAGTAAGAATGTGGAAAGAATAGCTATCATTATACTGGTAAAATCTCAGGGCGAGCAGTTCCTCGCAAAAACATTTCAATGGGTAAACATGGACTTCACTCTTCACAACGATTTCTCATCCATCTCCGAAACTGAATGGAATACATTGGTCGAACAGGGCATCAGCGATGCGCCGTTTCTTCATTACGAATATCTCCATCAATGGTGGCAGAACTCTCGGCGGCGGAGAATGGAAGGAAGCCGAATTGGTTTTGATCTCCGCGCGCGAAAACGACAAACTCATTGGCATTGCTCCGCTTTTCAAAGCCGAATACGATGGACGCTCTGCGCTGTTGTTCATTGGAAGTATTGAGATTTCGGATTATCTCGATTTGATCGTCCGCCTCGATGACCTGCCGCGTTTTCTTTCGGGCTTGATGGATTTCCTCGCTCAATCTTCTACCTATAACGGCTTGCCCTTCGATTGGTATAACCTCCCTGATTCATCTCCAACTCTCGCGGTGCTTAAAGCAGAATCCGAGCGACGCGGCTTGACCTATCGCGAAGAAGTTTATCGTCCCACGCCGCGCATCGCGTTGACGGGATCGTTTGAAGATTATCTTGCGCGTATCGAGAAGAAACAAAGGCACGAGATCCGGCGCAAGATGCGCCGCGCGATGGAAAGCGAAATTCCCGTGAAGTTTTATATTGTTGAAGACGCGGCGACTGTGGATTCCGAAATCGGGTCGTTCTTCCAGTTGATGGAACACGATTTCGAACAAAGCGAGTTTCTTGACATCCGCAATGCGCGCACAAATGAAGTCGGTGATTCGAATCGCATTCGAGCATGGTTATCTGTGGCTGGCGTTTTTGACGGTGGACGGAGTCAAAGCCGCGGCGGCGCTGAACTTCGATTATAAAAACAAACTGTGGGGGTATAACTCAGGCGTCAGCCGTGAGTTCATGGAGCTTTCGCCCGGCTGGGTGTTGCTCGGACATCAGCTGCAATGGGCTTGCGAGCACGGGCGCGCCGAATTCGATTTCATGCGCGGCGACGAGGAATACAAATACCGCTTCGGCGCGGTCAATCAGTATGTGATGAGGGTGAGGGTCGGTTAAATAATCGTTTCCGCTTTCATCGTCTGCGGAATAGGAACGCCAAGCAGTTTGCAAATCGTCGGCCCGATTTGAAGTTGGGAAATGACTTGCTGGGTATCGCCAAGCCCTGCAATGTCCTTTCGAATCAAATACAATGGGACTTCACGCATCTCCGGCGTGGTGCCGCCATGCATCCCGTCTTTGTTAATGCCGTGATCGGCAGTGACCAAAATATCGTAGCCGCGTTCTAGCCATTCGGGAATTAACGGAGCCAGCATTTTATCCTGTCGAATTGCTTGGTTGCGATATTCGCTGGAGTCGGAGCCAAAGGTTTCACCCGCGTTGTCCATGCCCATGGGGTGAACCAGCAAATAGTCCGGGGCGAAGCGGCGGACGAGCAATGCAGCGGTCGCGAAAAGTTCCGCATCGGGAAATTCATCTTCGGTATAAAACCGTCCATGTTGAATTAACAACGAAGCATCATCCACTTCCTTATCGTTCACCCGATCATATGGCGCGCGGTTATATAATTCAGAAAACCAGGAATAAGCCGCCGCACCGGTTGTTTTGCCCGCATCCACCGCGGACTGAAAGATGTTTGGCTTGATCGAACGACGGACAATCAAATTGGAAACGACTCCATGTTCGCTCGATGGCAAACCGGTGTGAACCGTCTCATACATGGGACGCGAGATGCTTGGCAGTTCGCCGATTACTTTATAGAGGCTGGCGAGTTTTCTCTCGGCCAAATGCCCAAGATATCCCATGCCATTTACGGCGGCATCGTAACGCAATCCATCTGAAAGAACTAAAATCACTTTGCTCAAAGTTTTAACTCCTGATTCCAATGTCATTGCGAGGAGTGGTGGCAACAACCCCACGACGTGGCAATCTCATGGTTGATGGTTAATGAGATGACTTCGCCGCATGCAGCGCGGCTCGCAAAGACATGTAACTATTTGATAGCATGAAGTGCGATACAAGAAGGAGTTAGTCAATACACCTAACTCCTTCTTGTTCATTATATCGCGGGAAGTAAATTGCTCGACGGGAATTATCGGCGAAGCTATGTAGATTTGCTTACCGCAATTTCGTCTGCATTAACAAAAACGTGTACTTCATCCCCATATTGGATACCCGGGATTGGATAAGCGATCACTTCCAGCAAAGACGGGTTCTGAAAATTGCGGCGTTTTGTCTCCGGGTGCGGATAATAAACCCAGCCATCGTACTCGATATCCTCATAAATGACTTTGCATCGTGAAAAAGAAAAATGCTCAGGCGGATGCAAGTCCGTCCATTCGACGTTAAGAAAAGTAAATTCCGGCTTTATTAATTGGAAGCTATATGGACGGATGTCTATATTCAATGTGCCGTTGAAATAACCCTCGAGGTCCAGCCCGCGCGCTTTGAAGATGGACTTCTGCCGTTCCAGTGCGCCATACAGATAATCCTTCGATGGGCCGGATGCGACTCGATAGCCCTGAACAATCACGCCTCGTAAAGAAATCCATTGTGGAAACATCGTTGAAATTTCTGAGAGTATAACGCTAACCGAGTTTCGAGAAATAAAAAAAGGGCAGACAATTTTGTCTGCCCGATTGTTGGTATGACCGATAAGCTATACGACTGCGAATTGCGTCGGGTCGGCAGGGTTGTATTTGATGTTGATGGTATCGCCCTTGCGCGGGATGGCGATCTTGGACACCATTGCAGTGCCGGTCGCATCAAACGGGACGCCCATCTGAGGCGTGACCTTGAGACTCAACTTCACAATAGGATTCATGTTGACCAACTGGCCTGTGTCCTCAATGGCTTCGACGACAGCGGTGGCGGGCATGCCGCTCTGCGCCAGCCAATAGCCTGATTTCTGCATATCAAGTGCAGCCTGGCCTTTATCCATTGCGTTATTCATATCGTTCACAAAATCTTTGCCCATAAAAGCCTTGGTCAAACCACCGGTCAGACCGCTATTCATGCTCTTCTTGGCATTGTCTAAAGCCTTCTGGGGGTCCTTCTCTATTTTTCGTCCGAACATAGTTTACTCCTTTGGTTTGGTTGATTATTATACTAATATAGCCTCAAATGGTCTTTTATTCAAGCCTTACTAAAGTACTGGTTCGGTTTTTACGCTTGAGCAACTTTAAGGACCAATCTTGAAATTCTGTTTTGCCGAAATGTCATTAGGACTTAACACATGCAGGCTGATGGAATAGTTTCCGCAGTCTGCACTATAAGTTCCGGGGTTGGGAGCATTCTTTGTCCCGGCGCCGTTGAAGTTGATCGTCTGAGGCGAGGTGGTGTTGGATTTAGCGCCGCGGATTTCCCATTGAAATGAAACTTTGGTCGCGCCATTGGTTGTGATCGTCCCACTGAAAGTAACTGGATTAGGCCCGCCGCACATGCTGAAACTGACCGACGCACTTACCGTCAGGCTCGTTACAATCGCGGCTAGCGTGGGAATGACCGGCAGGTTGCTCAAATTCCCGGACGCGGTTGAAACACTGGCAGCTACCCAGCAGAACACGCTTGCATTATTTGGATCGCGGACATACCACCATGTGCTGTTGTCATTCCTTCCGGCGATCTCTGCCGTCTGTCCGGAATTGATCGTATCCAAAGAAGCGTAACCAACATTCGGGCCGGAGCGGCAATTGACCACAGGCGATTTCGGAGTCAATTGCGGCGCGCCAGGTGTGGGTGAGAGGGTCGGCGATGGAGTAAAAGTTGGCAGAGGCGAAGATATTGCAGTCGGTGCGCTTGTCGGTAAGCTGCCAGTTGGCACGGGCGTTTGCCCGGCTTGCGCGAAGAGCGGGAAGTTGCAAGCCATTATCAACAGAGCGCACACCAGCAATAGAATCGCTCGATGGTTTCTCATGGTTCCTCCTTTGAAGGATGGCTTTATCCTATCTCGATAACGCAGCGAATGCAATAGTCCATTCGGACTTTACTTAAGCATCGGCATCTTGATGCCATATTTCTTCGCGGCTTCAATGGCGATTTCGTATCCCGCATCGGCGTGTCGGACCACGCCCATGCC
Organism: uncultured Chloroflexia bacterium; assembly: GCA_963850945.1. Taxonomy (GTDB): domain Bacteria; phylum Chloroflexota; class Anaerolineae; order Anaerolineales; family Villigracilaceae; genus Fen-1038. The sequence continues at coordinate 39,969 of CAWKNE010000027.1, read as the reverse complement.
GGGATCCGTTGTAAGGACTCTTTCCAATCTAATAGCGGCTTCGGGTGTTCCATCCGCAACGATGACTTGTCCCGCGTGTTGACTGTAACCGATTCCCACTCCGCCGCCGTGATGGAATGAAACCCATGTTGCACCGCCGACGGCGTTGATCAACGCGTTCAAGATTGGCCAATCGGAAACCGCATCAGTGCCGTCTTTCATTGCTTCGGTCTCGCGATTTGGCGAAGCAACGGATCCGGCATCGAGATGATCGCGTCCAATCACAATTGGCGCTTTGAGAATCTTCTTCGCCACCATCTCGTTGAACTTCAGCCCAGCTTTGACGCGTTCGCCATATCCGAGCCAGCAGATGCGCGCCGGTAATCCTTGAAACGGGACTTTTTCGCGTGCCATCTTCATCCAGCGATGCAGATGCTCATCCTGAGGAAAAAGTTCCATGACTGCTTCGTCGGTTCTGTAAATGTCTTCTTTATCGCCAGATAATGCGACCCATCGAAAAGGTCCCTTGCCTTCGCAAAACAATGGACGAATGTATGCTGGCACAAAGCCCGGGAATTCGAAGGCATCGGTCACGCCATAGTTGAATGCTTGCTGGCGAATGTTGTTGCCATAATCGAACACTTCCGCGCCTTTGCGTTTGAATTCCAACATAGCTTGCACATGCTTCGCCATCGAAGCCATGGCTCTCTTTTTATATTCTTCAGGGTTGGATTTGCGTAGTTCATTGGCGGCTTCCACTGCAAGTCCGGAGGGAACGTACATCAACGCTTCATGCGCCGACGTTTGATCGGTGACCACGTCCGGAACCACGCCGCGTACTACCAATTCGTTGTGGATATCCGCGGCGTTGCCGATCAACCCGATGGAGATGGGCTTGCCCGCTGATTTGTTTTCCTCGACCAGCGTCATCGCTTCTTCGAGATTGTCCACGACGGTATCCACATATCCAATGGCGTGTCGGCGTTCGGCGCGTTCACGATCCACCTCGACGATGAGACCCACGCCTTCATTCATCGTGATTGCAAGTGGTTGCGCGCCGCCCATGCCGCCGAGACCCGCCGTCAAAACAAATTTGCCTTTGAGCGAATTCCAGCCGCGCAATCTTGCCAGTGCGCCGAATGTTTCGTAGGTGCCTTGCAAAATTCCCTGCGTGCCGATGTAGATCCACGAACCCGCCGTCATCTGACCATACATCATCAATCCCTTTGCGGCGAGTTCATCGAAGTGTTCCCATGTAGCCCAATGCGGTACAAGATTGGAGTTGGCAATGAGCACGCGCGGCGCATCTTTGTGCGACTTGAAGATCGCAACCGGTTTACCGGATTGCACCAGGAGCGTTTCATCATCTTCGAGATTCTTGAGCGATTCAAGAATCGCGTCGAAGCATTCCCAGTTGCGCGCAGCTTGTCCACGCCCGCCGTAGACAACGAGGTCCTGCGGGCGTTCGGCCACTTCAGGGTCAAGATTATTTTGGATCATTCGATATGCGGCTTCAGTGAGCCACGACTTGCAGGTGAGTTTTGTGCCGCGCGGCGCACGGACAACTCTGGGACCAGACATGGTATATCTCCTTTCAGCCTTGCAATGGCTTCAAGCCCTCCCAGGGCTAACTACAATGTGAAATAAAATTCCTCCCGGCTATTATACGCCGAGAGGAATAATGGTTGGTTCATCAATCTAATTATGCAGGTTGCATCATCAAATCTGCAAAGTTGGTGGCCCTTAATCGTGTTACCAACTCATCCTGCGCCTCACACCATACAGACCGAAGCGGGCATTCGCCGTCAAACGAGCAAGTGCCCTCATTGCCAACACATTCATTTAATTGAATGGGGCCATCAATCGCTTCCACAACCTCGAGCAATGTAATCTCTTTTGGCGCGCGTGCCAATGTTACGCCGCCGCGCGCGCCGCGTGAGGTATGAAGCAATCCGGCAATGGATAACTGTGAAATAATTTTTGCCAGAAATGATGGCGGGATGTGTTGTTCTTCAGCGATGGTACTGGTGGCGGCGCGTTCCGATTCATCGAGGCGGGTGAGATAAAGCACTGCGCGTACGGCATAATCGGCTTGACGAGTAATTTGCATGGAATCCTTCTTCCCACAAAAAATAGATAATACTTGTCTCTTATCACGATTTTATTGCGTGGCCCCAAAGGGTGCAAGTGATAGAGGTCATGGATGATTTATGACCTTTTGCTCCGATTTAAATAGCAGTCCCTCTTCCGATTGAGAAAGGGGATAGAGCTGATGGAAACGTTACGCGATCTTGCGGCCTTTTGGGGATTCTCTTTGAATGGCAAAAGCCGCATCGAAGGCTTGCGAGACGGAACGCGCTTCGATGATCTCGATATCTTTTGGCCAGCCTTCGCCTAAGCCCTCAGAATGGGGGTTATGAATCGCTTTCGGTACGATCGCGCATTTGAATCCGAGTTTGGTGGCTTCACGCAGACGTGTCTGCATTTGGCCCGGCATACGCAATTCGCCAGCCAAACCGATTTCGCCGATCAACACTGCGTCGGCGCGGATGGATACATCTTTCCACGAAGAGGCGATCGCCGCGGCTATGGCAAGATCGGCGGCAGGTTCGTCAATTTGAATGCCGCCCACCACGTTGACAAATACATCCTGTTCGGCGAGTTTGAGTCCCACGCGTCGGGTGAGGACCGCCGCGATGAGCAGAAGCCGGTTGAAGTCCACGCCGTTGGGCGTGCGACGCGCATTGCCGAATTGAGTCGGCGAGGTCAATCCTTGAATCTCAACCAGGATCGGACGCGTGCCCTCCATCGTCACCGCAATGGATGAACCCGGCGCGTTGACCATCCGCTCTTCAAGGAAAGCTTCGGATGGATTGGTCACTTTGATCAGACCGCGTTCGCGCATTTCAAACACGCCGACCTCGGCAGTCGCGCCGAAACAATTCTTGACCGAGCGCAATAAACGATAAGCCTGGAACCGATCTCCTTCAAGGTATAAAACTGTATCCACGATGTGTTCCAACACGCGCGGACCGGCGATGGCGCCTTCCTTGGTGACATGACCAATGAGGAAAATGGATATGCCGCTTGACTTGGCGAGTTCACGCAACTGCGATGCGCACTCACGCACCTGCGAAACAGAACCAGCGGATGAATCGAGTTCGGAAAGGTAAACGGTTTGAATCGAATCGACGACCAATAGATCGGGTTTGATTTCATTGACATGATTGAGGATGACTTCGAGATTCGTTTCGGTGACAAGTAAAAGGTTTGCAGGAAAATCTTTTTTATCGTTGCCGAGACGCGTGGCGCGCATCTTGATCTGCCGTTCGGACTCTTCGCCTGAAACATAAAGCACGCGCTTCTTATCTGCCATGCCCAGCGCCATCTGCAACATCAGCGTGGACTTGCCGATGCCGGGGTCGCCGCCCACCAGCACAATGGAACCGGGCACGATGCCACCACCCAGCACGCGCGCAAACTCGGCGATGGGCAATGGGATGCGATCTTCCACATCGCCGCCGACTTCGCTGATGGGTTGCGGTTGGGAACGACCCGTCAGCCCGCGCACATTGGCAGTCGCGCCTTTGCTGACCGGTTCATCATGGACGATTTCCTCGACCATGCTGTTGAACGATCCGCATTGCGGACATTTGCCCATATATGAAGCGGAGACGCGTCCGCATTGCTGGCAGACGAAGCGAGTGTGAGTTTTTGGCATGTGGGTATTATAATCCACAGAAGTTTCGGATCATCAGGCATCACATGGAAGTAATACTTTATATTTCCTGCTTTCTTCAACGTAAAAATATTCCATTCGCATTGCTGGATAGATAGAAGCAAAGATCTTATATATCGGAATGCATCAATCAAAACTTAGTGGTTCCAAAATTATGATAAATAAATATTTTGATCATTTGAAATCCCGTCCAGTTGTTGTCTTGGCATTCATCAGTATTCTTTTTATGCTCATTACTTATGTCTGGTTTATGAGTTTTGGGTTGTGGACGCGTTGGCCATCCATAAGAAGCTATAACACTTATTACGATCAACTTGCCACTGCCTTCCAACACGGAAGTCTATCATTAGAGACTAAGCCGGGTTCTGCCTTGCTTGCACTTCATAACCCATATGATCCAACCAGCCGTGAGGTTAATAACGTACCGTACCCAATAGACTTCTCACTCTATAAGGGAAAATTCTATCTTTATTTTGGCCCGGTTCCAGCATTATTTTTGCTGGTTATTAAATTTTTAGGCTTTGGCACAATTGGCGACAACTATCTGGTTTTTGTATTTGTTTCTGGGATACTCATATTTCAATCATTACTAATCATAAAACTATGGAAACGCTTTTTCCAAAATATTCCCGTCTGGATGACATCGCTTTGTATTTTGTTTTGTGGCTTGATATCTCCAATCCCGTGGATATTAACGCAAGCAAGAGTTTATGATGCCGCCGGCACCGGTGGTCAATTCTTCTTCCTGGCAGGTCTTTACTATGTCGTTGCCGCTTTGGACCGAGAATCCATTTCGGTTGGACAATTCCTGATGGCGGGAATTTCATGGGCACTTGCGATTGGATCCAGGTTAACGCAGATCGTGCCAATTGCTTTCCTTGCCTGCATGATTTTATTTTGGGCTTTTAGAACGTATCCTCAAACAAAACTACGCTCAAAGGCCATTTTCCCATTAATATTCTTGTGTTTACCGCTTGTCCTGGGACTGGCTGTCCTTGGATGGTATAACTGGGCGCGTTTCAATTCTGTTTTTGAAACTGGCTTGTATTACCAATTGGCTGGACCCAATCTTCAAAAATATAGCCACGTTCTCTTTTCCCCCTTATATCTATTGCCAAATCTCTATGACTATTTATTCATGCGTCCTACAGTCAATATGACTTTTCCTTTCTTACAATCGACGCCAGGTTATGGCGCTATCAAATTCCCTTTTATCAGTTTGCCCACAATTTATCATGAAGGTGGACTGACGGGAATATTATTCAGCACGCCATTTGCCTTGTTTGCCGCTATTCCCATATTCTCCATTTTCCTTGGAAAGAAAAAGACAAAAGACAAAGTTAATTCATATAATGACACCTATTTCTTCAAGTGGTTGATTATCAGTTTGTTAGGATCTTTCCTGTTTGGATTTGCCCCTGTTGTTCTGTTTTTTTTTGTGCAAACACGTTACCTGACTGACTTTGTTCCTTCCCTTATTTTGCTTAGCATTATGGGATTTTGGCAGGGCTATATTTCCATAACCTACAAACTCGCTATCCGCAGGCTGTATGTCGCCTTGGGAATTATCCTAATAGTCACTTCGATCATCATCAGTATTTTGTTAGCATTATCCGCAAACGCCGCACAATTTCAGCAGTTTAATCCTATTTTATGGAATCGTCTTACGAGCTTGTTCTCACGATAAGTTGTAATAATCCCAAAAGTTTTAGATGAAGTTGAAATTCGAGCTGTGAATCTTGTTGTAATCCACTACTATCATTCGTATTGGAATGATTTTCATATGCAAGGGTCCTATCGGTGTTTTAGCCATTCCACTTTTGATCGGCATCGGAATCGGCATATACTTGATTCCAACCATTCATGCGCACCTGTCACTCCACGTGGATGAGATGGTTGGACAGGTCAAGTATTACTTCAATCCGCCCGATCAAGCTGTGTTTCAGCCATGGCAATCACGATAGGAGGCCATCAAAGCCATCGTCAACGCGACAATGCAGGCTTAGGCCGCCGCGTAAACTCCAACAGCGACTCCGCTTTCGATCACGAATGATGCGAATCCAACGCCAACATCAACCATCGCACCTTTGCTGACTGGTTCATCATGGACGATTTCTCCGACCATGCTGTTGAACGCTCTGCATTGCGGACATTTGCCCATGTAGGTTGCGGAGACGCGCCCGCATTGCTGACAGACGAAGCGTGAGTTTTTGCATGAGGTAACTATAATGCGTAGCACATGATTAGCGCCCATTTTCTCAAAAGCAATAATAGCAGATGAATCGTTCATTGAAGATATATGAAAGCCCGAAAAATTCGTAGTATTTTCGGTCGGTGTATAATCTCCAAAAGGCAATGTGCATATGAATATAAATCAAGATCATGCTATGGATGGTTTAAACCCATTGAAAGAAGCGCATGTTTTTAATCATGTTCCTAATTTGAAATCTCGTTGGGCCTTCGTTTTTGCATCCCTTAGCATTCTCCTCGTACTCATCGCTTATGTCTGGTTGATCAGTTGCGGATCCTGGATACAATGGCCGACCACTACCACTGATTACGCTCAACTTGCCAGCGCATTCCGACATGGTACTTTATCACTTGAAACCAAACCAAGCCCCGCCTTGCTTGCACTTCACGACCCATACGATCCAGGCGAGCGTCATTCTTTAAAATATCCTTTAGATTTTTCTTTGTACAACGGTAAATACTATCTCTACTTTGGACCTGCGCCAGCACTGTTTCTATTGCTTATCAGGCTTTTGGGTTTCGACAGTATTGGCGACCAATACCTTGCTTTTGCATTTGTCTCCGGGATCCTTGTATTCCAATCGTTGTTGATCATAAAAATATGGAAGCGCTTTTTCAAAAATATCCCCGCCTGGATCATTCCATTATGCATTTTGTTCTGCGGCCTGATAGCTCCAATTCCATGGATATTAACTTTTGCAAGAGTTTACGAAGCCGCCAGCACTGGAGGTCAATTCTTTTTTCTGGCCGGTTTTTATTTCCTCGTGACTGCTTTAGATAGAGAATCCATTTCAGTCGGACGATTTCTTGTGTCGGGGATTTTATGGGCGCTCGCCATCGGATCAAGGCTGACTCTGATCTTGCCTATTGGTTTTCTTGTCTTCATGCTAGTATTTTGGACCTTTCGAATCTGTTCCCAGACCAAACCGTTCTCAATAGCTGTTCGCCCCTTTAATTTCTTTAACTTTGCCAATTATCTTTGGGTCGGCTATCCTCGGGTGGTACAACTGGGCGCGTTTCAATTCTGTTTTTGAAACTGGTCTCTCTTACCAATTGGCGGGCCCATTTCTTCAATTATATAGCCATGTTCTCTTTTCCCCGATCTACTCATTACCTAATCTCTATAATTATCTGCTGGTGCGGCCCAAAATTATTAAGATTTTTCCCTATTTAAAATCAGCGCCGGGATCTGGTGCCAGCAGATTCCCTTTTATTTCTCTACCTAGGGTTTATTGGGCAAACAACCTGACCGGGATATTACCCAGTACACCATTTGTTGTATTTGCTGCTATTCCCATATTATCCCTGTTATTGAGAAAAAAGAGCATGGAAAATCGGGCGGACCAAGATAACTCCACCTATTTACTTAAATGGCTGATTATCAGCCTGGCAGGATCTTTCCTGTTAGGTTTTGCACCTCTTGTCATGTTTTTTTGGGTGGACACGCGCTATACCCTCGACTTTATGCCATCTTTGATCTTGCTTTGTGTGGTAGGATTTTGGCAGGGCTATCAGTTCATGGCTGATAAACCCAGCATCCGAAAGTTGTGCGTTGTGGGGGGAATTCTGCTTATGGTAATTTCAGTCATCGTCAGTATTCTGCTGGCACTCGCTGAAAATTCCCTACAATTTCAGCAGTTTAATCCTGTTCTATGGGATCATCTTATCAAATTCTTCCCACGATAAATCGATCATATTCTCAACTATGCGTTGTTATGTACTGAGCAATGACGGGTCGGACTCTGGCTGATGGTTTCCTCGACCGTACTGATGAACGATCCGCATTGCGGACATTTGCCCATGTATGAGGCGGACACGCGTCCGCATTGCTGGCAGACGAAGCGAGTGTGAGTTTTTGGCATGAGGGTATTATAAAACGATTTACACTGCTATTACTTCTGCTTTTCCGAAGCTATTTTCGATTCGCTCTTTGATTTCTTGGTTGATATCTTTCGCAACATATATTTTTTCGACGGAATTATGATCACATGGTATTTTGGTATCACCTATTCCAACGATTACTCGCCACTCATTCTGATACGACCATTTATCTGACTTTGATGTGACCAATCTTTCTATTACATTCACTTCAACACGAAGAATCGAATCAAGCGTATATGTAGGCTTTTCATCTTCGGGAAAGTAGTCTACTTTCTTTGCGATATTAAATGGATAAAGCGATGTATTGAATTCAACGCAATATCCGTTGTCCTTTACATATTCATGCCATAGTCTTGGATTATTGGGGTCTTCTGACAAACATAAGATGCCATACACGGTTCTAGCGCGCCTTTTATAATATTCAAAAAGATTATTTGCGTAATTTTGAATACCATTAACTGTTGCCAATGTTGGAGGTTCCCTGAGCAAGCCAGTCGGACTTATATTCGTTGGTTGCTTGTTGATTAGATCATGATAAATTCTCATGGTTTGTGAATAGGTTAGAGGAGAATTGATTCGTAGATTACAATCTAGCTCATCGTCAAAATGAAATGGTTTCGAAACCCATAATTCTCCATGCACCAAACAATCTATTCTCACCCTTTCGCAAGGTTCGTATCGATATAAATACTGTGGAAGCTTAATATCTTTTAACATAATTGTTATAGATTCTAATCCATCATTCTCATTCGTGTTAGAATAATTTTCATGCGTAAAAGTCTTATCGGTGTTTTAGCCATCCCACTGTTGATCGTCATCGCAATTGGCCTGTATTATGTCCCGCCTATCCATGAACATCTGGCGTGGCGGCTTGAAGACCTACAGACCCGTATCATCTATCTTATCCAACCTCCCAGCCAGGCCGTCTTTGTTCCGCAGGTATCGCAACAGGTTGCGATTGATGCCATCGTTAGCGCGACGATGCAGGCTTATTCGACGACGCAGGCAGGATCCATAACGCCGATGCCGCTTGCTGACGACGCCCTGAGCTTGTCGAAGGGTGCGACCGCGACGCCCACGGCCACGTCAGAACCTTTGCCGGCTACGGTTACATTGAACGGAGTCAAGTACGAAGACCAATCTGGCCGATACAATTACTGCGGCCCGACTAACTTCTCGATGGCGCTGACTTTCTGGGGCTGGAATGGGAATCGTGATGTCATTGGTAAAGCTTTGATGCCCGGCAATCTCAATAAAGCTGGCGACCCGTCTGCCAGCCCGGATAAGAACGTCATGCCGTATGAGCTGCAGGACTTCATCACTCAGAACGTGCCGGGGATGAGTTCCGTTTTGCGGTATGGCGGAGATATAGATTTGATCAAACGGCTGGTCGCTGGCGGATTTCCGGTTGTCGCAGAAAAAGGGGAGCAGCAATATGACCTGACCGGCCAGCTCAGTTGGATGGGTCATTACCAGTACATCACCGGCTATGATGACAACACACAGACGCTCATCATTCAGGACACATACAAGACCATCTTGGGTGGCGGTCCTAACTATCACGTGTCCTATGACGAGTTTATGAAGGAATGGCGCAGTTTCGATTACATCTTTGTGGTCGTTTATCCGTCGGATCGCGAAGCGGATGTCATGAATCTGCTCGGCCCATACTCAGATGAAAACTGGGCAACGCATCACGCGCTGGACCTCGCGACCTCTGACGCCCAATCCTTGACCGGCATTGACCAGTTCTTCGCATGGTTCGATGTTGGGACGAGTCATGTTGCCCTGAAGGAATATGTTGATGCCGCATTCGCTTACGATCAGGCTTTTCAAATTTATAATAGTGTGCCCTTCGATTACAGCACGACTCCGTTTCGTATGATGTGGTATCAAACAGGACCGTACTTCGCTTATTATTATGCGGGCCGTTATCAGGATGTAATTAACCTGGCAAACACGAACTCTTAACAAAACAATTGCTCAACCGACGCTGGAGGAGAGTCTCTACTGGCGCGGTATGGCGGAAGCTGCTACAGGCCAGACCGGCGCTGCGATCAACGATTATCGTGCCGCATTGAAGATTCATCCAAATTATCCGCCTGCGGTTCAGGGTTTGCAGGAGTTGGGAGTGAGTTCGTAATTCGGTAGTTGAGTAGTTTGGTGGTTTTGAAGTTCGGTAGTGAATGACGATAGGAGGGCTCTGTGGCTAGGATAGAACGATTTGAGGATTTGCAAAGCTGGCAAAAGTCGCGCCAACTTGCCAATTCGATTTATGATCTAACCGAAGCCCCAAGATTCGCCAAAGATTTCCATCTGCGGGGGCAAATTCAAGACGCGGCTGGTTCGGTCATGCACAACATTGCTGAAGGATTTGATGCTGGCACCAATCTTGAATTCATCCGTTTCTTGAAGATTGCGAGGCGTTCTGCCAGCGAGGTTCAATCTGAACTCTATTTGGCACTTGACCGCAATTACATCAATCAAGATGAACTCTCTTTGGCTTATAATCTTGCCACCGAGGTCAAGCGCCTCATCAATGGCATGATTGCCTACCTCAGAAAGTCAACTGCCAAACCACATAACCGCCCAACTACTTAACTGCTCAACCATTTGACTACCTAACTATGAAACTACTTCACTTTGCTGACGCTCACATTGACATGGCTAATTATGGCCGCCACGATCCCGAAACGGGTCTGCCTTTGCGCGTGCTCGACTTTCTCAAATCATTGGATACGATTGTCGAGGCGGCGATCAACGAAAAAGTGGACATGGTCATCTTTGCGGGCGATGCATATAAAGACCGTTCGCCTGCACCGACCTTTCAGCGTGAGTGGGGACGAAGAATCATTCGCTTATCCAAAGCCAAGATTCCAACCCTGCTTCTGGTTGGCAATCATGATCTTTCGCCTGCCATCGGACGCGCACATGCCATTCAAGAATTCGATACGTTGCAAGTGCCGTATGTCCGCGTTCTGCAAACGCCTGAATTGTTGAAGCCAAAAGATTTATGGGATCTGCCTGTTCAAGTCATTGCACTGCCGTGGATTTCACGCTCCGGTTTAATCGCCTCGCTGGATGTGAATGGAATGGAGACTACTGAGATTTATTCAAATATCGAATCTCGAATCTCGGAATTGATCGAAGGATGGCTCGAAGAAGTTGATCCAAACCTTCCGCTGATTCTCACCGCGCACGCCTCCGTGCAAGGCGCAACATTTGGTTCGGAACGAATGGTAATGCTTGGAAGCGATTTGGTTTTGCCTGGTTCATTGGTCAAGAATCCGCGCTTTGATTATGTAGCGCTCGGTCACATTCACAAGCCCCAGGATTTGAACGAAGGTGGACAGCCGCCGGTGATCTATCCCGGTTCGATTGAACGCGTGGACTTTGGCGAAGCCGCCGATGATCGTTACTTTATCATCGCCGATGTAACGCGCGGCAAGACGAAGGTTGAATGGAGAAAACTCGAAGGCGCTCGTCGTTTCATTGACCGGCGAATTGTTTTAACTTCCACTGATAACGTGATGGAGAATCTCAAAGACGCGTTGCCAGAGCCCAAAGAAATCGAAGGCGCGATCATTCGACTTATGGTTGAATATCCGCGCGAATATGATTTGTTGATTGACGAATCCGCATTGCGGAAATACGCCGAGGACGCGTTTGAATTTCATTTGGTCAAGCGTCCGCAAATGGAAGCGCGCATTCGCCTGCCTGCCGATCAAACCGTCAGTAGTTTGAGTCCGCTTGATTTGCTCGATCAATATTGGCGTGCCACGAAGGTTGAGGATGCCGATGCCTTGCAAAAGCTCGCGCAGGAAATTATTTCGACAGATGAAGAATGACATGGTTCTTTTGAGATAACTTGCATAAGATAGAGAGGGGACAAAAAACACATAGCCATCATGACTTTTATTAACGTACAATGGGATTAGAGATCTCTATGACCATCATTGTTGCCGATACCACCTGTGGCTTGCCGCGTGAATTGCTTAAGAAACGCGGTATTCTGCTTATTCCGCAAATTGTCATCTTTGGTGATAAATCTTTCCATGATGATTCTGAACTGAATACCGCCACATTTCTTAAAAAACTCAAGTCCTCAGCGCAGTTGCCCAAAACCGCCGCACCCGAGCCGCCGCTTTATTATCCTATCTTTCGATTGGCACAGGAAAAAGGCGAAAGCGTAATTGTGGTCGCTCCGACCACCAAGGCCAGTGGAACTCTTCGCTCGGCAGAAATAGCCGCGCAGGATTTTCCGCAAGTGGATATTCGCGTCGTGGACACGTTGACCATTGCGGGCAATCTTGGTTCGCTGGTTTTGATGGCGCATCAATGGTCGAAAGATGGTGCGGACACCGAAACGATTGTCAATCGAACTCAATGAAATGATTCCGCGCGGGCGGATTTATTTTTTGGTGGATACACTTGAGTATCTTCAAAAAGGCGGACGCATCGGAGGGGCGAAGGCATTGGTAGGTGAGTTGTTGCAAGTCAAACCAATTTTGACAATTCGTGATGGACAAGTTGAACCGTTCGAACAACCGCGGACAAAGAAACGAGCATTGGCGCGGCTCGTCGAGATTGTCAAAGAGCAATGTCCAAAAACGGATGAGGCGCATTTGTGCGTGATGCAAGCCGATGCTTTGGATGAAGCCCGTGAACTTGCATCCCGCCTCCAGTCCGAGATAAGATGCGCTGAAATCCCAATCTATGAATTGCCGCCTGCGATTGTTGTCCATGCCGGGCCCGCAGCATTAGCGATTGGCTTTTTTATCTGATGGTATAATTTTGGCGCTTAGGCGCTAATTCCCACAATCGTGGTTTCGTAAGGAGAACGTATGTCCGGTCATTCCAAATGGTCAACTATCAAACGCAAAAAAGGTGCGGCAGATGCCAAGCGCGGCGCGGTCTTTACGCGGCTGACGCGTGAAATCGTCATGGCGGCGCGCGAAGGCGGTGGCGACCCTGAATCTAATTTTCGTCTGCGCCTCGCGGTGGATAAAGCGCGCGCAGAAAATATGCCAAAGGATAATATCGAGCGCGGCATCCGACGCGGCACCGGCGAAGATAAAGATGCCACAACTTTTGAAGAGATCACGCTCGAAGGATATGGTCCTCATGGTTCTGCGATACTTGTCTCATGCGTGACCGATAACCGCAACCGTACCGTTGCCGATCTTCGCCACACCTTCAGCCGCACCGGCGGGAACATGGCGGAAGCGGGCGCGGTCGGCTGGCAGTTTGATCGCAAGGCATATTTTTCATTTCCATCGAGCCAGATGTCTTACGAAAAAGCGTTTGATCTTGGAGTGGTCGCTGGCGCGGATGATGTATTGGACGCGGGCGAGTCAATTGAAATTTTGGGTCCGGTCGAAACGTTCAAAACGATTGCCAATGCGCTTCATCAAGCGCACGTCACGCCCGATGAGGCGGGCTTACGTATGATTGCCAAGCAGGAACTCGAGTTGGATGTAGATGCGACGCTTCAGGTGATGAGAGCCATCGAGGCGATTGAAGAGCTGGATGATGTGCAAGAGGTATTTCATAACGTGAAGCTCACCGAAGAAGCGCTGGCTGCCATCGAAGCCGCTTAATGAGATTGAACCGCGAAGTGCACAAAGAGCGCGAAGAGATTCGAAAAGAAATTTTGCGTTCTTGGCGGGCTTTGCGGTTTATTATTTAACTCGACAATGACTCTTGCACTTGGAATTGACCCGGGGACAGCCACCACTGGCTATGGACTTGTCCGCCTCACAAGCGACGGAAGCCTGGAGGCCGTTACCTTTGGCGTGATCTTAACTCCGGCTCACACACCTGATCAGGAACGTCTGTTGACTTTATATCGGGAATTAAAAAAATTGATCTCTCTCCACCACCCTGATACCTGTGCGGTGGAGAAATTGTTTTTCCAGCGCAACGTCTCGACGGCTATTACAGTTGGACAAGCGCGCGGCGTGGTGATGCTTTCCATTGCCGAGGCCGGACTCGATGTAGCCGAATATACGCCCAATGAAGTCAAACAAGCCGTGGCTGGCTATGGAAGCGCGCAGAAGAAACAAGTCCAGGAGATGGTGCGCGTGCTATTGGCTTTGCCTGAAATTCCCAAACCTGATGACGCCGCGGATGCGCTGGCGATTGCAATCACACATTTGCATACGAAAAGATTTTGAATCATAAATTATATGATGAAGAAAGATAACCAAACATCGCCGACTAAGAAAAGCGTGCCTGCTTTTTTGTTGATTCCTTGGTTGGCAAGCCTTCTGTGTGCCATCGTATTCTTTGTCTTGTACTTGTTTGTCTTTCGCCCGGGCTATCAAGTGGACGATGACGTTACGATGATTCAAATGGTCTCCGGTTATTTGGGTGGCAAGCCTGTGCCTTTTATGGTTTTTAGTAATGTGCTTCTTGGTTTCATTCTGAATTTCCTTTACGGCCTGCCCACGAATTTGAATTGGGAAATTTTATTATTTTTCGGAGTCGATTTTCTTTCAGTTTGGTGTCTCGTTTATATTGTCTTTTCTCTGCCGCTGAAATCTGTTTATAAATTCTTTGGGGTATTAGTCATCCTTTTATCGGACAGTTTGTTTTTGCTCAACGTAACGTTTACAACGATAGCAACATTTGCTGTGATTTCCGGCTTTGTTTCGATTCTCGCCGCGACTTATAAAGGCTCTCAGTGTCCGAAGCGGATGCTCATCTTTGGCGGCTTATTGATTCTGGCAGGTAGTTTGATTCGCATCGAGTTCTTTTCTCCTTGCCCTGCTTTTGATTCTCCCTGCTTTGGCGATTATGTATCGTTTCTTTGACCTTAAGAATTTAATTATCAGCTCGATAATTGCAATTCTTGTGGTTGCTTTATGCTATTTCTTCAACACGGTTTATGTTAAATCCTTTCCGCAATGGAACTCTTTTTATGCCTATAACGATGTTAGGTCGCAGCTTCAGGATACGCCGCGAGTTCATCTGTCAAACGTAAAGGACACATACACGGATGTGGGCTGGAATTTCAATGATTATAGGTTATTCATGAGCTGGTTCTTTCCTGATGAACAACTGTTTTCCCTCTCCAATCTCCAATATCTTGTGGTTCACATTCCCGGCACGGAGAAGAACGTTTTTAGCGCGGCGTTGTCATATTTTTATCCCAAGCCTTTTTTTGACGATGTAGATTCTTTTCCCTATTTCTTTATGATTGTAGCAGGGTTCATTGCTTTGGCAATCTATCCATCGCTGAGAAAAGCGGCTTGGCCGCTGATTCTTCTCTTGCTAATTTTTTTGGTTTTGATCTCTTATCTCATATGGACGGAGAAGGTTCCTCTCCGCGTTTGGGATTCGTTTCTTGCAACGGCATCCGTATTTGGTCTGTTCATTTTGTTATGGGCTAATCTGGATGCGGACCAGTCTCGGTCTCAACTTCAGCCGAGAAACGTTCTCGATTTTATTGTTCCGGGTTTGTTGTGTGCGGCAAGTTTGTTTGCCTTGTATTATGCTGTTACTACAACGAAATTGAATATAGCCAGACAAACCGCGTATCAACATATATTATCCGATATAAAAACTTTGCAAGCACAGGGAAAGATACAAAGCAATGCGTTGATCGTTGCCCCCGCGATGGGCATTCCTTTGGTATGGTCCAACCCCATATTTTTCGATACTACCCAGCGCACAATATATTGAGATGGGCTGGCTTACATTTTCACCGTCCTATTACAGCGCGCTCATGAATTTAACGTTCAGTCTTTACCAGCGGGATTTTATCAGAATGATGATGTGTATCTGATGGTCAAAGTCAATTTGCGAGATAGCGTTGTTGAATTTATTGCCGACCATGCGAGAGTATCGGTTATTCCGCAGTTAATCTATTCCCTACCCAATTACAATTTTGACTCCGACTATAACAACGTCAAGTTATATAAATTAATTTTGCAAAAGTGAATGTTGACTACAAATCCGCCTCGATAAATTGTCGAGGCGGATTTGTTTTGTGGAGGATTTCAAGTTGCAGATGGAGGTGGTGGATTGCCAGCCGCTGATGGGTCGGGTGAAGATGCGATCATATCGGGACGATGGATCGGCCGTGAACCGAACATCGTCATCACCACCGCGCCGATGCCGACCAATCCTACTAGGAATTCTGCCAGCCAGCCAATGCATGGGATCAATCCAAACGCGCCCACCACGAACATCAATAGGAATGTTCCAAAACCGGCTGAAAGCACGGGCGCCCAATTTTGATGAATGGCCTTGGTAAATCGTTCGCCAACTTCTACGCCGAGGGCAATGATGCCGAAGAGCCAGGCAAGCACGATCAATATCGCCCATGCCATCACTGCAAGAACGGCGACAGGGATTAAGATCAGAAGTCAGAACCAAAACCACAACTAGAATGACTAGGGCTATCGGTGAAACAAAAGTGGTTAGCAAACCGATGCCTCCCGCAATGATTGGCTCAGCGACAATGGCCTGTGCAACGCGGTCGAGTTGTGGATGCAGAAAGATGACAAGCAACATTGCCAACGCCGCGAAGATAATCGCAGTTCCTAATACGCCAAAGGCGCGTAAGATGGGATTGAAACCCATCGCAATATTTGGCTGGGGAGCAGGCACGTTCGGTGTCGTCGGAGTTTGAACGTTTGGCGATGGAATGTTCGTTACGATCTGGCCGCCGACTTGCGCGCCTGCCGCGCGCTGCAGAGAACCACCGACGGTGGTCACGTTCCCTGCCACCGATGATTTATCGCCCATGGTCATCAAGCCGCCGATCACAACGGCATCGCCTGTGGCTTGACCATCCATGACCAAACTTCCACCGATGATGACCACATTGCCTTTAACCATCGCGTTTTCCTCGATGGTGGCGTCGCCGCCAAAGACGACGAGATCGCCGTCCAGCGTTTCGCCGCTATTTAAAGTAAAGCTTTGTCCGAAGACTACGCGGCCATCGAGGTTTCCTGTGAAAGCATAAGCGGGGATGCCGGGCAATAGCAGCAAGATCAATATCGGTAGTGCATACAATAATTTTTTCATAGTTATACTCCTTGCGGCGTTCGGGTAAATCGCCATATGGATAGAACTTCTAGGACTCCGAGTCCGCTTACCAAAAAGAAAATCACGAACCATGCAACAGGTGAAACAAAATCCGGCAGGATGCGTAAGAACACGTGCCCCACTTCACTTAACGCTTGTATGGAAGTCAGGATAAAAAGGAAATCGCCGACTACGTTCGTGATCCAATCGGCGGGTGAACGCATCACTTCCTGGATGAATGGACTCGCCAGCCAGTAAAGAAATCCCAACCCTGACAGAACGAAAATCAATGTGCCGATGATTTGGCGAATGCGCATGGCTTTGCGATGCTCAATTAGGCGCTTCTCGAAACGGGATGCAAAACCTTCTGCCGGTGAGATTATCCGTGTGGAGTGCAGTGCCAGATTCGATTCAGCAATGGCCGCGCATGAAGTACATACTCGTAAATGGGCCTGCAGTTCGCGCTCTTGTTCAGAGGTAAGGTGTTGATCTTCCAAGAGCCAATCTTCAAAAGGCCGGTGATCCATAGGGTCTCCTTTCAGGTTTTGGTCGCGGACTATCTTCCTGCCACAATCCAGCCAGTTCACGCCGCGCGCGGTGAAGCCGGGATTTAACCGCACTGACCGTCAAATGTAGAGCCTCGGCAATGTCGGACTCGGAACAGTCATGCCAATAGCGCATGATGATCGCGGCTCGATCTGTCCCATCCAAGCGTTTCAACAAAGCCTGTAACCGGTCGCGCTGTTCAATATGAATCATTTCCAACTCAGGGTTGGGCGCATCGGCATCGGGCAACTCCAAATTGTTTTCATCCTCATCCGCATCTATCGAGACCATGGAGAATTTTCGGCGACGTAAGCGGTCAATGCAATAATGCGCGGCAATGGATAACAGCCAAGTTGCAAAGGGACGCTTTTGGTCATAGCGATGGAGATGTTGATACGCCCGCAGAAAAGTTTCCTGCGCCGCATCTTCGGCTGACTCTGCATCACCTAACATGCGATAGCACAAGTTGTACACATGTGTCTGATAGGCTTCGACCAGCTTGGTGAATGCTTCGTCGCTGCCGTGCTGAGCTTGGATTACCCAGGTCATTTCTTCGTCCACTTTTCTCCTGATGGCTTTCTACCTTACTCTACGAAATGGGATAAAAAAAGTTGCAGAATTTTCAAGAAGGAATTGACACTTTTTTTGAAGATGGTTCTATCATCCCAATCAATGCAATGCTAATAAGCGCAAAAACACCAGCCGAGAAAAATAGAATCATATATCCGTTCCATGAACCAGGAGCAGAGTTGTTGAGCACGTCCCACAGCGCACCCGCCGCGCGTGCCACCACGCCCGCACCAGCAGTTGCCAAATTTGTCAGACCGAGATATTTGCCCGCCTCATCGGGAGGTGCAAGCTTGTTGGCGAGAGTCCAGTTTGCAGTCAGGAAGAGACCGACGCCTGCACCAAGAATACTTCCAAAGAATAGAATCATTCCTTGTGCGCGTCCAAACCATAAAAGGACGGATCCTAATGCCGCGACGACGCTCGCGATGACTAGCACGCGCGTCATTCCCCAACGATTGATCAGCCATCCGCCCGCCGCAGCAAAGACGATCAAAGCAACGGTCACGATGCCAAGCAAAATACCGGTGTCGCGCGGCGGATCGGCCACATTGAGAACATCGCGCAGATAATTTTGTGCAAACGCTTGAATGCCATAAACGCCTAGCAGAAAAACAAAGCGTTGACCGATTAGCCACCAGTACGCGGTATTAGCGCGGAAATCGATGTGGAAGGGATTAAGCATCTCCTTGCATGGATTACCTCCTTCTGCGCGAGTGGAGGGCTGTTCGGGAGTTCCAAAAATTGTGATCGCCGCGGTGACCAACAATATTCCGATGATCAATGCCATGACCAAACCGGAATATTCTGCTTTGGAGCCAAGCAAAATGCCGGTGACGATCACGGCCACTGCGGCACTGCCCATATCAATAAAAATCTTTAATCCGCTGGCTTGAGCTAATTGCTGTTGGGGAACGACATCCGGCATCAATCCTTGCGTGGGACCCTGAGCAATGTTTGAACTGAGTTGTAATCCGAGATAGCCGATAAAGAGCCAGGTCAAACCGCCTGCCCAGCCGATGACGGCAAGAAAAATAAAATCAAACAAAGTCCCAAGCGTGATCCACGGACGCCGCCGCCCCCAGCGCGAAGCCCAACTATCGCTCAACGCGCCTGAAAGCGGCTGGATGATGACGGCAATCACCAGTCCAATGGATGTAAGCAATCCGAGATAGGTATTCTTTTCATTGGCGGGTGCAATGTTGGCAATGACAGCAGGCAGGACGATTCCATGCAATCCGTTCCACATAAACGAAAACCCCACCCAGTATGTATTCACTGCAAGCATTTTCAAAATCGAGACAGGTTTCTTCATGCGAATTCTCCTCTCAAGTTTGATGGAAGCAGAGGTGCGATACGATCCATCATGAGTTGCGAAGCTTGTTTGTCTTTTTTATCAGATGAACAATCACTCGCGATAGATAAATCATAGGCTTCGCCAAAATGAAGACAGAATTCGCCATCTGATTCGTAAACACCGACCGGCGCAAACCTCAGACCTTGAGCGGCAAGCAGCAAACCGAATCGTCCTGTGCCTGAAGCTGGCAACGTCAATTGCCCTCCGATTTGGTCTCCGCCTTCGGGTGCGAGACCAATGATCGGATCTTTTGTTTGCTTCACATAATTCAACACCGCGCGCACCGAGGCAGCACGTGCCTCCACATCACACGGGACGCGGTGGCATCGGAGGCATCGTGGCGAATCCATAAATGCGAGCGCCGCGCTTTAAGATAGAGCGCGATAAAGGCATTCCCAACGGCGCATACCATTTGCCGGGAAAGATTAATTCGGCTGTAATAATCCAATGTATGTTGAAAGTTATAACTGATGAAATCGCAAAAGTCATCCACCAGGCATTGAAACCGGGGCGATAATAGTGATTACATGTGATAACGCACGAACCCGATTGAGGCAAATGTTCTTTCCCCAAAACCTGAAGAGGAGGCTTTACTTGTTGAACGCAGGTTTTTGCATCATCTCGAAAGACTCGGCGGCGTAGAGAATCGTGTCAAGGATAAGTCCTAGAAACGTGCTTGATGGATAAGAATAGCTGGGATAATTCATTCGCCGCGCAAATGCTCGACAGGCGACCTAAAAACTCATAAGTAGGAGTGCAGCGTCGTTGCGCTCCTACTTATCGTCTGCGAGCGATCCGATGGCACGTAATAATCCAAGCACCAGCACACCCAGCTTCAAGCCTTCACCGGCTGTGATTGCGGTCGCGCGTTCATTCTTTTCCGCCCGGCGGTTGAGGAGCATGGCTGCCACCAAGCCCGTTGCCGCTCCGATCAACACTCCGTAAAATAAAGTTCGACCCTTATTCATGCCACGAGTCCTTTCTTATCTGCGTTCCGTAAATTTTTTAATTCGCGATTTGATGAGATCAACAAACAACACCGGCCTGACGAGCATTTCGGTGCCGCGTTTGACATAGCCTTCGATTCGATAAACCAATCTTTGCGCCTGATACGAATAAGGCGGAATCACACCGATCAGCCGCGCTAGCAAATAAATCATTGCCAATAGAATAGCAAGGAGTATCAACCCTGCGATCATGATTGGAATCACCAGCCAGATCGTTGAAATCGCTGCCCAACGAGCAACATTGCCGTTATCGCGGAAGGTGGCGATGCTTGTAATGACAATTACAGCAATAAATATAACAACCGTCAGCAAAATGGGGAGCAGGATTTGTATCCACATTTGTCTGCGATGCAGTTGATAAGATGGATGATCTTGGGGGAAGGGCAACTTGGATTTCATCTTCTATATTTTAACATAAGTAGGGACACAGCGTCGCTGTGTCCCTACCAATATTTCGGGGCCCGACCGAATTTCTTTTATCGCCGATTACGCAGGAACGTTGGGATATCCAAATCGTCACTGCCGTACGTGGTCGGCGAAGAGGAGGCAGGCTTGGATTCTGACGATGGTTTGAGTTCCGCTCCGACGCTGACAGATTCGCTAGGGCGAATAAAATGCGTTGGGAGGCTGGCCGGTTTCTCGGTCCGTGTGGTGAGACGTTCGAGAGCGCGTCTCGGTACGCCACTCCGTTCGAAACCGGTCGCGATGACCGTGACGCGAATCTCATCGCCCATATCTGGATCGATGACCGCACCAAAGATCAGGTTGACATCCGGATGCGCAGTCTCGCGAATGATGGCCGCGGCTTGATTGACTTCGAAGAGGGTCATGTTCGGGCCGCCGGTGACATTGAAGAGCACACCGCGTGCGCCGTCAATGGTGATATCCAGTAGTTGACTCGATATCGCTTGTTCAGCAGCGGTCTTGGCGCGGTCTTCGCCTGAGCCGTGACCGACTGCCATGAGAGCCGCACCGCCTTCTGACATGATGGTGCGCACATCTGCGAAGTCGAGGTTGATGAGACCGGGGATGGTAATCAATTCGGAGATGCCTTGAATGCCTTGATGCAAAACCTCGTCCGCCATGCGGAAGGCGGCCTGCAGGCTTGACTTTTTATCGGCAAGCTGAAGCAGGCGATCATTCGGAATGGAGATGAGCGTATGCGCATGTTCCTTCATCTTGGTTACGCCTGCTTCGGCGGCTTGCGAACGTCGTCCGCCTTCAAACGTAAATGGTCGGGTCACAACACCGATCGTCAATGCACCGCATTCCTTCGCGACCTGCGAGACGATGGGAGCCGCGCCGGTGCCGGTGCCGCCGCCCATGCCTGCCGTGACGAAGACCATGTCTGCGCCTTTGAGCACGTTATAGAGTTCATCGGAAGATTCTTCGGCAGCCTTGCGTCCGATTTCGGGATCACCGCCTGCGCCCAGTCCGCGCGTGAGCTTGTCTCCAAGCCGCACGCGGATCGGTGCCTTCGAGAGGGTGAGGGCTTGCGCGTCGGTGTTGGTAGCAATGAATTCAACGCCTTCGATTCCCTCTTCAATCATGCGGTTGACAGCATTCTGTCCGCCGCCGCCTACGCCGATCACTTTGATGCGCGCGAAGGTTTCAACAGGTTGATGTTTCTTGGTCGGGTCCATTTGTTCCTCCATGGTTTAGTGTTTATCGTTAATCAAGATTTTTGTTTGAAGAACATGATGTAATTTTAACATCACGTTCCAGATTTGAGGAGGGCAAGAATGCCCACCTTCCTCATCTACTAAGGTAGTAGTCTTTTAATCCAGTCTTTGGCTTTATCAAGATTCACATTATTTTCTCCTTTTGAACGGCGACGTTTATTTGGCTTGCCTAGACTCAATTCGTGTTCACTCATCGTCAGTGCCCAATGCAATAATCCAACACTGGTTGCAAAGGCGGGCGAGTACAAACGATCTACTAAACCTTTGAGATTCTCCGGTTGCGCGGTGCGAACGTGCATATTCAGTACTTCACTTGCAACGCGTTTGATGCCGGGCAATGCGCTTGTACCTCCGGTCAAGACCATACCGGCCGGGAGCAGGCCATCATAGCCGGAGCGTTTGATCTCTTGCATAATCAATGAAAACATTTCGACTGTACGCGCTTCGATGATGTGAGCCAGCTCTTGACGATTGATTTGCACGGGATGATCTTCACCGAATGGGCGAATGCTAAAATATTCTTCCGCGCCGATTTCGGATCGGACAGCATGCCCTTGTTGCTTTTTGACCTCCTCGGCCTGAGCCACAGGTAGGCGCAATCCATGCGCGATATCCTGCGTAATATGGTTGCCTCCAACGGCAAGCACCATCGTATGCCAGACATTGCCGTCTACATAAATTGCCAGATCCGTTGTTCCGCCGCCGATATCACAAACCGCCACGCCCATTTGTCTTTCCTGTTCGGTCAATACAACTTCAGCGGAGGCAAGCGGATTTAACACAAAGCCTTGAATCTCAACTCCAGCTGAACCGATGCATTGACGCAAATTATCCACCGTCGCGGCGGAGGCTGTGATGATATGTGCTTCCACCTCGAGACGATAGCCGTGCATTCCAATCGGAGTGCGGATGCCCTCCTGTCCGTCCACGCTAAAGCCGCGCTGGATGACATGAATGATCTCACGGTCGTGTGGAATCGCAATCGCCCGTGCCTGATCCAACGCGTGCACCACATCCGACGCATCAATGATTCCGCCAGGAATAGCGATTGCACCTCGGCTGTTCACAGACGATACATGTGCGCCAGCCAAACTTACCAATGCAGATGCAATCTCAAGCCCCGACGTTTGCTCGGCGCGTTCCACAGAATGTGTAATCGCCTGCGTTGCCGCGGCGAGATCGACGATCACGCCTTTGCGGATTCCATCGGACGGTTCGATGCCCACGCCGAGAATGCGGATTGAATTCTCATCCTCGATGCGCCCGACGAGGGTGCATATTTTGGTTGTGCCAACATCAATGCCTACAACAATTTCTTCCATAATCATTGACTCAAACGATAGTATGGTGCGCTTGGATATTGAACGCTGATGAATACCGGATAGATACCGCGCTGGAGCAATGAACTCACCAGCGATTGATAAACCTGCCATCTCATAGCCATTTCATTTGCGTCGCTTCCAAAATAAGCCTGCCAGCCGCGGCTATCCTGCCAGCCAAACCCATAACGCGGATCATACGTGAGAGTTGCACCGGATGGAACATTTGGCGCGAGGATTCTGAATGGCTTTGACCATATCCTCGGAAACATAAGGAATAGGTGATAACACATCATTTGCAGACGGCTGGCCCTGCGGCGGCGATGCAAGCGCGTTCACGCTGATCAGTTTATCCGCTGAGCCGCGCGGGCGGAATGCGATTCCATTTTCATCCACCCAAGCGTACGCGCCGTTCTGTTGCCATAAGATGATTGGCTGTCGCTCAGTAACGCTAACGGAAACAACGTTCGGTAAAGATAAAGTCACTTTGGCGGAAGCCAGCTCCGGGTAATTGAGGCGGATGCGATTCTCCAATTTGGATGGCAGAAGTGTAAAGATCGGTTGTCCAGCAGAATTCAGAACCGCATTGATCTGATCTGTTGTTATTCGTTGATTGCCTGTGACTTGTGCAACTGACACACGGAACATCGGCAAAGTCCATGCCAGATAAAGAGCCGCGCCCAACAAGAGCGAAATAAAGAACGATAGAAAGCGCCAGCCAACTTCAAAGCGCGGCATGGTGATCGCGGGCATATGGATTTGAATGCCCGGCATGGAAAACGCGGCTTGGTAGCGCCGCCTCGTTTTTGATCTGTTCGTGGATTGCGGTGTAACGTATCCGATCTTTTCGCGTGAAGTAATGGCTGGCAATGGACGCGTGATCTGTTGCAATGATTTTGCAGCCCGCTTCTGCGTTTGCTGGCGGCGTCGCAATCGGACAGTCTCAACGCGAGATAAGGAATGCTTTTCGCTCATGCCTGACTCCGATAGGTGTGAGATGTGCGGTCACGCTCTGCTTTTCGTTGCATCGCAAGCTCGATTAAACGATCCACCAGTTGAGTATAGGTCATGCCGCTGGCCTCCCATAACTTGGGATACATGCTGATTTTGGTGAAACCGGGAATCGTGTTGAGTTCATTGAGATAGACTTCGCCCAAATCTTTATCGAGAAAGAAGTCCACGCGCGCCATGCCTGCCGCGTCAATGGCTTTGTAGGCACGCACAGCCAGGTCTTGAATACGAGCCGTTGTTTCAGTTGGCAGAGGAGCGGGGATGAGCAAGCCAGAGGTTCCATCAATATATTTTGATTCGTACGAATAAAACTCGCGGCTCGGCAAAACTTCCCCGGGGACCGAAGCGCGTGGATCGTCATTGCCCAGCACGCTGACTTCGATCTCGCGCACATTTGCCACGCCGCGTTCAACCAGCACGCGTCGATCATAGAGGGCAGCTTCCATCAATCCTTCCTGCAAATCAGAACGCGTGCGACACTTCGTCACGCCGACCGATGAACCAAGGTTCGCAGGTTTGGTGAAGATTGGATAAGCACTGACTTTCTCCGCTTTTTCGATGATGACATTCATATTCTGTTCGATCTCGGAGCGCAACACAATGACCGATTCAACGCTTGGAATTTGGTTGAAGCGCATCACATCTTTGAAGATGCCTTTGTCCATGCCGACCGCGGAACCGACCACGCCCGCGCCCACATAAGCCACATCTGCCATTTCGAACAAACCTTGAATTGTTCCGTCTTCTCCGAAGGTTCCGTGCAACAGTGGAAAGTAGACATCTATTTCGGAAAGCTTATCTAATTGCTTGCCTCTCAAAACAAATATGCGTGTTTCCGATGGATCCGGCGAAATGATAACCGGTTCCAGGCCGTCGGTTTTTTCCTTTTCAAACTTGTCGAGTACATTCTCGCCCGTCAGCCATTTGCCTTCATGCGTGATGCCGATTTGAGTCACTTCATACTTTGATGGATCAAGCACCGATAACACCGAACGCGCGGACATCAGCGAGACCTCGTGTTCACCTGAGCGTCCGCCAAATATCAATGCAACGTGAAGTTTCTTCTTCATCATTCGATGTTCACCATTCACCAACTAATTCAATTTCCAATTCCAATGCAACACCAAATTTTCCTTGGACGGTCCTTTGCGCTAATTCAATCAACGCGCGAATATCGCTGGCTTTCGTTTTGCCATGGTTGACAAAAAAATTTCCATGTACAGTGCTGATCTCAGCGTTGCCAATGCGAGTTCCTTTCAATCCCGCGGCTTCGATCAATCGTCCGGCATAATCGCCTTGCGGATTCTTGAACATCGAACCCATGCTTGCACCCGGCGGTTGTGTGGACTTACGGCGTTCGCTGAATTGTCCGATTTTAGCAGACACTTCTTCTTTTGTCGCGTTTTTTAAACTCAATTCAGCGGAAAGAACAATTACTTTCGCTTTCCCTGAGCTAATTGAAGGGTTGCCGCGTTTCAAGATACTTGTACGATAGCCATAAGCCATTTCTTCAATAGGCCATTGTTCGCGACCTGATTCGGTTAATATCTCAGCCCAAATTAAATTACCAGCTATATTGCCTTCGAACGCGCCAGCGTTGCCATATACTGCGCCGCCCACTGTACCGGGAACTGTCGCAGCCCATTCGAGTCCAGAGAAACCTTTCGACGCGCATCGGTTGGCAAGATTGCTGAACACGACTCCCGATTCAACCCAGACCTTGGGCTGGCTTCCATTTTCAAAGCGGACAGCCTTTGCTCGATTTAATACTGTTACTCCACGCACACCTTTATCGCTGACCAATACATTCGATCCGCCGCCAAGGATGAAGTAAGGCAAACGCTGTTGCCAAACGATCGTCATGATCTCAGCTAATTCATCGGATGAGTTTGCAGTGATTAAGTAATCTGCTGGGCCGCCAATGCGCGCAGATGTATACGGCGCAAGAGATATATTCTCTTTCACCTTGTCGCCAAACTTGGCAAGTAGAACATCAACGGGCACGGCGGAAAGTTTCATCATCTATTCGTCATTCAAATGTTTGATCAGTCTTGTAATTGCCTTTTGCTTTTCACGTTTTTCTTTTGCTTCACGCGATTCCAATATTGTTTGGGCGGCTTCGTTTTGTCGATAGTTATCGGCATGGACTAAAACCATTTTTAACGGCGGCACGCCCAAAGTCGTGGACTGATATGTGCGTTTCTTTTCATTATCCATAGGACACCTCACTTTCAAAGTCCGGCCAGCACTTTGGTGTTGATCTGATCAGCATCACCGGCAGATAGGACAAGTAATATATCGTTGTTGCCCAGATGTTTGAGTAGGTACACTGTTGCCTCTTCAAGTGAAGCAATGAAATGGACGGAGGGGTGCGGCATTGCGCTAACCACTTCAGCCGAAGAAAAATCCTGCTTGGGTTCACGCGATGGATATATTTCGGTAACGATCACTTCATCGGCATCCTTGAAGGCAAGCGTAAATTCATGGAAGAGCGCTTTGGTGCGCGAATATGTATGAGGCTGCCATACTGCCCAGATGCGATGTTGAGGATAGCGGGCGCGTGCCGCGGCAAGTGTGGCTTTTATCTCGGTGGGGTGGTGGGCATAATCGTCAATGACGATTATGCCGCGTTTCTCGCCTTTTACTTCGAATTTGCGACCGGTGCCTTTGAAGAACGAGAGTTTCGCGGCGGCTTCTTTGAAGGGCAGACCCAACGCGGCAATGACAGCCAGCGCAGCCAACGCATTACGAACGTTGTGTTCGCCCGGTACTTGAAGTGAGACCGGAACTGTTTCAAGTTCGCCGATGTTTGTGATGGCTTCAAATGTGAATCCGCCATTTTTGTTTGGCTTGAGCGAACGCGCCTGCATCCAATGCGAAGCGTTGATGGTCATATCGGCTTGTACGTTATAGGCGATGACGTTGCGTCCCTCGTGGCGGGCTTTGTTGAGAAGCGCGGCCGCGCCACCATCTTCCACACATCCGATCAATGTGCCGTCCACGGGAAGCAACGCAATGAATGATTCAAATGCAGAGACCATATCTTCGTAAGTTGGATAGCAGTCGGGATGATCATGTTCTAGATTAGTTACTACTTCGATGCGCGGCTTGAGTCCAAGGAACATGCGATCATATTCATCCGCTTCAATGACGAAAGGACTGCCCTTACCTGCTCGTGCGTTGACGTCATAGTTGCTCAATACGCCGCCGACGATGAATGATGGATCGCATCCGAGCTCTGAAAGAAGGAATGCGATCATGGCGGTTGTGGTGGTTTTGCCATGCGTTCCGGCTACGGCGATTCCGGTTTTATCCACCATAAGTTTTCCAAGAAAATCAGCGCGCTTGTAAACGGGAATGTTGGCTTGCTTGGCGGCCAACACTTCAACGTTGTCATTGGGAATGGCAGAGGATCGGACGATCCAGTCCGCGCCTTGAATATTGCGAGGATGATGTCCGATGTAAATTGTCACGCCAGCCGCTTGAAGGTCCGCCGCGAACGTAGTGAACGCGCGATCAGAACCGGTGACGGTGTATCCACTTTCTTTCAAGAGGCGGGCAATGGCAGAGAGTCCGCTTCCGCCAATGCCAATGAGGTGTACGTGAGTCATGTTAGTAATTAGTATCCTGTCTAAATATATACGACGATGATGAAGATCAAGCAGATAATGGGCGCGGCGTAAACCCATGGAATGCCCAGCCAGCGCGGCGGCATGAACGTCATCAATGTTTGAACGGCGGAGGCTAAACTTCCTGTGGGCGCGCTGATCACATCCTTGAAGGGGTACCCAGCTTGATCAATATAAAATAATATTGTCCCGGCGATCAAATAACCATTGATCGCGCCGAGCACCATGCCGAACAAAGCTTCCACCAGGCGCTCTCGGTTGGCTTTGGATGCTAAATGGGGCACGATCCCGACTGTTTGATAACCAAAGAAAGTCAACGCCGCTAGGACTGAGGCGCGTATCCAGAATAATTCTGGGCTTTTGCCATCCAAAGTTGAAATGATGGGAAGATATTGGCGTAGGATTGCATTTGCCGCCAGTGCAGTAATCACTGAAAATGCTACAATCAATTCCTTAACCCAGCCGCGTAGCCAACCGACCACCCCAAATAGAATCACATACATCCAAAAAACGTAAAGGATGCTCATCATAGGTGTTGTCCTCCTAGTTGCAGAACTTGCTCGGCGATCGCTTGCGCCGCATGCGGATGAGATAGTGATTTCATAGCTTTGCTCATTGCTGCGCGCTTGGATGGATTTGCGAGCAAGTCTTTGATCACCGTCAGGAGGTCATACTTTAACATCTCGTCCCTGACGATAACTGCCGCGCCGCGTTCCGCCAGATAATCCGCATTAACTTTTTGATATCGCCACGCATGCGGATATGGAACGAGAATAGCAGGCAAGCCGAAGAAGGGAAACTCGCCCAACGTGGATGCACCCGCGCGCGAGATAACGAGGTCGGCTGAAGCGAGCGCCGCGCCCATCTCTTCATGCAGATACGAAAAGGCGTGATAACGTTTCTTTTGTTCGGATGTTAGACTGGCGCGCGCAGTTTGAACGGCATCCCAATCCAATTGTCCGCTGATGTGTATGACCTGTGCCATCTTAAGCACGGCAGGAAGATGAGGAACGATGGTCAGATTAATAGAGCGGGCGCCCTTACTTCCACCGAAGATTAACAAGACTAGTAAGTCGTCCTTAATATTTCAGCGTGGCACGCGCTTTTTGTTTAGTCCAAGATGCAAGCTCGGGACGAAGCGGATATCCGCTCACAATTACTTTCTTGGAAAAGTATTTTTGAGAATCCGGCGTGGTGACTACGATCACATCGGCGAAACGTGACAGTGATTTCAAAGCCAGTCCTGGCTCAATATCGGGCACATAAAGTAAAGTTGGGATTTTTCTTCCGGCGAAAGCCATGGGTCCTGCCACATAACCGCCAGTGAAGAATAATATGTCAGGTTTAAATTCGTGCAGAACTTTCATGGATGCTTGCATTCCACGCACCAGAATGTATCATATTGCGCGGCAATGCGCGCAGACCCACGCCATGCAGTCCCGCGGCAGGAATTGTTTGAAAAGGAACGTTTGCCCGTTTCACAAGTTCTTCTTCCATGCCGCCTTCACCACCGATCCACAATGTTTCGGGTTCAGGCTTACTGGCCAGAGAGCGCGTTGTGAACGGCGAGAGCGGGATACACGCCGCCGCCGGTTCCACCCGCGCAGATCAAGAGTCGCACTATAGGTTCTCCGTTCTTCATCTGATGTCGTCATCTCGCCTCTTTGACGCGAGATGTTCATTAAGATTCCAATGGATGCAAGCGATGAAATCAAATTCGATCCGCCCGCACTGACAAAGGGTAAGGCATCTCCTGAAAATGGCACTAACCCGACCATGACGGACATATTGATTGCCGCCTGAATACCGATTGAAATTACCAGACCAGATGCGATGAGCGTGCCGAGCATATCAGGAGCGCGGCGGGCAATCACAAGTCCGCGCCAAATCAATAGCGCATACAAAACAACCAGAAACGTTGCACCTACTACGCCCAGTTCCTCGACGATCACTGCAAAGATACTGTCGGTGGGAGGTACAGGCAATCCGGTTACTTTCGATTGACCGCGCCCAATGCCGACTCCGAACCAGCCGCCGTTGACAATCGCTTCAAACGAACGTTGAACCTGATACGATGCCTGCGTTGGATCTTTGAGACCCGCGATGAAAGCCGCCACGCGATCATGACCGGTCGGATTGACGCGGACTACCACCCATCCCACAATAATCGCGATCACTAAAAGGATGGCGATCTGCTTTAAGTCGCCTCCCGCTAAAAAAAACAGCAAGCCGCCCAATATCAAGACCATGCCGGCCGTGCTCAAGTCAGGTTGTTGATAAATGAGACCGCCGATCACACCGAGGATCACGCTCAACGGAATTAATCCGAATGTGATATCGTGAATGAACTGGCGTTTGGCATACAGCCAGACTGATAAGTATAAAATGGTGATCACCTTTGCCATTTCGGATGGCTGGAATGAACCTTGATATAAATATCGCCGCGCGCCTAACAAGACTTCATTGGCAAGCAATACGATGATCAATAAAGCGATGATCAAGCCCATTAGAGGAACAACCAGTTTGCTTAAGCGATGATAGTCGAAACGGGCAAGAAAAAACGCCGCGATGATTCCGATTGCAAGCCATGCCAGTTGGTGCTCGAACATATACATGGCTGAGCCGTATTCCCTGAACGAATAATCCCATGATGCCGAGAACATCATAGTCAATCCAAATACGATGAGCGCGATGATCACCACCAGCAAGGGCAAGTCTACGGTGCGTTTCGGTCCGTCGGCTTTTTTGACCGGCTGTTCATCAGTGAATGCGCGTTCAGTTAAGAAAGTTTCTGTACCCATAAACGGAATTTTTCTCCTCGTTCTTCAAAATCTTTGAACTCATCAAAACTCGTGCCGCCTGGCGAAAGCAAGACGATATCGCCAGACTCTGCAACTTCAGCGGCTTTGACGATCGCCTCATGCAGATGCTCGACTCGCTCCAGTGTAAACGGTCGCTTCATTGCCCCGTCAGCGGCTATCGCTTTCTTGATTTTTTCTGCCGCCTCGCCAAACAGCACAACATGATCCACGCGTTGATGAATGAGATTTGCCAGCTCTTCCCACGACAAATTTTTATCGCGTCCACCGAGTAAAAGCACAATCGGCTCATCAAACGAACGAATAGCAGCCATCGTCCGTTCGGGAGCAGTGGCAATTGAATCGTTGTACCAGCGCGCGCCGTGCAATTCATGGACAAATTCCAGGCGATGCGGCACGCCGCTAAAATCTTCGGTGGCGGTCAGCATGGCGTCGAGCGGAAAACCCGCCGCGTGTCCAATTGCAAATGCCGCGAGAACATTGCTCACATTATGGTCGCCGCGCAGTTGGATTTGGTCGCGGCGCAGAAGTGGTATGTCCACGCGATGCTCGTAAAGATATAGAATGTCATCATCCAAATAAGTGCCTTCGGCATCTTCATCCATTTTGCTGAATCCAAACGAATGGATTTTGCCTTTGACTTTGTTTCGCAGGTTCCACGCGCCCGCGTCATCGCGGCCAAGCACAGCAAAATCTTTTGAGCATTGAAATTCAAGGATGCGCGCTTTGGCGGCGGTGTAAGCTTCCATCGTGCCATGACGATCCAGATGATTGGGTGTGATGTTCAATATCGCGGCAATATGGGGCGAGATGGTCATTTGCTCCAATTGAAAGCTAGATATTTCAAGGATCGCGAGATTGCTAGGTTTCATTTCATCTACATAATTGATCAACGGGTCACCGATATTGCCGCCGATGTATGCTTGATTGCCATATGCATCCTTCGCCATTTGTCCAACGAGAGTGGTTGTAGTGGTCTTGCCTGCCGAACCAGTGATGCCAATTGTTTTGCATGGCACCGCTTCCATGAAAATTTGTGTGT
Source organism: uncultured Chloroflexia bacterium (assembly GCA_963850945.1). GTDB lineage: Bacteria > Chloroflexota > Anaerolineae > Anaerolineales > Villigracilaceae > Fen-1038. The sequence continues at coordinate 8,105 of CAWKNE010000027.1, read as the reverse complement.
CGTTGGAAAGAAGAATGCCGCGCTTGAGAGCCGCGTCTACAATGGGGAGGGTGAGCGATACTCCGCCAGAGAGGCATAACACATCGGCTTGATCGAGAAGTTCTATGGGATGACCTCCCAAGGCCCATTGGATCGGCAAGCCGTTCAAAGTCTCGCGTTCGGATGCGAGTTCTGCATCAGAACGTTTATCGCTCAGGGTCACGAGCGCGCCATGTTTGATCAACCAGCGCGCCAAAGCAAGACCCTGCCGGGCCGCTCCCAAAATAACGACGCGCGTGCCTTTCCAATCCTTCATCTCTTATACCAAAGCCAGACCGACGCCAATCATGGCGGCAAGCAAACCGATCAGCCAAAATCTCTGCACCACTTGGGTTTCGCTCCATCCAAGCAGTTCAAAGTGCAGATGAATAGGTGCCATCTTGAAAAAGCGCTTACCTTTTGTGATTCTAAAATATGCGATTTGAATAACCACGCTGATCAATTCACTGACGGGAATGATTGCAATGATAGGCAGGACTGCCCATTGACCAGTCATCAGAGCGACAACTGCCAATGTTGCGCCGAGAGAGAGCGAACCGGTATCACCCATGAAGAGTTGGGCGGGATGAACGTTGAACCATAGAAAGCCGAATATCGCACCAACCAGCGTGAAACAGAATCGGGCAAGATAAACCTGATGCTGATTCAACGCGATCATGGCGTATGCCGCAAATGCTGTGGCAGAGATTAATCCAGCGAGACCGTCCAATCCATCCGTGAAGTTGACTGCATTCGAAGCACCGACGATGATAAATGCAGCAATCGGAACATACCACCAGTCCAGATCGAACGTGCCGTGAATGCCGGGGACGATGAGATCGGGTGAGCCAAGCAAATATTTCAGCACGATGGCAGTCCCAATGCCAAGAATCACTTGGAATAAAAATTTCGTGCGGGCGCGCATTCCCTCACCTTTGCGTTTGCCGCGAATACCTTCCCAATCGTCAATCATACCGAGGATGGCGTAACCGACCATCACGATCATTGGAACAAGCACCGACCGTCCAACGCCGCTCTCTGTAAAGCCAATCAATGCCACCGCGTTGAGCAGAACCGTCAATAACAACACCGGCACGATGAACATCACACCGCCTAGGGTAGGCGTTCCCGTTTTTACCGCGTGATGTCCCGGCTCATCTACACGGATGAGTTTACCGATCTTATAGTGACGGAGAATCCGCAGAAGAGGTTCCGCCCCAGATAACGGTCATCATAAAAGATAGCCCTGCAAGGCTGAGAGCCAGGGAAACCTGTCTCATCATGATTGCACCTCTAGTGCGGCAGTAATGTTTTCCATGTGTAGACCATGCGAACCTTTGAGAAGTACAGTATCATCCCTCGATAAATTGTTTTGCAGCCAATCAATAACTGGTTCAGCTGTTTCAAACTCTAGAATGTGACCAGGTTTCATTCCGACGCGTCGAGCGGCGTCTGCATATATGTGAGCGCGTGTTCCTAACGTGATCAATATAATTGTCACTTGTGCGGCGCGCAACCCGACCATTTCATGTCCCTGCCGTTCATACGGACCCAGTTCCAGCATATCGCCTAACACGGCGATCTTGCGCGCTCCTCCAAGCTCACTTAAGAGATTCAATGATGCTAACATCGATTCAGGCGAAGCGTTGTAAGTGTCGTCCAAGATCAATGCACCGGCTGCAGAACGAACGGCAACTAAACGCAATTGCGTATGTCCTTCACGCAAGCCATCGAGGATTTCCTGCCAGGTCAAGCCTTCCACCAATCCCACGGCCGCGGCGCGCAAGGCAGTTTCCACCGAATGCCTTCCAATCATGGGAATGTGAACATGCATGGTTTCATACTTGTAATGCAATTGAAATCGGATGCCTTCCAGACCAAGTCCTTCCACATGATCAGCCCATAAATGGGATTCATGTGAAAGGCCGTAAAAGAAGATGCGCGCTTTTGTCTTCTCTTCCATTTTTCGCACGAGCGGATCATCGAAATTCAGAATTGCGGTGCCTTCCGGCGCGGCGGGCAAGGCTTGAACCAATTCCGATTTGCCGCGCGCGATCGCCTCTTGCGAACCGGCACGTTCCGCGTGAACTGTTCCGATGTTGCTGACTACTCCAACTTGAGGCAGGGCGATGTCGCATAAAAGAGCGATCTCGCCCGGAACATAAAATCCCATTTCCAATACAGCTCGTTCATACCCGGACCCGAGGCGGAGAATCGTTAAAGGAAGTCCGATCTCGTTATTTAGATTTCCTGGACTTTTAAGCGTGTGATATCGTTGGCTAAGCACCTGGGCAATGACTTCTTTTGTTGTGGATTTGCCAACACTGCCGGTAATTCCTATCACGCGCAGATTTAGTTTGCGGCGCCAGGAGCGCGCAATCTGTTGAAGTGCAGTGACCGTGTTATCCACACGCAGGCAGAGGGGAAGAGTTAGGTCGGGCTTAGAGTCTATTGATAAGCCGTTACGCAAATCGAGGGTCCGGAATGGAGCATTTACGTTCCGTTGAATTAATGCAAAAGAGGCCCCTCGCTTAAATGCATCTTCAATGAAGTCATGACCATCCAACCGCTCGCCGGGAATAGCAACAAACAAGGACCCGGGAATAACTTGCCGCGAGTTCTACCGTTGCCTCGGTAATCACTGCACTGGCATCCGGACGTGTATTGGTCAAAGCTTCGATTGCATCAGTAAGAGTAAGCATGTTTTAAGGTTGGGCAATTTGTTGGCGAATATTATCTGGCGGGATGTTCAGCATGAGAATTGTTTTTTGCGCCACTTGTGCGAAGACGGGCGCGGCAGTATCAGAACCCCAGATGGAAGTGGAGGGCTCTTCCAGCCAAACATAAATCATAAATCGTGGATCGTCTATCGGACCCCAACCGATGAATGAGGCGTTGGTGTTGGTAGGATCGTAGCCGCCTTCGATTGGGATTTGAGCCGTGCCTGTTTTGCCCGCAATTTTATAACCGGGTACTGATGCAAGTGAGGCTTCGTTTGCGATCGAGGTGGCCAACATCTGATCCAAGGTTTTGGCTGTATTCACTGATATGGGTGTGCCTGCATATTGGGCAGGGATATTGAATTGTCGACCATCGCGCACCATGGCATATAAAACGTGAGGCGTGACCATGCGGCCATTATTCGCAATCGCAGAGGCGGCCATCATGATTTGAATCGGAGTTGCGGCAACACCTTGACCAAAAGCATTCGTGCCGAGGTCCGATGGCGACCAATCCGAATCCCCCGGGACCTTTAACCGGCCCGCAGCTTCGTCAGCCAAATCAATGCCGGTTGGATGTCCGAGGCCGAAGCGATTCATATAACCGTAAAAATTTTGCGCCCCCATCTGCGATGATACCCACGCCATACAGACGTTGAGCGAGTTTTGAATACAGCCCTCCATATCCTGTAGTCCCCAGGCTTGGTCATTCCAGTTCTTGATGGTCACTCCACCTATCAAAATTGAACCTGTGTCCAAGAAAGTAGTGGCAGGCGTGACCGTGTTATTATCGAGCGCGGCGGCCATGGTAAGGATTTTCAACACCGAGCCTGGTTCATAAGGCGTACTGACCGCGAGGTTATAATCGCTGGCGCTGTGATAGATATTTTGATAATTCCAAAATTGATTGAGGTCCATGCGCGGGGTGGAAGCCATTGCCAGAATTTCCCCATTGCGCGGATCCATGATAACGATCGTGCCGTCTTGCGCGCCGTATTTTGTCAGTGAGTCATCCAGGATTTGTTCGGTAGCCGCTTGCAGGTCGCGGTTGAGCGTTAGAATCAAAGTTGTGCCATTGGGGACTTGCGGAATATCTGCAGCTTCATTAGGATCAACCGGCACTTTCACTTGGATCGGAGTGCCTGCCAATAAATCGTTGTATTTTTCTTCGATGCCGAAATAGCCGCGTCCTTCGTGACTCACGAAGCCAATCACATTGGATGCCAACGAGCCTTCGGGATAAGTCCGCTGAGGATGTGGGGTAAATTCGAGGCCAGATAAACTGCTTTGCTGTCCGAGCGGTGTTTGCGCATCTGTAGTGATTTTTAATTGTTGCAATGCCAGCGCTTTGTCCTCATCCACATAATTTGCCAGGATAAGATATGTCAGATTCTTGGGCGGATTTGCCATGAGTTTATAAAGGTCATCGGGATTTAAACCAAGTTCCACGCCGACCGCAAGGGCTACGGCATGTTTATCTTTAACGTTTTTAAGTCCACGCCGATTTCGTAGACCGTTTTGTTTCCAGCCAATAAATGTCCGTTGCGATCGTAGATACTGACCGCGCTCGGGATAGAAAGTTTGAATCGTTTCGGCAAATTCTGCGGACTGTTCGCGAAAAATGGTGGCTTCGGGGCTGGTTTGGATATGGACAATTTGAAGGATGATGGAAAATCCAACCAAAGCTAGGATGCTTGCAAGCGCTAAAGAACGCCACGCATATTGCTCTCTCATTGCGAGACTCCCAGCATGGTTACAGACAAAGGCGTATGAAGACGTTGATCGAACCAATCAAGCAGAGATTGAGTGTATTCAGGTCGAATTGTCGGAGCACTGGGTTGTAAAAAAGGCGCGGATATAGGAGTGGAAGGTTGTGGCGCGATATAGCCTGGGACAACGATAAACTGTACTTGGTTGGTTTGCACCGGTTGATAATTTAATGCAAGCGCGCGCTTCTCCATTGCATCGTGAGAGGTAAGCGTTGCAATGCGCGCTTCCAAATCGGCATTGGATTGTTGGACAGCGATAATTTCAGCGCTTAAGTTCTGTATGTCACGTCCAGTGAGGGCGGCGCGCGCAGTTACATCCAAATAAAACGCGGCAATCATAGATGAGCCCAATACGATCAGCAAAAAGGCGCTGATCCATTGGCGTTGGACTCGCCAGGGAGCTTGTTTGTATGCGTAATGGATAAAATCGATTGTTCGTATCATAATTTTTCTGCTACTCTCAATTTGGCACTGCGCGCCCGTGGATTGGCTTCGATTTCACCTGCACTAGGCGTGACGGGTTTTCTAGTAATCTCCTTGAGCGTTGCATTGTGTTCGACTTCGTAAATCTTTTCGTAAGGCGGATTGATCCAATCCTTGCTTTCACGGCGGAAAAAATCTTTAACAATCCGATCTTCCAATGAATGGAAGGAAATCACTGCCAACCTGCCGCCAGGACGAAGGGCTTGCATAGCACAGGGCAGAGCTTGTTCCAACACTGACAATTCATCGTTCACTGCAATGCGGATCGCCTGAAAGGTTCGCGTTGCGGGATGAACTCGGCTGTGACCCGGATATGCTTTCTCTACAATCTCAGCCAATTGCGAAGTTGTTGTCACAGGTCGTGCTTGCAAGATCATCTTTGCAATCTTTCTTGCTCGAGGCTCTTCTCCGTATTGGAAGAGGATGTTAGCGAGATCATCCTCGGGTGTGGTATTGATTAATCGAGCGGCGGTCAAACCAACGTCGCGGTTGAAGCGCATATCGAGAGGCGCATCAGATTGGAATGAAAAGCCGCGCCCTGGAGTGTCCAGCTGCATGGAAGAAACTCCAAGGTCAATCACGATTCCGTCCACCGCGTCCCAACCAAGATGTTGCATCATTTCCAATAGGGAGAGATAGGAGGCCTGGACCAGAATGATGCGCTCGCCGTAAGGAGCCAAGGTCTCACGGGCAAGTGCTAACGCTTGCGAGTCGAGATCAAGACCAAGCAGACGTCCCTCTGGCGCGCAGGCCTCCAAAATCCCGCGGGCATGTCCGCCCGCACCAATCGTCCCATCAATGTAGCGTCCCGGATTTTTGGGTTGCAACGCGTGTATAATCTCTTGGTAAAGTACAGGTTTATGCAGTGTAACCATGATCGCAGTAGAAACGATTTGATTCGTTGCTACGACTTGGATGATAGGTTCAGCGTTGAGAAACGCTGATTGTTCGCCTCGGTATCCTGGATTTGTTTCATTTGTTCATTCCAGGCTGCGGGCGTCCAGATTTCAAAGTAATCGCCTTGTCCGGCCACGATGGCTTCGCCTTCAAGATTGGCAAATGTGCGTAGATTCTGCGGAACGAGAATGCGCCCAACTTTATCCGTCTCAACTGGATAAGCATTTGCAAAAATCAATCTGCGCAATAGGCGAGCATTTGGATCAGCCATGTTCATCGCGTTGACGCTGTCGTAAACTTGCTTGAAATAGACAGTGGTCATTACCATCAGACACGGATCAAAACCCTGAGTGATGTAAGCACCGCCATCCAGCATTTCACGAAAGCGCGCTGGAACCATCAGGCGGCCCTTTTCATCGAGGTTATGTTGGAACTGACCTAAGAACATATGTGCTAAGTCCTTTATTAATGGCAAACGCCGGGTCGGCCGGCGTATTCCACTTCTTACCACTTTCTCCCACATTGTACATGATATGTGGTAGGAATTCAAGTCTTTTTTGAAAACTAACTACATTGATAGGACTAATATCCCATCTTCATATGGTGAAGTTGCCCACATTTTCCTTCTCAGAATCATCCCGTTGGAGCGATTACGAATTGCTCGATAGCGGCGACGGCTTGAAGCTTGAACGCTTTGGAGCTTATACGTTTATTCGTCCCGAGGTTCAGGCAATTTGGCGACGCTCCTCACCTGAAAGTAATTGGTCATCGGCTCATGCGGTATTTCAATCCACGAGCGAAGAAAGTGGCGGACATTGGATGTTAAAGAAAAAGGTCCCCGAACGTTGGGGAATGGCCTATGATTCGATTCGCTTTTGGGCAATGATAACTCCTGGACGCCACCTCGGAGTTTTTCCTGAAACCGCTTCGCATTGGGACTTTATTGTGGATTCCGTCCGAAAAGCGAATCGGCCCATAAAAGTTCTCAACCTCTTCGGTTATACCGGATTGGCATCATTGGTTGCGGCGAAGGCGGGCGCACAAGTGACTCATGTGGATGCATCGAAGAAGTCTGTGACGTGGGCGCGGGAGAATCAATCCTTATCTGGATTGAACGATAAACCGATCCGATGGATTGTGGATGACGCGCTTAAGTTCGTTGAACGTGAAAGCCGGCGCGGCGCGCAGTACGATGGCATCATTCTCGATCCGCCAAAATTTGGGCGCGGACCCAAAGGCGAAGTGTGGGAAGTGTATAAATCATTGCCGCAATTATTGGAACTTTGCTGTGCGGTTTTGAGTGATAAGCCATTGTTCTTGATCATTACGGTATATGCCGTCAAAGCTTCCGCGATTCACCTTGGCCAGGCCTTGCAAGGTGTGATGTCAAAAAGCGAAGGAAGTGTGGAAAGCGGAGAATTGGTCACGCGCGAAAAATCTGCCGGGCGATTGCTATCGCAGGCTGTATTCGCACGCTGGTCAAGTTAATTGTCATGAATCTTTCTAAGCAGATAGGCGAATCGTTTATCAAGAACTATGGTAATAAACCCTCTTTGATTGTCCGTTCACCGGGACGCGTGAACTTGATTGGGGAGCATACCGACTATAACGATGGATTTGTTCTGCCAATGGCGATTGATCGTGCAATATGGATTGCAGCCCGCCTGAGGACGGACCGCTCTGTGCGTGTGCACTCTCTTGACTTTGACGCTGATACGATTTTCTCTTTGGATGATCTTAAGAAAGAACAAGGCTGGCCGGAGTATCTGAAAGGCGTAGCACATATTCTGCAGGCTGATGGCAACCGTCTCTCTGGTTGGGATGGCGCGATCATGGGAGATGTGACTCGCGGCTCCGGCCTCTCTTCTTCCGCTGCGGTGGAATTGGCGACAACGCTCGTTTTTGCGTCGGTCAGTAATCTTCAATGGGATGTGGCTTATATGGCGCGCGTCGGCCAGCGCGCGGAGAATGAATGGGTGGGTGTAAATTGCGGCATCATGGATCAAATGGCAAGCGCGGCATGCAAAGAGGATCACGCACTGTTTCTTGATTGTCGTTCGCTTGAAACACAGCATGTTCCATTACCTAATCATGTTGCAATTGTCGTGATGGATACATCCACGCGACGCGGGTTAGTGGATTCGGCTTATAACGAACGCCGTTCACAATGTGAAGAAGCAGCGCGCTTTTTTGGCGTGAAGGCGTTACGCGATGTGAG
>CAWKNE010000026.1:0-682462 GCA_963850945.1 uncultured Chloroflexia bacterium | reverse complement strand
TTTCATTCGCCGAAACCACATCATCCATCCGCCAGCCGTTGGTATGCCCCACATCCATATATTCGATGAAGCGCAGAATGTAGCCCTTCTCGCGGAAGAAACGAGCCATCGGTAATATGCTCGATTTGTTCATCCCGCGTCTCGACTACCATGTTTACCTTGATTGGTCCCAAGCCAACCTTGGCAGCCGCATCCATTCCCTCCAGAACCTTTTCCACTGGAAAATCCACATCGTTCATGGCTTTGAATATCTTGTTGTCAAGCGAGTTGAGGCTTACGGTTACTCGCTTTAATCCGGCGTCTTTGAGGAGGGGCGCTTGCCTGGCGAGTAGCGAGCCGTTGGTTGTCAGGGTCAGATCGAGATCGGAGATATCAGCTAGCATAGCGACCAGCAAGTGCAAGTCGCGGCGAACCAACGGCTCGCCGCCAGTTAACCGAATCTTGCGAACGCCATGCTCAACGAAAATGCGAACCAGCCGCGCGATCTCTTCAAACGTCAGAATTTGGGCGTGGGACAGGAATTGATAATCCAGTCCAAAGACTTCCTTCGGCATACAATAAACGCAACGAAAGTTGCACCGGTCAGTGACGGAAATCCGCAAGTCGCGTAGAGGACGGTTGAGGGTGTCGGTCAGAATCATCAAAAATCACTCCACATTATATTTTACCCAATACTTGATTTCATCATCGTGCATCAATTCCAGGTTTGGATGAAAGCACTGGTTTTCCAGAATGCAGTGGTCGGTGAGACTGATGCGTAAATAGTAAATGTCACGGCCAAAAGGGTCAATTGCCATAGGCGTCAGATTATAACCACATTATAATAAGTTTAGAATCGCCAATTGACGGGACTGGTTAGCCATGCTATTATCTTGTCAATTATTCGCACTTTATAAATGTAGATGAAAGGAGCAATTATGAGTGTTGAATTCATTTTTCGTATCATTGGCATGATCGTGTTTTCCATCGCTGGGGGATACTTTGGGGCCGCATTTTCGCCGTACACTCCATCGCACTCGGAGTCAGTTCGCATCATTTGGTCCTCTGTGTTGATAGGAGCACTAGCAGGGCTTATTCTGACGCCCTATATTACTACGCGTCCAGTGCGGATATTGCGTTCTATTCTTGGACGATTGGCGGCGGAATCTCTCTTTGCTGGCCTGTTGGGATTGATTGTTGGATTGCTTACGGCGGCCTTACTAGCGTTTCCATTGTCGCTTTTACCTAAGCCGTTCGGACAAATTTTGCCGTTTATTGGAGTTTTACTTTTCAGCTACTTCGGTGTGATGATATTTGTCATGCGGCAGGGCGACATCATGAGTCTGTTTGGAAGTTTAAGCGGACGCGGCGGCGAAGGAGGCTCTGGTTCCTCTTGGACGAATCTCAATCGCACGATCTTACTTGATACAAGCGTTATCATTGATGGGCGCGTGGCGGATATTGCCCGCGTTGGATTTTTGCCCGGTACATTGTTGATTCCGCGATTTGTTTTGAACGAGCTGCAATACATTGCTGATTCGCCCGACGGGTTGCGTCGTCAGCGCGGACGACGCGGCATGGAAGTGCTGTCTGAGTTGCAGAAGCTTCCCAATATCCTTGTCCGCATCAGCGATATTGATGTGGAGGGCGTGCGTGAAGTGGACGATAAGCTCATCGTGCTTGGCAAACAACTCAAGAGTCCGGTATTGACCAACGATTACAATCTGAATCGCATCGCGGAGTTACAGGGCGTGACGGTGCTCAACATCAACGAATTGGCGAACGCCGTCAAATCGGTTGTTTTGCCGGGTGAAATCCTGAAGATCAATGTTTTCCAGGAAGGTAAGGAAATAGGTCAAGGCGTAGGTTATATGGAAGACGGCACCATGGTCGTCATTGAGAATGGCAAGGATTACATCGGCGAATACACGGACGTGCACGTCACAAAGGTTTTGCAGACTGCCGCGGGGCGCATGATCTTTGCCCGCGTGGAAGAAGAGAACGGCAAGCGCAGAAAACCAAGTTAGGGATGAAATTAACCTCAGAGGACACAAAGAGACACAAAAGGAAAGATTTCTCTTCATGTTCTTTAGTGTCCTTTGTGGCGGGAAAAGAAATTATGTTACGCATCTATAACACCCTTACTCACAAAAAAGAAGACTTTGTCACCCTCGAGCCAAATGTGGTTAAGTTGTATGTTTGCGGCGTGACAGTTTACAATGACGCACATGTGGGGCATGCCATGTCAGCGCTGGTGTTCGATATCATCCGCCGCTATCTTGAATATCGCGGCTACAAAGTCAAGCACGTGATGAACTACACCGATGTGGACGACAAGATCATCAATCGCGCCAATCAACTCAAGGAAGACCCGTTCAAACTGGCACAGAGATACATTGATGATTACGCTCAAAACTTGAAGGACTTGAACATCCTGCCCGCCACAATCAATCCGCGTGCCACGCAAACAATGAACGAGATCCAGTTCATGGTCAAAGGCTTGATAGAAAAAGGCTATGCATACGCTGCATCGAATGGCGACGTTTATTTCCGAGTCACTAAAGATAAAGATTATGGAAAGTTGTCAGGCCGCAAACTGGATGATATGCAAGCTGGTGCGCGCATCGAAGTCGAGGAAGCCAAAGAGCATCCGATGGACTTTGCGTTGTGGAAAGCTGCCAAGCCCGGTGAGCCTGCTTGGGATTCGCCGTGGGGCAAGGGCCGTCCGGGGTGGCACATCGAATGCTCCGCGATGAACCTCAAAGAACTCGGTGAGCAAATTGACATTCACGGCGGCGGCAATGACTTGATCTTCCCGCATCACGAGAACGAGATCGCCCAATCCGAAAGCTTCACGGGCAAGCAATTTGCGCGCTACTGGATTCATAATGGCATGTTGCAACTCGGCGGCGAGAAAATGTCCAAGTCGCTCGGCAACATCGTCAGCATCAAAGAGTTTTTATCGAAACGCGGTGCGGACGTGATGCGTATGTTGGTTTTGAACGGATCCTATCGCGGGCCGCTGATGTTCAACGATGAGACGCTTGATGCGGCAGAGAAAAGTCTCGACCGCATCAAGTCCGGATTTCGACCGGCTCAGCCCAACGCAAAAGGAATCCCGTCTGGAAGTGCATCCGAATTAACTTCGCAAGCCGACGCGACCCAGCAATCCTTTGTGAATTCAATGGACGACGACTTCAACTCCCCACTGGCATTAGCCGCGTTGCATGAATTGGTCAAAGCCATCAACACCGCGCGCGATAACGGCGCAAGCAACGATCAGTTGAAACCCTCACAAGATAAATTGCACGAGTTGACCGGCGTGCTTGGTCTGCAATTGAAAGAGAAGCAAGGCTCCGGCGATGCAGATAAGTTTATTGATCTATTGATCGAAGTGCGCAGTGAAGTCCGCAAACAAAAGTTGTGGGCGTTATCCGATCAAATCCGTGACCAGTTGAAAGCCCTCGGCGTGACGATTGAAGATAGTAAAGACGGTACAAGCTGGAGATGGACATAATTTCGGAAAAATGATTTGGGAATCGATATATGGGTGGGGACACAGCGACGCTGTGTCTCTACTGTTTAATATTGGGACTAAGAATCAGTCTGTGTCTTGACGGAAATCTTATGGCAGGGTAATCTTAAAAAATCATGATGCTTCCTGAACTTTTCTATAATGCCAAAGCCACCCTCGGTGAAAGTCCCGCTTGGGATGCAAAGACTCAAACTCTGTATTGGGTGGATGTCCTTGAGAAACGCGTCTATGCGGGATCGAAACTTTTTATTCAACTGGATGATTACGTGGGATGCCTTGCCCCGCGTAAAGATGGCGGATTGGTAATCGCCCAGCGCTTCGGCTTCTGGAATTTTGAACCGGATACCAATAAATTGATCACGCTCGCTTCTCCAAAAGGGGAGCCGTCCAACAATCGTTTCAATGACGGCAAATGTGATCCGCGCGGACGTTTCGTTGCCGGGACAATGGATCACAACGAACAGGAAGCCAGCGGTTCTTTATATTCGCTTTCTGTGGACGGCCGTGTCAAACGATTGTTGAAAGATATTCGCATCTCGAATGGCATTGCTTGGTCGCCCGATTACAAAACTATGTATTTTATTGACACTCCTACAAAAGACGTGAAAGCTTTTGATTACGATGTTGAGACCGGACAGATTGCCAACCCGCGTGTCATCATCCACTTTGCCGATACCTTTGGCTATCCCGATGGCATGACGTCCGATATGGATGGCAATCTTTGGATCGCGATGTGGGGCGGGGCGCGAGTTTGCCAATGGACGCCGAAAGGCGCGTTGCTTGAACAGTTTGGCGTCCCAGCATTGCAAGTGACATCCTGCGTTTTTGGCGGAGCGGATATGGATGAGTTATTCATCACTTCAGCTCGCGTCGGCATGGACGCGGCTTCGCTGAGAAAGTATCCGCAATCGGGCGGCGTATTTCGGATGAAGACGAATATCACAGGAATGCCAACATTTGAATTTGGCAATTGATTTTTCGCTTTTATAAAGAATCTCCCGCTTTGGCGATATAATGCCTTAAGGTTTCAGGATATTAGGACGGTCCATTCTGTGTAGGCAAAAGGAGCCTAAAATGAAAAATGGTCAATGCCCAATGTGTAAGTCAACTGAAGTATATGTAAATGAGACGCACACTTGGGGTCTCATGCTAGAGGGTGCGCGAGGTAGAGCTGACACTGTAGCGGCCAATTGTTCGGCGTATATCTGCAAGAATTGTGGCTTTATAGCATTGTATGAAAATTCGCTCACTTTCGGCTTTGCCGAAGATGTTGGGTGGAAAAAGGTGTCGTAAATACTTTTAGAATCATTGGGAGTCGTGTTTCGAATGAAGACGAATATTACAGGGATGCCAACGTTTGAATTTAGAAATTAACTTTGTGCTCTATAAAAAATCTCCCTCTTAGGGAGATTTTTTATAGTCAATCATTTCGAAATTTTTTCAGAGATGGGTGGTGAAGTTGGGATTCCTTTTTGCATCTGCTCTTCCTGCACCGTGCGGATTCCGTTTTGGACTTGATTGAGAGTCTTTTCCACCTGGTCTTGTAAATTCGTGAGCGTTTCAACAATATAATCATCCGCATCGCGACGCGTCGCTTCGGCGTCGGCGCGTGCCTGGCTGAGGATTTGTTCTGAACGGCGCTGAGCCTCCAGCACAATATTATCCTTCATGGCCATTTGCTCGGCTTTTTCGCGAGCGAGCGCAATGGTGCGATCCGCCTCTTCCTGAGCCTGCGCTAAAAAGCGATCGCGCTGACTCATGATCTGCTGTGCCTTCTTTACTTCATCCGGGATCACGATCCGCATCTGGTCAATGATTTCCAACATACGGTCTTCATCAATGACGACGTTATGAGTAAAGGGAACGGCTTTGGCGTCGTTGAATAGTTCTTCCAAACGGTCAATCAGTTGCAGAATGTCCATAAATTCCTCCACCTCACGTGGCGGTGATGCCTTATTATATATCAATCTCGCAGGGCGTTGGGAGGGGAATGTTGTTCGCCTAGAATGAGGATTTTGCGCTTCAGAGCGGAGTCGACGTAAGGCGGTACCATGCTGGATACGTCTCCACCCAGCGAAGCGATCTCGCGCACGGTGCTGGAAGAAAGAAAGGTGTGCTGTTCCGCTGTAATCAGCGCGACCGTTTCAATGTCCGTGGCGAGCCGTTGATTTGCCAATGCCATCCTGAATTCAAATTCAAAATCTGAAAAGACGCGCAGTCCGCGTACGATCACCTGCGCGCCGGCGTTGCGGCAAAAATCCACGGTCAGCCCGCTATAACCGGTCACTTTGATTTTTGGATTTCGCTTGAATGCTTCCCTTACTAAATCCATGCGTTCTTCCGGCGAAAACATCAATGACTTGAGCGGTCGGTCATAGACTGCCATGATCACTTCGTCGAAAAGACGCGCGGCGCGTTCTGCGATATCGATATGGCCGTAGTGGATGGGATCGAAAGTGCCGGGGAAAAGCGCTCTGACCATGAGATCTCCTGCAAAAGAATTTTAGTTGTGAATGTTGACAAGCGTTCCTACAGATGCCCAATTATAGAGCCATTCCGCATCGGGGATACTGAGGTTGACGCATCCGTGACTCATCGGCGTGCCGAAGTTATGATGCCAGTATGTGCCGTGCAAACCATAGCTTTGATAGAAGTACATCGTGTATGGAACATTGGGTAAATAATACCCGGACCGGTCATATCGGTGTAACGCAGTTTAACGTAGATATGATATTGTCCCGTCACCGTTGGAGATTGCCATGTGCCTGTGGATACAAGGAAGGAATTAACAACCGAATTTCCTTGATATACATACACCATTTGTTGCGTGAGATTCACATCAATCCAGCGTTCGCCATTGCTAACCACAAGTGGCGGGGTCTCTGTTTCTGGGGTTGATCCCGATGCCGATTCGGCTGTTGGAAGCGGCACGTTCGTCAAATCATCAACTTCCGGCGTATCGGGAACAATAGACATCGAAATTGAGCTGGAATAGGTCAGCGTGGGTAGGGGCGCTGACTCTTTATTCTGCTGTGTTGGCATGGATGTATCGGTCGGCAATTCCGTGTTTTGCGGCGGCACGGGCGTATCGGTAGGCAACGCAACCGATATTTCAGTTGGCTCAATCGTCGGTTGTAAAAGCAACTGCGGCGTGGGTGTTGCTTGCGATTCTACAATTGATGAAGGCGTATAAGTTGGCTTTAGAATCTCAGCCTGTGCCCACACTTGTGGATGTGGTTCCGCGGGCGCAGGTTTGTTCAGAATGGAGGCCAACACCGGCGATGAACTGGCTGACCACGCCGCCGCGGCAAATATGATACAACCGAGTCCAAACAGCAGGATAGGAAACAATAGATTACGTTTTGTTGCAGGTTTGTTTTTGCGTCTTTCTGGACTTTGAGCGGGCGCTGCGGTCACCGAAATGGATTCTGGCTGTGGGTTGTCTCGCAGTCTCTGCGTTGCCCATTCCATGCCCTTGCGTGCGCGTTCGCTGTTTGGGTTGATCTTCAATGCCGTTTGAAGATATTTCACACTGGCGCGCGGACTGGCTACCGCTGCGAGAATCAGCCACGGATCCTCCATTTGAGGTGTGAGCGAGGCGGCATGTTCCGCCCATTGACGCGCTTCCGTTCGATTGCCATTGCGAAGAGCCTCGCGTGCCTTTTCAACCGATAAATGAGAATCATTCAATCGAGTGTTCATGGCGTAAAATTTAGTGCGGGTGTTGGCTCGATGTTTTCGTTATTGACAAAGCAAAGGATACCATTAACAACCCCTTGAGCTACCAAATCAGTGTGCTGAAGCAGGAATTCTCGATCTAAATTCAGAAAGCCTGTTTCGATGATCGCGGCCACTGTATTGGGGTCGATTTCAGCGTATGCATGATAACTGGTCATATCTATTGTGATGCTGTTGGCGTGGAAGGGCAGACCTGTTTCACGGTGGTAACGATCTATCATGCAGTCTAACAGACGGCTGGCGCGATTGAGGTCACGCGTATCCAAAGATGCTGCGACTTTGAAGCCAGTCGCCTCGGGGTTGATATATTGGCAGGAGTCATTGTGGATGGAAACAAGTGCTATCGCTCTATACCCATTTAGGCGTGTGTCGAATTCGTTGAGCAAGTCCACTTGATAACCAAGTTTTGTCAGTTGTTGTACAACGAGGGTGGCGATCTTGAAATTGACATCCGCCTCGGTCAACGTTACGTTGCCGTTGGCATCGGTGCAGACCGCGCCTGAATCATTGCCTCGGTGTCCGGATACGATTCCAATCCGCAGGGCTGGTTCAACGGGACTGACTGGATTGCTCACTGGCTGGGGAGTTAGCAACAAAGCCAGTTTGTCCGAAAGCGATATGGTGGAAAAACTGCTTGGCGATAGGGATGTAAACAGCGTCGCCAGCAGAATCGCGATGCCCAGCGTGGGCACGATGACGTTAAGCGGTTTGCGGCGATGCGGCGCAGTGCGTGAAGGGCGACGCCGGGAAGGGGTCTCCATTTTTTGATTTATACGATAGTACTAGTTTGTTAAAATAAAAGACAAGGGCATTTTTACCATTTTTTGAGCTTCTCCCAG
This sequence comes from uncultured Chloroflexia bacterium, assembly GCA_963850945.1. Lineage (GTDB taxonomy): Bacteria > Chloroflexota > Anaerolineae > Anaerolineales > Villigracilaceae > Fen-1038. Next base: position 674,371 of record CAWKNE010000026.1, on the reverse strand, counting down.
CACCCGTTGAGACTGCAAACGTGCAAATTAATCGCCAAGAACGCCAAGTTTTATAATTTTCTTAGCGTTCTTTTAAGGTTTGGCCGTTCAGATATATTGTCTTAGATTAGCGAGGAAACCAAGCCAATTTTCACCTTGACTTTGCTCCATCTCGAAAGTATGATGAAAAAAACTATGATGATACCCGTTGAACCCGAACAAGTACGCCTTGCCATGCGCGCCTGGGCTTCCGGTGTAACGGTCGTTACTGCGGCGCATAAAAATGAACAACATGGAATGACTGTTAGCTCGTTTGCTTCCGTCTCGCTCGATCCGCCTTTGCTGATGGTGGCGTTACAAAAAACGACGCGCACATCCGAACTGGTTTCCCGCGCTCAGGCTTTTGGTGTGACCATACTTTCTGCAGGTCAAGGAAAAATTTCTGAACGCTTTGCAGGACGAGGCGACGATTCTAAAGATCGCTTGGAAGGCGTTGAAACAGAAACGCTCAACACCGGCTCGCCCTTCATCAAAGGCGGGTTGGTATATTTCGATTGCCGCCTCCAACAAACCATTGAGGCTGGTTCCAGCATCATCTTTATCGGAGAAGTGGTTGCGGCGACGCAGTTTGAGGGCAAACCGCTTATTTATCACGACCGCCAATATACGCGCGTTTCCTGATGTTTCTTGCACGAAATGCGGGAGGAAGTATGAACGACAAATTGACTCCGGAAGAAAAGCAGACATTGCTTCACATTGCGCGCCAGTCGCTGGAACTTGGTGTGCGCGGCGAAAAACTTCCGCCGTTGGATGAAGCAACATTGACGCCATGTCTGCACGAAATGGGCGCTTCGTTCGTGACCTTGACCGTGCGCGGCGACCTGCGCGGCTGTATCGGCGCCCTTGAACCTTATCAGCCGCTTGCGATGGATGTGCGCGAGCATGCCATTGCCGCGGCGTTGGAAGACCCGCGCTTTCCACCCGTCCAGCCCAAGGAGTTGAATCAAATTGAGATTGAGGTCTCCCGCCTTACAATCCCACACCGGCTCGAATACAAGGATGCTAATGATCTTCTCATAAAATTGAATCCAAATGTGGATGGCGTCATCCTGCGCGATGGCTGGCAACGTGCCACATTCCTGCCGCAGGTTTGGGAGAAGATTCCCGATAAAGCTGAGTTCCTCGATGAATTGTGCTACAAGATGGGCGCCGCGCCGAACACATGGCGGCACAAACACTTGGAAGTGCTGATTTATCAGGTCGAGGAGTTCCACGAGTGACGATTCTCCCTCCTGGCTTCCTGATTTTGTTCCTGATTTTCTTTCATTCCTCATTTTGTTCTTGACAAGCTGACAGCTTGTCATACAATTTAGCGGTATCCTATCCCGCAGCAGAGCAACGCAAATGGATTTAACGGCTTTCCCATTGAAGAAGATAGGCAGAACACCAGGCGCTGGTCTTCAATCGTATGTGTTGGAAGACCAGTGCTTTTTCTTTTAATCCATTGCTTTTTTACAGGAGGCAATTAAGGGATAACTTCACAACAAAGCATCGCCTGTAACAATCGTTTTTTAAATTTCTATTTCAAACAATATCATCGAGAAGGAGATCAGAATGAATAATATCGATACTGGGGCGACTGCCCTGGTTCTTGTCAGTGCGGCTCTGGTCATGCTCATGACCCCAGGGCTGGCGTTCTTTTACGGAGGCTTGGTACGCCGCAAGAACGTCTTGACGATTATGATGCAAAGTTTCGTTTCGATGGGCATCGTCACCATCATCTGGGTCTTTGGCGGATTTAGTTTGATGTATGGAAAGGACATTGGAGGCTTTATCGGGGACCCGCGTCAATACTTTGGACTTCAGGGTTTATTAACTGCCACAATGCAGGTTCCAGGTTCCACTCAAGTAATACCGCTTATGGCGTATTTTGTTTTCCAGGAAATGTTCGCGATCATTACTCCGGCGTTGATCACCGGCGCATTCGCGGATCGCGTTAGTTTCAAAAGCTATTTGATCTTCCTCGTCCTTTGGAGCATCATTGTTTACACGCCGATGGCGCATTGGGCTTGGGGCGGCGGCTTCCTCTCACAGATGGGCTTCGCTGATTTTGCAGGCGGCATCGTTGTGCATACTAGCGCCGGTTTTGCCGCTCTTGCATCCGTTCTTATCATTGGCAAGCGCCATATCAAAAAAGGCGAAAAGGTATTGCCGCATAACGTCACGTATGTGGCACTCGGCGCGGCTTTGCTGTGGTTTGGCTGGTTCGGCTTCAACGGTGGTAGTGCATTGGGTTCCAATGGATTAGCCGCAATAGCTTTCGCTAATACAGATATTGCCGCCTCGCTGGCGATGATCACATGGATGATCATCGATTGGATCCATAACGGAAAACCCAGCATGGTCGGTGCGCTGACCGGTTCAGTGGCAGGGCTGGTGACGATCACACCGGCGGCTGGCTTTGTTCCGCCATGGGCTGCGGCGGTGATCGGCATCATTTGCGCCTTTGTCTGCTATGGCGCGATCATGTTGCGTGGACGAATGGGTTGGGATGATGCATTAGATGTTTGGGGCGTTCACGGTGTGGGCGGAGCTCTCGGTACAATTTTGGTAGGCATATTTGCGGTGGACGCTGTGAACAAAGTCAGCGGATTGGTTCAAGGCAATGTCCATCAGTTCTTGATTCAGTTGATGGGAGCTTGCATTGCCATCGTGTATACCTTTGTGCTGACGTATCTAATCCTGAGATTCGTAAACCTGATTACGCCGGTGCGTGTGTCCGACAAGATCGAAGTTGCTGGTTTGGATGAGGGTCTCTTCGGCGAAGAGGCGTATGTAGAATAAATAAAAAGAGGAGTTGGAAAACGTTCCGCTTGGAATGCAATTATCCAAACGGAACGTTTTTAATTACGAAGCGCCTCTTCATATTGCACCAATCATTTTCCTACTTGTCTCTTTCCCATCCCTATACTAAAATCAACTTATGGCAGAAGAAGCCTCTCACGATAGTGCTCAAGATAGCATGTTTCAGGATGCAGTCAACGCGTTGCGCGAGGGCGATAAAGCTCGTGCCAAAGATACTCTGACACGCCTGCTGAAAACGGATCAAAACAATGCGACTTATTGGGTCTGGATGAGCGCCGCGGTGGAAACGAACAAAGAGCGCATCTATTGCCTGCAAACTGCGCTCAAGTTCGACCCTGAAAATGCCTCCGCCAAACGCGGATTGATTTTGCTCGGCGCCACTACGCCCGCCGAGGATGTTCAACCTTTCCCGCTCAATCGCCCGCGCGCTTGGGAAGAGAAACTTTTACTGGCGCATGAACAAACTCGGCCGAAAGGCACATTCAGTCCTGCGGTGCGGCTGGCGCTCATCATTTTTATTGGGGCCATGATTGTGGGACTGGCGGTTGGTAGCTTGATATTCCAGCGCCAGAATGCTAATCCCTTCCGCGTTTTCGATACCAACACGCCCGGACCCTCACCTACGTTCACTCCGACTCCAACTTTTGTCAATGAAACAGCCCAGGCTGTTACACCCACTGCGGGACTCAGATCATTAGCATCTGTGCTCGGTGTTTCATATACTGCGACTCCGCTTTACGTCAACACGCCGCGCGCACCGCAATCTGAGGATCAATATAATGTCGCGCAAGCCGCGTATCAGAGCGGCGATTTGGCTTCTTACATTACGACCATGCAACAAATTGAATCTCTCGAGCCAACTGCTGCCGATGTCCCCTATGACATCGGCGAGGCTTACCGGTTGCAGGGCGATTATCAAGATGCGCTGGACGCGTACACTGTATCCCTCCATATCAATCCTAATTTTGCTCCTGCATATCTAGGGTTGGCGCGCACCAATCTGCTTCGGGATCCTAATACCGATGTAACATCGTTGTTAAGCACTGCGATTCAGGATGATCCAAACTATGGCGAGCCATATCTTGAGCGCGCCAATTATTATCTGTATCATAACCAACCGGATTTGGCTCTCACCGACCTCGACTCAGCCAGCAAGCGGATGCCCAATTCCGCGCTTGTCCAGTTGGGGTATGCCCGCGCGTATTTGGCTCAGGGGAATGTTTCAGAGGGACTCGCTTCCGCGCAACAAGCCAATCAAATTGATCTGACGTTATTGCCGGATTATCTTGTCCTCGGTCAGGCATATGTTGCGAATGCCCAGTATTCAGATGCCGTCAAACCGCTTGACACCTATATTACCTATGATCCAAGTGATGGAAGCGCTTACGCTTTGCTGGGACAGTCTTATGAAGAGACGGGTGATTATCAGGATGCGGTCACGGCATCCACCCAGGCTCTTTCGCTCGATCCCACGCAACGGCGGGCCTATCTCTATCGCGGACTTTCGTATCTCGAATTGAACAATGTTGATTCAGCGGACAGCGACATCCGCAAGGCAATGGAGTTTTTCCCCAATTCATTCAGTGCGAAATCTTGGATTGATGCGCGTTTCTTATGTGGAAGGACATTATGGCGATGCCTTCCTGCGCATCGGGTCAACCAATGCACTTGCACAGACGGATCAACAAAGGGCGCTAGTGCTTTATTGGACTGGTTTGATTCAAGAGAAGCGTAGTGATGTGAAAGATGCGATTGTTGCATGGCAGTCCTTGCTTGCGATGCCTGCCGATGTGATGACCTCGAAAATGCGCAACGATGCGACCCAGCATCTGGCCGCGCTGGCAACTTCAACGCCTACGCCGAAGGGCGGAGCTCAATCGGCTACACCCACCGAATCCGCAACTGACACACCGATCTCAACATCGATCCCGATACCAACTCCCATACCAACGAGCACGCCATAAATAATTGATGGCTAGCTTTGAGTAAGTGACCATCAATTTATTTTCCGTATTTCGCGATTTCATTGGCTCCTCTTTTAGCAAAACCAATATCAACTACGCTTGCCCATAATTATTGGTAGAATCGGGAAAATGTCGAAACAAATTTGGAAGTTCATTCGAAGTATATTCATTGCTCTTGCAGTTGTCGGACTGTGCGTCCTGATTGTGCCGCGCATCATCACAACGATATATAGTTGGACGCGCGTTTATACAGTTGATACCGCGCCGACTAAACACGTTGCAATCGTCTTCGGCGCGGGCCTGACCCGCGACGGCCAGCCGACTTTGATTCTGCGTGACCGCGTCAAGACAGCCGTTCAACTTTATTTTAGCGGCAAGGTTGAGAAAATTTTGATGAGCGGCGATAATCAAGGTGTAGGACATGATGAACCAGGTGCCATGAGAGACTATGCCATGAGTTTCGGCATCCCTGCCAGCGCCATCGTTCTCGATAACTCAGGCGACCGCACTTACGACACATGCTATCGCGCCAAAGCTATCTTTGGTCTCGATGCGGCATTACTTGTCACGCAACAATTTCACTTACCGCGCGCGTTATTCTTATGCAACATGCTCGGCATCCAAGCCGTTGGAGTAGACGCCAACAATTATCGTTACTGGCCTCCCTTGATGCTGATCTGGAACATCCGCGAACAACTTGCCACGGTCGGCGCGTTCTGGGATGTGTATGTTGAAAAACCTTTGCCAGCGCTTGGTAAACCCGAACCCATTTTTACGGAGAACTCATGACCCACGACGAAGCTCTTGCCCTCCTGCATGAATTTGTTAAGAACGAAGGTCTGGTGCGCCACATGTTTTCGGTGGAGGCCTCTATGCGTTTCTATGCCGAGAAATTTGGCGAAGACGTTGAAGCGTGGGGGTTGCTCGGCCTCATCCACGATTTCGATTGGGAAATTCATCCTACGTTGAACGAACATCCCATCAAAGGCGCGCCGATCTTGCGCGAGCGCGGCGTCAGCGAGGATATCATTCAAGATATTTTAAGTCACGGCGAAGGGACGAATGTGCCGCGTGATACATTGAGACGCAAAGCGTTGTATGCGTGCGATGAAATCACCGGCCTGGTCACCGCGGTTGCGCTTGTGCGTCCATCTCGTTCTCTTCTCGACCTTGAGCCGTCTTCCGTTAAAAAGAAATGGAAGGACAAAGCCTTTGCCGCCGGTACCGACCGTGAAGAGATGGCGAAAGCCGCCGAGGATTTTGGCGTGGAATTGTGGGAACATGTTGGCAATGTGATCACAGCCATGCGCCGCATCGCGCCTGAATTGGGATTAGTTGGAAATATTCAGGTCAGCTAATGGATCGTACGCAAAAACAGATTCTCTGGTTGTTACTTGCCATTGGGGCGATCTATTTCATCGCGTTCATTTTCCCCAACGCGACTGGCGCAAAAACTTATTCGATGGTCTCAGTGTTTTCGCCGGACGAGCACATACAGTATCCGACTCCGCTGTTCATGCTAAGCGGCGACAATTTACAGCACGCCCTTCATAAATTCATCCTTTATGGCGATTACTCTTACGGCTTTCCGTTTTATGGCAGCAGTGCGCTTATACTTTTGCCGCTCAAATTGACGAATGCGCTCAATAGCCAGAATGTTCAACTGGCGTTGTTGTTCCTGCGCCAGTTCATCAGCGTCCTGCCCATGATATTGGCAATTCTGCTGATGGTTTACACACAAACCAAGTTTCGCTCTTATTTCACATCCACCGTTACATTCATCTTCTTGTTGTTGATCGCCGCAGTGGTCGAGAATGATCTTTGGTGGCACGCCGATAGCCTTACGGTTTTATTCGTTGTTCTCGTGTTTTTCTTTTTGGATCGCGATGAATTGAAGTTTGGAATCGATTTTCGGCTTGCGGCGGTTGCGTGCGGATTGGCTACTGGCACAAAGGTGCTGGGATTATTCTTCTTTTAACAATTCTCGTTTATATTTTGATCGGCATTCAACAAAAACGGATTTCATGGAAGCAGGCATTGCCAGCCGCGCTGGTATTCGTTACTTTGTTGGTTCTTGTGATTGTTGCCAGCGACCCGTTCCTCTTGATCTCAAGCGAACGCGAGCAAATGTTGCGGCTCATCGGCCACATCAAGAATACCATGACACAAGGTTACACCCTTTATTACGTCAGAGAGGCATTTACGTGGCTCTGGGTGCTTGCCGACCTTGCCTGGCCGCCATTTCTGATCTTTATCGTGCTGGTGTTGTTGTTGGGAATATGGAAGTCGTATAAACCGGTTCTTCATATCCTGATCCTTTGCTGGATCATTCCGTTTTCTTTTTATATTTTTTACTTTCTTTCTGCGCAACTCCCTCATTATTTCCTCCCGATTTTGATTCCTTTGTTCAGTTGCGTTGCGACAGCTTTTGAAATCAAACCTGCTTCTTGGTTGCCCCCCCAAAAAAGCAGTTCATTTTTGACGACTTGGGGAAATAAATTGTGGTTGGCAATTGCCATCCTTGTCGTTGGCTATCAGGCAGTAAGTTATCTGTCTGCGGATATAAAGCTTTATCAAGCTGATCTTACTCGCGAGCAGACCAATACCGCGATCCAGTTTTACAATACATTGGATGAACAATATTTGCATGTGCTTCCGTTGAATCAGACGTATGTGATCTTCCGCGATGTCCGCATGTATTTCCCCGATTCCGCTTCCAGCCATGTGATTTCCTTTTACGTTACCACGAACTATGCCACCGTTCAAAAGTACAAGCCGGATATTATTTTGCTCTGGCAACAACGTATTTCCGATTATACGCAGCAGGGTGCTAGCGCCAACGCCATCAACAAGAATGCCTTTCAGGCCGTACATCAATTTTTTACAGATGCTTCCAAAGGTCAGCTGGCCGGATTTCATTTGATTTATCGGAATGGTACCGGATTGGCGTTTGTCAGTGATGCTCTGTATCAAAAATATTTCAACTCGCCGTAATGAGTTTATGGAAATGAAATTCATCCTTGCTGTTTGAGGAAAAGGACAAAATCATGAGCGATACTGCGCGTCCTGTTTATCGAATCACCGACCTGCACGAAACGGAACGTCCGCGCGAACGGCTGTCATCGCTTGGACCGCAGGCGCTGAGCAATGCCGAGTTGATTGCCATCTTATTACGCGTCGGTGTGCATGGGGAGAACGCGATACAAGTTGGGCAACGCTTGTTACAACAATTTGGCGGATTGGATGGTTTGCATCGCGCGCCATTTGATGAGCTGGTCAATCAACATGGTATTGGCGAAGCCAAAGCCGCGCAAATCAAAGCCGCGATTGAATTGGGACGGCGACTTACACTCGAATCAACCGAGGAGCGTCCGACGATTAACAGTCCGGCAGACGCGGCTGCGTTGGTGCAATATGAAATGTCCGCATTGGAGCAGGAGCATTTGCGCGTGCTGTTGCTTGACACGCGCAATCACGTGTTGGATATCGTTGAGGTCTATCGCGGTTCGGTGAATACGTCGCAGGTTCGGGTGGGGGAAATCTTCAAGGCGGCGATTCGACGCAATGCCACCGCGCTGATCGTGGTGCATAATCATCCCAGCGGAGATCCAACTCCGAGTCCGGATGATGTGGCGGTGACGCGTGCCATCATCCAGGCCGGAAAGCTGTTGGATATAGATGTGTTGGATCATTTGATTATCGGTCAAGGAAGATTTGTTTCGATGAAAGAACGAGGCTTAGGGTTTGTATAAAAGTGTGACGGTCATCTTGAAGGTGACCGTCACACTGTATTAATTCGTCCATCCTTTGAGATGGAACATCAACAACAAAATTCGTTTGTGCAAATTGATCACGCGGCGATTCCAATCAATGCGCTCATCGTCTGGGTCTACTTCAAAGATCACCTTCATTTCTTTGATGCGGTCATAAATCGCCTCGACGAGATTAGACACATCCTTGCCAATGAACGAAGATAGATCGCTATCTTCAAATTGGGTTCCTCCTTTGACAGTACGCTTGTTGGATGAAACGAGATTGTTGAAGTTGTAGTTCTCTTCGAGCAGGCGGTCATAAGCTTTTGTGCTCAATTGCGGAATGATCTTCTTTGGTTCCACCTCGCGGTTCACGACCAGCCATGAAAGCGTGGAGTCGCGCTTCAATTCTTCTAGCAAAAGTCGCTCCTCGCCTTTCTTATTTGCGAGCAGTTCTTTGAAAGCTTTGGTGGTGTTTGCTGCCGTACCGAGTGTGGAAAACAGTGTGGATAATGTCGCCATAACCATAGTGACCTCTCTACGCCCATTATAGGCTGATTTTTATAAACAAGTCAATCACATACTTCTCTTTACACCAAACTCTGCAAATTCCCCCGTTGCATTCTCCCATTCAACTCTGGATTCGTTGACGCGGCTGGCACGCGGGCCCGCTTTCATTGATTCTATAAAGCGATCCACTTTTTTGCGTTCGCCTTCTACGACAGCTTCGACGGTATCGTATCCGACATTCCGCACCCAGCCTGTGACGCCGAGCTGGCCCGCGTTATATTCAACGTATGCGCGGAACCCAACATTTTGCACTAAGCCTTTGACCCACACATGGACGCGGACCATTTCATCGGCCATTATTTTTTCTCCCTATCGCGATAACACCGATTGCACCCCATACCGGGACGATCAGCATCAGACCAAGGATGATGAGATACGGCAATAGATTTTGCGCCGCGACGCCTGCGACATTTTGTCCGAGGACAGTTTCGCGCCAGCGCACCTCGAGTTGATTGAGCGGCATGCCAACCGCGCGCGTCGCGCCTAGATCGCAATCGAGTCCATCCGCATAAGCTTGGGTCAGCGCGACGATGCCGGTATTGCCATACGTGTCGCGCAGGAAACGGACGAAGGATTGGGACTCAGCAAAAGCCAAATAGGCGCGTCCGCTATCGGCGGGGAAGGAAGCGCATAAATTGTCAAAGGATAACAGCGAATTGTTTTTACTAGCCGCTTCCAACGCGCTGGCATAATCTGGGTTTGGATAAAGTTCCTCCATCGAGGCGATGCCTTCCTCTAACCAGGTGGGTAAGCGATTAAACCCATCACCCAAATAGCGATAGAGCATGATGTGGGTGAGTTCATGCGGCACTAATTGTTGCAGATCAATGGATTGCGTGTCACTTGGGGCAACGGCGAGCATTCCAATTCCGAGGGAAGGATCGGCGTGACCGGCTTCCCACTGTTGGCCGCCCAAGGTTAGCGAGCTGACTAAATCATCGAAGGTCGAATAGATATACACATCAACAGGTGAATTAAGCGAAACCGGAAAAGTTTGGCTGATGCCTTGCAAGCCTGCGCGCGCCGCGTCGAGCGCGGCTTGACCGAACGCGTTGTCACCGTTGTACCAGTGCACTGTGACTGATCCATCGCTGAGTTGTTTCCACGCGAAGCGATTGTCATCGTACCGGAAATAAAACGGTCCAGTTGTAACGCTTTGATTATTTGCCAGCGTTGCCTGATACGAAAATTCAATGGTGGCAAAAGGCGGTATCAAATGCTGACTGGCATCGTATTGATAAGTGGTTGAACCATCCGCGTTGAGCGTTAAGGGTGCGACGCGCGTGGTTTGTTCGTTCACTTCCCGGAACGAGATGAATGCCTGTTTGATTGGAACACTTGATGTGAGTTGAGCGAGAAACGTGATTTGCTGACCGAAGTTATAGGATATGTTGACGTCGGTCACATTGAATCCAGATTGAGCTTGTGGCATGCTCGTGAACCCCAGGGAGATCAAAGCCAAAAGAAAAAAGAAGATGGGTTTCCGAATTCGTTCCACGTTTACCTCCTCAGGAAAACCAGCAAGGACGTCAGGTCGGCAGAGTGAGGATTGTCCCAACAATGATTTTGATTGGAGATGTATTCAGATTGGAGAAGAGTTCATACCAAGGCATACTAATGTATTGTAACCCGCCATGCCTTTTTTATACAGTTCGTTTATTCCTGTTGATCTATGAGGTCATCATCTACATCCAAATTGAATAAATCGAATTTTGCGAGGTCTTCGGTAAAAGCCAGATTGTCCAACGCTTCTTCGAGGAATTCAACCTGATCGTCATCCTCGGTCTCATCAAGCAGACTTTCAATATAAATCTGCGCGTCTTCACCGCCGATTTGCGAGAGCGACCAGATTGCAGCGTTCACAACCAGCTCATCATTTTCATCTTCTTCGAGCATTTTGAGCAGTATTTCGCGCGCCGCTGTTATTCCCAATTCACCCGCGGCTTCAACCGCCGCCAACTGTACGCGCGGATTTTCGTCCAGTATTTTTGAAATCACATCTTCTTCCCAGCGTTCATCGGATGAACGTCCCATCGCGAATAACGCGCTGGCTTGCCAATCCGGATCTTCACGACGAAAAGAAGACTCGATCAACGTAATGACTTCACGACGGGATGAATAACCGATCGCTTCGAGCGCCTGACGGCGGACGCTTGCATCATCTTCGCTGTTGATCTTTTCGAGCAGCGCATCTTCAATTCGACGTTGAGTCTTTTTCGGGATTTCTTCCAACTCTCCCAATTGGACAAATTTTCCCAGCGCCGAGGCGGCTTCTGCACGTGCGGAAGTGTCCTGATTGCCGGATAATATTTTTAAATCGATCGGAATGAGTTTCGTATCATTACATTCGTCGAGCAGACAAATGGCACCAGCCTGCACCTGCGCGTCTGAGTCGTTCAGGAGGGCGCGCGCGAGATCATCAAAGCTGACGAGCGTGTCGTTGTCAGACAGAGTTTGAAGTTCGTCGAGCAGGAGCCGCTTGCGGTCCGGTGCGATGCGAGGCCAGGCTTCGAGCAGGGCGTTTAGCGAGGCCGAATCAATATCAGAAAAGTTTCGCAGGGAAGAACGCGATAAACTTTTTTTGCCGTCGAGCAATTCGTCAATCGTCTTTTGAAAAGGAAGTTTTGACTCATTCATTTCGGCAGATTGATAATGGCGGGATGGATAAAGTCCATGGCGTTGACATAGATCATAAAGACGATCAGAATGGCAAAACCAACCGCGTGAACATAGTTTTCAAATTCGGGTTTGACGCGGCGGCGCAGGATCAATTCCAGAAGAACGAAGAAGATGCGTCCTCCGTCCAGCGCAGGGAAAGGAAGCAGATTGATAAAGCCAACACTAACGGTGAGGATGGCAATCAATTGAAAAGTAAAGTAGGTCGGCTCTTGCGGGTTGACAGGCTTGGATGAATTAGGTGAAGGGGATGAAGGCGGAGTCGCTTGCGCTATTTGGCGGCTTTGGATATCGCGGCTGACGGCTTGTCCGAAGAGATCGTAGATGCCTTTGAGCCCCACAAAGCGTCCCTGATCCGGACTGACTTGTCCGCGAATCATTTCCGCCGGGAGTGAGACTAACAAACTAATTTGATCATAAACAGCAAGAGCACCGTAGCCTGTCGATTCGATTAAGGAGCCGGAACGTATCATGGCAGGACCCATCGAGATGCCCAACGCGCCCTGACTTTGTGGGCGTGAACTTAATGGCGTGGCAGTGACGATTACATTTTTATTGCCGCGTTGAAGGGTAAGCATTACTGGCTTATCCAAATTGGCATAGATCACATCATGTAAGGTGTTCGGGTCCGAGATGGTTTGTCCATTTACGCTCAACACAATATCGTTGACTTGAATTCCAGCCTGGGCGGCGGGCGAATTGGGTATTACATCCCCAATCTGTACTTTGTTGTAATCCGGAACGCCCATCTGATAAAACAAATAAGCGAACACGATCACGGCTGTTAAAAGATTCATCGTCGGGCCGGCAAAGAGGACTGCCAATCGCGTCCACAGACTGGAGGCGGCGAGTTCCGCCTGGAATGTTCGGATCATTCTCGCCTTTTGGACGAACGAATCCGCCCAACGGCAGCCAGTTAAGCGTGAACTCCGTGCCTTTCCAATGGAATAACGTTGTGATGCGCGGCGGAAATCCAATGCCAAACTCTTCGACTTCAACATTCAAAAGACGTGCCACGATGAAATGGCCGAATTCATGCGTAATGATTACGCCGGCGAACACGGCTACAAAGATCAAACCAGACAAAATTGAAATATTCATTCATTACCTCGGCTCATAAAAAGCCAATTAATTATATCCTGTTTACATTAGGACAAGATAAAGCATGGATGAACGACCGATTGCGACTCTTACCCCTGTAATAACTTGTCACCGCGAGGAGGGCAAAGCCCGACGTGGCAGTCTTAAGTGATTATAAACAAGTGTTTGGATAAACAACGGGATTGCCACGTCGTGGCCCAGGAGGCGCCAATCTTCGCAATGACATTTTAACCAAGGAGATTCTTATTCTTCGACAATCCTTGCTGGACCTCCGACGCGCGCGGTCAGCACATCTTTGACGCCAGGGATTTTGCGAATGCGCGTCGCAAGTTCATCCGCTTCTTTCTCCGGACAAAGAACATGTACGTTCGCTCCGGCATCCACCGTGTAACAAGCGGACGCGCCCTCCGCCCGCCACTCGCGGACAGCTTGCATCACTGCCGTCGAAGCCGGAAGCCAGTAATGAAGCGTGGGGTGGGATGTCATCATCACGGCATGCATCATGTCCGAATCCAGTTCGACGATGGATGCGAATGAATTGAAATCGCGTTCCAAGATCGCGCGGCGGCAAATTTCGATTCGGCGCGGCGCATCGTCTACGCGCGCGGATTGCAGGGGACTGGTGTCTGCTAGCGTGTGTCCCTCAGTGGAACTGGTCTTTTTGTGCGCGGCGTTGATGATGGCGATGCAATCGGTCAAAGCCCAATGCTCGCGCGGCGCAATGGAATACGCAAATGAATCTTCATCGCTGGCTCCCATTTGCCATTCGACGAATCCGTTTGGGATGGAACGCGCCGCTGAGCCGGAACCGCGCCGCGCAAGACGCGAGAGTTCGCGCTCACTTAAATTTAATCCAGCTGCTTTGCTGGAAGCCAAAGCAAGCGCGGCGAATGCTGATGCCGATGAAGCAATCCCCGCGCCGGAAGGAAAATTATTTTCGCTAACAATCTCGGCGCGTTCGTTGATCCCAGCCATATCGCGAACCAAATTGAGAATCAGTGAAACGCGCTCGAGCGCCGATCCGGCCACTTCATTTCCGTTGATGATCAACTCGTCGAATGGCAGGGATGGCTGAAAGCTAATTGTGGTACGCGTAAATAACTCGTCCAGATTGATCGAGATCGAACCATTGGCGGGAAGCCGCAAAGCATCGTCGCGATTCCCCCAATATTTGATGGTAGCGATATTCGGATGAGCAAAGGCAGTAACAGAATGAATCGTCATTTGAGATGCGGGGTGCAGCAACGCCTGCAATAATCAGTCAACCATTTCCAGAAACGCTTCCACTATGTGTGGATCAAAATATTTGCCCGATTGCTCTTTTATATATGCAATCACCTTTTCCTTCGGCCACGCTGAACGATAAGGACGGTCGAAGGAGAGCGCATCGTAAACGTCTATCACAGAGAATATTCGCGCAGGCAATGGTATTTGTTCTCCCTTCAGGTTGCGCGGATAGCCAGAACCATCCCATTTTTCGTGATGACAATATGGAATGTCAAGGGCCGAACGCAGATATTCAATTTTAGAAAGCAATTCATAAGCAAATAATGGATGCTGACGCATGACCATCCATTCTTCTTCACTGAGCGGACCTGGCTTGAGGAGGATTTGATCCGGCACGCCCATTTTACCGATGTCATGCAACATCACACCGCGGCGGATATTCGGCATTTCAGAATCAGGGATTTCCATTTTTTGCGCTAAAGTTATCGTTGTTTCCAACATGCGTCGAGTATGGCCTTCGGTATCGTGGTCCCGTAACTCCAATGCCTGTGCCCAACCCTCGATGGTGGCATCATAAGCAAGCTCAAGTTCGGCATTGGCATGTTCGAGACTATTGAAGAGCATGGCGTTATCCATTGCAATTGCGGCTTGATCTGTAAACAGGTTGAGGAGATCGTTCCATTCTGGATCAGACGGGAATGTAGAGCGGTGATAAAGCTCCAGCACACCTTTTACCGCGCCTTTGGCAATTAGAGGAATACTCCGGTAAGAAATGAAGCCCTCATGTTCTATCATTTGCTGGTATGGCAAGGGAAGTTCTGCTTTGGCGAGTTCAGTAACATTCGATCATTTGGCGCGTCAATGCAGCACGACCTGCCAGGTTTTCTCCAATGCGGACAACCGAATGAGTAATATCTGGATGGAATCCCACGCCGCCTGCATATTCGAGGTTGAGTGTGGTAGGGTTATAGAGCAATATGCATGCCGCATCTATTTTTAGCAGACGGACGATGGATTCGAGCACAACCTGCAGACTAATGCGTAGGTCGGTGGTGGAGCTAATGACCAGATCAATCGTGTGCAGGGAGGAAAATTGCTCGACGCGTTCCTCCAGCTTTTCAAACAGACGCGCACTATGCAATATGCTGGCAACTTGCGTGGCAAACAGCGATAACAAGTTTGCGTCATCTTGCGTAAATGTGCGTTTTGATTCACCATACTCGTTCACGTCTAGCACGCCGATCAATTCTCCGCTATAAAGTATGGGAACAGCAAGCACGGCACGGAATGGAATGCCCTCATATTTTGCTGCACGTCCCTCCCAGTTTTGATAATCATCAATGAGGAGGGGCTGGCGGGTGAGCGCGACGCGCCCCGCGGCTCCTTCTCCCAATTTCATGCGTGTGCTTGTCTGTATTTTTATGCCAATGTAAAAAGAATTTTCAAGTTCTTGTTGTTGCGCGTCGTAAAGATAGAAACTGCCAATAGGGCTCTGAAGCAATTCGGTCGCGCGTTTGACTATCAATTTTAAGAGCGAGTCGCTATCCTGTTGCAGGGATATATCGTGCGTTGTCTCGTACAGCGCTTTGAATTCCTGCGCGTTGCGGCTGGTGTTTTCAAACAGGCGCGTGTTTTCGATGGCGATGGCGGCTTGGGTGGCGAGCAGTTCCAAGAGCAACCTGTCTTCCAGACTGTATACGCTAGGCTTATAACTCTGGACCGACATGGCTCCAACAACCTTATCGTTCACGCGGAATGGCACAGCCAGAATTGAACGTGCCGCATCCGGCGAGCCAAAGCGAATTGCATCGATGTCGCTTTGTAGATCATCATCAATCTGGATCGAATTGCCGCTGGCAATCACGCGACTGGAAAATCCCTGACCGAACGGGAAATGTAAAACCGGACTGCGACCCGCGCGGTCGTATAAATAAACGCCATCAATTTGATTGTGCTTCTCATCCAACAGCACGATCGTGAAAACTTCTGCTAGCATTAACTTAGCCGCTGCTTGATGAATGGAAGTGCATACCTGTTCAAGGTTCTCGCTGACACGCGGAAGTTCCTGGCTCACGGCATGTAAAGTGGCCCATTGTTCTGCGTATTTCATTGCATTCTGGTATAACTGTGCATTTTCAACGGCGGTCGCGGCTTGGTTTCCAATCGCCATGGCCATTTCGGCGTGCGACTCATTAAAAGCATCGGGTTGATCACTGCCCATTGACAGATAACCGATCACCTTTTCGCGAACGATTAACGGCACACCCATCCAGCCGCGGATGACTGGCGAGGCTTCAAATTGACGGAAGCGCACATCGGCCTGTGCGTCTGCTAGGATAAGCGGAGCGCGGAGCTCAAGCACATATTTTCCCATAGAGTCTTCAAGTGGAATGGATTGGCCAACTAATGCCTTTGAAGAGTCAGGGCTTTTTTCTGCCATGACGCGTATGAATTCACCTTCGCTGATGAAAACGGTGGAACTATTAAAGGGGATGACCTGCGCTAGTTCATCCATTAAGAATTAAGGACTTCTCCTAAGTTCAAGCTTGACGTGAGAGAGGCCGCGGCCTGTTGAAGAATTTCCGCCTCCTGACGGCGTTTCCGTTCAGACTTAAGCAAGCGCGCACCATACACTGCGCCAGCCGCCGCGCTAGCAAATAACGAAAGCAGACGTGTATCTCTTTCGGTGAATTCTCGATAGCTCCCGTTATGATCGTTTTCTTTGGAATGCAAATCGTATGCCACCAGCGCGCCGATTAATTCGCCGCTGTACAGCATGGGAACTTCCAGCACGGATGCGAATGGTTGGTTTGCATACTGAGGCGGGCGATGAGGCCACGCCAGATAATCGTCTATGATTAATGCCGTGCGCGTCTGGGCCACACGACCAGCCATCCCTTCGCCAAGTTGAAGCCGCGTGCCCACAATCAGACTATTATGAGTGGCCGCAACGATTTCCATATCTTGCCGGGATGGATCGTAGAGATACACCCCTCCGGCAGGAACATGCAACAAGGTAGCGGCGCGTTCCGCAATCATATTCAACAAAGCCGAGAGGTCATTCTGCGTTGCTAGTTCGCTGGTAATCTCATACAGTGTCGCGGATTCCAAAGCGCGGCGGCGACTGTCTTCCAGCAAACGCGCGCTGTACACTGCACCAGCCGCCGCGCTGGCAAACAAGGCAAGCAAGCGCGTATCTCGTTCTGTAAATTTGCGATTATTCTCCTTCGCAGATGATGCGGCGTGCAGACCGTGCGCCACCAATACGCCAATCAACTCTCCGTGATAAAGCAAGGGAACTCCAAGCACGCTGTAAAACGGCT
This sequence comes from uncultured Chloroflexia bacterium, assembly GCA_963850945.1. Classification (GTDB taxonomy): domain Bacteria; phylum Chloroflexota; class Anaerolineae; order Anaerolineales; family Villigracilaceae; genus Fen-1038. Next base: position 656,914 of record CAWKNE010000026.1, on the reverse strand, counting down.
GATCCCCATACCTAGACGCGGCGCCCTCCCAGCTTTTGTAATCTTCTATGATCATTGGTTCGCGGGATTGGGCAATTCGTCCGGTTATCCCTTCGCCGAGCCACATTTGCGTGCCAAGGGGCACATTGGGATCCGTCGTTGCCACAACTTCCAGTGCAGTGTGTTTTGTGTCATAGAGATATACAACCCCGCCCGGTATGCCCAATAGCGTAGCTACATCATTTGCAATCGTTTTTAGCAGGGAGGAAACATCGCTCTGCGTTGCCAGCTCGGCGGTAATCTCGTACAGCGTACCTGACTTCGATCGCGCGGCGTTGCGCTTGATGGAACAGGCGGGCATTCTGAATTGCCGCTGCAGCCTGTGCAGCCAGCGTGGTAAGCAGACGTTCATCATCCTCGTCGAAGGCTTCAAATTTATCGCTTTCCACACTGATGACACCAATTGCAATTTCACCGATCTTTAAAGGCACATACAAACCAGACTTCGCGCCGGCAAAGGTTTCAACATAACGAGCATCCGTTGTCACATCGCCGACGCGGACTGCCTCACCGTGTTTCATCGCCCAGCCGGATAACCCTTGACCAATGCGAGAAATTTTGGTGAGCGCTCTTTTAAGGCTTACGCTGGGTTTATTTCTTCCTTTACTAATACTAAATGCAATCAATTCCACTTCATCACTGTCATCGCGGAGTAGCCGTACCACTGCGTGATGCCAGGATAAATGTTTTTTGATCACCTGGATGATTCGTTCTCCGATCGCGTGAACATCCATTGTGTGGCCAAAGGCTAAACCGCTTTCATAAAGTACCTGTAGTTCGATCAAGCGGCGCTGGGTCTGTTCTTCGACCTGTTTTTGGGATGTGATGTCGCGCACCACCCACACGACCGTATCTTTTGTAAGAGGAGTTGTTGTGCCCGAGAACCACATGGTCTTGTCGCGGACCAGCAGTTCATATTCAAACCGAACGGTGGCGCGGGTTCGCAATGCTCTGCGGATATACTTTAAAAATTGATCGGCATTTTCCCGCGGAAAGATATCGTGTATTCTTTTGCCAAGCAGATCTTCTGCCGGCAGATATAAGAGATCGGGATTTGAGGGTGCGATTTTAAGATAACGACCATCTTTATCCAGCACTATGATGACATCCGGAATGGTTTCAAAAATAGCGCGCAACTCACTTTCCGAGGCGTGCAATGCGTCTTCTGCTTTCTTCCGTCCCGTAATGTCTTCGATAGTGCCCTCATAATATAAAACTTTGCCATGATTATCGCGTACCGCTTGGGCGCTCTCTCGCACGTTAATGATGTTTCCATTCTTCGTTTTCCAGGATGCTTCACGCCCTTGGATCATTCCTTCGCGTTCAATCTGTTGCTTGAACTCTTTGCGCGAGTACTCCGCATCGCTTCCATCTTTTTCCAGATTTCTTTTAGCTAGGTCTTCGAAAAATTCATACCCAAGCATCTTGACCAAAGCTGGATTTGACATCAGAATTTGGCCATCGGGCGTAGTGCGATAAATTCCGATGGTTGTATTTTCATATAGACTTCGAAAGCGTTCTTCGCTTTCTTGTAGAGTTTTTTCGGATCGTACACGTTGGCTGATGTCGCGTACAATAGCTGTATAAAGTTTTTCGCCGGATATTTTTGCGGTTGAGATTGAAACTTCGATTGGGAATTCTGTACCATCTGCGCGCAGTCCAAACAACCGGCCCAAGTTTGACATGGAACGTTTTGTCGTTCCTGTTTTGCCAAAATTCAGAACGTGTTTCTTATGGACTGTGCGGAAACGGCGGGGCAACAACAAGTTCAATGACTTGCCGATGATCTCTGTTGCAGAACGCTGAAACATTGCCTCAGCCGCAGGATTGAATAGCACAATGCGCTGGGCGTCATCGATCATGATAATGGCGTCCATTGCATTCTCGGCCACATCCATCAATTCAGCTTGACTTTCTCTTAAGACCTTGTCGATTTGCTTGGATTCGGTTGTATCTTTGGCCACGATCAACGCCGCTTTGTGTCCTTTGTAAATTACTTTGTGGGAAATGATGTCTACATAAATGACCGTGCCGTCTTTTTTTAGGTGCTGCCATTCTCTCGAATATTGGAGGCGTTGTCGCTTTGCGCGCATATGGGCTTTCAGGCGCGCAACATCCTCCTTTGGACGAATATCCGAGAGGCGCATTCGCAAGAACTCGGCGCGCGAGTAGCCATAATGTTTCACCGCGGCTTCATTGACCTCGAGAAAATTCAGTGTCTCAAGATCATATATCCACATTGGCAAAGGATTATTTTGGAAAAGGAAAGAAAACTGGTCCGGAGTTCTGATCCGTTTTCTTCCTCTGGGATTTGGCAGGCGTGCTCACGTTTCCTTTCGAGGCATAAAGTTACTCTTAATCACTACAACGATTATCAGACTGTTTTGCTTTAAATTGAGACTATCTCAAAGATTAAAAATTTACTATATTTGAAGAGAGGAGTTGCCCCCTTCCGTATTACTTTTATATTATAGTTCAGTTCACCTTCAGATGTCTTTCAATTTCCAATAATTTTCGCTTTGTGGCAATGACATAACCTATCCGACTCCTCTGCTATAATCTCTCTTATGATTTTGGTCACTGGCGCGACTGGCTTTGTGGGTCGTTCGTTGATTCGCCATTTGTTCGAGGCCGAACGCGAGGTTCGCGTGTTGATCCGTCCTTCGCGTCGTTCTCCTCGACTTCCCACCGGTGTACCGGTTGAAGCGGCGGTCTCTAGCCTTTCCGACGAACGCGCCATCCGCGCCGCGTTGAAAGATGTGGATACGATATTTCATCTTGCCAGCGCCGAGTCGCAGGGACGCGATGCCAACCTGCTCGCCGTGGATATGCGCGGCACGGATAATCTGGCACGCATGGCTGTGGATGCAGGGGTCCGGCGTATGGTTTATCTCAGCCACATTGGCGCCAGCCGTTCCTCGGCATATCCTGTCTTCAAAGCCAAAGGCATTGCCGAAGAACATATTCGCCGCTCGGGAGTCCCTCATACTATTTTTCGTTCGTCCATTGTTTTCGGACAGGAAGATCATTTCACCACCAGTCTCGTCTATCTCCTGCGCGCCGCACCGGGAATCTTTCCATTGCCTGGTGGCGGACATTCCATGCTTCAACCTTTATGGGTGGAAGATCTGGTGAATGTAATGATATGGTCGCTCGACAATCCTGAGACGATTAATCACACCTACGAAATTGGCGGAAGCGAAAATTTCAGCTTGAGGCAAGTGGTCGAGATCATCATGGATTTGCAGCATATGCATCGCTGGCTGGTTGCTCTTTCGCCGACAAGCATGCGCGCATTGACCGTGACTCTTGAATCGTTCTGGTTGAACTTTCCTGTATCTTCGTTTTGGCTGGATTATGTGGCGGTCAATCGCACCTGCCCGGTGGATAACCTGCCCCGTCAATTCGGATTGATGCCCGCGCGCTTCACCTATCGTCTCGATTATCTTAAACGTTTGCCGTGGTATGAATCAGCATGGAAGCGCGTCAGCGAAACATTGTCAGAGATTGCTGAGAAAATTCTTGAAAGTGTTCGTGCGTTTCGATTTTAACTATGGCTGCTTGGAATATACGTTTATTGGAAACGATTGACGAAATGTCCGCGGTCGAAGCGCTTCAGCGTGAAGTCTGGCCCGGCAGCGAGACCGACGTTGTCCCCGCGCATGTGCTGATCACCGCCGCCCACAATGGAGGCGTATTGTTGGGTGCGTTCGTGGATAACGAATTGATTGGCTTCGTCTTCGGTTTTCCCGGAACTCGAGTCCACGCCGGATGGGCCGCGTCCCAAACATTGTTCGCACATACTTGGCGTTCATCCCGATCATCGCGATAGCGGCGTGGGATTTGCGCTCAAGCGCGCACAATGGCAAATGGTGCGGCATCAGGGACTCGATCATGTCACATGGACGTATGATCCGCTCCTCAGCCGCAACGCTAAGCTAAACATCGCGCGCCTCGGCGCGGTGTGTTCCACCTACCGCCGCTCTGAATATGGCGATATGCGCGACGGTCTCAATGCCGGACTTCCGTCCGATAGATTTCAAGTGGACTGGTGGGTCAACACCAAGCGCGTCGAATGGCGATTGAGCAAACGCCCTCGCCCGATCTTGAGCTCGAGTCACTTGGCGCGCGTTGGAGTGCGTCCTCTATATTCGCTTCCAACCGAACCTGATAATTTGCCGCGTCCGCCCGAACATGTTCCTGCACTCGAAGCGCAACTCATCGCGACAGAAATCCCTTCCGACTTTATGGCGCTAAAATCTGCGGATTTTGCCATCGCGCGTGACTGGCGATTCTTTACGCGCGAATTTTTCGAGACGGCGTTTGCAAAGGGCTACATCGTTACCGATTTTGTTTTCGACCAAAGCGAAGGCGCGCCGCGCAGTTTCTATATTCTGACAGACGGCGAAAGCACATTGGAAGGCTGAATGGAGTCTCAGCATCTTTTTGAGCGACTGTTTCGCCGACTTGATAAAGCTATGGCCTCGATTTTCTTTCTCGATCAGTGGATGATCTTAACTGCCAAAGGCTTGAGTTATAAATCGCTTCACTGGTCTGCATTTCATTCTTTTGTCCCATCGAAGGACCGTTATTGGGCTGATCCGTTCGTTGTTCATAAAGATAATAATTATTACATCTTCATCGAAGAAAAATTTTATGCCCATCCTGTCCTTCGGACATCCTCTCCAAATTCTTTGAATTTGGAGAAAGTTGGGGTGGGGCGAATTGCATGTCTGACGCTTGATGAAAAAGGTAATCTAAAATCTCATCAGGTGGTGCTTGAACGTCCTTATCATCTTTCGTATCCATTCATCTTTGACTATCGCGGCGAAACATACCTGCTTCCGGAAACTGCCCAAAACCGCACCCTTGAAATGTATCGGTGTGTTCGATTTCCCGATCAATGGGAATTCGCCAAGACATTGATGACCGATATATACGCGGTAGATGCGACTTTATTGGAATATAAAAATAATTGGTGGTTGTTTGCCAATGTTAAGAAGAAAACGGCTCGAGCCTAGACACGTTGCGTTTGTTCTATAGCGATGATCCGTTGTCGAATCATTGGACTCCGCATCCGCGCAATCCGATCATTGAAGATATTCGTTCGGCTCGACCCGCGGGTCGCATCATTATGCAAAACGGAAAGTTAATCCGTCCCTCGCAGGATAACTCACGCCGATATGGTTATGCAATTAAATTTAACCGCATTGTCAAATTGAGCGAAATGGAATACGAGGAAATTACCGAGTCTTCCTTTGAGCCGCTGCCTCGTGCAAAGATTCTTGCAACGCATACGTTTAATCAAGCCGATGATTTCACTGTAATTGACGCGGTCAACCGCCGCTGGAAATTCTCTTCCCGCTGACGTATAATCCTTGTGTGCCCATTTTGGATAAACACACCTTTGAGTTCTTCAGCCGAAGCGCGGAGCAAACCCGCCGCATTGGAATGCGACTCGGCGGCTTGCTTCGTACATCAGATTTGATTTGTTTGCAGGGTGATCTCGGCGCGGGCAAAACCACGCTTGTGCAGGGACTGGCACAAGGTTGGGGCTCGCTGGATGCGGTGTCTAGTCCAACGTTTGTTTTGGTTAACGAATATCGCCGCCCCGACGCGTGCCAGCTTTTTCACATGGATGCATACCGCCTCGAGTTCCGCGCCCGAAGCAGCTGAGCTCGACATCAACTCAATGCTTGCTTGCGGCGCGTTGATCGTCGAATGGGCAGACCGTATTATCTCCGCATTGCCCAAAGAAAGATTATGGGTCAGTCTTGAATATAGAGCCGAGGAACAAAGGCAGATGGGCTTTCGCGCGAATGGAGCGCGCTATGACGAGTTGTTGGCCGGGTTGCAAGCGAATATGTTTGGAGCCGCGTGATGTTGCTTGCCATTGATACTTCCACCGCACATACGGGACTTGCGTTTTATGATGGATCGCAAGTGCTGGCTGAGATGATGTGGCAAAGCCATCAGCATCATACCGTTGAGTTGGCGCCCGCATTTACCGAGTTGCTGAAACGCGCTGAGGTTAAGATGGCGGATATTGAAGCGCTGGGAGTTGCGATAGGCCCGGGTTCGTTTACCAGTTTGCGGGTGGGATTGTCCTTTGTTAAAGGATTGGCTTTGGCGCGTAAGTTGCCGGTCATTGGAATTCCATCTCTTGATATACTTGCCGGCGCACAGCCTGTCGCGAAAACGCCGTTGGCGGCGATATTGCAAGCGGGCCGTACACGCATTGCTTTAGGATGGTATAAAGCAAAAGGGAATCAATGGAAGTCCGACGGCGACATTAAGATATCCACTGTGGATGTGTTGGCTGATTCCATTGATGCGCCAACATTGGTGGCTGGCGAATTGACTTCCGAAGAACGGCAGAGGCTGACGCGCAAGAAAGTCAACGTGCATTTGGCGCCGCCTTCGCTGTGCATGCGGCGTCCCGCCATATTAGCAGAATTGGCTTGGATGCGCTGGCAGTCTGGCAAAGTGGATGAAGCCGCGTCGCTGGCGCCAATCTATCTGCATGTTGCCGAATCCATTCAGGCATGAAGGTACTCATTCGCAAGATGACAGTCGAGGATGTGCCGGTCGTCGCTCAATTGGACCGCATGTCCTTCAGCCTCCCGTGGCCGGAACATGCGTTTTACTATGAAGTGAAAGACAACTCGGCCGCGCGCTGTTTTGTGGCTGAAACGGAAGATGGAAAAGTGGTTGGAATGGTAATTTCGTGGATCATTCTGGATGAGTTGCATATTGCCACGCTGGCAGTCCATCCGGATTATCGCCGTCAAGGAATCGGTGAGCGGATTTTAACGGAAGCGGTTCAAGATGGATACCAGGCGGGAACGCGCTATGCACTGCTGGAGGTCCGTGCGGGGAACGAAGCCGCGCAGAACCTATATCGCAAATTTGGATTCAAAGTGGCGGGCAAGCGTCCGAAGTACTACAAGGATAACGGTGAGGATGCCATCTTGATGAATCTGGATGATTTGGAGTTGAAATGAGTGCGGAAGAAATATTAGCGCAAGTTGCAAAAGAAGTCGCGGTATGTGAAAAATGCGCGTTGTATCATTCGCGCAAGAAGTCGGTACCGGGCGAGGGACCCGCTAACTCTGAGATCATGTTCATCGGCGAAGGCCCCGGCTTTTATGAAAACGAACAGGGACGTCCGTTCGTCGGAGCGGCGGGACAGTTCCTCGATCAACTGTTGGCGCAAGCCGGATTGAAAAGATCCGATGTTTGGATTGGAAACGTGGTCAAGTGCCGACCGCCCGGCAATCGCGACCCGCAGCCGGAGGAGTTGGCCGCGTGCGATGTATATCTGGAACATCAGATCAAAGCCATCAATCCAAGCATTATCATTACGCTTGGACGCTATTCAATGGGCAAGTTCATGCCTGGCGCAAAGATCAGCACCGTGCACGGACAGATGCGAAAAGTGGGCGAGCGTTATGTGATCGCGATGTTTCATCCGGCCGCGGCGTTACATCAGGCTTCGTTGAAACCTGCCATTTTGGCGGACTTTGCCAAATTGCCTGAACTGCTCGAGCAGGCGCGCAAAGGATTAAGTCGCTCTGCGCCGGATGTGATAGAAGAAGAACCAAAGGACGAACCAAAGCAATTGAATTTGTTTTAGACCTATCCCTTGCGCCCCTTCCCTGAAGGGAAGGGGAACGGGGTTAGGTCGAAAAGGAAATGAATGCCAACCAAGGAAACCCTCATCAAGAAATTTCAAGATAAATCTGCAAAGATCGGAATCCTCGGCATGGGATATGTCGGGATGCCGCTGGCAGTGGTATTTGCCGAAGCAGGCTTCAATGTCCTCGGCATTGATCCAGATCAGCGCAAGACCGATACGTTCAATACGAACATATCCTACATTCAAGATGTGCCGACAGAAACCATTGCGCGCTTGAAGCAAGCGGGCAAACTCAACATGACCACTGACTTTGCCGCGCTGAAAGAGTTGGACGCGGTCAGCATTTGTGTGCCGACGCCTCTCCGCCAGACCGGCGACCCGGATATGTCGTTCATCAATTCAGCGGCGGATCAACTCGCGAAATATGTTCACAAAGGAATGGTTGTTGTGTTGGAGTCAACTACTTATCCGGGCACGACGCGGGAAGTGATGCTTCCGAAATTAACCGAAACATCCGGACTCAAAGTGGGCGAGGATATCTTCATCTGCTTCTCGCCCGAGCGCGTCGATCCCGGACGAAAAGATTGGACCACATTGAACACGCCGAAAGTCATCGGCGGAATCACTGCCGCGTGCGCGGAAGTCGCGCAAGCATGGTATGGCGGCGCGATCAAAACTATTGTGCCAGTGTCATCGGCGGAAGCGGCTGAGATGGCGAAACTATTGGAGAACACCTTTCGCATGATCAACATTGGATTGGTCAATGAATTGGCGATCATGTGCGAACATTTGGGAGTGGATGTGTGGGAAGTGATTGAGGCTGCGGCGACGAAACCATTTGGCTTTATGAAATTCACGCCGGGTCCCGGCTTGGGCGGACATTGCATTCCGATTGATCCGCTATATCTTTCATGGAAAATGAAGGAGATGAATTATAATGCGCGCTTCATCGAACTGGCTTCTGAGATCAATACGAACATGCCGCGCTATGTGGTCAGCCGCATTCTGGATGCGATGAATGACCGCGGCAAGGTGTTGAAAGGCTCGAAAGTTTTGGTGCTCGGTGTAGCCTATAAGCCTGATATTGACGATGTACGCGAGTCACCCGCGCTGGATGTGATTGCCTTGCTCAAGAAGAAGGGCGCGCAGGTTTCGTATCATGACCCGTACATTCCGCAAATTCATCATGAGCATGAAGGCTGGAAGATGGACAGCGTCAAAGATGCGATGAAAGCCGTTAACGAATCCGATGTGGTGGTGATTGTCACCGATCATAAGGCGTATGATTATCAAGCGATCCTTGCCCAAGCGAAGTTTGTGTTCGACAGCCGCAACGCGCTTGGAAAATTAGGAAAAGAAAGCGATAAGGTCGCTAGGCTCTAATGGGAAATTATTTAGTCACCGGCGCCGCTGGTTTCATCGGCGCACGCACCTCGGAAATGTTGATCCAAGATGGACATACCGTTGTCGGCGTGGACAATATGAACGACGCATATGATCCGCGTATGAAGGAATATCGTCTGCGCCGATTGCAAGCCTTGCCGGGATTCACTTTTCATAAACTAGATATTTCCGAAAAGTCCGTTATTGATCGTCTCAAAAGCGAATCCTTCGATGCAGTGATCAATCTCGCGGCGCGTGCCGGTGTGCGTTATAGCGTCGAGAATCCATGGGCTTATGTCGAAACCAATGTGATTGGCACGTTGAATATGCTGGAGCTGTGCAAACAAAACGGGACTAAGAAATTTATCTTCGCATCCACCTCCAGCATTTACGGAGCGAATCCTCCTTATCCCACGCCGGAATCCGCGTCGAGTAGCGAACCGCTTCAACCGTATGCGGTCAGCAAAAAGGGCGCGGAAGCGTTGTGTCATTCGTATCATCATTTATATGATATTGATGTCAGCGTGGTCCGCTATTTCACGGTCTATGGTCCCGCGGGCAGGCCGGACTTGGCGCTGTTCCGTTTTGTGCAATGGATTAGCGAAGGACGACCGGTGCATGTCTACGGGGATGGGAATCAATCGCGCGGCTTCACGTATATTGATGACATCGCGCGCGGCACGATCCTTGCGCTCAAACCACTTGGATATGAGATCATCAATATTGGTGGACATGAAGTCATCACCATCAACGATTCGATCAAGCTGATTGAGAAGCTGACCGGTAAGAAAGCGAACGTTCAATATGGTCCGCCGAATCTTGCCGATATGTTTACCAATTGGGCGGATGTCAGCAAAGCAAAAAAACTTTTGGGTTGGGAGCCTCGAGTGGGACTCCGCGAGGGCGTGAGTAAATTAATCGAGTGGTACGCCGCTGAACGTTCGTGGGCGAGCGGGATTTTGACTCCGTGAATTCTTTACGCACTCGGTTTCATGCCTGGCGCGCGGATAACATCCTGCGCCGCGTCGTTCGCAACAGCGGATATCTTTTCAGCTCCACAAGCATCTCTGCCGTGTTGGGCTTTGTGCAGGGAATCTTTGCTGTGCGCCTGCTCGGGATTAACGGGTATGGACTCGCCGTTGGCACAATCATATTGTTTGCGTCGAACGTGAACCGTTTGCTTTCATTCCGCATGAGCGAAGTGATGGTGAAATATTTAGCCGAGGCGTTGACGGAAAGAAAATATGAGCGCGCCGCGGCAATCGTCAAAGCCATCGGGTTGGTCGAGGGGATCACTTCGGTCGCGGCATATCTGATTTTATTGGCATTGACTCCCTGGGCAGCGCGCACGTTTGCAAAGGACCCGACCACTGCGCCGCTCTTTGCATTCTACGGTCTTTCTCTTTTATCGAATCTGATTTATGAAACCTCGACCGGCGTTCTGCAAGCCACCGATCGCTTTGACCGCGTGGCGGTGATCAATTTGATTCAAAGCATTATCACTGTTGTCATGATCTTTGTTGATTTCATCCTCAAGCGCGGCATGATTGATATATTGACCGCGTATCTCGTCGGCAAAACATTTACCGGCATCGCGGTGATTTATTTTGCTGTGATCGAATTGAATAAAGTCCTCGGCAAGGATTGGGTTCGCGTTTCGCTTCGCCAATTGACCGATTGGCGTTCGATTGGAAGCTTCGCGATTAACACGAACTTGAATGGCACGATCACGCTCTTTGTGCGCGATAACGCGCCGTTGTACCTTGCCGCGTTAGGAACCGTGACCGAAGTGGGCTATTTCAAACTCGCCTTGAGTTTGGTTAGCATAGTTTCACTGCCCATCGAACCGTTCATCTGGCCTACGTATGCCGAGTTGACGCGCAGTATTGCATTGCGTCAATGGAGGGAAACGAAACGACTCTTGCGCCGCGTCAGCGCGATTGCGGGCGGCTGGACTCTTGCGGCGGGTGGCGGATTGGTCGCGTTCGGCTGGTGGCTTCTACCGTTCGTATATGGAGCCGACGCGCGCCCCGCGTATTTCTCGTTATCCATTTTGTTGATCGGATATGGAATGGCAAACGTCTTCCATTGGAACCGTCCGCTGTTGCTGGCGTTTGGAATGCCCGGCTTTCCAGTGATGGCGATGACCGTGGTCGGCGTGGTGGAAATCGCATTGATCTTTTGGCTGGTGCCGCATTACGGCTATCTGGCTGAGTCCGCCATCGTTTCGGGATACTTTGTTGTCGCCATCGGCTGGATTGTTTGGCGCGGCTTGAGCGTGCTTCATCAAAAAGAAATCTCGGCATGAAGATCGTTGCCGTTGCAGGCTCGCGCATTCCATCGGATACTGCCAACAGCATTCAAGTAATGAAGGCTTGCCAGGCGTTGGTTCAACTCGGGCATGAACTCACTTTGATTGTTCCAGCGAATCCATCTTCGATTCAACATCCTCCCACAGACGAAATCGCATCTCTATACGGACTTCAAACTTCCTTTAACATTGAATGGTTGTCCGCCATCAATCGCCGTTTGTATACGTGGCAAGCGGTGCAACGCGCCCGCACGCTCAAGCCTGATCTTCTTTACGTATGGATGGTTCAATCGGCGGTCTTTGGATTGCTCGCACATTTGCCGGTCTTCTTTGAGATTCATATTCAGCCATCCGGGTTGCTCGGTCCGGCATGGCATCGCTGGTTCGCACAAATTCAAGGCCGTAAGCGTTTGGTTTCGATCACAAATGCGCTTGTACAAGTTTTACAGAATCAATTTGGCGTTCGATTCAATCCAAATGAAGTTGTCATCGCACCAAATGGCGTTGACCTGGAGCGCTTCGCTTCATTGCCGGACCCGGTCACGGCGCGCAGACAATTGAATTTCGTCGAAGCTCCGACCGTGATGTGCACTGGTCATCTGTACGCGGGACGCGGCGTGGAACTCTTCATTGAGTTGGCGCGCAGAATTCCAAATGCGCAATTCGTGTGGGTCGGCGGACGCCCGCAGGATGTCAATGAATGGCGCGGAAAAGTCTCATCTCAAAATTTGCATAATGTCGTCTTCACCGGCTTCATTCCCAATCGTGATCTTCCTTTATATCAATCCGCCGCGGACGTATTGCTCATGCCGTATGCGCGTTCGATCTTTGGCTCGAGCGGTTCCGCGGATTCGGCCGCCGTTGCCAGCCCGATGAAGATGTTCGAATACATGGCGGCGGAACGCGCCATTATCACCAGCGACTTGCCTGTGATCCGTGAAGTGCTGAATGAATCGAACGCGGTCTTTTGCCCGCCCGATGACGCGGACGCTTGGAAGACCGCGCTTGAAAATTTACTTGCGTATGAGCCTCGCCGTCTGATGTTTGCGAGACAAGCGCGCTTCGCGGTAGAAAACCATACGTGGATTGTGCGTGCTAGAAAAGCATTGGATGGATTTTAGCAAGCGTGCTTGCGAATCATCAGCTATTCAATTGTTTTGATTGCATCAATATATAGGAATTGATTTGATTCAATAACTTCACCGACAAGCACAAAGCCAGCTTTCGTGATGTTTGCGATCAACTCATTTCTCTTTTCTACCCAACGACTGATAGGCTCTGCAATTTTTAACAAGCCGCCAAACTTTAGTGTGCGATAGGCTTCTTTGAGATAATCACTGTAATTCAAACCCATTAATGAAAGCGAAAACACAGCTACATCAAGTTCCAGATCATCTAATGGAACATTTAGCATATCGCACGCCGTTACTTTTTCATTGATAGCGATATGATCAAATGAATAAACTTTGTTGGGGAGAATTTCAGCAAGCTTTGCTTCACCACAACCAAAATCACCAATCATCCAATCAGGTCGTTTCTTTAGCGACTTAGCAATTTTCTCAAACGGTACTTCCGCCCATGTTTTACGCGCTTCACGATAAAGCGTGTGATAGAGATACCACTCTTCGGGATTTTCTTTAAATCGTTCGTGTGTAGTTTTACTATAAGCCGTATTGAAGCGGCTATTCATTGTAGACAAGTCACCAAAGTGGCGTTGAATGATTTGTGCAGTTTCTTTGGGCAACGGCACGCGCAGTTGAGCGCGCTCGATGATGACAATGCCATCCTGTTCGATGCGGCTGATCCATGCCTGCAATGCCTCGCGCGCTTTCTTGAACATCGTTTCAGGCGATGACAATTCGCCTTCGGGAATCGCGCCATCCATCGCGGCATCGGCGAGAGTTCTTCTTATATTGAATGCGGTTCATGCGCATTTTGTCCCATGACCAGATGTCGCCGTTGTGTTCAAGAACAACTTGCGGAACAATGACTTCCACTTTTTCAAACGTTGAGCCTTGACGATACAAACGCCCGATGAGTTGTTCGTATTCGGCACTTGTCCACGGCAAACTGACAACAATCATGCGGTTGCATATATATTGCAAACCATCAACACCAGTTCCCACTGGCACAGAACCGATCAATATATCCACCTTGCCTTTTTTGAAAAGCTCCAACCCGCTTTTATCTTCGCCGGTGAACATGCCAACCTTGAAGCCTGCTTTCTCGATAGCGCGGCGAAGTGGAGCGATTAAACCCGTAAGATAATGAGTGTAAATCAAAGTTCCTTTTCTCAAAGAAGAAATGATTGTTTCAAGTTTTGCATCCAACAAAACTTTTTCAAGTTCAAGAATTGCTCCTTTGCGAAGTTTGACCAGTTGCGGCAGATAATCGTTGCCTTGAATTTCCTTGAATTCGGTTTCGATGGTTTGTGTATATTGCGGACGATAGCGAATGCCGTAGAGAATTAACTTTTCGTGCATTGCAATCGCGTTGGGAATATTGCTGAATGTTTCCAGTTCGTCGAATGAAACGCCCTTGACCAGTTCGAGCAAGGCTTTGGCTTCGTAGAGATTGTTGATAACCGGTGTGGCACTCATACCAAGCACATGCAAGTCAGGATTCTTTTCACTTGCAGACGAGAGCAATCCGCTGACGACTTGCCGCCGTTTGCTGGTGACTTTGGGCGTGCGTTGTTTGACGCTCTGAATTTCATCCAGCACCACAAAATCAATCTTGTGTTTTTCGACCAGATGCTCCACCATCGCAGCCGAATCGGGTTGCTGGAAGGTTTCGAAATTCAAAATGAGATAGGTATGTTTGTTTTGGTTAACCCGAATACTCCCGCGCTCTTTGACGATAAGTTCGCTATCGGGATATGTTTCTTTGATTCTTTCTGCCCAGGGCTTCACGGTACTATTGAAAGCAACAACGATGGTAAATCGTGCGTCCACCACACGGCTTGCCAGAATCGCAGAGAGTGTTTTCCCTGCGCCTACACCTGACCAATTTCCTAATCTCTTCTCGGTAAGAATGCGATATGCGGCAAGCCGTTGCATAAGATTGGGTTCGGCAAGTTTGCCTTCCACACGAAAGTCATAGCCGCGCGGAATGATTAGACTTTGCGCTTCATCATATTGCGAGAGAAAACGGCTACGGATGGTTTCGAAATACATACCACCCTTTTCGTTGCGCAATGCTTCAAGATCAATTGCGCCGCCGTTGTTCAAGACATCCTGCCATAAACCGCCGACGCGGTTGGCGATCAGAAATTCAATCGTTTCTTCGTCCGAAGTGATGCCTGCTTGCACCAGTTCGTCCACCGCTTTCAATGCTTGTAGGGAGCGCAATGCGGGCAGTTCTTCCGCAACTGGCATTTCGATGGCATCCACCTCGATAAATTGTTCTTCCTCAATACCTTCATCGGTGAGTTGATTCTCGCGCTCGACTTCACTGATGATTTTTTCAAAGTCCGCTTCGGGGTTGGGAGAGGAGCACAGGTCGCGGATGCTTTTGATGAGTGGGGTGCTCTTATTTTTGCTAGCCGATGCAGTGATCATACCGTTTTGCCGCATGATTGAATAAAGTTCAGATGGCTGAAGATTTTGTAGAACTGATTTAATGCCATAAAGAAAATTTAAAACAGCATTTTTGTTCCAACGATTAATAAACCCAAGCCAATCAGACCATCCAGCCCACCCTATTTCTTTATAAACGTGCTCGGGCGCAAAAGGTATATCTTGTGGAATAGTGCCATCTTGACAGTGGATATTCCACTCTGATCGACTATGTATCATCAAGCTACGCACAAATAAACGCGCTTCCTCAAACGAGCGATAGGTTTTATCTTTGTTTGCGATACGACCTGTTCCCAGCCAGTCTCCAATACCCTGCCATCCAAGAGCCTCATAAACTATATTTGGGTTAGTTGGGATGTCATCCGGGCGTTCTTTACTTTTTACCCATGTACGCCAAGCTCCCCAATCCTTTAAACCAAGACCATGTACAAATAAGCGAGCCTCTGCAAAAGGGCGATAAACCTTGTTTTGGTTAGCTACCCGGCCAGTTCCTAACCAATCTCCCCAATTAGCCCAACCTTGATTTTTATACACCAAATCTGGGTTCGCAGGTATATCATCTGGCTTATTCTTGGCTTCCTTCCAAGTACGCCATTCAACCATAGATTTTAAATTAAGAGTATGCACAAAATATCGCGCATCTTTAAAGTTGCGATAAACCATATTTTGACTAGCAATACGTCCAGTTCCTAGCCAATCGCCCCAGCCATTCCAGCCAGAGTTTTTATAAACACCGGGTGGGTCGGCTGGGATGTTTTCTGGTCGCAATTTACTCTTTGCCCAACCTGTCCATTCATTTTTGTTTTTTAACCCGAGTTTATGTATATAATCTCGTGCTTGTTGAAAAGGTAAAAATACGCGGTTGTAGTTTGCAACCACACCTGTGCCAAGCCAATCTCCCCAATCTATCCATCCTTTGTTTTTATATGCTCTTGCCGCATTGTTGGGAATGTTATCAGGTCGCGCTTTTGTTTTTGCCCATTCTTTCCATTCGCTTGTCCCTTTGAACCCTAAACTTCTTGCAAAAGCACGAGCTTCTTCATAGGGTAAAAATTCTTTGTTTATAGGCGAAACATTTCCCGTACCGAGCCAATCTCCCCAGCCTACCCAGCCTTGATATTTATAAACAAGTGGAGGGTTTGCAGGAATATCAGCCGGTCTTTCATCTGATTTAGACCATTCCGCCCACTCCCCTTTACTTTTTATATTAAGTGAATGTGCAGAAGCGCGCGCATCCTCAAATAGGCGATAGCCACCTTTTCTGTTTTTTGTTCCAAGCCAATCTCCCCAACTGGCCCAACCTTTATTTTTGTAAACCCCATTGGGCCAAGCTGGAATATCACTTGGGCGCTGATTGCTCTTAGCCCAAGTTGACCAAGCATCTATATTGCGTAGCCCAAGGGTATGGACGAACTTACGTGCTCCGGCAAATGGTCGGTAAGTTCGATTTTGACTGGCAATACGATATGTACCAAGCCAATCTCCCCAGCTTGTCCACCCTTTGTTTTTGTAAACTCTGGCGGGATCAGCAGGAATATCATGTGGGCGTGCATTACCTTTTAACCATGCTCGCCATTCTTTTTGTTTTTTGATGCCAAGAGTGCGTACAAAAGCACGAGCCTCTTCGAATGAACGATAGACCCTCTCTTGATTTGCAATGTAATCAGTTCCTAACCAATCTCCCCAATTAGTCCAACCGTTGTTCTTGTAGGCGCGTAATGGATTTGCTGGAATGTTGGACGGACGGTTGCCAGCTTTTCGCCACTGATTCCATTCGGCTTGATTCTTCAGCCCAAGAGTGCGAACAAATGTGCGCGCCTCTTCGAATGAGCGCCAGTTGCGGGAGGTTGATTTTTTCTTAGTGGCATTCACCATCATGCCTCATTGATAGATGTTATATTAAGGCCGAGATGTGGGTTCGATTCCCCCCAGGGGCGCCTTTATATACCCCCAGCATAGCCTTCGAAACAACTATAAAATTCCGTAAAAAACAACGGTGATTTTACGGTTCCCGCTAAACGATAAAGCGCTACTCTTCCTCATCTTAGGAGGAAGCCACAGCGCGCCACGAATGCCTTCCGTTTGGATGGCATTCTCGTTTAAACTTTTATGCTAATAACTAAGTACTTTGTAACCGCTCTCCAGTGATACGCGCTAAAATGAAGGAATGCAAGGGTTTAAGAGCCTGCTGAGTGGCCGCGTTGATGCAATGAAGAAAAAGTGGTGGCTTTTTCTGCTCACAGGTATCAGTATTTTCATCGGACTATTAATTTACATATTTTGGGATTTGCCGTCCGTCAATTCGCTTTCATCAAACCTAGTAACGCCCAGCGTCCGCATCACGGATCGTAACGGGCGTCTGCTCTACGATATTTTGCCGGAGCAAGGCGGACGCCATTCCGTGTTATCGTTTAATAACATTCCTCAATGCATGAAGGATGCCACCATTGCCGTTGAAGATAAAAACTTTTACAGCAATCCCGGCATTGACTTTGAAGGCATTCTGCGCGCTTTATGGATTGACATTCGCGGCGGCGAGACCATTGCTGGAGGCAGTACCATCACTCAACAGGTAGCACGTAATTTATTATTAAACCAAAACGAACGTTATGAACGAACGTTACGCCGCAAGCTGCGCGAAACAATTTTAGCTTGGGAGCTGACTCAGAAATACCCCAAGAACGACATCCTTGCCTTGTATTTGAATCAAGTTAATTACGGTGGTATGGCCTATGGCATCGAAGCTGCCGCGCAGACATACTTTGGAAAAGATGCAAGTGATTTGATCCTGCCTGAATGCGCGTTGCTTGCCGGTTTGCCGCAAGCGCCGGGACTCTATGATCCGTTTACGAATCCTGATCTGGCAAAGCAACGCCAACAAGTTGTATTGGGATTAATGGAATCACAAAACTACATTACACACCAACAACGACTCGAGACAGAATCTGCACCGTTGAGTTATAACCCGGCTCCCTATCCGATTGAAGCGCCGCATTTCATTTGGCTCGTCAAAGATCAACTCAATGCGTTATTCTCTTCGGGAAAATTAAATCCGAATCAAAGTCTGACAGTCAGAACAACACTTGATTTAAACGATCAGCAACTCGCGGGGCAAATTGTCACGCGCCATATCGAGGCATTCGAGCCCAAACCTAACGAGATCAATCACAATGTCAATAATGCCGCGTTGGTGATTCTCGATCCACATAACGGAGAAATCCTTGCGTTAGTCGGAAGCGCGGGCTATTTTGATTCACCCATTGACGGCGCACTCGACATGGCGACATCGCCGCGCCAAACCGGCTCGGCATTCAAACCGTTTATTTACGCGTTGGCTTTGGATCCAAATCAACCCGACCCGTGGACAGCCGCTACTTCGTTATTGGATGTGTCTACCACTTTTATCACGCACAACGGGCAGCCCTATACGCCGGTGGACTATGACGGCCTCGAACACGGTCCGGTCTCGGTGCGTGAGGCGCTGGCTTCATCGTTGAATATTCCCGCCGTGCGAACGTTACAGAAAGTCGGCATCGAAAACACAATCAATCTTGCAAATCATCTCGGCATTACTTCTCTCGGCGATCCGCAAGATTATGATTTATCGCTGGTGTTGGGCGGCGGCGAAGTCAGCCTACTTCAACTTTCGACGGCTTATGCGAGTCTGGCAAACGGCGGATATTACACCGGCAATTATTCGATACTAGATATTCGCGATGCAGATGGAAATTTACTTTACACACAGGATAAAACTCCGCCGCTTCAAGCCTTTGACCCGCGCGTGGTCTGGCTCATCAGCGACATTCTCAGCGATGACCAGGCGCGCGAAATCGGCTTCGGACTCAACAGCACATTGAAGATTGATCATACTGCCGCGGTCAAGACCGGAACGACAACGAACTTCCACGACAACTGGACGATTGGTTACACTCCTGATTTACTGGTCGGTGTTTGGGTTGGAAATAGCAACTACGAAGCGATGCACGATGTGACTGGTGTCACCGGCGCCGCGCCGATTTGGAATGAAACCATGCGCGGATTATTAGCTGGCAAACCGGATGAACCATTCATTCGACCAGATGGAATGAAGCAAGTGGAAGTGTGCGATCTTTCGGGCTTGCTACCCACTCCGGCTTGTCCGTACACGCGCACGGAATGGTTTATCAATGGCACCGAACCGACACAAACCGATATCTATTATCAACAGGTTTGGATCGATGCGCTGACGAATTCTCTCGCCAATGATCTCACTCCTCCCGATAGGCGCAAATCCATCATTGCTCTGAATCTGCCCGTTGAAGCGCAACCGTGGGCGCGTGCACAAGGCTTGCCATTATTAGTGGACTATCAACAAAACACAGATTCACAAAACGCAATAACGCAAAACGCAAGCGGGCAAAACGCAAATGGATTGATGTTGATCTCCCCCACTCCAAATACAACGTATCGCATCACGCCTGATTTGAATCTATCCGCACAACAACTTTCCGTTGAAGCAGTTGCCAATCAAAGTTTTTCCAAAGTAACAATTTATGCGGACGGAAATCCATTGCAAACATTTGCAAATCCGCCTTATCAAACTTGGTGGATATTATCCGCAGGTCAACATCAGTTCTGGGTAGAAGGCGTGACAACGAGTGGTGAAACAGTGAAGAGTGATGTAACAATCATTACGGTTATGCCATGAATATATAACTGCACCAGAAACAGGACAGATAACTCTATCAAATACCGTTATTTTTATTTAAACTTGAAATCATTTGATGATATTCAGAATAATTTCCAGTTTCCTGTTTTCCTTTTTTAGTTGCCAGTCGACCAAACATTAATCACTCCATAATCACCACCCGCAGCAAATAATTTACCATCTCTCGATAATGAAATAGCTCCCATATGAGTATAAGGTTCATCATCTTGAATTCTAGAAACCCGCTTCAAGTCTGCAGTATTATATAAAGACAAATAACGATCTATGATTTGTTTTCCGTCAGAAGTGATTACAAATTGATCGTTAAAAGTAAAACGCATTAGTATCTCTACGAATTTCCTTTTTTAAACCGGATTTAATATCTAGGATAAATCCCCTTTCGGCTACCCCATAAATAATTCTCTCATCGTCAGGAAAAAAGGACGCACAGACTATTTTTGCAGGCACCGACGCGCCCGACCAATTTTTCTCCTGCAGAGAGTCTTCATAAAGAATATCCCCGGTGATAGCATTTAATATCCGAATATTGCCACTATAGCCCCAAGTTAAGATATATTTACTATCATTCGAAAAACAAAGATCGTTTGCCTTCGTGATCGGCGAAGGCGATAACCACTTTATGCTTTTCTCTGAGCCATATTTAAATATTTCCTTTTTCCATTTTGCTGAATCGCTTATCGACCGGCCAGTAATTGGATAAACAGATAGCATATCGTTTTCTCCGCCTATTGCGAGGTAATTTCCATCAGGCGAAAATCGACCACACCCACCCTCGATATTGGAGTATTTTGCTAACAACAATTTCGTTGTTATATCCCACACTGTAATAATAGATCCTGCCACGGCCATAAGCCTCTTGCCATCCGGGGAAAAATCTAGCCCAAAAACGCTGAGATTCAATTCATTTTTACTTAGGGCTATTTCGAGAGTGGTTACTAAGGAAGCTGAATGAATATCCCAGATATTAACGCGAGGCTGATCACCAGCTGATGCTATATGCTTATTGTCAGGCGAAATTGCCAATGAAAATTTTTGGCGTGTATTCAGGTAAGCTCTTCGTTATCTCTTCTTTCTTCAAATTTGGAAATGAATACTGTTTTTCAACAAGCCAAGTTGTTCCACTCGTTTCCATAGGTCCAATTAAGAATTGGGAAACTAACTCTCCGGATTGAACATTTGTAATGTAGTTAAACATACTGCCACTGGATCCGAAATACAAATTGTCAGGCGAAAAATAACCCTCCCATACCTCAACATTTTTTATCTCATACAATAATTTTCCGCTACGTAAGTCCCATAAGCTAGGCAAGCCACCGTTGGACCAAGTTGCGAGATAGTTTGAATCGTCAGAAAAGGCTGTTCCACTAATTTCATAATTCGTGTATAAAGTGTATTTGACTTTTCGCGAACCTAAGTCCCATATAGCCATGGAGCGTAGGGGAGTTGATTTATACATAGTATCAAAGTCTACATCATTTTTAACTTTAATAAGATCTACACTTCTATATGCGCTGTGACTCCCAGTAACAAGTAGGCTTCCATCAGGAGAAAACATGATTACTGAGAGGAAAGCCATTTCTCGATTTGAAACCCACCAGTTATAAGCTTTAGGTAGGGCAAAAGCCGATTTGGGAATATCAGATTCTTCTAAAGATAGCTCATCGTTATGCTTGGTTTCCAGATTTAACAAAAATACTTGTCGTTCCTGTGTGGTATAAGCAAGGATCTTGTTATTCGGGGATAAAGCGACTTTAACCGGAGTTGTATTCGATCTCTATATGTTTTATCTTTGCTAGAGTTTTTGAATCATGTATTGATATACCGTTAACCGTAGCTACAACAACTAATTTTTGGTAGTGGATGAAAAGTAAGTGATGATAAGATAGGCAGTATGATCCAAAAAGCCTACCACTGTCGAGTGTGCGGAAGCACCAATATTGTCAAAAACGGCACCAACCGTCTCAAGCAACAGCAATATCACTGTAAAGAGTGCGGAGCGCGGCGTGTTCTGGAGTCAAAGCGAGAGGCAAAAAAACGCAAAAACCGATCATCCTCAGCCTCTACCAAGAGCGTGTAAGTTTGCGAGGTTTGGAGCGGATTTTTGATGTTGCTCGCCAAAGCGTTTCCAGATGGATTGTCGAACATGTAAAAGATCTGCCGGAACTCAAAGACACTTTGTTGCCAGCCGAACCGGACGATGTCTTGGAATATGATGAAGCCTGGAGTTTTGTTCTCAAAAAGAGCAATAAACGTTGGCTGTGGACGGTCATGTGTTGTCGCACCCGACAAATCATCGCCTTTGTCATTGGCGACCGCAGTGAAACAACCTGTCGCCGTTTGTGGAACGAAGTTCCACTGGCCTACCGCAGTTGTATTTCCTACAGTGATTTCTGGGAAGCCTACCAAAAAGTTCTTCCGCAGAGCACGCATCAAGCGGTTGGGAAAGAGAGCGGACAGGTTTCACACATGGAGCGTTGGTATTGTACTTTGCGCCAACATCAGGCGCGCTATGTCCGTAAAACCCTTTCGTTTTCGAAGCGCGACGCCTTTCATCACATGGTCACTACATGGTTTATCATTGATCACAATCTCGCCAGAAAACAACTTGCATCACTTACTTTGTAACCACTACCTAATTTTTTATCTATAGATAGATTTGAATCGAGACAGGCACCTGATCCCAAGCTAGATATTTTCTTGAACATGTCATCTCCTTAGAAACAGTCTAAAAGCTTTACGCCATCACCACAAACTGACTTCCTGCATCTTATCCGCATGCTACTCCTATGAACTGGTAACCTGAACTCGAAGTGTGTGCAGCATTCTTGGCGATCTAAGGTATCGCTGATGGTGTCACTAATGGTGTCGCTGTTTGCGTCGGCGGGTTGATGAACGCCGGAATTTCTACATCCAAATGATAAGTCACATTCTGGGCAGATGCGGATCGTACTTCAACATAATAATCTTGATTGGCAGGTAATATCCCGCTCCATGCTTGAGTAGGAGCCGTGAGCGTATAAACCGTACCATCCGCGCTCCAGATGTAAAGGAAAGCGCTGTTAGCTGGGTTGGTTGATAAATTAACGTTCATCTGTTGTCCGCCAAATGCAGCAAAAATATAACGCTTCTTGGTGTTGGGAGGCAAAATCGCATTCGTCTTCCAGCCAATTGTATTTGGCAGGAAATGGATACGAGTCCCTGTTGGTGGAGTCAGAGGCGGAAGGGTTAACGATAAAGTGAAATTGATATTCTGGGTGGAGGTAGAACGCATCCTGATGTAATAGTCTTGTGAATAGGGAGTAGTTCCCTTCCAGAGTGAAATTCCCGGTGTTTCAGCTAATAAAATTGTCCCATCTGCGCCAAACACTGAAAACATAGCCCCATTGGCTGGATCTGTTGCGAGATTAACAACAACCGCTTGCCCAGCTAACGCTCCAAACACCCACAGTTTTTCGGCATTGGAATCTAAGTCTCCAGGAGAAACTACCATCGTTGTGTCAGTAACTTGAATACGCGTCGCGTCGGTGGTTGGTATGTCGGTGTTGATGGGAAAAACCGTAGGTACATCCGAGGGAGTTTGCTGTGGCAAGTTATTAATTGATGTAGATGAAGTTATAGGTGTAACTGTGAGAGCAATCATTGCATTGGATTGACAGGCAACAATGAACAAGGCGATCACCAATACATAAAATTTTCTAGATCTATTTGACATGACATCTCCTGGTCAGCGATAATAGATTGAATGACTTTATGATTTTCATGGAATCACCACAAATTGACTGCCTGACCCTCGTCCGCCCACATCCGGGAAATAAAACTCAGATGCAGTTGTTGGGATGACGTTAAACGTTCCGGCTGTGCTGGCACGCGCAAGATACGTGTAAACGTATGTGCCAACGGGTAGATAATCCGCGGATAGCACAACCTTTTCATCGCGCAACTCGGTATGATCGAAATACCACCAGCCGTAGCCGCGATCATTGTAATCTTGCACAGTGTATTTTGTTGGCACGGTCATGTCGGTTGTAATGGATGCGTCAATCGCTTCGAGACCAGCCGGTAACGGATCGTTGATAACGATGTAATGTACATCATCAGGGACAACAACCGTGAGCCGCACTTTGACCAAGTCTCCGAGTTGGATAGTAGTGATGGGATCTTTTGAATCAGTCAGCGTGAAATATTGCCGCGAGAGACTCACGCCCTGATCGAGCGGCGGAAGCGACGCGACTGCCAGGTTTGCGTTAAGAGTCGCGGTGTAATATAAATTGCCAGTGCCGTTACCGCGTGTGAATACTAGATAATTTGCAGTATCCTTCAACAAATCTTTGAACTGGATTTGCAGATTCACCGATTGAGTCAAATTATCTTTGTTCGCGGCTCCCTGATAAATAGAATTCCCATTGAGTCCAACCGCGTATGAATAATTCGTTTGAAATTCATTCGAGGCGGTTAACCAATTCGTCAGCGCGATCAATGACCAGGTAGTTTCCTGGGTTGAATACCAACTATTGCCTTGGCGTGCTGCCATTAACCAACGCACCGCGTTCGCGGTAATGGGATTGTTCGGGTCAATCTGGGTGAAGGCATTCAACACGATTGCGGTCGTGCGCGTGTCGGTGTTCCAGTTCCAATAATCAGGTTGACCTTTCTCCTGCCAGTGCGCGCCCGAAGCTGATAGTACGGTAGCCGCCGCGAGGTCCGACATGAGCGAGTTGATGCGCGTGTCTTTCGGGTCCAGCATAAACATTGCTTGAGCTAGATAAGCTTCGCCATATAAACTCAGTGAAGTGCGATGGTCATAAATAAAGTTAGTTTGTCCGGCTTGCAACTGATTTCCACGCGCCAACACGTAGAGCATGAACGCATAACGGTTGTATTGCCACGTTGCGGCGTTTTGATAAAGGTCTGGAAGATTTTGATTCAAATATTGGATGCCGTTATCCAACACATCCTGCGAAACCGGATAACCGGAATCCTTGGCTTCCTCCAAACCTAAAACAACATACGCACTCGTCTGCGGATCGCTCGTTGTGCCATCCCACCAATTCCAACCGCCATCTGATAATTGCTTGGCATAGATTCTTTGCAAAGCAGAATTCACTTGGGCATCGAGATTGCTTTGCAAACTCGGATTAGAAATGCCCGCGAGTTTCAGGGCGCGGTTCGTGACCACATTGGGCAGGAAACTCGAAACGGTCTGCTCCATGCAATAGTATGAATAGTCTTGAAGATACATCAGGCTATCTTGCATCGAAGCCGCAAGCGATGGCGAGATTTGCACTGAAACATTCGCGTCGGTGTAATCGCGAACTCGATGGAAGGAGAATCGATTCAGTTATTGAATTTGCGGATTGAATAATTCCCGATGTGCCGACCGGTTCAGTTGCAGTATAAGTGTATACCGGAATGCCCTGCCTCGATAGCGTGCCAAGCGCGGGCTTGCTCGAATCGGTGAACGAACCGCTGACGGCTTGCGCGGTCAAATCCACGCGCGTGGCATCTTGATTGACATTCAAATCCCATGTGACGTACGCTTGATTATTCGCATCAACGTTAATGGTCTGCGCGGTGGGAGTGATCAATTGGACTCCCTGCGCATCGAGCGAAACATTGACTTGGAGCGGGTCGCTGCCATTGTTGTGAATCACCGCACCGACGCGCGCCTGATCTCCGGCGACGAAGAAACGCGGCGTCTGCAATTCCACGAACAAGGGCTTGGTGCTGACGAGTTCATTGGTAGCTTGCCCAACTCTCCCATCAATGGTCGCGGCGCGCACATCTGCAACCCATGTGGTTAAATTCTGCGGCAATGTAACCGTCACTTGCGCCTGACCATTTGCATCGGTTGTGACTTGCGCTTGGAAGAATGCGGTATCTTTAAAATCCTGCCGCACCGTGATAATGCCGAGGCTATTTTCATTTCCGCCTCCGCCGCCCGCGCCTCCACCGGTCGGAATGCTCTGACGATATTGCGCGTTGAAATCATCCGCGCTGGAAACCAATCCGAGCGCGGTCTGTACGCCGAGTCCAGTATCAGGATAGAAATCTTCCAAGATGGGATCCGAGTTCGACGGCGCCAATGCCAGCACGGCTTTATCCACAACCGCCAGCGACGCGTCCGCTGAAACCGGTTTGCCGCTTTCGTCTTTGGTTGTAATCGTATAAGTGACTTTATCTCCCGGTCCTGCGGTTTGTTTATCCGTTGTGACGTTGACGTTAAGAGTTTGCTGGCTGGTATCCACGTTGATGCGCGTTAAACCGATCTTGAAGTCGGGCGTTGAACCTGTAGCAGGGTCAGTGCCTTTCACAACCACTACCGATATATAAGTCATCGGAGCCATATCGCTGGTGATTGGCAGGCTGTAAATGGTACTATTGCCGGTCAATAAAACAACGTCCTGTTTGTAAATGTGCCCGCGCTCAGTGGTGACTAATGCATAAACATTTCCTTGAAACGGCTGGGCAATCAAAAGCTGGGCGGTATCGCCGGGCGAATAGATATTTTTATCCGCCACCAAATTGAATGTGCGGTCATTCGTCTCGCGCCAGGCAATATATTGATCGCTCGAAACCCACGTATACGCCGAGGCTTGTTGCTGGTTGCCTTTTGAGTCCGTTACGATCACAATTGCTTTGTACACACCACCTTCGGGCGGGATAAACGAAACCTCTGCTTTTCCATCCTGATCCGTTGTGAGGCTCTTCTGCGCGACAGGAATATCTTTGACGGATGTGACCCAGCTCAACTGTCCTTGTTCGTCCTGCTTCTGGACGCTGAGCCATTGTCGCTCCACAAATTTGACCGTCACATTTTGATCCGCCACCGGCTTCGAATCCCAATCTAATACCACCGCTTCAAACTGCTGTGCCTCACCTTGCTTCCCAACATAACTCACCGAGCGGATGCCGCCATACAGTTCGCTTTGATGAACAATCACACTCGTCTGCCCGCTGACCACATCCCCCGCCACGTCCGTTACGTTGGCATTGAGCGTTACTTGTTGGTCAGTTGCATTTTCTCCTAGGCTCAGTGCTCTGGACAGATTGAGATGACCATTTGAATCAGTTGTATCTTGTCCTTGTTCAAGTGTTCCTCCCTGTCCGGCAGGCTCCGGAGGCAGGTAATATTGATCCTGATCCCAATCTGTGAAGTTGAACTGGCTATATTTTGGATTGGGCGTAAAGGTGTATGGTGCGGCCTCCGTGAACCAATCCACGTTGGCGTTGCCCACATTTCCGCCGGAGTAATACGTTGCATCCAGGCTAAAGTTGACTTTGTCGCCATTCAAAACGTCCGCTTTATCCGAGGAAATGTTGACCTGAAACTGCGGCTTCTGATAATCCGCCACGCGGAAGTCAAGGCTCCCAAACGCGTCCGCTGTCGGTGAAGTACTAACCGAAATCGTGTAAGTGCCGAGTGCCGCATCGTCGCCTAATTTGAAATCATCATTGATGCTTCCCAATTGCAAAAGCGATAAATATTTTGCGTAAACTTGCTGCCCTGCTTCCTCAATCGTTACATAAACCTGAGCGTCGTTGAGCAAGCTGTAATGAAGATCGTCGTTCTGTCGCACAAGGCCTTTGAAGTACACATCCTGCCCGGGGCGATAGATGGCCCTGTCCGTGTAGAGATAAACAAACGGCGCATTAGTATTGCCATAATAATTTTCGGCGATGCCCAAATCTCCCGTCCATACACCACTGCCCCAATCGGTGGAAACAAAAGCCAGATGATTTGTTCCTTCGACGCGCGCATAAACCGGCGAGTTGATTCCCTTTAGGTAAACCAAACCATTCTGGTTGGTGGAGGTTATCGTCCCAACCTGATTGAAATCTTTGTCGTAAAACGTCACCGGCACATTGGCTTGCGGCGCGCCGCTTTCGAGATCAGTGACCCACGCCAAGCCTTCCGTGGAAGTGGCTTTGAGCGTGATGTTATCTGTAGCAACGATGAACACAGACGCCTGATAGAAGTTGGTTGTGTAATTCAGCGGCGAACCTTTTACACCGATGAAATAATATCCCGGTGCAAGTGGATTTCCAGCTTGATCTTCCAACTTGAGATCAATATAATTTGTTTGATTACGCGGCCCCTGCGTGTTCGGATTCCATTCGCGAACAGGCGCAGTTTTCGGAACATAGGTGGTGGGTGAAACGCCACCGTTATTGTCGCCTTGGCTATCAGCGAATTGGCTGAATTCATCGAATGTTAAAGAATACAGAGAAACCGTAACAGAATCCAGATTCATATTCTCGAAGAAAACATCCTGTGGTCCTTTGGCGCGATATACCAACGGTGTCCACGGTACAACCAGCCGCGCATAAGGATCCATATCTGCTGTAGTAAATGTAAACGAATCTTCGCCATCAATGGTGTTGTCGTAAATATCCGTCATGCCCGGCAAAATGCGCACAGAATAATTTGTGCCAGCGTCTAAACCATATGTGTTGTAGGTATGATCGTAATCGTTGTAATACCACTGCAACTCAGTCTTGGGCGCGGGAGTGACAACGATTTTTCCTTTTAAGCTATTCAAACGCATTGGAGAAGCGAACTGAATCGAAAGCGAGCCATCGTAACTTGTTTGTGTTGAATTTGGTTCAGGAGATACTTTAACAATACTCGGCAATGGCACTGTGCTAAAGTTTACCGAGAAGCCATCCTTTAACATTCCGCCATTAGCGGCTTGGGCAGTATCTGCAATTTGCAAATGATAATCACTGGCGATCTGATATCTTCCATTCGGCTGGAGTGTCAACTCGGTGAGATCTTTATTCCAACTAAACCCGAGTGAAACGGATTTCCCTGTTTGGGTATTTGTAACCGTTGTCGTTTGCGCCACGCTATCGGAGTTCATCGGTTGCTGGAACGTAATGATGAAAACCTGATCAAGCAAAACGTTTTGAACATTATCCAATTGAGGATTCTGTTCACCATTCTTCAAGGCAAAACTAGCAACAGATGGAGCGCGCGTGATGAACTGTGAAACATAGGATTGATCCAACGCGTCCCCGTTCGTATCTTTCAATCCGGCTCCCACGCGGACCGTATAACGGATTCCGCTTAATAGAACTGGGTCCGGCTGAAATACATACACCGATGAATTCACCCATTGACCTGTTCCCTTCGTTGGCGGTGAAAGTTCAATCGGTCGCGGCAAACTACTTTGTTCTTCTTGAATTGTGATCGGCACAACGGGATGATTGAAGATCACGGTGATGTTGGTTGTAGGATCAACATCTTCCGCATCGGCAATCGGAAAGACCTGTCCCACCTTCAAACCTTCAACCGTCATAAAATTCAATTCGATGTTTTCTTTTGGAGAAGTTCCATCGAGTGCGGTAGCAGATGTAGAAAGAACTCCGGTGTAATTTGAAGCAGGCTCAAGTTTAGAGATTGGTGTGAATTCAAAAGTTCGAGCGTCGCGCCATGCTGATTGACCGGCGACCGCTTGACCGTCCGGACCCAGAAGCGAAAAAGCTTTTCCGGTTTTGTCGCGATCCATATCTCGGTCAAAGGTCATTTGAATCGTTGAAGATAAATCCAATCTTTGGCCTGCTACCGGGTTTTGCGCGATGATCTGCGGTCCAGCCTGATTCGGCGTTGCCTGCACCGAAAGATTTTCAGGCGCCTGCGTGCTTGATGATTTTGTAATGACAAGGATGATCACGACGAGTAGAACGATGCTAGCTAATAGGATCCAGTGTAGATTCTTTTTCATGGAGCCCCGCCTTTCAAAAAGGAACTTGATTCGATTTTGATACTGGTTTAAACCAGTATGCCCTTTGTCATTGGAGATGTCAAGGGGCGGATTCGCAAGAATTCCGAAATCAAAAGGTGAGTATCTCTTATCAGCACATAATAGCTTTGAAGGCTAAGTCGATGATCTTATGGAGCCATCTATCGAGCACTTGGATCTTATAAAGGGATACTCGCCAAAACAATCGCGCTGAATTGGATAAATTGTAGTTGTGAACTGTCGTTGAACATGGATAGTAGTGTCAAACTCAGCGCTGTGACATTCCTCCTCAAGTAAGTTCGAGAAGCCACAACTCACCACGAAAGCCATCCTTTTGGATGGCTTTCTGGTTTAATACTTTGAACACAATTCTCTTTTCGATTTCCTATTGGTTCTCTTTTTGAGACTCATTTGTTCGCCACTTGTGCTAGAACATGTATCAAATAATAAGCAACGCTTCGCGGTCTCTCTTGGCTTATTAAGGTTCCGGTGTTATCTGTGATGGCAACAACTGATCCAAGATAATCGGTGAGGAGATATTTTAACCTGTTCCGTCATTCACACCTGCACTCACGCCAGGTGCAAGTGTCGCAATTGTCATTCCAGCAATGGAATAATATTTGCGGACTGTACTTCCGTTCACCTCATAGAGTCCACCCATGAAGTAAGCCGTGATGATCAGCGTTTGGTGCGTCGTGGTTGTATACCAAATTGATCATTCCAAGCAAAGCTTGATTCGATCACATACGATTCAAATGTCGCTGTGCTCCTCGTAATGACATCCATTATTTTGATATAATTTCTTTATGCCCCTGTAGCACAATGGACAGTGCAAGGCACTCCTAAGGCCGAGATGTGGGTTCGATTCCCCCCAGGGGCACAGATATGGCAAGAAAGGACACTAACCAAACCTTAAGATTTTTTCTCTTGCATTGTCTGATAAGTTATAGTATTATCTTGCATGGCAAGCGCTAGGGTGCCCCCCTCACCCTGGCGCTTGCCATTTAATTATGTGCAGGGAATGAAACGTTATGGAAAATCAACCACCTGTCAGTATTGCTTTAAATAAACTCGGAATCGCACATACCGTCTTTCATCACTCTGGTCAGGTCAATTCATTGGAGCAAGCCGCGCAGGAACGCAAACAGCGGCTGGAACAAGTTGTCCGCAGTATTTTGTTTCGGTTATCCGAGAATGAATATTTGATGGTGCTGGTTGCGGGACCGAAACAAATTTCATGGAGGGCTTTACGAAAACATGTCGGTCAATCGCGGCTGACGATGGCAAGCGAAGATGAAGTTTTCGCCATCACCGGTTATCGCATTGGGACAGTATCACCGTTCGGTCTGCTCCGTCCGCTGAGAATATTAATTGATGAAAGTGTATTGATGGAAAACGAAATCTCGATTGGATCGGGGTTGCATAGTGTCGCAATTGTTATGAAGAGCGCAGAACTGCGCCGCGCGTTGAGCGATGCGGAGATTGTTTCGTTGGTTGAGGCGTAGGGGCGAATGGCATTCGCCCAGCGCCTCTATGTTATAAGGAACCAATTGTCAATGAGTTGGGGGCGAGAACCGAAACGGGATAAGAATTGGTTGGTTGACGCGCGGCCAGCTTGCCGTCGAGAAAGACCGCACGCAGATTTTTTTTATCCGCAAGGCGTTTCAAATCATCGAGCGGATTTTCATCGCAGATCAATAAATCTGCTGACTTGCCTTCTTCAATGGAGCCAATCCTCGCATCCCACCCGAGTGCTTTTGCCGCGCCGAGCGTGGACGAAACCAGCGCATCCATCGGCTTCATGCCCGCTTGTCCCATCCAATAAATTTCCAAACCGTTCTCGCCATGAAAATTCAGCGGCGTGCCCGCATCGCTTCCCATCGCAATGGGAATGCCCGCTTGATATGCAAGGCACAGCGATTGAATCGCCGCGTCCTGTGTTTCGATCATCTTGTCCACGATCCATTGCGGGATATTGGAACGATCACCGCTGATCACATCCCAACCCGGCTTGAGCGTTGGGACCAAAACCGTGCCGCGCTGTTTCATCTCTTCGATCACATCCAGCCCTTGATATAGGAACGTGCCGTGTTCAATCGAGTGGAACTCCGGCCCGGACTGCTTTGCGGATTCCATCGATGCCATGCGCGTGCGCGGCGACGCCTTTGCCGAACTTCGCGGCTTCTTCCACTGCGACGCGGATTTCATCCCCATTGAAATGGGTTGCGCCGGGAAGTCCATCTTCCACCAACACCGCACCGGTCACACCCAGCTTGACGAGATCCGCACCATTCTTGATTTGTTCGCGTGCGGCTTTGCGGACTGCTTCCACGCCGTCCGCGATTCGATACATGCCCTCGTAATAATCCGCGCCCGATTCGCTGATGGAGATGAATTGTCCGGCCAGCATCATGCGCGCCGCGCTGAAATCGTGATGACGAATGGAGCGTCGCACGGCGAATTCAAGTTCGTTCCATCCGCCGAGGTCGCGGACGGTGGTAATGCCTGCCGCGAGATTCTTGCGCGCGTTCTGAAGAATCTTGAGCGCCATCGCGCCATCATCCACTTTGAATTGGCTGTCCGGTTCGCCGCTTCCCGAAAGATGGACGTGGCAATCAATCAAGCCGGGTAAAAGAGTTTTGCCGCTGAAATCAAGACCGATGATGTCTTCGTTATAGGAAGCTTGCCATCGCTTGGCTTTTCCCGCATGGATGATTTTTCCATCCTGCACTGCGACGGTTGCATTGTCTAAAGGCTCGCGGCCCGTGCCGTCTATCAAAGTTACATTTTGAATC
Organism: uncultured Chloroflexia bacterium; assembly: GCA_963850945.1. Classification (GTDB taxonomy): domain Bacteria; phylum Chloroflexota; class Anaerolineae; order Anaerolineales; family Villigracilaceae; genus Fen-1038. Next base: position 624,718 of record CAWKNE010000026.1, on the reverse strand, counting down.
ACAATGATTTGGCTCATGAGGGAAAGTATATCGAGGATTAATGAAACAAGCAACCTCCCGGTTGCCTGTTATTGCCACGCCTCCCTGTTTCTCAAGTAAAATCAACCTATGAAAGAATTCATTTACTCTCGCAATGCGGTCTATGAGACACTGCGTGCCAAACGCCGGGAAATTTTTCGCATCCAAATTGCAGAAGGCGTGCAGGAAAAGGGTCGCCTCGAAGATATATTGAAACTTGCCAAAGAGGGCAAGATAATTGTTGAACGCCTGCCCAAAGTGCGGCTGGATAAAATCCACGAGAACCATCAGGGTGTAGTGGCGGAAATCAGTGCTTATCCATATTCCGATGTGGTTGATATCCTCGAATATGCTCGGAGCAAAAGTGAATTGCCTTTTGTTTTGATTCTCGATTCTCTACAAGACCCACAAAACTTCGGCACATTGCTTCGCACTGCAGCAGTTGTCGGTGTGCATGGCGTGGTTATTCCGTTGGCTCATACCGTTGACATTACACCTGCGGTGGTCAATGCTTCATCCGGTGCAAGTGAACATCTGATGATCGCCAAATCGAATCTCGCACAAACTATTGATGCTTTGAAAGAAGAAAACATTTGGATCGCCGGACTCGATCAAAACGGTGAGACCATCAATGAAAAATCGGATCGTCATTTGCGCGGTGCGCTCGGTCTCGTGGTTGGAAGCGAAGGCGAAGGTCTGCGCGAGCTGACGCGTAAGAAATGCGATATCGTGTTGAAACTTCCCATGCGAGGAAAAGTCGAATCGTTGAATGCCGCCGTCGCCGGTTCGGTCGCGTTGTATCTTGCATATCTTGAACGAAATAAATAAGGAGGATTACATGCCTGAAGCTACATTTCATTTCCCGCGCGGATTTTTATGGGGCACGGCGACTGCCGCGCATCAAGTGGAAGGCAACAACACCAATAACAATTGGTGGAAGTGGGAACAAGATGGACACACTGATGGCAAATCGGGTCTCGCTTGCGACTGGTGGGGCGGACGCTGGCGCGAAGACTTTGATCGCGCTGTTGAAACGGGTCAGAATGCCCATCGATTCTCCGTTGAATGGAGTTGCATCCAACCAGCACCCGGTCAATGGGATGAAGACGCACTCGAAAAATATCGCGGTATGCTGCGCGGCTTGCGCGAACGCGGGCTGACTGCCATGGTCACCTTGCATCATTTCACCGATCCACTTTGGCTCTCGGAACTCGATGGTTGGGAAAATGATGATGCTCCGCAAAAGTTTGCGGTCTTTGTTCGCAAGACGGTGGAAGCGTTGAAGGAATATGTCTCGTTATGGGTGACGATCAATGAACCCAATGTCTATGCTTACTCGGCTTATAGCGATGGGGCATATCCGCCCGGCAAGAAAGATATCGGTGCTGCCTTCCATGTGATGACCAACCTCCTCAAAGGGCATGCCCTGGCTTATAAAGTGATCCATGAACTTCAACCGGAAGCGCGCGTTGGCATTGCCATGAACTACCGTTCCTTCCATCCAGCCACTGCCTCGCCGCTCGATAAATTTGTGGCTGGCCTTCAATCCAAAATATTCAACGACCTGTTGCCGCGCGCCGCACAGGATGGCAAGGCACGCTTCGTTTATAAGACGGTGCGTGTCCCTGAAGCCGCCAATACGCAGGATTTTATCGGTGTCAATTACTACACTCGCGATCAGGTCGCGTTCGATCTGTCACGAGCCTCTACGTTGTTTGGGCGAGCGTATTTTCCCAAAGATGCGGATCTCAGCACGACGGGCTATTACGCCAACGAGCCCGATGGTTTCTATGAAGCATTCAAATGGGCGTCGCAATTCAAGATTCCTATCATCGTTACTGAAAACGGTGTGGACGATGCAGAGGATAAAATGCGTCCGCGTTATATTGCCCAGCATATTCATCAGATGTGGCGCGCCGTCAATTTTAATTGGCCCATCAAAGGATACTTTCATTGGTCGCTGGTGGATAACTTCGAATGGGAACGCGGCTGGACTTTACGCTTCGGACTCTGGGGATTGGACGTGGACACGCAAAAACGAATCAGGCGTTCCTCCGCGGACTTCTATGTGGCCATCTGCAAAGAGAACGGACTCTCGTCTGAGATGGTGCAGAAGTATTGCCCGGAAGTATTTGAGAAAATTTTTCCATCATAATGTGTAGGGGCGAGCCATGGCTCGCCCCTACGGTTTTATGAATCTTCCCCTCGAATCTATATAGACAATCCAAAATACCTTTAGTGATGACGGCCGCGCATGGCTGAGTGCATTGCCTGATCTGATTGATGAAGCCTCGTGTCGATGGGGTTTGACAAATGTTCAGCCTGTTTCGAATCTTTCCTACAACTTTGTCGCTTTTGCAACACACGGAAAAGAAGATGTCGTTCTGAAGATCGGTGTGCCTAATCGCGAGCTGACGAGCGAGATGTCGGCGTTGCGCTTCTTCGATGGCAAAGGTGCAGTCCGTTTGTTGGAAGCAGATGAGGAACGCGCCATGTTTTTATTGGAACGTCTCCAGCCGGGAGATACGCTGACAACATTGAATGATGAAGATCAAGCCACGCATATTGCCGCAGATGTGATGTTGAATCTCTGGAGACCCGCGCCAAGCGAAGGCGCGTTTATCAAACTATCAGATTGGTTCAAAGACTTTAAGAAACTATACATCCGCTTTGAGGGCGTAACGGGTCCACTTGAAAAAAGTTTGGTCGAGAGAGCAGAACATTCGGTCGCGAATTTCTTTAGCGAAGATTATGCCCCGATGCTTATTCATGGGGATTTGCATCATTACAATATTTTGTCATCAGGAGACAACTGGCTGGCAATTGATCCCAAAGGTGTGATTGGTCCGGCCGCGTATGAGGTCGGACCGTTGCTGATGAATCCGTTGGGTTTTCTAAATCGATCCGATGCCGTTCAAATCACAAAACGCCGCATGGATATCTTATCGGAGCGATTGGGATTTGAGCGTGAACAAATCCTTGAATGGGGAATTGCACATGCCGTTCTTTCGGCATGGTGGAGTTTGGAAGATAACATGGACTGGAAATACTCCATGCGCTGCGCTGAAGTCATCGCACAGGCTTAATGCAACGGTCTCCAAATAGGGGGTTAGTTGATTGAAGGGGAGTTTCGCGCCACGTGGTAAAATTTAGTAATCGTTTTCTTTTTCACCGCCTGCCGCAGTGACTGCGGTAGGCTTTTTCTGCCCTATGACAACCCTATCCGCTCCCGCTGAATTTACTCTTACCCGTAAACCCTCGGAACGCACCAATGGCCCTGCTCGTTGGATCTGGTCGCACGCGATCCGTTATTGGTACATTCTTGTGATGCTGGTGATCGGCGCGATTGGAAATGCTGCGCTGGCTTCCGCCGTGCCGGTGTTGGTGGGCAATGCGTTCAATGACATGCTCAAGCCCAATGCGACTGTCAGTATTCTGATCCCGCTGGCATTGATGCTCGGCGCATCACAGATCGGGCGCGGCATCCTCCAATTTGGACGCAACTTCGGCGCGGAATTGATGGCGCAAAAGATGGAGCGCGATATTCGCGACGAGCTTTACGTTTCATTGCTTGGGAAGAGCATGACCTTCCACAACCTCCAGCCGGTTGGCGATACCATGGCGCGCGCCACCAATGATGTACGCGAGATCAACTTCATGTTCAGCCCGGGCCTGAACCTGGTTATCGGTGCGGGATTATTCGTCATTATCCCTTTCTTTGTTATTCCACAATATAGCCCCGCGCTCCTGCTCACGCCGATTCTTTTTTGTATCGGTTATTTTGCGGCGCTTTGGCGCTATCTAAAAACCATGGCCCCGGTCACAGATGAAGTGCGTCAAACTTTTGGCGAGATGAATACGCACCTATCTGAGACACTCGATGGCGTCGAAATCATGAAAGGCGCGGCGCAAGAAGGCGCGGAAACCGAAACCTTCGTGACCAATGCGCGGCGAGTACGCAACGCTTTCGTTCAACAAGGCGATATTGAAGCCCGCTTCATTCCAAACCTGATGATGGGTCTCGTTTACGCAGGTGGGCTTTTCCATGCGCTGATCTTATTCCGCACTGGCGTGATTAACACCGGTGATGTGGTTGCTTACTTTGGCTTGCTCCGCATGTTGGAATTCCCAACGTTCTCATCTGCCGCGGCGTATACACAAATGTCGCTGGGCATTTCCGGCGCGCGCCGCATTTTGGATTTGATCAATCGCGAAACCAATCTCGATCAAAACGCCTCAGGCCGGACTTCAACCATCCGCGGTGAAATTGAGTTTCGCGGCGTCTCGTTTGCTTACCCCGAGGGCGGTTCGGTGCTTAAGGATATTTCCTTTCATGTCAAACCCGGTCAGACCGTTGCTCTAGTTGGTCAAACCGGCGCGGGCAAAACATCGCTCGTCAGAATGATCAATCGTACCTATGATGTAAAGCAGGGACAAGTATTGATTGATGGCGTGGATGTTCGCGATTGGAATCTCGCTTCCTTGCGTTCGCAAATATCCATGATCGAGCAGGACATTTTTTTATTTTCGCGTTCCATCGCGGATAACATTGCATTTGGAAAACCCGGCGCGGCGCGCGATGAAGTCTTATATGCTGCGAACGGCGCACAGGCGCATGAATTTATTGAAACCTTTGATCAAAGTTATGACACTGTGATCGGAGAACGCGGCGTCACTCTTTCAGGTGGACAGCGACAACGCTTGGCGTTAGCAAGAGCCTTTTTAACGGATCCCCGCATTTTGGTCCTGGACAATTCGACCTCCGCAATCAACTCGGCCACCGAAGATAAAATCCAGCGCGCCATCGCAAATGCCGCCAAGGGTCGCACAACGATTCTCATCACGCACCGTTTATCGCAAATCCGCTGGGCTGATCTCATCATCGTTTTGCGGAAAGGCAAGATTGCCGCGATGGGCACACATGATGAATTGATGAAGACCTCGGAAGCGTACTCGAGGATATTTAAGGAATAATGGGCTTCTTCGCTGGACTCAATACCGAGAAGTACGATCGTCAATATTCCGACCGCCAATTGATTGGCCGGATCATTGATTATTTTAAACCGCAGGGCAGGCGTTTTATATGGGTTTCGATTCTGGTAGCACTGATTGCAACAATTGCTGCGGCTTTGCCGGTGATTGTCAGCCAAATAGTTAACTTGCTTCAAAATGAACCGAGCATGCGAGCCATCACTATCGCGGGCTTGGCATTAGCATTCATCGGGGTCAGCACGTGGGGATTGAACTGGGGGCGCCGCAGTCTGGTCATCCGAGCAATTGGGGATGTGGTGCTTGCATTACGCACACAGGCGTTCGATGCCGCGGCTGAACACGATCTATCTTTCTACGACCAATTTTCTTCAGGTCGTATTGTCTCCCGTATCACTTCGGACACCAATGATTTCGGCCAGCTCGTGGTTATTGTCACGGACGTTACTGCACAACTTGCAACTGCACTCATCCTCGGTGTGGTGATGTTCTATACTGAATGGCATATGGCGTTGTTGATGTGCGCCTTTGTGCCGTTTATGCTGGGTTTGACCACGATCTATCGCAACCTAGCGCGCCGCGTCACGCGTAACGGCATGATTGCCATGGCAGAAGTGAATCAATCCATCAAGGAAACCGTCAGCGGAATTTCGATTGCAAAAAATTTCCGGCAGGAACAAAGCATTTTTGAATTTTTTAACGCATCCAATCAGCAGTCTTATCGCGTCAATGTTCAACGCGGCTTTGTGCTTTCGATTGTTTTTCCAACCTTGAATGCGCTTACTGGTTTCTTTGTGGCGGCTCTCGTTTATTACGGCGGCATAAATGTCCTACATGGCGTTGTCAGCCTTGGGGCATGGTATCTTTTTATTTTAAGCCTCGATAGTTTCGTCACACCTATTTCGAATCTCTCAGCGTTCTGGGCGCAGATCCAGCAAGGACTGGCAGCTGCCGAACGCGTCTTCGCTTTGGTGGACGCCGACCCGAACGTGGTCCAGACTGACCGACGTGACGTTCCGCGTCTCAAAGGCGAAGTCTGCTTCGAACATCTTAACTTCCGTTATACGGATAAGGAGCCGATTCTTACCGACTTCAATCTGTGCATACGACCGGGAGAGAATCTTGCCCTTGTGGGACACACCGGCGCGGGCAAAAGCTCCATTGCGAAGTTGATCGCGCGTTTCTATGAATTTCAGGCAGGCCGCCTGTTGATTGACGGCATGGACATTCGCACGTTTGATTTGCAACAGTATCGTAAACAGCTTGGCATCGTTTCGCAGGTGCCGTTCCTGTTCTCTGGAACTGTGGCCGATAACATCCGTTATGCCGTGCCCAATGTGAGTGAAGTCGAAATGCTGGAGATGGCAAAGAAAATTGGCGATGGTGAATGGCTGGATACATTGCCCGAGGGATTGCACACCGAAGTCGGCGAACGCGGCGGGCGTCTCTCTATGGGACAGCGTCAGCTTGTGGCGTTGATGCGCGTCCTCGTTCAGCGTCCCGCCATCTTCATCCTCGATGAAGCGACTGCCAGCATTGATCCGTTCACTGAATGGCAGATCCAGCAGGCATTGAATTTGATTCTGGCAAATTCCACCAGTATTCTGATTGCGCATCGTCTTTCAACAGTCAAAGCCGCTGATCGCATCGTGGTCATGAAACTAGGCCAGATTATTCAGGAAGGCGATCACGAATCGTTGTTGAAGCAGGGTGGACATTATGCCGATTTATATAATACTTATTTCCGGCATCAGTCGTTGGATTACAGACCTGACTGGGTGGATGATCGAGGAACAGCGACTTTATGGTTGACAATTGATAACCAAGACAATAAGTAACAAAGTGGGGCAGGCTTTGACAGCTTGCCTTGCCAACGTTCTTAGATTATCTTATGACCGGGGAAGGATAATATCTTCATGTTATGGACAAAAAGCCATACACTTTTCAGTTGCCCTTTTAGGAAACAGGTGAGTCTAACGATGAAATTAGTATGTAAAAAGGAACAGAACCTCGAACTGCTAGGTTTAGAGTCGCCGTTCAATTCAGTGTAAAATCATATCTGAACGGGACCATGCCGCCTAACATAGCCTGCAGTGGACGTGCGGGATTCTGCCGTATTCTCAGGTATTTTTCTGGCTTCGAGTTTTAAGACGAGGGGACTGTTTTCCAAGGCATCCAGCACATCCAACCCTTTATCCTATGCAACGACGCTAGGGTTTCCGGCGTCGGAAAGTCAAGGTTTTTCCAGACAATCGCGAGGTGATATAGAAAGAATATGACATATGTCAATTGTATTTGCATTCCTACTCGCTATACTTGTAGTTGAATAAGGTAGCCGATCTTCGTCGCAGGCATAGTCACTGAAGCAAAAACCTGGCTAGCCTGCTTTTGTGTTCTTGGGGGAAATGGGTTTTCGAGAGGAGGCGCTCTGAAAAACTGATCTGGCTTGTTTGTCCATTTCACACGGCTTGGAGAAAGGAATATCTGCATGAAAACTGTTTTTGTGCATCCGGAACGTTGTATTGGCTGCAAGCAGTGCGAAACTGCCTGCGCAGTAGCCCATTCGCAAACCCAAAATCTATTCCTGGCCGTTTTTGAGTCTCCTACTCCCAAACCACGCATCCATGCCGAATTGGGCTTGGCAATGAATACTGCCTTTCCGAACAAGTGCAGGCATTGCAACCCGGCTCCGTGTATGGTCGTTTGTCCAACCGCGGCGATGCACCATGCGGCGGATTTCCCGGACATCGTCATGGTTAACGCAAACAAGTGCATTGCCTGTGGCATGTGCGCCATGGTTTGTCCCTTCGATGTGATCACCTACTACCCGCTGGCGGTTGCGCCCGAACGGCAGACGGTTGCCGTAAAGTGCGACAATTGCATTGAAAGACAAAGAATGGGTACAGCGCCGGCCTGTGTCGAAGCCTGCAAGGTGGGCGCGCTGGAATTCGGCGAGATCAACGAACTGGTAAAGTCAGCACGCACTCGCTATTCAGAGGCTGTATCCGTTGCAGTAGGACAGATCAGCCCGCAGGCCACTACGATGCCTGTCAATGTGGAAGCCTGGCGTGGATATGGAGCGGCAGTGACTCATCTAAATGCAAACGGCAAGAAAGGAGCGTGAAGCATGACCACCTTTAGTGGAAACGGCTTCAAGAAAATGAGCATCAATGCCGATACGCAGGCCATGCTCGAAGTGGCCCGCAAGAACGGCATCGAAACCGTCTGGGATCGGCTGGAGAAACAGCAGCCCCAGTGCGGATATTGCAATTTGGGAACCAGTTGCCGCATCTGCACCATGGGCCCCTGCCGGGTGGATCCCTTCGGGGACGGCCCGCAAAAAGGGGTCTGCGGAGCGGACGCGGATATCATCGTCGCCCGCAACTTGGCGCGCATGATTGTGGGCGGCGCCTCAGCCCACTCCGACCACGGACGGGACATCCTTGAGACCCTTCATCGGGTCGGCGAGGGAAAAACTGACGTTTACAAAATCACCGACAGCGAGAAACTCAAACGACTGGCTGGCGAGTATGGAATTTCAACGGAGGGGAAGAGTGATCAACAGATCGCCAAAGACCTGGCTTGGGAGATGATGGAAGACTATGGCATGCGCCGCGACAGGCTCCCACTGGGCAAACGCGCCCCGCAGGCCCGCCAGGATTTGTGGAATAAAGTGGGCGTGTATCCGCGCGGCATCGACCGCGAGAACGTGGAGATGATGCATCGTACTCACATGGGGGTGGACAACGACTGGGTCAACATCCTCCTGCACGCTGTCCGCACCAGTCTGAGCGATGGCTGGGGTGGGTCAATGATCGCGACCGAACTTTCAGACACGCTCTTCGGTACGCCCACACCCAAGATGTCGCAGATGAACCTCGGCGTACTCAAGGCCGATCACGTCAACATCATCCTGCACGGCCACAATCCTATGCTCTCGGAAGTGATTGCGGTGGCCGCTCAAACTCCAGAACTGCTCGAACTGGCGAAGGAGAAAGGCGCCAAGGGCATCAACCTGGCCGGAGTGTGTTGCACAGGCAATGAAGTGCTGATGCGCAGGGGCATCCCGATGGCAGGCAATCACCTGATGCAGGAACTGGTCATCATGACTGGCGCGGTGGAAGCGATGGTCGTGGACTATCAGTGCATCATGCCCGCCGTGACCGAGACCGCCAAATGCTTCCATACCAAGGTCATTAGTACCTTTGATAAGGCCAAATTCCCGGGCGCACAGCACATCAGCTTCGACCCCACGCGCGCCTTGGAGATTGGCAAGCAGATCGTGCGCACAGCAGTGGAGAACTTCGTCAACCGCGTCCCATCCAGGGTATTCATTCCCGTCGAACCGGTTCAAATGATGACCGGCTTCTCCATCGAGGCCATCCTCGGCGCGCTGGGCGGCACGCCCAAACCGCTCATTGATGCGATCGTCGCTGGTCAGATCCGCGGCGCCGTCGGCATCGTCGGTTGCAACAATCCCAAGATCAAGCAAGACCTTGGTCATACCGAATTGACGAAGCGGCTGATCGAAAACGACATCCTGGTAGTGGTCACCGGTTGCACCACCGTGGCGGACGGCAAGGCTGGCTTGATGGTACCTGAAGCAGCTGAATTGGCAGGGCCGGGCTTAAAGGCCGTTTGCAAGGCTCTCGGCATCCCACCCGTGTTGCATCTCGGCTCATGCGTGGATAACAGCCGTATCCTGGTGCTGGCTGCTGCCCTAGCCAATACACTCGGCGTGGATATCAGCGCCTTGCCGTTGGCCGGCGCCGCACCTGAATGGTACTCGGAGAAGGCCGTGTCCATCGGCACGTACGTGGTCAGCTCAGGCATCTTCACGGTTCTGGGCATTGCCCCGCCGATCTTTGGCAGCCCGAACATTGTCAAATTGTTGACCGAAGGCCTCGAAGGCGTCTTCGGCGCGACCTTTGCGGTTGAACCGGACCCGAACCGGGCTGCTGTTTTGATCCGCCGCCATATCGAGAAAAAGCGCGCCGGACTTGGTCTCTCATCTCTCAACCCTGACGATATTGCCCTGCCGGAAGCGGAACTGGCGCTGGCGTAACTTCTTACCCTTATCCCCTCTCCCGTATTAAAGGGAGAGGGGAAAGGAGACGAAATGAAAATCGTAATCATTGGCGCCGGACCGGCAGGCGTGAGCGTGGCGGAAACCATCCGAACCTATGACCGCCAAGCAAAGATTTTAATGCTTAGCGCTGAGCCGTATCTGCCGTATTCGCCGCCGGCCATGGCCGATCACTTCATTACGGGCTCAAATTTGCATCTCTGGCGTGATAGGCATTGGCCCAAGCAAATCGGCTTGGAGTATCGAAAAGGAATTGAGGTCCACGGTATCGAACCGGGGGCACATCGCATCGAACTCAAAGATGGTCGCAGGATCAAATACGACCGTCTCGTCATTGCAACCGGCAGTCGCCTATACGCGCCCGTTGAAGGGTCAAACAGGCTAGGTGTGCACAATTTCAAGTCCCTGAGCGCGGCGGAGGCGATTGTCGCGCAAGTAAAAAGCCATAAAGCCAAGACTGCCATCATCGTGGGAGCCGGCTTTATTGGCATGGAGATCGCCCTTCTTCTGTGCGACTTGGGCGTGGATGTTACGCAGATCGAGATGCTTGACCAGGTCATGGCAACCATGCTCGATAAGGATACGGCTGCTGTCGCTCTTGACCTGATGCGTAAGCGTGGCGTAAATGTCCGAACTCAAGACCAAAGCCGAAAGTTTTGTTGGCCAGCGGAAGGCAAAGGCCGTTCAACTTGCTTCTGGAAAGATCTTGGAAGGCGATATCCTGATTGCTGCGACAGGCGTCAAACCAAATCTCGATCTGTTGAATGGAAGCGGCATTGACCATAACTTGGGCATCTGTGTAGATGACCATCTGCGTACCAATGCGCCTGATGTGTACGCGGCGGGCGACGCCATCGAAGTTCCCGACCGGTTGAGCGGCGAAACCTTCGTCCACGCCATTTTTCCCAACGCTGTAGAGCAGGGACGTGTGGTCGGTTTGAACCTGGTTGGATACGAGACGCGCTACGAAGGCGGCGAGAGGATGAACAGCCTCAAACACCTAGGGTTGCCGATCATGGCAGTTGGGTTGAAGGAAGGCGATGAGATACTGCAGGAGAAACGCAACGGCAACTTGCGTACTATTTACTTGAAAGACAACCGTCTGGCAGGATACCAACTCACAGGTGACATCCGCGCGGCTGGCACCCTCCATGCCTTGATGATCCAGAGGGGCGACGTGCGTCCACTCAAGCATCATCTGCTCGATCCAAATTTTGGACAGGGCATGATGGTCTGGCAGGCGATTGCGCCTTACTCATGAGCACCTAATGATGAATGTAGAGGCTCGCTTTCTTTACGAAAACGGGCCTCTCTTGCTATAATTCATTTCCCTCAAGGGAATGCATCTTGTGTCTTTGAAGCTATCTCGGCCGCTATTTGCCAACCGGCGTCTGTACAATCTTGGGATGCATGCTGGCTCAAAAATCTTGAGGATGTTTCTCTCTTGTAGAACGCAGTAACATCAAAGGACGCTTAGTCATGAAACTTGCTATTACAGGTAAAGGCGGGGTTGGTAAAACCACTCTGACCGCACTCCTCGCGCAGGTCTATGCAGATAGGGGGCGACAGGTTCTCGCTGTGGATGCCGACCCATCTCCGTGCCTTGCGGGCGCTCTGGGATTTCCAGACGCCTTGCGCGCTCAATTGCATCCCATCGCTGAGATGGACGAACTGATCGAGGAACGCACCGGAGCCAAGCCCGGGACAGTGGGTGGTTTCTTTACCCTCAACCCGCGCGTGGATGATCTCCCCGAACGCTTTAGTGTCCTCCATCGCGGTGTGCGTCTCCTTGAAATGGGCAGTGTGGATATAGGCGGATCTGGCTGTATTTGCCCTGAATCAGCCATGCTCAAGACGCTCTTCACGCACTTGCTTTTCCGAAAAGATGATGTGCTCCTGCTCGATATGTACGCCGGCGTCGAGCACCTTGGCCGTGCCACTGTGGACTTTGTAGACGCCATGCTAATCGTTGTCGAGCCGACACGGCGTTCGTTGGGCACTGCTGCGCAGATCAAGAAACTGGCGAATGATATTGGTATGACGCGCCTATACTTGGTAGGTAATAAGGTCCGTAACGAAGACGAGGCGAAGTTTATCAAAGCCGAAACCCCAGGTTTGCCTGTTTTAGGTAACATTCCTGCCGACCTTGCTGTACAGGAAGCCGACCGATTGGGAATTCCAGTCTACGACCATGTGCCAAGTTTGAGGGACAGTGCAGAAATAATTGTTTCTAAACTCCTTGTCGGGATCGATTGAGAATAATGATATCTGGTGATAGGAAGGCGATGAGATCCTGCAGGAGAAACCTAACGGCGATCTTCGCACCATCACCTCAAACAAAACCGCGTAGTTGGCCTGTCCTGCTTACTTTTAAAATAATCTTATGATTGAAGAGGAATAATGTCAACACGTTATAGATAAAAAACCAAACGCTTTTTACATGATATCGTCAGCCTACTAAACTACTCCTAAATTTTTTGATTGACAAGCCCAGCATTCCAGCTAATAATCACATATAGCAGAATGACTTCTGTTCATGCTACAATCTTGACCTGTTATCATATCCAACCTTCTCTCACTTGAGATTCAAGTGCTGTATATCTGGTTCGAAGGGAAAACTAGCGAGGAGGAAGTTTGTATGTCGAGTAAAAGTGAAATTGTATTGATCGTGAATGGAAAGTCACACACTGTCCAAGCCGCGCCGGATACGCCGCTCCTTTACATCCTGCGCAACGAACTGGGATTAATGGGTCCACATTTCGGGTGCGGCGATGAAAGATGCGGTGCCTGCATGGTGCTGATCAGGGCAAAGGCAACGCAATCCTGCAAGTTGCCAGTCTCCGAAGTTGGCCAGGCGCGCATCACAACCCTGGAAGGTTTAATCGAAGAGGGTGAGTTACATCCGGTCCAACATGCTTTCATCGAGGAACAAGCTGCCCAATGCGGTTACTGTCTCAATGGGATGATCATTACCGCCGCCGCGTTGCTTTGGAAGAACCCTCATCCGAGCGATACGCAAATCCGGGAGGCTTTGGATGGAAACTTGTGCCGTTGTGGCTCCCACCTGCGCATCCTGCGAGCAGTGCGGCGGGCTGAAGCATTGTTGGCGGAGGGCTAATGGCGAATCAAACTCACAACACGAATCAAGGCTGGAACCAGCAATCTGGTCGTCAGGGTTCTGGCAGACGCGAGTCGGTTTGGGGCGAACTGACGGACCGACTTGACGCTTGGCTGGCAATCGAGCTGGATGGAACAGTAACTGCCTTCAGTGGAAAGGTTGAATTGGGAACGGGCGTGCGCACTGCTCTAGCGCAGATCGTAGCCGAGGAATTGGATGTACCTCTCGAGCGTGTGCACATGGTAATGGGGGATACTGCACGTACGCCCGACGAAGGCTATACGGCTGGTAGCATGACGATCAGCGGCAGCGGCACAGCCCTGCGCAATGCCGCCGCCGAAGCGCGGCGAGCCATGTTGGGGATGGCGGCTGAGCGGCTGGATGCCACCTTGGATGAGATGATTATCCGCGATGGGATCATCAAAGTAGCCGGCCACCCAGAGCGCTCTGTCACGTATGCGGAGCTGATGGGCGGAAAGGCCTTTAATCTTAAAGTAACGGATCAAGCTCCCCTAAAGCGACCTGAAGATTATCGAATCGTTGGCTTATCCACGCCCCGTGAGGATCTTCCTCGCAAGGTGGTTGGTCAACCCAGCTTCATCCATGATTTGAAGTTGCCTGGAATGCTGCATGCCCGCCTAGTTCGCCCACCGGGGCCGGCCGCGAAGTTGGTTTCCATTGATAAGGACTCGGTTAAGGATATTCCAGGCCTGGTTGAAGTGATCCAGCGCGGCAATTTTATCGGTGTGGTGGCAGAACGTGAAGAGCAGGCGATCTTAGCCGCCAAGAAACTCAGAGTCGAATGGCAGGAGGCGGTCGCATATCCGCGTATGGAGGATATCTACGCCTACTTGCGTAGTCAGCCAACTGAGAATACTCTCTTGGCTGATGAAGGGGACTTTGAAAAAGCCATTGCCAGTGCTGACCGGAAACTGCACGCCACCTATTATCAGCCTTATCATGCCCACGCCTCGATCGGCCCTTCGTGCGCTGTTGCGGATGTAAACGGCGATCAGGTCACGGTTTGGGCAAGCACGCCGGGGCCTTATCCATTGAGCAGTGCATTGGCTCAAATGCTCGGTCTGCCAGCCGAAAATGTACACCTGATTTACATGGAAGGCTCGGGAAGTTACGGACAGAATGGTGCCGACGATGTCGCCGCGGATGTAGTCATCCTGTCTCAAGCAGTCGGAAAGCCGGTGCGGGTGCAGTGGACACGAGAGGAAGAGTTCGCATGGGAACCCAAAGCTCCGGCTATGGTTATGGATGTAAATGCTGGATTGGACGTGCAGGGTAACGTGGTTGCCTGGGATTATCACGTCTGGTCGCCATCACACGTTGCCCGCGCACGTTTCGCAGGGCAGTTGGTGACCGCTCAGTTGTTATCCGGACAGCCTGCTCCACAGTCTCGCTTCTCCTTCGGTGCCGAGCGGAACGCCCGAACTAATTACGCCTTCCCGGTGCAACGCGTCACTGTCCATTACTTGGAAAACTCGCCCTTACGCGCTTCCTCATTCCGTAGTTTAGGCGGTGCGGAGAACACTTTTGCCAACGAGTCGTTCATGGATGAATTGGCAGCGCAAGCAGGCGTTGACGCGCTGGAATATCGTCTGCGTTATTTGTCCGAGCCGCGTGAGCGCGCGGTCCTGAATGCCGCCGCTGAGAAGGCGGGCTGGGAGTCGCATCCATCGCCGCGTAAGGATAAGGCTGGATACTTGAAAGGACGCGGCGTCGCCTTTGCTCGTTATGAGAACGATCAGGCCATCGTTGCTTGTATTGCCCATGTGCAGGTGGAGCGAGCTAGCGGTACCGTGCGGGTTACTCGCATCGTTGTCGCGCACGATTGCGGACTCATCATCAACCCGGATGGTGTGAAGAACCAGATCGAAGGTAACGTGATCCAATCGTTGAGCCGGACGCTTAAGGAAGAAGTGCAGTTTGATGAGAGGCACGTGACCAGTGTAGACTGGCAGACTTATCCGATCTTGACTTTTTCCGAGGTACCCGAGGTGGAAATTGTACTCATTAATCATCCCGACCAGCCGGCAGTAGGCGCAGGCGAGCCTTCGACGGTGACCACCGCCGCGGCAGTCGCGAATGCAATCTTCGATGCCACGGGAATACGGTTGCGCCAGATCCCATTCACTCCGGAACGAGTTAAAGCCGCCTTGGGTTGATTATCAAAATAAGCAGTATGCAAAAATTGGAGTGCTCTCCATTTTTAATTGACTTGACTCTGTGTACACCGCATCATTTGCTAAAACAGGCCCAAAGAGTGTGAGGCGGGGCAGGCTTGGATGACTTGCCCTGATTAAGTGCTTATTTTGCATTATTCGAA
The DNA here is from genome assembly GCA_963850945.1 of uncultured Chloroflexia bacterium. GTDB lineage: Bacteria > Chloroflexota > Anaerolineae > Anaerolineales > Villigracilaceae > Fen-1038. The sequence continues at coordinate 609,169 of CAWKNE010000026.1, read as the reverse complement.
TTTGAGGGGGCGCTTATTCAATTGCGTCACGTATACACTGTGTTGTATACTTACTCCATTCTGTGCGGAAATCCAATGCCCACGCTCTCCGAATCTGACACCCGCGCCAAATTGATTGACCCTGCCCTCTATGTGCGCGGCTGGAAGGAAGATTTCATCAAGCGCGAAGAGACCGCCGGCGCGGTCGAGGTTCGAGATGGCAAAGCCCGTCGCCAATCCAAAGGACGCGCGGATTACACACTGCGCGTCAAGGTGACGCCGGACTCTCAGCCCGTCGCGATTGCATTGATCGAAGCCAAAGCGGAACATCTGCCTCCCGATCATGGATTGGAACAAGCCAAAGTCTACGCGGCGAGCAAACGGCTGAATGTGCCGTTCGTGTTTTCCACCAACGGACATTTGTTCGTGATGTACGAGAACTTCACGCGCACAACAACCAAGCCGCGCCCGTTGACAGAATTCCCCAAGCCTGATGAATTGCGCGCCGCGTATGGAAAGGGTATGGGCTTTTCGCTTGAGTCACTTGTAGCTAAACCTTTGCTCACGCGTTATTCCGGCGGCGAGGCGACGCGGCGGTATTATCAGGACGCGGCCATCCGCGCGGTGTTGGAGAAGATTGCCAAAGGCGAGAAGAAAGCCTTATTGGCTTTGGCAACTGGTTCAGGCAAAACATTTATCGCGGTCAACCTGCTCAAGCGCATTGCCGACGCTGGCCAGTTGAAAAAAGCTCTCTTTATCTGCGACCGCGATGAACTTCGCAACCAGGGCTTGGCTGCCTTCCAAAATGTCTTTGGCGCGGACGCGGCGGAAGTTGGCGGAAAGAATCCGCAAAAGAACGCCCGCATATTGATCGCCACATATCAAACATTGGGAATTGATTCCGATGAAGCCGATGCGAGTTTTCTGACCGCTAATTATCCCGAAAATTATTTCAGCCACATCATCATTGACGAGTGTCATCGTTCGGCGTGGGGCAAGTGGAGTCAGGTATTGACGCGCAACCCGAACGCGGTGCAGATCGGTTTGACCGCCACGCCGCGCCAATTGACGGGCGTGAATTGGGATGAATATCCCGAAGATGAAAAGATCACCGCCGATAATCTGAAATACTTTGGCAATCCGGTTTATGAATACGACATGGCGCAAGGCATGGACGATGGGTATCTGGCGGCGTGTGAGATCATCCAGAGAAATATTTTCCTGGATCGCAAAACGCAAACCGAACAGGAAACGGGAGTGGCACAACCCGACTTGAAGAACAAGGAAGTCTCCAACGCGCTGACCGGCGAACCAGTGGATTATAAAAAACTCGCCAAGCGTTATGACGCCGGCTCATTCGAGAGACAATTGCAAATGCCCGACCGCGTGCAAGCCATGTGCACGGACTTGTTCAAGTTACTCATTCGTACGGGCGGACCCGAACAAAAGACCATCATCTTTTGCGCCAGCGATCCGCACGCGGATAAAGTCGCGATTGAAATGGAAAACTTGTACGCCCAATGGTGTATTGAGAACGATCGCAAGCCGCTCTCGAATTACGCCTTCAAATGTACGGCAGCCAGTTCAGGCAATGACCAGTTGCCCGATCTGCGCGGTTCGTCGCGCAGTTATTTCATCGCCTGCACGGTGGATTTGTTGAGCACCGGCGTGGATGTTCCTGTAGTGGAGAACGTAGTCTTTTTCAAATATGTGCAATCACCGATTGCCTTTTATCAAATGGTCGGACGCGGCACGCGCCTCAACCCGCCGACTGGCAAGCTGATGTTCCGCGTCTACGATTACACCAATGCCAGCCGTCTGTTCGGCAAGGAATTCTTGACGCGCTTCCGCGAAGCGCCTGAGCCTTACGAAGTCACGCCCACGCCCAAACCCGATAAAGCACCCATTCAAGTGGAAGGCTTCGATGTGACGATCAGCGAAGCGGGACATAGCATTATCACGATGGTGGATGGCAAAGCCATGCCCGTCACCGTGGAAGAATATAAAGAGCGCCTCACCCGCCGTCTGGTCGAGAGAGCGCCGACGTTGGATTCGTTCCGCGTAATGTGGGTTAATCCCGAAGCACGTCGCGAGTTGCTGGAGTCTCTGCCCGATGGCGTGCGTTCGGTTTTATTGGTACGTTCGCTCGATCAGATGGACGCCTATGATCTTTACGACGTGCTGGCTGAGATGGGCTACGGGCTGGCATCGCGCACGCGCCTGGAACGCGCGGCGGCTTTCACGTATAAGCACGCCGAATGGCTCAAGGCCATGCCCATGAAAAGCGCCGAGACACTGCGCGCGCTGGCGATGCAGTTTGGGCGGGTGGGCACGGATGGATTGGAGAACCCGCATATCTTTGATACGCCCGAAGTGCAAAAAGCCGGCGGATTGGATTCTTTGCGTTCGATGGGACGCCCCGCAGATATTTTGCACGAGACGAAGCTGCGTTTGTTCGCCGCTTGAGACTCAAGGATTTGTTCGCAATTTGATTCTTTTATATCATCTTGACTTTGACCACTGGTTTTTGTTTTCCGCCTTTGTTGACTTGCATCTATATTAAAATGGCAAGAGAATATGAAATCAGTAATTGAAATTGAAGATGAGAATCAAAGGTCGCAAATTGAACAAGAGTTGCGTATGTTCGAGAAGGTGTTCGCTTCAATACACGTATTTGAAGACTTGATATTGGAGTCGATAATCGTTCCACAGAATTTTGGCGAGCAGGTCAATAAGCTTCGAAACACCTCTGATTACAAACCTGCGAGGGGTACCTTTACGGCGATGGCTACAACTGTGCAGACCGAGAACAAAATAACTATTGTATTGTCTCAGGAACTCTTCGACCAACAATACGATATACGAGTGAGAATATTTGTTGTAATTCATGAACTGATGCATATTTGGAACAAAAGTCGTTTCTCTTGGCCTGCGGATGAACAAAATACAAGGAGTTATTATCTACACCAACTTTACGTCCTCTATGATGAATATGTTGCTGATCGTATGGCATTTTCCATTACTGATGGGATTAAGGCAACTGAAAAGTGGGCAGGATTTATTCGCAAAGTAATTTTTGGATTCTTAGAATTAGTTATTACATCAGAGCAACACGATTTTATTCAAACCGAGATAAATTCATACCGTTTGTATAGTGACGTGAATACATTCCTGCGTAAAACAGAAAGAATAGCAGAAAGCATTATGATTTTATCTATACACGCTTATTCCCTCTTTCACGAATATCCACAGATCACGAGCGAAATTCCCTTTGATAAATTGTATTTCGTTAATGAGAACACATTAGCTTTAATGGACTATTTAAAAGTGAAATATGAGATTGATGTAATAGATTTAAATGACGGAATAGAGGTAATTCAAAACTACATTAAAAACTTTGGCGTTCTGTTTGAGGACAGACCACTTGGCAGATATTGTCATGTAATTGATATATGATGTCTAAAATTAATATCCAATCGAATCAAACAGCGACGCATAAAGTATCATTGCCAGAAGGTTGGCAGTGGATTAAGTTAGATGAAATTTGTGAAATCAATCCACGCCGACCTGTGATTGACCGTGCTGATTCAACACTGACAACTTTCGTTCAAATGTCGGCTGTAGATGATTTGCTCGGTGTTATAGCCCGGCCTGAGCAAAGGCCTTTCTCTGAAATAAAAAGGGGTTACACTTTTTTTATTGAGAATGATGTAATCTTTGCCAAGATTACACCCTGCATGGAAAATGGCAAACATGCTATTGCGAGAAATCTAATTGATGGTATTGGATTTGGCTCAACAGAGTTTCACGTCATAAGACCAAATGAAAACATCATCGCTGAATGGATTTGGCATTTTGTCCATCAACCTTATGTTTTACAAAATGCAACAAATTATTTTACTGGCGCAGTTGGTCAACAAAGAGTACCAGATTCTTTCCTAAAATCTCTTGAAATTCCTCTTCCTCCGCTCGATGAACAGCGGCGGATTGCGAATCGGCTGAATGAGCAACTCGCCGCGGTCGAGTCAGCGCGCAAGGCGGCGGAAGAACAACTACAAGCCGCGCGTCAATTGTCCTCCGCATACTTGAGGGATGTGTTTGAAAGCGAATTATCAAAAAAATGGCAATTCAAACTCATTGAAGACTTTGCTGAATCTTGCAGTGGTACTACTCCTTCACGCACTCGAAGTGATTATTATGATGAAGGAAAAATCCCTTGGGTCAAAACTGGCGAATTGAAAGATGGAACTATTCAGGATTCTAAGGAGCATGTAACAGATTTGGCAATCAAAGAAACAAGCTTGAAATTACTTCCTGAAAAAACTCTTTTAATTGCTATGTATGGGCAAGGTCAAACTCGAGGACGAACAACCATTATTGCCAAACCAATGACAATCAATCAGGCTTGCTTTGCTATTATGCCAAATGAATCTTTCGACACAGAGTTTGTGCAATTCTGGTTTCGTTATAGTTATGACCGATTGAGAAAAGAGACGGAAGGACGCGGTGGTAATCAACCGAATCTGAATGGGCAAGTTCTCAAAAAACAAAAGGTGTTATTACCGCCGATTGATGAGCAAAAGCATATTGTCAAATCATTGAAAGAAGAGTTAGATCAATCGCAGTTAGTAATTGACAAATTAGAATCTCAACTGGCCGAAATCAACCGTCTGCCCGCGTCGCTTTTGCGGGAGGCGTTTGCGGGAAGAGCATGAGGAGGGTAATACGATGCCCAGATGTAAAGGACAACTTAGGTGGGGCTATCCTTGCCCGAACAGTGTAAAGAGAGGCCAGACACTTTGTCGTTGGCATAATCCAGATGATAGGTTTTGGACTGAAATTTATGTTCGTTTGCACGATTCAAAGCCTGAGATGAGAACTGAAATACTGATTGAATTGATTGAAGGGCATCCAAGTCATGACGTTGTATTACCTAAGCGCGGTGAAATGAGTGCCATGTTAAGAGAGATTGACTTTAGCCCAGAGGCCCTTGACGTAAGAAGAAGTCAAAACGGAAAAGAGGGCACTACCGTAGATTGGCTCATGGATTATGAGCACCTACGAGGTAGTGGAGCTGGACTTTCTTTTGCTAATCTTCGAGGAGCCGTGCTTGTTGGTGCTCAGCTTCAACGAGCGTCTCTGTTTTGGACAGATTTTCAAGAGGCCGATCTAGTATATGTTGATTTCTCGCAAGCTGACCTTAGTAATTGCAATTTAAGGCAATCCCATCTTGATCTTGCTATCCTTACAAAAGCCAATCTCACTCATGCTGACTTAGAAGACGCATATTTGGAAAACGCACATTTAGAAGGCGCATCACTAAAACAAGCCAATTTACAAGGAGCTTATTTTAATAATACAAATCTTGAGGGCGCAAACTTGGCTTTTGCAAAACTTAGTGGTGTAGATCTTTCCAATGCGCAAAGTATCTTAAACGTTAGTTTCAATGGTGCTGAATTAGACAAAACGAAAATAAGACGAGAGCAACTTGGTAATGCAATTGCAGAAGAGCAGAATGGCGATTATCCAACTGCAAAGCAAATATACATATCCCTCAAGCAAAACTTCCATGATCTAGGAGATTATGAGGCCGCCAGTTGGGCTTATCGCAAGGAACGGCGCATGGAGAAACTGGAAGCCCGAAAGAAATTTGAAGAATGGACCACGAGAAATACACTTTATAGCCGAATGAAGTATGGTGTAGTCAAACAATGGTATTTCAGGGAAGCTGCTGTAGGTCTTTTCAAGTATATCGGCGATACACTTGTAGAATGGTTGTGCGATTATGGCGAAAGTGTTTGGCATGTAATAGGTTGGATTGTCGCTTTGTTATTTTTTATTGAGCCTCTTACATTTACTCTGTTGGGTGGATTTGCATGGGATTCTCCCCTTGCTCATTATTACTTTGCCCTTTCGTCATCCTGGAATAGATTTTGGTTTAGTTACCGTCTTCAGATACTTTATAGTCTTGGCGATTTTAGTACCGCCAACTTTTCAGGTCTGCAACCCGCGAATGACGCGGTGAAGTTAGCGTCGGGTATATTTTCAATTTTCGGCATATTTTTAGTTGGGCTTTTAGGATTTGTCGCAGGCAATCGTATTCGCCGTTCGTAAGATATACTATTCCTTTGACTATGGCAAAATCAACTAACTCAAACGGAAATAACTCTCGAAAATTCACAACGCAAGCCAGCCTCGATTCTTATGTCTGGAGCATTTGTGATATTCTGCGCCGCTCTAATTGCGCCGGCGCGCTGCAATATGTCCCTGAATTGACGTGGATTCTTTTCCTGCGGATACTCGATGACCGCGAAGGTCAAGAAGCCGAGCAAGCCGAAGCCGTCAGCGCAAAATTCACGCCTTCACTGAAAGCGCCTTATCGTTGGCAAGATTGGGCTGCACCGAATGGCAAGAAGCGCATTGAATTACAGAACGGCGCGCTGGGCGCGTTCTTTGGTTTTGTCAACGGTGAGTTGTTGCCGCATCTCAAAGGCTTGCGTGATCGTCCCAATGCCTCGCCGCGTCAAAAAGTAATCAGCGAAATCCTTTCGGGCGTTGAGCATCTGCGCGTGGATACCGAAAAGAATTTTCTGGATGTGTTGGATAAAGTCCACGAGATCCGCCACGAGAATATTGATACGGCACACATCTTTGCTTTGTCTCAAGTTTATGAAGGCTTGCTTCTCAAAATGGGCGAGAAGGGCAACGACGGCGGTCAATTCTTCACGCCGCGTCAAGTGATCCGCGTGATGGTGAAAGCGGTCAATCCGAAACTTGGACAAACCATCTATGATCCAGGTTGCGGCACCGGCGGATTCCTGGCTCAATCTTATGAATACATGAACGCCGCGCTGGGCGATAAGGCCACGCCTGATCAAATCGAAACGCTCAAACACTCAACTTTTTACGGGCGCGAAAAAGAGAATCTGATCTACCCGATTGCGCTCGCCAATCTCATCCTGCATGGCATTGACGGTCCGAATTTATGGCATGGTAATACACTCACAGGGCAGGAAACTTTCGGCGGACTCTTTCAAGGCGCACCCTCATTGTTTGATGTGGTGTTGACCAATCCGCCCTTTGGTGGCAAGGAGGGCAAAGAAGCGCAGACTCGTTTTGCTTACAAGACGGGCGCGACGCAAGTCTTGTTTCTGCAGCATGTGATTGATAGTCTCAAGCCCACTGGCACTTGTGGAATCGTTCTGGATGAAGGCGTTTTATTCCGCACGAACGAAACGGCTTTTGTCCAAACCAAACGCAAACTTTTAGATGATTGCGATGTGTGGGCGATTGTCAGTTTGCCGGGCGGGGTCTTTACCGCCGCCGGCGCGGGCGTCAAAACCAACTTGATCTTCTTCACCAAAGGCAAGCCGACTGAAAAGATTTGGTATTACGATCTCTCGGACATCAAAGTCGGCAAGAAGACCCCGCTGAATGTGGATCGCTTCGATGACTTCTTCCGATTACTTCCCACGCGCGGCGATTCAGATCGCAGTTGGACCGTGACACGTGAGGAAATCGAAGCGCGCAGCTATGATCTAAAAGCGGTCAATCCGAATGCGAAGACCGATGAAGATGTTCGCAAGCCCGAAGAATTGTTGGAATTGATCGAAGCGAAGGGCAGGGAAGTGTCCGAGGCTTTAGCAAAGTTGAGAGAAAGCTAGCAAAGAAATAATTTACAGGGTCGAACATCTTGGTATCCCAACAATGCAATCGCCAGTATCCCAACCAAGAGGATCGCGGCGCGTCCAATTCTCATTGATCAAAACACGCGCGTGAAATTGTCTGAGAGTTCCGGGATAGAAGCATTGGGCCCGTGCTTTTCAAGGGCAAGAGTGTTCCGGTTGAAATCTTTGCCGTAATTCCTGTCTAATTTCTATAATGGGGATAAAATTGCGGGGAGCATGAAAGAGAGAATCACTTATCTCTGGATTCTTCAACCTCTCAATTTTTAGAAGGAGATCAATGCAACATTCATTCCATAAGAGCAAGCGGATGATCGCGTTCTCTGTCATCGCTATCATGCTTTCAGCGTGCGCGCCATCCCGGGCCGCCATTCAGACAGCCATCGCACAAACTCAAAGCGCTTATACACCGACACCCAATCTTGCAAATATGACTTTTGCAACTCCTCTACCTTCAACTCTCACTCCGCCGCCAACTATTACGCCGACGCCATCGCTAATTGCGAAAGTTGGATCAATCAATTCGCCGATTCCATTCAATGAAAAAGGCACGTTGACTGATGTGCCGAGTGGTGGGACCTTTGATCTTCAAGTTCAGGAAGTAGTGCGAGGCCAGAAGGCAGGTTATTTGGTGCAGCAAGCCAGCACACTTAATCTGAATCCGCCGCAAAGCATGGAATATATTTTGATTAAGGTCACAATCACACTGGATGCGGGTAATTTGAATATAAGTGATTACGACTTTATCGTGGATAGCAATGGAGAGCTTTCGGATTCGTTCTCGTCCCCTGTTTGCTGTATGACCAATGTCGGTTATCAAGTCCTCCACGCCGATTTATCTTCGCTGGGCGCGTCGACCGATGGCTGGATCATTCGCATGGCTTATATTGATGATCCCAAGCCACTGCTGGCTTATCGAACCGGACTGGGCAATAATATTTCGAATGCCGTATTCTTTTCGCTTACCCCAATAGTGCAATCACCATAATCCCGGCAAAAATGATCACCGCGCCTGCCACGCGCAAGCTGCCAAATTTTTCTCCAAGAAACTGCCAGCCTGCATAAGCCGCCATCACCACGCTCACTTCGCGGATCGAGCCCGCGTATCCAATCAGTGAAATGCTGTACGCCCAAAGAGCCAGCGAGTAGGCGCCGATTGTCAGAACGCCGATGGCAGCTAAGGTCCAGCCATGAGCCGAGAGTTCATCCCTCAACTTATTCCATCCATATATTTTAAAGATCAGGGGTGAAGTAAAGGCGGGGACGCATAAGAAGAGAACGACCACATAAGGCAGCGCGGCAGTCTGCTTGACGGCGATGCCATCGAGGATGGAATAAATCGAAATCAGCAAGGCCAGCAAAAGCGCAAGCAGAATCCCTCGCAGATGGGGCTTGCTGTGAGTTTGTAAAATATCACCTCCGCCGACGATCAATAGGCCAACAACGATGACAATGATACCGATCAATCCGCCGAGAGTAAATCGTTCACCGAGAAAAATCGCCGCCCACACCACGATCAGCGCGGGAGCAGCGCCGCGTCCCATTGGATAGACGAGCGAGAAATCCGAATCTTTATAAGCCTCCGCCAGCACAATATAATATGCAATTTCGAACAGCGCGCTGATGACCAGAATGTGCCAGACTGCTTGTGATGGAAAGCCAATAAAATAAATTGCTGGTGTGAAAGCAAGGAAACCAATGACCGCTGCCCACCATGTGGCTATATATTTTTCACCCGCCTGTTTGAGTAACAGATTCCATGTTGTGTGTAGAACAGCAGCGATAAGTAACAATCCAATCGCGAAAAGTGGCATCAGAGAATTCCTGTCCTGCTAAGATACGTGCGGATGGAAACCGCAGTGTAAGAATCAACATCTAGTTCTTCCAACGCTTTTTGCGGAGCAATCCAGAGGAACTCCTCGGCTTCGTCGTTCAAAACGACTTCGCCTTCATCCATTCGGGCTGTAAAATCTATGAAGATGAAATGGCGCGGCTTCCAGAATTGCTCATCATAGACGCGTTCCTGCCAGCACAGAAATTCGACATCGCGAATCTCGAGTCCTGTTTCCTCTTTGGCTTCGCGGCGCGCCGCCTCGATAGCGGACTCACCTAACTCAATATGTCCGCCAGGGACGCCATATTTGCCGCGCCATTTGTGAGTCTTTGTCAATAGCAATTCGCGGTTGGGATTGAAGATGAAAATCCCAATGGGGGGTTCAGGAAAGAGTTGTTCTGTCATGGGAGCCTTATTGTACTAACTTAAATTTGACTGAGATAATTGCGAACGGAAGCTGTGGTGTAAGAATCGATATCCAATTCTTTCAATGCTTTTTGCGGATCCATCCAAATGAACTCCTCTGCTTCATCATTCAAGATAATTTCCCCTTGGTCCATCTTGGCCGTGAAGTTGAGAAATATAAAGTGACGGGGCTTCCAGAATTGCTCATCATAGATAAATTCCTGCCAGCTCACGTATTCGAGGTCACGAATCTCGAGGTTCGTTTCCTCGCGGATTTCACGGTGCGCGGCTTCGATCGCCAGACTCGCCCAGCTCGATGTGCCCGCCAGGGATCACATATTTGTCGTTCCATTTGTGCGATTTTGTCAGGAGCATTTCGCCGCGCGGGTTGAAGATCAAAATCCTAACGGTCGGTTCAGGAAAAGCTTGATTTGTCATAGCCGCCCTATTATATAGCAATCTCGTATCCAAACAATAAAATACATTTGCCCATAACGACAAAGCGCGATTATTCATTGACCGCCTTCATTTGTTCTTCGCTCATGCCGGTAATGATGGCGCGATCATCCTGTTCCTTGAAATGTTCCTTGCCGCTGAAATCAATCAGATGTCCCGACTTGGCGGCTTTGGTTTGCAAATAAAAAAGATTGTGATCGTTCGGCTCCATCACATGTGGAATACGATCCGTTACTTTGATTCCGTAATCGATGAGTTGTTAAATCTTTTTCGGGTTATTGGTGATCAATCGCACTGATTAAAATCCTCAGCGACATCAACATGTGCGCGGCAACCGCATAATCGCGTTCGTCATCGCGGAATCCCAGCGCAAGATTTGCTTCAACCGTATCCATGCCTTCATCCTGCAAGCTATAGGCGCGAATTTTGTTGGCCAATCCGATGCCGCGGCCTTCCTGCCGCAGGTAAAGCACAATGCCTCGATCCATTTTTCCGATCATCTTCAACGCGGCTTCGAGTTGGTCGCGACAATCACAACGCAATGAACCAATTACATCGCCGGTCAAACATTCGGAATGCAGACGCACCGGCACATCGCTCGCGCCGATCACGTCACCTTTGGTAATTGCCACGTGTTCCTTGCTGTCTCGGTTATTCTCAAAAGCCACGATGTGAAAATCGCCAAAACGCGACGGCAGTTCTGCCATCGCCACGATCTTGACGCAAATCTTATCCTTGCCAAGCCCCTCACAATTATGATCTTTATTTTCCTCCAAAAGGAAATTCATTTTTTCGTGCATTGTCGTTGTCATTTGACCTCTTTTCAAATTGGTATCTTAACAGTACCCCGCCGTCATCCCATGCTTGAGATTCTACTAGCTTTAGGGGAATTGCCGCACATCTTACTAGACCCGAACCGGCGACTGTTGTCGGAGCCTTTTCTCCACCGAAGATCATCGGCGCGACATAAATCGTGATTTCATCCACGAGGCTCAATCGCATCAGCTCGAAGTTGAGCGTCGCGCCGCCTTCCACCATGAGACGATGGACGCCTTTTTTCTTTAACGTCTCAAGCATCGTAACCAGATTTACGCGTTCGCCGTCATGGATAAAGACTTCTGCGCCGCGAGAACGAAGCATAGTTAGTTGTGCTTCAGCCGTTCGCGAAGTAGTAAATAAAAAGATTTGCGTTGCACCAGTATTTAGAAAATCAGAATCAGGTTTGAGATGTAAGCGCGCAGACACTCCCACTTTGGCGGGATTCGACGGAAGTCCGCCGCGAGGCGTTCGGCGCGCAGAGATTCAGATTTGATGGTTAACTTTGGGTCTTCGTCATGAAGTGTGTGTCCACCGACCATGACCGCGTCGGCTTCGGCGCGCAATCTATCCACGCGTTCTTTATCGCGTGCAGATGAAATGGCTGCGCCGTGTCTTTCAAACGTGTCTATTTTTCCGTCAGCCGTTGCGGCGACGTTGATGTGAACAAAAGGACGATCCATTTTATTTGTAGGGGCGAAGCACCCAGCACCTGCGGTTCTGGGCAGGTGTGCTTCTACACTAACATTATCCGATTCTCACCGACCTCATCGAGAGCGAGCCGCCCATCACTTTATCCGCGAAGAATGTAACAGGCTCGTTTTCATCTTTCAATGCCAGCGTATAAAGCAAGGGCACATAATGTTCGGCGGAATTGATGGCAAGCGCCGCGGCTTGATCGCCTTTTTCGTAATGAATGATCGGATCATGATCGTTTTGCGAAATCCAATTGGCGATGCGTTGATCAAATTCTATTGCCCAGCTATATGCGGAATCATCGAAGCGCGCCATGCGAAGGTTATGAACGATGTTCCCACTGCCGACAATTAACACACCTTCTTCGCGCAATTCCTTTAATTGGCGGCTGATGTCATAATGTTTTTGCGCTTCGATGTTTGCATCAAGCGACATCTGAATGACCGGCACATCAGCATTGGGGAACATGCGCTTGAGCACAGTCCATGTGCCGTGGTCGAGGCCCCAATTCAAGTCCGGTTTGACTTCGGTGTTCTTGATGATGCGTCGGACTTGTTCTGCCAAATCGGGCGCGCCCGGCGCGTCGTAACGGATCTCATACATCTCCGGCGGGAAGCCGTAGAAATCATAAATGGTGCGCGGCTTATCCATGGTGGTAACCATGGTTCCGCGCGTGACCCAATGTGCGGAAATACAAATGATCGCTTTGGGTTTCGGCAAAGCTTTCCCAGTCGCGTCCCAGGCGCGTGAAAATTCATTGTCTTCCATGACGTTCATCGGGTTGCCGTGCCCGACGAATAGAACCGGCATTTTTTCTGACATACATTTATCCTCTGATGGTCAACGAATCACCTTGTCCATATCATAATCGGGCAAGTTTTCCATTTCAAGATAATCACACAGACCGCTCATCCATTCAAATTCATACCCCGCGCCGCGTAAGAAAATTATTATTTTTTCGAAGAGTTCAAAGGCGCTTCTTGCATTGCGCAGTAACAACGTTTTTTCGCCCGCCGTGACCTGATCTGCCAGCAAATGGAAATAATAATCATGCGGATGCGCCAGCACCGCCATTTGATTAGGCGGAGGAAAAATTTTCATCAACCAATTGTACGTTGTCCAACCGAACAACTTGACATAACTCAAGGAGAAGACCAAACGCACTCCATGCAAAGTGGCAAACGGAATTTCGATGATGGATTGCGCCTCGTGCCTGACCCGGAACGGCTCAACCGGCAAATGAAGATTGTTGTATCCCATGCTTCCCGGACGAAACGACGGGTAGATGCTCGAGTTGTAACGCAAGCCGAGGGCAAGCAATGTCTGCATGCCCTCGCGCGTGATCTGTCCGACGGGCGCGCGGTAACCGCTTGGATTCTGTCCGGTGAACGCGCGAAATGTGCGGACGGATTCTTCGATATCCGCGTGTGAGCATGGATTTTGCATATCGTGCATATGGGAATGAATGGCAAACTCAACCGGAACTTGTTCCTGCAAACGCCGATACGAATCGCCGTGTTTCTGGATCAATGAAGTAACAAGGAATGCTGTGACTTTGACATCATACTTCTTAAGGATGCTCACATAACGATTGAACAATGTATCCTCCTCGACCAACCGAATGCGTCCAGCCGGGTCAAGGAAATCTGCTTCAACATCCAGTGTGATGCAGGCGATCTTTCGCATTAGGAGCGCGGCAGATTGCTGACGTAATCAAAGAGCGAGTAGTGCGTGAACCACAAATCGGTGTACCCAAACGTTGCGGCCATTTTCCGAAATTCATCCTGCGTGAAAAGATAAACTCCGGGACAATGATTGAGGCGCAGATAAACCTGCCGTAGATTCCAGATCAGCCAGTTGCGCGTGCGGCCTTCAGCATCAGGAAAATCAAGGAAAAAGTATCGCGTTTTGAATTTGCTTAACAATGTCGAAAGTGTCGGAGTATCGAAATATTCGATTACGCCCAGCGCGGTGATGAGATCAACTTGCGGAAGTTGAATATCAGGTTGAGTCAAATCCATCGCTTTGAATTCCATGCGATCTGCATACGGACTGGCAAGCCGTTTTTGGTTGGCGGCTTCGATCGCGGTGGGCGCAACATCAATTCCCGTGACTTTCTGCGCGCCCGCTTCCATCAATTGAAAAGCAAAACGTCCCGAAGCACAGCCGATATCCAAAACGTTCATGTTCTTCACGTATGGCTTGACCATCCGCAACGCAGCATCCATGCGGACATACATGCCTTGTCCACGGAAGAGCGTCGACATGCGATCCCAGAACGTGGGTTGTTTACCGCTGTCTCTAAAATATGCGCTGGCTTCCCAGCTCATCACATGTTCCTTCCAGTATGCGCCGCTCTTTGAATTTGATTCCGGTGTCATGATTCCTCCATGTTCGGATTCGATCAATTAGATTGTTGAAAATATTCCTGGATAATATCAGAAAAATCTGTGTTAGTGTGCAGGCGCAAAGTCGCAAAGAAATCGTCAGCGGTGGCGTGCTTGTGTGCATAACGTGAGGCATAATCTTTTAAGAAAGCAAAGTAAGCATCGTCGCCAACGCGCGTCCGCAACGCGTCGAGAAATTTTGCGCCGTTCAAATAGACCGCGTCGACATAGGCACTGAACGTGGAGTAATCATAAATGCTTCCATCCACGTAACCGCTTGGCCCAAAATAATTGACGCGGAAATCCCACCACCAATTGCCGTAGTTCGGATAATTGTACTGATAGAAAATACGCTCGCTGTAAACCGCCATGGCTTCATCCAACCATGGCTCCGTTGCCTGATCGCTTCCAACCAATCCGAACCACCACTGATGTGCGAGCTCGTGCGCGCCGATCATCACCAGATCGCTTTTGGCTGTGCCATTATATTGTTCATAAAAATTCGTAGAAAGGAAAACCAGCCCATCATATTCCTGCCCGTCGGGGACATCGGTTTCAACAATACTGATGGTTTGATGCGGATACGGCGCAAACTTCGCTTCATACAGACCCAGCGCTTGAGTCGCCATCCAAAGGACCTCTCCGCCGGCATTTTCATCGCCGGAAAAATAATATGAGTAAATCTTGACGGACCCGACAGCGGAATCATCTATCTTGAAGCGGTTGCTGGCTGATAGTACGAATGTGCGCGCGGCCTCGACACGATATTCCATCCAATCGCCATTCGATTGTTCCGGCGCGCTGGCCGCGATGATGACACTGGGGTCATCCACTTTGAGATTCACGTCGTAATCTGCCGCATCATAAACAAGCCATTCGCCAAATGGCCAAGGATCGTGAAGCACCCATCCATTGTCATATGGAACGATGAATGGATACCAATCGCTCAAATTGATTTGATTACTTAGATAGCCAAACGGTTTTTCTCCACTTCTTGGAGGAAGGGACAAATCAAAACTTAATACAAACGTTGTTACTGCGTTCGGCGCAAGGGACTGAGAGAGATTGATTGTTAAACGCTGGCCGCTGAGATCATAATCGGTAACGCCTTGTCCGTTTTGGGTAATGCTGTTCAGAGAAAAGCAATTGCTCGATAAATTGGGTACGACTGCCAGAACAACGTTCGATAGAGTTTGGCCGGTTGTGTTTGTGTACTGAATTGTTTCATCTGTATGAAGGGTGTGCGCTGAATATTTTAGATTGACATAAAACGTATATTGAGTTCGCGTGTTTACAGGCGTGGAAGTGGGCGAAGGTAAATTGGATGCAGTGAGTGTATTGGTTACCGGCAAAGAAGTGGATGTTGCCGTGTCCATCGAAACAATCGTGTTTATTGGGAGCGAAGTTGGAGATAGAATCGATGTATTGGTCGGCGTTGAGGGTTGGAAGGGAGTCGGAGTGGAGGTCGAGTTTGGGGCAATAGTAATCAGATTGAAGTCGGGAGCGCGAGGCGTGGGCACAGGTTGCGATGATGCGCAGGAGGCAAGAGTCCAAACAAAGAGAACGCAAAGAATGCGAAGGGATTTCGTCATCAATAGGAATTCTCGAAATATTTTTTTACCAGATCAGAGAAATCCACTTGAGTGTGGGTGCGCAGGATGCGGAAGAAATCGGCAGACGTAGCAATCTTGCCATTCTCCTGCTGGAGATAATCTTGAAGGAAGGCAAAGAAGGCGTCATCGCCGATGCGGGTACGAAGGTCATCGAGGAAATGTGCGCCTTCGAAATAAACTGCATTGGTGTATGGCCGGAAGCCGCCGCCATCATAGATTGGAATATCCACCCAGCCCTTTGGATCATATTGATCGCTCCGCACATACCACCATAATTTAAGTTCGTCAGGGTAATAGGTTTCAAAAAAGACATGTTCGCTGTAGGTCGCCATCGCTTCATCCAGCCAGGGTTCAAGGGCTTGGTCATTGGCAACCTGTTCGAACCACCACTGATGCGCGGTTTCATGCGCCGCCAGATAGACTACAGAGAGTTGGTATATAGAATTTGTGGGACTCCCGGCAAGAAGATTGTAATAGCCATAGGAGGTGAAATAGGATGCGGAATATTCCATCCCATCGGGAAAATTTCCCATAATGACGGAAAGAGTCTTGTGAGGGTAGGGGCCGTAACGCTGGCTATAAATCTGCAAAGCCTGCGCCGAGGTCATTAAGGACAGCCTGCCCGGTATATCGAAGGATGAATAATCGTAATAATAACTATAAACCGTTACGTCTCCAACTTTGGTGCTATCCACTTGAAAATCGGGACTCATCGAGAACACAAATGCGCGTCCTGCAGTGAGAGTATACGTTGCTGTGCCATCGGCGCTGGTCGCAACCAGTTCGCCGCTGGATGCAACCACGGGCGGAGGCGTGCTGTCGGAAAATTTGAGATTAACTTTTAAAATCTGCTGCGTCATAGACGAGCTCCTCGCCATAATACCAGACAGGATGGAGAGTCCATTGTCCGCCGATAAACGGGACTACGAACGGATACCAATTGGTGAGATTGATCTGTCTCGAGTTCATATCCGAAAATGCGAGGCCGGGTCACGGTGGGATTCGTCGGCACGATCAATGGCAGGTTGAGAGTGAATGTAATTTGAATCTTTATAATCGCTTCAGGTGTGAGGGCTTGTGGAAGTTGAAGTGATAACTTGTGATCCACTAGTGTGTAATTCGTCAATGCCGCATCGTTTATAGCCAAACTTTTTAGTGTAAAACAATTTTGCCAGTAATTAGGTTCCACCGCGAGGACTATATCGTTCAACGTTTGCCCGGTTTGGTTTGGATAAACGATGGTCTCGTCCACACTGACAGATTTTGCGTTGTAATCCATTACGACGTTCATTGTGTATTGTGGGCGCGGCGAGGCAACGACAGGCGTCGCTGTAGTTGTTAGTTGGGGAGCTGAAATTGTTGTCGATACGGCAGTTTCGGCGGATGTTTCAGTTATAGAATGAGTAATATTGGCAGGTGCCGGAGTCGGGGCGGAGCAAGATGCAAGAAAAATAAGCGAGGCGCAAAATACAAAATGCAAAGGGGTCGCAGATCGTCTCATGAATTATATTGTAAACGAGAACATATTAATTAAACGTGAGAACATATTGTTGCTGGCATTGTATTGCTTAACTAAAGACCCTCCCGCTTGTTTGCGAGAGGGTTGAAGTCTAACCTCCGAGCGCTTTTTTGATGGAGGCCAGCGCTGTATCAAGGCTGGCTCTAAGTTGCGGCACAACCATGCCCTCTGTGCCGGGCATGACCGCCGCGTCCATGGAAATATGCAGTTTCGTGCCACTGCCCTCCTTCTCGAAGGTGTATGTGCTGACCACATCTGTTGCAGGCGGCGTTGCAATGGCTTTCACTGCAAATGTTTTGTTCGGATCGAGCACAACGATCTCGCTCACAGAGTTGAATTCCCGCGCTCCATACTTTGACTGGACTGTGTAGCGCGAGCCGACGGCTATTTTGCCATCGAAAATGATGCCAGTTGTGGCTGGGCTGAGGGATTTCATATTGAGAGGATTGGTAACAAATGCAAATACCTGTTCGACAGGTTTGTTGATGCTGGTACTGGTTTCTATCATTGTCATAGTTTATCTCCTTTTGGTTGAGAAGGATTATAAGCGGCATGGCATTTGTTTCCAAGTAAAACAAGTAGGACAAAGGTCGTGGGTCGAAATATGGATCTTATCTGCCGATGTTGTGATTAGCCGAGAAAAATCATTAATTCGCAGGCAAGCTATGCAGAAAATCAATTGCCTGCTGCGCCGTAGCGATCTTTATGACCTTTATGCTCCTCGCAACCGAGACGGCATCCGCATAGTTATCCGCGGGACACAGGAAATAAACAGCGCCCACTTGTTCAGCCGCGGCAACTTTTTGTTTAACTCCTCCAATCGGTCCCACCGTTCCATCCAAATTAATCGTGCCGGTGCCTGCGATTCTTAAACCGCGCGTCAAATCATCGGGAGTGAGCATATTATAAACTGTCAGAGTAAACATCAAACCAGCAGAAGGTCCGCCGTTGATCTTCTGAGTCACGATGGATATCGGAAAGGGAGTCTTGTAATCAAAGCCTGCAGATGTAATCGCAATTCCAATCTTCGGAGAATCGCTGGATGACGTTGGAGCCATCAGCGGTATGGTCACTTCCATTTGAGTTTGATTTCGCTCAACCTGTAAGCGAACCGAACCCGAAACGGATTGCGCTTGCACTTGTTCGATCAGGTCTGATGTGGTTTGGATGGGTGTTCCGTTCAATCCTGTGATGATATCTCCCAGATTTAAAACGCCGTTGGCGTGACTACCCGGCAAAATGCTGACGACTTGAACTCCCTTGCCGATCATTTGAGTTTGATAGCCTGCTAGGCGCAAACCTACCGTGATGGCTGTGGCTTCGCTGTCATCCAGCATTTGATAATCCTGTTTGGCTTGTTCCTGCGGCGTTGTGTTTTTTGGCACGACGACTTCAGGTGGAAGGATCACCATTGCCGGATCGAATTGCCCGACGAACCATTCCCCGGCCAGAATGGGCGCGTGAGAAATGACTGTGGTCAAAATGAATGTGCCTTTATGCAGATGACGATATTGAGTCGGGACATTCACCATGGATTTAACTGAGAGCGCAACTCCGGGAGCATCAAGGCCATTGTTTGTTAATAAAAAAGTGGAACTGGATCCCAACAAAATCAGCGTAAGGATTCCCGAAGCGATAAAACGCACAGCTCGATTTTTTGCATTTCGCTTAGTTGTTGCGTCTTCATCTTTTGATTGAGTTAGTATTCTTAATCCATCTAACAATAGAAGCACGAACACAAATGTGATCGGTCCCGTCTCTGTGCTGAAACGGGCGCGTTGAGCCATTAAGAAGATTCCCCATCCGGTCACGATTACAGCGATGAAGATTCCAAAATACTTGATCCAGCGTGCTACAACTGATGGTTTCATTAATCTTTGTAGGCAGGCTCTGATAAAACGTCCGCCATCCATCGGGAATGCCGGTAAAAGATTTATTACAAATATCCATGCGTTGAAGCCGGATACGAAGAGCATGATCAGACTTACAAAATAGTTGATCTGTGCATTCCACAAAAGATAAGCCAGTCCGGCGAGCAGGAGATTTGTCACTGGTCCAGCGCCTGCAATCACAATTTCCTGCCAAGAGGAATTTGCCTCCAACCAAGATTGAGACACATCTCCAAAAATCAAAAGCGTTAGCTTGGCTGGAATTTCAAGGCGCACTGCCTTTGCGATCCAAAGGTGTGCCAGGATATGGCACACGAGAGAAACTCCGATCATCAATACGATGAGTAGAGTCACGATCCATGTTTGAACCCGAGTCAAGTTTTCGCTGAACAGCGGCAAATAATATCCCGCGATGGCCCATATGCCTGCAGGAATGACGATCAGCCATGTAAAGCCAAAACTGAATTTGGGTGAGACGATTGTTTGCGACATGTTTACCTGATAAGGATAAGATTGGCGTAATATAGAATACCGGTTACTCAACGTGTCTATGATTGAATAGCCGGTATTCTAACAATGGAATTTAAAAAAGGGATGAGTGAAAAAACAACTTTGTTCAGATGGGAGGCGGAAGCACTTCCCGGCTTGGATGAGGTAATTCACGGTAATGCCGCGGAGAACGCACGGCGTGAACGATCAGCGCAATGAAATAGAACAATGATGTCAGGCTAACAATATAAAAACTCGCCGGCCAGTGTCCAATAAACGCAAAGGTCAAGCCAGCTATTGTCGCGATCAAGCTGATCAATATGGATATGGTAATCGCAAGCCATGGACGATGAGTCAAATGTTCAGCCGCAGCGGCTGGCACTACTAAAAGTGCAAATACCAATAACACGCCCACCACTTTAACCGCGACTGACACGCTGAGTGCGAGCAGGATCAGGAACAGGATCGAGAGTTGTTGAACAGGAACGCCGCGTGCCTCCGCCACTTCCGGTTCGATGGATGCGAATAATAATGGACGAAACAGAACAGCCATCAGAATGATAATGAATACGCCGCTGACCAATATCACTTGCACATCGTTGATCGTTACACTGAGGATCGAACCCGAATAGCACACCCACGGCTCCGGTTGCATTTTTAGTGTAGATGCTCAAGAATAAAACTCCAAGTCCGAGCACAAACGATAACACCATCCCCACCTCAATATCCCGGCCGCTCAACCGCTTACCGAGCGCTCCCATCCCGACCGCTGCCAGCAAAGTAAAGAGGAACATGCCTTCCAGCGAACTGGCTCCGACCAAGGCGGCTCCGAGTGCACCGGCAAAGCCAATATGCGATAACGCTTCACACGCGAAAGCCTGTCCGCGCAGAACAACAAAATAGCCGACAAAACCAGAGATGATCGCGACGATCACACCGGCTAGAAAAGCATTTTGGACAAAGCCATGGCGTAAGATGTCAATCATTGCGATCTTTCTGGGACGCTACAGCGGAATCCGCGATGGATAGTTTTTCAAACCCTTTGGCTGATCTTTTTGAATTGATGCCTTTGGATAACAAACGAACGGGCAGGTAAACGCCAAAGGATAAAGCGGTAATGAAAAAACTAACCGGCCACGGACTGTTCCCACCAAGCAGAATTCCCAGCCAGGTATAAGTGAGTCCCAAGATGATTGCGAGGACGATCGCTCGCAGTGGTTGATGGACCAAGCGGATGGCAGTTGCGGATGGACCAATCAACAGCGCGAACACAAGCAAGACCCCAACGACTTGCGTTGTGATGGATATTGTCAATGCAATGAGAATCAGGAAGATGCTCCCAAGCGCGCGTACCGGAACGCCGCGCGTCTCAGCTAATTCCACATCGAAAGAACTGAAAAGCAGAGGCCTTCCTATGACGGCAATCACGATCAAAAGAATCAAGCCCAATAAGAAAGTGAAAACCACATCGTCTCGGCTCACTCCGACAATTGTCCCAAACAGAATGCTGTAAGCCTGTTCAGCGTAACCGTGATAAAGTGATAAAAATAAAATTCCCAATCCCAATGCGAAAGTCATGATTACGCCCGTGGCAACATCTCGTTCGCGGACTTCTCTTCCAAGGATTGAAATGGCGATACTGGCTGTAACTGTGAAAACCATCAAACCGTAGATCGGCGACACGCCGAGCAAAACCGCTCCGGCCGCGCCGGCAAAGCCGATGCTGGATAAGGCATGACCGGCAAAACTTAATCCGCGCACGATCAAGAAATAGCCGAGCACTGCCGCAACAATCGCTACAATCGATCCGGCAATGAAGGCGTTTTGAATAAAGGGGTATTGAAAGATCGCGAACAAATTATGATCCTTCGTGTTGTTTATCTTGATCCAAAGCTACACCTCGGCTCCGACCACAAAATACCGTCCGAGAGTGTGCACCACTTGAACGGGCGATCCGTAAAGTTGAGTCAGATTGGATTCGGTAATCACTTCATCCGGCAAGCCTAGGGCACTGTGACCACGAGCCATGTAAAGAACCCGATCCGCGACCTGCAACAACGGATTGATATCATGTGCGACCAGCAAAATGGTCACACCGCGAGTCCTGCATACTTTATCAATCAGCGTGACAACATCTTGCTGGTAAGCTAAATCCAGATTTGCAAGCGGTTCATCAAACATGAGCAAGCGCGGATCGGTGAGCAATGCTTGGGCAATGAGCAAGCGCTGTTGTTCTCCGCCCGATAATTGTCCGAACGGCGCATCGGCTAAATCTAATCCATCCACTTCCTTCAATGCTTGATCAATCTTTTCCCGCCGACTTCGGCTTGGCAATCCGATTCCCCAACGATGACCATCCAACCCGAAGCCGACCAGATCGCGTCCGCGCAGAGGCAACTCGGAATCAAAAACGCGATGTTGCGGAGCATAGCCAATCAGATGCGATCCAACTTTGGGCGTCTGACCCAGCACTCGCACCGATCCCGAAGCGGGCTGGATCAACCCCAGCAGGAGTTTGAGAAATGTGGTTTTGCCAGCGCCATTCGGACCGAGGATAACAATGAACTCACCCGGCTGGATGGACAAGCCGATATTATGCAGGATAACCCTTCCGCCGAGCTGCACATCCACTCGTTCCAGTTGAATAATCGGTTCTTGTACTTTTGTATTCCTCATTATTTTTGTTTAACCGCCGAGCGCTTGCTCAAGATTGTTGAGTTGATCCAGCATCCAACTCTGATATGTTTTTCCGGCAGGCATCGTCTCGGATACTGGCACAATTGGAATATTATTCTGCTTCGCTTCGTTTTGCAGATTGGTCGTAATCGGAGTCACGGTTTGCACGTTATAAATCAGAACTTTGATTTGACGATTCGTAACCTGATCGTTGGCGCTCACTACGGTATCTGCCGGAGGGTCATTTCCTTCCGCAATGGCTTTCTCAAACTCAAACGGCGTCAGGACATTCAAGCCAATAGGCTGTGTCTGGTAGAGGAAAATGGTTTCCGTTAGACCAACGGGCGTTCCGCTATATTTATTTTTTATTTCGGCGATCTTCTGCTGAATAGGCCCAAGCGACGCTTGAAATTGAGTCGAGCGCGGCATCGTAATCGGCTTTGTGGGCGCTATCGATCTTGTTCAAATCAGCAGTTATATTCTCCGCGATGGTTTGAATGTTATCAATGCCGTACCAAAGGTGAGGGTTATCCGGTAATGGATCGCTGGCGACATCCGCCGCGGTCAAAACGATTCGATTGGGATTGGGAGAAGCGGCGAGAAGCTTTTCCATCCAGGTATCATAATCGGCCCCATTCTCGATCACCAGTTGAGCCTTGCTGACTGCCACACCATCTTGCACGCTGGATTCATATTCATGCGGATCGGCATTCGGATCCGAAAGAATGCTAACCACCGAAACATGACCTGCTCCCAGTTGCTGAACGATATCCCCGTAGAAATTTTCCGCCGCTACAACGGAAACCGTTCCAGCGTTATTTCCAGATGAAGCGTTTGCTCCCGAACAGGCGTTGAGCGCTAACGCCAAGGATAGCAGTGCTACAGCCAGCGTCCAGAAATTGTTTCGTTTGTTTTTGTTCATTTTAGCCTCCGATTAAAAATATAGTAGATAGATATGGATGTTGAATGGCAAAACGATATCTAGCCGGACTAAGCGAAGTCCGCTAATAAGGAAGTAGAAAATTTATTATGAGGCTCGCCGCCTCGATTAGGCGGTCCGCCTTACGTCAGGGAAGATACGTCAGGGTATGATACGTCACCGAACCGATCATCAGCATGATCACAACACCAGCCGTGATTTGCATGATGGGCTTGGTCGCCGGTTTTTCCGTGCCCGCGGACTCGGCTTTCTTTTTCGCTTCGATTTGTTTACCATTAAGGGTGATTCCGGTGGTAGCCGCAACGGGGATTGCTGCACAAAACATACACATAAGTTTCTCCTTTGGTTATTTGCAGTTCTCACATAAGCCGAAAAGCTGGAGCCAATGTTCGTTGATCTGATAGCCCGTCTTGCGCGCAACGGACTTGATGAATTGATCGAGATCGTCTCCCTCGAACAGAGTGGTTTGCCCGCACTTACTGCAAAGCAATAGATGCTGATGACCGTTGCCCGCCGTAATAAAAGCCTGACATCCCTGTGGTTGGTGAACGCGCTGGATCAAGTTAAGTTCTTCCAGTTTTTCAAGCGTGCGATAAACGGTGACCAATCCGAGGGCGGGATATTGATCGCGCGCCGCATCATATACCTCGACGGGGGTCAGGGCGCGGTGGCTGGCGGCGATGATCTCAACGACCGCGCGCCGCGCGCCCGTCAGCCGATAACCATTGTCTTGCAATTGGGTAAGCCAGTTTTTTACAGCCATAGATGATATTGAAAATCATTTTCAATTATAAACGAAAAAATAAAAAAGTCAAGGGTTATCATGGAAGCCAATGGGGCCATGTGCCTTGTGCCACGACGCGCGGCTGTGCCATCCCCGTTTCCCAGATCGCGATGTTGGTAGTATGTTGTCCGGTGATCATCTCTTCTTGAATCAACGCTTCGTTTCCCCACGGATCCCATTTTGGCGTTTGATAAATATATTGAGGTCCCGCGCAACCGTAGGCCCACCCAGATTATTTGGTTGCACCAACAATAATCCTCGCGAAGTGAAATCAGGCGGAAGCCGCAAGCCGATGATGATCTCATCGGGATTTGGCGCCCAAGCCAGTTCCCCGTATTGATAATCCTGCGTATCACTCTTCCCGATCCAAACTGAGATATCGCCTGTGGCGACGTTCGCCATTTTGATTTCCGTCCATGAACTTGAACCATCGGGCGAGGTGGCCTCATCTGTGAATAATATATTTTGGCTGTCCGGTGACCAGGTGGGCATGTCACCTCCTGTGGCACTTGGTAAAGTAAACTGCTCGCCTGAGGCGATGGATACGACTCGGATAACCGCCTGAACGCCATCGTAAGACGTTATATATTTTCCATCGGGCGACCATGCGGGACCAAAGCCGATGATTTGAGGATCAGAATAAAGAGGACGGTTTTCCTCACTTTGAACATTGACAACCCATATGCGCGGAGCGCCGGTAGGCATGCTCGGCGTAATGGGAGCGGCTTCGCGGGTATAAGCGACCTGTTGGCTGTCCGGTGAAATGGCGGGCGAAGTACAGCGATCTGCGCCGCAGAGAACAAGCAATCGCAGTGAATTTCCGTTGCGGTCCACATACCATAAATCTGCGCCCTGTTTGTCATTGAGAGCCGAAAAAACCAAATACTCTCCATTGGGTGCGGCATCAAAATCAAAAATTGCCTTGTTGAAGTTTCCAAGCTGGTGTGGAGATTTTCCATCTAAATCAACCGTCCAAAGCTGGATGTTATTATTTATTGAAGCGAGGTAAGCAATTTGCGGCTGCCGCACATGAACTACCCAGAGATGTTTAAAGCGCAGAAGCAGGTTTTTATTTCCCAGATATCCGGCATTCATTTGTATATGATAGTCAGTGCCGGGTTGCAACGGCTTCAGCGGAGTGAAGCGAAGAGTTTTTGTGTCCACCCAATCCAGCTTGCTAGATGGTTCCGGCTGGATCGAAAATAGCGATTGGGCAATGGTTTGATTGACCGGCTCTGAAAATTTAAGCACGATGGATGAAAGCGGACCGATCTCTCCGCTTTCATTCGAAGTGATGATAGTAACTCCAACACCTTCCCAGGTACCTATCAGGATTACTGCACTGATGATGACAATCAGTGCGAGAGCCAAACCTCCAGCAGCGAGATCAAGCGGTTGAAAGATACGCAACTTCATGGATAAAGATAGGGCTGATCCGGCTGTGGCGTTGATTGAACGTAACTCGCTTCGATCAACGGGATGGGTTGGCCGCCCAGCTTCGATGCCTGTACTGGACCTTTGACCTCCACCCAGGAACTTCCTATTAAATCCGCGCTTTGATTCCACGTAACGATCATGCCGATCGCCGAAGCGTCCGCGGTGCAACAGGTGATGACAAAACGACTTACGATGAATTGATTCGCTGGAAGGCGCGGATCATGGTAAACAAAACCGGTCACTCTAGCTGTCTGGCCGACATAGGGTGAAAGATCATCGGTGGAATTAAAAATGACAATCCAATCCAGAATATTGCGCGTGTCCGCTGCGGATTGGAACTCGCGAGTTTGCGAAGTCCCGACTAAAGGTGCAGAGACGTTCATGCCGCGTGTGGAAGCCGCTGTGGCGTCGAGCGGATGCACCGGGATTAGTACGCCGATCAGCAGTGGAACAATCAAAATTATCAAGGCGCTCAGAGAAATATCGTGCTGATGAATTAAATCGTGATGCTCATGTTCGTCTGACTCCGGGCCCGAGTGTTGAAGGACAACAAACGTCATGACTGCAAGCACGACGATTCCAAAAACGGTCAAGGGCATGTATTGCAGATTGATATATAGCGATAACGTGCCGCTGATTAACTTGAAGCCAATAAACACGACAAGCGCGAGCAGGATGAAGGCTTGCAAAAAACGATAGAGGCGAAGGGACATAATTGTCAAGCGTAAAAGTAATTGAATGCCAATCCTGCCAATAAACTCATCAGGAGTGGAAGAAGGACAAGATAAAAGACCGTTTTGCGGCGGAAGACCTGCAGGAACATCAGAATGCTTTTGATATCTACCATTGGGCCAAAGATCAGAAAGCAAAGCACGGAGCCGAAACTAAAGGTTCCCATGAAGCCGAGAGCGATAAACGCGTCGACGGTGGAACAAATGGAAAGCAGAACAGCCAAAGCCAGCATGACCAGCACGGAAAGGATGGGGCCGCTTCCAACAGTTAGCAAAGAGGTTTGTGAAATGAAAGCTTGCAGAAGTGCAGCAAGCGACGCACCTAAAACCAAATAACGTCCCATTTCAAAAAATTCATCTGCGCTGATCAGCAAGGCTTGCCAGATTTTTTGTATAAAAGTTTCATTTATGGAATGAGCATGTATATTAGTCGGTTCACTCTTAAATATCGGCATCCGCATAATGTTGGCTGAATCTTTTTCAATTGAAAATGCCAAGCCGACGGATACTGCCATCAACAAGCTGAGACCCAACCGCCACAATAACATTCGTCCCCAGCCGAATGCAGTCGCTGTGCTCCATATGACGATTGGGTTGAGCACTGGTGCGGCTAATAAAAAGGCGATGCCAGCCGGCAGGGGAAGACCTTTTCGGAAGAGGCGGCGCGCCAGCGGGACCGTGCCACATTCGCAGATTGGGAAGATCAAACCGAGCGACGCTCCAACTAACGCGGCGGGCAGCGCGCGACGCGGGGCCGAACGCGCTAGCCACTCTTCTGAAAGAAAGACTTCGACCAATCCTGATGAAAGCGTTCCCATTAATAGAAACGGAAAAGCCTCGATAAAAATTCCTAAAAATACTGTAGCAAAAACAGAAAGCCGTTGTCCTAGCCAAGACCATATGGAAGATGGCAGACTGCTGTAAAGAATAATTGTAATAACACCAAAAAGAATAATCCAGATTAAGATGCGCGATAAACTATATCGCTAAGTTGGTACTTCCATTGAAAGGATTATATCCATAAACGGCTTGGGCAAGCATTAGTTGAATATGAGAAGCTGCCTTTCACTTTCTTCATTACACCGTTATACTCGCACGCTGATAAAAAAGAGGAAAAATGAAAAGAGTTCCAGTTTCGTTTATTGTCGCAGGTGCGGTCATCATTTTGTTGTTTGCAATTTTGCTGATCGTGGGCATTCCCTATTTCTTTCAGCCGCCGCAATTTTCAGGCAGCGCAGGAGCGACGCTTGGTTCGCAGACCGTGCTGGCCAGAGTGACGCAGATTGTTGACGAGGGACAGATCAATCTCAATGGTAGAAACCAGCTTTATCAAGTGATGCAGGTGGAAGTTTTGCAAGGCGATTACCAAGGCATTCCATTCCAAATTGATTATGGAAAGCGTCAAATACGCAACGATAATTTCCGTTTTGTGCCGGGCGATGAAGTTTATGTGGAAGTGGATAAGACTTCCAATGGTGTGCTTCAGGCGTATTATGTGGATTATGTGCGTACCCAACCGTTATTGATTCTGCTGATTGCCTTCGTCGTTTCCATGCTGATCATGGGCCGTTGGAAAGGGCTGGGCAGTTTGGTATCGTTGGGCGTCAGCATGGTCATGATTATCGGTTATGTGATTCCGCACATTCTTGCGGGAGAAGATCCAGTCAAAGTCAGTTTGATCGGGTCCGTAATTCTATTAGCGGCAACGCTATATCTGACCTATGGCTGGAATCTTAAAACACATGCATCAGTTGTGAGCATTATGGTCTCTTTGTTGATAACCGGCGCGCTCTCAGTATTCTTTGTATATTTGACGCGCCTCACAGGCTATGGAGATGAGAATACAACCTATCTCATGCAGTTTTCGTCGGTGCCGATTGATCCACGCGGCCTTCTGCTTGGCGGAATGATCATTGGCTCATTAGGCGTATTGGACGATTTGGTCACGTCGCAATCAGCAGCGGTGGTTGAGATTCATGACGCCAATCCGTCGCTTGGATTTCGGCACACGCTTCAAAAAGCCATGCGCATTGGCCAGGACCATGTAGCGGCTACCGTTAATACATTAGTGTTGGCTTACACAGGCGCCGCGTTGCCTTTATTGCTGATCTTTACCCTCGGCAACGGAAGCTACAGCTATTTCATCAACTCTGAATTTCTGGCGGAAGAAATTGTGCGGACGCTGGTCGGTTCGTTGGGACTGATCGCGGCCGTTCCCATCTCCACCTTTTTGGCAACCATGATCATTCTCTATCAGGGACGATTTGGAAAATGGCGCGCCCTGCTTGGTCCTGAAACGGGCGATGAGATAGAGCACGGTCACGCCCATTAATTTTGAAGGATCGAAAATATAAAACTCCTGCGATTGATTTCGCAGGAGTTTTATATAGATTGGGAGAAGGGGCCGCTTCTCCTGTCGGCTTTTGTTGGCTGATTTATAGACTCTCAACCATGGTCGCAACTGTAAAAAGCAACCAGCCAGCGGTCATGAACCATAGATAGTGGCTAACGAGGGGCAAACTAGGCACGAACTTCCCTAGGATGCCGAGCAAACCGAGAATGACCGCGATCCACCAGGTAATCATTTTGGGAGCGGAAAGTTTCATTTTTGTTCTCCTTGTTGAAAAAACACTTAATTGATTTTGAGCGAAAGGTTGCTTAGAATCTGTCACTTGGCCCAGAATAGTCACAGCTTGTTGATAATCTAAATCGCAACCTAAATCCCAAACAATAGAACTCTAAGAATAAGAAATGGTTATGGGCAAACAAATCAATTTGTATCAGACTTTTCTATTCTTTATCATTTGCTCAGCGATGGCAACCGATTGCTCATCGCCGCGCTCTTTGAGATGCTGAATGACATTGGCATAATCTTCATCGTCGCGATTTTTGGCTTAGTTTGAAACTCGCTTCCACGCGGGTTACCCTGATTTGAAAACCCATTATTCCTTGCATCTGTTTCTCGGCAAAATCAGATGGCAGAGACTCCATGCGATAATCGCTGTTTGTTTCATAACGTTGGATGAGACGTGAAAGAATATTGCGAAGTTCGTCCCCGCCATCAATCACGCGTGGGAAACCGTAAAGATGAACCGCGATATAGTTCCATGTTGGAACGTTGAGATGGTTGTACCATGTTGGTGAGATGTACGTGTTCGGCCCGCCAAACATCAATAACACTTCTCTTTCAGAATCAAATTGCCGCCAAAGCGGATTGGCGCGCGCCATGTGACCGTTGAAGAGCCAAGTGCCATCGGGTTCCGTTTGAAAGTCCACGAGCAGGTGCGATGCGATGGGAATGTTGTTCTCGGCGAGCACTATCGTGGCAAAGTCATGCCCACGAACGAAGTCCGCGATTTTATTCAAATCCTCTTCGCGATGAAAGTGAGAAATATACATTGCACATCCTTATAAAAAATGAACACGGATGCCTTTCATCGCAATCCGTGTTCGCATGATTCGCCGCAGACTAAAACGATGCTACCGCTTTTTTTAGATCAGTGAAAACCACGAAGAATTGAGTAAAGCCAGCCTTATCTAATGTTTCGTTGACCATCTCCTGCGGGTTGAGTAATTTGATGTGAGTTTGGATGCCGCTCCCGCGCGAGCGATCTATGGATTTGAGCGCGCCCCAGCCCGATTGTGGGTCGAGGGGTTGTTCGCCGCGCAGGAACATGGCGATACTATGTAAAGCCACGAGCCCGGCACTGCTCATAAAAGGCACATCGCTTAGATCCACAAGGAAATCTTTGGCGCCGCTGTCGAAAAGTTCGCGCGCCTTGTTCAAGAGTTCGGTATAGTTGGACGCGTCCACGTCGCCGTGCGGCCGGATGACCGTTACTGGCACATGCCCCTGTTGTTTTGAGACAGTAATTTCCATGGTTCCTCCTTTGGCTCGATTCCATTATACTGCTTGCATTTCTATTTTCCAAACTTGGCTTCCAAGCGTTGGCGGCGATGGGCCAATTCCTCCATCCAATGTTTTCGGATATAAACAGGCAAAGCAGATTTCTCAACCTGCTTTTGCGCGGACTTCGTCCATTTCAATGCAGACTTTACATCGCGTTGTTTATGTTCATAATACTTGGCTAACTCAACAAAAGCATAGATGTGACCTTTGCCTGCAGCTTCTTCCCATAAACGAATCGCTTCATTGAAATCGCCCCGCCTCTTTTGCAGGACTGAGAGGCGGCGCACTGTCTCTGCAAAATTTTCCTCGCTGACTCCTTTCTCTAGTCCGCGTTCAAAGAGGCGCGCAGCTGTATCCCATTGATCGAGGTCCTCGTAAAGTTTTGCAAGAGCAATCACATCCAGACCGTGTTCGATCCCTTCATGAAAGGGATCTTCTAGCATCTTCGCGGTGTGACTGAGCAGTGCAGCCATCGCGACAACATCCATGGCGTTGTGATAGAACACGCCTTTCAATGGACGCGCATCGCCATCGCGCAGATAGTCAAAATAGAGATACGGAATTTCATAACCCGGCACTTCTTCCAAAGTGCGCGGCGCGAGGAGAATATTTTCCTCCAGATATTTCAAAGCGCGCGATTCTAATCGGTCGCGCCATAACCTTCTTGCCAATGGAAGTAAATCCAGATGAGCGAAATCTTTGAATGGAACGGGAATACCATGTAGTGTATAACGAGTTACGAGCAAAGGTGCGTCGAAGGCTTTGCCGTTGAACGTGACCAGCACTTGTGCGGACGCAAGAAATTCTCCAAGCCTGTCTAGCAGCGCTGGTTCTTCTGCTGGATCACGCATAAAGAATTGCCGTAATACGAATTCCCGGTTTACAAAGCGACCTACGCCAATGAGAAAGGCATACGTGCCAGTACCGCCCGAAAGGCCGGATGTTTCGGTATCGAGGAAGGCAAATAATTCAATAGGCAAATCTCGCAAGCGCGCATCCGCCGCCCAAGAGGACATTATATTTAGTGGCGCTTGAAGTTTGATCGTCGCAACTCCATGTTGATAATTTGCGCTGAAATGTTCTTCATGAATAAATGTTTGGCCAAACGTTGTTGATGTGAACGCGCCGGATACAACCGACTCAATGGGAAAGCGCTCATCCGTTTTTGGCACAGGGATTTCGCGTGTGCCGACCTTGACGCCGAGAGACTTGAGTTTGTCTGCAAGCGAAGGCATGGATTATTTTATTGTTACTTGGATAGTCGCGGTATCCACACGCTGGTCGGTGCGAACGACTTGTAACTGCACAGCATACAATCCACTCAAACCGGTTGTGTCCCACGTCGCGAGGATGTCATTATTGACCGGTGTGGTTGAGTCACTTCCGATTTGGATCCAATCTTGCGGGTCAATTCCCTGACCGACCAAGACGCGGTAACGGTCGAAGTCTGTGCCGGCGGCTGTGCCTTTGATTTGCACCTGTCCGTTGACCTCTGCAAAAAGGTCAGGCGTGGTGATATTCACATCCGGATTGATTTGTGATGGTTGAATGGCATCATACGCTGTAGGCGCAATCGCTACATTGGCGGATTTTGCCCAAGCTTGCGCCTCAGGCGGAATCATCATAAAGACTTTGTTATCCACTAACTGCGGCGGCGTGAATACCGTTGCAAGATATCCTGTCTCGCGATTGATGGCAAAGCTTTGATATAGGTTATCCAATTGAACCGGCTCGTTGCCATTCAAGAAAACTTCGCTGACGATGGATGGGCAATCTTTGGTAGGCAGTAAGCCGGATGGATCGCATACTTCCATCGTTGTTATTCCCGCAGGGATTGACCAACCCTGTGACGGAAGCGATTGAGAAGCGGTTTGCATCAACGCGCTCCAGAGGCCGATGGAAAGCTGAGGCGAAAGGCGCGGCGCATCCGATGCATGAGTCGCTGTCCACACTGCGACCAATCGCGTAGGAGTGTAACCAATCGCCCAAAGGTCGTGACCATCATTGGTTTGACCATATTTCATTGCCGCAGTCTGTCCGATCTCCGATGAATTCGGATGTCCGAGGCTGGGCCAGCGCGCACTTTCATCGCTCAACACGTTGTTGATAAGATAAGCCAACTGCGGCGTGGTCACCGGTTGGGCTTGGGGGTTGCTTTGATCCAGCCAAACGGAATGATCCTGCCCTTCGACGCGCAATACCGTTATCAGTCCGGGTTGACCATAACGCACGCCTTGCGCGGCAAAGATGCCATATGCCGAAGCCATGTCCAACAGGGAAAAGGTATTGCCGTTGAGTTCAAAAGAAGATTTGGTTCGGTGGATGGCATCGCTTCCCATCTGATTTGCGATGGCTATTGCGGGAACGAGATAATCGTTGACAAGCGCGATGCGTGCGCGCATGGGACCATGAAATTGTCCATCGGGATTTTGCGAGTTGCTTGTGGACGGAATATCCCAGACAAGAGAAGCCGGACTCATGCCGCGCGTGAACGCGGTTAAATAAATAAACGGTTCCATCAGGGACCGGGATCGTGCGCTGTCAAAAAGGCCGTCTCTTCGCCTCGAAGCGTTTCGCCGACTGCCGCGAGGATTTGCCCTGACTCCGGATTGGTAATGATCGCGCTGGCGGATGGCTCGGAAAGATTTGCTCCTGGCGGCAGGGATGGAAGCAATTGTGCCGCATTGCATGGCGTGTTTGGATCGGGCGTGTTTGCCAAACGATTGGCATAGACCAATGTAATGCAGGAGGCCTGGCTTTGTAAATCGTAATCAAGTGTTGTGATGATGTTCAAGCCGCCGCGCTCAATTCGTTCGCGGGTAAATTGCTGGTCGAGTTCATTGACCGCGAGATTGATGAAAGCCGGAGCAACAGCATTGTTAGATTCTGGAATCGGTAAATCGGGAATTGAGAATTGACCGAGAACGTTTGTTGCATCCTGGTCTGAAATCAAATGAAAAGCGTGCATCGCTTTGACGATTTCTTCCCCGCGTTGCATTGCGAGGTCGCGCGCGTCGAATGGATTCAAACTTGGTGCTTGACTCACTGCGGCTAATACCATAGCTTCTGCGGGAGTGAGTGCGAAAGCAGATGTTCCAAAATAAAGTTGTGCGGCCGCCTCCACGCCAAAGGCGTAATGACCATAATCGGCTGAATTGAGGTACCACTCAAGGATTTGACTGCGTCCGTATTTGGCTGTGATCTGCGCGGCGAGGATTCGTTCGCGGATAGCGCGCTGAATTGTCGGCGGTTCGTTATAGAGCAATAAATCGGAGACAAGCTTTTGCGCGATGGT
This sequence comes from uncultured Chloroflexia bacterium, assembly GCA_963850945.1. Classification (GTDB taxonomy): domain Bacteria; phylum Chloroflexota; class Anaerolineae; order Anaerolineales; family Villigracilaceae; genus Fen-1038. The sequence continues at coordinate 575,628 of CAWKNE010000026.1, read as the reverse complement.
CTGATGAAGATTTGGATTTTGCCAACCACCGAGTGTGTAACCGGGGCTCGTCCAAAAATCGGGTTGGGCGATTGCCACGGTGGCTTGCGCAAGAAAGTCAGGCAGATGTTGCGGGTTTTGCGGGTTGAGCGGAAGATAGCGGCGCGGAGAATCGTTCGGCGCAAATGTCAGCAGGAGATGTTCACCGGTACGATCATAGACGCGCGTGGGTTGAAGCAAAAGTCCGTCCGGAGGATTGAGCAAAGCTGGAAGAAGTTCAACGTTTGGAAGATTGTTGGTTAGATTCGCATATGCCAGCGCGGTCAATAAAATCAGTAATACCAATAGGAACGAAATGATCATGCCAATTCCCACGCCACCCATCCGGCGACGCGTGGCGCGGGCGCGGCGTTCATCAGCGCGTCGGGCGCGTCGGCGTTGGACGATGGATTGAGTTTGCCGCATAAGGGAATTAAACCACGAAAGCGAGAAGACGGATGAACGAATCAATCTTTCAATAAATCACCCAGCCAATCCATCAAAGCGGGTTTATCGGCCTTGATCGCGATGTCGCTTTGCACTGTATCGTTTTGTCCGCTGATTAGAACGAGATGGCTTCTATTCCCGAGCCAAATTTCAGTCATCCAGACTGGAAGCAAATTGAGTCGGAATGAATTGATGGTCATGTTTGCTGACGAAGTGGAGATCAATTTTGCGAGACCTACTTTGCTTGGCAGATCGCGTTTGATCGAGCCCAATGCCTGACTGCGTGCATCTAACGATGCATCTGCCATTGGAATATCATACAATTCAGCAGGCCAGTCGGATAGATAACGCGGATCATAAGGTTGAACAGTTTTTAAATCAAAGGCTGGGATGAGCCTCACGAACGGAGCCGAACATTTCCGGCTCGCTGGAATCGGAAAGTCATGGATCAACAACGGATAACTGTCGTTGACTTGTACCATTCTGGGTTGTCTGCGCCCAAAGCCAATATCATCTTGATCGATCATCTCGCCTGCATAATCAATCGCGCCGCCGAGATCGAATGTCCACAGCGGGAGGTAAAGCCCGCGCGGTTGCTCCACTTGCTTCTCCGGTTTGATCTTGTTTCCTTCCACCCATTGGATAAGTAATTGAACGGCATGTTTCTGATCAAAGGCAAATGGAATGATTCCATCCGGCGCAATCAGGTCTTTTGATTTTTCCAGATTGATGACATGTGGCGAACCGCAATAAACACAGACGGCGGAGAGTTGATCGGGCGGCAGGATGAATTGTGCGCCGCATCCCTGACATTGAAAGACTTGTTCTGCCAGCGGTTTATCATGTCCGCGCGCGGTTGCCATGGCAACGATAAAATCTTCTTGCTTTGCCGAGGCTTGTGTATGAAGCGATTGATTTCGCGCACAATATTCGCATACCAGTGATTGACCATCGGGCGCAAACGTCATGCGCCCGCCGCATTTGGGACACATGAATCTCTGCGCGTCGGTTTGCAACAAATGTGCCGGCGCGGCAGGCAACGCATCGGGATCGATGATCTCATCGGGTTTGATCTTGCCATCGAGGATTGCCAGCGCGCGGCGGGCGCGGGCATGTTGCAGATCGTTGGATAAACAATTTTCCAAAGCCTTGCGCTTTTCCACCGGATCATCCGTGACCTGGCTCATCCAAAACCAGGCTTCCGCCATCACATCGTGATCACTGCTCATGTAGGTGGCGCGGTCGAAATATCGGCGGGCAGAATCTCTATTCCCCACTTTTGCCTCGATGATGCCACTGCGAAGCAGTTCTTTGCCGTAATCCTCGGCGAAACTGTTATCGAACGAATTGATGGTCATTATTTTTTATTTCTGACAAGCGCATCGGTCATCTTCGCGACGCGCGCCATATATTCCACATCGTGCACGCGGACGATGTCCGCACCGCGCGCGATTCCAATGGCAACTGCCGCGGCAGTGCCTTCCAATCGCTGGTTGGGAGGCAGATCAAGAGTGTAACCGATGAACGACTTGCGAGAGGGTCCGAGTAATGTCGGAAATCCCAAGGCGCGGATTTCATCGAGATGATTGATCAGCTCGAGGTTGTGTTCCACTTTCTTGCCGAATCCAATTCCCGGGTCAAGAATGATGCGGTCATCGGAAATACCCGCTTCGCGCGCCAGCGTTACGCTGTCCATCAATTCGCGTTTCACATCTTCAATTACATTTTTATATTCCGCGCCGATGTATGCATTTCCCAATTGTGTGCGCACTTCCACGCTGGCGGGGTTGCTACGATTGTGCATCAGAATCACTGGGCATTTGGATTTGGCGGCAGCATGTTTCAATTCTGGATCAGCGCGCAATGCCCACACATCGTTGACGATATGAGCGCCTTCATTCAAAGCTTCTTTTGCGATGATTGCCTTATAGGTGTCAATTGAGATCAAGGTGTCGGGGAATTCTTTTGCAATGGCTTTGATAACGGGAATCACGCGCCGCCTCTCTTCCTCCACCTCAATCGGCTGTGAACCCGGACGCGTTGATTCGCCTCCGACATCCAATATTACTGCCCCCGCCTTGACGAATCGTTTTGCAAGCTCAAGAGCCACACTCACTCCCTCACCCTTGTGTCCCTCTCCCATTGGGAGAGGGGATGGAGGTGAGGAAGACAAGAGTCCATCGCCCGAAAAGCTATCCGGCGTAACATTGAGGATGCCCATCACATACGTGCGGCTGCCCCAATCAAATGTGTGATTGCTAATTTGCAATGGCTTCATGCAATCTGATCAAGCGGACGAACAAGCCATGACTCGGCTTCATTGATGTCGGTGAAGATTTTCAGCGCCGCTGCGGTTTCCGGCAAGGCAAGGGATGCAATGGTCCGAATCGCGGTCGCAACCTTTTCATCCGCCACCACCACTGCCAGACGAATATTGCGCGCGGACGGATCACTGTTCACTTCAACTGCCGCGCGTATCGCTTTTTCCGACATGTCTTTGACTGCGCGCAAATCGTAGAGATTGCGCGTCAGGCGGTCCGAGCCGAGCAAATGTTCCAGCGCGAAGTCATGCCATTCTCGGATGGTGGCCTCGGATAAATCGCTGAATGTGAGTGTCATCCCACCGTCGGCACGTCGAACTACGTTTAGACCCACCCCGGCTTTGGCATTCCAATTGAGAGGTTTGAGATCAGTCATTAGGCCTCCGTCTTTATCGCGATTATAACCGCTTCAAAATATTATTTGTAAGGATGGATATTATCCATATCCACACTTGTCAATAATTCTTTGATCGTCTCTTTCAAAACAGGATGAACGAAATCAGGAGCAATATCTGCAAGCGGCATAAGCACAAAGGCGCGTTCATGCAGACGCGGATGAGGAATGGTCAATGATTCGGATTCAAGAAGGAGATCATCGTAGAAGAGGATGTCAATGTCAATGAGACGCGGTCCCCAGCGGAAGGACTGCTCGCGTCCAAGCTGGACTTCAAGTTGTTTGAGGCGCTTCAAGAGTGGCTCCGGCTCGAAGGCGGTTTCGCACTTAGCTGCCATATTGAGGAACTCTGGCTGATTCTCAATGCCCCACGGCGGCGTCTCATAGACTTTTGATTCGACGATGACTTTGATTTCGGGCGACATGGCCTCGATCGCCGCATGCAGATTGGCAAGCCGGTCGCCGAGATTCGTTCCAAGTGCAAGATAAACAATATGGCTCATTGCAACGTATTAGATTCTCTCAATCAGCAAAGCCAGTTCATTCACAGTAACCATTCCCCAGCGTGCAGACTTTTGTTCCAGCTCATCCAACAATTCTTTGATAAGCGAAGCTCCATGCTTTCCATCTTTGATGATTGTTACATCTTTAAATTCAAGTTCTGCCGCGTGCAGAGCCAAATCAACTCCGGCCAATGAACGCGCCACGAGACGCGCACGCGGCATCAGATTCCATCTGCCGACTGCGTCCGGTGAAGTTAAAAGTATTGCGGTTGAAACGAGGGTTTCGATGCCAAGGACAATCAGGACATCCACATCGAAGCTCAAGATGGATTGCGCCGCGAAAAAAGTTGCGCGCAGACTCGATGAAACGGTAGCCGCTGAACAGGTCAGGTTTGAAGCGCTTAAGATTTTGTCTGCGTGGATCAACATGGATTCATCCAAGCCAAAGATGACATCCTGCACGCGAACGGAACTGATTCCTGCGTTAGCGATGGCTTCTTTTATGGCTTCGGAAGGATTCGCACGTTGAACAATGGAAATGATGAAGACATCGGTATCGGACATGAACGTCTCTTTTAAGTTCTATGGTTTTCATCAATTGTAATTCTTATTTGGCGCGCAGATCTTGCACAATGTGAACTCTTTGAAAAAATAAGAATTGGGTCTTGCAAAGAGTACGGCGCAGCCGTATAATGGCTTGGTGGAATTCATTGAAGCCGCTGCGTTTACAAAGCATCTTCATGATTACCTTTCTGACGATGAATACATCGGTTTGCAAGGTTTTTTATTGCAGTACCCGGAATCAGGCAGAATAGTTCGCGGCTCTGGCGGTGTGAGAAAAATCCGCTGGGCAATATCTGGAAGAGGCAAAAGCGGCGGCGTTCGAGTGATTTATTACTTCAAAAAGCAGGATGGTGAAATATGGCTTTTGACCATTTACAGCAAAAGCGAAACGGAAAATATTCCCGTTCATGTCCTGCGTCAAATCGCAAAGGAAATTGAAAATGTCTAAGCGTAATATTGGTCAGGAAATTCTCGATGGTATTCGTGAGGTGAAGGCTTACAAGGCTGGCGCAAAGGTTTTGCGTGTTCATACTTTGAAAGAGCCTGCTCCCCCAAAAATCATTCGGGCTAAATTAAAAGTTATCGCAATCGGCTTTTGCAGGCATGATGGGCGTAAGTTTGCGTACTATTCAAGATTGGGAACAGGGCAGGCGCAAGCCAAGCGGTCCCGCTGTTGCCCTTTTGAGAATTGCAGAGCAAAAGCCAGAAGTGTTTATGCAATTAGGATAAGCAAAAGAGTCGTCATCCGTAATGCGGGTTTGGACGAGAAATCCTATCTAAAGTGGGGATTGAAAAACACCAAGGATATTTTGTCTTGGGATAGTCGCTTTGAGATATTGAAGATCTATTACTACTTCAGACATAAGGATATAAAATTGAAAACCAGAATGATAGGCTTTATCTCGGACTGGATGAAAACACAGTATATGATTTGTTTGAGAATCCAAGGGTAAATATTTATATAGATTTAGTAGGTTACAGCGTGGATACCGGAGATGATGATGACGTCAGAATTGAATATGCTGTATAACCTCCCAAACGGCGTTTTATACAGCTTACAATCTGCTTAAGACATAGTTGGGTGGCGCCGAATCGATATTCATAAAGCATTATGGAGGAACAGGAGGAACTTACATGAGCGAAAAAAGGTTAGCAAACGCTCTTTTTAGCCTGGAAATTGTTTTCGAGGTAGATGATTATCTATTCGCCTACCAAGATGACTTGACTGACGAACGTTCAGATAAGGAAGTCGCGTCGTTGGTGAAATTGCTCGAACTCAGCTCCCCCATGAAAATCCTTGATCTGGCCTGCGGATTTGGGCGACACACTAACCGCCTGGCTGCGCTTGGTCACTCTGTCACTGGCATAGATTATATGCCTGGCTTTCTCACACTCGCCCAAGAGAAGGCCACTGAAATGGGTGTGCAAGTAGATTACCAACAAGGCGACATGCGCCACATCAGCTATCATGAAGCATTCGACAGGGTTCTTTTGCTCTTCACCAGTTTTGGTTACTTCGAAGACAGCGAAAATGAGCAAGTGGTGAATAACATGGCACATGCGTTGAAGTCGGGAGGATGCCTGATGTTCGATATTCCAAACCGAGATTATCTTTCTCAAGAATCTTCCCCCCGCCGATGTGATTGAGAAAGGCGATGATTTGTTGATAAACCGCTTTTCTTTCGACTTGTTGACTGGTCGCTTTCATAACCGGCGTATCGTGATTCATAACGGCATCCGGAAAGATAAGCCCTTCTCCATTCGGCTGTATAACGCTACGGAAATATGTACTCTTCTAAAACGAGCTGGGCTTATTAATCACAAGCTTTTAGGAGAAGACGGCCAGCCATTATCGGTTAACTCACAAAGGATGGTGGTTATTGCTACAAAGCCAAGCCGTTAGATTGCAGAAGGAGCCAATGGAAATCCATTGGTTCCTTCTGTTTATCCATTCACCGAGTTGATGAAATCAGCGAAAAGACCATAAGCAGTTTCCTCGGGTCCGGCGCCCATGCCTGCGCGTTCGGTCTGGATGATCGCCAGGTCGCCCAGCACATCGGTGCGGAATTCAAGCCCGGCGCTGGCGCTTTCCATTCCATACAAACGCGAAGATGCATCCACCAATTCCGGCGCGACGCGCGCGATGATTTGATCTCCGTTTCGTTCTGCGGATGCGACCAGTTTCCAGCGCTGACCTTTTTCTTTTGCGCTTCGAATCGTTTCCGACGAGATGCCGCGGATACCGGTTCGATTCACTTCCTGCGGCGTGAACGGAGCATCCATCAATACCGTGATCAGCGCCGCAACCTTGATCGCCGCGTCCCAGCCGTCCACATCGTTGGACGGATCAGTCTCCGCCACGCCAATGCTCTGACAATAGCTTCACGGCTTCATCGAACGTCTCGCCATTTTCCATGCGCGTCAAAATGATATTGGTGGTCGCATTGATGATGCCTTTGAAGGAAGTCAATTCGGCGGCGGGCATCGCTTCACGGAACATCGGAGAAAACCGGCGTGCCGCCCAACACGGTCGACTCAAAATAGAATTTTTTGTTCTTGGATTTCGCCAGCGCGGTCAACTCGCGATAGCCATGCACCACCGTTCCTTTGTTGGCAGTGATGGCGTGCATATTCGCATTCAATGTGGCGCGAACATGATCAATTGCTGGCTGACCTGTCGCGACATTCACCGGAGAATTCTCAAACATCACATCGGCTTTGGATTGTTTGATAACCGACTAACGAATTGTTCACGGGCATTGACGAAAGACTTGCAACCGATTGACCCGATTTGACAAGCGATAATGCTTTCTCGATATCGAGTCCATTTGGATTGACAGCGAATCCGTGTTTGCCGGTTGCGATGCCTGTGACTGAAAATGTGATGTCGTATTGATTCTTTAAGGTTGCGCGCTTTCGTTCCAGTAAATGGACCAATGCTTGCGCAACGTTGCCGAAACCGATGAAGGCGAGTTTGTAATTCATATAAATTCTCCTATTTCATAATATCATTGCGAGCGCCGAAGGCAGTCGTGGCAATCTCAATTTGGAATTCAAACATTCAGTTGCATCATAACAGGAGATTGCTTCGCTCGGTCTCGATATGGCGGAAAAGCGCCGCTTACTCGACCATCGCTCGCAATGACATAGTATCAAACTGGCGGATATGGAAACGATCTTCGTCCTTGTGGCGGACGCGGAAAAACTTTCGATGCGGTCAATGCTTTGGCACGCGATTTGAGCGCGGTAATCTCGCGCGGGCTGAGATAAGGCTGAAGGTCAGCCAGCAGGCTTCGGTTCGGAGGAGAGATGCGAAATGCACGATAATAAATCGTCGGGCATCCGCTCACCCGCAAAATCCCAAATGACCGTCCGCAGTTTATCGTATTCGTGGAAACAAATCCCGTGATCAATTGCCCAAAGCTTATGTGAGTTGGTGTCGAAGAAAACGTGACTGCCTTTGCGGTCGGCGTTGTTGACGAGCAGGTCGAACAAAACGACCGGCTTTAATTTTGCTTTGTCCTCGTCGCTGAAATTGAAGTAATAATATTCGGGATCGTATTCGATATATTGCTGGAGCGAACCGGAGCCGTGCGGACCGTCCGCGCAGAGTGTGGTGAACGGGACAAAGTGAAAGCCCAGCGCCTCACTGACGATATACGCCGCAACCTCGCGCAAGGCAAGCGTGTTCTCGGGAAAATCCCAAAGCGGCTGTTCACCGCGCGAGGGTTTGTAGACCGCTGGATATGTTTTATTTTCATAATGGACGTCAACCAGGAACGTGTAATTGGAGCCAAGCATGAACTGGCCCTTGAGTTTAATTTTGCCTTGTTGAAAAGCTAGGCTGAGCAATTCATTCATAGTTTACCGGGGATAAACAGAGGTAAACGAAGATATTAAAAAACATTAACCGCCAAGTGCGCGACATTTGCACCTGCGCGCACCCCACGCAGTTCGTGGGGCAAGCGTGCAGGTGAGAGCGCAAAGATTTTAATTTTTTTCTTAGCGACCTTAGCGGTCTTCGCGGTTCGAAAAGAATCCCCGTTCATCTTTGTTAATGCAAGTGTCCATTCTTCTTTGGGCAGAAGTGGCCTTCGGGTTCCATCGGCTGTCCGCATTGCGGGCAAAGCGGTCGTCCGCGCGCAGCAATCTCCGCACCCCAGCGTGCCATTTTATGGACTTGTTCGCGCGTGCACCAAAAGCGGATGACCGCGCCCAATTCGGGATCTTGATCCTCCGTCAGCAGTTCGCGCACCAACAGCACGACACGGTCGCGGGGTTGATCATAGCCGAGTCCGATCTCGCCGACGCGGAACATCGGGTCAACAGGCGGATTGATGCGCATCTGTTCTTCGACATAATCTGCCGCAGCTTCCTGGAGGTCGGGATTCTGCCGCGCCACTTCCGCTAAAAATTTTTCTACGCCGACGGCCAATGAAAGCAGTTGAGTTTTTTCAATGATGACCGTATATGTTTTTTCAGCTCGAAAGGCTTGAATGTAAAAAACGCGCTGTCCGGGTTTGCCGATGGCATCGCTGGTAATGTGATCGCAAGGGTCAACGTCAATTTCAGTACTAGGCATAGATTACCTTTGCAGTAATTTTAGTATACCAGATTCGATTTCACGGCGAATGAAAGTATAATCCGAACATCTTCGCCAAACGAGGAGAGAGCTATGTACGATAAAAAGAAACTGAACGAGTTAAAAGAATCTCTTGGAAAATGGGAAGAGACTTCCCTGAAAAAGACTCTGGCATCCATGCCAGAGCGACAGGATCAGTTCATCACCACATCGTCCGAACCCATCAACCAACTCTATACTCCGCTCGATATCCAAAATTCAGATTATCAAAATGATCTCGGCTTGCCCGGCGAATATCCGTATACGCGCGGCATTCATCCAACGCTTCATCGCGGCAAATTGTGGACGATGCGTATGTTCGCCGGATTTGGAACGGCTGAGGAAACCAACAAGCGATTCAAATATCTGCTCGATCAGGGTCAAACTGGACTTTCGATCGCGTTCGACCTCGCGACGCTCATGGGCTACGACACCGACCAACCCGAAGCGCTCGGTGAGTTTGGCAAATGCGGTGTGGCGGTCTCATCGTTGAAAGATATGGGAATTCTGCTCGACGGAATTCCGCTCGACAAAGTTTCAACGAGTATGACGATCAATTCACCCGCCGCCATCATTTGGGCGATGTATATTGCCGCAGCGGAAAAGCAGGGCGTGCGATCCGATCAGTTACGCGGCACGCTTCAAAACGACATTCTTAAAGAGTTCATCGCTCAAAAAGAATATATCTTTCCGCCTTCGCCTTCGATGCGATTAGTTGTGGACACGATGGAATTCGGGGCGCAGAAAGTCCCGCAGTGGAATACGATCTCGATCAGCGGCTATCACATCCGTGAAGCCGGTTCAACCGCTGCACAGGAATTGGCGTTCACTCTGGCAGACGGCATGGAATATGTCCGCTGGGGAATCGAGCGCGGCATGGATGTGGATGAGTTTGCACCGCGCCTATCGTTTTTCTTCAACGCGCATAATGATTTCTTTGAAGAGATTGCCAAGTACCGCGCCGCACGTCGCATTTGGGCACGTGAGATGAAAGAGACCTTCAAAGCCAAGAATCCGCGTTCTTGGTTGTTACGTTTCCACACGCAGACCGCGGGCGTCTCGCTCACCGCACAACAACCCGAAAATAATGTGGTGCGCGTCGCGATTCAAGCATTGGCCGCAGTACTCGGTGGAACACAGTCTCTTCATACCAATTCACTCGACGAAGCGCTGGCGTTGCCATCCGAACATGCGGTGACGATTGCCTTGCGCACGCAGCAGATCATTGCGGAAGAATCGGGCGTGGCGAATACGATTGATCCACTCGGAGGCAGTTTCTTCGTCGAGGCTCAGACCGATAGAATAGAAAAGCAAGCCTATGATTATTTCCACCGCATTGACGAGTTGGGCGGAGTCATCCCGCGCTTGAAAAAGGATTCTTCCAAAGCGAGATCGCGGACGCGGCCTATCGTTATCAACGTGAGATTGATAATGGCACGCGAAAAATCGTCGGCGTGAATGCCTACAACGAACATAAGCCGCTGACTGTCCCGATTTTCGAAATGGACCCGAACGGATATAAGCGGCAGATTGACCGTTTAGCCGAACTGCGCAAGACGCGCGATAACGGACGCGTGGGTCAGGCTATGGATAAGTTGCGCATCGCGTTGCAAGGCACGGAGAACACGATGCCGGATTTAATGGAATGTGTCCACGCATATGCGACGCTCGGTGAGATTATCCAGGTAATGAAAGAAGTGTTTGGAGTTTACGAAGAGCCGACAATGATATAAGGTGAATGAAAATCTCCGAGTTCATAATCAACTCGGAGATTTTTTATTCCTAAGTTTCCAGCGCGTACTTGATCGCCTCTTCCAAAGTCATCGCCGCGCCTTCCGCCCATCGGGCTGCCAATGCAACCTCATCAAGCTGCGGACGGAGACCCTTGAGGCAATCCTCGTACTCCGCAAGTTGGTAAGGAAACAAGGTAGCGCCGCTTGATTCCCGGAGCGCCTCCGCAGCCCCTAACAACCTGGCGGCTTGCTCCGGCTGTTTAAGCACGGCGGAGGCATCGGCCAGTTGTTCCAGGCCCTCCGCGATGCGGCGTTCATCGCCTCTTTCCCAATGCAGAGCCAAAGATTCCCTGTAATAGGATGTTGCCTGCTGGATGTCCCCTTTGTGCAATGCCGCGTTACCCAGAGCACCAAGCAAAAAATTAATTCCGCTATAATCCTTTATTTTCTTGTATAGTGCCAGGCTCTCCTCCATAAGCGTTATTGCTTGCTCGTAGTCTTCCCGGGCCATGGCCACATCGCCAAGTTGCCAAAGTGCAAAGCCAATTTCATTACTATCACGCGCTTGTCGGGCCAGCCTCAGGCTCTCAGCTAGAAGCACTGCTGCCTGCTGGTGATCCCCTTGCGCTACGAGAACCATTCCCAACCAGGTTAGGCTTTCACAAATTCCCCAGCGATGATCAAGCTCGCGGAAAAGCTTTAGGCTTTCCTCTACCAATGACTTCGCCTGGGCATAATCAGCCTGATAAGAGGCCCATGCTCCCATTCCCATGAGCGCAAGTGCCACACTTTCCCTGCCCCCTGAGCCGAGCGTCCGGCCCAGTGCCAAACCTTCTTCAGCGCGTGTTTGATAAAAAAATTTGGTAGTGGTTACAAAGTAAGTGATGCAAGTTGTTTTCTGGCGAGATTGTGATCAATGATAAACCATGTAGTGACCATGTGATGAAAGGCGTCGCGCTTCGAAAACGAAAGGGTTTTACGGACATAGCGCGCCTGATGTTGGCGCAAAGTACAATACCAACGCTCCATGTGTGAAACCTGTCCGCTCTCTTTCCCAACCGCTTGATGCGTGCTCTGCGGAAGAACTTTTTGGTAGGCTTCCCAGAAATCACTGTAGGAAATACAACTGCGGTAGGCCAGTGGAACTTCGTTCCACAAACGGCGACAGGTTGTTTCACTGCGGTCGCCAATGACAAAGGCGATGATTTGTCGGGTGCGACGACACATGACCGTCCACAGCCAACGTTTATTGCTCTTTTTGAGAACAAAACTCCAGGCTTCATCATATTCCAAGACATCGTCCGGTTCGGCTGGCAACAAAGTGTCTTTGAGTTCCGGCAGATCTTTTACATGTTCGACAATCCATCTGGAAACGCTTTGGCGAGCAACATCAAAAATCCGCTCCAAACCTCGCAAACTTACACGCTCTTGGTAGAGGCTGAGGATGATCGGTTTTTGCGTTTTTTTGCCTCTCGCTTTGACTCCAGAACACGCCGCGCTCCGCACTCTTTACAGTGATATTGCTGTTGCTTGAGACGGTTGGTGCCGTTTTTGACAATATTGGTGCTTCCGCACACTCGACAGTGGTAGGCTTTTTGGATCATACTGCCTATCTTATCATCACTTACTTTTCATCCACTACCAAAAATTTTACCCATCCAAGTCTGCTCAAAGCTTTTGCCCGGGTTACAAGGTCAGCAGAAGCCTGGCTTGCATTCAATGTCTTATCCAGCCATTCGCCCCCTTCATGGTCATAGCCGCGCATGAACCAAAACCACCATAGGCTGCTTGCCAATTGTAATCCTGCCTCTGCTTCTCTCTCCCCGCCTTCCAATGAATGCCCCAGCGCGGCGCGGAAGTTGTTGTGCTCAACCTCTAACCGGTCGCACCAGGCCTGCTGTTCGGCGCCTTGTACCTCCGGCTCGGCGCGCTCAGCCAACCTCAGGAAATAAGCCAGATGCTGATGTCGGATTGTTTCAGCTTCGCTCGAACTCGAAAAACTTTTCCCGCACATATAGCCGGACAGTTTCGAGCAGGTGATAGCGCGCCTCCTGGTTCGGCTCACGTTCTACCATCACAAGCGACTTATTGACGAGTATAGCCAGGATGTCCAATATTTCAGCGGGCTTGATCTGTGATTTAGCTTGTGCACTGGCGCAAACGGCTTCTGCCGCTTCCAGCGTCCAACCGCCCGCGAATACAGCCAGGCGGCGCAAGAGCAGTTTCTCTGATTCGGATAGCAGACTATAGGACCAGTCAATCATGGAACGTAAAGTCTGTTGACGCGGCAGGGCAGTGCGCGCGCCGCCCGTTAGTAAGCGAAAGCGGTCATCGAGGTGGGCCGTAATCTGCTCTGCCGACATCATTTTGGTGCGCGCCGCAGCAAGTTCAATCGCGAGCGGGATGCCATCCAAGCGAAAACATATTTGCGCGATGGCGGGAGCGTTTTCCTTGTTCATCGCAAAGTGCGAAACAACTAGCGCGGCGCGGTCCATGAATAAGCGCACGGCTTCGTATTGTGTCAATTGTTCCGGTGCATGGCTTTCCTTTGGGTCAGGCAGAGACAAGGAAGGCACAGACCATGAGAGTTCGCCGTGTACACCCAATGCTTCGCGGCTGCTGGCAAGGATTTTTACATTTGGCGCGGCATTCAAAATGGCATTCGCAGTTTTTGCCGAGGCTTCTATCAAGTGCTCACAATTATCCAGAACGATCAATAGATTCTTGTGAGCGAGATATTCTTGCAACACCTCGAGCGGCGGGCGGCCTTTTTGTTCACTCACATCCAGCGCGGAAAGGATGGTTTGTGGGATCAAATCCGGGTTAGAGAGTGGTGCGAGTTCGATGAACCAGACTCCATCAGGGAATTGATCGAGCAAATCTCCAGCAACTTGTAAAGCCAGCCGCGTCTTTCCAACACCGCCTGAACCGGTCAGCGTTACCAGACGATGTTCATCCAGCGCCTGCTTGACTTCGGCCATCTCCTTCTCCCGCCCGATAAAACTCGTCAGTTGAACCGGCAGGTTATTGGAGCGGGGATCGAGTGTTCTGAGGCGCGGTTGCAACGGCTTGTTCCCCAGGATGGGTTCGATCCATATACGGAGCCGAGGTTGGTTGAGCTTCAAAAATCGCGGAGGGTTCACTAACCGGGACAAGTCCCTTCACACAATCAAGGAGCGCACCGATCTGCTCCTGCGTGGGGGGATTGCTGGCATCCAGCCAGTGCGTGCGAGCCAGATAATATTGCTTGCCTGGCTCTGGTTCGATATCCTCAATTCTGAATGGGATAATGACCAGCTTGCTGTTGGCAGCCAGGTAAAGTTCGCGTCCGACATCTTCGGAGGAGTTGGAGTTGGCGGAAAAAACCAGGATCATTACGCGGTTCTGTGGGATCGCCTTGGTGATAGCCGTAGGCCAATCCTCGCCGGGCGCAATATCCCGAGGTGCAATCCAGCAGCGAATACCCGCAGTTTCAAGGTTCACACAAATATCATTGGCGACAAGTTTATCTTTACTGGAGTATGAAACGAAAATATCCGTGGACATTTGTATATCATTATATGGCAAAATCATTCCGCCCAATCCCCTTCACAAATCACAAATTGCTAATTCCTGATTACTTTAACGCGCCAGCACTCTTGTCATTTCATAATATTCCAAATTCGCGGTGCGCTTGTGACTGATGACTTCCTCCAGCGGAACGTACTCAATGTCGTGGCCTTTGAGTCCGGTCATCACGCCGCTCTTGCCTTCCAGCAACGCCTCGACTGCTTTCACACCCATGCGGGAAGCCAGCAAACGATCATACGCCGTCGGTGAACCGCCGCGCTGAATATGTCCGAGGATGGTCACACGCGTAGTAAAGCCGACATCCATCGCTTCGAGCGTATTGGCAAGATCGGTAGTGCTGTGTCCAGAGCCTTCTGCGTTGATGATAATGGCATGGGTCTTGCCGCGCGTATAAGCGCTCTCGATGACCTTGCCGACCTCCTGCGCAGTTACACGAACTTCGGGAATCAACACGATCTCTGCCCCGCACACAATGCCGGTCATTGCCGCCAGATAGCCGCAATTGCGTCCCATCGTTTCGATCAAAAACGCGCGGCGATGCGAGGAGGCGGTATCACGCAATTTATCCACGGCATCCATGATGGTATTCATGGCTGTGTCCGTACCGATCGAAATGCTCGTTCCCCACACATCGTTATCAATACTGCCGGGGAGTCCAACCACTTTGAAGCCTTGTTGATGCAAAGCATACGCACCCTTTAGCGAACCCTCGCCTCCGATCACGATCAGAGCATCCATGCCCGCTTCGTTCATGCGGCGAATGGCCTCGCGCTGTCCCTTCGCTTCCATGAAGCGCGGACTGCGGCTGGTTTGCAAAATCGTTCCGCCGCGCTGCAGGATGCCGCCCACGTCGCGCGCGCCAAGCCGACGAAACTCGCCGTTGAGCAATCCATCGTAGCCATCCACAACGCCCAATACATCTGCGCCATGCGTATTCGCTGTACGTACCACAGCGCGGATCGCGGCGTTCATTCCCGGCGCGTCTCCGCCCGAAGTCAACACTCCTATAGTAAAAGGTTTATTCGTGTCCATTTGGTTCATCTTTCTTGATTTGAAAAATATCGAAGTCGCGTGCCACGGTCGCGTTCGGGTGAATCGCTTGAGCTTCCTTCAAAACATCCTTCTCGCGATAGCGGCGCGAAATATGCGTGAGGATCAATTTTTTAACATTTGCCTGAACCGCCAATTCGGCGCCTTGTTTCGCGGTGAGATGTGAGAACTGATGCGCCATTTCCGCCTCTTCTTTGAGATAGGTGGATTCGATCACCAGCGCATCCGCGTCTTTACAGACCTCGAGCAGGTTCTCTGTCTTACCGGCATCGCCCACCACAACAAGTTTGATTCCACTTTCAATCGGTCCCAGCACATCGTCCGGTGTGACGCGTTTGCCATTTGATAAAGTAATCGTTTTGCCTGCCACCAGATCGCGGCGTTCCGGTCCGAATGGAACACCAAGTTCGTCAGCCTTCTCTGGCAAAAAAGGATGCCGCGCTTTTGTTTCAAAAACATAACCGAGGCAATCTGGCCCGCGGTGGGTCACAGGGAAAGCAGTGATCGTAAAGTCTTCCGCATCGAAGAACATCCCCGGCTTGATTTCTCGAAAATGAAGCGGCATGGGCGTCTGATTCCCGCGCAGGACAACATCCTCGATCAAACTGCGGACACGATCCAATGTGCCGCGTCCGCCGAAGATTTCGAGCTGCTCAATTGCTTCCCAGCGCATAAATGTGCTGACCAGACCGCCCAGGCCGAGGATATGATCGAGGTGACCGTGTGTAAGCAGGATGCGCGTTAGATGCCTGAAGCCAGCACCGGCTTGCAGAATTTGACGCTGTGTGCCTTCACCGCAATCAATGAGAAAACGATATTCGTTGTGCGCTATGATTTGAGCTGAAAGTCCGCGTTTCGCGGAAGGCGCGGAGGCAGATGTACCGAGGAATAGAATTTCGAACAATGGGAAGTCCTTGTGGAAATAGATTAAACAAAACGCAAAAGCATATGTCGCAAAGAAAGGAACTTCGTTTGCGTAATCTTTTCAATTATCAACTAATTGTACCTTAAAGAAAACAGACCATTTGTGCTATAATTTTTCACTGCTCTTTGATGTGTTGAGCGACGCAGAATGTCTTTCTTTAATAAATTCTTTTCTCGATCCAAGAAACGCAGGCCTCCACGAAAAACTTCTCCGAGGGCGCAGGCGCGCGCCAAACCATCCAAGAGGTCAAAACCGCCAGAACCATTACCTCCCGAGCCATCGTTTTGGGACAGATTATCTTCTGAACGCAAGCTCGATGTGAGCGGCGTTATTCTCGCGGTCGTCGGCATTCTGATTCTCCTTACGCTTTTTGCGTCATCGCGCTCGACGTTGACAGCAGACTTGATACGCTTTCTTGGTCAGATTATTGGCTGGGGAATTTATATTCTGCCGATTGCGTTATTCGTCTTTGGTATTTGGCTCATCCTTCGCCGCAATGAACGGCTGCCTGTGCTTTCGCTTGAACGAACCGTTGGAAGCATTTTACTTTTCATTTGGCTGCTGACTACACTGCACAGCATTATTGCCCAGCCACAGATGGCGAATGAAGCGGCGCTGGATGGCGCAGGCGGAGGTTATATCGGCGGTCTCTTCGAGCGTTTGCTATTTTTTGGCTTTGGATTTTGGGGCGCAGTGATCGTTCTCACGGCTTGGTTCTTGATTACGTTGACAATGACATTGGATATAACGATCCAGGATTTATTTCGCTGGATTGGAATCGCGTTCGCGCGACTTAAATCTTTAGTGATCAAACCATCTTCGCCTCTCGCGCCAGCGGAAGTGGAGGCGCAAGCCAATGGTTATATTCCTCTGAAAGGGACTCCTGCCTCGCCATTGCTTCCATCTCCGCCGCCTAACTTTCCAACGGTGACCACAACGGTCAGTGCGCCGGTCATTCAATGGATTCTGCCTCAAATCAATGACATCCTCGACGCGGGCAATGCGCCATCGGTCAACGAAGAATTCATCAATCAGCGCGCTCGCTTAATCGAAGAAACATTGGCGTCGTTCGGTGCGCCGGCACAGATAGTTGAGATCAGCCGCGGGCCAACGATCACGCAATTTGGCGTCGAGCCGCTTTTCGTTGAGACGCGAGGCGGACGAACGCGTGTGCGCGTCAGTAAGATCGCGTCGCTCGCGGATGACCTTGCCTTGGCGCTTGCTGCGCCGCGCATCCGCATTCAAGCGCCCGTTCCCGGACATAGCTATGTCGGCATCGAAGTGCCCAACGAGGAGATGGCACTGGTTGCATTGCGTGATGTTTTGGAGAATGAAGCATTCCAGCGAAACAAAACGTCGTTGCGTTTTGCGCTTGGACAGGATGTTGCCGGACACCCTATTGCCGCCAATTTGGAATCGATGCCACATCTGTTGATCGCCGGCACAACCGGTTCGGGTAAGTCGGTCTGTGTGAACTCGATCCTTTCGTGTTTCTTGTTGAACAACACACCGGATGATTTGCGGTTGGTGCTGGTGGATCCCAAGCGCGTGGAATTGACCGGTTACAATGGCATACCGCATTTGCTTGCGCCGGTGGTGGTCGAGGTGGAAAGCGTGGTGGGCGCACTGCAATGGATGACGCGCGAGATGGATAAACGCTATCATGATTTTGCCAAAGTCGGTTCACGCAACATCACCGATTACAACGCGCACATGAAGGCGCAGGGCGGAAAGAAATTGCCTTTTCTGTTGATCGTGATTGATGAACTTGCCGACCTGATGCTGATCGCACCGGACCAAACCGAAAAGACAATCACGCGTCTGGCGCAGCTGGCACGCGCTACCGGCATTCATATGATCCTTGCAACCCAGCGTCCTTCGGTGGATGTGGTGACCGGTTTGATCAAAGCCAACTTTCCCGCGCGCATTGCATTTGCAGTTGCATCGGGCGTGGACAGCCGAGTGATTCTAGATCAACCTGGCGCGGAACGGTTATTGGGCCGCGGCGATATGTTATATCAAGCGCCTGACGCGGCGGCGCCTGCCCGTTTGCAAGGCGTGTTCGTTTCTGATCATGAGATTCAAAAATTAGTTGAATATTGGAAGACGCAAGCTGCGGCTGCCACAACGTACGCAGTGACGGGCTCTCCCGTTGACGCATTGCCGGAAAATGTGCCGCTCAAACAGAAACCGTTGTGGGACGATGCCGAACCAACAGACGGCGATCCGCTTTTGAATGATGCGATTGATATCATCCGACACGAAGGCCGCGCCTCAGTTTCAATGTTGCAGCGCAGAATGCGAATCGGTTATACGCGCGCGGCACGCTTGATGGATGTGATGGAAGAACGAGGCATTGTCGGCCCGCCGGAGAGGAATACGCAGGTGAGGCAAGTGCTGAATTATGGTCCCACCGCGCCGCCGAAGGAAGAATAAAACAAGCCGATATTGTTGATGGCATCATCTTTCTATTACCTTTTTACCATTATCGTTACGCGGAAAAATTTTTCTAAATCTTCTTATTGTTTGTATTGTCGATTCTCATGTTTGCTAAACGCTTGACGAAATGCAATTGATCAGCAAGGTTATCCTATTTTGGAGGGACCATGGCTTACATTCAAACAAAATGGAATCTAACGGATCTTTTTCCGGGCTTTGATAGTCCGGACTTGCAAGCCGCTTTCGATAGGATCGAGGAGCAAGTCACATCTTTTGAGGGCGTGCGCGGCAAGCTCAAGCCTGATATTGTCCCCAATCAGTTTCTTGAAATCATGCGGGCTTCTGAAGAAACGAGCCGCGTCATCAGCAAGCTGTATGGATTCGCAGGGCTGTCCTTCGCGGCGGATACACAGGATCAAGCGGCGCAGACTCTGCAGTCGCGCGTGGATCAGTTCGCGGCGGAAGTCCAGAACCGCACGCTGTTCTTCAATCTGTGGTGGAAGGAACTGGATGATGCCAACGCGGCGCGGCTGATGAATGTCTCTGGCGATTGTCGTTATTATCTTGAGGTCATGAGGCTTTACAAGCCGCACACCTTGAGCGAACCAGAAGAGAAGATCGTAAATCTCAAGAACGTGACCGGCGCGAACGCGTTAAGGACTTTATATGACTCAGTCACCAACCGTTATGTTTTCAAACTCGAAGTGGACGGCGAAGTCAAGGAACTGACGCGCGATGAACTCATGCCTTTCATTAGGGGCTCCGATGCAGACTTGCGTGCCCGCGCCTATCAGGAACTTTATCGCGTATATAGCGGCGACGGTCCCATTCTTGGGCAAATGTATCAAACGCTGGTGCGCGACTGGCACAACGAGAATTTATCTCTGCGGAAATTTACATCGCCAATCTCGAGCGCGCAACCTGAATAACGATATTCCCGATGAAGCAGTGGAGACACTGCTCAATATTGCGCGCAAGAATACCGGGATCTTCCGACGCTATTTCAAACTCAAGGCGCGGCATCTTGGTATGGATAAACTCCGCCGCTATGATATTTATGCACCCGTCTCAAAGTCGCAGAAAAAATTTGAGTTCGACGCGGCTGCTCAAATGATATTCGAAGCGTTCACGGCCTTCGAGCCAAAATTTGCAGAAATGGCCCGACGCGTCTTTGAAAAGGATTATCTCGATAGCGAAATTCGCAAGGGCAAGGATAGCGGTGCGTTCTGCTGGTCGGTTATGCCGAAGATGACGCCGTACGTTTTGCTCAACTACCAAGGGCGCGCGTACGATGTGGCCACCATGGCGCATGAACTGGGACATGCCGTTCATTCCATGCTGGCCACACAACATAGTTTGTTTACATTCCAGCCTTGTCTGCCGCTGGCAGAGACCGCCTCCACGTTCGGCGAAATGATGCTGACCGACAAATTGCTTGCGGAAGAATCCGACGAGTCTGTCCGGCGCGATCTTCTATTCAAGCAGGTGGATGATGCCTATGCCGCAATCATGCGACAGGCATACTTTGCATTGTTTGAAAAGCAGGCTCATGAGATGGTCATGAAGAACGCGTCAGTGGATGAGCTCAACGCGGCTTATTTCGAGAACCTGAAAGAGCAATTCGGCGATTCGATGAAATTGACCGATGAGTTCAAGTGGGAATGGGTTTCGATCCCGCATATTTACGCGGTGCCGTTTTATGTTTATGCCTATGCCTTCGGACAACTATTAGTGTTATCCCTCTATCAACAATTCAAGGCTGAAGGCGAATCGTTCAAGCCAAAGTATCTTAGAATTCTTGCGGCGGGTGGCTCACAAGCCCCGGCCAAAATTTTGGGGGATGCGGGCATTGATATCCGCTCGGCGAAGTTCTGGCAGGGCGGATTCGACGTAGTGGACCGACTGGTTGGCAAACTAGAGAAGCTGGAGTAAAAGAGAGCCAAAACTGCAGCCATATATATTGAGGTCTTGGTAATCCATGAAATTATTTCTCCTATTAATATTGGTCTCATGAGGGTTGATTAGCATTCAGCGGCGAGGTGAAACTATGAGGCCCCTGAAATATATTCTTTTGGTGTTATCTGTTCTTATTTTGCTTGCCTGTAATGCTGTAACTGGCTTAATTTCGACTTCGACGCCAGTGGTCATTGTCGTTACTACTACTCCAAATTCATCAGCAACACCTCCTGCGCCGACCGCGTCGCCGACACCGGTTGTTCCTGAATCTCTGGCGCTGGCGCGCGAGAAGATCAAGCACATCGTGATCATCATGCAGGAGAATCGTTCGTTCGATTCGTACTTTGGAACATATCCAGGCGCGGACGGATTTCCAACATCCAATAGCAAGTTCACGGTCTGCTTGGACGATCCGGCAACCGGAAATTGTGTCTACCCCTACCATGATCCTGCAGATTTAAATTACGGCGGTCCGCATGGACAAGCCGACGCTACAAAAGATATCGACAACGGCAAAATGGATGGCTTTATTGCCCAAGCGGAGATAGGCAAAGCCGGTTGCGAATCAACAAATAATCCGGATTGTGGCGGCGGTGGAACAGATGTTATGGGATATCATGATGCGCGTGAAATTCCGAATTACTGGGCGCTGGCACAAACTTTTGTTCTACAGGATCACTTGTTCGAGCCAAACGCTTCCTGGAGTTTACCAGCCCATCTCTTCATGGTTTCGGAATGGTCAGCCAAGTGTAGTATTGCGCACGATCCGATGAGCTGCATTAACGCATTGCAGGGGCCAGCCAATCCTCCTGACTTTGACCCCAAACCTGGCCGCCCTGCGCCTGACTATGCCTGGACCGATTTAACCTATCTGCTTTTCAAGAACCAAGTCAGTTGGAAGTATTATGTTCAAACCGGCACCGAGCCCGATTGCGAGGATGATGAGGCGGATTGTCCTCCGGTGCATCAGGATGCGAAGACACCCGGGATTTGGAACCCGTTGCCCTACTTTGACACGGTTCAACAAGATGGGCAACTGCAAAACATCACGGATGTTACAAATTTCTATAAGGATGCCCAGAACGGAATTCTTCCCGCTGTGAGTTGGATCACACCCAGCGATCAAAACAGCGAACATCCACCGGCTCTTTTAAGCGATGGTCAAGCCTGGACCGCCAGTTTGATCAATGCAGTCATGCAGAGTCCCGATTGGGACAGCACCGCCATCTTTCTCTCATGGGATGATTGGGGCGGATTCTATGATCACGTGGTTCCGCCGCACGTTGATGAAAACGGCTATGGCTTGCGCGTGCCGGAAATCGTCATCAGCCCGTATGCGAAACAAGGTTATATTGATCATCAAATCCTGAGTCACGATGCGTATGTAAAATTGATTGAAGATATTTTCATCGACGAACAGCGCATCGATCCCGCCACGGATGGCAGACCTGATCCGCGCCCTGATGTACGCGAGGATGTATCCATCCTCGGCGACCTGCTCAGTGATTTCGATTTTACTCAGGTGCCAAGGTCCCCGCTCATCTTGCCAATTCATCCCACATCGGACCCTCCTCTCAACCATAATCAAGCACAAACCGCCTCATGATCGAGGCGGTTGCTGTTTGCGAGGGAAATGTTGCCGAGGATTTGCTAAGATGATTAATAATCAAGCGTATTCTGGCTCAAATCCAGTTCGGCTTGGATTTTACTTTGATTTGTATAGAAGGCTTCAATCTAAGGCTTGGGGGTTAAGGTCCCGCCTTCTGGGCCAATCTCGTTTTCATCGATTAGTAAGCCATTCAAACATACCAGACAGCGAATACAAGACGCCGACTACTATGGCGCCCCAACAGATAGTATAAGTATATGAACTTCCAACAGGATTGCTGGCAGCAATAAAAGCAGCAATAAAATACGAGGCAAATGTAATACATGAACCTATTATCACCAGCGCTAATCCTCTCAACATTCGGTTGAACCCTCTTTTGGCATGAGCCAATCTTTGGAGCTCAGGTTTACCGAGAAAATCCGCTATTGGCGTTTCAATATTCGTATTCATGGAAAGATTATCAACTGTCGCAACCGCAGAACTTGGGGATTGATCTTGCGTGTGAAATGTGAACGCATTCCTTGCTGCATCTGCAACAACGGGATCGGGATCGTGAGTAGCTTCCTGCAGTGCTTTCAGAGCTGTCATCGGGAGTATTGGGGAGACTCTCAGTTCTTCGCACGCATCGAAGCGCTTGTTCTTATTTGGGCTTCTAAGTTGCTCTATTAGGATGGATATTTGGTAGTGGATGAAAAGTAAGTGATGATAAGATAGGCAGTATGATCCAAAAAGCCTACCACTGTCGAGTGTGCGGAAGCACCAATATTGTCAAAAACGGCACCAACCGTCTCAAGCAACAGCAATATCACTGTAAAGAGTGCGGAGCGCGGCGTGTTCTGGAGTCAAAGCGAGAGGCAAAAAAACGCAAAAACCGATCATCCTCAGCCTCTACCAAGAGCGTGTAAGTTTGCGAGGTTTGGAGCGGATTTTTGATGTTGCTCGCCAAAGCGTTTCCAGATGGATTGTCGAACATGTAAAAGATCTGCCGGAACTCAAAGACACTTTGTTGCCAGCCGAACCGGACGATGTCTTGGAATATGATGAAGCCTGGAGTTTTGTTCTCAAAAAGAGCAATAAACGTTGGCTGTGGACGGTCATGTGTCGTCGCACCCGACAAATCATCGCCTTTGTCATTGGCGACCGCAGTGAAACAACCTGTCGCCGTTTGTGGAACGAAGTTCCACTGGCCTACCGCAGTTGTATTTCCTACAGTGATTTCTGGGAAGCCTACCAAAAAGTTCTTCCGCAGAGCACGCATCAAGCGGTTGGGAAAGAGAGCGGACAGGTTTCACACATGGAGCGTTGGTATTGTACTTTGCGCCAACATCAGGCGCGCTATGTCCGTAAAACCCTTTCGTTTTCGAAGCGCGACGCCTTTCATCACATGGTCACTACATGGTTTATCATTGATCACAATCTCGCCAGAAAACAACTTGCATCACTTACTTTGTAACCACTACCGGATATTTTATACATTGCGAAACTGCTCAGACTAACCGCTAAATTAGCAGTAGGGTCTTCTGGAAAATGGTTCTGGAATACTGAAGCCTTGTTTACGTTGACCCCTGAATTGCCAGGAGGATCTTCTGAAAGATGGTCGTGGATTATTGCGGGCTTGCTTACGTTGACCCCCGAATTGCCGGGCACATTATGAGGAGTTCTACGGTGATTTGCGTCAAGTAAGTCATCTCTGGTTCGTACCCCGAGCTTTTTGATTACGCGCTCTGTCAACGAACTGGCTTTTCCCGATGTTATGGAAAGGCTATCGGCTATTTCCAAATTGGTAGCTCCTTGCTTAAGTAACTCTAAAACAGCTTTTTCTGCGTCTGTAAGATCCTGAGAAGGTTGCATTTTATAATCTCCTTCCTACGTTATTTGTTTGGTCATCGTGCTCACTTGGAATCATGGAGGCACGTCGAGAGAGGATTTATACTAATGCTAGAACCTGTGGTTTTGCAGAGTTGTCCATTTTGCAGTATACCACCACCATACTACAATTAATATTCTGTCGTGCAAGATTTAGGAGGTCTGTCAGCTTGGCGGTTCGATGCTATTCTCTTACTGATATAGATTTTTGCTCGGGTGAATCATCATCAGGCGATCACGAGTTGCAAAAGGATAGCGTACTGGAAAATTATTTTCCAGTACGCTATTTTATCAACTTACGCCGTCTCGTACTCCGCCTGCTCTTCGTCCGCCGTCATCACAGGCTCGTCGGCGTGCTTCTTATCGAGGAACTGCATCAACTGGGCAACGACCTTGCTAAAATATTTGGTCTCGCCGGCTTTGTCCTCGTACTTATCCGTCTTGAGCCGCCCTTCGACGTAAACGAGACTGCCTTTCTTGAGATACTTTTGGGCGACCTCACCCAGCCGTCCCCAAGCTTCCACGTTGACCCATTCGGTGTATTCTTTGGTCTCGTTGCCGCTCTTCCGGCGCTGGGTCACGCCCAGGCTGAAATGAACCACTTTCTTTCCGTTCGGTGTGAAGCGGCTTTCCGGTTCCTTGCCAAGGTATCCGATCAGTTGAACACGATTTAATGCTGGCATGTTTTCCTCCTTTCCTTCAGACTTTTAGAGTTCATGTTTTGCGTCATATCAGGTCCCCTTTTCTCTAAAAGAACAATGATGGTATGGTTTGAACGGGTTATACTTTGATCATTGCGGGCTTTCGGCAGGCGCCGCGGCGGGGGGTTGCGTCCGCTTCAAAACGAGCATGCCCGTTTTCATCTCTACGACTTGGTAACCGGCAGGCACCGCGTCCAGGGCGCCTTCCTTGATCTCCTTCGAGAAGTAGAACATCTTGCCGTTGGAATGCAGGTAATAGGTCGTGCCTTTCGAGTTGCTATGAGAATATGCCATTTATCTCTCCTTTTTGAGTTTGGGTACTAAAAGTGTAGCACAGATTTTCTATTCTTGTCAACTAGGAGTTTTGGACAATATGATGATCGTATCTACGCTCGACGAATTGCGCTCTGCCCGCCTCCTTCTGGACGGGAAGCTTGGGCTTGTCCCGACGATGGGTTATCTCCATGAGGGACATACCTCCCTTATCCGACGCGCCACAGCCGAATGCGACCATGTCGCTGTGAGTATCTTTGTCAACCCCACGCAATTTGGACCGAACGAAGACCTCTCCAAGTATCCGCGCGATTTGGATCGCGACCTGCATCTGCTCGAAGAGGCAGGCGCAGATTTGGTTTGGACGCCAACGCCCGAGGTGATGTATCCACCCAGGTTTCAGACATGGGTCGAAGTCGAGGAAATGACGCGCCCGCTGGAAGGCGTACAGCGTCCCGGTCATTTTCGTGGCGTAACGACCGTTGTCACTAAACTGTTCAACGCTGTCCAGCCGGCGAAAGCCTATTTTGGTCAGAAGGACGCGCAACAAGCGGCTGTTGTTCGCCGAATGGTGAAGGATTTGAATTTCCCAGTTGAGATTGTGGTTTGCCCAATCGTGCGTGAGCCGGATGGACTTGCCATGTCCAGCCGTAATGTTTATCTTGACCCGGAACAGCGCAAAGCCGCAGCAATTCTATATCGTTCGTTGAGCGATGCCAAAACCGCGTATGACAAAGGTGAACGCGACGCCGAAAAACTACGGCAAATCATGAAAGCGTCGATTGCATCCGAGCCTTTGGCGCAAATGCAATATGTTTCCTGTGCAGATTATGATGCTTTGCAGGAGTTGGAGAAAGTAACCGGCAAGACATTACTTTCGATAGCGGTGTTCTTTGGAAAAACGAGGTTGATTGATAATTTTGTATTGGAATGAATTTGTAGAGGCGAAGCAACGCTCCGCCTCTATGGCCATGTGGGAAACTTAAACTTGTTCGAAACGTTCCACTGGAACAACAAAGAGTGAGGCGTGTTTCTCGGTCGGGGTACCCATTGCAATTGTTTCGCGAATGAGTTGGATGGCCGAATCTACTTGCGCATCACCTACACCGAGCAGTAGAGTTGCCACGCCGCTTCGCAGAAAGCCTCCCGTCGAGGCGATACGCGTCACCCGATATTCGGCGCTGGTCAGGGCACGCGTCAGCGCATCGGCTTCGCTATCTTTGACAATCAGAATAATCATTTTCATGGCTATATCTCCTCGAAGCGTTCAACCGGCAATGCAAATACGGTTGCCCCGCCCACGGTCACGGGGACGGGCGTCGGCATGGGCAGAGGCGAACCTTCTAGCGGCATGGATAGATACTCGACGCGTTGTCGGCAGGATTTGCGTAATTCTCTTAGTACATCCTCCTCGCGGCCCTTAGGCAGGCCAATCAATAACGTCGCGTTGCGTCGGCCGAGAAATCCGCCCGCGCTCGCCAGATAAACCACTGGCGCGCCGAAAGAACTGACCGCACGCGTTGCAACATCTAGATCCTGCTCCTGCACAACTGCCAGCATCAAGAGTTGAATCGGATTGTTCATAATCTGCTCCTCATGGGCGATCATCTAATATTAGCATATCACATTTAAGGCATGGATACTATGAACGGGTTCGTGTCTTTAATTGTAATTGTTTTACCGTTTTGAAACGTGATTGTAGTTTGTTCGAGGCCGCGCACGACTTTCAAGCCCTTATGCAAAATGGTCACAGGCCATGCGAATGGATTCTTGCCCTCAAGCCGCACGCGCTCGTCAGAGAGAATAGTCACTCCCAATGTTTGTAAGAAGAGACCGACGGGTGCCAGTCCACTCAATGCACCGCGTTCGCCGAGACCGTTTCCCGTCTCAGCGTGGTAGTGTTGATAAAAAGCATGGTTTTGCTTAAGGCTTTGGATGACTGCATTCATTAAATGTACAGTCAGCCGCGCGGCTTCGTTTCTGAATCCGTAAGCCAGCAATCCCTCGCCGATTAATATGTTCCAGGGTAGATGAGTGCTCATTGCGACCGCGTCCGCTTCGGGGTCCGGAATGGACGGCAGAGCTGGGATACCAAAGGGCCGACCAAAATATTCTGCATCCTCAAGCGAACGTCCAATCATAACTTGAGCGCGTTGTGCATCTGGAATACGCGCCCATAACGGCGTAAAGAGCGTGATGTCTTCGTTGGTCATATTTAAGATGCTAATCAACACTTTGTCTTGTTGATCCAAACCTTTTATACTGATGCGTCCGATTTTTGCAAAGACTTTTTGGGTGGTCGCGACGAAACCTCCGCTCCTCCACTGGAATTGATTTTCCTCAATCACCTCAACATCACCTCGGCCTTTGCTGACCAAATCGCTGATCTCAACAGTTGGTCGCTGCATTGCCGGATTTTTGGTCCGCACTTCGATCAACAAGCGAACCGGTTGCTCGAACTCCAACTTTGGACGGATGTTGCCCGCCCCTTTATGTTTCGCGATCAATTTGCCGATCTGACAAATTTTAGTGATGCGATCTCGATAACTATACAACGCGGCACGCGCATCCCAAGCTGCCTCAACAGATGATTTGAGTTTATCTGCTTCTGCTTCGAGCAATGCGATTTCACCGGTTTTGTTCAGCCGCTTTGCCATTTGGATGAGACTTTGCGCCTCGTTATACAGCATGGCTTCCAATGCTGGATCGTGCATGATGGAAATATCCGCGCCTTGTGACCACGGATGCCAAACATCAAAAAGCGGATTATCTTCAAAGCCAGTTTGAAGCACGTGATCCCAAGCAG
The DNA here is from genome assembly GCA_963850945.1 of uncultured Chloroflexia bacterium. Taxonomy (GTDB): domain Bacteria; phylum Chloroflexota; class Anaerolineae; order Anaerolineales; family Villigracilaceae; genus Fen-1038. The sequence continues at coordinate 547,832 of CAWKNE010000026.1, read as the reverse complement.
GCAAGCCGTCGCGGTCGCTATCATGTTGCAGAGAAAGCCAATCCCAGAAAAATGCTAAGAGTTTTGGAAAGGCTTCGACAAGAAAAGTTTCATCCTCGGTTTGTTGAAAATATTTCCACGTTAAACTTGAGAGTATCGGCGCGGCGGCTAATTTACCGCGTTGACCTGCAATGCCGGGCTTATTATCTATCGAGCCATCTTCGGTTTGGGTGAAGAGAAAATTGTTGATCAGCCCACGCTTCAGTTGATGCGCGGCGGGAAGCACATTGGAAAGATAATAGCTTTCGAGCGGTGTTTGTCCGCTCCAACCTGGTTGGTAGTCCGATCCATCGCCTTTGTGAGAAAACCCGTGATCCGGCTGGCGGGAGTGCACAAAAGATGGATTCGGTAATTGCGTATCGGGAGTAAAGAACAATTCCAGCGCCGCGCGCTGACTGAAGGCGAGAGCCGCGTCCCAATCCGCATCGCCAGTGTGGAAGTCTAAGGTGTCGCCCGCGTCCAGCAATTCGATTTGAATGCGCTCTGCTTCCCATACACGACCAGCGATTCGCCGCGCTAACTCGAATGAAGCCTCCGCAGAATCGGTAGATGCAATCGCCCAGTTAACTTGACGGCTCGTGCCCGGATCGAAGTCTAATGCCAACGTCAGCGATGGATGCGGACCTGAACCAAACTGTGGACCTCCAGTCATAAAAATGACCGGGAAGAGTCCGCTGGTTTGCCCCGCGAGAACATTAACCATTTGTTGTTCAGAGTCTTTCAGGCTTTGTCCATCGAGCGGAGTCAGCATTCCGCACAAGTCAACTGTAATTTTGCGTGCGAACGCAGTGCGGTTGATAAGAGTTAACCTGCCAGCTAAGGCGTGAGATTCAGGAACCCAATATTCCGCTGTGACTTCTAAACCTTCGAATGGAGAATATTCCAGCCAGAGAAAGTTTGGATAGAATCTTCGCAGATACGGCGATGCCGAAAATTCAGCGGGGTTGGTAACTGTTTTGCCAAGTTCGCTGAAGCGGTAAAAGAGGCGCATAACGCGTGCGCGCAACCCATAGGTTGTGCGAACTGCTAGTGCGGCAGGTTCGCCCGCGCCGATTTCAAGTTCCCAGATATGATCGTTCACGTAATCCGGCTTTGATAGACGAAAGTCCGCAGCCAAAGTGAGAGATACTGGATCGCCGGGTCGTAGGTTCCAATCGCGCATGGATATATTGTACGGTTAGATGGGCGGAAGGTCAAAGGGTATAATTTGGTCAGATCAGCGGACAACCATTGACACCACTCAGAGCATTCGGACCAGGAGACTAAAATGGGCTTGTATTTCGAGGAATTCAATATTGGGCAAAAAATCGTAACGAAAGATCGCACTGTTACGGATGAAGACATCATGACATTCGCCAATTTAAGCGGCGATGTTAATCGAATTCATACCGACGAAGAATTCAGCAAAGCTGGGCCTTTCGGTCAGCGCATCGCGCATGGACTTTTGGGTTTGTCGCTCGCTTCGGGCCTAGCCTGGCAGACGGGGATTCTTGATGGCACCGTGATCGCTTTTCGCGAAGTGGACGAATGGAAATTCGTGAAACCGATCTTCATCGGCGATAAGGTCCGTGCCGAGTTGAATGTCATGGAGGCCAAGGCCTTGCCGCGCATCGGCGGCGGATCCGTTGTGATTATGGTTGAACTTAAGAATCAAAATGATGAAACTTGTATGAAAGGCAATTGGACTCTTCTGGTGATGTTGAAACCGAAGTAGACTGACTTCATGAAATGATCGAAGTGGTATGACCGACGATCAAGATCGAAAGCGAATTCGCAGATTAATTAACTCCGAGGGGAACACGCGCCGACCCTCCTTCCCAACCATTGCGCGCAACGGAGCCAATTCCATCGCGCCCCAATTTGGATAAAGATAATATGCCCTTGCCGCGCCGCGTCAATCAAGTGGATATGGAAGGCACGCGTGTCACGCCTGCCGCGTTCGAGCCAACGACAAGCCGTCGAAACGCGAACAGGCAAAACGTCCGGCAAAGAAGCGGGAATTTGTTTTCTCGATTTGGAAACATCGGTTGTGCGATTGAAGTCTTGATCGCACTTGTTTTTATTCTGGTCGTTATCGGCTTATGCCTTCTCTCGCTTGGCGTATATGAATATTATTCTATTGCCAGCTCGCTTCCCTCCGTCAACGATTTGCAACAACGCACGTCGCAATTCGAGACCACGCGCATCCTCGACCGTAACGGCGATTTGCTTTACGAGATTCTCGATCCTAATGCCGGACTCCGCACATATGTGCCGCTTAGTAAAATTTCTCCCGCACTCGTTGCCGCCACCCTTGCCACTGAAGACAAGGATTACTACAGCCATCCCGGTTACGATGTGTGGGCGATCATCCGCGCCATCTGGCAAAATTACACCAGCGGTGGGATTGTGTCAGGCGCATCCACCATTACACAACAACTTGCGCGTTCGCTTTTGCTCTCACCGCAGGAACGTCAACAAACCTATTTACGCAAAGCGCGTGAAATCATTTTAGCCGCCGAGATCACGCGCCAATATTCCAAAGACCGAATCCTTGAGATCTATCTTAACGAAATCTATTACGGGAATCTTTCTTACGGAATCGAAGCCGCATCTGAAACATACTTTGGAACGACTGCCGATAAATTGACTCTGACTCAGGCTTCGTTTCTCGCGGGACTTCCGCAATCTCCCGCCGTTTACGATATTTATTCCAACCGTGATGCGACTCTCGCGCGTCAACAAGAAGTGTTGAACTTAATGATGCAGGTGAGCTATGAACAAAACTGCATCCATGTCAGCAACAGCAATCAGCCGGTTTGTTTAACTCCGGCAGACGTTGCCTCCGCCGCGGCAGAGACGCGCAATTATACGTTTCAGCCGCCGAGCATGGATATGCGTTATCCGCATTGGGTCAATTATGTCCGCTCGCAATTGGAAACTAGTTACGACCCACGGACGATTTATCGCTCGGGCTTTACGATTTATACAACGCTCGATCCGACTCTTCAAGATTATGCACAACAACTTGTGACTAATCAAGTCGCGGCGTTGGCAAATAACAATGCAACCGATGGCGCGTTGGTTGCAATTCGTCCATCCACCGGCGAGATTCTTGCCATGGTCGGTTCAGCGGATTTCAACAACACTGGGATCTCGGGACAAGTGAACATGGCGGTCAGCGAAACGCGTCAGCCAGGTTCATCCATCAAACCCGTCAATTATGTCGCGGCTTTTGAAAAGGGCTGGACACCAGCCACACTGATTTGGGATGTGCCTTCGCAATTTCCGCCATCGGGTGATCCGAACGATACGAATCCGCCGTATATTCCGAATAATTACGATAACAAGTTTCACGGACCAGTCACCGTTCGAACTGCGTTGGCAAATTCGTATAACATTCCTGCAGTCAAGACTCTGCAATTTGTTGGCGTGTATGGCGATCATGGTTTTATCGCGATGGCGCAACGACTCGGTATTACATCGTTGACTCGCAATGATTATGGACTCTCGCTCACGTTGGGCGGCGGCGATGTCAGCGTTTTGGAAATGACCGGTATGTATTCCGTCTTTGCGAACAGCGGCATGCGAGTGCCGCCTGTTTCGATTTTGAAGATTGTGGATTATCAAGGCAATGTGGTTTATCAATATAAGCCGCCGCAGGGCGAGCAAGTGATTAGCCCCGAACATGCTTATCTCATCACATCCATTCTTTCAGACAATCAGGCGCGTGCACCGATGTTCGGAACAAGCTCGGTTTTGAATCTTCAGTTTCCAGTTGCGGCAAAGACCGGAACCACGAATGATTTTCGCGACAATTGGACTCTCGGTTACACACCGGACCTTGTAACGGGTGTGTGGGTCGGCAACGCGGATTACACGCCGATGGTCAACACCACTGGAGTGACCGGCGCCGCGCCGATCTGGTCGCAGTTTATGCAATATGCGGTTCCGTATGAAACGAACGGTCACCCAACATGGTTTATGCGTCCGGCGGGTATCGTTGAAGAAACCATTTGTGCGGAATCCGGCACGTTGCCATCGCAATGGTGCAAAGGCGGAACGCGCACCGAAATTTTTGAATCAGATCAATTGTCTTTGCCTGCGGGTCAGGATTTGCGCCGTTCCGTCTCGCTTGATTCATGGACCGGACTCAAATCCTCGCCCGATTGTGATGATTACACCACACCGAGTCAAAGCGTGATGAATGTGACCGATCCGTGGGCGCAGAAATGGTTTGATACCAAGAATGGAAAAAGTTGGTTAAGCGCTAATGATTTTCCCATACCGCCGGTTTACGCGCCACAACGCGAATGCACGAAAAACGATCCGCGCCCCGAACTTGATTTGAGCGTCAACGAAGGCGATATCATTTCAAACAGCATATTGACCATCACTGGCACTGCCAACGCGACCGCTGATTTTGAATCATGGAGATTGGATTTTGGTTTGGGCGATAAGCCATCCAACTGGACCACGCTGGCGCAGGGAGATCAGCCGGTCAACAACGATCTACTGTTTAATTGGGATGTATCGAATCTATCGGGCAATACAATTGCTCTGCGTTTGCACATAGATGGCACGAGCGGATACGCTGAAAAGATCGTTCACTTTACGGTTGAACTTCCGCTTCCGCCTCCACCGCCGACACGAACCAGCACGCCTTTGCCTCCACCGACGAATACATCGGCTCCAATCATTCCAACGGATACTCCAACTCTGACCATCACTCCGTTCTCCACAGATATGCCCGCGCTAACGGATACTCCTTTCAATACAGCAACACCGTGATTAGTTGTGACAACTAATTTCATTTTCAAACCCAGAGTGTAAAATGCGTCTTGAAGATTTGAATTGGATGAATGTTGAAAAATATCTTCAGCATGAAGATCGTTTGATGCTCGTGTTGGGCGCAACGGAACAGCATGGTTATCTTAGCCTGCTGACAGATGTCAAAGTTCCATTGGTGTTGGCTGACTCAGCATCAGAAGCGAGCGGCGTGCTGGTCGCACCACCGTTGAATTTTGGCGTCTCTCCATATTTCTTGTCCTATCCGGGAACATTAAGTTTGAAAGTTAGCACGTTGATCGCCGCCGCAGAAGATATCGTCCGTTCGGCGTACGGACACGGCTTCCGCCGCGTCCTCATCCTCAATGGGCATGGAGGCAATTCACCGGCGCGAAATCATTTGTATCAAGTCAATAATGATTTGCCCGATTTGAAATTGAATTGGTATGACTGGTGGACATCGCATTCCGTGGAAGCGGTGGCGCAGAAACATAATATCAAACCGGCTCACGCCAATTGGCTGGAGGTTTTTCCATTCACTGTCGTTGGCGAAATGCCTGAAGGAAACAAAACACCGCCCAAAGTCCCGAGTGCGATCATGGATGCCAAAACCGCGCGTCAAGTTTATGGAGATGGATCCTTTGGCGGCGCATATCGCGTCAGTGATGATATTATGCACGAACTTTTTGCCGTCTGCCTCGAAGATATTTTACAGTTGTTGAAGTTTGAATAGATATTCGCACAGGAACTTCATAATTATAGATTGGCATAATTTAAAATGCTGTTACAATTACAGGTTGTCAGTAATATTGCAACTATTAAAGAATGTGAGGAAAAATGTATATTGATCCCAATACCGGCGGAATGTTGTTTCAGATTCTGGCAGCATCCTTGGTCGTAATTTCAGGTGTCCTGCTTGTGTTTTCAGGCAGGATTCGCGGCTTCTTTGCACAGCTCCGCCGAAAAATGAGAAAAGATAAAACTGAAGACGAAGAATAGATGAAGACGGTTATCCTCGGTTTCAACTCATTCGATCCAGCGACCTTTGAACGACTTCAAAGCGCCGGACGAATGCCCAACTTAACCAAGTTTGTAGATCAGGGCGGATATTCGCGCTTGGAGGTTTGTTCACCTCCTCAAACCGAAGTGTCCTGGACGTGCATCGCAACCGGCGTTGACCCGGGCTCGCATGGCATCTTCGATTTCGTTCATCGCGATCCCGAAACATACATTCCGTACGTTTCCATCTTGCCGACTAAGGTGACCGCGTTAGGCGAGCAATACCAGCCACCTTACACCACCAAAACTTTCTTTGAAGAAGCAACCTCGATGGGATATCCGGCGACTGCCTTATGGTGGCCGGCTTTATTCCCCGCGCGGCCCGATATTCCAGTCGCGACAATTCCTGGATTGGGCACGCCGGATATTCGCGGCCAATTGGGTGTTGGCATCTATTTGACAACTGACCCGACAGAAAAGAAAAAAGTTAAAGTGGTTAAACTAAAATCTGCTAGCGACAAAAAGTTCACAGCGACAATTGAGGGACCACAGGTCAAGTCGAAAGAAGGGATGCGTTCCGCGTCTCTGCCGGTGACAATTGAAATTCTGGACGATAAAACTACAAGTCTGACGATTGATAATCAAAAATTTCAATTATCGCTTGGCACGTGGAGTCCCATCATCGAACTCAAATTTGCGGCAGGCTTCGCATTTTCCATTCAAGCCATCACTCAAGTCATCCTGACCGAAGTGAAAGACAGGGTCAGTTTATATTTCCTGCCTCTGCAGATTCATCCGTTGCATTCGCTCTGGCTGTATGCCACGCCTTCGTCGCTTGTAAAAGATTCATGGAAGAAAATCGGTCCGTTCCTGACTTTGGGCTGGCCTCAAGATACAAATGCACTGGAAGATGATTGCATCACCGACGAACAATTCCTCAGCCTTTGTGAATTGATTTTCGAATCCCGCAAGAAAATTTATTTCCGTTTGTTGGATAATTTCAAAGAAGGTGTTCTGGCGGGAATTTTCGATGATCTGGATCGTGTCCAGCATATGTTCCTGCGAACCAATCAAGAGATTGTGGAGAGCTGGTATCTAAAGCTTGATCAATTCGTGGGCGAAGTTCAAGAGAGAATCAATAAACTTGGCTTGCAAAAATATCGTTTCCTTGTTCTTTCCGATCACGGCTTCCGCACCTTCGAGCAAAAAGTTCACATCAATCGCTGGCTGGTTGAAAACGGTTATATGGCTTTATCGCGTCAGACCGAAACCCCGGAGCTCAGCGATGTGGATTGGGATAAAACCAAAGCGTATGCACTTGGCCTAAACAGCCTCTATCTCAACATTGCAAGTCGCGAGGGTAAGGGAATTGTCAAACCGGAGGAAATCGAAAATCTTCTAGATGAAATCAAAGCCAAACTATTGAATTGGAAAACTGCGGATGGGAAGCAAATCATCAGCCGCGTGTTATTGAAGCACGAAGCCTTCAATGGCCCTTACACGCGTCTTGGCCCGGACCTCGTCATCGGTTACGCTCCCGGATTCCGTGCCTCGTCTGAAACCGGTCTCGGAAAATCTGCGCCTGTTTCCATGGAGGCGAATCAAGGCCATTGGGGCGCCGATCACTGCATCGATTCGCTGATGGTGCCGGGAGTCATCTTTACCAATCGCGATATCCGAAACATGCCCGGGATTTCATTCAGGGATATTCCATTCCTTGCTCTGGGCAAACATCTCGACCAGTCCTATATTAAGCCGCCTTCCCAAACTGGCTCGCACGGACAAAAAGATCTCGAAGAAAGATTGAAAGGTTTGGGCTATCTTTAAAAGAATTGCCCATCAGATTGTGTTATAAGGGCTGCAATGTTAAAAAGTATATTTGGCGGTAAAACATCTCAAAGAAATGATGATAAAACGGTTATTGTTGTTTCCGGCTTGCCTCGCTCTGGGACTTCGATGATGATGAAGATGCTCGCGGAAGGAGGTCTTTCAATTTTGACGGATGCGCTTCGTGAAGCAGATGATGACAATCCCAACGGGTACTACGAATTTGAACTTGTGAAAAAACTGCCTGAGGGTGAAAATAAGTGGCTTGCTGATGCAAATCATAAAGTTGTAAAAATCGTTTCTGCTTTACTTGAACATCTTCCCGCAAGTTATCGGTATAAAATAATTTTTATGGAACGAGAACCGCGCGAGCTACTGGCTTCTCAGCAGAAAATGCTCGCAAATCGAAACGAGAAATCGGATATCGGCGACGCTGAAATGCAGGGACAATTCCAAAAGCATTTGGCCGCGATCAAATATTGGCTTGCGAGACAGCCCAATATGGAAGTGATGTACGTTGATTACAACAAAATGATATCAAAGCCAGAGAATTACTGTCAAACCATTGCCGATTTTATTGCTATCCCGATTGATGTTTCCAAAATGCTGGCTGTCCCAAATCAACGTCTTTATCGAAACCGCGCACCAAACCTTAAACTTCTTTAAGGTTACTGCCTTGACTTCAAGACAATTCAGCGTATAATTACATGCGTTGAATGTGAAAATTGACTAAGAAGCCGCAAGCGCTTGAGGATAAAGACCTCGAAGCGCTTGCCTTTGTTTGTCTCTCGTTCATGCCGACTACACGCTAGATAAAACATGAGTTAGAGTTTCGTATTTCGCGACGAGGAGAGAACATAGTGGAAACTAAAGGATTAACCGCACTTCGCATCAGTTTGGCATCCCCACAAACGATTCTATCATGGTCATATGGTGAAGTACTAAAACCAGAAACGATCAACTATCGCCGTCTTCGCCCGGAAAAAGATGGATTGTTCTGCGAGGCCATTTTCGGTCCCACTCGTGACTGGCAATGTTATTGCGGAAAATATAAGAACCCCCGCTACAAAGGTATCATATGTGAAAAATGCGGCGTTGAAGTGACGCGCGCCGCTGTTCGCCGCGAGCGCATGGGACATATCGCGTTGGCGACGCCTGTTGCGCACATCTGGTACACGCGTCGTATTCCATCCCAGTTGGGAATGTTGCTTGATATCTCGCGTCGTAACCTCGACCGTGTACTTTATTTTGCTCAATACATTGTTACTTATGTTGATGAAGAATCCCGCAAGAAAGCCTTGCAACGCCTCGAGGATGAGATTTCCGTTTCCGAGCGCGAACAAGCCGCCGGCGTCAACGCGAAGATCGCTGAGATCAAGACCAAGCGGGATCACCGGTTAAATGAAATCAACCAAAAGAAATCTGTTCTTGAACAAGGTTATGATGAATATATTGCTGAGCAACTTGACCCCGTCATCCGAGAAGGCCAAAAACTTGAGAAAGCCTTGCAGGATCAAATGGGCCAGCCTGCCAAGAAAGCAATAGTCTTCGAATTAACCGGCGAGAAGATTTTGGACGCAAGCGATAAGGTTGCCAGCAAGCATATCAGCCAGGTTCAGAAGATCGTTCAGAAGAAATTGGAAACGCTTGAGAATGAACTCAAGGATAAGCGCGCCAAGGAACTCGAAGACCTTAAGATGGAATCGGGCCGCGTCAAAGCTGATGCTGACATGAAAATGGAGGCTCTGCGTTCTCAGTTGGAAGATCAGACCTCGGTTTCAGCCAATCAATCCTCGCGTCAGCGCGACGAGTTGATGGAACTCCGTCCTTTCACCTTCATCAGCGAAGCACGTTATCGCGAACTCAAACAGCGCTGGGGACAGGTCTTCCGGGCGGATATGGGCGCTGAAGCCTTCTACGATATCCTCGAACGTCTCGATCTCGATAAGTTGGCTGAGGAACTCTGGAAGGAAGTCCGCACTACCAAGTCGAAGCAGAAGCGCAAGAAAGCGACAACTCGTTTGAAAGTTGTGGAAGCTTTCCGCCGCTCAGGCAACCGTCCTGAATGGATGATCTTGACGGTTCTGCCGGTGATTCCTCCTGATCTGCGACCAATGGTTCAACTCGATGGCGGCCGCTTTGCAACCTCTGACCTTAACGATTTATACCGCCGCGTGATCAATCGCAACAACCGCCTCAAGCGTTTGCTTGAATTGGGCGCACCGGATGTGATCATCCGTAATGAGAAACGCATGTTGCAGGAAGCGGTGGACAGCCTCATTGATAATTCTCAGCGTGGCAAGGCGCTTTCGCGCCGAGGTCGCCGCGAACTTAAATCTTTGAGCGACATGCTCAAAGGTAAGAAGGGCCGCTTCCGCAGAAACCTGCTCGGCAAGCGCGTGGATTACTCTGGTCGTTCGGTGATCGTTGCTCGGTCCACAGCTAAAACTTTATCAATGCGGTCTGCCGAAGGCCATGGCGTTAGAACTTTATCGTCCGTTTGTGATCGCGCGTCTTGTGCAGAACAGTTATGCTGCGAATGTAAAAGGCGCGCGCCGTTTGATTGAGCGTAACCGACCTGAAGTCTGGGAAGCGCTTGAAGATGTTATTAAAGATCGTCCCGTGCTTCTGAACCGCGCACCGACTTTGCACCGCCTCGGCATTCAAGCCTTTGAACCGATTCTGATCGAGGGGTCAGCCATTCAACTTCATCCGCTCGTCACCACTGCTTTTAATGCGGACTTTGATGGCGACCAAATGGCCGTGCATGTGCCTCTTTCGCAAAAAGCTGTGCAGGAAGCGCGTGAGCTGATGCTTGCTTCCAAGAATTTGCTCAAGCCTGCGGATGGCGAGCCGATCATTTCTCCTTCGAAAGATATGGTGCTTGGTGTGTATTACCTGACCATGGAGCAGAAAGCCGCTCACAAAGGTGATGGCCGTGTCTTTGCGGATTTTGACGAGGTTGAGCTTGCGTATCAACTGGGTCAGGTGAATGTTCACACCAAGATCAAACTGCGGGCGACTACCTGGTATAACGATCAGGGCGACCGCTTACCTGAGGCGGAAACGCGTCTTATCAAGACGACAATTGGGCGCGTACTCTTCAATCGAATTCTGCCTCCCGAAGTTCAGTTCACTAACGAAAAGCTGGATAAAGGTGACGTCAAAGACTTGATCGCCGATGTCTATGAATTATGCGGACGGGATCCAACCACAGAGGTGGCTGACAGAATCAAAGCCATGGGCTTTGAATTTGCCATGCGCTCCGGCATTACTCTGGCTGTGGCCGATATTTCCATTCCGCCGGAACGAAAAGATATTCTTGGTGAGGCGGAGCAGCAAGTTGAAGTTGTGGAACGCGATTTCCGCCGCGGCTTGCTGACTGAGCAAGAACAAAACGAACGTGTGATCGAAATCTGGCAGCTTACCACTGACCATGTTGCCGACGCGGTTAAGAAACACATGGACCCGGACGGCAACCTTTCCGTCATGGCTGCATCCGGCGCAACCAAAGGCGGTTTCTCAACCGTCTCGCAGTTGGCTGGTATGCGCGGTCTCATGGCTGATCCATCCGGTCGTATCATCCCATTGCCCATTCGCTCCAACTTCCGTGAAGGACTCACTGCGCTCGAATACTTCATCTCAACGCACGGCGCGCGCAAAGGCTTGGCAGACACTGCCCTCCGTACAGCGGACGCGGGCTACCTCACTCGCCGCCTCGTGGATATTGCGCAGGATATCATCATCAACGAACATGACTGCAATACACGGGAAGGCATCTATATCCGCCGCGCAGATGATGTAGCTGGACAATCATTGTCGAGCCGGCTTTACAGCCGCTTGCCGGCCGAGAACGTGATTGATCCAAAGACTGGCGAAGTTATCGCGGAACGCGATGAAGTGATTGATCATGATCTGGCACGAAAAATCGCCGCTTCCGGAGTTGTGGAAGTCAAAGTCCGTTCGCCGTTGACGTGTGAGCTCCAGCATGGCATCTGCGCCAAATGTTATGGTCTCGATTTAGGTCGCGGTGACATGGTAGACCTCGGCGCGGCAGTTGGTATTGTCGCCGCTCAATCCATCGGCGAGCCGGGCACGCAGTTAACGTTGCGCACCTTCCATACCGGCGGTGTGGCCGCTGGCGGCGCAGATATCACAACCGGTCTGCCGCGCGTGGAAGAATTGTTCGAGGCGCGCAAACAACCAAAAGGCGAAGCCGTTGTCTCCGAGATCGGAGGCGTGGTGCGCGTCGTCCAATCGGACAAGTTCGCCGATTTGCGCGAAGTCAGAATTGAACACGCTGAAATGGTTCACGATGAATATGCCGTTCCAGAAGATTGGAAATATCTTGCCGTGGATGCGGCCGAAGCCAAGCCCGGCGATATTTTGGCAACGAAAGAGAAGGCCACCGTTGTTGCCCAGCACGGCGGCAAGGTCGCTGTTGAGAAGAAAGGTCATAAGATCATGGTGTCGTACGAACAGCGCGAAGAAAAGACTTATGATATTCCTTCCACCTCGCGTCTGCTTGTGAAAGAGGGCGATCATGTTGAGGCGGGTCAGCCGTTGACTGAAGGCTCGCTTAATCCTCACCGCGTTCTGCGCATTCAAGGACGCGAAGCTGCTCAAATGTATCTATTGAGCGAGATTCAGAAAGTCTATCGCTCGCAGGGTCAGAACATTCACGATAAACATTTTGAGGTCATCATCCGCAAAATGATGAGTAAAGTCGCTGTCAGCCGACCGGGCGACAGCAAATACCTGCCCGGCGACGCGGTGGATCGTCAGGAATTGCGCAGGCTAAATGAGCAATTGCTTTCCGAAGGCAAACAGCCCGCCAGGCTCCTCGAAACCCTGCTTGGCGTTACCAAGGCTTCCCTCAGCACCGACTCATGGCTCTCTGCTTCATCCTTCCAGCACACGATCAAAGTGTTGGCAGGCGCGGCCATCGGCTCGACCTCCGACCCGCTCTACGGTTTGAAGGAAAACGTCATCATCGGTAAACTGATCCCTGCCGGATCAGGCTTTGTCCCCGATCGATTCAAAGATGTAACAAGCGACGGCGCCTCCTCGCAATGGACGGAAATTGGCGAAAGCGCATCCGCCGACTAATCGCTAAATTGTAGAGACACAGCCTCGCTGTGTCTCTATTGCATTAATGCCATACCCTCGCACAATTTCCAAAAAACCAGAAGGTCAATCGGCGCGCGGCAAGACCGCTTCGAATCGACTCCGCCGCGTTGATAACTTTATTCTGCTTTATGAGCCTGCGCTTCTTGCGCGGACCGATGGCTCCTTCGCCGATTCCCTGTTCGTTGATCTCGGCTATGGCTTCGACGCGCGCACCACGCTTGAATCCGCGGCGCGCTTTCGACGCCTGAATCCATCGCTGCGAATCCTCGGTGTTGAAATTGATACAGAACGAGTTATGGTTGCGCTTCCTTATGCCAATGACAAAACCTTCTTTCGTCTTGGCGGATTCAATTTGCCATTGAAAGAAGGCGAAACGGTCCGATTGATCCGAGCATTCAATGTCCTTCGTCAATACGAATAAAAGGATTTCATTCCGGCGTATGAGAGACTCGCGCAATATGTTCTGCCCGGCGGCTTGATGATCGAAGGAACATCCGACCAGTTTGGGAGAATCTGGTCTGCGAGTGTGGCAAGGAGGATGGAGGGCGGATCATGGTGCATGGAAGCGCTGGTCTTCAGTACTAATTTTCGCTCGGGTTTGGATGTGGAAGAATTCCAAACGATCCTGCCCAAGAATTATATTCATCATGTTCTGCCGGGTGAATTGATCTATGATTTCTTTCAAGCATGGAAACGTGCCACGGCAAAGACCGTCTCCGCCAAAGTCTATGGACCTCGGCAACGGTTTGAGGGCGCGGCTCAAAGCCTGACGCGCTATAGATATTCGATTAACTTGCAAAAAAGATTTCTGAATAGGGGTTGGTTGATTTGGTGTTTGGAAAAATAATATCCTGCGGCAGGCAAAGTTTCGATATCCATTCATGAAAGGGAGTGTGTCATAGTTGGAACATAAGGATTCATTTAAATTGTTATTTCCGATTTTGATTCAAAAAAGTAAAAAACCTTTTGAAACTAAACCCTACACCCGAGAAATTTGGTTCCAATATCAGAGCGTCCACCAGTGCATTTCCAACACTTTTTTTCATTTCCTTCGCGATTTGAAAGTCGGACAAATCTTTTTTACCTACGATATCCGAAAAAACCTTTTGAATTAAAGTAACCACTTCGGTGGTAGTAGTACAAAATCTCTTCAAGGATATGAGAATGAGCTTCATATCATCATTTTCATCTGCTCTAACGAGACTGCGCTGGCCGAACGAATTGTCATTGTTCTCTAATAGACGAAGCACATAGAAGTCGTACAATAGAGGCATGGCAAAGCGGAAATTCATACTGAGCAAAACAGAACAGAAAGAGTTGGTAAGAGCCTATCGTATAAGCCACGATGCAGGCACTCGAACTCGATACCAAGCCGTTCGATGATATGGTGAAGGGTATGCAGAAGCAGAGATCGAGCGGATCACCGGATGCAGTCGAACCAGTTTGATGGAATGGTGTCGAGCCTATCGAGCCGATCCTTCGCAAGGACGGGTAGATAAGCGGGCAGGCGGCAATCATGCCAAACTGAGACCGCTCCAGATCGAGGAGTTGCAACAAATGGTGCATCAATACAGTCCCAAAGAACGGTTAGGGAAAGAGGCGAGTACGGCAGATGGAAGTTTCTGGAACGTGGAAGATTTGGCGAGTGCGGTTCAGAAGCGGTATGGAGTGAAATACCAAAGTCGAAGCTCCTATCTGCATCTTTTGCGAAAATGTGGTTTTAGCTACCAGAAGACGGAGAAGGTCTTCAAGTCCTGCAGCGAAAGCAAAGTGGCGGACTACGAAGAACAGCTTGAAAAAAACTGATGGAGGTAGTTCAAAATGCACCTCAGACGGTCTTTCTGGCAGGCGATGAAGCCGGATTGTATTTGCAAGCGACCACTTGCTAGGTCTGGGCTCCCACGGGACAAACGCCGCAAGTGCGGGCTGATCCGGGGCGAGCCCAGACTAACTTTTATGGCGCTTTGAATTTGCAGACCGGAACAGACATTGCCATGTGCTCGGATCTGATGAATGCGGAAGTTTCAGCACAATACTTGCAGAAGCTCTTGGAGGCCCATCCGGAAGTCCCCTTGATCTTATTTTGGGACCGCACCCCCTGGCATCGCCGCCAGCCCATTGACCAAGTGCTCAAGGAAAATCCGCATTTGGAAATTGTTTTCTTCCCGACCGCCAGCCCCGACTTGAATCCACAGGAACATGTGTGGAAAGCAGTTCGCAAAGAAGTGAGCCATAATCACTTGGAAGCGCAGCTTCCTGCATTAGCGGATCGTTTCTCGGATAGGTTGAATTCGGGTACCTTCAAAAGTTCGCTCCTCGATCCGTATGGCTATACTGCTCTTCGTCCAATGTTTATTTGATTTGCCTATTAGAAATATTTCGGATGCTTATTGGTTATTAGCAAGGCAGGCAAAAGTTCATCTGCTTTTTCATTGTTAATGTGATGCCATGAAAATACTTCATTTTCAAAATGTGCTAACTCAGTTCCCTTAATTACAACCGCTCGATTTTTGGCGGCGATTTCAGCCATTTTGTCAAAATTGTCTCTCAATGCTTTACTAATTGGTTCATCCCAACCATAATCAAGCAAATAGATCAGATAATCCCTGTTCTTACTTTCTGGAATGTTTTGCAACGAATGAACTATGAGTCCCATTTCTTCCTCCTATTTCAAAACTTATTTGAATACTCCACTGGCGCGAAGAACACCAGCGTGATCAAAACCATCGCCGCGTCGATGAGACCGTTGCAGACGACTTGCCGAACAAAAGCTTTTCGACTTGCCAATGGTTGTTATGATGCTCGCATATTCAGCCTCCATTATATTTCAAATCCCAATCCCAAAACCAATACGCCAAGCCTTTATACTCGCCCCATTTTTCAAATCTCTTTTCAACCTGTTTCGGCGTAACCGGCTTGCCTCGGTACCATTCGTCCGAAACCACTTTCAATGCCCACGAATCAATCGGGATGAAATCGTGTCGCCCCAAAATCATCAACAGGTTCGCGGCCGCATACGGACCAACGCCATTGATCTTCATCAACTCTTTGCGAAGATCGAGCGTGGGTAAAGAAGATGTTTTGAACGACTCGATATCAAGTTGCTTCGATGCAACATGAACTGCCAATTCATGCAATGCCGGGGCGCGATAACCGACTCGCACCGTTTCTTTCAGGACCTCGGGGCTGGACGTGGCGATTCTATCCGGCGTGGGAAAAGCTTTGGAATCAGAATCCGCTAATGGACTTGTGCTGAGCGAAGTCGAAGCATCACCAAACGATGCAATGAGATTGAGATTCATTCGTATGGTCGTGGCCCATAAAGTGTTCGTCGTGAGAATTGTCTTGACTACATCTTCAAAAAACGTCGGCGAACGAAGCACACGTCCGCGTGCAAGTTTTTCCGCCTTGCGAAGTTTTGGCTCTTTACGCGCCGCTTTATAGAACAAAGAAAAATCCTGATCGAGTCCGAACATCCACGCAACTTTTTCTGCAACCTCATTTTTCTCGGACTTGCTAAGCCTGCCACTGATTTCAACCTCAACGCCTTTTGAAGTTTCAGAAATTCGATATTCAGCGATACGGCCATTGGCGAGACGGTCAACATAAAACAAGCATTCGCGGTTCTCATCGAAACGAAATGGGGCCAGTTGTATCCATCCATGCGAATTGACAACGGAAAGAAAATTGAACGGCGGGCGAGCAGTCAAGGTTAGGTTCATCATCTCTCCAAATTTCCCCAATCTTAGCGCAAATGTGCAGTAATTCAAATGCCACTTGATGAATTGATTTTCGTATGATAAATTACACAATTCACACT
Organism: uncultured Chloroflexia bacterium; assembly: GCA_963850945.1. Classification (GTDB taxonomy): domain Bacteria; phylum Chloroflexota; class Anaerolineae; order Anaerolineales; family Villigracilaceae; genus Fen-1038. The sequence continues at coordinate 531,250 of CAWKNE010000026.1, read as the reverse complement.
TCGGCGGAGAAAATTTTAAACCAAAGGAGAATTCCGGCCATGTCATCGAATTCATTGAAATCTTTACGAGTCATGTTGATCGCGATCTTAATCCTCTCATTCTCCCAATATGAGTTGGGAATTACCGTTAACTTTGCCAACCCCGCAGCTATTCCACCGTTCAATTTTTCCACGGCTAGCTTCTTGAATGCGCTCAATGGCGTTGGAAGCGTTGCATTGATTCATGCAATTGTGGGAGGCCTGCTACTGCTTCTGGCGCTGATCAACATGGTAATGGCACTGGGATCCAAGGTAAGGAGCGCACAGGTTTACGGTGTACTAAGTTTCATCACCATGATCTTTGCCGCGGGCGGTGGCTTCTTCTTCGTTCTTTCCGGCTTTCAAAGCGACAATGCTTCTCATGCCATGGCCACCAATTTTCTTCTTTTCTTTGTTCTTTTTTTCCTTGAATTGTATGCAATCAAACCGGAGAAGGCGAAGGTTAACTAAGACAGCATCAATCCCGATTGCCGGTCTGAAAGCGATGAAGCGTTGATATGGATTAATCAACTTCTGTTGCGTTGGGGGAAGAGCACGAAATCGGTGAAGATCACACTTAGCATGATCAACGCGAAGGCATCCAGGAACAAAGTCAAGCCCCACCAACGCGGCAGGGCGGTGAGCAATGCAAGCGTTGTGACTCCAGCCAGTCCTCCGCAGGCCTGTAGCGTTTGTACAGCCGAGTTGTCGAGCGGCTCATGGATGCGCCGCCAAAGTGTCCCCCCGATGAGGATAAGGACAATGCCGCCGATAAACATCAAGACAAATGATTTATTGCCTGTTAGGTTGAAGAGGTTGAAGACCAGAATGCCGCAGAAGCCATGTTGCGGGTTGAGGTCGCCGTAACGTCCCTGGATGACGTTCACCAAAATCAGTCCGCCGAAGATTACATTTGAGGGATTCACCGACCATTGAACGATTTGGGTCTCATGAGGAGCCAGCGATAAACTCTGACTCAGGCTTTGCATGCCTCCAACCTTGCTGATCTCCGTTGTAACCATCGGCAACACTTGCTGATCCAGAGAATTCGTGATGGCGGCAGTGACCATACCCAACTCCGAAGGTGAAAGCATGAGCGGACAATTTAGTTTCAGACCGTCGCCTGCCATCTGCGTTCCAAATATGCTGGCCTCCACCTCGCCCCACACCACCCGAAAGCGAGAGTTGTAATAGAACCCCGGCCAGGAAAAGCAACCCAGCAAGCAATGACAGTAGAAACGATCTCAATTTCATATGGATATTTTAGCTGAAACTTTGATCTGGAGAACAAGAAAAGATGCGCCGACTTAAGCGCGCAATGCAATGTTCGTCAATTGCGGCCTTGCAATACGAAAATAATCAGCCGACTTCATAAAGATGGATCGGTCGAGTTTGCCTGCATTAAAAACTACATCTTCGTTCTCTTGGATCAGCGGGTCAGCCAAAAGGATAAGTTGATCGGTAAACGAAAATGGCGGGATGGCACCAATCTTACTGTCGGTTAATTGCTCGGCTTTTTCGCGCGGCGCAACGGACGCATCGGTGCCGTTGAAGATGGATTGAATGGCTTGCAAATCAATGCGGCAATTGCCAGGCACGTTGGCAAGAAAATACCGTCTCTCTTTTTTGCCAAAGCGGACTTGCACCACGATGGACTTAATCGCTTGTTCGGGTTTGTTGCCGCGAATCTTCGCGATGAATTCGGTGCGGCCCTCTGGCTCATGTTCAACGACACGATATACCGCGCCATTTGCGTTGAGAAGTTCGCACAGTCGCTCGTGAATGTCTCCGGAGACGTTATTGCGCATCATTTTAAAGCGTCATGCCGTTTATTTCCTTCGATTTGCCCACCACAACAAGCCTGCCCCGACAACAATCAAAATGCCTCCATTGATGGCCCACTGAGTCTGGCCGGTCATGAAACTGCCGGGCAGAACATTGATGCCTTGCAAGAACCAAATGACGCCGGGGATAATCAATAGTACGCCGACTACATTCAAAACAATTTTCATAGCTCTCTCCGTTTACTGATATTAGATATCCAGACGAGTTCAACTCGGCGACATGTTATCGGCGCGTTTATTATTTTTCTGCCTTGTCCAAATCCTTGCCGACGTCGCGCTGAAAATCCCATGTTAGATAATCCAGACTTATTGGCAGTCCTAGCTCCACGTCGCTGATGAATTGCACTCCGACATTGACTTTTACCGGCCGGCATTCCAGGAGATGACCACCATGCTGAAAGTCGGATGAAAGAAAATGTAGATGCAGGCCGGGCACGCTCAACGATCCCATAAAAGATGGCGTGAAGAATCCGGCCAATGTGCCTTCCATCTCGGTGAAGTTGAAGACGGGTTCATCTTTCGTAACTTCCACCAGCGGCCTGTAGTTATCCTGTTTTGGGACTGAGCGGACTTCTACATATTCAAACACGCCCTCGATGCGCAGCGCATAAAAAATATTGGTCGAGGGCAGGAGGTTCATGAGCCATTTCAGAAACTCTTCATAAGAAAGTTTTTGGTCAAGCTCATCATGGCTGGCCGCCCGATAGAATGTGACGCAGGCAAAGGGCGTCAATGAGGCATCATCCATTTCATGAACGCGGCCATCGCTGCTCATTTGGAATATTCTTCCATCCAGCATCACCATCTCGCCGTCGAGACTGTCGAATGTGCCGATGCCAAAATCACCGTGCTTCTTGATCTCTGTGAAGGGAATCTTTTCTTCGTAAAGTCCTTCGACCAGTGCATTGACCGGCGCGCACAGATAGATCGGAGCTTTGATCGCTTTTTGATTTATATGTTTGTCTTTGAGAAACAACCCGCGAATGGCATTCGCCCGCGGTTTCTAGTTGATCACCAAATTGAGATAATCCAAAAATGGTTTCATTGCAGTGAAGGCATGGATCACGTGAGCCTCGAATTGCCGAGATAAAACCATCTCATCCGACAGCCGATGCACCGCCACAACCTCCTTCAAGCGCAGGAGTTCGATCTCGGGATGGTCGCGGTCGTATCCCTGCGGCGCGGTCTTTAACTTCTCGCTGTCCAATTCACCGAAATATTTTTTGAAAGTTTTATCGCCCACGATGGCTTTGAAGGGACGCGCGTTACGGTCAATGGCTGAACGGAACTTGTTCAGTTGAATTGAACTCGGGCATGTGAAGTCCGCCCGCGATCATCGACTCGTTATGCGGCGCGAGATGAAGATAATATGACAGCCAGAGAGACTTCTTGCCTCCCGCCCCAATCGAGGCGCTCATGTTTGTCTTGTAGGGGGATTTATCTTTGGAGAAGCGCACATCGCGGTAAATGCGCATCACGCACTCTTTGGCAGTGATGCCCTTCAAATCCTCGACCTTCCCAAACTCAAAGATCAACTGATCCACGAAAGCCTCGAAGGATTCTTTGGGAGATTCGTACGCCGAGCGATTCTTCTCGAACCAGACTTTATTGTTATTCTTTTGCAAGCCGCTCAGAAAATCGAACATAGGCTTGAGATCGCTACCAGTAAGTTCAGCCATAGTTGTTCCCTTTCTTTGTTATAAAGACAACACACTCATCAACAACTATACTCCATTTTCAAAACAAGCTCTCACATGTTTTATCGGACCAGTCTCCAAAACAACGCCCCGGCCAGCAACGCCAACGCCGCGCCAAAGTAGAATGGTGCGCTCGCGCCGAATCCCGTCCATGAGCCGATGCCTTGCCACAATACGCCCACGATCACGGAAGCCGGTAACACAGTGATTCCGATTGCGGCGTTGTAGAGTCCGTATGCGCTGCCGCGTCGCTCCACAGGGACAAAATCAGCGACCAGCGCACGACCCACGCCATCCGTTGCGGCGTAATAAATTCCATACAATGCATACAGGACCCAAACATGCCAGCCCGCTTTTGACAAAGCCAGCCCAAGATAGACCAAGCCATACGCGATCCATCCGCCGATGATGAGTCTGCGGCGGCCGATTTTATCCGACCACGCTCCAAGCGGACCCGATAACGAAGCATAGATAAAGTTAAATGTCATCAGCATCAACATGATTTGGAAAATATCCAGTCCGCGATTTTGTCCGAGCAAGATGATGAATGAATTCGGATGAATTGCCGAGCGTGAACAGCAGAACCACAAACAGGAAAAGTTTGAAGCGCGTATCAAGTCCTTCAAACGAGGGGAGCGCCGAAGCACGTTTGGTTTTCATCGGGACTTCGGTTGCCATGCCCATCAGCACCAATACGCCGAGCACAGCGGGAATGAAACTAGCCAGCACCGCGATTTGAAAAGTGCGCCGCGTGAGGTCAATGCCGTTCGCTTCGGTCAACCAAACGATGAGCGCGGCAAACCCAATTCCGAGAAATGCACCGGCGGTATCACCGGCGCGATGAACACCGAAGGCGAGTCCACGTTGTTTTTCGTCAATGCTATCTGCAACGAGAGCATCGCGCGGCGCCGTGCGGATTCCTTTTCCGAGTTCGATCCGAAAATCGGACGCCGAGAACTGCTTCCCAAGAACCAGCGATAAAAAGAAAAGGTTTGGAAATGGTGGAAAGCGCGTATCCGGCAACCGCCAGCCATTTGCGTTGACCGAGTTTATCGGAAAGCGAACCGGTATAAACTTTCATCAAGCTGGCTGTGGTTTCAGCGATGCCGTCAATCAATCCGATGATGGCTGTGCCAACGCCCAGCACGTTGGCAAGATAAAGCGGAACGAGGTTGAAGATCATCTCCGATGAAATATCGGTGAAGAATGAAGCAAATGTGACTGCCCAAATGTTGCGCGGCAAACTTTGAAGCGAGGATTTGTTTTCAGTTGTATTCTCTTTTGTCATTGACATTGTCCTGCTGTAAGATCTATTTCAAAGAGAACTGGATTGGTTATACCAAACACATCATTAAAGTTGATAAGCGCAGATAAATGTATCTTCTGTCCTGGAGTTAAAGGAGGACTGATGAAATAACCATTCCCTCCACCTCTAATGTGGATGCCATTCTGATCTGCGCCACCTCCGCCGCCATAATGCAAGTCTCGCATAAACAGAACACTGGGCGAAGAAAGCATGATCCCATCTGGTTTAAATATGAATGGATAATCGTTACCTGCAGATGGCGTAGGATAATCTGAGGAAAATGTACCATTCACTTCAAATGAAAGTTCTGAACACGACATCAATAATGCTGACACTTCAAAAGTCACGTTGTCCTTTTCGATCTTTGTTGGTGAAAGGATTTGATAGGATAATGTAGGCGTTCCAGTTGGAACTCTTGCTAGAGTTGCAATTGGCGCTTCAGTTGGAATCTCGCTTGGGGGCACGATTGGCGTTTGGGCTATATCGGCAGGTTCAGTAATTTCACCATCTTGTGGTGTCTGCGTAAAAAGATTTGATATCTGCCCGCCAAAAAGGCTGATGCCGATAATCAATATTAGCAGTGCACCAGAAGTGAGAAGATAAACAACCTTTTTCATTTTCTGCCTCCGCAGTTGAATAGGATTTTCTCCATTCTCGACTACTTCCCCCATTTTTTCAACTGTGGATTCCCGTAAATCATCGTTCTTTTCGGCTGTGGATTCCCGCAAATGTTCTTCCGAGAGTTTTATAACTGCTTCGGTTCGTGATGCCACACCTAATTTTTTATAAATATTGCTTAAATGAAACTCAACTGTGCGAAGTGAAAGACCAAGCGCAGCAGCGATTTGCTTATTGCTCTTTCCCTGCAACAATGCTTTGACAACTTTTCTTTCCCGCTCACTGAACTGATCTCGTGATTCCAGAAGTTAAGTGTAATTGAATTTCCCCATTTGTGTTACCAGAAAATTGGTTTATGTCTGAGTTACTCTTCGCCACCTTCATCATCTGCCGCGGAGGGCTGTTCGATCTTCACCACCTCGCCATGTACATTGATGACCACTTTGAAACCAAGCATTCCTAAATAAGCGCGGCCTTCTTCAGGGATGCCCTGTTGCATCAACGTATCGAATTGCTGATCCATGTTCTTGAGTTGATTCTCGATCATCGCTTTGGTGAAGATGTCTTCCTGTCCCAGCATTTTCGCCGCTTTCTCCGAGATGAATCCTTCGCTGCCTTTCATCATCTCCTGCATGTGAGTCAACACCTGGCGATCCACATCTCCGGCTAGAATGTGACGGCGAAAACCCGCGTCGTCCACGACATAAAATGGTTGATCGCCGACCATCGTGGTTTCAACTGCGCGATCATTCTCGTCCACAACGAGACCGGCGAACAAAGCTTGTTTGGTCATGATGATTCCTTATGAATTTGCTGATACAACATTGACCGTCGTTCCTGCACCTGGATCATATAGATACACCGTCTCAGGCGGGACGATAGGGCTGGTCCAGCGATAAATGAATTTTGCGTCATCCGGAGTCAAGTTCACGCAACCGTGACTGCGCGGCCTGCCATAATCATTATGCCAATACGTTCCATGAAATGAATTGCCGGTTCCAGTAAAGAAGCTGACCCAGGGCACACCCGGCAAATCATATCCATGACCGGCTCCCGCTGCGCCATCATTGGTCATATGAACTGTAGGACCCTTATGGAATGTTTGATAATCTCCGGTTGGCGTGCGCGTGCCTTTGCCTCCGCTGGAACAACGCGCAATCAAAACCGATTGATCGCCTTCAAAGGCAGTGACCAGCTGGGTATCGGTATCCACGTAGATATGTTTGTCAGCGTCGGGAACATCAACGGAGAGCGGAGTCAATTCAAAGTCCGGGACGAGGCGCATATCCTGTGCAGAAACAAAGAACGACACGTCCAGATGCTTATCATAGATTTTGTACCAGATCGTCTTCTCATATTTGTTGATCACAACATCTGTGACCCAATGCGTTGTCCGATAATAAACGCGATAGGCTTTATCCGACCAATATGCCGAATCGACTCTCGGATCGCTGAACGGCACGGTGATCTCGCCCAATTGTCCGGCAGTGGGAATTTGATAAACCGGTTGCTGGTAATTCGTTTCCACTGGTTGAAAATAGCCGGAATAGGAATAACCGCCATTGATCTTGAACCACGTTTTATCGTACGGATTGCCGAATCCAAAATCGCCATCCTCCTGGCCGGTCACGTTCACCACTTCGTCGCGGTTGAAGGTATATAGTTGATTGGCTTTGAAAGACGGCTCATCGAATAATTGGGCGCTGAACGCGGCGCGCGCTTGCATAACCGATGAAGCGAAGGCTTTCCCAAGATGTAGTTCGGATAAAAACAATCCAAGCAAACCAGCGCTCGAAAGTTTGAGAAAATCACGGCGGGAAAAATTAGTAAGAGGTTTCATAATTTGATGATGTCATTGCGAGCGAAGCGACACTTGCACCTGCGCTGCAAGTGCAGGTGAGCAATCCCAACTAACCTGCAAACAAACGACTGCATAAAAACATGAGATTGCCACGTCGCCGCTAACGCGGCTCCTCGCAATGACGTTCTATTCTATTCCATAATCTGCACTTGCGTGCCTCGATGAAAAACGTCATAAACAAACGCGTCTGTTGGCGCAACGGCCGGCTTCGTCCAGCGGAAAAGCCATTTCGCCGCGGACGGCGATAAGTTGACGCATTCATGCGAACGCGGATGACCGAAATCGTTGTGCCAATAAGTTCCATGCAAAGAAATGCCGCTTTTGGTGATATACATCACCCACGGCACGCCGGGCAGGTCGTACCCATCGGAAGTGATATCACCAGCGCCATGTGACGCGTCGGACGTTTGTGATAGGTGGTGAAGGAACCGGTCGGTGTGCTAAAGGTTCCATCGCTGAAGACAGCTCCGCTCGCCACGCGGTGACGAAGACCGGGTCGCCGTTTTCGTAAGCGAACAACAATTGATCGTTCAGATGCAGTTCGATTTGCTTTTGGGCATCGGGAATATTCACCGATAGTGGAGCCAACTTATCGGCCGACAGAATGCGAAGATGTTCGCCCGGCGCATAATAAAGTTGGTTCCACTTATCGTCGAGGACTTGATACCAAATCTTACCATTCTGTTGATTTGTCACCGCAGACTTGATCCAATGCACGCTTTCGTAATACAGCCGGTATCCAAATGCCGAAGTGCTATCGGGTTGTACCAATGCATCCGTGAACGGCACGCTGACCTCGCCGAGGATGCCAGTGATTGGAATATCTAATGTGGGCGTATTCAAAATCGTTTGCACTGGCTGAATATCGCCTGAATAGGCATAGCCTTGATTGCCGATTTGATACCAAACACGGTTGTAGGCGGTTTGATCATCGCTGACCGTTACATTGGTGATGGGGACGACCAGATCGCGCCAAAACATTTTGACTTGATTGCCCTTGAAGGATGGCTGGTCATATGTCCATAGCAAACGCGAAACCACACGTCCTTGTTGGGTTTCGAAAACGTCATTGAAAAAGGAATGAGGCGGCAGGCTTGGCATCAACAAGCCCATCAAGCCTAGCCCGCTCATTTTGAAAAAGTCTCGGCGCGTAAATGCGTCGAGTCCTTCGTGTTTAGGAAACATCACTTTTGCTTGCACCCCAGAACCTTTGCAAAGATTCCGCCAGCAAAGCATGTTCGGGCTTTTGAAGATCCGCATCTTGATCAAATAATCTTTGTGCTTGCGTGCGCGCCTTTTCGATCAATGCCACATCAGTAATGCTTGCCATGCGCAGACCCGTGCCATAACCGGATTGACGCGTTCCCAGAAATTCCCCGGGACCGCGTTGCTTTAAATCCAATTCGGCTAACACAAAGCCATCGTTTGATTGCGCCATTGCCTGCAAGCGTTCGTTCTCGGTTGCGTCTTCATGCGACGGGATCAACAAACAATAGGATTGCTCCGAGCCGCGTCCGACGCGTCCGCGCAGTTGATGCAATTGTGCCAGACCAAAACGGTCTGCGCCTTCGATCAACATCACGGTTGCATTCTGCACATCCACGCCGACTTCGACCACCGTGGTCGAAACGAGAATATCATATTGCTTGTCGCGGAATTTCAACATGGTCTCATCTTTTTCATCGGGCTTCATGCGTCCATGCAAAAGCCCAAGTTTGAGATCGGGAAAAATTTCCTTCGACAACACTTCGTAATCATCCACTGCGGCGCGCAGGTCTTCCATCTTTTCGCTCTCGTCAATCAATGGATAAATGATAAAGGTCTGTCGTCCTTCTTTGATTTGTCCGCGAATCAAAGTGTAGGCGCGCTCGCGTTCCTGCGGGCGGAGCAGATAGGTGTTGATGGGTTGCCGACCTACCGGCATTTCGTCCATCACGGATAGATCGAGATCGCCATAAACCGTCAGTGCCAACGAGCGCGGGATCGGAGTCGCACTCATCACCAGCAAATGCGGATTGGTTCCTTTGGAACGAAGCTCGGCGCGTTGCTCGACGCCAAAGCGATGTTGTTCATCAATGACTGCAAATTGCAAATCCTTGAATTGAATCGGACCTTCTATGACTGCATGAGTCCCGATGACAATTTTGATTGAGCCATCGGCAAGTCCCTCGCGGATTGCATCCTTCTCCGACTCAGTTGTATCACCGACTAATAAGCGAATTTCATTCGGTTGCAATTCGCCCCCCTCTTTCTCTCCCCCAAATTCTTTGAATTTGGGGGGAGTTGGTGGGGGGTTGCCAGCAAATTGATGAAACTGTGATAATGCTGTTCGGCGAGAATACTTGTCGGTGCCATGATAGCGGCTTGTGAATTGTTGGTTGTGATCATTGCGGCAGCTAACGCGGCGACCACTGTTTTGCCCGAGCCAACATCGCCTTGCAAGAGTTGATTCATCGGCTTGCCTGAGTTGAAGTCCGCGCGAATATCAGTGATGGCGCGTCCTTGGGCATTGGTCAGCGTAAAGGGCAGGCTGGTTAAACGCGCACCCAGCCACTCGTCGGAGATGGAGAAGCGACGCGCTTCAACTTGTTTCCAATCGCGCTTCTGTCGCAATACGCCCATCTGCAAAAAGAAAATCTCATCGAAGGCTAATCGTTCGCGTGCAGTCTTCAAAAAATCTTGCGTATCGGGAAAATGAGCTTGCAGTAAAGCCTGACCTAACGGCATCAGCCGCGCATCTTTGCGCGTCGAACTCGGGCAACGAGTTCGACCACCGCAGGCGCCCAATACGTGACGACTTGATTCATCAGGTTGCGCAGCCACTTCTGTGTGATCTTCGCCGTGAGCGGATAAATGGGCACGATACGATTGGTATGCAAATGCTCGATGTCCACTGGTTCCCAATCGGGCTGGTTCATCACGAGGCGACCAAGATATTGCTCGACCGTTCCCGAAACGGAAATCTGCATTTCTTCTTTAAGTCAATTCGCCATCCACGGCTGATTGAACCAAGAGAGTCGCAGTGCGCCCGTGCCATCGCTGAGAATGGCTTCGATGATCGTGGATGAGCCGCCGCGAATCGGACGCGTATGCACCGACTGAATCGTGCCAATCACGGTAATTTGCTCGCCGTACCATAAACTTTTGATCGGCTTGAGCTGCGAATAATCCTCGTAGCGGCGCGGGAAATAATAAAGCATATCGCCGAGCGTTTGCATTCCAAGTTCGGCGAGTGTTTGCGCGTGGCGCGGTCCAACACCTTGAAGCACGGTCAATGGTGCGTTGAGCGCGGCGGGGAGTCTGACTATGCTTTGCGCCGGGAATTGATTCTGAGCGCGGCGGCGCGATAGGACGCGGCTTGGGTTGTTCTTGCGGACGCGGTTCAGTCGCTTGAGGCTCACTGCGCGGTTTGGGTTGTTCCCCCGTTGGTTGGGGTGCCGGCGCGGGACGCGGTCTGGGTTGCGATTGCGGCCTCTGCTGTGATCTCTGCCGCGGCTTCAGGATATGATTCGCTAATCCGTTTCCACAAGCCTTTCAACACGTCGGCGCGGGACTGCGAGCTGAGTCCGTCATACGAGCGGAGTCTCTGCTCGACGGCTTGAATCACTTCTTCGTTGATGCCATCGGCGCGCGCTTCGGCTTCCCAAAAGTCGAGCATCTTTGCCAAGCCGCCGATAATGGCGGTGTTGCTATATCCGTTCTCGTGTTCGAGACGGAAGAATTTACGTAGTTTCTCTAAGGATGATTGCATGGGAGTATTTTATCATGGGGAGATAATAGAATTTCCCACTGTTATCATTAAGTAACTTATTTGACAATTCAACTAACTGCCAATCAAAATCCGGAATTCTTTTTCTATATCTTTAATAAGGGGAGCTAAATGATCATTTATTTTCGAAGATCCTCTCAACAAGCTTTGTTTAGCATCCTCCATATTAAACTCTCTATCTTCTTTCACTCTTTTAGCATAATCTTTAGTAATGTATCCAGTAGAAAGGTTTGACCAAGCTCCTATAGAATATGCATAAAAGGCATAAAGTTTTGTGCAAAGTCGTTCCGGCAAAGATAAACGGTTTTCATCAAAATAAGCTTGGAAATCATCTATTGATACATTGAATTTTTCGATTTCATCTTGCACATCTTTATCAAACTCTATATTTATTTTTAACGACAATAATTGTTTATCAATCCGAGATACCCTTTTATAAAGTTCTGCCAACACTTGCATTCGTGTCTCGTGCAATTTTGAAAATTTGATTTCTTTCTCAAAGGTCGTTGACTGCAGTTCCGCTTTAAACTTTTCCAAGCGTTTTGCTGATCTTTCATCAATCATTCTTTGAAAGACATAAAGAAGTATTCCTGTTACGACTAGATTTATAAGCAATTGTAACCAATCCATTTTTACTCCTTTGTTACTTCCTCACTGCTGCAAAGCCCAAGCCGTTTGGTCCGACATGCGTGCCAATCACTGTGGTCACATTGACCATCAAAATATCGCGCGGCAAAGATTGACTCATTTCATTCATTAGTTGATTTAAGAATTCGCGGGCACGCGCTTCCGCGCCAGTGTGCAAAATGGCAAGACGTTCGAGGCTTCCGCCTTGCCGCATGAAGGTCAGCATGCGAGCATTTGCCTGCTTGGTTGTCCGTACCGCGCGGATGCCTTTGACTTCACCATCTGCTAATTCGATCAAAGGCTTGATGCGCAATAAACTTCCTAACAACGCAATCGTGCTGGGCACGCGTCCACCGCGGCGGAGATATTCCATCGTGTCCAACGCGGCAAACATGCGCAGACGTTTACAAGTTGATTCGATTGCGGCGAGCGCGGCATCGAGTCCATCCTCGGCAAGATTCGGCGGCGGCTAACACTTGAAAGCCCAATCCAAGCGAAAGCGACAAACTGTCAATGACTATTACGCGATTGGAAAATTCTTTCGCGGCTTGCTCCGCGATATTTACCATCGAAGTTAATTGTCCCGCGGCGTGAATGGAAATAATTTGATCGCAACCCTTATCCAATAACTTTTGATAGCGCATCACAAATTTGCCCATCGAAGGCGCGGCAGTTGTCCGACGCGTTTTAAAATCAGTTAATCGCTTATAGAACTCATCGCGTGAAATACCGAGTCCATCCACGTATTCTTTGCCATCAAGAATCAGAATAGACGGCACAACTTCAACCTGATGTTGTTCGATGAGAACTTGGGGAAGATCACAAGTCGAATTGGTGACGATGCCGAGTTTCATATATTACCGGTCGAGTAGTCCCAGCGGAACGTATCGAAACCCGCAACGCCCGTATCGAGACCCAGTTTATTCCACAGAAACAATAAATTGATAATGCGGTTGCCCGCCATCCTGCAATTCGATTTCCTGGCTCGGATACGCCTCGCGGACGACATCCACAATTCGATTGGCTTCGCTCTGACTGAGGTCTTCACCATAATATAGTGTGATGAGTTCGTGGTCCTCGGCTTTAGCACACTTAAGAAAACCCATCACGCCATCTCGGATGGATTTCGATGAAGCCACCAACTTGCCATCCAGCAATGTGATCACTTCCCCTTCCTTCACGTTCACACCATCCATTTCGACCGAACGCGTCGCCACTGTGATCTCGCCGGTCTTGACTTCACTCAAGGCTTTGGTCATCTTTTCGGAAACGGAAGCCAGCTCGCCGTCCGGGTTATGAGCGAGCATTGCCGCCAACCCCTGCGGAACCGTTTTGCTCGGTACAACCATCACCTTTTTCACAGTGACATCTTTGGCTTGATTAGCGGCCAGAATAATATTCTTATTATTTGGAAGAACGATAATTTTGTCCGTCGGCAGATTTTCAAACGCCGCTAAAATTTCCTGCGTGGACGGATTCATGGTCTGCCCGCCCTCGACAATCGCGGACGCACCTAGGCTGGCAAAGATGCGGCCCAAGCCGGGTCCGGGCGAAACCACCACGACCGCGATTTGATTCGGTTCCACACTTGCCAACTCAAGTTTTGAGCTTTTGAGCTTCTCATCCATCTCACCCATTTGCGCGGTGAGATTTTCCATGGCGATCTTGGTGATCGTACCGATGCCCATGATGTAATCAATCGGCGCGTAACGCTTATCGAGCGGAACATGGATATGCATACGATACATCCCATCGCCCTCGCCCACTTGAATGGATGTGCCCATCTCTTCGAGTTTGCCATAAAATTTTTGCAGTTCAAATTGTTGCCCCGGGAAGAAATCCACAACAACTTCGTAATCTTGGCCTTCTTCCACTTCCTGCATGGCTTCCTCAAAGTTCAACGAAGATAGCGGCTGAACCGTTGTCAGCGGCGTATCGAGCGGCTCGCCATAGATATATCGCAACATTCCCTCCAAAATAAAAAATAGACCTTTGCCACCTGAGTCGACAACACCGGCCTGCTTGAGGATCGGAAGCAATTCCGGAGTTTGATTCACGGACGCGTCCGCGGCTGGCACGCTTCGAGCCAAGACTTCAATCGGATCCCGCGTCTCGGACAACGCAGCCTCTGCCGCGGATGCCGTATCCTTCGCGACTGTCAGAATGGTTCCCTCGACCGGCTTGACCACGCCCTTATATGCGGTATCGCGCGCCTCCATGAGTTCGCGCACAAACACATCCGCATCAATGATTGCTGAATCCTGCGTTGCACGCGCAAAGCCGCGCCACAACTGAGAAAGGATCACTCCCGAATTGCCGCGTGCACCCATCAGCGCGCCCTTGGCGACCATAGCTACCATTTTTCCTGCGTGCTTCTCGCCTGAATCCTTGATCTCATTCCACGCGGAAGTCATAGTGAGCATCATGTTCGTACCGGTATCGCCATCTGGCACGGGAAATACATTCAACGAATTGACGGTTTGCTGGTTGGTCTTGAGCCATATCAATCCGGCTTCCACGAGGCGTTTGACTGCCTGACCGTCCAATGGCTTGCCGCGCAATTTTTCAAGACGAACAGTATCAATACCCATTAAGTTTATTTTCCTAATCGTTATTGCTCACACGCAGTCCTGCCACGTGAATGTTGATTTCGTGAACAGACATTCCCAATGCCTTTTCAACATGAAACTTAACTGTATTGGCAACACTTTCCGCCACCGAAGTAATGCGCGTCCCATATTCAACAATGATATAGATATCAATATCAATGTTCTCGCCATCATATCGCACCGACACGCCATGCGCTGGTTCGTGGGTGATGGTCTGCGTCAAGCCCTCCACCAGATTTTTCGGCGCGAGTCCAACCACACCGTAGGATTGAAGCGTGGCATGATAAACAATCGCCGCAACAGCGTTGGGGGAGATATGGATCCCGCCCAGAAATGTAGTTTCTTCGCCCATAGGTTCCTCTTACTCTATTCTACTGCTTCTTAATAACACCCAAAACGCATTAACGAATTGCATTTCTGCAGCGAAACTCCGTTGATGCCGTTTACACTTTTGTGGTACAATGCCGTGCCTGCTGAAGGAACAGGTGCCCTTCCTGCCAAAAGCAAGGCAAAGCATTTTAAATCATTGCAAGAAAGGATCGTGTACGATGGCTAAATGTGCAAACTGCGGCAAGACAACTACCTTTGGGCATAATCGTTCGTTTTCTCTGCGCGCCACCAATCGGGATTTCAAACCCAATCTGCAAAAAGTGACGCTCCTGCAAAACGGCCATAAGATCAAACAAGTGCTGTGCACCAAGTGCATCAAAGCGCTGGGCAAATCAGCGGCATAAGCTTGCGCTGGGCTTGTCGAAGCGTTTGTCTTTCCAACACAAAGGTCACGGCGAATTTCGAGCCGTGATTTTTGTTTTAACGCATCTTATAGAAATGCGCGCAATGAGTTGATGCCTGCTTCAATCCCTTTTGGATAATTGAATATCGCATTGGCTGAGACAAAAACATTTGCGCCCGCATCTTTCATTTTGGGCAAAGTTTCTACTGAGATGCCGCCATCCACTTCGAGATAAGCGGAGGAATGAATCTCATCCAACTTCTTGCGAATTTGTGCGACCTTTGAAATGGTTTCCGGCATAAAGGCTTGTCCCGAAAACCCAGGGTTGACGCTCATCACGAGCACCAGATCGGCTAAAGGCAAAACAGATTCAATTGCTGAAACTGGTGTAGCGGGATTTAAGGTTACGCCAGCCAAACAACCCAGCGACTTGATCTGCCCCAGCGTCTGAGCCAAATGCGGACAGGTCTCAACGTGCACTGTTAGATGAGATGCCCCTGCTTTGGCAAAGGCTTCGAGGTATCGTTCCGGTTGTGCGATCATTAAATGAACATCCAGAGGAAGATTCGTGGCACGTTTGAATGTCGCAACAAGAAACGGTCCCATGGTGATATTCGGGACAAAATTCCCATCCATCACATCCACATGAATCCAGTCCGCGCCAGTGGCTTCGCACGCGGCGATGGATTCTTTCAATCGAAGAAAATCAGCCGAGAGAATAGAAGGAGCAATGAGATAAGAGTGAGACATAGTTTTTAGAAGCAAGCCTTATTAGTATGAAGATCTTATTCCTCGCATCTTGAGATTGCCATGCTGAAAGAACACAGTGCGGGCATGGCGCTATGCACCCTCGCAATGATACTTGCTATTTGATCGGTGGGTTATAGCTAAAATAAACCCACATCCAAAATGGGATCAGACCACCGACCGCAATCAGCGCCAGTAAACCCAAGCCAATCGAGGCCCAGTCAATATCCAAAGGCGATGAGCCCGCTTCAGGCTCGGCAGATGGAGGCCTGTGTTCTTCCTCCCAAATGGGCGCGGGCGTGATTTTATTCGTCAGTGGCAATGCGGGAGCAGATGCCGATTCATCGTGCTGTGTTCCGAATTTCAACAGCACGCGCCCAAGTTGATCCGCAGTGCGATAACGCGCGGATGGTTCCTTCGATAAAACTTTCAAGATGATTTCTTCGAGTGCTTTCGGCAAATCGGGAATATATTCAATGGGTGGAATTGGCTTAGCTTCCATGTGCAACCGTGCCAGTTCTTCAACGGACGATGCCGTAAATGGCAGCGTGCCTGTCAGCATTTCATAAAGTACAATGCCTAGCGAATACACATCGGAGGCCGGGCTGGGCGATTCGCCTGCCGCTTGTTCGGGCGAGAAATATTGCGGTGAACCCCAAATCACATTCGCGCGCTCTCCTAAGCTAATACCTGCCATGGCACGCGCAATTCCAAAGTCCGTTACTTTGAGACGATTATCCGGCGTGACCAGCATGTTATGCGGTTTGACATCGCAATGGACGAGCCCCGCGCGATGTGCGTAACCGATTCCGGCACAAGCCTGCACCATCAACGGGATGCACTCCTCTACTGTGAAGCGGCCGCGTTGGCGAAGCAAAGATTTCAAATCTGTGCCGGGAACCAGTTCCATGACGATGAAGAACTGGCCGTTGTCATTTCCAAAATCGTACACTGTCACAATGTTGGGGTGTGAGAGGTTGCCCGCCGAGCGCGCTTCGTTCCGAAATTGATTTTCAAACTCAGGATTCTTTGGAATAATCATCGCGCAAAATTTTGATCGCAACGTAACGATCAAGCATGATATCTCGAGCGTGATAGATTTCAGCCATACCGCCGGAACCAAGTCGCTCCAGTAGTTGGTAGCGATTGAGAAGCAAATGACCTTTACTACTTTCGGACATTGATGAAATTATAACAGACCTCTTTACCCCTCCCCGTCCCTCTCCAAATTTGTAAGATTTGGGGAGGGTGTCAAGAAGTGACGGGTGGGGCGGTAAGGTTATAATCACTTTATGCGCAATGGCTTGCTTCTTTACAACCCCGCGGCGGGACGTGTGTCGGTTCCGTCCATTCGTGCGCGGCATCCTCCGTCCATTGAAAGCAACGGGATGGAAGATTGATGTCGCTGAAACAATCAGCGGACGTCATGCCACACAAGTAGCGCGCCAAGCCGCAGTCCAGAAATATGATGCAGTCTTTGCAATCGGCGGAGATGGAACGGTGGGTCAAGTCGCCAGCGGATTGATGAATTCAGAAACCGCATTGGCAGTTTTGCCCGCCGGAACGATGAACGTTTGGGCGGCCGAAGTGGGCATACCGGTTTTCGACTGGCTTCATAACCGGGCATTGCAACAAAATGCACGCATGCTTGCCAGCGCAAGGACCTATCGCGTCGATGTTGGAAGTTGCAACGAGCAGGTATTTTTATTGTGGGCAGGCATCGGCGGCCTTGACGCCATCGCCATTCATCAATTGGAGCCGCGCCCTCGCTTTGCCAAATATGTTTCGGTGCCGCAATATTTTGCGGCGACGGTTTGGAATGCGGCGATCTGGCACGGCATGGATTTGCGTGTGTGGGCGGACGATCAAAGAGTGGATGGACATTATCTTTTAGCGGTCGCGACCAACATCCGGCGTTACATCGGAGGTATCGCCGTGCTTTCGCCGAATGCTTATGTGGATGATGGCGAAATGGACATGTGGTTGTTTAGCGGCGATAATATTGCCGTTGCCTTTCGCCACTTCATTGACCTGTTTGCGGGGCGCCATTTAACCAGCGACCAAGCACGGCGATTGCCTTTTCATTCCGTCCGTGTGGAATCGGATACAGCCTTCTCGATGCATGTGGACGGCGAACCTTTGCTCGGCGGAACCAAAGCTGAGATCACAATACAAAAGCAAGCATTGAGAGTCATCGTTCCATCAAAAGCGTTAAAATTGCTGAAGGAACAACGAGAATGAAACGCATCATCGAATTCATTGTGAGGAATCCGTGGAGCTTTTTGCTCGCGGCTCTTCCATTGACTCTCGCCGCGCTGCTCTTGCACTGGCCGCCGGTCGTGATCTTTATCTGCGCCGCGCTCGGCATCGTTCCACTCGCCGCTTACATTGGCGAAGCGACAGAAGACCTTGCTTCTTACACCAATCCGCGCCTCGGCGCATTGCTGAATGCTACCTTCGGCAACGCGGCGGAATTGATCATCACCATTGCCGCGGTCAGAGCAGGTCTCATTGAATTGGTCAAAGCCTCGATCACGGGTTCGATCATCGGCAATCTTTTACTGGTCCTCGGATTCTCCATGCTGACAGGTGGACTTCGGCATGGCACGCAGATATTCGACAAACGTAGTGCAAGTCGTAACGCGATTCTGCTTGTGCTGGCTGTCGTTGTGCTGGTCATTCCATCCGCGTGGAGTCAAGCCATTGGACCGGAAAACAATCCCAAAGTCGAAGCGCTGAGCGTGGGCGTGGCAATCATCATGATGGTGTTGTATGGTCTCGGTCTGCTCGAAGTGTCGAATGTTAAAGAAAGTCCGCTCTCGCATCAATTGGCAAAAAGCGATCTACCCGGATGGACATTGAGTCAGGTGATCCTGGTTTTACTGGTTTCAACTCTAGGCATGGTTTGGTTGAGTGAGACTTTGGTGAACGCGATCCAAGCAGTGATTGCGAGCCCTGGGCGTTTCGGAATTTTTTCTAGGCATCATTCTCGTGCCAATCATCGGCAACGTGGCTGAACATCTGGTATCGGTGCAATTAGCTCTCAAAAACAAAATGGATTTGAGCGTTGAAGTTGCTACTTCTTCAAGCCTGCAGATTGCTTTATTTGTCGCGCCGCTCTTGGTCTTTATCAGCCTCCTGCTGGGTCATCCGTTGCAACTTATCTTCAATCGCTTCGAGTTGATGGCAGTGCTTACAGCAGTGGTTGTATCCGCGCTCGTTTCCGCCGATGGCGAATCGACCTGGCTTGAAGGCGCGGGCTTATTAGCAGTCTACTTAATTCTTGGATTGGGATTTTTTCTTTTGCCATGAACCAAAGAAATCTTTTTAACATTTGGACGATCCTCGGATCATTTGCCTGCGCGGGATTCCTGTTGATCGCTACGTGGATCGGAATCGGATGGGCACATCCGCATCCGTCTTCGACAGCGGGTTTTGTTGCCGCTGATCTGACCGTCATTCCACTGCCAACTGCAACCGTTAAAGTTTCCACGCCGACGATTGATGCAGAGTCTGGCCGCGTCGTTGACTGCGCAACCGAATCAAATCACCCTCAACTCGTATGTTCAAATCAGCGGCACTGGCACGGACGGTTTGCGGATTCGTTCCGCACCGGGTCTAAACAGTGATACGGTCTTTCGCGGCGACGAATCGGAAACGTTTATGGTGAAAGACGGACCGCAACAAGCCGATGGATATACTTGGTGGTATCTGGTCGCGCCCTATGACAGCACACGCGCAGGCTGGGCCGCCGCGAATTTTCTGGCAGTGGTGCCGCCGCCAACGCCATCACCATAATTTCCCTCACCCCAGCCCCTCTCCCGACAGGAGAGGAACGGAGAATCAAAATGAACGAGAGACCAACCAACATCACTGCCAACAAAAAGACGCACGAGTTCACTATCAATTGGGATGATGGACATGTCAGCGTTTATCCGTTTGGATTATTGCGTGCGGCCTGTCCCTGCGCCTCGTGCCGCGGCGGACATGAGAACATGAAGTCTGAGCCGGACGCGGGAGTGTTTGATGTTCAATTGGAAGATTCACTGATGACGCGCATCAACAACGTCAAAGCCGTTGGCTCGTACGCACTGACCATCGTCTGGGAAGATGGTCACGATTATGGAATCTATAATTGGCATTATCTGCGCTCGTTATGTCCATGTGAGGAAGATCGGGCAAAGTATAGAAGATAAGGTTTTCTTTTTTGCTTGACAAGCATCGGGATGAGCATATAATAACGGCACAACTTATAATAAAACGCCTTGACCGGGACGAGTAAGCGGCTCCAGTTTCTGACAGGGAGAACAAGCCAAAGATTGAGAGCTTGTTCCAGAGACAACCGTTGAAAACCACCCGCGAGCGTAAATTCGAAAGCATAAGCAAGTAGAAGGAACGGCTGGCTCCGTTATCAGCCCCAAGAGATACTTGTGGTCTCGATACGTTGCGTTGCAACTACCCGACCAGCGAGTAATTCGGGTGGAACCGCGTGAATTAAATTCTCGCCCCGTGTTCGGGTGAGAATTTTTTTATTTATCAACCCCTCCCCGACCCTCCCCATTTTCTTTGAAAATGGGGAGGGTCGGGGAGGGGTTGGGCTAAGAAAGGAAGCGAAAATGTCACAACAAGAAATGCAGGAACGGTACGAAGATTCACATCTCTATCAAATCCGTCACTCAGCCGCGCACATCATGGCACAGGCTGTGCTGGAGATGTTCCCGGATGGAAAGGTCACAATTGGCCCACCGGTGGAGAACGGTTTCTATTACGATTTCGATTTGCCGCGCAACTTGACGCCTGAGGATTTGGAACAAATCGAGAAACGGATGCGGCAAATCATCGCAGGCAAGTTTGAGTTCGAGAAAAAAGTTGTCTCTGCGGATGATGCGCGCAAGATCTTCAAAGATCAGCCGTATAAAATCGAATTGATAGAAGGACTTGAAAAGGGCGGCTTCGATGAATATGGCAATCCGCTCAAAGAGAAACCAGAGATTTCGATTTATCAGCACGATACGTTCGTGGATTTATGCCGAGGTCCGCATGTCCAAAATACGAAAGAGCTAAAGCCGGACGCCATCAAGTTGATGAGCGTGGCTGGCGCGTATTGGCGCGGCGACGAGCACAACAAGATGTTGCAGCGCATTTATGGGACAGCTTGGGAAAGCAAAAAAGACCTTGAGAATTATCTCTGGCAATTGGAAGAAGCCAAGAAGCGCGATCACCGCAAATTGGGCAAGGAGCTTGAAATCTTTATGTTTGATGAAGAAGTCGGTCCTGGCTTGCCGCTTTGGCTCCCAAATGGCGGCGTGATGATTGAAGAGTTGGAAAAGCTGGCGAAGGAGATGGAAGAGAGAGCCGGTTATGTGCGCGTCCGCACGCCTCATCTGACGAAGGAAGATTTGTTTATTCGTTCCGGGCATTTGCCGTATTATGCTGAGTCGATGTATCCCCCGATGGAACTCGAAGGCGTGAAGTATTACGTCAAGCCGATGAACTGCCCGATGCATCATAAGATTTTTGCATCGAAGGGCCGTTCATACCGCGACCTGCCCATTCGTCTCGCGGAATATGGTACGTGCTACCGCTATGAAAAATCCGGTGAACTCTTCGGCTTGATGCGCGTCCGCTCGCTCCAAATGAATAACTCGCATATTTATGTATCGGAAGATCAGTTCGAGCGGGAATTTCTCGGCGTCATTGACTTGTACTTGAAATACTTCAAACTCTTTGGTATTGAGAAATACGTGATGCGTTTGAGTCTGCACGGCAAAGCAGGGCTTGGCAAAAAATATGTGGACAATGAACGGCTGTGGATCAAGACCGAAGAGATGGTACGCAGTGCCATGAAAAACGGGAACGTGCCTTATGTGGAAGCGGAAGATGAAGCAGCGTTCTATGGCCCTAAAGTCGATGTCCAAGTCTGGAGCGTGATTGGTAAGGAATTTTCACTGGCAACGAATCAAGTGGACTTTGCTGTGCCGGAGCGTTTCGATTTGAAATTCACGAACAAAGAAGGTAATGATGAAGTTCCGCTGTGTATTCATCGTGCACCTTTGTCAACGCATGAGCGCATGATTGGATTTTTGATCGAACATTACGCGGGCAACTTCCCGGTATGGCTTTCGCCGGAGCATGTGCGCGTGATCCCAATCACGGACGCACAGAATGAATACGCAAATCAAATCGTTCAGCAATTGCGCGATCAAGGAATTCGCGTCAGCGCCGACATCGAGCGCGCAACGCATGAATGCCAAAATTCGTTCTGCACAATTAATGAAAGTGCCGTATATGCTCGTGGTCGGCGAAAATGAAATGAAAGCAAATCAAGTTTCGTTGCGCGTGCGCGACGGCTCACAGCAAAACAACATTGCGCTCGGTGAGTTTATTGAACGGGTAAAAGATAAAATCGCGAAGAGAGCGCCAGAGCTTTAATATTAGATCATGGATGATGGATCGTGATAATGGTCTATCATCCATGATCATTTGTTGACAATTCATGCGCCTTCGTGGTATCATTCGCCCGCTAAAAACCAGCCAAAGGCTGGGTTTGTTTCATAAATAGGAGAAGATTATCAGCGCTATTGAATTTCGAGTTAATGAGAATATTCGGGTTCCCGAGGTCCGACTGATCGGACCGAATGGCGAAAACATCGGAGTAGTCGCAATCAAACAAGCTTTGCAGATTGCACGCGACGCAGAGTTGGATCTGGTGGAAGTTTCGCCGACCGCCACGCCGCCCGTTTGCCGCGTAACGGACTTTGGAAAGTTCATTTACGAGCGCACCAAGAAAGAGCGCGAGGCTCGCAAGGCGCAGACTAAAATCGAAGTTAAAGAGATTCGTTTGCGGCCCAAAACCAACGAAGCGCATCGCGGTTTCAAAGTGGAAGATGCCCGCCGCTGGCTTTTGCAGGGACATAAAGTCAGGGTTACGGTCAAATTCCGTGGACGGGAAATGGATTATCCTGAAATAGCGCTCGAAGATCTGAAAGAGATTGCCGCGTCGCTGGCGGATATCAGCACAATTGAACAGGCTCCGATGATGGAAGGCCGAACAATGTTAGTTGTGCTTGCACCTGGGAAACCGTCAGCGAAGAAAAAGGACAAAGCCGAATCTCCAGCAGAAGTCGCGGCCGAAGCAAAAGAGTAAGTTCCCAAGATGTTTTCGTCGGCGGGAGAATGTTGAAAGCCCGCTTTTTATTTTGTCTGAAAGGAGTAAGTTACAGTGCCTCGTAAAGCCAAATCTGGCAAATTCAAGCTCAAGACCCATAAGGCGACATCCAAGCGATTCCGCTTGACGGGCGCGGGCAAACTGGTGCGCACGAAAGGTGGCAAAAGCCACTTGCGTCGGAATACGTCGAAGCGCACCAAGAAGCAACTCTCTGAGATGCAGACCGTCAAAGGCCGCAGTTTCATCAAGAATGTGAAGCGTCTCGCGCCGAACATGGAAGAGTAGAATTTCGCCACAGAGCGTATAGAGTCCACTTAGAAAAAAGACTCTATGGACTCAGCGATCTCCGTGGTGAACAGATCGTATCCGTTTTTTTTATTGCGGCTCCTGAATGTATACAACTGACACGCTTACGCAGCCTGTCGACGTTCAGAGGTTCGCAGGAGATAAATCATGACAAGAATTAAAGGCGGTCCTTACGGACATCTTCGCCACAAGAAAATTCTAAAGATCACTAAAGGTCAACGCGGCGCAAAGCACTTTTTGTTCAAGCGCGCCAACGAAGCCATGCTTAAGAGTTTATGGTACGCCACACGCGACCGCAGAGTCCGCAAGCGTGACCTTCGCAAGTTGTGGATTGCCCGCATCAATGCGGCGGCTCGCCTGAACGGCACAACGTACAGCCGTTTGGTGTCGGCGATGAAGAAATCGAACATCACCCTCAACCGCAAAATACTGGCAGACATTGCCGTACGCGATCCAAACACCTTCGCGGCGGTGGTGGCGAAAACGAAATGATTTTGTAGGTCACGCTTGAAGCGTGACCTACAACTTTAACGGGGGTAAAATCATTGCATGAACAAAGTTCTGATGGAACGCGTTCTCTCGACCGATCAGACTATCCAAATCGTTCGAGGCGACCTCACAACCGAAACAACAGACGCAATTGTCAATGCGGCAAATGAATATTTATCGCATGGAGGTGGCGTTGCTTGGGCAATCGTCCGAGGTGGAGGTGAAACCATCCAGCAGGAATCGGATGAGTGGATTCGTGTTCATGGAACAGTCTCTCATGCGCATCCGGCGTGGACTTCGGGCGGACACCTGCCTGCGAAATATGTGATCCACGCGGTCGGTCCCGTGTGGGGCAATGGCAACGAAGATGCCAAACTAACGGCGGCAGTCAGCGGGTCGCTGGAAGTTGCAGATGAATTGAAGTGTACATCCATATCGCTTCCCGCCATCTCGACTGGCATCTTTGGCTTTCCCAAAGAACGCGCGGCGAGGGTGATGTTCTCTGCCATCGAAAATTATTTTTCTCATCATGAATCTGAGAATCAAATTAGTTCGATTAGTTTTATTCGACGAGTTGACGATCAGCGCTTTTCTCAAAGTATGGAAAACGGATGATGGTTCATAAAGCTGAATTATCATTTTACATAAACGATTAATCATGATCTCTTCTTTCCAAAATCCAAAAATCAAATTAGCCCGCGCGCTGACTGGCCGTCCAAAAGAACGGCGCGAAGTGGAGGCGTTTCTCGCGGAAGGTGTGCGGCTGGTCGAAGAGGCCTTCGCCGCGAATTGGCCTTTTCGATTCGTGTTGTATTCAGATGAATTGAACGAGCGGGGAAAAAAGTTAGTTGAGAAGTTGGAAGATAAAAAGATAGCTATTGAAAAAGTGGAAAGCGGATTATTGCAATCGGTGAGCGAAACCGAAACATCGCAAGGCATCATTGCCATCCTAAACTATTCCCCATTACCTATTCCCCAATCGCCTAATTTCATTTTGATTCCCGATTCCATTCGCGATCCCGGCAATCTCGGCACACTGTTACGTTCCGCGGACGCGGCCAGCGTTCAAGCGGTGTTGATTCCGCCCGAAACGACGGATGCCTTCGCGCCGAAGGTCGTGCGCGCGGGGAATGGGCGCGCATTTTCGATTGTCAATGCAAACAATGAGTTGGAATGAAATTCAGGAACTCACAAAAGGTCTGCAAGTTTTTCTTGCTGACATGGCTGGTCAATCCTGCTGGGAAACAGATTTCCGTCAGCCGTTGGCGTTGATCATTGGCGGTGAAGCGGATGGCGCGAGCGAGCAGGCGTATAAATTAGCAAATGCTTCTGTGAAAATTCCAATGGCAGGCAAAACAGAATCATTGAATGCGGCAGTGGCGGGATCAGTGTTGATGTTTGAAGTGATGAGGCAGAGGTCATTATGAATCAAACTATTGATCTTCCTTCCGTTGAATTGGTGCAAGAATATATAAGTAAATTCGACGGTGACAAAGAACTTGTTATAGTCGAAGAAGTGTTATCAGAGTTATTTGGAAAGTATCCTAACAATCAAGAATTATGCGATATTTTAATCAAAGCAGCAGCCCTAAATTCTTTGTACAATACTCACATATTTGCAATTGTAAAGATGGCAAATCATATTCACAAAAATATAAATAACCTAGACGCTAGGCTTCGATCAGGATCTATTGAACTAGTTGATGATATTGCATTGCTTGAAGTTGGCAACAATAAAAAGCGGCGGAATTACTCTTTTGCGAGTAAATATTGTCATTGGCATCAACCAAACATATATCCAATTTATGATAGCTATGTTGAAAATATAATATGGAAATATCGTAAACAAGATAAGAACTTTATGATGTTTAAGCGAACTGAACTTCAACAATACGAACGTTATAAGGAAATCATTGACGGTTTCAGAGAACATTATAGACTGACAAAATTCAATTACAGGCAAATTGATAAGTTCCTTTGGATGTACTCTAAAAGGCCCTCAGAGAAAAAATGAAAATCCGCTCAATCACCTACTTCTGCAATCCTAAATGTCCTTTGGATGAAAAAGTCATCCAAACGGCTGGAGAATTTCTTGCCGAGGCCAAGTCCGCGTATGAAGCCGCGGGCTACGAAGTTCAAACTGTGCGCTTGGCGACGATTCCTTTTCCAAAGTTGTTGGGCGAAAAGCAAATCAATGATTTGCCAAAGTTGACAGAACAATTAGAAAAGCTAATTCAACAAATTAACGTTGGCCATGCCTCGCTCGGACCAGCGTTGCCAGAGTCGCCGCGCAGTTATGAAGTCATTCCCGAAGCGATTGCTGCCTCAAAAAATATTTTCTTTGATGGCGTGATGGCAGATAAAAGCATCGGCATTTCGCTTGCCGCAATCAAAGCTTGTGCGGAAGTAATGGTCAAGTCCGCACCGATTGATTCAAATGGTTTTGCTAATCTGCGTTTTGCGGCGCTGGCAAATGTCAAAGCGGGCGCGCCATTTTTCCCCGCCGCATATCATGATGCGAACGCGGATCAACCCGCGTTTGCAATCGCAACCGAAGCGGCAGATTTGGCAGTTGATGCTTTCAGTCAAGCAAACACTTTAGAGAGTGGACGCCAGACTTTGATTGCTGAAATTGAAAAGCATGGCAAGCAATTGAGCAAGATCGCTCGATCACTGGATTGCAAATTTGGCGGCATTGATTTTTCGCTCGGACCTTTTCCGGCCGAGGCTCAATCGCTTGGCACGGCCTTTGAACGAATGGGCGTGCCGCGTGTTGGTTTGCATGGTTCACTTGCCGCGGCGGCGATATTGACCGAAGCCATTGACCGCGCGAATTTTCCGCGCACGGGCTTCAGTGGACTGATGATGCCTGTCCTTGAAGACGCCACTCTCGCCAAGCGTGCCGCGGATGGAACTTTGAGCGTCAAAGATGTTTTGCTTTATTCGGCGGTCTGCGGAACGGGATTGGATACGATTCCTTTGCCCGGCGATACGACTGTTGATCAAATCGTACCGTTATTGCTCGATCTTTCCGCCCTCGCGCTGCGTCTCGATAAACCGCTCACCGCGCGGCTGATGCCTGTCCCCGGTAAAAAAGCCGGTGACCCAACCAACTTTGATTTTGGATTCTTCGCAAACAGCAAAGTGGTGTCGTTGGATTCCCTGCCGTTGAATTCTTCGCTGGCAGGCGATGAAACATTTTCAATTCAATCACGCAAAAACGATCGGTAGGGACACAGAGTCGCTGTATCCCTACGCTTCAACGCGCCAATAATCTCCACCGCCGCCTTCACGCTTCATCAATTATAGCCGACCAATTCGCGGCGCAACGAAGTTGTGTCTTCGTGATAATCCGCGAGAATTTTATTAACTTGCTTTTCACTATAACGTTTGCCCGGTTCAAAGGCTTTGACAATATAACGGCGACCGCTTGTGGCTTGCCCTGAGCGCGTCGAAGAATCAAAAAAGAAGCGGGCTGTATCGGTTATAATTCATCTGTAAGAGTTGGCCCCATTTCCTTTTTGGAGGTGTCTTGTGGATCTCTCGAAGCATGCGTTCTTTGAGGGAAAAATTGTCCCGCTTGCGGACGCGAACATTAGCATAGCCACACACGGCTTTTTATATGGCACAGCCGTGTTCGGCGGTATGCGGGCTTACTGGAACGAAGAGAAGAAACGTCTCTTCGTTTTTCGTCCGTGGGATCATTATCATCGCCTGTTGCATTCGGCGCGCATGATGGCAATGCAAACCAGCTATGACGAAGAGAGTTTGATCGAACTCACGCTGGAGTTATTGCGCATGGATAACTATCAGCAGGATGTTTACATGCGCCCGACATTTTATAAAGCGGACCTTGGAATTGGTGTGAAATTGCATGATCTCAAGGATGAGTTTTGCATGTTCACGATGGCGTATGAAAAATATGTCAAGAACGACACCAACGCGCATGTGACGATTTCTTCCTGGCGGCGAATTGACGACAACATGATTCCCGCGCGTGGAAAGGTGGCGGGCGCCTATGCCAATTCGGCTTTGATCAAAACCGATGCCAACCGCGCTGGTTTTGATGAGGCGCTGGTGCTGGATCAAAACGGTCATGTCTCGGAAGGCTCGGCGATGAATATCTTTATGGTGCGCGACGGCGTGGTGATTACGCCGCCGGTCACGGACAATATTCTCGAAGGCATCACACGCAAGTCGGTGATTGAACTTCTTCGCAATGAAATGGGACTTCAAGTTGTTGAACGCTCCATTGACCGCACCGAGGTGGCCATTGCGGAAGAGTTCTTCATGACCGGTACGGCGGCGCAGATTATGGCTGTTACGAAGGTAGATCATCGTCCCATCAGCCGCGGCGAGATGGGTCCCATCACTACGAAGCTGCGCGTTATGTTCGACGACTTACTGCGCGCGAAAAATCCAAAGTATAAACATTGGAATGTCGAGGTTTAAAAACAAAAGGCGGTCCGTTGACCGCCTTTTGTTTTTATTGTTGTTTCTTGAAACGGACGAGTACTAAGTTTTTGGAGCAATCGTTATAGGTATTGATATAAACATTGTCTGACATAGGGAGACCGGACTGATCTAATACTTGCAAGTATAAAGTGCCACTTGATGCAACAGGAACAGTAGTCAAGTGAAGTAAACTTCCCAAGTTAAATTCAAAGCCGGATCTACCGTATGCGGGAGAAGCGCCACTAACATATGGGAAAAATACTTTCTGACCGTTAAATGTGCCAGCAAGTGCAATAACTTGGGAAATCACATCAGCACCGTTAGAATCCACGATTGTTCCTCCTACCCCAAGAAAATTACAGCCTAATTCAGGATGTATGATTGTGCTAGCAATATATTGAACTGTTCCATAGAACGGTGCCTTTGAAGTCGCTGTTGGTGCGGGTGTTTGAGTTGGCGGAACGAGCGAGAAGGTAGTCGCGGTAGGAATCAGGGTATAGGTTGGAGGAGGCGTATCCGTCGCAGTCATGAACGGAGGGTTGGTCGCAGTCCATGTTGCCGGGAGTTGAATCGGTGTAATGGTCGCGGTGGGAAATAGGAACGGCGTGGGAGGTGGAGGAAACGGATTTAACGGGATATTTGGATTGATGAATATCAATGCAAAATAACCGGCGATGCACACTGTGATCAATACCACGATAATGGACAGGATGTCCCATGGACCGAGTCGCGAACCACTGGCTCGCTTGGCAGGTTGTTCGTTGAAATCATGGTTACTCATTGTGGTCTCTCCGTTTGAAAAAGTTAGCTTGAATGTGCATGCAAACAAATCTACGTGTCATTGCAGGGAGATTCTTCGCGGGCAAAGACGCCGCCCGCAATGACGTTTGAATTCTAAGGCGCCAGCACAATGTTTGCTTGCGCTCTCTGTTGAGCCACCCAGTTTTTCAAAGCCTGGTCCTGCATGGCAAGATACGCATCGGGCGATAATGGATGTTGTGGATCGCGTTCCAAAACTTTGATAATGTCATAGCCAACGTCGGTCTGGATCACACTGCTGATCTGCCCAACCTGCAGGCTGAACGCGGCTTGTTCAACATTTGGGTCGAGCAAATAACCTTTTGGAAACCATCCTAAATCGCCGCGTGCGTTTGGATCATATTGCGCCGCCAGGGTGTTAAAGTCCGCGCCGCCCTGCAACTGTTGTAAAACACTTTGCGCATCATTGGCATTATAGAGCAAAATTTGCTGGACATGCACCTGATCTGCAGTCGTTGGCGCGGCGTTGATAATTTTATCCCGCATCCAAGCCGCGTCAATCGAACGCTCTAAGTCGACACGAAAGGACAAGTCGGTATATCCATGATCGGATTCCCATTGCGATAGTTTGTCCGTGGCGCCAAGTTGAGCGGCAAGCGCGTCCATCCTCGACTGTAAAGCGGAATCCGATATTTCATATCCAGCGGCCTTTGCGCCTTGTTCCAGCAGAACCTGAGCGATCAAATCTTCCAGAACCGTTTTGCTTGCATCCGCATCTGAGACATTCTTATTCAATGTCTGTTGCGCTGATTTATAACGTGCAAGTTCAGCAGTGTAATCTGCAACGGTTATGCCTTCGCCATTGACGGTCGCGGCCATGGCTTGCGCGGTGGCGGTTGGAAGTATGGGCGAAGCCGTCGGCTCGAGGGGTGTGGGTGCAGGCTTGGTTCCAATTATTGAACCGCAGGCAGAAAGGCATAAGGCAAGGGTTAGAGTCAACTGAATCAAAATCCAACGCGAATGGGAAAACATTCTTCAAATTATACCAATTAAAAAATTATGGGACACAGCGTAGCTGTGTCCCATAACAGACTTGAAAGGTTTAGTAATCCATTCCGCCGCCCGGAGGCATAGACATAGGCTTTTCCTTTTCGGGAATATCGGTAACCAACACATCAGTGGTCAGGATCATTGCCGCAATCGAAGAGGCGTTCTCGAGGGCGCCGCGTACAACCTTGACCGGGTCAATAATGCCAGCCTCGATCATGTTGACATATTCGTTGGTCAAGACATTGTAACCAATGTTCTTGTCCTTCTTCTCAATGGCGGTTCGGCGGACAGTGTCAATGATGACTGAGCCATCTTGTCCCGCATTGGCAGCGAGTTTGCGGATCGGCGCTTCAAGCGCCTTCTTGACAATATTAATGCCAACGCGAATCTCCTCATCGTCTTCATTGGTTTTCAGCATCTTATCCAGCTTGGCAACTGCGTTCATCAGAGAGATTTCACCGCCGGGGACGATGCCTTCCTCCACTGCAGCCCGTGCTGCACTCAGAGCATCTTCAACACGATGTTTTTTCTCTTTCAACTCAGTCTCGGTTGGCGCGCCGACTTTGATAACCGCTACGCCGCCGCTTAGTTTGGCAAGGCGCTCATTCAATTTCTCCTTGTCGTAATCGCTGGTGCTCTTATCGATCTCGGCGCGGATTTCCTTGATGCGGCCTTCGATGGCGCTCTTTGCGCCTTTGCCTCCGATGATGGTCGTGTTCTCTTTATCAGAGACGACTTTCTCCGCGCGACCCAGGTCTTGAATGGTCGCCGTCTCAAGCTTGCGGCCCGTCTCTTCGGAAATCACTGTGCCGCCGGTCAGCGTGGCGATATCCTGCAACATGGCTTTGCGGCGATCACCAAAGCCGGGAGCCTTGACGGCGATCACGTTCAACATGCCGCGTAGCTTGTTCAACACGAGCGTGGCGAGCGCCTCACCATCCACATCTTCTGCGATAATCAGGAGTTCACGTTTGCCCACTTGAACGAGTTTCTCCAACAGTGGGACAACATCCTGCGCGGCGGAGATTTTCTTTTCATTGATCAGAATGTAAGCATCCTCGATGATGGCTTCCATTGTGTCCGTGCTGGTGATGAAGTAAGCCGAGAGGTAACCGCGGTCAAATTGCATCCCTTCGACGAAGTCTTTCTCGTCGCTCATAGATTTTGATTCTTCGACGGTGACAACGCCGTCCTTCCCGACTGTGTCCATTACGTCCGCGATCAGATTGCCGATATTTTCATCTGCGGCGGAGTTGGTCGCGACCGAGGCGATTTCTTCCTTCGTATCAATCTTGACCGCCATCTTGCGCAATTCTTCAACGACAGTTGCGGTTGCTTGCTCGATGCCGTGCTTGATGAGCATTGGGTTATAACCGGCTTCGAGGGCTTTGAGGCCTTCATTCACGATTGCGTGCGCGAGCACGGTGGATGTTGTCGTGCCGTCACCGGCAATATCGTTGGTTTTGGTCGCGGCTTCCTTAAGGAGCTGTGCGCCCATGTTCTCGAACGGATCTTCGAGTTCGATTTCCTTGGCAACGGAAACGCCATCGTGCGTGATGGTCGGAGAGCCGAACTTGCGATCTATCGCCACATTGCGGCCCTTTGGACCGAGCGTCGCGCCGACCGCGTTGGCGACCACGTTCATGCCGTTCTTTAGTTTGCGGCGCGCTTCTTCAGAAAAAACAAGTTGCTTTGCAGCCATGGTTCATTACCTCCAGAGTTAACTTTCAACCACCGCGAGAATATCGCTTTCGCGGAGGATGAGCAGTTTCTTACCATCCATCTTGATCTCGGTGCCGGAATATTTGGCAAACAATATCTTGTCGCCAACCTTCACATCCATGGGGATGCGCTCGCCTTTTTCGTCGCGATCACCCGGACCCGCCGCCAGAACTTTACCTTCTTGCGGCTTCTCTTTGGCGGTCTCTGGCAGGATGATCCCGCCCGCAGTGATCTCTTCCTGTTCGATCGGTTCGATAATCACGCGTCCGCCCAGAGGTTTGAGCTTGAGTTTACTTGCCATCTTTGACCTCCTGAAAATTTTTATTTTTCATAATGGTTTGGTACTGCAGAACCATAAGCATGAAATTAGCACTCTCTCTCGCTGAGTGCTAATTGTATGATACCGAATTCACAAGCCTTCGTCAAGAGGAACGGCGTTTTTCTAACAAAACTCTGATGTGAATTGTTTAGGGAAGCTCAGGTGTCGCCGGATTGGACGTGGGATAAGGTGTAGATGTAGGCAACGATTGAGGCGGGATCGGAGTTGCTGTACTGTTTGATGTCGTTCCCAGCGATTGACAGATCTCTTCGCCCGACTGCACGATTCCAGCGATGGTCGGATCGCTACCGTATTTTGCGTTAACCTCTTCCAACACATTTAATGCATCAGGGCAATTATTTGCATCTGGCCGGCTCAAAGCCGCGACGATGGAGCCATAAGTATAGTAGTAGGGAAGGGTGCTATCGGATAATGGCAAGCCGGTTACTTGAGTAGGCACATCGCTTGTGCCGCAGCCGCCGCGTCCATCACAGGATTCCTGGGGCGTGCAACCTTTGATGGCGCATTTTAAAGCCGGGATGGCACCCTCATAGTTTCGCGATTTTTGATAAATGATGCCAAGCTGTCCATAGAGATCAGCGTTACCAGGTTGGAATTCTATGGCTACTTGAACGTTGCGCGCCGCAATAAAATACTCTCCCTCCTGTGAATAGGTTTTCGCAATCGAAAGATATGGCACAGGGTCCTTGATGCCCAACTGTTTATCAATTGCGACTGCCTTGGCAAAATACTCCAGCGAGCTTTCGAATAACTGTTGTTGAACGGCATCATTCGGACTCGCAAATCCCAACCTGCGATAGTTTGCTCCGGCGCGCAAATATAGGAAGGTTAGATTCGGTGCAATGGCAATGGCCTTGTCATATTCCTGAATGGCCTCGTTATATTCTCCCAGTGACTCAAGCACATACGCATAGACTCGGTGTACATCCATTAGAGACGGATCGCGATCCACTGCTTGTTTAATCTCCTGCTCGGCTTGAGTCCACTTTTGCTCATCCACCAAGATCTCAGCATAGAAAGCCAGGGCAAGCGTATTGGTGTTGTCCAATTGTAAAGCGTGGACAGCATCTTGATCTGCTTGCAAAAGATCATCCTGCGCCTGTTTATCTCCAACCAACGAAGGGTTCGCGTTCCAATCCAAAACAAAAGCGCGAATGGCGTAAACTGTGCTGTCATCCGGCGCGAGCGATACAGCTTTATTCGCGGAGGCCAGGGCTTCTTGCAGGCGTGCGTTCTGTGTCGCGTCGGTGAGGAGGAGTTGTGAGGAATAAGTCTGGATGCGCGCCAGCTGAGCCCAAAGTTCCGCATTGGAAGGATCCACTTGAGTGCCTTGTTTATAAGCGTTGATTGCCGCGTCAAGCTGGCCTGCTGTGAATTGGGCATCGCCTTCTAACGCGTAAGATTGAGAGGTGCGTGTGGGTGTTGGGGTTGGCTGGAAGGGAGATTCAATTTTGCCAGTCCTCATCTGAATGAGCAACCAGAACTCCGCCGAGCAAAAGGAGTGCCCAGAAGAACATGCGATAAACATTGGATTCTGTGCGCCGGTTATAAAGCGGGCGGCGTGGGGAAAGGTTCATGGCGTGGCGGTTGCGCCAGCCGGAAACGGCGTGGATGTTGTGGCAGGCGAAATAATTATCGATGTGGTTGCAGGAACAGGCGTAGATGTTTCTGTCGAGGAGATTGTAGCAGTCGACGGAGGAGGCGAGGCGAGATTCTTCTGGCAAATCTGAATGGCGGCCGCGGCATTCGTCATGGCAATGTCATCGGATGGAACGCGGGATTGAATCTGTTGCGCAACTTGCAAAGCCTCGCCGCAGCGATTTAGATGGGCGAGAACCAGCGCATAAGTAAAATAATATTCGGTGATATGCGTATCGGTCGTGAGCTGAATCGGCGTGATCTTATGGCCGTCATCCGTTGTGCCGCCATTGATTACTAAAGATAATTCCTTCACTGCATCGGGCCAATCCACGTTGTGATAATACATAACTCCCAAATTGCCGATCAAATTGGGGTCCGATGGGCCCGCCTTCACCGCGCCCTCTGCATATTGCACAGCCTGGGCGTATGCACCAATTTCGGCATAAGTGCGCGAGATCAGCAGGTCGGCCGTGGGGTCGGCCGGGTTCAATGCGTTTGCTTTGGTAAATTCTTCCACAGCTTGATCGTAGGAACCCAGGGCGCGATAGTTGCTTCCCAGTTGAATATGCACATCTTCGATGTTGGCATTGATCGCGTCTGCCGCCTGATATTCGCGGATGGAACTCTTCGTAGTTGCCAGTGGCTTCGAGAATATAGCCGCGGGCGCGGTGCGCCTCAAGGGAATTGGGCGCCAGCGATAGAGCGGTCTTCAACTCGGTGATAGCGGTATCAAGAACATCTGTTGATGTTCCACTGCCAGTTAGATATTCATCGGTAAGGATTTCCGCGTAATAAGCGTGCGCGTCGGCATTGTTTGGATCGAGTTCCAAGGCGCGTTTGACTGCCGCCTCGGCATCCAGATAATTTCCCTGCCAGTCGAGTGCCGAGGCGCGTACCGCATTCGCCTCCGAAAGATTTGGATTTAACAGAAGCGCGTCCTCAGCATTGGTCTGCGCGTCTTTATAATCGCCCGCTAACACCTGGACTTGTGCCAATTCTATATAGATGGAGGGATCATTCGGCTTGAGCGCCAGTGCCTGGTTATAGGCGTCAATTGCCTGCGAGAGCTTGCCTTGACCAACAAATCCTTGCGCTTGAGTGATGAATTGCTCCGGCGGAGGTGTGGCGGTGGCTGTGGGCACAAACGGCGATTGGTAGGTTGGAATGATGAATCGATCCATATAGGTAAATCCGGCGATCAACAAAACGAGAAGACTGATCAAGAACCAGTTCGGACGCTTCTGCCGCCGACGGTTCATACTCCATTTACTGCCTCTTAAATACATGCAATCATCTTACCATTCGCAGGGAATCAGCGTCAAGCCGAGTTGGTCTAAGACAGTGTTTCTTAAAGGGTCGGATAAGATTGGAGAATGGCTAAATTCGACCAAACTTACCCGACCGACCTAAAGTATACCGAATGGCAGTTAATAATGGAATTCTTTCCGACCTATCAACGGGGTTGACCTCGCAAATGGGAAATGTGGCAGATCCTGAATGCGATCTTGTATGTGAACCGCACGGGTTGCCAATGGTGCATGTTGCCGACCGATTTTCCGCCTTGGCCGACTGTTTATGGCTATTATTGGCGTTGGAAACGGAATGGACTGTGGGTGGCGCTCAATAAAGCCCTGGTTATGCAAGTGCGTCAGAAAGCCGGGCGAAATCCCCAGCCGAGTGCTGCGGTCATTGATAGCCAAAGTGCCAAAACATCGGAAGGAGGTGAAGCACGCGGGGTGGATGTGCATAAGCAGACGCCGGGGCGCAAACGGCACTTGGTAGTTGACGTTTTGGGACTGGTCTTGTTGGTGGTGGTGCATAGCGCAAGTGTTCAAGATGCTGTGGGTGGCTACCAAACTTTACAAAAATTGTTTGAGCTCATTAAAGGCAGCGTTCATAATCGTTGGTGTCGCTTGAAGCTGATCTGGGCTGACGGTGCTTATGTTTCAATCGTGAAGGCTATTCGCCAGCAATTCGGTTGGGTTCTGGAAATCGTAAAACGTTCTGATGCTATAAAAGGATTTCACATCCTGCCTCGGCGTTGGGTGGTGGAACGCACCTTTGGTTGGTTGGGTCGTTATCGCCGTCTATCTCGCGACTTTGAGCATACCGTTTCATCCAGCGAACCGATGGTTTATATTGCCAGCGTTCGTCACATGCTGAAAATGGTCGCAACCTGATTTAAGAAACACTCTCTAAGTGTAACGCTCAACATCACTTTCTGAAACTTTTATAACTTCTCCATTTGTATAAGGTAGCCAAGGACAAGCAGCTAACAATCGACGATCAACAATTGATGCTCGGTGTACGACAACATTTCTGATATTGAACAACTCATATAAAGTTTTTTGCGTTTCATCTGCAATTTCGCCGGAGAGATTTATAGTTGCAAGTAGCGACTTAAATCTTGAAAGGCCGGCCTTATTCTGCGATCGTTGAGAACGCTCAACTTCATCAATAAGAAGTCGAATTCGTTCTTCTTTTTCCAATGTTTCAAATTCACTCAACGGTATTTTGACTTTTGAGAAAGCATCATTTTGTATTGCATTAGGTTCGTTTGTAAGCCATGCAACCATAAAATCAATTATTGTCGCCTCCAGTGCACCCCATAACCCAACTATATGCATGTGCATGCAATAAAGGAAAACCCTTATCTATTTCGGTTTGGGCGAAAGCAGCATGATCACGATAGTGTGCCAATGTGCGTGCCCGAGATTTTGGGTCATCATTAGTTTCTAAGATGTTCCCTAGCTCTTGCATTATTTCTTCCGCGACTACTAACTTGTTAACATTAGATACACTATACTTGCATATGTATAATAACTGGCCATATTCGCGGATATAACTTTTCGAATCTTTCAAACGGTATCGATGCCCATTTTTTCATCAAGGCCGTCCTTTCTTATATGCCTAAACACACACAAATTTAATTATCACATTGCCAGTTACAACTCCACGCTATTAGACCAATTGTAAACTGTAAGAAATGACGGCCACATTCCAAGTGACTGTATTTCTTTTTCTATATCTCGCAATATCGGTCAATTCGTTTGGCAAAGACAGCCAGACTATCTTCCCAGAATTTCTTGGTGCGAATGTTGATGCCAAAGCGTTTGGCTAAATCTGCAGCGTTGGCTTCACCGGTGGACGCCAACAGATTCTTGTAATCTTCCACAAACGCCGTGCCGCGTTGTTGATAAATAGCATATAAGCCCGTGGCAAACAATAATCCAAACGCGTAGGGGAAATTATAGAACGACAAGCCCGGCGAATAATAATGCGGCTTCCAAGTCCACATGAACTTTTGCAGATAACGTTCATCGAGGCCATCGCCATACGTTGCCTTTTGAGCGCGCTCCATGATCTCATTGAAATCATCCGCAGATAATTCCGCTTGTTCGCGGCGCTCAAAGACTTCCTTCTCGAACAGATAGCGCGAATAAATATCTACAACGATTTGCGCCGCGCCTTGAATCTGCGCTTCGAGCACCGCCAGTTCTTCATGTGGATCTTTGGTGGAAGCAAGCACCGCTTCGGTCACAATCGTTTCGCACATCGTGGAGGCGGTCTCAGCCAAAGTCATTGGTGTGAGTTGCTGCAAAATAGTTTTCTTGGCTTGATATGCACACTCGTTATGGAATCCATGTCCCAGTTCATGCGCCAGCGTACTGACCTGATCAAACGAGCCGTCGAAATTAACAAGGATGCGGCTTTCTTTTACACCCTGGACTTCCATGCAAAAGCCGCCGCCGCGTTTGCCATCGCGTTGTTCAGCGTCAATCCAGTGATGATCGAAAGCGCGTTGGGCAAATGCGCTGAGATCGGGCGAGAACTTGCCAAAGTTTTCCAAAATAAAATCTCGCGCTTCATCGAACGAATAAACTTTGTCGGCCTTGCCCATCGGCGCGAAGACATCCCACCACGCCAGTTTTTCTTTTCCAAGTTTTTTCGCTTTGGCATTGAAATATTTGCGGAACATCGGGAACGAATTTTCCATCGCACCCAGCATCGCCTTGAGAGTCTTGCGATCAATGCGCGCCGCGTCTAAAGCAGAATGGACGGCATCTTCGCGTCCGCGGCGTTTGTTCAAGGTATTCGCTTCGCCTTTGACACCGTTGAGGCACGTCGCCAAAGTTTCTTTAATAAACTCCCAAGCTTTATTCTCCGCGTCATACGCGCGATGCCGAACCGATTCATCGGGGTGCGATCTTAAAGTTAATCAGTGCGGGCATGGGCAACTTTTGGATTTTGCCATCCAACTCGAAGTCCATGGAAAGTTGCGACGTGACCGTGCCTTGAAGTTTTTCAAAGGCGTTGCCTCCGCTCAACGTTAATTCCGCGGCAAGGCCTTCTTCAGAATCGCTCATCAGATATTTGCTTTGCTCGGCAGATTCCTTCAACATAAACTCATGCGCCGCGGCCGATTTGTTCGCCTTGACGACTTTATCCAATTTTGGAGCGATCTTTCCAACCCACGCTTCAAACTGGACGCTGAGTTTCCGCATCGGCAAACTCGCTTGTTCAAACTCCGACATCGCGCGCATCGCGACCTTGTCGCGCGAGTTAGTCGTGACAAAAGCATAGATGAACGGCACAATGGTGGAAGCAAGCATTTGGATTTTATTGATGCGATCAATCGCCTGACCGACTAAAGGAGCCAGCTCTTTGGCTTTTGATTTTGCACCGGCTTTGCTAAGTTTGTTCCTGAAGAATTTTTCAAGTGCCGCGACTTGCTTTTTGTAATCTTTAACCGCGGCGTGGTACTCTTTGGATTCAAGCGAGGGATAGACATTGCTCACATCCCAACGAGGGGCAGAGGCAGTCATAGGTTCTCCTTTATGCAAATCGATAAGACAAGTATACCAAAAGGCATGTCATTGGCTCATCCGCTTGCCTTTTGGTTTCAAAACCTATACAATATAAAAAAGGAGGCGTTTATGAAACAGGATCGTTTTCTCATCGGCATTTTGATCGGCATCGGCGTATTGATCGTTGTCGCGCTTGCCATCTTCTTCACGCAGCAAAACAAACAGACTTATGTTTCCGAAGATACACCTAATGGCGTGGTGCATAACTACGTGCTGGCTTTGCTCAACAAAGGTTATCAAAAAGCCTATGGCTATTTAGCTGACCTTGACAATAAACCTACCTTCGATCAATTTCGTCAGCCGTTTGCAATTGGCAGTCTTAATCCATCCAATGCGGGAGTCAAGATTGGCACAGCCGATATCACCGACGATGATGCCAGCATTGAAGTGGATATGATCAATACGCCCAGTGATCCTTTCTCAACAGGCTATAACAATGCTGGTTCGGCTCAATTGGTAAAGCAAAACGGCGCGTGGAAAATCTCATCCATGCCGACATACAATCTTTGGGATTTCAGTTGGTATCAAAAACCATAACGGGAGGACAAAACCATGAAAACCGTTCGCCGTCTTTATTTTTATGCTGTTGCACTGATCAGCCTCGAAGTGGTTCTATGGGGCTTGATCAATCTGCTCCGCTCGATCATTGATCAAACTGTTGGAGGCGGAGCAGAAACGCTGGCACAAGCGCTTGCTCTCATCCTGGTTGGTTTGCCAATCTTCCTCTTTCACTGGCTGTGGGCACAACGCGTCTCCGCCCGCAAGGAGGAAGAAAGAACTGCGAGCTTGCGCGCGATATTTCTTTATGCGGTTTTGACCGGCACATTGATTCCTGCTTTTCAAAATCTTCTCGCGCTGATAGATCGTGGTCTGCTTCAGATCATCCGCATGAGCGCAGAGCGCGCATTGCTGGGAGGCACACAAACGATAGCAGACAACCTGATCGCCATCGCAATGAACGGAATCGTCGCACTTTATTTTTGGAACATCTTGCGGGGCGAACAGAAGACTCTTTTCGAGAAAGAAAACTTCGCCGACGTGCGTCGTCTGTATCGTTATGTTTGGGTGCTATACAGTTTGCTGATGACCGTCTTCGGCGCACAACAAGTTTTAAATTACCTCTTCAATATTCCGGGAGGTGTGTTGGGCGGACTTACATCCGAGACTTTGATCAATGGTATTGCATTGCTCATCGTTGGGACGCCGGTTTGGTATTATTCGTGGCGCGTTGTTCAGGATTCGATAGTAAACGCGGCGGAACGTGAATCGAATCTACGCCTCGGCGTTCTCTATCTGCTGGCGCTGGGCGGTGTGATTACCGTGTTAACAGCCACCGCGATGTTCATCAATATTGTGGTCAGCCGATTGCTCGGCGCGGATATTTCAACCAGCGACTTCATCCAACAAATCGGCAGGCCAATTTCAATCGGCCTACCGCTCGGCGCGGTGTGGGCATATTATGGTAATTGGCTCAACCGTCACATTGAAAGCATCGGCGATGCAGTCCGTCAATCGGGCATGAAGCATGTATATGGATACATTTTATCCACACTGGGACTGGGTGCGGGATTCGCCGGCGTGGCGATGCTGATCAAGTTCATGATTGATATGCTGACAGGTAATTTGACAATGACCAACTCTTTGCGCTCGCAATTAGCGACAGCGCTCTCGCTGATCGTTGCCTGGCTTCCGCTATGGCTGATGACGTGGCAGCCATTACAGCGCGAGGTTTTTGCACGAAATGATGTTGGCGATCACGCGCGGCGCTCCGATATTCGCAAGGCATATTTATATTTGGCATTGTTTGCGGGCGTCATCGGCGGAATGTCAGCGGCAGTTGCATTGGTATTTCAATTGTTCAAGGCATTGTTTACCGGTCAGACCGATAGCTCATTCCTTGCCACAATACTCAATGACTTGCAATTACTAATCTTGTTTGCAATTCTCCTTATTTACCATTTAACTGTCTTGCGCCGTGACGGCGTCTTCACATCCGATGCATTAGCCGCCAAGCAAAGCGCCTTTCCGATTCTTGTATCGGATTCAGGCGATGGCTTTGTTGAATCAGTGAAAGCCGCATTATCAAAAGCCGCACCGAATGTGCCAGTGATCGTTGCATCCGAAAAGCCACAAGGAAAATTCAACGCCGTCATCTTGAGCGGAAGCAGCGCGCTCAACGCACCGGAGTGGATTCGCACGTTTGACGGATTCCGCATCATCATCCCGAATGAAGCGCAAGGAATCGTTTGGGTCGGCGGAATCAACAAGTCAGCAATTGAGGACGCCGCGCAAGTTGTCCGTCAATTAGCGGAGGGTCAGGAGATTCGCAAACAACAAGAAAATTCAGTATGGCGATTTGTGATCTATGTCGCTGCGGCTTTGTTTGGTTTGCAATTCCTGTTCTTGATAGTGGCGTTGATATTCTCGGCGTTTGCGGGACGTTAATGATATACTCGCACATCATCGGATAGTGAGGGCTGACTTATGAAAGTAACGGTCTTGCAGGAAAATTTGGCTCGTGGTCTTGGGATTGTTTCCCGCGCGGTCTCGCCGCGTTCAACTCTGCCAGTGCTTTCGAATGTTTTGGTTGCATCGGACGAAGGGCGCTTGCAACTCTCGGCAACCAATCTTGAATTAGGCATCACTTGTTGGATTTCCGCGCGCATCGAACAGGATGGTTCGACAACAGTGCCTGCGCGCACTTTTTCGGATTTGGTTAATACTTTACCGAGCGATCAGGTGATGCTTGCGCTTGATTCAAAAACGCAGACCTTGAATGTGCGCGGCGGAACTTCGACCAACGATATCAAATGCATTGATGCGCAGGAATTTCCTCCGCTTCCTGTTCCGGACCTCGAAGGTGCGGTCCAATTAAACGTAGCGGATTTCCGCGAGATGATTCAACAAGTCGCCTTCGCGGCTTCGACCGATGAAGCGCGTCCCGTGTTGATGGGCGTGCTCATTCAAGTTGAGAAAGATAAATTGACGATGGCCGCGGCGGATGGATTTAGATTGTCGGTGCGCAAAGCCACATTATCCGCGCCTGCATCTGCACCAATTTCTGTGATCGTTCCGGCTCGCGCGCTGACAGAACTAGCACGCGTCGCAAGCGATGGCGAAGAGACAATTTCCATGGTCACACCGAAGGGACGCGGGCAAATTGTGTTCCGCGTGAAAGATGTCGAGGTTGTTTCGCAATTGATCGATGGAACCTTCCCTGATTATCAGCAGATCATTCCGCGCAAACACACATCGCGCACGCTCGTCTCGACTGCGGCATTACTTAAGGCATGCAAGCAGGCTGAGATCTTTGCGCGTGAAGGCTCGAATGTGGCGCGCTTGAACATCAAATCCGCAAATGGCGATTTGAAACCCAGTGAAGTTGAAATGACAGCAACTTCAGAGGAGACCGGCAAAAACGAGACCATTGTCGAAGCGACAGTAGATGGAAGCGGCGTGTTGATCGCGTTCAATGTCAAGTTTTTACGCGAGGCGCTGGAAATCATCAAGACACCCAATGTTGCGTTAGAAACATCCGCACCGAATGCGCCGGGTGTTATACGACCCGTGGGCGATGAACAGTTCCTGCACGTGATCATGCCGATGCACTTGGGTTAAGGATCATAAAGTTGAAGGTTGAAAAAAAGAAGCGGATGAAACGTCCGCTTCTTTTTATGCTTTAGGCAGTAAGACTTTGAACGTCGAGCCTTTGCCTTCGCCGTCAAACTCTGCCCAAATCTTTCCGCCCTGCGCTTCGACCAAGCCTTTGGCAATCGTCAAACCAATTCCCAATCCGCCGTAATGACGCGTGTTGGGCGACTCGGGTTGATAAAACTCCTCAAAGATTTTCTTCAACTTATCCGACGCGATTCCAACTCCGTGATCCTGCACCCATGCCATCACGCGATCCCCCTGCCGCGCCGCGCCGATAATAATCTCGCTTCCGTGTGCTGAAAAACGCATGGCATTATTCAATAAGTTG
Organism: uncultured Chloroflexia bacterium; assembly: GCA_963850945.1. Lineage (GTDB taxonomy): Bacteria > Chloroflexota > Anaerolineae > Anaerolineales > Villigracilaceae > Fen-1038. The sequence continues at coordinate 488,641 of CAWKNE010000026.1, read as the reverse complement.
ACAAAGACCGAAGCTGTTTTATCCGGGTCAACCTTGACGTTAATCGGTGCTTCACCAAAAACAAATATTAACTTTTGTTCGTGCGCAGATGCGATCTGGCGAACCTCATCGCAGGCTTTTTCCAAAATAGATTGAATGGAAACAAACTGCGGTTTGACCACCATCAGCCCTTGCGTTTCAAGCATGGTCAGGTTAGTCATATCTTCCACGAGAGACCGCATTTGTAAAGCCGCGTCCAACACATGTTGTGCGTGTTCCGATAATTCCCCTTTGGCATCTTCGCGCAGAAAAGATGCATAGCCAATAATGATGCCAAGCGGCGTGCGCAGTTCATGCGATGCCAATGACAAAAAATTACTTTTAAGCTGATCGGATTCTTTGACTTTCTCCAGAGACTGCCTTATGCTTGCCAAAAGACGCGCATTCTCAATCGCAATCGCCGCATGAGAAGCAATCACAGAAAGAATCGTTTCATCCCGTTCTTCAAAAAGTCTTCCGCGTTTGTTCACCGCTTCGAGTACGCCTATCGTGCGGTCCTTAATCATCATGGGAACGCCGACAAGCGATTTCACGCGGAAACGAAGATGCTCCGAGACCAATGAATAATGACGAGGGTCTTGCTCCGCATCATTCAGAATCATCGAATGGTTGGTCCGAAAAACCGTCCCCGCTACACTGCCTTCAATAGGCACTGGAACCTCAGCAAGTTTTTTCGGATCCGAGCCGGTTGCGGCGGCGAAATATAGGCGCGGTTGTTTTTCGTTGTACATCAAAATGGATGCAGCTTCGCAATCCAACAATTCAACGGCAGTGTTGGTTACAAGTTGGAGCAGGGTATCCAGCTCAAGAGTTGAGTTGAGCGTGACGCTTAATTCAACGAGACGTTTGAGTTGCTCAATCCGTTGCTCGAGATCGCGGATTTCGGGGTCGGCCACAAACAAAGTGTAATGGCTTTATGTTCGATTTGCAATCCCCACAACACAATAGAACGTATGTTCTGTTTTATTCTAATGACTTCGAATCATTTATTCCCCATGCATTTCATTTTCCAAACCCCTTTCCAGCAAGCGTCTCGATGCGGCATTCTCACCTATTGATCGTTCCCGTTTCACGTGAAACACAGAAGCAATACTACCCCGTGTTGGATTACGCCTTTATCTCTCGTTGATAAAGCACATAGGAATAAACGAAGAGGAAAATCGCCGAGCCGATCAGTGGAATGAATAGAAACCAGAACGCGGTCATCCCGCCGAAGAACGAGCCAATGATCGCCAGCACGCCCGAGCCTATAAACAGCCAACTTCCCACGCGGTGAGTCTCATCCCAGACCTTATCGCTGGATAAGGTCCACGGTGTGCGAATGCCGATAAAGAAGTTGCGCTTAGCTTTGCGAATCATAAAGCCGATCAAGATGAACAATAAGCCGATGGCGGGCAAAAGCGACTCGCTCATTTTGAAATTGGTGAAGCCAAAGATTCCACGCAAGGCTCAGTCCATAGACGTAAGTCAGAAACAAGATCATGAACGCAATGAACAAGTTGAACGTTTCGCGAAATTTGGCGATGTTCGCTTTAAGCGGATCAATCTCAGGAATCAACATAAAAAGCAAAAGCATTCCTAGGGAGATCAGCGGCATCAGGAACACGCCCCAAACCTTGGGCATCGTGCCGTTCACCTGATCGTTGATATCCCAATGCGAAGCCATCGGATCAGGCAGATTATTCCAATGCAACACACCGGCAAGCGTTGCCGCAAGCAGTAAGACCAAAACAAATACAACCGTTTTACGGGTAGACATTCAAACTCCTTTTGTTTCACGTGAAACAGATTTACTTTTTGGGTTCCGATGGCTTGGTCAAGATGCCAGCCAGAATGACAAGCCCGATCACTAGCGTAACTCCAACACCTGCCAGAAAAGCCGCCATGACAATTGCGCCGATCATTTTGGTAACCATCACCGCTACTATCGTAATAATAGCGATGGTGGCAGCAGTTGTGATCGTTTTTCTACGCGTCAGGCTTTTCATTAGCGATTCCGTTGGCTTGTTGTTTTACGCCAGAGAAATGACACCCATGTCTATCCGCTCGTCATTCCCATTTAAAATAGCGCACTGCCAGATAGCCAAAAACCAGCGTGTAAGCAGTTAGTACCAAGATTGATTGCGGCGAAGGGAACAATCCTTGCATTGACCTTTGGATTGCATCTACCGATGAACCAAGCGGTATCCAATTGCTGATATTGAGCAGTATGGGTGGCATAAGCGGGCGCGGTATCCATATACCGCCGAAAAACATCAGCGCAAAGAACAAAACTCCGCCAATCCCTTGAGCCACCGCGTCATTTTTGACCATCGCGGCGATGCAGAGTCCCATAGCGAACAAAGAAGTAGCAGTAAATAGATCAGCCAATAGAAACGCCGGGAAATTCTTTGGAATCTCAAGGCCGAAAACGGCTACTCCGGCTGCAGTCAATATGATGATTCCAACTACGACGATTGCCAAGTTGATCACGATTTGGGCAGCAAGCAGCCACGACGGCGGTACAGGCGTGACGGAAAGGCGCCGCAGGATTCCCGTTTCCCGGTATTTAATCAGGCTGCGGGGCAGTATCAAGACGGAGAGCGTTAGTACAGTCACCACGATGAGGATCGGAAAAGAAAGCGCAAAATACGAAAAACCGCCGAGGTCACTGCTCGGTTGCCTCAACACCGGGATACTGCCGAAAACGACGAGCAGTAATAAAGGCAATCCAAGTCCAGTCCCTATGCCTATTGGAATACGCCAAGCCAGCCTGCTTTCGTTAAGCAGGAGTTTGCCAAAGGCGGCCCGGGGTGTTTGTATTCTGGTGTTGTTCATATTGGTTAATCCTTTGGTTCTTCGTGTATGTGCCGACCCGTTAGCTTGACGAAAGCATCTTCCAGCGTTGCTACTTCCGTCTGCACGTCCAGCGCTTCGATACCGTTTTGGGCTAAGTTCAGAATAACAGCATTGACGAGCTGCCCGGAGCCCACGACTTTGACACGCTTTCCCTGGTATTCAACGGTTTTCACTTCCGGCAATACTTTGAGCAGTTGATCATCGAATGGTTTGGATGGCTCGAACCGTACTTGTTTGCCGCCGGTAACTTTTTCGGCCAATCCGTAAGGCGTGTCGAGCGCTATGATGCGCCCGTTGTCGATCAAGGCCACCCGATCGCAAAGCCGTTCAGCCTCTTCCATGTAATGAGTAACCAATATGATAGTAGTACCTCGATCGCGCGTTTTTTCTATAAGCTCCCATGTGTCAAGTCGGGCCTGAGGGTCAAGTCCGGTTGTCATCTCATCTAGCACGGCAATCTTCGGCTGGCCAATAAGTGCCAAAGCGACCGACACTCGTTGCTTCTGGCCGCCGGACAGTGTTTTGTAATAGCTGCCCAGTTTCTCGCCAAAGCCAAGCGCACGAGCCAGCTCTTCCGGGTTTGCCGGGTTTGAGTAGAAAGACCGATACATGTCCAAAATCTCGCTGACTTTCAACTTGTCGGGGAAAGTGCTGAATTGCAATTGTACGCCGACAACTGGATGGAGCGCGTCCCGATCAACTTGAGGGTCAAGGCCAAGTACGGAAATAGTACCTCCGTCAGGGTATCGCAAACCGGTTATGCATTCGACGGTAGTTGTTTTTCCGGCCCCGTTTGGACCGAGCATTCCGAATATTTCGCCTTCGTTCACTTCGAATGACACATCTTCAGCCGCATTAACATTGCCATACGTTTTTTTGAGATGCGACACGGTTATCGCTATTTGGCTTGGATTTTGTGTCATGTTCTTTATCCAATTACATTTTTCAAGCTCTGATTTACGGTTATTCCTTTGGCTTGTTGTTCTGCGCCAACGAAACCATACCGGATAAACCGCCCAAGTTCATTGTATCCACTGCAGAACTCGGCACAATGACCAGCGCGCCTTTTTCCTTCAGACCTTCAAACAACATATTCATCGCGCGCAGATGCAGTGCGGTTGGATTATCAACATATGCTTGAGATGCTTCTGCAAACGTAGCGGCGATCTGCTTTTCGGACTCGCCGAGAATGACGCGCGCTTGTCGCTCTCGCTCCGCCTGTGCTTGGCGCGACATCGCATCTTCCAGCACCTGAGGGATAACCACATCGCGAATCTCCACGGATTGTACGGTCACACCCCAAGGTGTAGTACGCTCATCAATAATATGCTGGAGCTCCTCGTCAATTGCGCTACGTCCCACAAGAATATCAGCCAGCATCATGCGTCCAATGATGTCGCGCAAAGCAGTCTGGGCGGCCCAGGCAATCGCAGAGCGATAGTCTTCGACTTCCAACGCGGCCTTCTCCGCATCCCCACACCACCCAAAACAAAACCGCATCCACATTTACCGGGACAGTATCCTTGGTCAACGTCTTTTCAGCAGAGAACGGAGTCACCATCACGCGGCTATCAATCCAAGTCGGGATGGTATCAATAATTGGCACAATCCAGAACGCGCCGGGACCGCGCAGTGAAAGGAATTTTCCCAATCGCAGGACAACCGCCTTCTCCCATTGCGAAGCTACTTTCAGCGCAAATAGCAGGATGATACCGATCAGCATCCAAACAATGATCCAGTCATTGATCAAGCTAGCATTCACTTTACCATTCAAATAGCTCGCGCCAAACACCGCAACCACCAAGATGACCACGAATAGAAAGATGGCAATCGGTGGGATATGCTGGTTAGCTTTCGCGACTCTATTCTTTTGTACGATATTTTTTATTGCGTCCATTGGATTCTCCTTTTGATCACTCACCATCTAATTGCGTTTCTTTCCAAGACTTCAGTTGGTCTCTGATCATCCGGCTTAATTCTCCATCTGAAAAATTCAATCGTTTTCCCTCGCCAATATATTGGCGAGCCAGCGCTTCAAGCGTTTCGCGGCGCAATCGCTTTTCCACTTCGGGCGGTGCCTTCTCCATGATATACGTGCCGCGTCCTTGTTGAGTTGAGATGATACCTGCATCATCCAATAAACGATATGCTCTTGCCACAGTATTGAAGTTGATGCGTAATTCCGATGCCAATTCGCGGACAGTGGGCAATTGAGTGCCGGGTTTCAAAGTTCCGCCTGAAACCTGTTGTTCGATCTGATTCATGATTTGAATATAGATCGGCAAGCCAGATCGAAAGTCCAGGTGCAGGGTGAGCGGTTTTTGGTTGGGCATGAAACCTATTCTCTAAATTGAACTAATTGTATCATTGTAATAATTGTATCATCATTGCGTCTTTTGTCAAGAGCGAAGAATTAACGGATGAAATGAATCAAATAAATCTTGGTGTTTCCCCTCTTTAGTGGTAGTCGGTTTCGTGTCCGGCAAGACGCGTCTAAATCGGCGTGGTAAAATCTATCTGCAAATACAATAAGGAGATCGAGATGGAACAACAGACTGGTACATTTGCTGTCAAAAAGGGTTTAGCCCAAATGTTAAAAGGCGGCGTCATCATGGATGTGGTTACGCCGGAACATGCCAAGATCGCGGAAGATGCCGGCGCGTGTGCGGTGATGGCGCTTGAACGCGTCCCCGCCGATATTCGCGCACAAGGCGGCGTGGCGCGTATGTCCGATCCTGGATTAATCATGAATATCATGGACGCGGTCACGATCCCGGTTATGGCGAAATGCCGCATTGGACATTTTGTGGAAGCCCAAATTCTGGAAGCGATTGGCGTGGATTACATTGACGAGTCCGAGGTGTTGACGCCTGCTGATGAGTCGAATCACATCAACAAACATTTATTTAAAGTGCCGTTCGTATGTGGATGCCGCAATCTCGGCGAGGCGTTGCGCCGAATTGGTGAAGGCGCGGCAATGATCCGCACAAAAGGTGAAGCTGGGACTGGTGATGTAGTTGAAGCAGTACGTCATGCTCGCACGGTATTGGGAGACATTCGCCGATTGACCACAATGGCCGACGAGGAATTAATGGCTTTCGCTAAAGAACTTGGTGCGCCATATGAACTCGTCAAGGAAACGAAAGAGTTGGGACGCATGCCGGTCGTCAACTTTGCCGCAGGCGGAGTTGCAACTCCCGCGGACGCGGCTCTCATGATGCAACTCGGTGTGGATGGTGTGTTTGTCGGCTCTGGCATATTCAAAAGCGGCGATCCTGCCAAACGTGCGGCGGCTATTGTAAAAGCAGTAACACATTATCAGGACGCGAGCATCTTGGCGGAAGTGAGTAAGAATCTCGGCGAGCCGATGGTTGGACGCAATGTCTCACAGATGCCCGAGGCTGAGAAGATTGCGGGACGCGGCTGGTAAATTTTTTTAAGGGCACAGCGGCACTGTATCCCTAAAATAACCATTATGAAAATCGGTGTGCTTGCCATTCAGGGTGATTTTGCAGAGCATATTGTCATGCTCAAACGACTCGGCGTCGAGACTGCCGAAGTCCGTTTACCTGAACATCTCAAAGGTCTCGATGGGTTGATCATTCCCGGCGGCGAATCGACCACGATCGGTAAGCTTGTCATTGACTTCAATATGATGGAACCGCTTCGTGCGTTTGGTCAAAGACATGCGATTTGGGGTACATGCGCAGGCGCCATCTTTTTGTCGAAAGATATAAGCCGCAACCAGCCTTTGCTGGGTTTGATGGACATCAAAGTAGCGCGTAATGCATTTGGGCGTCAGGTGGATTCGTTCGAGGCGGATCTGGATATTCCCGAACTGAAACAAGTGACCGGCTCGAAAGATCTGTATCACGCGATCTTCATCCGCGCACCGATCATCGAGTCGGTACAACAGGATGCGAAAGTTCTTTCTGCTCTTCCCGACAAACGAATTGTCGCTGCACAACAAGGACATCTGCTGGCTACTTCTTTTCACCCCGAACTAACCAACGATACGCGCTTCCACAAATACTTTCTCTCACTCGCGGATTAATGTTCAATTCTTGTCTCACTCATTGGAAGCTATTGGGAATCGTTTTCTTATCAATCTCAATAGCCTCTTGTGCTTCCAATCCCCAAGCTCAAACAGTAATGCCAACTTTTGAGCTTGCGCCATCTCCTCAACCGACGCAAACCGTCACCGCGCCTCCTATGACAACTCCAACGAAAAATCCCGCGTTCGTTCCTACACTTATATCCAAGCCAACGCTTGTTGTCTTAGCACAAAACCTTCCTTCGCCAGATGATCTTCTATTAGCACCAGACGGTTCAATTTACATCTCTGATGTTCAAGATCAGACGATAAAAGAATACACTCAAGATGGAAATTTGCAAACGTTGATTTCTGGGTTGAGCGAACCGGAAGGCATGGTCATGTTGCCGGATGGCTCTTTGATCATTGCCGAACAAGGAAAGAATCGTTTGGTGCGTTACAATCCAACAACCAAATCCCTGACTCTGTTCATCGCTTTGCACAATACAACGGGTCAAGACGGTGTGGATGGAATTGCATACGATCCAAAAACACAGACGATCATCGTTCCCGACAGCCCAAACGGAACGGTCTTACAAGTGAGCTTGGACGGAAAAACTGTCAGTGAGATTGCGCACGGGTTCGCGCGTCCGACCGGAGCGTGGGTTGAGGCAGATGGTAGTATCCTGGTTGTGGACGAAAATGCCAATTCACTAAGTCGAATTCATCCGAACGGCATCGTTGAAAAACTAGCCAACCTTCCAACGCCAGATGATGTCATTGAGGATGGTAACGGAAACATCTTTGTCAATACACTTGGCGATGGCACTATTCATTTCATTTCTGCAAACCCAAATCGTGATATGGTTTTAGTAAATGGTCTGATTGATCCGCAGGGACTTATATTTGACGCCGACGGAAATTTGGTCATCACCGATGCCGGACATCACCAGTTGGACAAACTTATCATCCACTAAGGAAACTGCACTAATAACCTGACAATTGTCATCCTATAGCAGGTCGTTTGACCGTTGTCTCTGTGATAGAAAAAGAGTAATATAAATAAGCCATGATGAAAGTTTTGGCTATAGATCTTCTAAGCATTTTTATGCTCTGAAGTCAGAGAGCCTGATAGGTGCAAACATACCTGTCAGGCTTTTTTTATCTTTAACCATTATTTTCATCACAGCCCTACAATTGCTTAAGGAGTATGAATGCAGACACCCTGGGAATATCGTTACGCCCACCGCATCAAACAAATGAGCAGTTCGGTGATCCGCGAATTGCTCAAGTTAACCGAGCAACCGGATATCATTTCCTTTGGAGGTGGATTGCCCGCCCCAGACGTTTTTCCGGTAGAAGAATTTCGAGAAGCCTGCAACTATGTGCTCGATCATTTCGGCGCGCAGGCTCTGCAATATAGTACAACGGAAGGATATCGTCCGTTACGAGAAATGATCGCGCGGCATACCTCACGCTACGCTGTTGAGGTTACACCGGATAATATTCTTATTACATCCGGCTCACAACAAGCCCTGGATTTTATGGGGCGGCTTTTTATCAATCGCGGGGATTACATCGTGGTCGAGTTGCCGACCTATCTGGGAGCATTGCAAGCTTGGAATGCATATGGCGCACAATATATCCCGGTCCGCACTGATGAAAATGGGATGATCGTGGATGAACTCGAAGCCGCGCTTCGCATCGGACCGAAGTTCATGTACATCCTGCCCAATTTTCAGAATCCAAGCGGAGTCACCCTCAGCCTCGAGCGAAGAAAAAAGCTGATCGAGCTGGCAGACAAATACGGAGTCCCGATCGTCGAAGATGATCCGTACGGACAGTTGCGTTATGAGGGTGAAAATATTCCATCACTGGTCGCGTTGGACAGTCAATATCGAGGATACGATGGCGAATGTTATAGCGGGAATGTCATTTATCTGAGTACCTTCTCAAAATTGCTTGCCCCAGGTTTACGATTGGCATGGGTCATCGCACCTGAGCAGGTGATTCACAAACTGGTGATGACCAAGCAAGGTGCTGATCTGCACACTGCATCCTTCAATCAATACGTTGCTTACGAAGTAGGCAAGGGCGGCTTCCTAGACGAGCACGTAAAGGTAATCCGATCCACCTATAAAGAACGCCGTGACGTGATGCTAGAGATGATGGAAGAAATGTTCCCTCCAGAGGCGCATTGGACACGTCCCCAGGGCGGCATGTTTCTGTGGGGTGTTCTTCCTGAGTATATGGATGCCGCTGAAGTGTTAAAAGTCGCGATCGAACGCAAAGTGGCCTTTGTCCCAGGCGCGGCTTTTCATGCCACAGGCGGCGGGGATAATACGATGCGTCTTAACTTCTCGTATTCGTCGCCCGATACAATTCGTGATGGAATCACAAGGTTAGGTGTAACGCTTAAAGAATTGATAGCCAAAAACGGACATCACTAAAACAAGAGATGGTCACGTCGAAAGTGACCATCTCTTTTCTATACTAGCGTCCGTTCTTTACTGATCGTTGCATAATTAACTAAATCTTATAGCCGACATGCTGAATAAAGGATTTGATCAAGTTAGGCTTACGCTGCAAGCGTTGTTTGGCGTTTTCGAGCAGGCTACGAAGTTCGGGAAGCGTATCGCAAGCCATATTCGCCAGCTCGCCTACTTTCAAGTAACTCCAGATCCATTCCGTCGGATTCAACTCAGGAGCATAACCTGGAAATCGCTCTAGATGGATGTGTTTGCCCGCTCCTTCTGCGAGATATGCCTTGAGTGACTTGGAGCGATGCGTCGGACTGCCGTCCCACAAGATCATGAGTGGACCAGGGACGTAACGCTGGAGCAGATTGAGGAACTCGATTACCTCTTGCGTGGAGATGGCATGGTCGTAGGTCTTCAAGAACAACCTACCCTGCAAGGTAATGGCTCCGATGGTAGCCAAATGATCACGCGATAAATATTCGTTCAAGATCGGTGTCAGTCCACAAGGAGCATAGCTGCGAACCACCATCGGCAGCAGGTAAAACCCGGATTCATCTATGAAGAGGAGCGTACGGCCTTCTTGGAGGATCTTTTTTTGATCTTTGGCCAGCGTTCCTGCCACCACCCCTTCGATCTCTTCTGGATTCCGTTGCTTGGCACGCACGATCGGCTTTTGCGGTGTCCAACCCAGTCTCTTCAGAATACGGCTGACATGCGCAGGATGGTAGCGGATCCCAAACTCGCGCTGGATCAGCTCGGCCACGCGCGGATTGTTCCAGACCGCTCCCCGAAATCCAAAGGCTTCGGCCCCCTTGGCCAGCAACTTCACCAGTCTGCGTAAGTCTGCCGCACTCAGTTGGGCGGGGCGACCGCCAGTGTGAGGCGTTTCGAGTGCCTTCTCTCCGCCTTCTCGGGCTCGCTTCACCCATTGGCTGATAGCGCCCGGACTGACCCCATGGCTTCTGCTATGTCGCCTTGTTCCCAACCAGCCTCGTACAACGCCCAGGCTCGTTTCCGCCGTTCGACTTTCCAATTCGTTTTCTCTCTCGGGACCATAGTCCCGATCTAACCGCATTTTAGACATTTATGCAAGGATCAGTAGATCATTAAACAGTCGATAATCTACTTTAGCTAGAATATTCCTTTCAGAAATAACAACAAACCGATCACCGCCATCGGTATGCCGACAATTGCTCCAATCAATGTCAGGCTGACGATCACACCAACGCCCATAAAGACAAGCCCGAGGATCATAGCGATAAAGCGTCCCGTCAATCCGACAATCGCGGCCAGAAGATGCCACAGCATTGCGAACGGCCACAACAAACACGGAACATGATGTTTGTTCATTGCAGACATTTTACCTCCTATAGGTATATAGGATATACGTACTAATTTCGTTTCTGTTCCAAGTGATATAATCCGCCCATGCCTACCAAATCTAAAACTCCTAAAATAACTCCTCCGCCTCCTCCCGTTGAACCTGTTGTGGAGCAAGCGGACACTGTGACTTTCAAGCGCGGCCATTTTTATTCGTTCATGGTTGTGATGGCTTTCTGCACCGGTCTGATCTTTGGATACGTTCTGTGGGGACGCAATTCCGCTTCGACGAGTCAGACAGCCCAAGCCGTTCCACCAGCCGTTGTTCAAGCTCCGGCAGCAACACCTGTGCCGCTAAAATATAATATTACAACCGCTGGTTTTCCAAGTATTGGCCCAGCAGATGCACCGATTGTCATTGTGGAATTCAGTGATTATCAATGCCCCTACTGCACGCAATGGCATGATACCACTTACAAACCCCTCTTAGCCGCCTATCCCGGCAAAATTCAACTCGTTTATCGCAACTACCCCTTGCCGTTTCATCAGAACGCGTTTACGGCAGCTGAAGCCGCGATGTGCGCTGGCGCTCAGAACGCTTACTGGCAATATCACGATGCACTCTTCGCAAATAATGACCAACTCAACAACCAGGCTGGCACAGTGGTTGACCAGTCGTTCTATGTTAATCTGGCCAGCGGTCTCAGCTTGGATACAACGGCATTTAGTACTTGTCTTACGACGGCAAAATACAAGCAGGCCGTTCAAAGCGATATTGATTATGCCAATAGCCTTCCCGCAGATAGCAACGGTGATGTGGCAGTGGGCGGCACGCCCACCTTCTTTATCAACGGTTATCGCATTGTGGGCGCTGAACCCCTGGCTTACTTTCAACAAATCATTGATACCCAGTTAAAGACACAATAATCTGCAAGACATTGTTTCAACTTTACTATTTTGGGAGTGATGATGAAAAAATTTATTGCAGTCGCCGGGAATATCGGTGTAGGCAAGTCCACACTGGTAACCATGCTGTGCAAAAAACTTCAATGGGAACCTTTCTATGAGCCGGTTGGAGATAATCCGTATCTCGTGGACTTTTACGCGGATATGGCTTCCTGGTCTTTCCATTCGCAAATCTTTTTCCTGACGCGGCGCCTGCGTTCGCATCATCAACTTGCACAGCATCCGACCTCGGTCGTTCAGGATCGAAGCGTCTATGAAGATGCAGAGATCTTTGCGCAAAATCTTTATCTGCAGGGACACATCAAAGAGCGCGATTACGAAACGTACCGCGAACTCTACGAGACGATTATTCAGGTTCTGCCTCCGCCGGATTTGGTGATTTACCTGCGAGCATCCATCAACACATTGATGGATCGCATTGCGCGCCGCGGCCGGGACTATGAACGCACGATCACGCCCGAATATTTACAAAGTCTGAATGACCTTTACGAAGATTGGATTTCCAATTTTGTGCTTTGTCCGGTGCTGGCGGTCCCCGCCGATGATTTGGATTATGTTGCTTATTCCGGTCATTTGGACCTGATCATCTCAAAAGTTAATGAGAAGCTGACTGGAAAAGATGAAGTCGTATTCGAACCGGAAGAAGTTGCACGCGCAACGGGCGATTGAGAAAATTGACGTCCGTTCGAGAAGCATCCGGGCGCTCCTCGCAAATAACTTGCTTATCGAATAAAACAAAGAGACGATAGAGTCGTCTCTTTGTTTTATTGAATATAGGTCTGCCCTTTGCTGTTCGGGTCGGGCACGTTGTATTCCTTTTGTCCGGATAAATTGTTCCAATATTGTTGATTCCAAATGCCGGCACCTGCGCCATTACATTCCGCGAGAACAAACTCGCTGGGCGCATCATCGGGGAGCAGGCACGCCGCTCCCTGTCCGGGTTGAGGCGGCGGAGGCGCTGGCAAGGTTCCGCTTAAAGCATTTTCAAATCCGGGCGTGGGAAAACATCCATCGCGCCAGTAGCCAATCCCATCGCGGATGCGGCACCACGAATCGTCCGGTTGAAGCACAGCCGGATAAGTGAACGCATCCTCCGTTATGTTGTCCGAATCAACGAGACTCACCGTATCGCCGCTATCTTCAAGCAGAAGGTTAGTGGTTGAACCGAAAAAGACCGCGCGCTCACTGGGATTCAATTGAAGGCTTGGCAGGGTGAATGAACCTGAGCCATCGTTTGGTACAACTTCCAATTGCCAACCTGTTAGATCGGCAATTCCCGGACCGAGGTTTTCAACCTCGATAAATTCATCACCATTATTTACTTCACCATCGCCGTTCCAATCGGAGCCGGGACGCGGCAGGATTTCATTAAGGACTACCGCCGGAACCGGGGTCGGTGCGGGAGTAATAGTAGGTTGTGAAGTTTTTGTGGGCAGGGGCGATGGGGTCTCTGTTACGGTTGTGGCCCAATTGGCTCTTCCGGGTGTGCCCTGCACCGGATTTCCACAGGCATCCAACGTGATCGAGGAAACCGACGATGGGCCGGCGAATGTGACCCAAGCAGACGCACTGTCATAAGAAATGGATCCGCCCGGCGGATCATAGCGCTCCATGGTTGCATAATTTGGGGAGGCAGAGCCCGCAGGCCAATAATAATTGACGCCATAATAGTTGGCTGAATCTACAAGCGTACCTCCCGGGCTTTTCAACTGCAAGGATTGATAGTTATTGATAAGATTAAGAGTAGTAGTATATTGATCAGGAACAGGATTATCCTGGAATAGGTCTTTATTATCGGCGAGCAGGAAGTAATTACCAGCCAGGATCGTGCCTGTTAGCGAAATATTAAAAACACCTGTGCTGTAGTAAGGGTTATAGCCCACAAGACTCCAGCCGGACAAATTTATGGGCGTCGAACCGGGATTATACAACTCGACCCATTCACTACTTGAATTGCATTCTGTTCCCGCCCAAGCAACCTCATTGATGACTAGGCTGAGAGGGGCATAAATGGGTATTGCTGAGGCTGTTGGCGTACTGCCGGGGTTGATGCAATTGCCGGCGAGCGTAACATTATCCAGCCGTAGAGTCCCTGTTGACCCGGATGCAGAATAAGCGAAGAGTTTGAATTCAGCATTTGGATTATTACTGAGTGCGGTAATCGTGGTTAAGTCAAAGGATAGAGAATACCAAGTTGAAGTTGAATTGTTTTTCAATATATTGGAAGAGCTCAATGAATTGACGGTGGCGCCATCATCAGTAGAATAATAAACATCAAGCTTCGTTGGTCCCGTCCCGCTCGAAAGATATGCAAACGAAAATGTGCTCACATTCCTGCCTTGTGTATTGATACCAAACTCAACATAATCGGTTGGATCTGAGCTAGTGGAGGATGTCCAGTTTGTGAAGCTGACAGCTTTGTCACTGCTAGTGGCGCTATAGCCGGATGGAAACGTCGGTCCCTTTAGACCGGTGCCATATAAAAACGTGCCGCCTCCTATGAATGGCGTTGTGACGCCGCCATCAAACGTCCATTGTGTGACGGTTGCGCCAAGACATCCAGTGGGCGCAGGCGTGGCTGTATTCGTGGGTGTATTAGATGGCGTGAAGGTTGGCGTACTGGTTGATGTCGCGGTGGGAGTATTGGTTGGCGTGCCAGTAGAAGTTGGTGTTCCTGTATTAGTAGAAGTTGGTGTAGGTGTGGCAGGTTGGCAACCAGTAAAGGTTACGTTAGCAATGTGCATCGTGCTAATCACATTCGTAGCGCCATATCCATAAATACGGATTTTGAAATTGGAATTATTTTCTACAGCCGTATAAGATGAAAAATCAGCCGTAACACTAGTCAGTGTTGGAGCGACAGTTGTTGAGTAAGTATTAGTATTGAACGGGGTAAAGTTTGCACCGTTAGTACTGTATTGAAGGGAGATATTTGTTGGTCCAGTAGTATTGCTTGTTGACACATAAAAAGTTAGGATAATACCCGTATAACCTACCGTGCTAACATCGAACTCAAAGAATTTTGTTAGATCAATAGTCGCAGGCCAGTGGCTTGCCGTCCAAGCTTTTCCAGTTGAAGCACCTGCATTGGTAAAAGATAGATAGCTTGATAGAAACCCAGTGCCTGAATCGGATGAAGCTGTAACATTCGATAAACTCGGTGCTGGTTTAGTAGTTGATGGCGTCGGCGTCTGATCGAATTTCCATTGCGCCATCATCAGACCACAGACATCCTGCATTTGCGGTGCGGCATGCACGGAAGCATGAGGCGATAAGGAGATACCTGCAATCAATCCTGCCAGCAGGATGAAGATAAAAAGTGTTCGAACCAAAATCTTGGAGCGATGCATCCATTCGATTTTAGCAGAGAAACCTAAAACGGCGCGAATAGAAAACCCTATCCTTTTGAAATCGGCTAAGCAAACGGAATCCGTTATCGGTTTCGAATTGAAGCGCTAACGCGGTTCAATCACCAGCTTGACAGCTGTCCGCACTTTGTCTTCGATTTCAACATCCACAAACTCCGGCCTGCAGACCACATCAATGCCATCATTTTTCAGATAGCCGGTCGCCAGCACCAAAGCCTTGACGGCTTGATTGACTGCGCTGGCTCCAATGGCTTGCACTTCAGCATGTTTGTGTTCGCGGATAACCCCTGCAATTGCCCCAGCGACAGCGGATGTACGCGAGGTGGCGGAAACTTTGATTATGTCCATGTGTGCCTCCCACGAATGAAAGGGGCTTGTTACAAAAAGATTGTACTGGATTTAAGAATTAGATTCAAGCAGTAATTAAGTAGGATATGGATATCGTAATCGTAGTAGTCCCTGTTGAAAGTGGGGATAACAGGAGCCCAGTCCATAGGTTGGATTGCTGATCATTTCTAAAACCACATGTAGTGCTTTCGCGTCTTTCATGACTTTTGGTTTTTGTGGATAATCTGACGATATCTTTTTGCGATAATTTTCTTCTGGAAAGTGTCATCCATATTTTGGATGGGATGAAAGGGACTGCCTAAATATGGGGGTGCGGTTTTGGGTAGTTTTACCCGATTTTTGCCAAAAACCGACTTACTCTCCACAGCAGGTGCTTATTATCCACAGTTTACCCCCTCTTATCCACAATTTGGACTTCTTCGGGAGGACTTGTCTACCCTAGATATGGAGACTACACCGCCGAAGAAGTTTCCAGACCATCAGCAGTGGCGATTTCGTCGAACCGGATTTCGATTTCGTCCAAATAATGATCTAAATCCGAAACGCGTTGTTCAAAGCCGCCACCCAACAGACCTAATTGCTCACAAGCGTATTGCCAGGGTTTGGTTTGATCGCTTTCCAAGACAGTCGCCGCCAATGTCCATGTATGGATCAGAGGCAAAAGAGATGCTAAGGGCGACGCGCCTGCCATTAAAGCTTCAATGGCTTTTTCGTAGTAATTCAGCCTTGCGGAATGGATGCGCTGATCCACTTTGACATTTTCGGATGCAACGAGAAAAGCGGTTTTCCAATCTGGAATCCAGTTTGAAATGATAGTTGTATCTTTTACGTTGCTTGCTCCCAGCAAGTTGAACAAGGTTGCGGTAAATTCTGGTCGCTGTGCGGCTTGAGCACGGGCTGGAAATTCGAGCAGGAAGCGACGTTCCGCGAGCAGACCACCGTTCAACTCGGCGATTGCATTCGCGGCGTGATAAACGGCCCGCAAAAATTGTTTGACTTGAATCGGTCCCGCTTTATCTTTGCTGATGTCGCTCAAATCAATCCAGCCTTTGCGCGCCTCTGCTAACAGTTTGCGGCAACGCCCCAAAACCAGCGCGGGCGCATGAAATTCAAAACCGGCTCTTAGCCCAGCTTGAACGAATTCGAAGAACTTCTCGCGCTGATACAGCAACATCGGATCATACATTTCATATCCGAGCGTCGGGTCAAGGCGCAGTTCGCGAGGCGATTTGAATTCATCCTTCGAGCGGTGAAGGATATCGAGGTGAAAATCCGGTGTGAGCTTGACGATTTCACGCATGATGCCGGGGCGTTGATTATGAACAAAGACCAGATCAATATCTGCCGCGCCGCCGAAGATCGGATCTGAATCCGAAACGAGCGATCCGGTCAGATATGCGGCGACGATGGTGCGATCATTGAAGGCGCGTTCCTGAGCGTTTTCTTTGGCGATACGGATGAGAGATTCACGTGTGACGCGCATGTTTCCTCTTACAGTCAGTTGGATAATTTCTCGGTCAATGGCAAGCCCGGTTGAAACGGACTCAGCCTCAAAGTCTCGCGGATGCGGTTCTCGATCAGTTTGAGATGTTTGGCATTTTGCACAATGTTTAATAGATTGGTGTCTATCTTAAGCACGGGCGTACTGTCATAGGGCTTGCTGAAAAAATCCTCGTACGTGCGGTTGAGCTGGTCAATATAATCGCGTTCCATGTTGCGTTCGTAGGTGCGATCTCGTAACGCAATGCGCTGCATCAGCACATCGGTGTCAGCGTGCAAATAGACGATGAGATCGGGCTTTGGAATTTTTTCTCCCAGCGCTTCGTGGACTTTGTAGTACATATCGAGTTCGTCGCCTTTGAGATTGATGCGTGCAAAGAGCGCGTCTTTGGCAAAAGTGTAATCAGAAATCAGCGACTTGCCCGCCGCCAAAAGCCCAGGCACGGTGCGGCGTTGTTGATGATAGCGGCTGAGCAAAAAAAACATCTGGGTTTGAAAAGCATAACGTTCGCGGTCGCTATAGAAATCGGAAAGAAAAGGATTCTCTTCGAAAATCTCTAGCAGGATTTCAAATTCAAATGCGGGGTGTAGCAGGCGGGCGAGGGTGGTTTTACCCACACCGATTACCCCTTCGATGGCAACATACATCGTCAACTCCGTGATGGTTCTGTATTACCAAACCAAAATGGTTTTGCAGTATAGAACCATAGTGGGATAGGCTAAGGATACCACGAAATGAACTCATCATCAGTGCATCGCACCTTACTAAATGGGACTTTCTCAAACTGTGGATGATTCCGTTATAACGGAATTTTTCTTAAGGTTGGGTGCGACGCACCCTTGCTCATACGATATAATTTATTGCATGTCTCGCATTGCTATTGTTCCCGCCGTTGAAGGAATGGGCGGCGTGACTTCGTTTCGACTTAAATTCGAGGCGGGACTCAAAGGGCGCGGCGTGGATATGACGCACAATCCTGATGAGGCCACCGAATTGGTTTTGGTCATTGCCGGGACTCGTAATCTGCTTCCGTTATGGAGAGCAAGACGACGCGGCTTGCGGGTTGTCCAGCGCCTCGACGGAATCAATTGGGTGCATCGCAAAAAGAAAACCGGACTTAAACATTTTTTGCGCGCGGAATACGGCAATTTTATTCTCTCCTTGATTTGCTCGAGGATTGCTACACATATTTTGTATCAAAGCGAATTCTCGCATCGTTGGTGGGACGATTGGTATGGCAAGCCAAAAGCTCCTTTTGCTGTTGTCCATAACGGCGTGGATTTAAATATTTATAACCCTAATGGCACGAATGATCTTCCAAAAGATGAATTTCGTTTGTTGATCGTCGAAGGCAATCTCGGTGGCGGATATGATATGGGCTTGGAGAATGCAGTTCAACTAACGGAAACACTTGCAAATCAATATCATTTGCCGGTTGAATTGATGGTGGCTGGAAAAATTTCCAAAGAACATAAAGTTTCTGTTCAATCCAGATCACGCGTCCCCATTCAGTGGGCTGGCGCCGCGCCACGCGAACAAATCCCGCAGATTGATCGTTCTGCTCATTTGCTTTTCTCTGCGGATATTAATGCTGCCTGCCCGAACTCGGTCATCGAAGCGATGGCTTGCGGGCTTCCCGTGGTGGCGTTCGATACCGGAGCATTGAATGAACTCGTTCTTGGAGATTCAGGTCGCATCGTCGCATATGGAGGCGATGTGTGGAAATTGGATCATCCGGATATCACTGCGCTTGCCAAAGCTGCCGCGGAAATTTTAAATGATCAATCTCGCTTTCGATCAGCCGCGCGGGCGCAAGCCGAATCAGCTCTTGGTTTGGATAAGATGGTGGATGGTTATCTAAAGATTTTGCTGGAGGAATAAATGGATCAGGAAGTTTATGATTTTCTTGTGCGTCATTTGAAGTCCGTTCAGGAAAACGACATTTCCGCTTATGATGAAACGACGGCCTCAGACCTCACTCTTTACGAGTGGTGGGTTACACCGAACCGCGTTGACGGTCTGCCGTTCCACGAATTCATGATGACATCTAATGCGCAGAGCGGAACGGTCTTCGGCGCAGATGCCAAACAAAAAGGCGAGACCCGCTTGGATCTTTCCAATCTGCGTATTCAGCGTTATGGAGATACGGCGATTGCCAGTTACACGTTGTTGATCAGCACGGCATTGCCCGAAGGCGTACAGGTGGTCGCTCATAACGAAAGCCGCGTCATGGTCAAGCAAGTGGGAAAGTGGAAAGTTGTGCATGTGCATAAATCGCCCGCGTGGCCCGCACCTCACGTTCAATCCAAATGAGCAATCGTTTCGCGGGACGTCTCGCATTGCAACAACGCGTCTCGCCAGCGTATCATGTCTTTTTTTGATATTGTGGTGCAGGTTGAAAAGGCTTTCGATCTTGATATAATGATTGAAAGCTATATGAAAGTCATGGAAATGGAATAACTCATGGAAAAAGATTTTCACCGCAATCTCAGTTATGAATTGCTATGGCTGAGCATCGGCCTCTTGCCCTTGCTTTTAATTGCTCTTCTTTTGCCGTTGAGTCCACATGATTATTGGTGGTATCTGCGTTTGGGGCACGATGTCCTTCAACTTGGACACGTCCCTTCTGTTGATACTTATAGTTATACCGAGGCAGGCGAATTGGTCATGAACCAGCCCTGGCTTTCTGCAGTGATTTTCTGGATTGCATATAACGATGGCGGCCTGAATTTAACGTTTCTTTTGCGCGCCGTCTGTATTGGTATTGCGTATGGATTTTTATGGGTTTGGATGCGAGAAATGAGAACAGGGATACGGCTGGCTTCCGTCTTGGTTATTATAGCGGGTTTGGCAAGCAGTAATAACTGGGCATTTCGTCCGCAGTTGTTCGCTTATCCTTTATTTTCCATAAGCCTCTTCATCTTATGGAAATGGGAAAATGAGGGTAAGCCAGCAGAAGTGGAACGAAGATCAACGAACAGACGAAAGAGCAGCACACGTTTGCTATTATGGATTCTGCCTATCATTGCGTGGCTGTGGGCCAATCTGCATGAATCTTTTTTGATTTTGTTTATATTGGAAGGAGCCGCGCTAGTCTTCGGCGGGGGAAACCGAAGACAATTGCTTCTGGTTACGGTTGCAAGCTTTCTGGCCACTTTGATTACGCCATATGATATTTTTCTTTGGGTATCTCTTGTTCGTTCCTATATAATAAATCCATCCTGGGATGTAAGCAGCGAATTTCTTCCGCCTACCAACTCCGGTTGGCAGATGAATATCTTTTTTATGTGGCTGCTTCTTATTATTCCGCTGGCGTCGTTTTCCAAGAAAAGGCTCTCGATGCTGGAATGGGTCTGGTTGATTGGAACGCTGTGGATGGCTCTCTCCGGCATCCGTTATGTGATTTGGGGAACCTTCCTGCTGGTGGGTTTTAGCGCCTATTTGCTTTCAGACTGGGATAGAGGCTGGCTGGATCGTCCCCATCGAAAAGGTCATCCCATTGGCAACTATATCCTTGCTGGTGTGGTTTTATTGACTCCGTTTGTGGCCTTGCCTAGTCTGCGGGAAAGAATGGGGGTCCAAACCTCACCTGCGATCAGCCCTGATACGCCGGTTGCCGCGACCGTTTGGCTTTCACAACACCCTGAGTTGCCGGGTCCCCTATGGAGCGATCTGGTCTTTTCCAGTTATTTGATCTTTGCTTTGCCCTCGCGCGCAGTTTGGATTGATACCCGCTTCAGTATG
This sequence comes from uncultured Chloroflexia bacterium, assembly GCA_963850945.1. Lineage (GTDB taxonomy): Bacteria > Chloroflexota > Anaerolineae > Anaerolineales > Villigracilaceae > Fen-1038. Next base: position 468,004 of record CAWKNE010000026.1, on the reverse strand, counting down.
GTATATACCCCCGAGGAATATGCGCAATATAGTGTAGTTGCCAATGCTGAGCCGGGATGGCAGGTGGTTCTTGATGAAAGCAAAATCAATATTCTGATGATTTCTACCGGCGGCGAGCCACTGCTGGTGGAAGCGCTTGCCAGCGAACCCGCGTGGTGCAAAGTTTACAGCGATCCTGTTGCTATTATTTATACCCGTCTCCAACCCGGTCAATCTTGTCCTTGAGCAAAGGTCTGTTGTTTTCCGGACGTCTCGCATTGCAACAACGCGTGCTCCCATCGTATCGTGTGCCTTTTTTCGATATACTGGCGCAAACCTGTGATGGCGGCATGAGTGTGTTCGCTGGATTGCCGCGGACGAATGAAGGAATCGCAAACGGAAAATTACAAATCGCGAATTATGTTCCCGCAAAAAATATTCATGTCTTCAAAGGTTTTCTTTATTTATGCTATCAACGCGGATTAATTCGATGGCTTGAAAATTGGAATCCAGATGCATTGATCGTGGAAGCCAATCCTCGTTATCTGGTAACCCCTTTCGCGGTAAGCTGGATGCACGCGCGCGGACGCAAAGTCATCGGCTGGGGATTGGGTGCGCCGCCCCTCGCCCCAACCCCTCTCCCATTGGGAGAGGGGCAAAGGGTGAGGGCACGCTTTCTAAATCAATTCGACAGGCTGATCTCTTATAGTCAGCGCGGGGCAGATGAATATGCCGCGCTCGGCTTTCCGCGTGAAAAGATTTTCGTTGCGCCGAATGCAGTTGCCTCAAAACCTTTATCTCCGATTCCGTTGCGCCTATCAACTTTCAAAGATAGACCCGTCATTCTTTTTATCGGACGATTACAGGCGCGCAAACGAGTGGATGTTTTATTACGCGCCTGTTCTGAAATGGAATCGAAGCCGAGATTAATGATCGTCGGCGATGGACCCGAACGCGAGCATTTGGAATTGCTGGCGAAACAAGTTTATCCGTCCGCGGAGTTTATCGGCGCAAAGCATGGAGCGGAGTTGAAACCCTATTTCACGGAAGCTGATCTCTTTGTTTTGCCCGGAACCGGCGGACTCGCTGTTCAAGAAGCGATGAGTTATGGTCTGCCTATCATTGTCGCGAAAGGCGATGGCACGCAGGATGACCTTGTGCGGGAAGCTAACGGCTGGCAGATCGCACCCGAGGACTTTGATGCGCTGGTTAAAACGATGCGATTGGCGTTATCCGATATGGGGCGTTTGAGAACGATGGGCGCAGAATCCTATCGCATTGTTTCGGAAGAGATCAATTTGGAGAAGATGGTGGAAGTGTTTGTGCAGGCTTTGAATAGCTTGATGCAACTCTAACGGTTTGCGCCTTGTCTACTGCATTCTGTGTTGGATGCATTTCCCTTGCACAATCTTTGTTAAACGAGTTGGAGAATTTCATCATAGGACATCTGCAGTTCTTCTTCAACAATCGGTTTCATTTCTCTCCACATATCCATGAACGCTTTCTGCCGTCGCTCGAGCTCTTCCATCGAAAATGAATGGAGAACCATGGTGTCTTTGATCTGTTCCTGAAAATTGTGGGGTAATCGTTCCAATTTCTCTACACAATAATATCGCCACTTCATATCCGCTACTAACTCATTATTAAGGCCAAACAACATATCAAAGAAATATATTAAGCCTTGATCGAACATGTGATGAGCACTTACAATATTGCCTCGCTCAATCCATAATCGGGTCAACCGATTGATATACCATTCAGAAAGGGTTAATCCAGACATCATTAGCCAACTCTTTTCCTCCGGCTTCAGGGGAATCTTTTCTTTTAGCAATTGGACTATCTTTTCTTGTGGATCAAAATAGATTTGTGGTTGAGAATATGTCCAACGTTTTGCCATATCCCAGGAATCTATGAGTTCGCTTTCATAGTCAGACAACCAAATCTGAACTTCCATATCTTCAATTTTATAAAACTTCTTGGTGATCGGAATCTGCGATCCTTCTTTTTAAATATTGCAATATCAATGTCAGCGAAGTGATCAAAATAACCGCGGACAATTGCTCCTAAAAAGACAATACCAACAATATCATCGCAGATATATTTTTGAACGAACTCTTTTGCGATTCTAGTTGCTTTCTCTAGAAGCTTGGGATCCGATGACTGGATTAAGAATTTTGTGCTCATAAACCCCACCTTTCCCTAAAAACATCATTTACAACGCGCCAACTATTGGTTATTTGGCGAAAGATTAATACATTTCTAAGCATAGCACACCAATCAAATCTCCAATGCGGGTAACTTATTCAACCAGTCGTTGAAGGCGGTAAAAAAATGCGATGGGTTCTGCTTCTTAGTTGCTCTCCACATCAGCCATAAGATGATGAGCGGCGCGAACAATCGTCCGTAAGACCATGGGAGAAAGTCAAAGGTCGGCAGGATGAATTCGAGGAAATAGGCAAAGCCGAACCATACCCATTCATTCGGAGTCTCAAGACGCTTGAGTAAGAGCAGGAACGATAACGCCACGAAGATGCCGTGATGTTCCCATACAACCGGCGAAGCGAGCGTCATCAAAATAAAAAGCGGCGGCAAAGCATTGGCAAGTCTCGCGCTTTTTCCTTTTCCATTGAAAAAGATTTCATGACGCACGCATTGAAACGTCACGAACAAAGATGTAACCAAAAGAATCGCTTTGGATAAATAAGTTAGAACGCGCCCCCAGATCAGGTCAAGATGAAGGAACGGAATGATGGAACGGAAGAAAGAGTTGAACGACGTATCGTGAAAATTGGTTGTCTGTAAGGCGGTCAATCCCTGTGTGCTTCTGATGAAATCAAGGAATGGAGAAATGCCGTCAATCGCCACGGTGAACATGGCAATGAGGATCAAGCTCAACGCGAACCATCCAAGCCAGCGCCAATCTAATTCAAGCAGGAAGGCAAGCGCTAGAACAATCGGCGAACTTTTGAGATGCACTGCCAGCGCCAGCATCAGCGCCGAAAGGAAGGATCGCTTCGGATAAAGGAGCAGGCTGAGGAAAACGAGATTGAGCGTGTGTATGTTGATCTGAACATAAAAAAGAGACCGCAACAAAGGTGCATTGATCAACATGAACAGTGTGGTGACGAGCGCGGCGAGCCGAACTGAAAAGCCGTAATGTTCCAGCACGCGGTGGAGCAAAACGTAAAAAGCCATCAGAGAAATAAAATTTGCGATCCAAAGGATCAGCAAAAAGTTTTCCTCGCCGAACGGCACGATGAATTGCAAGAGTGTAGCCCATAACGGCGGATATAAATATGTGTCGGGCAGTGGCTTATGTTGTAATAGATTCGAGGCAGCTTCGATGTAATACTGGTAATCCCCGTAACGGAATCGTTCGCTCAATAGATTGAGATAAGTAAAGCCGACCAGGAAGAAACCGGCGACGCTCCATCCGTTATTTGAGTTAACCCACTTTGCATATAGAAGATAAAGCAATATTCCAAGCAACAGCCAGGTGAACGTTACGGATGCAAGTGTGATCCGCAAATCTTCCAACGGCCATTGCTGAATGAAGAGCGCAACGCCCTTTCGATCCCCAGTGCAGAAAAATAAAGAGTATGCTTGCAGCAATGAATGCCGTAAGCATACTCCATAAAATCAACGCAAGCTTAACAGGATTTTTATTTTTCAAGAGCATTCCTTATCATTATGCGACTGCCACGTAAGAAGCCATCACATAACCTCGTAAGCCGTTCGGGTCGCGTACATTGATCCATTGATTGGCATCCCCGATTTTCGCGAGCGCTGAATCGGATGGCTCGATGACTGTCAAGAACGCGCCTGCTTTCTCGATGCCGACCAACGATCCACCGATTGAAGGAAATGCGCGCAAACGCAACCCGCCCGCTCCCACAGCGTCGATCACTTGGAGCATGAACCGTTGCGGTTGAGAAGCCGGAGCTGACGATGGAGTTGACGGCGTCGGCGTTGAGGGCGCGGGCGTTGATGGAGTAGATGGCGTTGAAGGTGTGGGCGCAGGATTCAGTGCGGGCGTTGACGTGGAAGTGGGTGCGGTGCTTTGAACTTTTTGCACGTACCACGCCGCGATATATCCCTGATTGCCGGATGGATCAGCCACATAAAGCCATTGATCGGTCACTCCAATCTTTGCCAGCGCGCCGGTTTTATCTTCGATCACCTGTAGTTGTGTGCCGGGCATCTCAGCAACGTTGGCTAGCGAATCAGCTGAGGGCTGCGTATGCAATCGAAGACCGGCAGTTGCCGTCGCGACCACTTGCACATATAAGCCGGTTTGAATGGCGGGAGGTAACGGTGTGGAAGGCGTGGGGATGGAGGGTGTTGAGCCGGTTGAGCCGCTTGAAGTCCCGGATGAAGCGGATGTTTGATACCAGGCCACCGCTTTGATCGCGCGTTGAAGCGGCTGTCCCTGACCGAAACGCGTCATCAACGTTACTGGAGTAGTCTCCGGAGGAAAGGGAAAAGGATCCTGGATCAAATAATCGTTGCCTTGCTGGGCATAAAGAAGCACCCAGTGAGTTTGCAAACCGGCATCGGGCGAATAATCCACTTCAACGATCACAGGCTGACCCGCGGCAAGCGCAGTGTTGATTTGTGAAATGGGAGCGTCGGTGTTGGTGCATAGGGTCAGCCCGCTGCTTTGGATTTGTGGATAAAGTTTGCTGATCGCGCCCCATACAATCAGTTCACCCGAGGTAATGCCGCCATTAGCGGTTAGTTTTTGATTCAATGTGGCGGGAGTTTCGGTAAATCCCCAACTGCTGGAGTACATTGCCAGACTGGTCAATGCACAACCGATATAACCGATCGTATCGGGACCGGGACCGATTTTGGTATTCTTCCATTGAGGGTCTTGCTGGGAATAACGGACAAGGTTGAATGCCATCTCTCCTCGCTCTCTCTATCAATAAGATTAGCGAATGATACACCTTTTTAAAAATTTATTCAGGCTTCCTACGGTCGAGCCAGAGTTCGTGATAGCGGCGATTCCAATCGATCAGGAAACGGCATGCGATCACGATTCCCGCCGCGGCCGCGATCCAGAACTCGATCCCATGCAGACCCAAAATCCATAACGCGGGTGCGGTTATGATTCCGGTCAAGACGCTGGCGCGCGCGGGATGACGAATGATCAAGACGAGCGCAATTAAAATCGCGGCCGATGTCAGAAAAGATAGCGGGCTTACTGCTAATAGTCCGCCGCCCGCGCAAGCCAATCCCATGCCGCCGCGAAATTGTGCAAAGACGGGCCAGCAATGTCCGATGACAGCGCAGGCGGCAGTGATGGGTGTGACCCAAAACGCTGGGGCATAATGGTTCTGTACTACCGAACCATAATGCCATGCCAGCCAGATCGGAATGAAACCTTTGGCGAGGTCCAGGATGAAGACCAGCGCGCCCGGAAAAAATCCGGCTTGGCGGATCGTGTTGGTGGTTGTCGCGTGGCCAGAACCTGAGTTCGCGCAAATCCACGCCTTTTACGAGCCGCGTGATCCAGATTGAAAAAGGCAATGATCCACTTAGATAGCCGATCAGGGGGAAAGCAATGGCAGGCAGAAGATTAGGCATTCCCATCAAGCCAATCATTCCCTCATTGGAGGATGCTGTGCAGATGTATTAAAGGTTTAGCTTCCATAAACCTGATAGCAGATTGTATTCTTCCCCGTTTTTTTTGCTTTGTACATAAGTTGATCAGCCAGTTGAAACATCTCATCCATATTGGATGGCACGGAGTTGCAGGTGAGTGCGCCGATGCTGAAAGTGATCGGCCATTGATTCTTTTGCATTTCTTCCAGCAGAGAACTTTGAAGGCGAGGCGCCACTTTACTAGCGGCTTGAGTATCAGTTTCGGGCAGGATGGCGGCAAATTCATCGCCTCCCATGCGCGCAATGATATCGATTCCGCGCAATTGAAGATTAAGGACAGTTGCAACAACGGTCAGCAGGGAATCACCGGCCGCGTGTCCGGCTGTGTCGTTGATGCTTTTGAAGTTATCTAAATCCATAAATAGGAGCGTGAAAGGCCGTCCGGTTCTTGCCAGCCTATCCAATTCCATGGATGCCGCTTCCGTCAACGCTCTGTGGTTCAGGATGCCTGTTAGAAAATCAGTACGCGCTAAGCGCAATTCATTTCTTAACAGGGTATGAACTTCAGTGAAAAGCAGGGAAATGATCACCAGGATTCCCAAGCGGACGATGGCATTCCATAAAGGTAACAGACTGGCGAAACTTTGTTCGACGGGGAGATTCGTCAGTTCCCAGGCGGCCGCGCAGGCAAAAGATACCAATATCCCCTCGGACATTCCAAGCGCCCAGCTTGCCAGCGCTACTGGAAAAATATAGAAGAGAGAAAATGGAAACATTGGGGCCGGTCTCGTAATCAATAATTCCCAGACCAAGCACGGCGACTACAACGGCCAGCCACAAGAACAATTTGCTTTGCCTGTCGAGATACGCGAGAAAGCGGCCTGTGAATGTCATACTGGTCGGATTATATCTTTTCTATATTATGCCAACATTAGTACGTTGTAGCCGCGCGGCTTTTATCTCTTATGGTTCCAGGATTTCCTTCACGCGCCCCACCTGTCCGCTCATCAAGCGCACCTTGATGCCGTGCGGATGAGTGGGAGAATTGGTGAGAATATCTTTGACGATGCCTTTGGTTAATTTTCCGGTGGGTTGATCCTGTTTCAAAACGATCAGCACCTTCATGCCGGGTTTGATGTTGGAACGCGTTTGCCCATTTATGGGGTTCATTGTTTTTTAGTCTCAATCAAATAGACAGTGAAATCCAAATTACCGGGAGACGAACCGTAATCGGTGAGCAGGGCGGCGGCTTCACTGCGATGTTGTGTCCCGTGATTGACCACATGCCACAGGCAATGCCATAGGATGCGGTCACGCGGCTCGCCCTTTTCGTTGGTGTAATGTCTGTGACTGTTCATATCTTCATCTCGCAAAGTAGCGAGATAAGCCCGCATTTCCTTTTCTTCTTGATCCGCGCGTGCTTGGATCGCGGCGAGAGTTGGAAAATCGGCTTCCTTCAAATCGGGTGCTGACCAGTTGTTATCTCGAAAAAACATTCGCCAGCCAAATTCAGCATCCATGATGTGAACCAGTGTGCCGCGCAAACCGCCAAACGGAAAATTTGCAGGCGCGAGAAATTGTTTCTCTGTAACTTTTTCGCTCGCTGAAAGAATGCGCTTGTTTGCCCAATAGTTGTAATCGTAAATGGTGAGAATATCTTGAATGTTCATGGTAAGTTTCCTTTCAGAGTCTCGATTATAAAAAGATTTCCTTGAAGGCCAAATCAACCGAATAATTTATCAAAGTCTAACTGTAGAAATTAGCTTCTAAAAATGGAGCAATCCGTTTATTGCTGATGTATTGCTTGAACAGCATTAATTAGATACTCGTAAATGCTACGACGGCCATGACACCTGATTATCCTATTATCGCCTTCCCTAGGCAATTGAAAAAACATTACTCCAGATAATAGATAATTATTAACCTTAACATCTCCGTTAGTTGAACTCGTAATTAATACTTGCCAAAGACCTCCGCCGCTCATTCCATTGAATCTGAGCGGAATGTTTCCTTCTTGTTTGTTATCAATTTTCATTTCAGTATAGTCGTAACCATCTTTGTCATAATGGTAAGGAAGACCTCCAAAGCCACAATAATCATAGAAAGATAATACTTTTCCAAACCTCTCTGAAGATTCTTCTTTTGTCTCTATTTCTGGAGCACCACAAAGACACCAAATGTCAGTATCAGTTTTGTCATTTTGAAGTATAAATTCTTTATCAAATAACAGTGGGTAAAAAGATCTTAATGCCTTTATAGTGCCAACGTGTAAGGTAGGTATGACAATGAAACTAAGATCGGGACCATATTCTTCTGTTTTAGGCGTCGCTACGTCGATGATATGTAAATAGTCTTTGTTTATCCTAAATGCTACTTCTTGTGCCTCTATTCCGATTGTTAGTCCAAGTGAGCAATGATTATCTAATGACCTTGAAACGTGCTGGGCAGTTAGTATTCCATAAGTTTTATCTATTGAAACTAAAGTGCCTGAGCCTATATGGAATGCCCCGTCCATTCCATTTCCATCGGTAGGAACTTTTATAAGTGCAACTGAATATCGATGAAGGGTTTCCGAAATTTCTGCTAGAAGTTCATTTGGTGTTTTTGAAAATGACATTATCTCTTTCATAACTCATCCCAACAACCCTCTTGCAAAACTTAGGAACGCCTGCACATCATTGAAGTTCGTCATCAGCCCCACCGAGATTCTCACCGCACCAGTGGACTTGCCATCGAAGCACAGACGGAAGTCGTCAAGTGTTACGCGTTCCTGATGGCCGGGACCGTTGAAGCACACGTCCAATTCAACGCGCGAGAAGTCCGAGTGCGACCTCGCCTGCGCCGGGGTTGCAGAAACAACCGGTGCGCAAGGAGATATTGACTTTGTTCGCTTCGCTTTCGATAAAACGATGGTCAATGGCTTTGCCGTCTTTATCGAAGAAGTTCACGGTCACGGTGCCGCCGCGCGCTTCTGTTGTGGTCGGTCCGTATAAACGAACCAATGGCTCGCCAGTGCTGTGCTTCATTTGGGTCAAGTTATCTAATAGCCAGCCCGCCAAGCATTTGACGCGCTCATGGATCACATCATAGCCGATGGATTCAATGTGCTTAAGTCCAATCTCGACCGCGGGGATATTCAAATAATCTGGCGTGCCATCTTCGAATGCGGTGTGGCCGGCAGCCATGTAAAATTTATCACCCTGCACCGATACGACCGTGATTGTCCCACCCGCGAACCATGGACGATGAAGTTTTCCCAATGCTTCTTTGCGCGCGATCAAGGCACCGATTCCGGTCGGATAACCGAACATTTTATAAAACGACAGCGGAACGAAATCGGGTTTGACTTTGCCGAGATCGAGACGATTTGTCGGAGCGAACGCCGCGGCATCGAGCAAAACATCCCAGCCCGCGGCGTGCGCCTTCTCGATCCACTCGAGCGGATGCTGGACTCCGGAGAAGTTTGATTGGGCGGGAAAAGCAAACAGATTGTGTGTGCCCTTTTGCCCGCGCGCAAAATAATCGTCGAGGGACGATGCGTCGACACGCATGTTCGGTAGCGCCACCGGGATATAGGTCACCTCTGCGCCGCGGGCGTGCGCGAACTCGCGAATCCCGTTGACCGAATTGTGATTGTCGAATGTTAAAAGATAATGTCCGCCCTTCGCAAATGGATACGACTCGCCGACCAGCTTCAACGCGCCGCTGGCATTTTGTGTGAAGATCACATCGTATTCATTTGGGCTGGCGTTAAAGAATTTGAGTACATACTCGCGCGCATGTTCGAGCAATTGTGTAGCGGCGAGCGAAGACGGATTGGACGAATGCGGATTGCCGAAGACATGCTCGCTCAGCAATTTGTGATGACGCTGTACCTGCGTTTCAGCATACAAGCCTCCGCCGGTGTAATCGAGATACACATGCTCGCCAACATCGAGACGGGCATATTCGGTTTTACGCAAATCGTCAATGACGTGCGTGGTGGGATAGGAAGGATAGGCATGCAGGAAAGCAACAAATTCAGGATTGTTCATGGCTGGCACCTCGATTGATTTCATTACGGATTATAAGCTTACTTGGCAACGATGTGAATCGAATCGTGTATACTTCGCGATATGGAATTCACAATTGCCAGCATTGAAATCCTGTTGTTGATCGCGGCGCTGGTCGGCATGAGCGCGCGGCGGTTTCGGATTCCCTACACCGTCGGCCTTGTGTTGACCGGCATCGTGCTGGCGCTTTTATCCTTTAGGCCAACGATTAACCTAACCAAAGATTTGATCTTTGAAGTTTTGCTTCCGCCCTTGATCTTCGAAGCGACGCTATTCATCCGATGGAAGGAATTGAATCACAACCTGCCTGTGATTCTGGTCTTTGCCACCATCGGCGTGATTCTTTCTGCGGCATTAACGAGTGCGGGGATGCATTATCTTTCAGGTTGGACCTGGCAAAGCGCGGCGCTATTCGGAATTCTCATCGTGGCAACCGACCCGGTATCCGTCATCGCCACATTCAAAGAAGCAGCCGTGCATGGACGATTGCGTTTGCTGGTCGAAGCGGAAAGTCTTTTCAATGATGCGACCGCCGCCGTTGGTTTCGGCGTGATGCTGGTGTTTTTGAACGGACAGACTACTCAGCGCGTGGAATGTGATCGGTGAAACCGCGTGGACGGTCATCGGCGGACTTTTGGCGGGTGCGTTGGTTGCCGGATTTATTTTGCTCTTGACGCATAACACCAGCGATCATCTGATTGAGCTTGCGTTGAGCACGGTGGCGGCATATGGATCGTTTCTGATCGCCGAACAATTCCATGCCTCCGGCGTTCTTTCCACGCTGACCGCGGGAATCCTGATCGGCAACTTTGGTCTCCCCGTTTCTTATTCCGATAAAGGCCGCGCTTCGCTGGTTGACTTCTGGGAATTTGCGGCATTCATTTCCAACTCGCTGATCTTTTTGTTAATTGGTCTGCGCGAGGCAATGGAGAATTACGCCAACGCATGGTTGCCCGTCATCGCCGCCATCTTGGTCGTAACGCTCAGCCGCGCTGCCGCGATTTATCCGTTAAGTATTTTGTTTGAAAGATCGAAACTAAAGATTGAACGAAACCATCAACACATTTTATTCTGGGGCGGGTTGCGCGGCGCGCTGGCTCTGGCATTGGCGCTTGGACTTCCCACTACAATTCCTCACCGCGAACAAATCGTCACTGCCGCATTTGGCGTAGTAACTTTTTCCATTTTTGTTCAAGGACTTACAATGAATCCGTTGTTAAGATGGCTGAAACAATTGCCCGGATCCGACACAAAAGGCAACGGGGATTAAGCCTCATAATTGATCCGGTGCAGATTCTTGAACTTTGAAGCGGGTTTGATATTCCTCCACCTCCAACATTGGCGGACGTTCTCTTTCTGCGATCTCCTCGACTTCGAGAAAATATCCTTTGTTGTTGTAATGGATCAACTTCATGGAGCGGTTCACATCCTCCAACACTGCGCTTCCAAAGCGGCTCTCCAGTTTGCGGATGACAGTTTGAATGATCGCAAACGACATTTTGCTCAATGCTTCCAAATGCTGATTGTGATGAATGCGTTCAAGCAGGTCAACCTGAGCGATGGCATTCAAACCATATCGTTCATAAATATCAATCAACAAACCTGTCTCAACACCATAGCCCGAAAAGAAAGGTACTCGTTCCAACGCTTCGCGCCTGCCCGCGTATTCGCCTGCAAGCGGCTGAACCACGCCGGAGAGTTCGGGATAAAAAAGGTTCAACAACGGACGCGCGGTTAATTCAGTCACACGTCCGCCGCCGCCCGCTTGCATTTTATTGCCGACTTTCAAGGGTCTGCGATAAAAGCCTTTTACGAATTGTATCTGTGGATTCAACAACAGCGGACCGATGATGCCATACACAAAGCGCGGATGAATGTTCACAATATCCGTATCGACCCACACGATGATATCGCCGCGCGTCACAAGCAGACTTTTCCATAACGCTTCGCCTTTGCCGCTGCCGCGCGCCCAGCCGTTCGAGCAAATGCTGGTGGATGTAAACCGGTATGCCCTCTTCCTTTGCGATCTCGCGTGTGCGATCCGTCGAGTTGGAATCGATCAACACGATCTCATCCAACAATGGCGTTATCTCCATTAATTCCTTTTTCATCAAGCTGATCACTTTGCCCACCGTCTCTTCTTCGTTCAAGGCGGGTAAAGCCAGAGCTGATGGTCATATTTTGTTTACGTTTCAACTTGATCAGTTCATCCAATTGCTTGAATTCATCTGCGTGAAAAGTATTCTCCGCAAACCACTTATCCACAAGAATCGAAATGGCTTGCACGCCCGCACTTTCATCGTAAACCACTTGAGGCAAAGGTCTTCCGCTTTTGACCGCGATCACCGCGCAAGAGGCTTCCTTCAAAATACGATCGGCAAATGGCCCAAGCGAAACAGAACTTGTGACGGGCTGGATTGTGGTTCCCAAAACAATGACATCCGCCTGTTTTGCCTTTTCCAAAATTAATTGCGCCGCATCATCCGTGACTATAAACTGTTTCTGCACATCAGGCATTTGCTTCAGCACGCGGGCGAGTCCCTTAAAGGGGGCATCGCTTCCTGCTTCCGGATCGTCTGATCTGCGGAGATGGAGAGCTGTGATTTCTTTTGGACGCAGACCCAAGCCCACACGCAGTGACAACTCCGCATGAGGACCGCCTCTTACCGGGACGAGAACCTGCTTCGGTTTATTTGGCAATTTTCCGCGCACCAAGGCAACGTCGCATGGCGGGCGCGTTAGCACATCATTTGTTGTCACGCCAAAAGCAGTGAAATGAGAATCCCATTCCAAACAGAGCAGGTCCGGCTTTTCCTTCTGCAAAAGGCTGGAGAGTTCATTCCATGGTTGATGGGAAACGATAATCTGCGATCTGCTTGTAATACGTTCATCCTTTCCATAATGGCGTAATTGTTTTCGCAACGCGCGCGCGGTAACCGCACCTACGCTTAAGGATTGGTCGGGTGGAACGATTACTACACCAACAAGAATAATTTTCGCGTCCAAATGGCGGGCGGCTTCAAGTGCCTGCAAGCCTGGGCCCTGGTACACGAAGGGCACCAGAATGGTGTGGATGGGGATAAATTCAGAATGCTTTTGCATTGGTCTTATCCTTTCTCCAATAAAGGCGCGATATGTTGACGATAGATTGCTTCCCAACGGAAAGATGAACGTGCGCGCATGGACAGACGTACAGCGGATGATGATTGAAAATATTCCGCAAGCAGCTTAGCAATTTTCGCGGGGTCTTCATCGGGCGAAAAGAATATCGCATCGTCCAATCCCAACTCGCGCAGGGGAGGAATATCGGCGCAAAATGCGGGTAAATGACTGAACGCGGCTTCAATCAACGGAATGCCAAAACCCTCTTCGCGGCTGGGGAAGAATAACGCATCGGCAATCCGATAAAAATCCGCGATGACTTCATCGGGTAAATAGGAATCCGACAAGTTCAGCAAGGAAATGAACTGATCCCTGCAAACCCAATTGGGCGCGTAAAGTTAAGAGCATCTCAAAATATTTGAGATTATTTGCATTATGCGGACCCAGTGGGCCTGTCACTAAAGAGCGCGGCATTTGGAAATTGCTTTTGTAATTCAGCCAGAGTATGCAATGCTCAATTCAATGTTCTTACGCGGTGTTATGCGGACGGGCGAAAGCAGAATTGGCGCGGCATCCAGCAAGTGGGTTTGCTCAAGTAGGATTTGGGTTTGTGACTTAAGTTTATAAAAGCGAGCCGCGTCCACGCCGTTGGGGATGACGTGAATTAAAGCAGGTTCAATTTTCATTAAGTCTGCCAATTCGGCGCGGCGTAGTGCCGAAACAACCACATGCGATTCTCGCTCCAATCTTGGCGCAACAAATCCCAAGGATAGCCATCGTGCAATTCAGATAGATAGCGGGGCGTCGCCCATGCCAGGTCGTGATGCCACAGGATCAGGCGCGGTAATTTTTTGGAAGTGTTCAGTTGATAAAGAGCGGCGGTGAGCGCGAGATTTTTGTTCAACGAACAAACATTATGTGCGATCAAAATATCTGTGCCAGACAAGGCGTTTTGTAATTGCTCGATGAGTTCATCTTGTAGAAACTCGAATTTGGCAGTCACTTCGCCGCGATCCAATTGCCTTTTCATTTCTACCACGCGTGCGTGACGTGATCCCGCAAGAGGGAGAACGGTCAAAGGAATCTGTTCGCTCAATGATTCACCGCGCGCCGCGATCAAGCGGACAGAATGTCCGTCGGCGGACATCAGCCGCGCCTGATGGGCGATGACACTTTCCACACCGCCAACGACGGGCGGCACCGAGTAATGAAGCATGGCAATGTTCAAATTTGTTGTCCCAAACAATCTGCAAGAATGGATTGCAAGCGGCGTTCCAAAACGGTGAAGGAAAAATATCGTTTTGCCAGTTGATAATTCTCCTCCGCCCATTCCTGCGCTTCCAAAGGATTCAATAAAACTTCCCGAACCTTTTTCAGTGTTTCCGTACTAATGTACCCGTCGAACCAAACTGTTCGAAAGCCTTTGGGTTTGATATCCACTTCATAAATGGAATAGTTGTTCACCAGAATTGGGCGGCGATAATACACAGCTTCCAAAAATGCATTTCCAAATCCTTCAATGCTTGAGGGGTATGTGACAAGATCGGCATGAGGATACACATCATCCAGCGTGTAAATCTTTCTACCGTCTTTTGTCGTGCCGCGTTCATCCTGTACTTGATCAAATTCAAAACGAACAGTTACGTCCAGCAGATGAGCATATTCTTGCACGTGATGTTCATAATCTGTGCCTTCATCGCCTGCGGCATGGGAGATGATAAGTTTTGCAGGAAGGTTAAGGCGGCGCACAAGCTCCACGGCATGTTCAATTCCCTTGCGTTGGATGACGCGCGTGGGTTGCAGGAAAAAATATTCGCCTGGTCTCGATGCCAAAATCCGCGCGCACGGTTTGAGTGTAGGAGTCAGGATCAGGCGGCGGGGAGTCGAAGTCCATGACATTGGGGATCACGCGCGAGGTCAAGCCATGACGCGAAGCGATCTGTTGGGCCTGGATAGAGTTGATAACCACATGTCGAATGGATGGCAGATTGGGCGGAAAGGCGGTCGCAAGATAATCGCCCACACAATTGACCTGAAAACGCTGCCGCTCCCAATGAAAATCATGATGATGTGCGATGGTGGGATAACCCGTCTCGGCGATGAATTCTGTGATGGCAAGACCCAGCGGCAGGTTGAGGGGAATCGTCACGGCATTTTCGATGATGAGAATTTCCAGATCAAATCGGCGGGCAAATTTGTACAGCTCATCCTTGAAGTATTCTTTCAATTCATTGACGCGGCGCGTCATTTGCGGGGGGCGCACATACATGGAGAAAAAATCCTTGTGTAGTCCCGCCATTTCAGGATGCGATTTGCGCGCTTGCTTTGTGACCGTCCAACTGCCTGAGTATGCCTGTTGATTGAGCTTGTCAATTTCAGGATAACGATAAAACGCCTCGGGCACCACCTGAGACTGGTCAACAGGACGATCACATTGCCCCGCAAAATAAAAACACTTGTGACCGAGGCGCTCCAATACAGTTGCCCATTTTTGCGTTTCGAGGGAGACGCCATCCGTTCCCGCGAAACGGGTCGAAATAAAACCGATGTTGTGTGAAAAAGGTGTCATAGACTCATCCATAAAATCTGATAAGGTTCGAGCATGATGTTCGAAACCTGCAAAGGTTGCCCCGTAAAAAGGTCCGCTGCCGTTTTGTAGTCTGTCGAGAAAGTGACAGGCTCTATACTGACATTATGCAAACATACCGCACGTGATTTTCCATCAGGTGAAATGCGTTCAATTGCAAACACGGATGGATGATAATCTAATATTGTTTGTGCGCCGTGCGGATGAAATGCGGGTGTTCTGCCTCGCACCAAAAGCAATTGGCGATAACGCATGAAGACTTTTGAACGCAAAGAATTTTCATCAGCAAGTTCGTCTTGTAATTGACTCGAGTTGGCACTTCTCGCGGTTGATTGTGCGGTTATGTCCGGTTTGTTTTACGCCTTCAATCCATCCGCGTGAGCCGAACAAGCTATGAAAGTAAATGCCGGGCATGCCAACAAGCGAAAGCATGATCGCTTGTGCGGCAATAAATCGGTCAATCTGTAACTCCAAAGGCTCATTTTCATTCGGGTTGGAAAGCGCATCAAAATAATTGATGTTCATTTCATAAGGACTTTGTGAACCGTTTGCGTTGTTTTTACAGGAAATCAATCCGCCGTGTTCGAGAGTTTTCTTGACCAGCGAATCAATTTCTTTATTAGATAGGATTCCGCGCACCGGATTTAATCCAATGCCGTCATGGGAAGCAAGGAAGTTTAAGAAGGTTGTTTTATCAGAGGGCAAGGTCAATGTCTTCGCCCAATTGGAAAGCAGGTGCGCGTCGCCTGTGTGGAAGGTATGCAAGATCAACGGCGGCAGGGCAAAGTTGTAAACGAGTTGTGCCTCGTCCGTTCCATCCCCAAAATAGGAAATGTTATCGGTGTGCGGCACATTGGTTTCAGTGATAAGCTGAACATGAGGAGCAGCTTCGTTCAATGCGGCGCGCAGGAATTGAATGACGTGATGTGCCTGTGGCAAGTGAATACAGGTCGTGCCGATCTCTTTCCATAAATAAGCGATCGCGTCGAGGCGGATGAAGGTCGCGCCGCGTTCAGCGTATAGAAGCAATACATTGAGTATTTCAAGTAACACTTCGGGGTTTTTATAATTCAAATCAATCTGATCGTTGCTGAACGTTGTCCACACGCGCTTTTCGCCTGATAAAGTCTGGAAAGTGGTCAACAAAGGTAAAGAGCGCGGACGGATCACTTGAGAAAGATCGGGCGAGCCTTCCACTGTAATAAAGTAATCGCGGTAACGCGGGTCATCGCGCAAGAATGCTTTGAACCATTCGCTTTGCGACGAGATATGATTGATCACGCCGTCGAACATCAAGTGAAAATGATTCTGCATGGAAGAAATATCTTCCCAATTTCCCAAATTTGAATCTACCTTGAGATAATCCACCACTGAGAATCCATCATCCGAACTCCATGGATAGAATGGCAGGATATGGATCCCGTTTATGACGCCCCTCAGATGTGGTTTGCAAAAGGCGCTTAAAGTTTGTAACGGCTTTTCACCTAGGACTTGTACCTGATCGCCATATGTAATCAGAATCGAATCCCGTTCCGTCAGCCTGTATTCCCGCGCCGGGATCCGAGCACGATACCCTGCGATGAGATTTTCCACGCGTGTGATTAATTGCGGGACTTCACCCGCTCCATAAAGGAAAGCCAAATGTGCTGAAAGGTTTGCCATGATTGCCAAATCAGATGCACTGTTTAATGAATGAAGCTTATTTTCATGAAACCATTTTTAGTAGTGTCTCCCCCTTGCAATTCCTTACAGAGCCTTTATACCATAGATTGGCGGCGGAAAAAATCAGCGTTGAGAAATTTTGTGTTTACGGTTCGTCATTTCCTGAATCACATAAGCGCACGACATCTTCCAGTGTTTGTCCTTCCGCCACAACCACAAGAATATCGCCGGACTTGATGACGGTATCGCCGTGCGGAAGATTCTTTATTTGTTACCTTTGCAACCACGACGCAAGATAGCAAGACCGTCAGCCGCCTCCGGTGCAATCACCGCGGTAATTCGAGTATGAGCCTCCAGGCGAGTTGATGCGATAGGGACCAACTCGCGTCCTGCTTCAAAACAGCGGATGAGTACGACTCCGGAAGGTAATCCAAGCATTCGCACTTCTTTTCCCACGAATGGCGCGTCCCGCTCAATCTCAAGTTCAATGACCATTGGTTCTTTCAAGCTAATATTTGCGTCATCACGAATCAGATCACGCTCAAGCAATGCCTCATAGATTGGCAAATCCTTCAATAGCTCCGCGACTGCATAGGCACAAAAACAAGCGACCAGCAGAGGCAACATTTGTTGATAGTTCCCTGTCATTTCAACAATTAGGACAATCCCTGTAAGGGGAGCGCGCACAATCGCGGCGAAATAAGCAGCCATGCCGACGATCGCGAAGACCGCTGGTACCGGCACGATCGTCGGTGCAAAGGAATGGGCAATCTGACCGATCGCAAGGCCAAGCAAAGCTCCAAGCGCGAGCAGGGGTGCGAAAATTCCGCCAGCAGTACCAGTCCCATAGCTTGAAACACTCAGGAGAAACCGGATGATAAAAAAGAGTGGGATGAGAGTAAGTGCGAATTCTCCGGCGAGGACGATTTCTGCCAGCGCATGTCCATCACTGACTGCTATTGGAGAAAACCAACTGATGAGGCCAGCGATTGCCCCCACAGTCGCGACAACGCCGAGTCCCAAGCGGCTCTGTAGACCGGCAAATAAATCCATTGTTCCAAGTAAGGCTCGGTTGAAGGCTACTCCCAGCAAACCCGCCAGAATACCCAGGATGGCAAATATGGGCAGCGATGCAAGGGGAGGAGTTGAATAATCTGGAATCACAAATATGGGAACGCCCCCGAAAAGGAAACGCACCACGATATCCGCAATGGCCGCGGCAACAAAAGCCGCGCCAAACACGATTGGATGAAAGTCGCGCTGTATTTCTTCAAGAACGAATACCACTCCTGCTAGCGGCGCATTAAATGCTGCAGCCAGACCGGCACCTCCGCCAGCAGCAATCAACGTTCGCCGTTCTCCGGGCGACACCTTGCTCCAGCTTGAAACTGCATCACCGATCGATGCGCCCATTTGAACAGTCGGCCCTTCGCGGCCTAATGCCAAACCTCCGCCGATCGCTAATGCTCCAGCGATAAACTTAACAGGCAGAACGCGTTTCCAGTTCAATGTTCTGAGACGGTGCATTACAGCTTCGAGATGCGGAATGCCGCTTCCGCTCGCTTCGGGCGCATAACGCCGAACCAGCATAACGGATGCCATAGCTCCAGCCATGCTGAAGAGTATCGGAAAGATCCAGCCAAAGACCGGGAAGTGATGTGACCAGATCAAGAGTTGATTCCGCACTGCGTCTGCCCCGTTCAACGTTGCGCGAAAAAGCGCAGCGACCAATCCCGCACCGAGACCGACCAGCGCGGCGCGCGGAAACAAGCGTCTCCGTCGTTCACTGGTAGACAGATATTCCTGAATTTCAGAATCTGTTTCTGTGTGAGAAGTGGTGGGATCAGGAGATGGTTCGTTGATTGATTTGTTTTGCATGGGGAATATTTTTGAGATGAGTTCTAATAAGTCTTTGCAATTTTATCGTACTTTGTGAATTACGAGTATGACTATCAGAGGATATAAGTTTATCTTGCCGTATATAGATCAAATCCCTCGCCAAATTTTGGCGAGGGATTTTTGTTTTCAAGTATTTTACCGTGAGGTGTGGCAGTCTCGCAGTGAGAGCCCATATTCGGAAAATTGAGATTATCAAGCATGCTATACTGAATATAAATCAATCTTTCATCATAGCCATTAGTGAGGCGACATCAATTGCTACGTGAGGACTCCATGCACCCAATAATTCGCGAGGCGATTGCAAGCGATGCTGACGCAGTGAAAGCGTGCGTCGTCGCGGCGTTTGAACTATACACAGAGCGGATAGGCAAGCCGCCCGGTCCAATGTTGCTGGACTTCCCAGCCGAGATCGAGGCGAGACATGTTTGGTTGGCTGAGTCAAGCGGACAAGTCCTCGGCGTTCTCGTACAGTATGAAACAAATCAGGGATTTTATATTGACACCGTTGCCGTCCATCCTCATCTTCAAGGAACGGGCGTTGGCAAAGCGCTCCTGCAGTTTGCTGAGCAAGAAGCTCTCAAACGCGGTTATGACTCAATCTACTTGTGCACCAACGCTAAGATGACTGAGAACCAGGTCTTCTATCCTCGAATTGGCTATGTGGAGTACGAACGCAAGTTTGATGGCGGCTATAATCGGATTTTCTATCGCAAGCAGTTGACTAATATGTGAGCCATCGAGAGGACATTGACCAAGATGCCGACAGTGATTACAATGTAATCACTTTTAGGAAAGAGAGACGAACATGAACATGCTTCGCACACAAATCGTGAAAATTGGCAACTCGCGCGGAGTTCGGCTGCCCAAGTTATTGATTGAACAAATGGGCTTTGGTAACGAAGTGGAAATCCTAGTTCAACGCGGGCAACTTGTCCTGCGCCGCGTGGCGCGCCCCCGCCGTGATTGGGATGAACAATTCCAAGCAATGTCAAAAAGCGGAGATGACCGCCTGATTGACAAGCCTGTATCCACTAAATGGGATCGGAGCGAGTGGAAGTGGTAGTCAAGCGGTTCGAGGTTTACCTGATCAATCTCGACCCAACTACGGGACATGAGATCAAAAAAACGCGACCGTGCCTGATCATTTCCCCGGATGAAATAAATCGTCATATCGCCACAGTCATCGTCGCCCCCATGACCTCGCATGGACAATCCTATCCAACGCGCGTAGCGTGCCGCTTCCAGGGCAAGGACGGACAAATTGTGCTTGACCAGATCAGAACTGTGGATAAAGAGAGGCTGGTCAGGAAACTGGGACAGATCAGCGCCGCGACACAAAAGGTAGTGCTCTCGGTTTTGGCTGAAATGTTCGCGGAATAAAGGCATTTGTCCTTTGTGCTTGTGGCTATGATCGGGTTTTCTATCGCAAGCAGCTGGGTACCAAGTGAGCGGATATTCGTAATCTGAACTGACAGCGTGCTATACTTAATATAAGATAATTAGACAGTTTGCCCAAGAGAGATTATAAAGACCGTAGTAATAATTACTATTTGCTAATTCACAGCATCACATAAACGAGTCCTAATGACAACGATACGACATAGACGATTGTGGTCATTAAAGCGAGAATTGATTATCAAGTCCCGCGAAGCGGCTCTTTCCTCTATCAAAATATTCAATGACCCTCTTATTAATTTCAAAACAGAAACTTTTATCGTATTGATGATAATTGCGTGGACTTATCTGCTTCACGCCTACTATCGTTCCAAAAAAGTTGAATACCGATATTACAGCATTGGTAAAAACGGCAAAAAGATTTTTGACCGCACTAAACACCAAGCATTTAAGCATTGGGAATTAGAAAGATGTCTCAATGATAAAAATTGTCCGATAAACTCAGACACTAAAAATAACCTGCGATTTTTAATTGGGTTACGTGATGAGATTGAACATCAAATGACGCAATCGTTAGACAATTTTTTAAGTGGCAGATACCAAGCATGTGCCATCAATTACAACGAATATATAAAACGCCTGTTTGGAGAAAAATATGGAATTGATCAGCATTTAGCTTACAGTATTCAGTTTTTGGCTTTAAACGAAGAACAAATCAGCGGCGCAACTTCAGAAATCGAGATACCCTTTGGCTTGAAAACATATATCGTTAATTTTGACAACCGATTGACGCCCGAAGAATATAATAGCCCTAAATTTTCTTTCAGATTGTTATTTAAGAAAAAACTTGTCAATCATCCAGGACAAGCAGACAAAGTTGTAGAATTCATTGACCCTAAATCAGAGTTGGCAAAAACAATTGACAAAGAATATTGGGTCAAGAAGGAAGTTGAGCGACCAAAATTCAGAGCTAAAGATGTAGTCGCGGAAGTACGCAAGGCAGGTTTTGTAAAATTCAGAATTCAGCCAGACCATTTAAACATGTGGAGAGAAGAAGACGCCAAAAATCCAGCAAATGGATACGGAGTAGAAGTTCAAGGCGCATGGTATTGGTATGAAAACTGGGTACACAGGTGTATAGAATTGTGTCAAAAAGCAGGCGATAAATATATATAAGCTAAGAGATCTATAGTTATGGCATAAAGCAGACTAACAAAGCACATAGTAAATGACTAGGTTTTATGACATTGTGAATATTTTCCGCGCCTTGAAAGTACCCCTCTCCTAAATTTTTCTTATACTTCTCTTATCTCCCCGTTCTTGACAAATACATAACTCGCGTATAAAGTTAAGCCTCCTTAACTAAAAAGCAGGCTTACTGTTTTTTAGTTAAATTCCTAAATGGCCAGAAAGGTTAGTGCTTATAAATATGATTAGGTGGGTTTAAATATTTACACAGTACTTTGTAACTATGACCAAACCCGATCCATTCTCCAAAAGCGTGCACGACTTCATGGATGTTTTCATGCAGAGGTCCATGCACGGCTGGAGTCATTTCGTCAAATCCACCGGTCTTTCGATGCAGCAGTTCAGCATTCTGATGCAGTTGCATTATCGAAGCCACTGCGGCATCTCGGATATCAGCGAACGCTTCGAGATCAGCAACGCGGCTGCCAGCCAGCTCGCGGATAAACTCGTCCAAAGCGGATTGATCGAACGCGTCGAGAGTCCCGAAGACCGCCGCGCCAAATTATTGACGTTGAGCGTCAAAGGTAAAAATCTGATTGAACGCGGCGTCAAAGAACGGTATCGCTGGATGGATAAACTCGCAATCGAGATGAATGATCAGGACCAAAAGAGAGTCACAAACGCTCTAGTTATTCTGACCGAAGCGGCGCGCAAGCTCGATCTAACATAGTCTATGTCACTGCGAGGGGCGTTTTGCCCCGAAGCAGTCTCCTCGCTATCAAGGAGATTGCTTCGTGTCGCTAGGGCGACACTCGCAATGACATCCTGAACTAATTCATATCCAATGCACATTCCAGTCTTATAACTTTATTGCCTACTACTTAATCTCGAAAGGAACTTTATGCAAGCAACCACGTCTCGACCTATTTCCCGTAATGGTGGCAAGGGCCCCGGTGCCAGCTCAATGGGACGAGCCTTTAAATATCTGTCCCATGCCAGACGCCAAGCCGTACTGCCATACCTTTTTTTGGTCATCGCCACGCTGGCGCAACTAGCCATACCGGCGCTGATCGCCAGCATCATCAACGCGGTCACCAGCGGTTATATTGCCACGCAGGTTTTGCAGGCGCTGAATCAAATCCCACAGCAATTCATGAGCACGGCTTTGCCTAACATCCTATCTGCACTCAACTATCCGGCAACCTGGACGAAAGATCAGCTCGTTGCTCAACTGAATGCAAACCTCGCCAAGGCACCGCAAGCATTGATCTGGTCCGTTGTTGCCATTTGTATCTTCGCCGCATTCCGCGGCGTCTTCGCTTTCCTGCAAGCCTTCTGGGCAGAAAAGAACTCGCAATCCGTGGCTTATGATTTGCGCAACGACTTGTATTCAAAGATTCAAAAGTTATCGTTTTCGTATCACGATCAGAACCAAACCGGTCAGTTAATGATCCGCGCTACAGATGATATTGAAAAATTACGTTTATTTATCGGTCAAGGTTTGTTGCAGCTGGTCGGCGCGATCATCCTGTTGACGGGAACGATCATCATCCTGTTCTCCACCAATGTTCCGCTGGCTTGGACCGCGATGCCCATCTTGCCGCTGGCGCTGGTCTTGTTTTTTATTTTTGGCAGTGCGGCCCAGCCCATGTTTAGGAAAGTGCAGATCAAACTTTCCGCATTGAACACCATCCTGCAAGAAAATCTGGCAGGCATTAAAGTCATTCAAGCCTTCACGCGCGAGAAACAGGAACAAGCAAAATTCCGCGGAGCCGCCGATAGCCTGATGAACCAAGCTATCTCGGTCTCGAAGCTGTTCACCTTCCTATTCCCAATGATCTTTCTGATTGCCAACCTCGGGCAAGCCGCCATCCTTTATGTGGGCGGCAAGCAAATCATCACTGGCACATTGACGCTCGGTGATTGGCAGGAATTCTCGCTATATTTGATCTACCTGTTCTTCCCGGTCGCGCAGCTTGGATTCATTATTACACAGTTCGGTCAAGCCGCCGCCTCAGCGGATCGCATCTTCGAAATCCTCGACGCCAAGTCTGACATCGTGGATAAGCCCGATGCGATGGAATTGCCTTCCGTCAAAGGCGAAGTCAAATTCGAGAACGTGACCTTCCGCTATTTCCACGGAGGCGACCCGGTCCTAAGCGAAGTTACCTTCGAGGCGAAACCCGGCGAACGGATCGCATTGCTCGGCGCGACCGGTTCCGGGAAAAGCACCATCATCAATTTATTGCCGCGCTTCTACGATCCCACCGAGGGCAAAATCACCGTGGACGGCCATGACCTGCGCGACATCAAGATCGAAATCTCTGCGCAAACAAATTGGCATCGTGTTACAGGAAACCACACTGTTCAGCGGAACAGTCAGCGAGAACATCGCCTTTGGGCGCTCAGATGCCAGCGAGGAAGATGTGATTGCCGCGGCAAAAGCCGCGCAGGCGCATGATTTCATCATGTCCTTCCCCGATGGTTACAACACACACGTCGGCGAACGCGGCACCACCTTGAGTGGTGGACAAAAGCAACGCGTCGCAATTGCGCGTGCCTTATTGCTCGACCCGCGCATCTTGATCCTCGACAACTCAACTTCCAGCGTGGACCTCACCACCGAATCATTAATCCAAGCCGCGCTCGATAAGTTGATGGAGAACCGCACATCGTTCGTGATTGCGCAACGCATCAGCACCGTGATGAGCGCCGACAAAATCCTCGTGCTGGATAAAGGCAGGGTGGTTGCCCAAGGCAAGCACGCGGACTTAATGGAAAATGAACCGATCTATGCAGAAATTTATAACTCACAAATATTGGTGTATGAACACGAGCACGGGCATATGCCGGAGGAGATTTAACCTATGATGGGTGGTCCCGGCCGTTTCGGCAACATGCTTAATCAGGAAACCCTCAAGCCGCGCAAGTTGAGCGAAACGCTCATGCGGTTGGTTGGCTACTTTGGAAGATTCGGATTCGCCGCTTTTCTCGCGATTCTATTCGTGGCAATTTCAACTTGGACGCAAGTTACCGTTCCCGAACTAACCGGTCAGGCTACGGATTGTTTCCTCGTCCCGCTTGGTGCAAACAGCAGCTTTGGTTCTTTCTCAACTGCACTCACCACGGAGGCACAGGCATCCGCAGAAAGCTGTTGGATCGTGTCCGACCCAGCCAAGCTCAGCGGCACGCAATGGATTATTGCCAGTGCCTATCGCATCGGCGGATTTATTTCACCGGCTCTGACTGCGATGCAGAATCCCGATCGTGTGGCGGGTTTGGAGCGATTGATTCTGATCGTGATCGTGTTGTTCCTCATCGGCTCGGCGCTCAGCGGTTTGACCTTCTTCACTATGTCGTGGTCGGGACAGCACGTTCTGCGCGCTCTGCGCGTGGATGTGTTCGAACGGCTGCATCAGCTTTCGCTCAGTTATTATTCGGTGAACGAAGCGGGCGACTTGATGAGCCGCATCACCAACGACACCTCTGCAATTGAACAAGCCATTTCATTTGCATTGGTCAATGTCTTTAGCGGCATCCTGCTTTTAATTTGGATTGCCTATACTATGTTCACTCAGAACCTGCCGTTTGCTTTGCTCTCACTGGCTGTTTCGCCGGTCATGTTCATCGCCACACTTTATTTTTCCGATCAGGCGCGCAAGGCGTATCGCAAAACCCGTAAGGAGATCGGCAACGTCAATGCTGAATTGCAGGAAAGTATCGCCGCGGTGCGCGAAGTGCAAGCCTTCAACCGCGTCGATGAGAATATCGAAAACTTCAAGGGAGTCAACGCTGCGAACCGCGACGCCAATGTCCGCGCAGTATCGTTCACTGCCGCGCTCTCACCGACATTGGAAGCTCTTGGTTATGTCGCGCTGGCGATCGTGACCGGCGTAGGCGGCTGGTACATGCTCAGTGGACAGACCCTGCTGGGCACAGTTGTGACTTTCGGTTTGATCGTAACCTTTCTTGCTTATGTTCAACGCTTCAACCAACCGATTCAACAAATCGCGGTTTTGTGGGGCAACATCCAAAATGCCATTGCGGGCGCCGAAAGAATCTTTGGTCTGCTCGATGAAGTGCCGGCCGTGCAGAACAAACCCGGTGCAAAAGACATGCCGCAGATCCGCGGCAAAGTGGAATTCGATCACGTCTCCCACGAATACGAAGACGGCGTGCCTGTGTTAAAAGATGTTTCCTTCAGTGCCGAACCCGGACAAACCATTGCCATTGTCGGTCCAACCGGCGCAGGCAAGACCACCATTGTCAATTTACTGCCGCGCTTCTACGATGTGACCAGCGGCGTGATCCGAGTCGATGGTGTGGATGTGCGCGACGTCACCGCCGAGTCCATTCGCCGACAAGTCGGTGTTGTGTTGCAGGATACATTCCTGTTCAGCGCGACCGTGATGGAGAACGTGCGCTTTGGTTGTCCCGATGCGAGCGACGATGAAGTGATGGCTGCCATCAAACTCGCGCGCGCTGATATGTTCATCGAACGACTGCCGCAGAAATATCAGACCATTTTGGGAGAACGCGGCTCGGGTCTTTCTCAGGGACAGCGGCAACTGCTTTCGATTGCACGCGCCGCCTTGGCGGATCCCCGCATTCTGATCCTGGACGAAGCGACTTCATCCGTTGACACGCGCACCGAGCGCCTGATTCAGACCGCTTTCGACATTCTACTCAAAGGCCGCACGTCCATCGTCATCGCACACCGCTTAAGCACCATTGTCAATGCCGATACGATCCTAGTGCTCGATCATGGACAGATCATCGAGCGCGGCAAGCATAATGAATTGATGGACAAGCAAGGCTTTTACTACAACCTGTATATGAGCCAGTTCAAGAAACAGGAAGAAGTTAAAGAAGCCTCGTTTGCGGGAAAGTAAGAGAGAAAGGAACAGGAATATGGTAAATAAAAATCAAAACAATCTCACAGCCGCTGAGGTTGCTTATCTGCAGAGTCAGCGCATGGCACGAATTGCAACTGCTGACGCAAGTGGACAGCCGCATGTAGTGCCTGTGGCATTTCGCTACAACTCTGAAACCGAAACAATTGATATTGGCGGTCATAATGGATTCGCTAAACGCAAGAAATGGCGCGATGTGATGAACAATCCAAAAGTGGCCGTGGTGATCGATGATATCGTTTCGGTAAATCCGTGGAAGGTACGAGGCATTGAAATTCGCGGCGAGGCCGAAATGCTAATGACCGGCGGACAGTTGATCGTTCCAAGCTTTGACTCGGAGATATTCCGCATTACGCCGAAGCGCATCGTCAGTTGGGGAATCAACATGGATGCCTTTGATAGATCTAATAGCCGCTCGGTTTAGTTCGCCTGCAACTTAAGTTTCACATAAAAACATTCGGCTGACTCTCGTACGGAGTTAGCCGAATGTTTTATTATTGTCGCAAGGCTTCGGATTTGCCTCCCTTAAATTTGGGTGAGTCATGTTATTTGGGATCTCTGCCGCCTTCCGTGTTGGTCCCGCTCCCACTGCCGCCCCCGCCGGTCTCATGCTCCTCGGCCTCATTTATTTTTGGTTGTCTGCCGTTGTCCGTGTTGGTTCCGCCCTTGCCTGTCTCACGCTCGTTTATATTCACTTGGACGATCGCTCCCAGCCCACTTGGCACGGCGACCTCGGCGGACGGGGCACCCTCCTTGACCGCAGACAAATCATTACCTAACCAGAAGTCCACGCTGGAGCCGCCGCCGGTCGCGCTTCCTATTGTGGTGGGATTATCTACTGTGAACGAATAATCTTCTATTTCGAAGGCGTAATTCTTAACGGAACCATCATCCATGTCAGGCGAGTCTAATACATTTTGGTCTCGATTTGAAAAGTGGTGTGGTTTATCGGCATCACGCATCATAACATGTGTTGTAGAACCGAAGGCAAGCGGCCACCCATTTTTGGGACCAGCACCCAATAACCACTTTCGAACTGCCGGGACTAACAACCCGAACAACAGGCCGCCTATGATGATCAGGACAATGATGATACCCACTAGCACAGCCGGCGGGAGGAATGGGTTTGGCAATGGGTCTGGCGGAATTGGAGGTGTCTGGGTCGGGGGCAGGACTGGCGGCAGAGCTGGTTCGGGCACATTACCGCCCGTTCCTGGTATCACAACCAAGACGGTCACGGTGGCCGTTGGAAGAGGGCTGGGTGTGTCTGTGGCTGTAGCCGGGATTACTTGTGACGGGGCAGTGTTGTTGGTTTTCTTTCCGCCACCCGAGGGCGGGCACGGAACCACTCTTCCATGATTTGTACAAGTCTTCGCCAAAACGATCTGTGGTGACGATGCAATTAGCAGCCATACCAAAATGGCCAGAACACCAATTATGCGAACGATATAAATTTTCATTCTCTCTCCTGTGATGGGCCGGGAATAGAAAGCGTGGGCCGCGCATTCCCGATGGGTCAGTTCCAGAACAAGGAGAAATACTAAATAAACCGAGCTCCATCTTCATAGAACATGATGTTGGATTTCTGTAGCGGCAAATCAATCGCCAATCAGATCGGTTTGCTGATCGGCGCGCGCCGTTGGGTTATTCAGTTTTTGGCAAAGGCAATAGGGGAAGGAGAAAGTTGTCAAAAACCTTGACTAAGTTTTTATATCACTTTATATAGATAAAGTCAATCCGTAACATCAGATATGGTTGTTCAAACATTAGTAATAGAGAGGCAAAACAGAGACAAGGCGGCCACAATAGTTTTGCCAAGGCCGGGGAATGGCTCAGAATCCCATGCCGCTCCCAAGGCGCGCACGATCAAATAAGATCGAACGCGGCAAGCATAACGAGTTGATGGCGAAACAAGGTTCCTATTATGCTCAAGCTTTTTGTGACCCCTTTGGCACATAGTCGAAGAAACGCTCCGTTGTATTGCCGGACTTCCATTCCGCATGCAGGCGGGTTTTCCGCTCGACCCGACGCAAGGCCGAGAGTAAGTTTTTATTTAACTCGCGTGCAGATTCTCCTTGCATGGTTGCCTTCACCAAAAATCCTTCTTCTGTGGCCGTGATCGACTCTTTGGAGACAAGCTCTTCCAAGGCAGGCCTGACCGCCTGAGGATTTTCCGTGCTGATGTGAGCCATTAGCGTGAATGTTTTCTTGGTCACACAATACTCCTTCTAACTTTCACTTCACTTCCTTCTTATAGAACCGATAGCGCTTATAGATCTTTGCGCCCATGTGATGAGCCAAATCCCACGTGTCGGGATTATCTTCACCGGTCAAAGAAAGGTCGGCCCATTTGAATCCTTTGGCGACGGCGCGCTTGACCATTTCATCGAAAAGCAAAACCGCGACACCCGTGTCCCAATATTCGGGCGGGACAGCCACGCTCTTGATAGCGATGGATTCGGGTTTCTTGTGCTGATAAACCAGCGCACGCAGATAATCCCACGGGTAACGGAGTCCGTTGATGTGAATGAGAATTTCGTTGAAATTTGGCATGGCGGGAAACCAACCAATCGCCTTGCCGCCAGCTTCAGCGAAGAGAATCAGTTCAGGGTCGGCAAGTTCTTTCAACGGCAAGACCATCGTCTCAATCGCCTCGCGCGGATAGGGCATGAATCCCGGCAAATGAGCCAGTGCGCGGTTTTGCAAATCCCAGATGCGATCAATCTCGTTTTCGACGTCATTCATATCTGCGCCGCGTATTTTGAAATTCTTTCGCTGGCGCACGCGTTCCGCAAGGCGCGATAATCGTTGTATCTTCGGATTATTCAAATCGAGATCAACAGCATAAGCCAGACCATCATCGTGTTCCAACCCGAAACCAAAGCGTTCAAAGAAACCTGCGTAATACGGCGGGTTGTAACCGCATAGCAATGGGGCGGGACGGTCGCGTCCCTCGATCAGAATTCCGCGGCAGTCCTCCCGGTCCAAATTGTACGTGCCGATGATCGAAGTAAGATGATGTTCGCGCGCCCAAGTCTCTGCTTGCTTGAATAACGCCTCAGCTATCGCGTAATCGTCAAGGCATTCGAAAAAGCCAAACATATTTTCCTTTGCATCTTTTTCCTGTGCGCAGGCAATCGTTCCAACGGGCTTTCCGTCTTTCCACGCGATATAAAGATCGGCGATGCCTCCGCCTTTGAAAAATAATCCGCGCGCGGGATCCATGGCTTTCTTGCGCTCGGATAAAATCGGCGGAATCCACAACGGGTCGTTTTTGTAAATGCGCCACGGAAAAGTGATGAAGATATTGTGTTCGCGCTTTGTTTGGACCGGACGGACTTCGATCATGCGTACCTCCTCAAACAGTGAAAAGAATAATCGCGATCAACGCGGCAAGGATGCCAATCCACTGCGTGCGTGTCAGGCGTTCCTTCAAAATGATCCAAGCTAGGATAACCGTCGAACCGGGGAATAACGAACTGAGCACTGCTGAAATATCGAGTCGGCCTGCCTGTCCCGCCAGAACGTAAAAGAAGTTTCCACCGACATCGAGAATGCCATTCATAATCATAACCGGCCATGCCGCGCGGACTGTGACAAACGAATCGCGTCGAACGATGATGAACAAGGCCATGGCCAGCAATCCGGCACTGCGCGAATAAACCATTGGCCAAATAGTAGTCTGTCGCGTGGCGGCATTCATCAGGACAAAGTATAAACCGAAGCCAAGGCCCGCAAACAGAGGCAGCCGCAGGTCCGAAAGATGCGTGAAGATGTCTTTGGTGCCATCTTCGCTTTGCGAGATCAACCAGATGGCGGCGAGCGCGAATGCGAATCCCAAAAATGTAAGATAGCCCGGGAATCCATCCGTGATCATTCCAACGATGACCGGCAACGCCGCGGCCAGCAACGCTGAAACTGGTGCGGCGATGCTCATCTTGCCCTGCGCCATAGCGCTATACAATAGCATCAAGCCGACCGTGCCGAGTGCACCCGCCGCAATGGATAATAGAATCGACTTGAAGTCTGGCATCGGCTGCGGGCTGGCAAGCACCACCGCAAACAAAAGTACAAGCCCAATGGCTTCACCGTAGAACACGGCGCGATACGCTCCGGTTCTGCGCGCGGCCAGCCCGCCGGTGAAATCGCCCGCACCCCAACTGATGGCGGATGTAAGACCGAATAAAATTGAAAGCAAAAGAGTCCTAAACCTTTTCTGCCGCTTTTGCTCGATCCAAAACTTTCTGCGCGTTCTTGAGCAATGGCATATCGATCATCTTGCCATCTAAAGCGTACGCGCCTTTGCCTTCCTTTTGACTCGCTTCAAATGTTTCAACGATTTGTTTGGCATGCGCGATAGCTTCATCGTTCGGCATGAACGCGGTTTGCACCGGCTTGACCTGCACGGGATGAATGATCTGCTTGCCGGTGAATCCCAACCGTGCGCCAAATTCAGATTCTTTTTTCAACGTTTCGATATCTTTGAAATCAATCGTGACGATATCAATGGCTTGCAATCCAAACGCCGCGGCGGTTGTGACCACAGCCTGACGCGCGTAAAGCAACTCGACCGCATCCCGCGTGCGCGTCGCGCCGATAGATGCGGCGAAGTCTTCTCCGCCGAAGATCAAAGCATCCAATCGAGGGTGCGATGCGATTTCTTTAAGGTTGAGAATCCCCTTTGCAGTTTCAACATCCACCAGAATCCGAATCGAGTTCATCGGCCAGCCATTCTTCAATTCTGCGGCTTCGATGATCTCATGCGCCCACCGGATTTGTTCAAGCGATTCCATTTTCGGAATTACGATGCCATCCGGACGATAAGGAAGAACGGCTTCAATATCATCCTTCTCCATCCCCGAACCGACGGCATTGATACGCGCCAGCTTTTCGCTTTTGCCAAAATCCAACTCGCGCAAAGCCTTTGCGATGGTTGCGCGTGCTTCGGCTTTTTTGTTGACCGCCACGCCGTCTTCCATATCCATGCAAATGCAGTCCACACCGAGCGTGATGGCTTTGGTGATTTTTTTCCAATCATCACCGGGCATGTAAAGTAGTGCGCGTCGAGAATGCATAATTCTCCTCACCACGAAGACACAGAGAGAATCTTTGTGACCTTTGTGCCTTCGTAGTTAATCTTTTGGTTTCTTCAAAAACATCGCTGTTCCTTCAAACTCAACCACCTCAGGATTTTTGAGAACATGGATGTCCTACAAGTTTACCGCCCTTTTTTCAACATCTCAATCGTTTTGGTGATTCGGGTTAGTAACGATTTTGCCTTTGTGGTTAAGAATTTCTGAGGAATATACGAGTTGCCCTTATCTTGTCAGATGGAACTTTCTCCACCTTTTCCCAATAATTCAGCAATTGCGTGATGGTCAACACGGCGTGCATGGAATATCCGGCTTGCTTTAAAGATTCCTTTGCGCCCGATTGACGGTCAATCAACACAACCACATCTTTCACGATCAATCCCGCGCTGGTCAATTTTTCAATGGCTTCGAATTTACTTCCGCCGGTTGTGGCGAGATCGTCAATGATGACAACCGTCTCGCCCGCATGATATTCGCCTTCGATCTCGGCTTTCGTGCCGTAAGCCTTGACTTCCTTGCGCGGATAGATCATCGGATAATTCCCTTGCATTGAAATCGCGGTTGCAATCGGAATCGCCGCGTACGGCAAGCCTACGATGCGATCAAATTTCAAATCTTTGAGCAGAGGCAAATATGCCGCGCCGATTTGTTCAAGCAGTTTGGGATAAGTGATGATTTGTCGCAGGTCAATGTAGATTGGCGACTTCAATCCCGATTTCAGCGTGAACTCGCCAAACTTAATGCAGCCTGCTTCGAGCAATTCGTCAGCAAGCGCGGCGAGGATTGGATTAGTTTCAACCATAGGTTTCTCTTTCAGTATCCGCGCACGAAGTCTACGCGATACATCAACTCTTCCCCGTTTATGTAGTGATGATAATTCTCAATAAATAGTTTTGTGATATCAGCGGGCAAACTTGGCGCGGACGTGTGAAACGTCATCAGCAAATTGGGCGTCCTCCAAAATGGATGCTCTTTGGGAAGCGGCTCCTGCTCAAAGACATCCAGCACAGCCGCCGCGAGCTTCTTTGTTTCCAACGCGTGGATCAAGGCCAATTCGTCCAGCGCAGTGCCGCGTCCCACGTTGATAAAAACTGCATACGGCGGTAAAGCCTCCAGCAATGCAGCATCCACGATGTGACGCGTCTCGGATGTGTTGGGCAAAACGCTGACGAGATAATCCAGTCCGTTGGCAAAATCAAGCAAGTAATCGCCGTGGAAATAAAGATCAACATCGGGGCACGACTCGCTGGAACGCGTATAGCCGCGCACGTTCATCTCGAAATATTTCGCAGTTCGTGCCAGATGCGCGCCGATGGAGCCAACGCCAAGCAGTCCGATTGTTTTTCCACGCAACATGCCTGTATCGCTTTCGTCCCAGCGATATTCCTGTTGGGCTTGATAGCGTTCAAAGATGCGCCGTTCATGCAAGAGCAGATATCCAAACACATACTCGGACATCAGCCCACCAAACACGC
Organism: uncultured Chloroflexia bacterium; assembly: GCA_963850945.1. Taxonomy (GTDB): domain Bacteria; phylum Chloroflexota; class Anaerolineae; order Anaerolineales; family Villigracilaceae; genus Fen-1038. Next base: position 435,052 of record CAWKNE010000026.1, on the reverse strand, counting down.
CGCGGGCATTGGTTAACACATAATCACGGCGGAGCGATGGATCAAGCAGAGACTTCTACACCAGCATACATGGATTGCACCCAACGCAAGCGCGGCAGACTTGTGAGCAGATCGCGCATCAGCCGCGGTTCGCCAAAGACGATTTCAAAATCTGAATCTAGCGTTTTGGTTTTAGAAATATCGATTGCAGAGAAAATCTGGATTTCTGGCAACTTAACTGATTCGAGCAACTGCTGATATTCCTGAGCTTCTCTAGATAGGATAAGAAGTTTATGCATTTATTTACACCAATAATTCAATGCTTCATATGGCGTTGAATATTCACGATTTGATGGCGTAATTCTACCGCTGCTTTGCGCGGATTATCGCTTCGAGAAATTCCGCGCGAGACATTGATTAGCATTCCCTTGCCATCTTTGCGCAAGCCTGCCTTCAAAGCGGATTCCAAATCGCCGCCTTGAGTTCCCAACACCGGGGACGAGAAACCACAAATCTGGTGCGGCGGCACGGATGCGCTTCATGGCGTCAATATGTGTTGCGCCAACAACTAGACCAATATTATTTTTGGTATTCCATTGTTGAGCAAGTTTGGCGACATGAATATGTAACGGATCACCAGATTCGAGAATCAAATCTTGCAAATCACCCGAACCCGGATTTGATGTTTTGCATAAAAGGAAAATCCCTTTTTCTTGATCCTTGATAAATGGCTCAATCGAATCTTTTCCAAGATATGGACTCAGCGTAATGCAATCCACACCAAGATTCTCAAACGCAGATTTGGCATACGCTTCAGCAGTGGATGCAATGTCGCCGCGCTTGGCATCGAGGATGATGGGAATCTTTGAGCCGAGTCGATTCGATTCTTCATGTATTGCTTCGATCACCTGTTTGAGCGCAGTCCATCCTTCCGCACCGAAGACTTCGAAGAACGCCGCGTTGGGCTTGAAGGCCGCGGCATAAGGCGCAGTTTGCCGAACGAGATTCAAGCAGAAGTCGAGGGCGGATGCGGCAGTGGGCGGATGACCATCCGCCCTTACAAGGTCGGGAATGTGCGGGTCGAGTCCAACGCATAAAAGCGATGAACACTCGTCGACGCGTTTTTCCAAAAAAGAGAAAAAACTTTCCATGCAAATCCTTTTCACCGCAGAGACGCGGAGTTCGCGGAGAAAAAATTAAAAGCTCTGCGTCTCCGCGGTTAATTTATTTACGCTTTACCAAGCACCATCGCCAGCAGAGCCATTCTCACATACAGACCATATTCCATCTGACGGAAATATGCGGCACGTGGATCGTCATCGAAGTCAGGGCTGATCTCGCCAACGCGCGGCAGCGGATGCATCACGATCATATCCTTCTTCGCGGACTTCATGATGGCGGGATCAATCACGTACGCGCCCTTGACCTTTTCATAATCGGCGGGGTCTTCGAATTTTTCTTTTTGAACGCGCGTAACATACAATACATCGGTCTCGGGTAAAACTTTTTCGAGTGAACCGAACTCGGCTTGCGGAACTTTTTTCTGCGCGACCTCGTCCATCACTTCTTTTGGCATTTTCAAAATATCAGGCGAGACGTAATTCAATTTGATATTGTTGAAACTTGAAAGCAGGCGCGAGAGCGAATGCACCGTGCGTCCATATTTCAAATCGCCGAGCATCGTGACGGTGAGATTATCGAGCCGCCCGATTTCTTGCTTGATGGTGAACGTATCGAGCAATGCCTGCGTTGGGTGTTCGCCCACGCCATCGCCCGCGTTGATGACTGGCTTCTTTGCCGCCTTCGCTGCAATCGCCGCTGAGCCGGTTTCGGGATGACGAAGCACGATCACATCCGCATAACATTCGAGCGTGCGGACGGTATCGGGCAGGCTCTCGCCTTTCGACACGGATGAATATTTCACTTCGTTGATCGGGATGACCGAACCGCCGAGTCGTTCCATCGCGGAAGTGAACGACGATGAAGTGCGCGTGGACGGTTCATAAAAAAGATTGGCAAGGATTTTTCCTTTGAGCAGATCGAACGTTCCGACGCGCTCGACCATGCCGCGCATCTCGTGCGCTACGCCGAAGATGTACTCCAGGTCGCCGTGCTTAAACTGCTTAACGGAAATGATGTCCTTGCCATACCAGTCGGCGTTCTTGTTTTCGCCAAACGGCAGGTTAGGGGATGAAGATTGAGTGGGCATAAGTTAGTCTCCTAGTCTTTTGGTTTGATAGTTTTTTAGTTTGCTGGTCGAGTAGTCCCGTGCCTTTCGGGACGTATCGAGACCATAATCGGGATTTTATTGCTGGCTGATAACGAATCCCGTTTAATCACTTGGTTCAGGCTTTAGCATTTTGCTCTCACTTCACGCGACGGGTGAAGCTGATTCTGTTTCAAATCTCATAACCAATCTCTGGTTTTTCGTCTTGAAATAAAAACGTCTTAATCAAGGTTTAAGCCTGTATGACGAAACATAAACTCCAGTAAATCTGGTCTCTTTTGAATCCTGAATAATTCAGCCCTAACGTGCTTGCGAAGTTCTACTAAATCATAGGGACAGAAATTGGCTAAACGATTGTATTTGATATATCCCCATACATTATCAACGGGATTTAATTCTAGGGCAAAAGGCGGAAAGAAAAATATTTTCATTGCTGGGTGAAGAGCCAGAAAGATATTTACAGGTTCTGCGGTGTGAATCTTTATAGAGTCCCATACTAGGTTAATATGCCCATGAAGCTTGTTGTATAAATGGTCAAGAAAGGGAGCGATCATGTACCCGCGAAAATTCGTGTTGTCTGATGATAGGTGAAATAAGAACCCAAACTGCTTTGGTGTCACCATCTTAATCGTCATAGCTCCTATTACCGAAATACGATCATGATGATTTTCTGAGACTTTAAGAACAGGAGTATGTCCGCGCGGTGCATAAGTTCTTCGAACCAACGGATTAAGCATGAATCCTGCTTCATCAATGAACACAATGTAAAAGTCTTTGTTCACTTTAGTTGTCTCTCACATTCTTTCCAAAACCTTTTTCCGCTAACACCTTGCCATCTTTGAAGGCTTCTCGTCCGCGTAAAACGACGCGTGTTACGCGTCCCTTCACCTTCCAGCCTTCGAACGGAGTCCAGCCGCAACGCGTGAATTGATTCGCGGCTTTGATTTCGTATTCGGCGTTCTCGTCCACTTCGATCCATGTTTCGGGTTGATCTGGGAGAGCGAATATTTTTCTTGGGTTAGTGTACATCTTTTGAATAATATCGGGAATCGTTAATCGAGATTCGGAAACGGCAGTTAGGAATAATGGTAACGCGGTTTCGAGACCTGGGAAACCCGGCGGAGGATTTTCGGAGTTTTTTTCTTCCAACGTGTGCGGCGCGTGATCGGTGGCGAAACAATCAATGACATCCATGTTTTGCCAAAGAGCGTCAACATCTTCTTGGGTTGCAAGGCGAGGGCGGACTTCAGAACGACCCCAGCCCCCTCCCTTGCCCTCCCCAAAATTCGCAGAATTTGGGGGAGGGTTGGGTGGGGGCTGAGTTAAAAACAAATGATGCGGTGTGACCTCGCATGTCACTTTGATTCCTTTTTCTTTCGCGGATTTGATAAGCAGGATTTCTTCCTTCAATGAAACATGCGCGATGTGAATGGTACGATCATAGATCGCGGCAAACAGAATCGCGGCAGCCATGCTTCGGCTTTCAGAATGCGCCACGATTGGATATTGCTTTGGATATTTTTCAAAGTGCGGCATCCAGAGAATCATATCATTCAATCGCAACTCGCCAAATGTCGAGTCAAGATACATTTTCAACCCGGCGGCTTTGTCCGCAAGGGATGCCACAATCTCCGCGTTATCCGGTCCCGCGCCGACGTATTGAGCGTAATCACAACGCGCTTTTTGTTTTGCGGCATCCAATGCAAGATCGAGAGTCTCGGCATCGAAGATGGGCGGCTTGGTGTTTGGCATTGCTAGCACCATTGTGAATCCGCCAGCCAGCGCAGCAGATGTGCCGGTATCCCAATCTTCCTTGTGGGTTTGTCCGGGTTCGCGTACGTGAACGTGCGGGTCAATGAGTCCGGGAAGTCTGATCATGGCTTATCCAGTGTGTAGATAAAAAAAGAGCCGCTAAAAGCGACTCTCTAAAAGGGAAAAGAAAGATTTGGTTGAACGGGCAAAGATAACGGTCGGTGCAAGAAGCTTTTTCTCATTTCGGGCTGATTTTATGCGTGTGGGAGATTCTGTCAAGGGCAAATCAATGGCATTTGGAGTAAGGATAATCGTCACTAGGATACTAAAAAGTACGGATGATATAATCCGCCCCATTATATTTGTAAGGAGACAATCATGGCATACACAAACGTTAAAGTCCCCGCCGGTGGGGCGAAGATTTCAATCAAAGATGGGAAGTTGCAGGTTCCTGACAATCCCATCATCCCGTTCGTGGAAGGCGACGGCACGGGACGCGACATTTGGCGCGCCTCGGTGCGCGTGTTTGACGCGGCGGTAGAGAAAGCTTATAAAGGCAAACGCAAAATCTATTGGATGGAAGTTTACGCGGGCGAGAAATCATTCAAGCAATTTAATTCATGGCTTCCGGATGAGACGACCGAGGCATTCAAGGAATTTATAGTGGGGATCAAAGGCCCGCTCACAACCCCGATTGGAGGCGGCATCCGTTCATTGAATGTTGCGCTTCGCAAATTGCTTGACCTGTATGTTTGTCAGCGACCGGTGCGTTATTACACCGGTGTGCCTTCTCCCGTTAAACATCCCGAGTATGTGGATATGGTCATCTTTCGCGAGAACACGGAAGATATTTACACCGGCATCGAATTCCAGTACGGCACCGAGGACAACACAAACTTCATGAAATTGTTTAGGGAAAGTTTTCCGAAGGAATATGCCAAGATGCGTTTCCCCGATACGGCGGCCATCGGCCTCAAGCCCATTTCCGTGGAAGGAACCGAACGCTTGGCGCGCGCCGCGATCAAGTGGGCGCTGGAAAACAAACGCAAGAGCGTGAACTTTGTCCATAAGGGCAACATCATGAAGTTCACGGAGGGGGCGTTCAAAGACTGGGCATATATGGTTGGTAAGCGCGATTTCCGCAATGATGTGGTCACAGAACGCGAATCCTGGATCCTCGGCAACAAGGAAAAGAACCCGAAATTATCCATTGAAGAAAATGTCATGATGATTGACCCCGGATTCGAGATGATGTCGCCCGATCAGCAGAATGATATTAAGAAAGAAGCCGAAGAAGCGTTGACACTGTGGCCCACTCATGGGGATGGGAAATGGAAGAACAAGTTAATGTTAAAGGATTCGATTGCAGACGTGACGCTACAATTCATTCTCATCCGTCCAAAGGATTACGATGTGATCGCCACGATGAATCTCAACGGTGATTACCTGTCGGATGCCTTAGCCGCGCAAGTTGGCGGAATCGGGATCGCTCCGGGCGCGAACATTAATTACGTCACGGGTCACGCCATCTTTGAAGCGACGCATGGCACCGCGCCCAAATATGCCGATCTCGATAAAGTCAATCCCGGCTCGGTCATTCTCTCCGGCGAAATGATGTTCCGCTATTTGGGCTGGACTGAAGTTGCGGATCTGATCGTCAAAGGTATGGAAGGCGCGATCAACGCCAAAACCGTCACTTATGATTTTGCCCGTCTCATGGATAATGCCACCGAAGTCAAATGCTCCGAATTCGGCGACGCGATCATCAAACATATGTAAAGAAAAACGCAAAACGAAAAACGTAAACAAAAGGCGCTCTCTAAATCAGGGCGCCTTTTGCGTTTTGTTTCTTGGGTTTTGGTGTTACGGTGTCAGCGTGAGAGCTGGCCTTCCCGTGGGAACGCCTCATAAGGATTATTACTTCATCTCTTCAAATAGGCTTGTTTCTCGACCGAGACTTTATGTTTGAAACAGTCAAATAAGCCTAACCATTGTTCGAAAGTCAATTCGGTCGGTGTGGTATCTAATGAGAAACAAAAATGTTTCGACAAACGTTTCCATTGTTCATAAGTAAAAATTGGCTTGAAGGCCAGTTTCAGATTCTTTTTCCATCTTCCAAAACCAAAGTGAACAAAGTGACGATAGAGGGAAATATCTCCTCCTCGAACCAACGGCGGGGAACGTTTGCGAATATGTAGAAGTACAGAGTCAACGTTGGGCACAGGTTCAAAGTCTGTTCTTCGCAGTCCACGAACGATTTGGAAGGTAAACCATGGTTTCGCCAGGATCGAGAATTGAGTCTCTTTTGGGCTACCTGAAATTTTTTCTGTGGCCTCTTTTTGCATGATTAAATACGCCTCGCTTGCCAAGGGAGGTGTGTAGAGAATCTTACGAACAATATCTGCGGTTATGTTGTACGGAATATTGGCAAATATTTTGTATTCCTTATCCGTGATACGGTAACGCAAGAAATCACTTTCTACAATGTGAACAATGTGAACATTGTTGACATTTTGAAATCGGTCACGCAATCTTCGCACAAGCATCGAGTCTTTTTCAATGGCAATGACTTTACGTGCGATTCGAGCCAATTCTACAGTAATCACTCCATACCCTGCGCCAATTTCGTAGACTGTTTCTAACGGTGTGATAGAGCTTGCATCGAGCAATAGACGCGCAAGCTTTGAACTTTTGAGAAAGTTCTGTGATAGGGTAATTTGTTTTGTTGGCTTTTTTGCCATGTCTCACCTCTGTTCGTGATGAGATGAAACGAAAACGCGAGGTCGGATTGATCTCCCCGTCATCGCTTTGCATTGTTAGCAAAAAAGCCATGAACCCGCGACCCAGCGCTGATTCATGGCTTTTTATTGATGTAAAGAATTAACTTATAGATTTAATATGCCGCGAATGAGGTGGGTAAAGCGCGGAGATCTTTCCACTTTCCGTTCGCGGTTTTAAATCATCATAGTGATTTGCATTCTACCACAAATTTCCTGCCCTTAGAGAGTGTTTCTTAAATCAGGTTGCGACCATTTTCAGCATGTGACGAACGCTGGCAATATAAACCATCGGTTCGCTGGATGAAACGGTATGCTCAAAGTCGCGAGATAGACGGCGATAACGACCCAACCAACCAAAGGTGCGTTCCACCACCCAACGCCGAGGCAGGATGTGAAATCCTTTTATAGCATCAGAACGTTTTACGATTTCCAGAACCCAACCGAATTGCTGGCGAATAGCCTTCACGATTGAAACATAAGCACCGTCAGCCCAGATCAGCTTCAAGCGACACCAACGATTATGAACGCTGCCTTTAATGAGCTCAAACAATTTTTGTAAAGTTTGGTAGCCACCCACAGCATCTTGAACACTTGCGCTATGCACCACCACCAACAAGACCAGTCCCAAAACGTCAACTACCAAGTGCCGTTTGCGCCCCGGCGTCTGCTTATGCACATCCACCCCGCGTGCTTCGCCTCCTTCCGATGTTTTGGCACTTTGGCTATCAATGACCGCAGCACTCGGCTGGGGATTTCGCCCGGCTTTCTGACGCACTTGCATAACCAGGGCTTTATTGAGCGCCACCCACAGTCCATTCCGTTTCCAACGCCAATAATAGCCATAAACAGTCGGCCAAGGCGGAAAATCGGTCGGCAACATGCACCATTGGCAACCCGTGCGGTTCACATACAAGATCGCATTCAGGATCTGCCACATTTCCCATTTGCGAGGTCGACCCCGTTGATAGGTCGGAAAGAATTCCATTATTAACTGCCATTCGGTATACTTTAGGTCGGTCGGGTAAGTTTGGTCGAATTTAGCCATTCTCCAATCTTATCCGACCCTTTAAGAAACACTGTCTAAGGCCGCTACTCAATACTGTATATTGGTAATTAACAGAGTCAAAGCCTATACTGCATCAACAAAGGATATAAAAGACCAGCCAACAGAAACGGATTGATATTGCTTGCGATATACGAAGTGATGCAAGTTCCAGATAGCACTTTACCAGGAACTTTAAAAAAATAAAAAGAGCGCACCTTTTTTGATGCGCTCTTTTACGTTTTGCTTTCTAGCTTTCTTTTATGCCCAGCCGCGCCACTGCATGGCTTTGACCACGCGGTCAATCGCGACCATATACGCTGCATCGCGCATATAGGCTTTTTCTTTTAGAGACATCTCCAGCACACCGTGGAAGGCTTGTGTCATCTTGGTGTCGAGTCGCTCGAGCACTTCCTGCTTTGTCCAATAAAAGTTCATATCGTTCTGAACAGACTCGAAGTATGAAGTAGTCACGCCGCCCGCGTTGCACAGGAAATCGGGAATATCGAAGATATTGTTCTTCTTGAAATATTCGTCCGCTTCGAGTGTGACCGGACCGTTTGCGCCTTCCGCAACCAGCTTGACGCGCTTCGACATTTTCTTGATCGTATCCGCAGTGACCTGTTCTTCTTTCGCGGCAGGGATCAAGACATCTGCTTCCTTTGTGATCCAGGCATCACCATCTTCAACAATATAGCCTTTATCCTGCGCCTTCTTTTTGTCAATCGTGCCATACTCATCTACGATGGTCAGCAGGAAGTGAGGATCCACGCCGTCTTTGTGGCTGTAGGTGAAGGACTTCTTCTCATTGCGATCCCAGCAAGAAACGCACGCGACTTTTCCGCCCAGCATTTCGATAAATGCAATTGCCGCATATTGAGCAACATTCCCAAAGCCTTGGATAGCGGCTACAGAATTTTTGCCATCCATCTTGAGATGCTTCATCGCTTCACGCACAGTATAGATCACGCCATACCCGGTCGCTTCTGTGCGGCCTTCGGAGCCGCCGCCGCCCAACGGTTTGCCGGTGAACACGCCCGGCGTATATTGACCAACGAGGCGCGAATACTCATCCATCATCCAGCCCATCATTTGCGGTGTTGTGCCAACATCGGGAGCCGGCACATCGTTGCGCGGACCGATGTTCTTCCACATTACATCTACCCAACCGCGGCACAAGCGTTCTTTCTCATGGACGGAAAGCGTTGACGGGTCAACAATGATGCCGCCTTTGCCTCCACCTAATGGAATATCCGCAACCGCGCATTTCCATGTCATCCATGTAGCGAGTGCGCGCACAGTATCTAACGTCTCATCAGACGCAAAGCGGATGCCGCCTTTGTTGGGTCCGCGCGCATCGTTATGTTGGACGCGGAAGCCCTGAAAGATGCGCGTCGAACCGTTGTCCATCCGCACCGGGATGCGGAAAGAATATTCACGCATCGGCCAGCGCAGACCTTCGGAGATAGCAGAGTTGAGCTTGAGCAGTTTGGCCACGTGGTCAAATTGCTCCTGTGCCATCTCAAATGCATTAAGTTGTTCAGCCATTTTTTCTCCTATTTTTGATCTTTTAGAAAATATAAGCGGGCAGACCCGGACGGGAGTGCCCGCTTATGAAACGCCTATGGGATATTCTTGGATCATATCAATAAAATCCTGCGGTCTCGCCGGTTAACCTTACACGACTTTTATTTTCCCGTCAATATGAAGAGCGTCATAAATAGATTATGACTTATACCGATGTCAATTGTCTTTCCAACTCAGCCCTGACCACTTGCGGGTTGGCTTTACCGGCTGCTTTTTTCATAACCTGTCCAAACAAGAAGTTGGCAACGCCCACTTTGCCCGCTTTATAACTCTGAACTTCCTTTGGATTTTCCGCCAATGCTTCTTTGACCAGATTTGAAATCAACGATTTATCCGATACTTGCTTGAGGCCGCGCGCTTCAATGATCTCTGCCGCGTCTTTTCCGGACGCAAACATTTCCGTTAACACTTCCTTCGCGCTGGATGGATTGATTTCACCATCAGACACGATCTTCACTAACTCACTCAGCGCTTCAGGCTCAACCTTGAGCTGGTTGACCTTTATGTTGGCTTGATTCATCAACGAGAACAAATCGCCGAGCATCCAGTTGGCCATCGTCTTGGCTGGGATATTGGACGGCAAACTTTTGACTGCGGACTCGAAATAATCCGCAACATTTTTTTCTTCACTGAGCCGCGCCGCATCATATTCTGTCAAGCCATATTCATTGATAAAACGCAGATATTTGGAGCGCGGAAGCTCAGGCAAATCTCTGCGAATGACTTCGATCCAACTATTTTCTACTACCAACGGAGGCAGATCAGGCTCGGGGAAATAACGATAATCGTGTGCATCTTCCTTACTGCGTTGGGAATATGTCTCGCTGCGCGCTTCATTCCAACCCAGCGTTTCCTGTTCTACTATTCCGCCCGCTTCGATAACCTTGCTCTGGCGTTCGATCTCATATTCGATCGAACGTTCGAGCGCGCGAAACGAGTTGAGATTTTTGACCTCAGTGCGCGTGCCAAGTTCGGTTGTTCCCTTTGGCCGCACAGAGACATTGGCTTCAAATCGGATCACGCCCTTTTCCATGTCGCCGCTGTTGACGCCAAGATAGCACAGGATGTCGCGTAACGCTTCACCGTAGGCGCGTGCCACCTCCGCCGAATGAAGGTCCGGTTCAGAAACGATTTCCAGTAACGGCACGCCCGCGCGGTTCAAGTCAACGAGCGAATACGATTGACCGTCGCGCTCAACGTGAGTCAATTTACCGGTGTCTTTTCCAAATGCACGCGTCGCACACGGATGGTTTGCTCGCCCTCGGATGTTCCAATTGCAAGTTTGCCATTGATTGCCAACGGCTCTTCATATTGCGAAATTTGATATCCTTTGGGAAGGTCGGGATAAAAATAATTTTTGCGGGCAAAGATGCTGGTGTTTTGAACTTCGCATTCGAGCGCCAGCGCCACACGGATGCCAAACTCAACCGCAGTTTGATTGACCACAGGGAGTGTACCGGGCATACCGGCACAAACCGGACACACAGCGGTATTCGGCGCGGCGATTGTGGAATCAACGACCGCACACGAGCAGAACATTTTTGATTGGGTTCGAAGTTCAGCGTGGACTTCAAGACCGATAACAGGTTCAAATTCCATAATTTTTCAACACGAAGGATACAAAGGTTACGAAGGTTTTTCCTATGAGCGCAAAGTTGGTGACGATTTTTTCTTTGAGTTCTATGCGTCCTTTGTGTTTAATTGTATCTGGGTTTTCTTTTCTCCAAAAACGCCGCGACGCCTTCCTTATGTTCCGCGCCTTTGCCCGCGATCTCTTGCAATTTGGCTTCGGTGTTCAAAACATCTTCGAGGTTTGGGAACACTGCCTTATTGAATGCCTGCTTTGCCAATCCGAACGCGCCGATTGGACCGGCGGCTAATTGCGCTGCATATGCCAATGTCTCTTGCATGAAACTGGTTGCCGTGAAAGTGCGGTTCACCAATCCCCATTCTAATGCTTGTTGAGCGAAAATGGGCGCGTTGCTGAAATAAAATTCCTCGGCGTGCCCGAGACCGATCAGTGCGGGCAAGAACAACGATACCGCTAAATCGGGAACAAGTCCGATACCGCTAAAGCCGACGACGAATTTGGTCTCATCGGTTGCAAAACGCAAATCACATGCTAATGCAACGCCCAGTGCCGCACCTGCACACGGCCCGTTGATTGCGGCAATCACGGGTTTTTCGATTTGCCGAATTTGTAGTATCAGCGGGTTATATGTTTTTTCCAGATGCTCACGATAGGAAATCGCGCCGCCCTTCATTTCGGAAATATCCTGACCCGCGCTGAAGGTTTTGCCTGAACCCGTCAACACGATGACGCGCGTTTGCGAATCATTTTCAGCTTGAGTAAACGCGTCATGTAATTCGCCAATCAATTCTCTGTTGAATGCGTTAGCGCGTTCGGGGCGATTCAGCGTCAGGGTCAGCACACCCGCTTGAAGCGCGGAAAGCAGCGAGGTCATATTATAGAAAAGACCAGGCTGTGGGCCTGGTCACTCTGTTCCATCATCATCGGGCGAGTTGTCATCGTCCACTTCATATTCGACGTGCTCGCTATCGAGATAGACCCACAAGAGCAAAACATTTCCTTCGGGCGTTTCGACATTGCGGGCCGCGAGGATCGGCGCGGTTTCCTCCAACCCCATGTCGTTGCGATAATGCAAATGGATCGGCTGTTTACTGCTCCATGCCCGATGACAACGTTCCACGAGTGCATTGCCGTTGAATGTTCGCAATCGCGTAAGCGCGGGAACTAATTCATTTGGGCTTTCGTTCAAGCCCATCGCCCAGCCGTCGCTGACTTGCTCAAAGATCGGAGGCGGGCCTTCGATGATTGTAATTTTTTCGTCCATGTTAAGAATATACCATAAAAGGGATTACAAAAACCTTGCGATTGCCTTGACCAGGCCGGGGCCGTAATACACCATGCCGGTATAAATTTGGATGAGCGTTGCGCCCATGTCGAGTTCGGCGTTTGGCATCTTCGGGGTTCATAATGCCGCCCGCGCTGACAACGGGGATTTGGCCGTTCACGCGTTTGACGATGTTTTGTAACATCGCTTCGCTCAGCGCTTTGAGCGGCTTACCACTTAATCCGCCTGTTTCATTTCGATAGCTTGACCGCAGTCCCAGGCGCTCCACGGTCGTATTCGTCGCGATGATTCCATCCATGCTTGTGCGCAGGATGACATCCACCGCGTCATCTAATTCCTGATTGCTCAGATCAGGCGCGAGTTTAACGAGCAACGGCACGCGTCGTTCCAGTTGTTTCTGTTCGATCAATTGTTGTTGGCGCAGATTCTTTAACAAATCTTCAAGCGCATCGCGCGCTTGCAATCGACGCAGACCTTCGGTGTTCGGCGAGCTGACGTTGATAGTCAAATAATCGGCCAACGGCGCGAAGTTCTGAAGCAAAGCTAGATAATCAAAGACAGCTTGTTCGTTTGGAGTGGATTTATTTTTTCCGAGGTTCACTCCGAGAACAGTCCCTGGTATTGGCTTTTTGATCGGCTTGGGTTTGCGTGGTCCGAATCCCAAAAAGCGTTCCAGCCAATTGGGTGCAAGCGATGAGTTCAATCGGTTCTGAACGAACTCCGTGCCGCGGCTGGGAAACCCCAGGCGGTTGATGACGGCTTCATCTTCGATCAAACGAAAAATGCGCGGCTTTGGATTCCCTGTTTGAGGAAGCGGCGTAACTGTTCCAATTTCAACATGACCAAAACCCAGCGCTGCCAATCCGCGAATGGCGGTGGCATCTTTATCGTATCCTGCTGCGAGCCCGATAGGATTTTTGAAATCCAATCCGAAGACATGCACGGGTTTAGATGGCGCGTGATAAAGAGCTTGCAACATCCAGCGTGATGGCGGCAACCAACCACCAAAGCGCAAAAGATTCAGCGTGAGTTGATGCGCGGCTTCAGGATCGAGTTTGAAAAGATATTTGCGAAAAAAAGGATACATTTATATTCCCGTTACCCACGCTGACATTAGAATTTTTTCTGCCCGCTCACATTCAGGAAGTATTGGATTACTTCCTCCTCCGGGTGCGGAACATTCATCAATGCGAACATCGCCGCTAGTTCGCCGCGATGATGCGTTTCATGATTGGCAACATGCATCAGCATTTGATATATCGGTACGCTGAACATCTCACCGCTGAAGTTGCTGTATGTGATCTTGGATTGAAGGCTTGCCTCCGTTTGCGATTCAATAAAGGAGCGCATCTCGGCTTCGACTTTATCCCATCGCTCCTTAACCGATGCAAGTGCCGGAAAATCATCTTTATTCAAATGCGCTTTGGGAGTATTCCCATTCCAGCGTTGAAGCCAGGCCCATTCACTGCTCATCATATGGACCAACATGGCATGGACATCGCCCCAACTGTGTCCCTGCATGCGATGCAATTGCTCATCGGTCAGAGTCTCGGCGACAGTGAAGTAGCGGCGATTCGCCCAATAGCTGTAATCATAAACTTGTTTGATGTATTCTTTAACATTCATAAACTACTCCTATTTGATTCGCTTCAATTGTGTCTCTGTGGCTTTGGCTTCAATGCCTTCAGGATGGATGTTATAGGCAGTAATGGTGAGATGATCTGCGTCAACCAATTCAATTTCCGTGCGCCAGCCCCAGTCGGGACCTCCATCGAGGTCGGGATAACTGCCCAAGACAAAGATCCTTTTTCTTTTGCATTGCCCGTGCAAAACATGATGGCGGTGTTGTTGTGAAATGAGTCTACCCAACTGGATTCATAGCGGTCGAGGGTTGTGTTGTAACCGAAGGTGAACAGACCATGCTGCGGTTTGTCATCTATTGAAGTTTGATAAAGATAGAGCGCAAAGCGTCCATCCAAAATAAGTTGGATACTTCCCTGCGTTTGGGATTCAATTGGCACGCCCTCAGGCTCAAGCCAGGTGCGTGTCTTGCCTGCCCAGCCGCCAACCAGTTGGGTGAGGAACTGATGAGGAGTGGGTGATGATTTTTCAAAAGCCACGGTCAATTTCCATTGAGCGAGCAGCAATAAGAAGGGACTTCCACGGGGCGAGTGTAGCATAAAAGTCCATAAGTCAGTATTGCGAATAACCCCAATGGGCTATTTTATGAAACGCTGCCTCTCGCTAAAATTGTCTCCCAAGAAAGGAAAACCGAAATGAAAAATAGAATCGTCCCATTTCTTGCAACCTTCTTTGGATCGATTTGTTTTGGCGTGCTGTTTGTCATCATTTTTGTGAACGCCACCCAGGTAAACTGCATCCGGCAGCCGGCCGGGACATACACGTGCCAACTGCGTACGCTGTTTTTGGGCAGGTTCCTCATCTCCCAGCGTAACATCCAAAATGTCAAGGGCATCACCATTGCGGAGACTGATGACCAGGACGGTACCTCTTATCGTGCGGAGTTCGCTACAACGAACGGTGATTCGGTTCCGCTCAACTCAACTTATACGGACTATGATCCCGTATCCCAACAGGTGACGGCGATCAGCTCTCAAATGGCCTCCGGTGCGGATCAAGTGCAATACACGGCGAATCCGCCGTGGTGGGTGTTGTTCCTCATCGGCGGATTGGTGATTATGATGGTGTTGCTCTCGCCGCTGTTCTTTCTGCGAAGGTAATTGCCCCACCCAACCTTCGGTCACCCGCCCCAAATACACGAGAAAGAATTTATGTAACAACAATAATGCTCATCGTGTATTTAGGGAGGGCCGGGGAGGGGCTGTCACTTCAATTTCTCCAGCATCCTCTCCGCTTCTTCATACGCCACCTTGTAATAATACGGCGGACCATCGCATGTGGCGAGTGTTGAATATGATATGCTATTCCGAGTTAGTACAGTGTACTCACAGTTAGTTATGAAAACGAAGCCGCAGAATACATTCCTCAAAAATCCATTAACATCGACCATTGGGCAGTATAATCATTTCAACACGGAAAACATAACCTTAGCAAACAACCCTTTGTTTTCCAAATGATTTGAGGACATGCAAACCCGCTTCTCATCAAACAGCAAAGGACGGCTTCCGTGAAAATCTTTTTAGTAAAAAAACTCCGCATTTGGTTGTGCCTGTTAACCCTATGGATGGGAATCCTATCCTGTAATTTTCTTTCCCAAAATCTATCTCAGGCTTCTCTCCCCTCAAAGCAGGTCACCGCCGTGCCCCTGCTTTCATCCACTGAATCCGCTTCAACACAGCAGATTACAACTGCCACACAAGCGATTCTAACAAGCCCAACTGCGGCGGCAGTCCCCACCCGGCCATCCCAACCAGTGGTGGCCGCCAGCTATTGCAACCTGCAGGACTGCAGCCAGTACACCTTCCCCGGAGATTGGTCGAATGGGGTTTATGGGGGAACAGAAGGGGTCATGCTGGTTCTGCCCGGGCAGATTTGGACTGCCCAGCGATTTTGTGGGCATCCAGCAATGGGACCCGCGGACCGGCAAGCTGGTGAAAACCATTCCCAACATCGTCGAAAATGATTTTACGGATATCAAGTATGACGGCCGGCAGGTATGGGTTTATGCCATGGTTCTACAACCGTCTTCAGACACTCATATCGAATACACCGGAGTTCTGTATGTCATCAATCCGGTTCAAGGTGAGCTAGTCAAAAAGATCGAAAATTTCATCTGATAAAAAGATAAGTTCTAATGATGCTGTGATTGATTTCACACAAATCGGCATTTCCCCGGGTAAAGTGTGGGTCAAAGACCGGCTGATTGATACCCAGACCTTTGAGCCTACCCTCCTGCATGCCAATTTTTTCGAGGCAAATACACATCTTGCGTATGACGGGCAGGGCCAGATGTGGATACAGGGAACTACTTGCGCTGATCGTGATGTCCCAGATTGCCTTTATTCGATAAGAAAATATAATTTAACGGATCCAACAAAACATATAAACACGGGGCTTACCGGCTATCCTGACTTAACGGATCATAGGAATCTGATCATGGCTGGTGGGAAAATGTGGGCAACTGCAACCTACCAAAAAAGTCTAGAACAAAATACAGATGATAATTGGGAATTGCTGGCCTATGATCTTAAAAATAGCGACAAGCCTGTGATCAAGACCGAAATCTCCAAAGAAATGACGGGAAGATATGGTGGAGAAATCCTGGCCGCCGACAACCATGTCATCTGGCTGGCGCCTAACGGCCAGGACGGAAAAGTGTATTATTACGACCAGGCCAACGGCCAACTGCTGGGCAGCCTGCATGTCGGCGCCTTGATTTCCAGCATGCAATTTGATGGGCAATATTTATGGGTAATGGATGATGAACACGGCCTGGAAAAGATCGCTCTCCCCTGGGCGCCCTGAGGCACTGGTATAGGATGGAGCAAAATGGCGGCTATAAGGTAGCTATATCCTAGCTGTATCGTATCTATAAGCTAAATCCGGTTATCCTTCACTCTTCCTTCACTCTTCCTTCGATCATCCTATATCCTCCTTTGCCGCGGCTGTCACTTCCCCTTTACCATTCTCCATGCACCATTTTCCATTCCTCCATTATCCTTTTAGCACAGTTCCTATCCGTTCTAATCCCTTCCGGATATTTTCAATCGAGTTCGCATACGAAAGGCGCAAATAACCTTCGCCGTGCTTGCCAAAGGATGAGCCGGGCAATAGCGCCACGCCCGCCTTTTCAAGAATTAAATTTGCGAGGTCATCCGATTTCATACCCGTGCCTTTGATGTTTGGGAAGGCGTAGAACGCGCCCTGCGGTTTTTGACAGAGAAAACCTGGAATGGCATTCAACCCGTCCACGAACACATCACGGCGATGCTGATAGTCAGCGACCATCACATTCACTTGATCCTGCGGGCCGCGGATGGCTTCCAACCCGGCGAACTGTGTAAAGTGTGCTGTTGAACCCACAGAGTGAGTCAACAGCAGGTCAACCTTTGCGGCCAGTTCGCGCGGCATGATGCCATAGCCAAGCCGCCAGCCGGTCATCGAATAAGTTTTGGAGAAACTGTCCACGATGATGGTGCGTTCCTGCATTCCGGGAACCGACGCGATGGAATTGAATTCTGCATCCTCATAGACGAGGCGCGCGTAGATTTCATCCGACATCACCCACGCATTGAATTTCTGTGCCTGCCGCGCAATGTGTTCGAGGTCGGCGCGCGGGATCACGCCGCCGGTTGGGTTGCCCGGCGAGTTCAGGATGATCAATTTGGTCCGCTCGTTGATGAGACGGTCGAACGAGTCCAGATCGAACGAAAAACCATTTTCCTCCAGCAAAGGCACAGCCATCGGCGTTCCGCCCGCCACGCCGATCATGGCTTCATAGGTTGGGAAACCGGGATCGGGATAGATCACCTCGTCTCCCGCTTCGACCAATGCCATAGTCGGAAAGAACAGGTTTGGCTTTCCACCCGGGCTGACCACCACTTCATCCGCTTCGACGCGGATGCCGCGTCTTCGTCCGCTATCTTCGGCAATCGCTTCCCGCAGGGACGGCATGCCGACGGGTGGTGTATAACGTGTGTGTCCGGCGCGGATCGCGTTGATGCCGGCTTGAGCGACGTTCTCAAAGGTGGGGTAATCCGGCTGGCCAATTTCCAAATGGATGATCTCTTTGCCTGCGGCTTCCAATTGATTGGCGCGCGCCAATACCTGATACGCGCCTTCTGGTTCAAGATGATTTGTACGCGAAGCGTAAGTCATTTTATCCTTTCAACGGGGGCGCGTCTTTGTCATAGACGAAGACTTGAATGTCCAATCCATCCTTGTTGAGAAAATCAATTGCGGGCTGAAACGTGACACCCTTGATCTTTTGCATGTCGCCTGCGGGGTCAGCACGGTAATGCACGCTTTTTCATCCGACATCCTGACCCCTCACACAATTAAAACTTCTGCGCCCTCGTAGCTGGTTCCCAACTCGAAGATCCGTGCCGTGAGGCCGGCGGATTCAAACGCCCGCTTCATAGCCTGACCGATGCCCGGCTCCGGTTTTGACGAGAATGCGATCAGGCTCGGTCCTGCTCCCGAGAGCGCGACCGCTCCCGCCCCGGCATGATGCGCCGCGTCCATCGCGGACTGCGCGCCCGGAATGAGCGGGATGCGATACGGCTGATGCAACGCATCGGTCATTGCCTTGCCGAGCAAATCCAGATCGCCCGTGCGCAGCGCTTCGGTCACCAACACCGCGCGGCTGATGTTATAGATGGCATCCTTGCGGTCAACTTGTTTGGGCAGAATGGCACGCGCTTGTTTGGTGGGAAAATCAAAATCCGGCAGGACAATGGTCACATGTAACGGCGAACGATGCGCCCGCGCCGGCAGTCTCATCGAGACGACATGGTCGTCATAAACAATCGAAGCGACCAACCCGCCCAGCATGGCGGGCGCAACGTTATCGGGGTGCCCTTCGGTTTCGATGGCGAGTTTCAAAATTTCCTCGTCGCTGAACGGGTTTCCCAGCAAGCCATTCGCTCCGAGCATGCCGGTCAGCAGGGCCGCCGAACTCGATCCCAACCCCGAACTCAATGGCACGCGGTTGATGCAATGCACATGCAGACCGGGACATGATTTTTTTGAAAGCTCATAGATCATCAATGCCGCGTCCACAATCGCGTTATTGGCGTCGGTCGGCAATTTGTCTGCGCCTTCGCCCTCGATGGTGACGCTGATTTGCTTGTCGTCTGTGCAAATGAACTCAGCCTCGTTCCATAAATCCAATGCCAGACCGAGCGCATCGAACCCGGGGCCGAGATTGGCCGTCGTTGCCGGAACTTTTACTTGAACTTTCACGTGAACCTCTCAATCCAAAACTGTGCAGGCCGCAAAGATTTTTTCCTTGTGTCCTCCCCGGCACTTGCGCCCGGGGCAAGTGTGGTGTCCTTCGTGGTTAACTATCTTTCATTTCAAAATAATTTCTTCCAACGCATCCAAGCGCGGCGGGACGATGCGCGGCTTGGGCATATCCTTCGTGATGATGTCGGGGTCTTTCAATCCATGCCCGGTGCAGATAGCCACAATACGTTTGCCTTTTGGATTCAATCTGCCACTTGTGATTTCAATTGCCAATCCCGCCAATCCCGCCGCCGACGCAGGCTCGACCCAAATGCCTTCAAGCGATGCCAGCAATTTTTGCATATCAAGGATTTGCGAATCGGCCGCAGCGATAATTCTTCCTTTTGATTCTTCTGCGGCCTGTAAGGCCTGTTCGCCGCGCGCCGGTTTGCCGATGCGGATCGCCGTCGCAACGGTTTCCGGATGTTCAACGGCGTGTCCCAAAACGAGCGGCGCGGCGCCTGCGGCCTGGACTCCCAACACTTGCGGCAAGCCAGTGGACTTCAATTGATTATATTGTTTGAATCCAGCCCAATACGCGGTGATGTTGCCCGCGTTGCCCACGGGCAGACACAACCAATCCGGTGCGGACTCAAGCACATCGCAAATTTCAAACGCGGAACTCTTTTGTCCTTCAATACGAAACGGGTTGATGGAATTCACCAGACATATCGGGTGCTTGTTGGTGATCTCGACAACCATGGTCAACGCGTCATCGAATGAGCCGTCAATTTGAATCACTTGCGCTCCGTACGCGACCGCACCAGCCAATTTCCCCGCCGCGACTTTGCCTTGCGGAATCAACACAATGGATTTCATTCCGGCGCGTGCCGCGTATGCCGCGGCGGAGGCGGCAGTATTGCCGGTCGAAGCGCAAATAACCGTTGTTGCGTTACGTCCGTAGGCTTCACTGACGGCGGCAGTCATGCCGCGATCTTTGAAGGAGCCGGTTGGATTCAAGCCTTCGTATTTGATGAACAACTCAAAGCCGCCGCCGAGTTGGCGCGACAAATTGTCAGTGCGAATCAAAGGCGTATTGCCTTCGAGCAGCGTCACAGCCCGCGTATGAGGCGGGAGATTTAATAAAGGCCCGTATTTGGAAAGAACGCCTTGATATATCATAAATATAGAACTGTAGGGGCAGATCGTCATAGATACTCGAAGAGTGCGATCCGCCTTACGACAAATTATCCTTTCAACGGCGGCGCGTCCTTGTCATAGACGAAGACTTGAATGTCCAATCCATTCTTATTAAGAAAATCAATTGCGGGTTGGAAGGTGGCGTCTTTGATTTTTTGCATATCACCCGCAGGCGCAAGCACGCTGATGCGTGCTTCCTCATCGGACATCTTGGTTACTTTCATTTCTGCCGCCGCGCACGCCGCACTGATCTTCGATTGCATCTCTTGAATGGCTTCATCAACGGTCATATCCCGGCTCCCGGATTGATCTTGATAAAATTATAAACCACTCGTGATAAGATTTAGTCATGAACTTTTCGCAAATCACTGACGATCTGTTCATTGGCACAACACCGCGCCGCAAGGATTATGACGTTCTGCGCGGCTTGGGCGTGCGTCTGGTGATCAACATGCGCTTCACGCGGGACCCAAGCCTCATTTCCGTGATCTGCATATCCAGTATCTCTGGCTTCGCACGTTCGACAACCCACTGATTCCGATTCCGTTTCGGGCGTTGACGCGCGGCGTGAATGCCGCGCTGGAGGTCATTCATCACGACGGGAAAGTTTATGTTCATTGCGCTCACGGACGTCATCGCAGTGTGGCGATGGGCGCCGCGATTTTGATCGCGCAGGGCATGTCTGCGGACAATGCAATTGATTTGATCAAGGAACAGCGCTCAGCGGCTGACCCCGATATATTTTATATTCGACGGCGCATTCACTTCTTTGAGCGCCGCTGGCATTTGATCAAGCAATTGACTTGAGCTTTATCATTTTGCCATTGTTGCAATCGTCACGCCTGCTCCGCCTTCGTTATCCTTCGCTTCTTCAAATGATTTAACATACGGGCTTTCCTTCAACATGATGCGCACCGCCTCACGCATTTTGCCCGTTCCTTTGCCGTGCACGATGCGCACGAAAGGCAATCCCGCGGAGTAAGCCTTCTCCAAATATTTATCCAACTCATCGAGTCCATCTTCGACGAGTTTGCCGCGCAGGCTGATTTCCATGCCAGGCGACTTTGTGATTGACGATTTTCGATTTTCGATTTCCGATTCCCAGACTCCCGATCTCCGACGTCCGATTTTCGACTTGTGTCTCTTGACCTTTTCTTTGTAAATCGTTCAGCTTGGCTCTGACTCGTAACGTGCCAATCTGAACCTCCGCCTCCGACTCTCCCAAAGCGGTCACGATGCCCTCCGACTTCAATGAAGTGATCAGAACTTTCTCGCCCAACTTCAACGACCGATTGCTGGTCGCTGACAATGGTTCGCTTTTTCTCTCCACAGGCGCCCGAATTTTTTCTTCAAAAGATTCCAACTTTTGTTCCATCGCTTTTATAGCGTCTAGTGGCTGGCGCGCTTTCTTTAATTGTCCTTTCAACGATTCGATGTTTTGTTTCAATACTGCCACTTCGAGTTCGCCTTCGGCGCGCGCTTTGGCTAATACATCGCGGCGCTCGTCTTCGATCTTATCCAAACGTTTGTCGAGTTCGCGGGTTTGATCTTCAAGCCTGCCGCGCGACTTCTCCAGCTTCTCGCGCTTCGCGCGAAGTACGATTGCGTTCCTTGCGAATATCATCCAACAGTTTATCGGCGCGTAGATCATCAGGGTTGATCTCACTCTTCGCTGCGGCAACCAGTTGAGGGTCGAGTCCGAGGCGTTGCGCGATGGCCAACGCGTTGGAACGTCCGGGCAATCCAATCGTCAAATGGTAGGTCGGGCGCAGAGTTTGAACATCAAATTCAAGCGATGCGTTGACCACACCGTCCGTACTGTGTGCAAAAGTTTTGAGTTCGGGATAATGAGTCGCAACAAAGGTTGTGATGCCGCGTTCGATGAGATGACTGAGAATGGCGCGCGCCAGTGCCGCGCCTTCCTGCGGGTCGGTGCCCGCGCCGAGTTCATCGAGAATGACCAGCGAACGGTGATCGGCTTTCTTTAAGATTCGGATGATGTTGGTAATGTGCGAGGAAAATGTGCTGAGCGATTGTTCAATGGATTGTTCGTCGCCAATATCTGCAAAGATATCGTGAAAGCATGGAAGCTCCGAGCCGCTCTGCGCGGGGATATGCAATCCGCTTTGAGCCATGAGCGCGAGCAAGCCAACGGTTTTGAGTGAAACGGTTTTGCCGCCGGTATTTGGTCCGGTGATGACAAGAGCGTGCGTGCCAGGCTTTGGATTGATATCAATCGGTACGACGGTATTGGGATCGAGTAATGGATGGCGGGTTTGCAGAAGGTTGATGGTAGGTGGAACTCCTACCACATTGGTTGACGGTTGGTTGTTGCTGGATGACGATTTACGATTCCCGATTCCCGATTGTCGTTTGTCGTGGTTCGTAATTCGGGAATCGGGAATCGGTTGCAGGATTGGTTCACTTGCATGAATCTCTTCTGCATACTTTGCTTTTGCAAACGCCAGATCGAGCACAGCCAGATTTTCAATCCCATATTTGAGCTCAGCCGCGTGCTCTCCAACTAGCGCTGAAAGTTCAGCAAGGATGCGGCGTTCTTCATCGCGTTCGGCAAGTTCGAGTTCGCGGACTTGATTGTTAAGCTCGACAACCGGCAATGGCTCGACGAACAACGTTGCGCCCGAAGATGATTGGTCGTGGACGATGGCTTTGATGCTTCCCTTGAATTCGGCGCGCAACGGAATTACGTAACGTCCATCCCGTTGCGTGATGATCGGCTCTTGAAGCTTATTGGCTGAGTTGGTGAGATATTTTTGCAAACGCGACATCAAACGGTCGCGCGCCACCCGGACCTCGCGGCGGATATTCGCTAATTTGTCCGAAGCCGAGTTCGAGCACTTCGCCGCGTTCCGAAAGCACGCGCGTGATCGCATCGATGATGCCGAAAGCTTCAGGCAAACCAATGGCGATTTGTGCGAGGCGCGGGGCTTTTTCTGCGGCATGAGCCAGTGATTTTTTCAAGTCGCGGCAGGCGATCAACGTGGATTTGATTTCAAGCAATTGCAATGCATCAAGCACACCGCCGCGTGCCGCGAGATCGGCGAAGGGACGAATATCGTGCGAGCCGCCGATGCTAAGATCATTTGTAGAAAGTAAAAGCCGCGCTTCAGTTGTTTCCGCAAGCAGACGTGTCACTTCATCAAAGTTGTTGAAAGGTTGAAGTGCGCCCGCCAAGTCCGCCGAGGCGGAGAAATCACAAAAGCTTGCCAGCCGCACGAGAACCTTTTCATATTCGAGAACGTGCAGGGTTTTGGAATCCATTGCGAGGGGAATTATAAACGCAGATATGGATGGAATGGAGAAACAAAAAGAGCGGATACCAATCCGCTCTTATAATCATCTTTTATTGAAGCCATATCACGCGCACTGCGGTAGGATGGTGGATTCCTTTAATTAGACTTCCGGCTGATATATCGCCTTGCCCATATCGCCAACAAATTCGGGGACGTTGGCATGCCCAAGCATCTGACGGACAGCGGAAGCTTCACCGGTATGATAGAAATAATGGTAGATGTTGCGCATCAATAGAGTGCCGATGCTATCATCCACTGGCTGATTATCCCTAATTATATGCGTTTGCAAGATTTCAGGCGTTAGCGTATCGAGATACTTATCCGCTTCGGCGGTGACGGTGTGCCACGTGTCCCACATTTCGTTTAAAGGGGGAGTTGAAGCGGGTCTGCCGAAACCGACCAGATCGAATAAATGAGGTGCAATATTTTTCTGCGTGGGCCATAAGACCCAATAACGATGTTCCTGATTAGTGAGATGTCCAACCATCCAACTGATGCAGTTCATCGGCAACAATCGGTGACGCGCGTCTTCATCTGAGACGCCTTCAAGACAGCGGACGAATTCGCTTCGCGCAAAGCGCAATTGTGTGACAAGCAAATGAGGTTGCATGATGGACTCCTTTTACAACGGTTGCTTCATTGGCATACCCGGTTTGCGCGGATATGTTGGTGGCGTGGCGTGGGACTTATTTACGATCACGAGATAGCGATCATCGACTACACCGGGCAAATTGACTTGGATAACCTGTTGCAATTTTCCCCCCAATAATTTCATTACCTTTTCAGCGGACTGCGCTTCAGCAGGTCCACTTTCGCCTTTTTGAGCGAGCATGATTCCGCCGATGCGAACCAGCGGCAAAAGATATTCTGAAAGAACGTTCATGCTGGCCACTGCGCGCCCAACTGCGCAATCATACTTTTCACGGTGTGCGGACATTTGCCCCACGTCTTCGGCGCGCGCCTTGATCACTTCCACGTTTTCCAGTCCGATCATGCGGATCATGTGTTCGCAGAACATGGCTTTCTTGCCGACCGACTCGATCAACGTCACGCGCATGGATGGATATAAAATTTTAAGCGGAAGACCCGGGAAACCGGCGCCCGTTCCAACGTCCGCGATATGATGCGGCGGGCTTGCGCCCCATGCCATCACGCAGGAAAATGAGTCGAGGAAATGTTTGGTGCGGATCAACTCCGCGTCTTTGATGGCGGTGAGATTGAACTTTTGATTCCAATCCAATAGTTCCCGCTCGTACGTGACCAGTCCCATGACTTGCCGCCCCGTCAAATGGATGTGAAAAAGTTCCTGAGCCTCGCGGATAAGTTTTTCCATGTGCAAAAATTATACCCCTCTGTTTTTTGCGCAGAGGGGTACATTTGGGTTATTGTTTGATCACTTCGGCTTTTGGCTTTCGCTTGAATATCATGCGGAAGATCCAGCGCACAAGCAGGAAGAGGATAAACAACGGAATGGCGATGGTGATCAATACCGGCAGCACGAACAGGAAGAAGTCAATGAGGAAATTCACAAAGCCTTGCCAGAAGTAAACCAAATTTTGAATCGCATCACGCGCCGTGCCTTGAGGCTTCCATCCGCCGACCTGAATTGGCTTAATGGTTTCTTCAGCGACCACGTGAACCGTAATGGCTGAAAGCTGTGCCGCTTCCCGGTCATATTGGATTTGACCTTTCAATACTTCAATGTCGCTGTCC
The DNA here is from genome assembly GCA_963850945.1 of uncultured Chloroflexia bacterium. Taxonomy (GTDB): domain Bacteria; phylum Chloroflexota; class Anaerolineae; order Anaerolineales; family Villigracilaceae; genus Fen-1038. Next base: position 409,715 of record CAWKNE010000026.1, on the reverse strand, counting down.
ACTTGTTGCAATTGCTGATAAACATTCAGCACATCCTGAGTCTTGGTTGCGTTCTGCATGATGATCGTCAATTGATTGGCGGCGGCTTCTTTCGCGGTCAGACGCGATTGCAAGTCAACATATTGGCTGGTGATATCCTCGCCAGTGCGCGTTTCGTTTTGAACATCCACCGCGCCTTTCTTGACTTGAGTCAGCGCGGCATCCAGTTGATTTGCCGGCACGCGGAAGACGATCTGTGCGTCGGGTGCTTGCGTCCCATCTGGCGCATAGGTCTGACTAATGTTGACCGATATCACATAACCGCCCATGGTGTTTGCCATTTGTTCGAGGTCACTGACGCGCGTCTTCACATCTTGGACGACGATCGTCAACTCAGCGGTTTGAACGACGAGTCGTTCAGTGTCAGGGGTGGTAACATCACTGCCCGTTGCTGGTCCGCTGGCTTGAGCGGATTGCAATGCGTCATTTAAAAGGGGAAGTGCAGGCGCTGAAGTGGCGGCAGGTGCTTCTATCACCGGTGCACCGCCCGAAAAAGATGGTGCGCCGGGTTGTGGCGCCATAGGGGCCGGAGTTGCTGCAACGCCGCACCCGGAGAGAATCAATGATGCAAGAATCAAGGTAATCAAAAGCCATCGTTTCATTTCTGTCTCCTTCATGTGTAAGGCGATTTCCCTCAATAGACGATTATAATTTATAAAAAGTTCCGCCTTCTCTCAACCTCTCCCAAACCCTTAGGGTTTGGGAGAGGTGTCGTGCATTGCCCGTTGTTCTTTGCGGGAAGGACGGAGGGGGTTACCAGCCTTCGCCAAGTCTCACAGCATGTCTTTCTGGCAAACCAGCCTCGCGCAATCGCTGTTGGACCTCCTCCACGTTGTATTCCACGCGGCGCGATTCCCACTCCCGAGATTCTGTTTCATAGATTGCATACGCGGCGCGCGGATCGCGATCACGCGGCTGGCCGACTGAACCAGGATTTAACATCATGCGCGGGGTTAACAGGATGGGACGATTAACCTTAACCGATTCCAAAGTCACGGTGTCATTATCTTCATTCAACTGAAACATGCTTTGGATGTGCGAATGTCCTATAAAGCAAAACGGCGTATCGAAATGATCGAAGTTCAAACGCGCTGTCAGTGTATTCAGCACATATTCCCATAACGGATCGCGCGGACTGCCGTGCGCCATCGTCACTTCGCCGCGCACTTTTGTGGACTGTGGCAGGGAACGCAGGAAATCCATATTATCCTCGGTCAGCACCTTTTCGGTCCAAACCAATGAACGACGCGCGTCGCCGTTGAATGCTTCGAAAGCCATCTTTCCAACCACCGCCATATCGTGGTTTCCCATAATACACGTCAGATGAGTTCAGCTCGCGCACCTGCTCGACGACTGCATTGGGATCGGGGCCATATCCTACCAGATCGCCAAGGCACCAGGTCTCATCTACTTGGCCTGCGTCTTTGAGCACGGTTTCCAACGCGGTGTAATTTGCATGGATGTCCGACATAACCAGAACGCGCATGATCACTCCAAAAGCGCCGCAATGTGTTCGATGACTGCTTCGGCCACTTCGGCTTTGCTCATCAGCGGTAAGGATTCTTTTTTTCCGTTGGGGAACAGCAATGTAACGCGGTTGGTCTCTACTCCGAATCCTGCGTCACTAGATGCAATATCATTGGCAACGATAAAATCTAATTTCTTCGACTTGAGTTTCTCGCTTGCATTGGCTAAGAGATCGCGTGACTCTGCCGCGAATCCGACCACGACTTGTGGCCGCTTCTTTCCAGACCGATGTTCTGCTACCGCTTTCAAAATGTCTTCCGTCTCCTCTAGTTCGATCTGGGGGATACCTTCCTGTTTCTTCATCTTATTCCTTGCGGTTTTCTTCGGGCGGAAATCCGCAACTGCGGCGGCCATGATCAATGCATCAGCTTTTGTAGACTCACTCAATACACTTTTATACATTTGTTGGGCGGTTTGAACTTCAATCACGCGCGCGCCAACCGGCACAGTTAAACTTGTCGGCGTAGTAATCAAAATGACTTGTGCGCCCGAATCAATCGCGGCCTGTGCCAACGCATATCCTTGCCTGCCAGAAGATTTGTTGGTTAATACCCTCACGGGATCGAGAGGTTCCTGTGTTCCCCCGGCGGTGACAACAACTTTTTTATCGACGAGTGAGCCATTTCGTCCGAGCGCGAGGCGAATGTGGCCGATGAGTTCGGCAGGTTCGAGTAAACGTCCTTTGCCAATGAGTCCAGATGCGAAACGTCCTTCAGCGGGCCCAGCGATGGTCGCGCCGCGCTCGGTTAAGATGCGAAGATTATTTTGTGTGACCGTTGCGTCGAACATGCCGCCATCCATCGCGGGCGCGATTAGGACTGGACAACGCGCTGCGAGAGCAGTAATCGTAAGTAAATTATCCGCCGCACCGTATGCCAACTTGGAAATTGTGTTGGCTGTGCACGGTGCAATGACGAACAGATCCGCTTGATGTGCCAAACCGATATGCAGGATGTGCGCTTCGCCGCCCCACAAATCCGCATCGGCGTAGGCACGCCGCCCGGTGACGGATTGAAACGTGAGCGGCGTGATGAATTTTTCCGCGGCGGGAGTCAGAATAACATCCACTTGCGCGCCGAGTTGTGTGAGCTGGGAAGCCAAATCAGCGCCCTTGAATGCCGCGATGGAACCGGTCACGCCAAGCAGGATATGCTTTCCGTTAAGCACAGTCATAGACTTTGATTATACTTCTTGGAATCGGCTTTCTCGTTGGCGGAAGAAGTTTGATCGCTTCAAAACAGAAAGAGAATCGAAACACCGATCATTGCCAAAACGGTCCCGGCGATGGCTTGCCAGCCCAAGTGCTCTTTGAAATAAAAATAACTGATGGGAAGCATGAAGATCGGCGAAAGAGATGTCAGCACGCTGGCGATACCGACGGCTGTGTTTTGAACCGCCAACAACGATAACGTAACTCCAATCACCGGTCCGATCAGCGCGGCAAGCGCCAGCAGTTGAAGCGCGCTTGGATTTTCTTTAAGAGTTTGAATCGTCTTTCCGGCTTCTCTTTGCATGAAAGTAATCAGCCACAACGCGATAACCGCCGCCAACATGCGGATCACATTCCCGCTGATCGGCGAGAAATTATCCATCATGCCTTGTTTGGAAAAAACCAATCCGGTAGCCTGACCGATGGCGGCAAGGACTCCGCATAATATCCCTAATGCAGATGGGCGAATAGTTTGGGATTTGTTATTGCCTTGTTCGAGGATGACCCAGATGATGCCGCCCAACGTCAACGCAATGCCGATGATTTCTATGAGGCTCAAAGATTCGCCAAAGAATATCCACGCTTCCAACGCACCAAAAATAGTGGAGAGACTCAGCAGCAAAGTCCCGAGCCGCGCACCGACCATCAGATAAGCTTGAAAAAGAAACGCGTCTCCCAATGCCAGCCCGATGACGCCCGAAAGCGAAAGCCAAGTCCAGTGTTGAGTCCCGGCTTGGAGTGGCAAAGCCTGACGATATAAAATGAAGTTTAAGATGACGAGATAAAGCAATGCAAAGACAACGCGCGTCCGATTGATGATCAACGATGAGCCGACCTTTTGACCGGCTTTGGTTACAACGACTGCATTCACGGCAAAGAAAAGCGAGGTCAGCAGGCCGGCGATTTCGCCAATGATTGTCATGATGTTTATTTGCTGAACGTGCCCATGAGTTCACCTTGCGCCAGAATATGATCCTGCATGGCAGAGAGCAACTTCTGTTTATTCGCTCCTGAGGAAAGATCGAGCATCGTATCCAGTGCATAAAGTTTGAAGAAGTAGCGATGTGTTCCGCTAGGCGGGCACGGACCACCGTAACCCAGGTTGCCCCAACTGTTGACGCCGTTCAAACTTCCATCGGCGAGTTGAACTTTGGTAGGCGCGGCCTCTTGAAGTCCGCGCGCGGAAGGGGGTATGTTATAGATCACCCAGTGCACCCAGGTGCCGCCGGGCGCGTCGGGATCATCCATGATGAGCGCAAATGATTTTGTCGCCGCCGGTTGACCGCTCCACGCGAGGGCTGGAGAGATGTCCTTGCTGATGCAGGTGTACATGGCAGGAATGGATGAGCCATTTTTAAAAGCAGGACTGGTGATGGATAGAGTCATTGCAACCTCCGTAGTTTGTATTGATGTTTGAGTGCAGGCAGATAAAGTCAGAAAAAGAAGGATGAGCCATCGTTGCATACACTATTATAGCGTTTTCAAAAAATGAACGAGGCGCTCGACTTCCTCATATCCCGCAGAAAGATGCGCCTTGATGCTGATCTCGTTATCCAGCCACGTGTCGGACGCCATCTCGGTGATGCCGATGCTACGCGCCCAATCTTCCGCGGTCTGCATCAGCGCCTTGCCAATGCCCTGACTGCGCAAATCTTCATCCACGTACCAGCCCTCGATGTAACCCACGGGACTGCTGAGAGCCCCGTCGGCGTATTTGCGCGTGCCGGTTTCGATAAAGGCGCCGAGTTTGCCATCCGCTCGTTCCACGACAAAGACCGGCGTCAGCGGATCAGCGAGCAGACGTTCCATATCATATTCCAGCGTTTCTATATCGTCTTCCGACCACAACGCGTGACGCATTCTCAGCCATTCGGTTCGGTCTGCGGATGTGGCGCGGCGAATATTCAAGTTCATGATTTCTCCCTGAGGGAATGAAGGATGATTGAAGCGAGGTTGATTTTTTTCATGTGTCCTTCTAATTACGAACGAGTAGCAAGCCATTGTAAAAAAAGGGGCAATATAATTGAAGCAATACTGACTAAAAATAATCCGCCAAGTACTATTAACCAATTGAATTTCATATACCATGTTGCAATTCCCAAAAGTGCTAAGCCAGATATAAATATAGTAGTCATCAGCCTAACGAAAATATACCAGAACTCTATAAATCGTTGGTACCACGACAATAAAATGCCAATAAAGATACAAAATAAAACCAGCCATAACAAAAGAGCTATCGTGAATCCAAGATAGGGAGAGACTATACAATAGATGATAAAGCTAATTAGAGCTGGAAAATAAAACCAATTTTGAATCGAACTATGGTTTGAAAGTTCCCGAGAAGCACGCTTGGATGTGGATTGATGCAATTTCATTTTAGGCGGTGCGAGAGTCTGATTGTCATGGTATTCAAGAATAAAATCATCAATAACGTTGTCTAAATTTTTTCCTCCCTTTGCCACTTCATCAAACCGATTTAACAGTTGCTGTCGTAACCCGTTCAATAAATTGGTGTAATGCTGCAATTTCTTAGAATATCCCAGAGAAACTTCTTCTTGGTTAGTGAAGTCTTCAACACCATAGTCATTCATAGTTGTGTCTGGTCTCATTAGGAAGCTCCGCTTTTTATTTACAGCGCGCTCCAAAATCAGGGGCGAAACGTTTTTAAGCTCAACAGTTTGAATTGCGATATATCCGCATACGTTGCAGACTCTATCAGTGTCAAACGATCCTTGATTGCAACGATTGCACGTCTTAAGATTTAATTGGAGAATCTTTTTCTAATGAAACGCTATTATGTATTCCATACCAGTGATATAAACCGCTGAAATATATAGCTCGTTCGTCAGGTCCCATTAGGCTCAAATCGATGAAAGCTGACAAACAGTGTTGGCAAAAATGATAATTGAGATTCAATACGTGATCACAAGTTGGACAATGATTAGATACATTTTTCATATCCTACATCCTTGAGTTGAGGGAGATTATTATCTGTTTAGCAACTCGCATCCACAACCGTGATCTTATCTTCCTTGTTGGGAATGATGCACAAGAACTCAAACGGCTCTTTGCCTGTGTTTTGATACGAATGGATCACGCCTTCGGGAATGAAAACCACATCGCCGGTTTTGACGTGATACGTGTCTTCGCCGATGGTAATAGTAGCTTGTCCGCGTAAAACGTATTGCTCGTGCTCGACGGTGTTTGTGTGGCGCGGCATGCCTCCGCCTTTTTGCATCGAGAATTTTCGCAGGGCGAAGTTCGGTCCCTCTTTGGACGAAATCAAAACTTGAATCTTGGTGTCTTTGGCATTCAAGACATCGTTGGCTTCGACATCCACAGCATGTTTGACGGTCATGGTTTATCCTTTCCTTTTATGTTGTCATTGCGAGCGAGCGAAAGCGAGCGTGGCAATCTCAACTAACCATCAAATAAACAATTTTATAAAGAACGAAGAACGAGATTGGCACGGCGTCTTGCTGTGCTCGAAAGCACGCCTCGCAATGACATATTATTTCTGAATGTTTCCATCCAGCACTTTCCACACTTCCGCTTTCTCAACAAATTCTAAAGTGAACATATGCTCATCCGTGGCAGTGAACAATACTTGTTCTGCATCGCTCACATAGTTTAGCAAATCTGCGCGGCGTTGTAAATCAAGTTCAGCCATCACTTCGTCCAATAAAATCACGGGCCATTCGCCGGTGCGTTCCTTCATCCAATTCACCTCGGCAAGTTTCAACGCCAGCAATGTCGTCCGGATTTGTCCGCGCGAGCCGTAATCGCTGAGGTCAATGCCGTTGGCGAGGAATCGCAACTCATCACGATGCGGACCGATAGTGGTCACGCCGCGCGCGATCTCCTCGGAGCGAAGCTCTTTCAGCCGCGATAAAAATCCATTTTGGATTTCATCCGCTTTGAGGGCGGAGCGATCCGTGTCCGTCGTCAACTTCATGCTGATCGGCGGTAACGGATCATACGCGGGTTGATAATTCAAACGCAAAACTTCTTTGCCGTGAGTCAACTCATGATGAACCCGTGTTGCGAGTCGTTCGATCTGCTGGACGGCTTCGATGCGCCACTGAATAATTTGCGCGCCGAGACGCGTCAGCGTTTCATCCCAGACTTCAAGTTGATCACCGTTGCCGCCGTTTTCGCTCAACATTTTCAACAACGCGTTGCGCTGACTGAGCGCCTGATTGTAATCACTCAATACACTTGCATAGGCCGGGACAGTTTGCGCCAACGCAAGATTTAGATAACGTCGGCGTTCCTCGGGACCATCTTCGATGATGCCCGACATCTGCGGCACGAAGATGACCGCGTTGAAGTGGCCGATGATGTCGTTCATCTGTTTCTTCACGCCATCGAGCAGAACTTCTTTGCGAAGGCGTTGACCATTGATGCCGGTTGGTTCGAGGATCAAACGCGCTTCGAGTTTATGTTTCTTTTTATTGCGTTCATACTCTGCAACAAGACGCGCAACCGCCAACGAATTTTTCGCTTCAACGAAATTGACCATTTGACGGTCGGTGTTGGTTTGAAACGATGTGAACGATGCTAGAAAATAAATTGCTTCGAGAATGCTGGTCTTGCCTTGTGCGTTATCCCCGACAAGCAAGATCACGCGCCGCGGCAAGTCAAGGTCGAGGCGGGCGAAGTTGCGAAAGTTGGTGAGAGAAAGATGTTTGATGTGCATGGTTTTATTTCACCGCGCCGCGGCAAATCTTTTACAGTTAACAGATGAATGGCTCTCACTAGACTTTATCTTGTTCTTCTTCTTCTGTTTCCGGTTTCCAAACTTTGGTGGCGCGCTGTGTAAACACCACGCCATTGATATGATCAATCTCATGCTGGAAGATGCGCGCCAGCCACCCTTTCGCTTTGACCTTCATCGGTTGGCCACGTCGGTTCAGACCTTTGATTTGAATCTCAGAGAATCGTTCGACCTCTCCGACTAAACCGGGAATCGAAAGACAGCCTTCCACGCCCGATACTGTTTCTTCGGACACTTTTACGATCTCAGGATTAATCACGACGTAAAGCTTTGGCTTTACTACTTTCTCTTCTTCGTTATCCATCACCCGTTGCGCATCTTCCTCAGGGAGAGGGGTTGGGGTGATGGGCTCGGCATATTCGACAATGATTAATCGTTCAGAGATTCCCACTTGCGGCGCGGCTAGTCCGACCCCGGGCGCGTCGCGCATCGTGTCAATCATATCGTCAATGAGAGTTTGCAGGTTTTTGTCAAATCTGGTAACGGGCCGCGCTTTGCGATATAGCACCGGCTCTGGAAGAGTAACTATCGTACGTAATGCCATGATGTGATGCCTCTAAAGTGAAATATTCCGGTTTTACTTTTGGTCGGACTTGTTTGTTTTATCGTCCTCGGGTTTGGTGATCTGATTGTAAGCCAGAAACCAATCCGCCAGCCGCTCGCGTTCCGCTTTGACTCTGGATTCCTCTTTCCCGGCGTTGCGCGCCATCCTGCGGCGGTCAATATCCTGTTGTACTGATGGAGGATCGAACACATCCTTGAAAGCCATCTTGTTGCCTCCCACCGTGATATGAACTGTGCCATAATTGAAGAATATTCCCAGAATGCCATAGCGTTCATAATCGGTAGCCAATATATTTTCCAGTTGGGCGGCGGTGCGCTGTTCTCTCCCCAGCGGCTTTCGATCAATGTCCAATATTTGATCGGGTGTGACCTGATAGATATCGTTGCTCCAATCCACATATTGATAAATCCACCAGCCAAGCACAGCGAGAAATGCGAAAAACATAGTACCGAAAAAGGTATCCCGTTCGAGACCAATGATAGGAATTGTTGAGGCCGGCGTGAAAAACAAGTAATAAATTCCTCCTGCCAGTAAAGCCAATATAACCACAAATAAAGTGGAAGGTATCCAAATATGCTCCACCAATACAAACCAATGTTTGCGATAGGTAATGATCTCTTTATCTTCAAACCGCATTTTGAAGAAGTTCGCGAATGCTCCCTCGTGCGGCGCAGACGACTTTTTCTTTTTTGCATTTGATGCAGACTGATCTGGCGGCGAAGGAGGAGGTTCCGGGCTCGGATTCATGCGTGTGACCAGCGCCTTCTTCATCGCATCCACTTCCATGCGACGCGAGCCTTCTTTAGCGCGACCTTGATGTTCTTTTATCAATGCTTCCACCTGATAAGGATGAGCCACATGATGAAAGACGATGCGCCCTACAAATGTACGGATGATGACGTTTCCATAATCCAGTGAACGGCCCAGGGGTTCGGTCTCTGTGCTGACGGAAAGCACAGTGGGGAGAGGCAATTCCTGTCGGCTGTCATAGATGCCGACCACTTTTTCAAGCCAGACCACGCGCTGGTTGGTCACGATGTAATAATCATTTCCCCAATCCACCCACTCCCCCACCAAGAGACCGGTAATGATCAATATGATAATCAGCGCTATCCATAGTAGAAGGAAAAGGTGGAAAAACAGAAATCCGATAATCAGGATTGCGGGAATTAGTAGAAACCCAATGGGGCCAAGCGCGGCTTGAATCAAAAGAATGATGTGTTTGCGCGCCAGAAAATAGATGACCTCGTCGGAGCGCACCCACTTGAATTGCAAGCGGCGGGATAACTTCCGGCTTTCCACCGAGATTCTCAAAATTTGGTTTCAGTTGAGGAATCTTCTTCAGAAGCGCGATGAACTTCGCGCGCGGCAAACTCAAAAGTATTGCGTCTTCCTGAATGCGGACAGATGCGCTTCGTCTTTGGTTGGTCAGCAGGGCTTCTTCGCCAAAGTAATCTCCTGCAACCAAGATCGCGAGTGGCTTTTCGTTCTGTTCGTTTCCCTTCTTCGGTTTTCGGAATACAACCGCCCTTCCGCTAAAAATCAAATAGAAGGTATCGCCCTGCATTCCTTCTTCGAAAACAATTTTCCCAGCCTCCTGACTTTCATCTGTAAATTGCGACGCCACCATTCCAAGCTGTTCATCGCTTAAGCCGTTGAAGAGGTGAATCTTTTTTAGAAATGCAGTGAGTCGTTCTGTCTCAATCACGATTGGATTCTACTGCTTCTTGGATAAATTGGTAAGTTATCCCGCCCACGGAAATCCAGAAATTAGATTTCACGCACGATGGTACAGCCGTAAGCTGGAGTTTGTGTCAGCACGGGCAAATGCCCTTCGAGCAAGGCCTCCACTGCCTTGTCCAGAAAGAAGCGGGTGGGTTTCCTTTGGCGAAACGTGACATCGTCCACCGCGCCGCGATAACGCAGGATTCCATCCCGGTCAATCACGAAGACATGCGGCGTGGTCTGTGCGTCATATAAATCTGCGACGTAGTGATCCGCGTCTATCAGGACGATGGGCAAGCGGCGTGCCTTCGGAGGCGCCTTCGATACTTTGAATTGATTCGTTTCGATTTGATGCGATGGATATCATAACAACATTCTCCACCCATTGCGCGGAAATTGCCATTAACGCGTGGTCGGTGCGTTCGCAATGTGGACATTCGCACGACCAAAAGTTTACGATGACAATCTTGCCGCGAGCATCGCTCAGACGATGAAGTTTGCCGCCGAGATCGGGCAGTTCAAAGTCTGGAGCGGATTCGTTAAGGTTCATAGTTATCAAGGGGAACGAGGTTGTTTTTCTGCTTCGAGCTTTGTCTTTAAACCTGTGATCATGGTTTGATATTGGGGATCGTTGATTAAATTGTTCAGCTCGAACGGATCGGTTTGCAAATCATAGAACTCGGACATATCGCCTTCCGTTTCGATATAAACAAAATGATCGGTGCGTATGCCTGTCCAATACCCGCGCTCCGGCCATCCTTCGATCAGAATGTTATCCCGCCACGGCCCGCCATTCATTAGTTTTACAAACGATAGTCCGTCCACGTTTGCGGGAATCGGAATGCCTGCGAGATCGTAGATCGTTGGAGCAATGTCAATGTTGCCGACTAGACGGTTCTCAACATATGGCTTTGAAACCAGTGGAGGATATCGCATGGCAAATGGAACGCGTACCGATTCTTCGTATTCAGATGCCTTGTCTGCGGACAGGCGGTGTTCACCCCAATGGAGGCCGTTATCGGAAATGTAAAAGATGGCAGTGTTATCGAGCTGACCCATCTGCTGGAGTTTGGTAACGATGTTCCCGACATTATTATCTAGAGATATTAAGGTCAGGAGTTGTCGGCGGCGGAAGTCATCGTTGTTGGCAATCGCTTTCGGCGACATCAAGGGGATGCTGGAAATGGCGCTGGGCTTGTTTGAGACATCAGCTTCATCGAAGCTGGGCGGACGATACGGCGGCAAATTCTGCAAAAGGTTTTTGTCCTCCGGCGAGGGAGTCGCGGGTGCGTGCGGCGCGCGGGCGGCGTAAATCAGCAGGAATGGTTTGTTCTGTTTAGATGCTTGATCCAAAAATTGCATCACATAGTCATTCTCAACATCGGTAATGTAACCGGGATGAACGCCCCACGTCCCATTTACATTGATATTGGGATCCTGATATGAGGCAACACTACCGGGCCACGAAACCCAGGAATCAAATTCCGGTCTGGGCTCACCGAGCCAACTGTTCAGGTATTTCCCTACAAGACCTGTGTAATATCCATTATTATGGAGAGCCATGATCACGGTTTGGTATTTATTGTTAAGTTTGTCCTCATTCGTTTTCACGCCATCGTTATGAGCGTACATGCCGGTGAAAATACTGGCGCGAACTCGGACAGCATAGCGGCGTTGTGTCAAATCCTTGTGCAAAGGTAACGCCCTGATCGAAAAATCAAAGCCTTCGTTTCTGGCATAAATTGCATACTGTCATGACTCTGATCATCGGAAATGATGACGATGAAATTGGGACGCTTGTCTTTTGAAAAAAACGGGATGCACGAAGAAAGCATGCCAGCCGCAAGAAACATCAAGATGAAACGATAGATTGTTTTTGTCATGGTTAAGTAACGGAGATTATAACTCGTTCGCAGTTTTCCTCTTGGAATTATCAACTTGGGATAATTTTACTCTGGTAAAATCATCCTATGAAAAAATGGCAATTATGGCTTGGAGTTCTGATTAGTGTTGTTTTTATCTGGCTGGCATTACGCGGCTTGCAGCTAAATCAATTCTGGAATGTAGTGCAAGATGCAAACTATTGGTGGCTGATACCCGGAATCGCGGTTTATTTTGTCGCGGTTTGGGCGCGGGCATGGCGATGGCATTATCTGCTTGGACCGGTTAAAAAAATCCCGACGAAAACCATGTTCCCAATTACAACCATTGGATATATGGGCAACAATATTTATCCAGCACACGCTGGTGAAGTTTTGCGCGCGGTAATCTTGAAGCGAAAAGAAGATGTATCCATTTCCGCTTCCCTCGCGACAATTATTGTGGAGCGCATCTTCGACGGTGTAGTGATGCTGGCATTTGTCTTCGTCAATTTACCCGAACTTGCAAAACTGACCGGGCAATCAGGTTTTGTTGGCAATATACAACAAGTCGCAGTGATCGGTACCGGATTTTTCTTCGGCGCGTTGATCCTCTTTTTGCTGGCGGCGATGTTCCCACAGATAACGATCAAAGTTGGTCAATGGTTCATTGATCGTTTATTGCCTCAACGCATTCGTCAGCAGACCAGCAGCGTTAATGCATAAATTTCTCGATGGCTTGGCTTCTCTGCGGTCTCCGTTCAACATCCTAATGGTATTCCTCACGTCTCTGGTCATTTGGCTGCTTGAAACCAGCAAATATTGGCTGGTGATGCACGCCTTCAATTTCAGTGTTTCGTTTTTCGCGCTGATGCTGATGAACGGCATTGTAAATCTCGCAACGACCATTCCATCCGCACCGGGGTATATTGGCACATTTGATGCGCCGGGTATTGCCGTGTTGACGGCTTATGGCGTCAATCAAGCCACTGCAGCAGGATACACGCTTGTTTTGCATGTTGCGCTTTGGCTGCCGATCACATTATTGGGCGCGTATTTTTTGACGCGCGAGGGAATCAAGTGGAGCGATTCACTTCGCACAGAAACAGAGACTAATACATAGGAGCATATCGCTGTGTCCCTGCAAAGGATATTGATTGAATGAAGATTGCAATTATCGGCGCAGGATTTGGCGGCATGGCCGCTGCCTTCGACCTTCAAAAAGCCGGACATCAAATTACGATATTTGAATCTGCTGATTATGTCGGCGGGCTGGCAAGCGGATTCAAAGAGCCGCATTGGGATTGGTCGGTCGAAAAGTTTTATCATCACTGGTTTCAAACAGACAAACCCATGCTTGATCTGATCCATGAATTGGATTGGGAAGATCAAGTTCTTTTTCCGCGGCCATTGACAGTGATGTACCACAATGGTCAATTCTATCCTTTTGACTCCATCCTCAAAATGGCTTTGTTCCCCGGACTGGGCTGGGGTATGGACAAAATTCGTTTTGGTTTCGTTGGATTATTTCTCCGTCTAACCAATAATTGGAAGTCTCTTGAAAAAGTGACCGCCAACTCATGGATGCTGAAATGGGCAGGAAAAAACGTTTACGAAAAAATGTGGAAGCCATTGTTGATTGGGAAGTTTGGGCCGTATTATCAAGATGTCAATATGGCGTGGATGTGGGCGCGCATCAAAGCACGAACGACGCGGCTGGGCACATTTCAAGGCGGCTTTCAACGATTTGCGGATATGTTTGCGAATAAGCTTCGGGCGTCGGGAGTCGAGATCCAGTTGAAGACGCAAGTGAAGTCCATTAAGCGGGAGCCGAACAAAGGTCTGGTGATTGATGCGGGCGAGAAAGAATCATTCGATAAGGTGTTGGTCACTACGTCGCCGAATCTCATGGCAAAGCTGTGTCCTGATCTTCCAGAAAATTATTTGCGCGGCTTATTGAATTTGAAATCTATGGGCGCGGTCGTGATGGTGCTATCCCTTAAGCAACAACTTTCGGAGCAAGGTTATTATTGGTTCAACTTACCCAAGGAAGAAGGCTATCCGTTTTTGGCGTTGGTGGAACATACGAATTTTGTATCGTCCAAAAATTTTGGCGGCGATCACATTGTTTACGCGGGTGATTACCTTGAAGAGGGCCACGAATATTTTTCCATGAATGATGGGGAACTACTGGAACATTTTTTGCCTGCGCTTAAAAAATTCAATCCTGCGTTCGATCAGGATTGGGTCAAGAAGTTTTGGGTATTCAAGACGAATTATGCTCAGCCTGTGCCGCTTGTGAATCATTCAAAGAATATTCCGTCCATTCATACACCGATTGAGGGATTGTATTTCGCCTCAATGAGCCAAGTCTATCCGTGGGATCGCGGCACAAATTTTGCTGTGGAGATTGGAAGACGTGCGGCTCGCTTAATGCTCAAATGAAATCGGAATAAAGCTTGTGATAGAAACATCCTAAGTGGAGGAATTATATAATATCACTATGTATTTGACATAATTTCAGCATCACAACTTCACAACTCTTTCATTATGGTTCAGTAGTATAGAATTGATTCGATCAAGTAAATCAATGGAAGGAATAAAGTCCATAAATCATCCAAAAAAAGTTCTCCTCGGGGCCATCTTATTCTTGGCTATTTTATTGAGCGCCTGTGGTTCATCCTCTTCAGCAAACGCAACAGACACACTCTCTGCCATTTATACCTCTGCCGCCCAGACGATTGCAGTTCAGGATGCGTCCAGCGCGCAACCCGCGCTTGAACAAACCGCAACATTGATTCCGACGGATACGCCCTCCGACATTTCCTCTCCGACGAATTTTCCCTCGATAGCGTTTTCCTCGCCAACATCAACTACGTATGTGGTACTTTCCAGCGGATGTGACGGCGCAAGCTATATTTCAGATGTAACCATTCCCGATCACACGGTCGAGAATCCGGGCCAGACTTTTGTAAAAACATGGGCGCTCCAAAATACCGGCACCTGCACATGGAATACCAGTTACACTCTGACCTTTGTCAGCGGCGACCAGATGGGCGGAACGAACACAAATGTCGGCGCCTCGGTTACCCCAGGCCAGCAAGTGCAATTATCGGTGACGTTGACTGCCCCAACCACTACTGGGGAATATACCGGTTACTGGCGTTTAGCCAATGACTCCGGTGAAGCGTTCGGAGTGACCGTGTATGTGATCATTGATGTCAACGAGAATGCAACGGCTACGTACGAAGCAACGGCTACATACGAAGATACCATAACCCCAGCCGATACAGAAACCCCAGCCTATACACCTACTACCGGCAATACACCCACTCCCAGCAACACGCCTACTCCCAGCAATACACCTAAACCAACAGCCACTCCTAAGCCAACCTCCACACCCAAACCAACGTCCACACCCAAACCAACATCCACTCCTAAACCAACGTCCACACCCAAACCAACATCCACTCCCAAATGAACGGCTTCAAACAAGGACGAAGAGAAATTATTCATTACATAGAGCGGTTCACATTTTATAAAAAGAGTACGAAGGAATTTCCTTCGCACTCTTGCGTTCACTGTGAAATAACACAGTGACGAACGATTTGAGGAGAAACGCGTATGAAATCGAATTCACGGCGCGCTTTGCAAATAATCCTCGCCTCTGTTCTCTTGCTGATGGGTTGTGACATATCAACATTTATGTCGCCTCAGCAGATTCCAACTCTTATTCCGGGCGCAATCCATTTGATGGTTGTTCAAACAGCGGGCGCGGCTGCCACGCAAACGGCCGCCCTCATTCCTCCAACGCTGACGCTTACCTTGACACCTTTTCCAACCCAGACTCCTATAAACACGTCCACTGTTACGCCGACTTTTATTTTTTTACTGTTTACGCCAACATCTGTTTCTGACACCGCCACGCTTAGCGAGACCTCCTGTGATGACGCCAGCTATATTTCAGATGTGACCATTCCCAATCACACGGTCGAAGCCCCGGGGCAGACTTTTGTCAAAACATGGATGCTCCAAAATACCGGCTCATGCACATGGGATATCAGTTACACTCTAACTTTTGTTAGCGGCAATCAGATGGGCGGAACGAACACAAGCATTGGCGCCTCGGTTACTCCCGAGCAGCAAGCGGAAGCATCGGTGATATTGACTGCCCCAACCACCGCCGGAAATTATACCGGTCGGTGGCGTTTAGCCAACGATTTCGGTGAAGTGTTTGGGGAGACGATTGATGTCGTGATTAATGTCAACGAGGATGCAACGGCTACCTATGGAGCAACAATGACCCCATCCTATACTCTGACTCCCAGTAATACGCCTAGGCCAAAACCACCAACACCCACTCCTACTTCCAGCAAGACGCCTAGGCCAAAACCACCAACATCCACTCCTAAACCAACGTCCACACCCAAACCAACAGCCACTCCTAAATGAATGAACAACGTCAAATAAGGAAATAGGGAGATATTCATTATATAGAGTGGCTCACAATTTATAAAAAGAGAGTGCGCAGGAATTTCCTGCGCACTCTTTGATCTGAAAACTTTTCAGGCTTTTCCGTACCACATTCTACTGAGCAGATGATCTTTCCGAATGAATTGGTGATAACACGCGGCCAGTATATGCAGCGCCAGCAAAGCGAGCAGAATCACCGATATATAGAGATGAAGTATTAGCAGGCTGAAACCGCCGCGTCGGCTTCCTCCGGGAGAGGAGCTAGGAGGAAATCCTGGAGCTGCAGGAGAGCCGGGCGCGCCATTGAAATTAGGAGAGGGTGTACCCGGTCCGGGCTGAGGAAAGGCACCGGGCGTGCCCAAGCTGGGACGAGGAAAACCGCTACCCGGTCCGCTCGTGGCCCCGAGAAAAGCCACCTGTAAGCGATTGGTCTGCAAAGAAAGTAGTAATCCGACAATCGTCATTACAAACACGAAGAAATACAAGGCGTAGTGAACGGGCCTGGCGATCCAATTCAGGATTTTGAGACCCGCGTTGGCGGGCGCAGGTTTGCGAGTTCGAAAGCCGAACAATGAAGCGGATTACGATCAATGCCAGAATGAGAAGCCCAGCCGCCATGTGGATCTTCAAGATCAGATCCGTGCTGGGCACGCCGCCTCTGCCCCGCATCATTATCGGACGTATGTAAAAGTATCCGATATACAAATCGGTGAAGACAAGCAGAGCAACCAACCAGTGCAATGTTACTAATAGGGGGTGATAACGTTTGGGGGTATCCATAAATCTCCTTCTTTGGTGAAAGTTTCAGGAAATATATCACCCAAACCTTATAAACTTATGAAAATCGGGTCTTGAATTCTAAGACAGTGTTTCTTAAAGGGTCGGATAAGATTGGAGAATGGCTAAATTCGACCAAACTTACCCGACCGACCTAAAGTATACCGAATGGCAGTTAATAATGGAATTCTTTCCGACCTATCAACGGGGTTGACCTCGCAAATGGGAAATGTGGCAGATCCTGAATGCGATCTTGTATGTGAACCGCACGGGTTGCCAATGGTGCATGTTGCCGACCGATTTTCCGCCTTGGCCGACTGTTTATGGCTATTATTGGCGTTGGAAACGGAATGGACTGTGGGTGGCGCTCAATAAAGCCCTGGTTATGCAAGTGCGTCAGAAAGCCGGGCGAAATCCCCAGCCGAGTGCTGCGGTCATTGATAGCCAAAGTGCCAAAACATCGGAAGGAGGTGAAGCACGCGGGGTGGATGTGCATAAGCAGACGCCGGGGCGCAAACGGCACTTGGTAGTTGACGTTTTGGGACTGGTCTTGTTGGTGGTGGTGCATAGCGCAAGTGTTCAAGATGCTGTGGGTGGCTACCAAACTTTACAAAAATTGTTTGAGCTCATTAAAGGCAGCGTTCATAATCGTTGGTGTCGCTTGAAGCTGATCTGGGCTGACGGTGCTTATGTTTCAATCGTGAAGGCTATTCGCCAGCAATTCGGTTGGGTTCTGGAAATCGTAAAACGTTCTGATGCTATAAAAGGATTTCACATCCTGCCTCGGCGTTGGGTGGTGGAACGCACCTTTGGTTGGTTGGGTCGTTATCGCCGTCTATCTCGCGACTTTGAGCATACCGTTTCATCCAGCGAACCGATGGTTTATATTGCCAGCGTTCGTCGCATGCTGAAAATGGTCGCAACCTGATTTAAGAAACACTCTCTAAGGGATTTAAGACCTCCGAAGTAAATTCTTCGGAGGTCTGTTTGAGGAGGAGAGGCTTTGTCCACTAATGATTTGATTTTACTTCTCCAAGATGACAAGACAATGAATCATGAGATATGTATTGAGCTGAAATCATCATGGGTTGATTGGGAGGACGTAGTCTTTTGTCCCAGTTTGTCCTGAATGATTGGTGCCATAGCACCATACACTAAGTACGAAGTGGAATGCGCCTGATTCCTGCGGAACCCCTGAAATCAAGACCGAATCTTGGCCGGTGAGCCTTTGCAACACCAACCCTTTCGGAAGATTTCCCTGAGAAATTGAGAACTCACCCGCGGGTGTTTGGTTGTTTGTAATTTTTATGATCACAAAATAAAAAACTCCCATGCGCCCTCTGGGCATCGCATTGGGAACGAAGCCTAGCGATGGAGTGTTTAGAATTTGACAGGAAAGGGATGCCAATAAAATCAGGACGGCCGCGCTGATGACGACCCAACGATTATGTTTTACAGCGTTCTGCATTTTCGGATTATTTTCCCATCCGGCGTTCAACGCCCAAGGCAGGTGCTGTGGTAATGTATTTTTCAGTATGATGTGTCCGTGACATCCAATTCTCCTTATAAGATATACAGAAAGTATAAATCAGAAACTCAACACAGGACAATAATTCAAGATGAGAGATTCTATTCAAAAATTAATGTAAACCTACTGAAACTTACGTTGACCCGTTTGCATATCTAATACAAAATATGAGATATATAAACTTGACTGGGTTAGGTAAACATGCCGGACGATTTGCAGACCAATAAAAAATCGCATATGCTAAAGAATTCCTTGATGTTTGAAAAGGTTATCCCTGTACTTTTGATTCTGATGGGGATACTGACTGTTGCATTGATCTTGTTCGCGGCCGCTGTATTGCTAGGCATCATCCATTTCTAATTCTTCCTGATAGGAGAGCATCATGTCCATTATTCAAATTCTTCCGTTCATCTCAACAGTGATCATGCTGGGTTTCACTATTTACGTCTTTCAACGTTACTTTGTGCGCCGTGCTCCGCACTTCTTGTTTTGGGGCATCGGCCTTGCTATGTTTGGATTGGGTAGCTTTGCGGAGGTCTATCTTTCTCTGGCTTGGAGTTCGAGCGGTATTCGTGATGTGGTATCTGTTCGGTGCGATTTTGAATCCAGCATGGATTGGTCAAGGTACGCTCTATTTATTGGTCAGGCGGCGCTGGGTCCACATTGTGAGTGGCATTTTGATTTTAGCGAGTTCGCGAGTGCGGCTCTGATGCTATCCATTCCGATCAATGATAGCGGTTTCCATTTGGGAACGCCGATCAGCGAGCAGTATAAGGCAATTATTCCCCCAGCTTCTTTCAATCTTATTCTTATCCCGACCATTATTTTTGGAACGGTTGGACTTGTTCTGTTGGTCGGCGGAGCGCTCTATTCGGCGTTCTTGTTCTGGCGCAAGCGTGTTCTGCCCAATCGGGTAATTGGCAACGTTTTGATTGCTGCCGGCGCTTTGTCGGTAGCCTCTGCCAGTGAATTGACTCATCTCGGTTATGGACAATACTTGTATGTCGGTGAGTTGATTGCGGTCATCCTGATGTTTGTTGGATTCTTGACAGCCGCCCGTCCTCAGCCGAATGAAGCATAAAGACAGTTTCGCCGCCACTGATTAGTCAATATCAAAATTTATAAAGAAGCCGTCATCCGAAAAGATGACGGCTTCTTTTCAATCTCCTCGCAACTATCAGCAACAAGTGTACAATTGAAATATAAATCGTCAACGCCGCGACTGCGGCGTTCCCTATACCCACAAGGAGATTCCCATGTTCCACACTATCATCATTGTTGGCAACCTCGGTAAAGATCCTGAAATGCGTTACACACCTTCAGGGCAAGCTGTGACATCATTCTCGGTTGCTACAAGTCGTAAATATACATCCAGTAACGGCGAACAGGTTAACGAAACAATTTGGTTCCGTGTTTCAGCTTGGGGTAAGCAAGCCGAGATCTGTAATCAATACCTCAAGAAAGGTTCAAAAGTTCTTGTAGAAGGAAAACTCACGCCAGACAAGAATACAGGCGGTCCCCGAATTTGGCAGAAACAAGATGGCACATCCGGCGCATCATTTGAAGTCACAGCCGGAACGGTTCGTTTCTTGTCCTCGCGCGGCGATAGCGATTCTGGAGCCGGTTCCGCGGCGGATGCAGGCGATATGGCTGTTGCTCCTGCTGAAGATGATATTCCGTTTTAGTATTTTATAAAGGAGCGACTTGTTTGAGTCGCTCATCATGATCGGAGAGAAATATGTCTCTTCCTACTCCTCCAGCATCTCCTTCGCTCGAAATTCCCTCTGGGCTTGATGTGGTCTACGCTAATCTAGCGCGCATCTCCCATTCTCCCGCTGATATTGTAATTGACTTTGCACACATTTTGCCTGGGGATACCAAAGCCACCGTCAAAGCGCGGGTATTGATGTCGCCGCTTTCGGCGAAACTGCTGGTGCGCGCATTGGCGGAAAATTTGGCACGGTATAAATCCGCTTTTGGCGAAATTAACGTACCGACCAATACCTCACTGGCTGAGAATCTCTTTCGCCCGCACCAGCCGCCTGAGCCTCCAAAAGAAGATAAGGCCTGAAAGCCGAAGATCATTATGCAAAAACTTGAAAGTATTGCCGAGCAGATTCGCCATAGTTTCGATGCGCGCACTGCATCCCGTGATCAGGCTTTATCCCAAGCGCGCCAATTAACGCGTGCTTGTTCTCTTGCCATTCGTGCTGTTCATCGTGATGAGACGGATGTGATGCAACAGCATTTGTCCGAGGCACGCGAATTGGCTGACCGTTTGAAAAACGACCTTGCGCAATATCCTGACCTTTTCTATTCGGGTTATACACAAGATGCGCTGAAAGAGTTTGTTGAGGCAAATGTTACTTGTGCGCTGATTTCGAAATCAACCCCTGCTTACTCCAGAAGAATTAGGCGTAGCCGGATTTACTTATTTAAACGGCTTAGCTGAAGTGGTAGGTGAATTACGGCGGCGGACGCTCGATATTTTGCGACACGGTTATTCGCAGGAAGCGGAACGTTTGCTTGGCATCATGGATGATATCTATTCTGTGTTGGTTACGATGGATTATCCTGATGCAATCACTAACGGTCTGCGCCGACAGACTGACTTGGCGCGCGGCATCATTGAGAAAACGCGCGGCGACATCACGTTTAGTTTGCGCGGCGAACATCTTGAACAGGCCATCGGGAACTTGAGCGCTCAATTAAACGGCGGCAACAAACCAGAGGCCACGAAAAGAGGCGGGCGCGTGATTTCATCTGATGCTGAAGATTGATCTATGGCAAAAGCCGGAAAACGTTATCCGCTCGTCATTTATACACACATGATTGACCGCTGGTGGCCAGCCATCCTGCTGTTGGGCCTGGCATTGACATCGCTTGCGTGGCCGCTTTATCAAGACCCATTCATGCGCCTTGCTGAACCGTGGCGTTGGCAGACTATGGCTTGGCTG
This sequence comes from uncultured Chloroflexia bacterium, assembly GCA_963850945.1. Classification (GTDB taxonomy): domain Bacteria; phylum Chloroflexota; class Anaerolineae; order Anaerolineales; family Villigracilaceae; genus Fen-1038. The sequence goes on along the minus strand of CAWKNE010000026.1, from coordinate 388,278 downwards.
GGCGGCATTGTGACATTGGCATCGCTGGTCATGGTGTCCTTTCGCAGGAGCGGATATGTGCAACCGTTCAGCGATCACTTGCGGCTGGTGACACCGTTCCTGCGCATGAATATTTCGTATCGCCGCATTCTTCGCACAACCACAGTCAGCATAGGGGCAACGTTTCCGCCGAGAAGTATTTCTGGCTGGAGGCGCGAGATCATCGCACCGCTAGCAAATATGACAGCAGTCAAGATAGAGTTGAATGCATTCCCGTTGCCTCTTTCTGTATTGCGATTTTTTCTTTCACCCTTTTTCTTCAAAGACAGCACGCCTCACTTTATCATTCTAGTGAATGACTTTATGGGCTTCAGCACTGAATTGGAAAGTATGCGCGTGAGCGGTAAGGTGCTTGAAGAAAAAACTTCAGATCAATCCATCCTTTCACGATTGCCCAGGAAATGAACATTTATTTTGCCTGCTCCATTACCGGTGGGCGAGAATTTGAACGCGTCTATCAAGACCTAACGGCGGCCCTCGTTATGGATGGTCACGAGGTGCCGACGGCGCATCTGGCCGAATCAAATGTTTTATCGCTGGAAGCGGTGGTCGCGCCGCGTGAAGTATACGAACGCGATGTGACTTGGATTCGTGTGGCAAATGCCCTGGTCGCGGAAGTAAGCGTGCCATCGCATGGTGTTGGATATGAAATTGGTCTTGCATTGAACGAAGGTAAACCTGTGCTATGTTTGTTCCAGGAAGGGCGTAAAGTCTCGAAAATGATCAGTGGAAATCCGCACCCGCAATTGCAGGTGATGGCATATAGAGATTCTACAAATGCGATTGAATTGATGAGACAGTTTCTTTCCAATCTGAAATAATTGCATGAATTAAAGATGGCATATTGTGAATACTATCACTATTAATTTATGACATTTGATAATCCCGCGATTTTCATCCCTGCGGTATTATGAATATGGAGACGGAACAAAGACACCTCCAAGATGCTCCTCACTGTCTCCTCCTTTGGCGAAAGCTGCTGCCGGACCTAGGTCCGGCAGCAGCATTTTTAGCCATTGATCTGTTGTCTCAAAGTATCCTATTGCTCGTACACAGGCAATACCACAATGAAAGTGGCTCCCTGATCCAATATCAATTCCACCCATATGCGTCCCTGATGACTTTCTACGATGGATTTGACGATGGCTAGCCCAAGACCTGTGCCTTTCGGGCCATCCAACACATTGCTGGCGCGATAGAACTTTTCAAAGATTCGAGATTGCTCATCCGGTGGAATGCCCGGACCCGTGTCGTTGATTTCAAAGATGAGTTGGTGATCCTCGGTGCGAATGCTGATGCGGATCGTTCCTTCTTTGGGTGTATATTTGATCGCGTTCCCGATTAAATTATCCAGCATTTGACGGATGCGAATGGGGTTGGCGCGCAGGGCTGGCAGATTGGGCGCAATATTTGTTTCAAGATGAAGTTTTTTTTGTGTGATCAGCGACCCGAGCGTATCCAGAGAATAATGGAGAACGCTTTCCAGTTGAACCAATTCACGGCGTGTATCGAAGCCTGCTTCGAGGCGGCCCAGGTCAAGCAGATCATTAATGAGAGTGGTAATGCTCTGTATACTCATTTGAATCCGCTTTATGAATTCCTGCTGTTGATCGGTGAGCGGTCCCACACGCGAAATCAATTCGGCATAACCTAGTACAGCAGTCAATGGAGAACGCAGATCATGGGAAACAGTGTGAACGAATTCGCTTTTGATCTGGTCTAGTTTCTTTAGATATGTAATATCATGGAATGTAATGCTGATGCCCATGTGGGGGATGGAAGTCTGTTGTGCATTGAAAATCCGCCCATCATCGAAATTCAATTCGTGATACTTAATGGAGGATTCCGTTGAACGGAGCAGGAATGCCTGAAGGTCCGGATTTTGGATCACATGCAGGATGGGCCTGCCTATTGAATCAGGAGGCAAGCCAAAAGTCTCGCGCGCAATGCGATTCGTGAAGAGGATTTTGTGCCCATCATCCAGAACAATCACGCCATCTTCAATGTTGGCGATGATTGATTCCAATTTCTCGCGTTCGGTTTCGGAAATCTGGGCGCGTTTTTCGAGAGACGAAGTGGTACGTTTGACCTCACGGCGAATCCAGTCGCCGAGGTGCCGGGCGCGCGCCAGACTTCGGTTGACGGCGTTCACGATATCGTCGGTGTGAAGGGGCGGATAAAGGTATCCACTCAAACCCGCTTGCAAAACGGATTTGATCGTGCCTGTTGTATCCTTTTCTGCAAACAGCAGAATCGGAAGGGTTGGAAAGCGTTCGAGTTCCGCCTCAGCGATTTCGATTCCATTCTTACCGGAAAATTGTTCTGCAATGAGCAATAAAGCTGGCGATGATTTATCCAGGATTTTTTTCAATCCTTCGCTATCATGGGTAATTGCGACTTCATAATCTACAGCCTGTAGAGCGCGCTCCATCAGGTGCAAGTCTTGAGAGTCATCCAACGCCAATAGAATCAGATCGCGCTCAGTCATCCATTTCCTTTTTTCATGGCATCTGGCACAACCGTTTTTTCGCCAGAACGTGAGAGTCGTTGCAAAGAACTTTGAATGGTTTGGAGAGCCTGTTCCTGCTCGGCGGTCAGCGAACCGGGCTTGCCGGAGAGGAGCGCTTCCAGCGGATACATAGAGACCTGCATTTCCTCACGAATGGACTCTCGTAGCGATTCAAGCATGGCCATGCGTCGTTTTTCGTTTATTCTCGCGGCTTCAACATTTTTCTGAATAACGCGGAACAACCGCTCATTGACGAGAGAGATGGATGCGTAATCGGCGACCGCTTCAAGCAGGGACTGCGCGACTTTATCGATCTCACGATCCGCTTTGCGGACGACAATCAACAAGCCTATTACTTCACTTTGGACTTTGATGGGTACAACTGCCGCAGATTTTCCTAAAGCCGCCACTTTGAATTTTTCGAGGGGTGCGCCATGAATGGCAAGCGTACCTGCTGAAACGGCAACCAATGAACTGATGCCATCATCCAAAGGCTGGTTGATTTTCTTTGCCCAGCTTTCGGGTAGGTTGCGATGTGCGGTCAGTAAAAAGGCGCGGGTGTTTTCATCGCGGATCATCAGCCAGCTTGTTTCAGCTTCTGAGACTTGCATTGCACCCTCAACGATTTGGTCGAATAGCCGACGCGGATTGGTGGTGGATGTCACTGCTTTGCCTATGGCTAAAATGGTGGTCAGTTCGTGCACTTTGTGTTGGAGTTCCTGATTGGCGACTTCCAGTTGACGATCCAGTTGGATGCGGGTGCGCGTTTCATGAGTCTGCTGAAGTGCGCGTTCGACGACGCGTACGACTTCGGCATCACGCGCGGGCCACAGAATCGCGTCCACCGCGCCGAGGCGAAAACTTTGGATCACACTCTGCTCCTGCCCCTTCTCGGCAATCACAATCAACGGCGCGTTGATTCCCTGCGAGGTCAAAGCGGTAATCAAATCCTTGCCGCTCAAGCCTGGCAAATTGAGGTTGGCGAGAATCAAATCCGGAGGATTTTGAATCGCTGATTTGATGGCCGTGCCAGCATCTCCTGTCAAGGTCAATTGATACCCCAACGGCTGAAGCGCTTGCCGCCCAACCAAATCGCTAATATCTGGCTCGCTTTCGACGATGAGAATTCGTTCCCCAGTGGATGCCATGGTTTCCTTAGGTGAGAAGTTGTCTTGTTAAGTGGATATTCTAACGCAAAACCGCGCCGCATGGATAAGGTTCGATTACAATTGTTGATGATGAGAGAGCGGGTCAATTTTCAAAAATACAGGATTGCGGCAGTCGTTCCCGCTTACCGCGTGGAAGGCGAGATCGCTGGCGTTTTGCGCGGGCTTCCATCTTACATTCGCCATATCATCGTGGTGGATGATGCTTCACCCGATTTAACCTCGGATATCGTGGCGGCTCTCGTTAAACGCGACCAGCGACTCAGCCTATTGCGACATGATCACAATCAAGGTGTGGGCGGCGCGATGGTCACGGGCTTCCGCAAAGCACTGGAACTCGGCGCGCAGATTGTCGTTAAGATTGACGGCGACGGACAGATGGATGTCAGTCACTTGCCTGAATTGATTGAGCCGCTGATCGAGGGCAAAGCGGATTACGCCAAAGGCAATCGTTTCCGAGATTTTATTGCCCTGCAGAAGATGCCATTTATTCGTCAACTCGGCAATATGGGACTCGGCTTCTTTGCCAAGGCCGCGACCGGTTACTGGAACATTTTCGATCCGACGAACGGTTTTCTCGCTATTCGGGCCGAGACACTGGCTCAACTTACGCTGGAACGAATTGACCGTTCGTATTACTTTGAAACTTCCATGCTGGCGAATTTATATTTGCTTGGCGCGGTTGTGCGCGATGTGCCGATGCCGGCGCGTTATCAAGGCGAGGTCTCCAATTTGATTATCCGGCGGGTCTTGTTCGAATTTCCGTTTAAATTATTGTTCACTTTTATACGTCGCATGATGCTGAAAAATTTCATCTATGATTTTTCGATGGAAACGATTTATTTGATGGCAGGCATTCCTCTTCTTTTATTTGGTTTGATCTTCGGAATTGTTAAATGGATACAGTATGCAAGCCATAATATCCCTGCACCGACCGGTACCGTGATGCTCCCTACGCTTACCGTTCTGCTTGGCATTCAACTTCTGCTTTCCGCCATCGAAAGTGATCTGCGTTCCGTGCCAAAGGAACCACTCTCTGAACCTCTATGAATTACGCTGACTTCAACGCTTATAAATTTAATATCCGGACTGCCATCCGCAAAGTGCTGAAGGAATCTGAATCTGGTCGTCTCGATGAGGCCGCGTTTCCTGCGTATTCTCATCCCAACCCATTCATCAATTGGTTGTTCTGGCAAAGGCTTCGCAAAACGATGGAATACATTGAAGGCGCCGCGCCGTATCAACGCGTTCTCGATTTCGGATGTGGTTCCGGCGTTCTACTTCCGTTCCTTGGAAAGATCGCCGATCACGTAACTGCCGCGGACGTGGATTTGATTCCGTTTGAGCGCATGAAGGCAATCCTTGATTTTCCATCGAACATTGAAGTTCGCGATGCGCGTACGTTTTCCCTCGACCAATTACCGGCTGCCTCTTTCGACGTTGTCACTGCGCTTGATGTGCTCGAACATGTAGATGAATTGTCGGGCACACTAAAGAGTTCTTGCGATTGCTCAGCCCGGGAGGCCGCTTAGTCGTCTCTGGTCCAACCGAAAATATTTTTTACAAGCTCGGGCGCCGCGTGGCGGGACGCGAATATACCGGAAACTATCATGAGCGTGGAATTGCCGAGATCAAACATGAACTTGCCTCGCTGGGGCGCATTGAAAAGATCGCAATGTTGTGTTGGCCTGTGCCGTTATTCGATTTGTTTGCCGTTATCGTTTAACATTCTTCGTTAATCAGGGGGATGTATACTTGAATCACGATGGACGCTCAGCCTTATATTCCTGGATTGAAAGCCGCTGACCCGGGCCCGCTTTCAAGATTTATTCCTCCGCTTGAAGAAGCGACAATCTCAACGTGGCTTTCGCGTCATACCTCGACTGGAAGCTGGTTGCTCGATCCGTTTGGCTTTGCCCCTCAGGTTGCGATTGAAGCCGCGCGTGCGGGATACCGCGTACTTGTCACAGTCAATAATCCGATCACGCGTTTTCTGCTGGAGATGGCAGCTCGCCCTCCAAGCGAGTCAGATTTCAAAGCCACGCTTGCGGATCTTGCTGTCTCGAAGAAAGGCGAAGATCGTCTTGAGAATCATCTGCAATCGCTTTACATCACAGTCTGCGAAAAATGTGGACACGAGGTGTTTGCACAAGCCTTTTTGTGGCGTAAGGGCGAGGATGCACCGTATGCACGCGTCTATGAATGCAAAGAGTGCGGTGACTTAGGCGAACGAATTGTCGCGCCGGAAGATGTCGAACGTGCAAAGAAGATCGCGTCCACCGACACGTTGCATCGCTCGCGCGCGTTTGAGCGCGTGGCTTCGTTGGATGATGAAGATCGCACTTATGTTGAAGAAGCCATTCAACATTATATTCCGCGCCCATTGTATGTATTGACGACCATCATTAATCGTCTGGATAGTTTGAACCTCACAGCAGAACGCCGCCGCGCATTAACCGCGCTCATCCTCGTCGCGTGCGATGCAGGCAATACATTATGGGATTATCCATCCGAACGATCCCGCCCTAAACTGCTCAATATCCCGAATCAATTCCGCGAACATAATGTTTGGATGATGTTGGAGCGTGGAATCAATCTATGGACCGAAACCGCTTCGAGCGTCGCATGTGAAGCATGGCCGAATAAGATACCTGAGAGCGGCGGTATCTGTATCTATGAAGGCCAACTCAAAGATCTGGCGTACGAAGTCAAAAAAGAAATTCCGATCTCGGCTGTGATTAGTGCGTTACCGCGCCCGAATCAAGCGTTCTGGACTTTATCTGCATTGTGGGCTGGCTGGCTCTGGGGACGCGAAGCCGTTGAGCCGTATAAGGTTGCGTTGCGCCGCCGCCGTTATGATTGGGCATGGAACGCTACCGCGCTTCACGCTGCATTTGCACATCTCTTTGATCTGCTTCCGCTAGGTACGCCGTTCTTTGGACTGCTGCCGGAAGCCGAACCTTCTTTTCTGACATCTGCATTGACCGCCGCGGGCGCGGCAGGTTTTGATTTGAAAAGCCTTGCAATACGCACGGAGCACGATCCGATTCAAATGGTCTGGGAACGCGGCGAACATTTGCATCGCGAATTGATTGAACCGGAAACGGATTCGATTCGACAAGCGATCCGCGAGCATTTATCGGAACGCGGCGAGCCTGCCAGTTATTTGCATGTCCATGCCGCTTCTTTGATCGCATTGGCTGAATCTCATGCGTTGGGGAAAAAGGATCAGGAATTTGATGAAGCAATGCGGAAAACACAATCCACCATTGAATCCGCATTGAAAGGCGATGCCGATCTTGTCCATTATTTCGGTGTTGAAAATGTGGAAACCGGGTTATGGGGTTTGGGTCGCAATGTCATTCTGAGCCGCGAAGCCGCGAAGAATCTGCAACTCTCAAGTAAAAACTCTTTGGTCGCGGGGCATACACTGAGTGCCAACGAAGTGCTCCCTCAAAGTGACATTTTTGATACGCTTGCTGACCGCGTCGAAGTTGCAGTTGTAACTTTCCTGCAAAAGAATCCGGAGAGCATCTTCCTAGAAATCGAAGATAATCTGTATTCACATTTCCCCGGTCTGTTGACTCCCTCCAAAGGAATGATCTATGCCGTATTGAATTCTTACGCGGAAAAAGATGGAGCAAGATGGAAACGGCGCGCAGAAGATGTTGCTTCTGCGCGCCGTAAAGAACTCAATAAAATGATGGCATTGACTGATAAAATAGGAAAACGATTGGAATACCACACGCGCCAGCAAGATAAATTCTTGATCTGGGAGGAGAAAGGCAAAATTGTCCGAGTATTTTCCCTATTCGCATCCGCGCTGGTCGGACGCGTAATCGCTGAAACGCCTTATCCGCCTGAACAAACTTTGCTTGTCATCCCTAGCGGACGCGTAGCGCTGGTTGCGTACAAAGTCCAGCGCGACCCCGCGCTTGCAGAGCGATTGAAAAGTTATCGGCTGGTAAAATATCGTTTACTGCGCGCCCTCTTTGAACTCCCGATTTTGACGCGTGAAACTTTTGAGGAACAAATTGTTAGTGATCCTATCGAGCAAGTCAAAGGTCAGATGATGATGTTCTAGGTTGTTGGATTCACAAGACGTATCGGGCAGTCAAGGGGTATACTCTAAGAGCCAAAGTAGGAAAAGAAGGAGATGAATATGAGAAAATTATTTAGCATTATGTTTGTGATGTTTTTTCTACTCACAGCATGCGGCGGTACCAAGTCCGTCACACAGCCGCCTGCCACTCAATCGCCTCAGACTGCTTCGCCACAAACTCAATCGCCGTTCGTGCCGGCGACCCTTACTCCGGCTACGATTTCTACGTCAACACCAGCGCCTACTAATTTGGCGAACTGCACTGATGCGGCTTCCTTTGTCGCGGATGTAACCGTGCCAGATAACACCAACTTCAATCACGGCGATGTCATTCACAAAGTGTGGCGGGTGAGGAACTCCGGTACATGTGCCTGGAACTCACAATATACACTGGTGTTCGCAACTGGTGACCAGATGGGCGCGCCCGACTCCACACCGCTAAATGCAACCCAGCCCGGCGATACACTGGATATTGCGGTAGATATGGTGGCACCCCCCGAAGATGGCACCTATCGAGCTGACTTTGAAATCGACAACCCAGCCGGGGTTGCCATACCGATTGATCAGGCCAAAACGTTGTGGGCTGCTATCACGGTCGGCACGGCTACAGCAGGTTCAAGCGGAACTTCAACCAGCGTACCGGCAAGCACTGCCAGCTCAAGCGGAGCGGGCAGTTCGGGGTTGTTGACCTCCACCTGCGCTTTCACATCCGACGCAAGCCGTGTCAATGATGTTATCACTGCTATCAACGCTTACCGCGCACAAAACGGAATACCTCCTTACAATGTCAGTGCGCTACTTACGCTGGCTGCACAATCTCATAGTGAGGATATAGCCTGCAATAATAATCTTACCAACATTCATACCGGCTCAGATGGATCAACGCCATCCTCGCGCATAGCGGCGGCAGGCTATTCCGCATCCTACGTGTCCGAGAATGCTTACGGAAGTTATCCGCCGCTCACCGGGCAAGGCGCGGTGACTTGGTGGGCTACCGATCAAACGGACCCAAATCACAATCTAAATCTCATCAGCACAAAATATAAGGACATTGGCGTCGGGTATTCGTTCTTCAACAATTACGGTTATTACGTAGTCGATTTTGCTGTACCATAAATTCGTTCAAGGTCAAGGAAGATAGGCGCCGGCCCTTTGTTTTAGGGTGAACAACCTGTGCGGACATTTGCTCTGATTTCCTTCTTCACGATAGCAGCTTTGACCTCCTGTGGTGTTTCGATTTTGTCGAATGCACCTACCCCTGCGCCTCTTTTCTTGACTTCGACATTACCAGCCACCAACACGCCTTTCCTGCGTCCAACCGCATCGCCCACATCCATCACGCCGACAGTGAATGCCACGCTCGCGGCTTGCAAGGAACGGGCAGTCGTGCTTCAAGATGTCACCATTCCCGATAACACGTATGTCGCTCCCGGAGCATCGTTTACGAAAACATGGCGCTTTGAAAACACCGGCACCTGCACGTGGACAGGATACACGATTGCATTTGCATCCGGCGACCGAATGGACGCGCCGGACTCTGCGCCGGTTCCAACCACGGCGCCGGGCGCGACCGTGGATGTTTCTTTAACTTTGACTGCACCAACTGCTTATAACTCTTATGCTGGTTATTTTGTATTGAACGATCTGAATGGCAAGTCCGTCCCAATCGGTATCTATGATAATTTTTGGGTCAAGATTATCATCGGCAATGTTTCGTCCGTTACCCCGTACATAGCAACGTCATCCAATAGCACGCCAGTGAGTCAAGCGATAAGTTCTGCAAGTTGTAAATATACGTCCAGTGCATCCTATACAAGCGAGATTGAAAGCCTTATCAATACTGCGAGGGCACAATCTGGTTTGAATAAACTCTCGATCAATCAGCAATTAACTGTCGCCGCGCAAGGGCACAGCATTGATATGGCGTGTAATAGTTTGTTGAGTCATACCGGTTCCGATGGCTCGACTATTTATCAGCGCATCGTGGCGGCAGGCTATGCTCCCACCAATTATATTGAGATTATTTTCGGAAGCGGTTCTCCACAAGAAGCCTTTAACTGGTGGATGAATGATCCGGTTCATCACGATGCGATTTTGAATTCAGGAGTCACCGAGATGGGCGCGGGATACGCTTATTTTGCCAACAGCACTTATGGTAGTTATTTCACAGTGGATTTTGGAAGCAGGTGACCAGATGTCAATTTACTGATTTCTTTGAGCCAATTATTAGATTGTCTATTATCTTTAGAGTGGATGTATCCCAAGGAAATTTATTTTTCTCCTGATTCCATCTGCTTGTCTTTTGCAGAAATTCTGTATCTGATGCAACAGGTAGAAAGAATTCCGAAATAATCTCTTTGATTAATTGCCATTCGTAAGTCAAATCATTCTTTATGTTTGTATTACCTCGAAGAAACCAAAGGGTATATTCACGATCAATTGGCGGGATAATTTTTGTCAATAAATGATGCATCACTTTCGAATTACCTATTAAGCTCGTTGAACTCGACATAACATTAATCCCGCGAAATATTTCTTCCAAAAGCATCCATTTTTCGTCATCTAGCTCATGGAGGTTATATTGTTGTGCGATAGCAATTTTATCTTGGAGATTCAAGATGCTTTGACTGAATATCTCAAAGCTCTGCATCTTAGAGCCTCTTTGACCCATTATGTTCATTCCCCAAGATGAGAGTGTTGCATAAATATATTCTAAATGATTTAAAGAAAAAGGAATTTGCCGCGTTTCTAAGGCGCGCTGGTGAAAATAAAGGCTGGGGCCCTGAAAGACCTCAGCTTCGTAATATGTTCGATGATATAAATCGGCGTTTTCCAATATATCTTTGACTTTGTCGTTATATTGTATTAGCTGATAAGAACGTTGCATTCGTATCTGCAGTTGATTTTTTGAATTTAGTTTTTGCGACCATTGCATAATGTCTTTTGCTTGCAACGAAATCTTCATAGGCTTTGTGGCTATATCACAGAAAAAATCTTTACTATTTCGAACGAGAATGTAAATCTGGGCTAAAAGTGCATGATCTATATCTTTGTAATATCCCTTGTCAACATTTCGAATATGAGTTGGCGTTCCATAAAATTCGGGATATTCTTTTTTTATGACCTCACGTATTTCTTGAGGAGTCATTGGGCCAATTGCTGTTGAAAGAATTTTTCTGAGAACATCGGCGAAGTTCATTTTTACCTCGTAGAGATTTGGAGCAAGTAGGCATAGAGGTGATCCCTTATATATTGAATTGAATATGCATAATATCCCCGTCTTTAACCAAATATTCTTTTCCCTCGAGCCGTAGTTTGCCTTTGGTTTTGGCTTCATTCATTCCACCGAGTGAGATCAAATCTTCGTAAGCGACTACTTCAGCGCGCACAAAGCCGCGTTGAATATCGGTATGGATTTCGCCTGCCGCTTCCACCGCGGACAGCGCCGCGCCGTGTTGTCCAGGCGCGGACTTCATCTTCACCAACGGTGAAGAACGATTGCAATTGAAGCAGGTCATAAGATAGTTTGATCATCTTGCTCAAACTGAGTTCTTCGATGCCGTATTCCTTCATAAATACTGCCGCGTCGTCCGCGGTGAGTTGGGCGATTTCCATTTCGAGTTTGCCCATCAACGCAACGGACGGATGGTCGAGTTGTGTTGTCGGCGCGGATTGACCTTCACCCAAATTGAACACAGTCAAAATCGGTTTGCGTGTGAGCAGACCAAACGAAGATAATTCATGTGACTCGTCATCAGTGAATTCTAGTTTTCGAAGCGGCGTATTTGAGTTCAATGCTTCATGCAGACGCGTGAATAAAACAGTTTGACGTTCATTCAAGACTTTATCCGTGCCGCCCTTTTTTCGTTCTTCAATCAAACGTTCCAATTTGCGTTCAACGGCGATTAGATCGTTGAGCAGAAGTTCACTCAACATGGTTTCGATGTCGCGCTTCGCGTCCACGCTTCCCGCGGGATGCGGAACGTTATCATCAGCAAAAGCGCGTACCACGAGAATGAAGCCGTCCATTTGAGCGAGTTGATTCAGCAGTTGACCGGAGATTCCGGTTTTTGCCGCGCCCGTTTCCAGTCCCGCGATATCCGCGTAGGTTACTTTTGCATAAATGGTCTTCTTCGGTTTGAACATCGCCGAGAGTTTGTCCACGCGTGGATCGGGAACGTCCACGACTGCGGTATGAACTTCGATGCGTCCCGCGCTGGCAGTTGTCGGCGTATTGCCGCGCGTCAGCGCGTTGAAGATGGTTGTTTTTCCTGATTGAGGCAGTCCGATGATTCCAAGTTTCATCTTGACCTTTGATGTGGGGCGGATTGGCAATCCGCCTTAAGTTGATTTCACCTTGACCTTGTCTGTGGGGTTGGTTATACTGTCTGCCTAAGCCGAAGTGGCGGAACTGGCAGACGCGCACGACTTCAAACTCGTGTTCCTTCGGGATTGAGGGTTCAAGTCCCTCCTTCGGCATTACCCTGGAAGGGCGCAGGGCGTTGGTTCGGTAGTGCGACTGAAAGGAGCAGTCACTTCGCAGAACCATTATATCATTTCATTCAATCTGTTTTGCGGGCGCTCGCCCGCTTGGACCTGAGCGCGAGAGTGCCGTAGCAATCTCGCGTTTTGTTTTCTTTTATCCTTTGAAGAAAGGATAAGCTGCAGAGGAAGAGAGCAATGAAACTCAATTTGACGTTTTTACTTCTTGATGTGCTGTTAGCCGTCGCTTATCCGATTCTGTATGTTATACAAAGGTTGCACCGTTTTGTTAGAATTGGAAGATGATAAGAATATACTCCTTCACCTTTTTCCCTCTTCCATTGGAAAAGGGAAAAAGGTGAAGGGCGGAGGTCCTCGATGTCTGCGACGATGAATGATATATTGGCAGTGATTATGGGTGGTGGACGCGGGGCGCGCCTCTATCCATTGACGAAGATACGTTCCAAGCCGGCTGTGCCGATTGCCGGTCAATATCGGCTGATTGACATTCCGATCAGCAATTCCATCAATTCAGAAATTTATCGCGTTGCAGTTTTGACGCAGTTCAATTCCGTATCGCTTCACCGCCACATTACGCAAACCTATAACTTCGATGCGTTCCATCCGGGCTGGGTGCAGATCTGGGCCGCCGAGCAGACGCTTGAATCGGCGACATGGTATCAGGGTACAGCGGACGCGGTGCGCAAGCAACTATTTGAAATTCAATCCACCGGTGCGGAATATGTTTTGATCCTGGCTGGTGATCATCTCTATCGTATGAACTATGCCGAAATGGCCGAGTTTCATTGGCAGACGGATGCCGATGTAACGGTAGCTGTTCATCCCGTCCCGCGTGAAGAAGCGCCACGCTTGGGAATCTTGAAATGTGAATCGGATGGCCGCATCTCTGATTTTGTGGAAAAGCCCCAGGATAGGGAAACTCAGGATAAATTCATCAGCCGCGATGATCCTGAGCGCCCTTTCCAGGCTTCCATGGGCATTTATTTATTCAAAACCCGGGTATTGATTGATTTGCTTACCTATCATCCTAGCCATGATGATTTTGGCACTAATATCATTCCAGAGGCTGTGCATTCGCACAAGGTTTATGGTTTTTATTATGACGGGTATTGGCGGGACATCGGTACCATTCGCTCTTTTTATGAAATCAATTTGGAAATGGCTTCGCCGAATCCGCCGTTTAATTTCTATGATCCTAAATTTCCAATCTATACCCATGTCCGCTACTTGCCAGGAAGTATTGTGCATAATAGTCAATTAGAAGCCGTTCTCCTCACGAATGGTTGCCGTATCCAAGATTCCAAAATTACCCATTCGGTGATTGGAGTTCGTAGTCAGATTGCGTCGGGTGCCCAGATCAAAGATACGATCCTTATGGGGTCAGATTACTATGATCCTGGAAAACATCCATCCTCCATTCCCACAGGGATCGGTCCCAACTGCGATATCGAAGGAGCGATCATTGACAAGAACGTGCGTATCGGGGAAGGCGTATTGATCCGTCCGTTTCCGCGCCGTGTCGATTTCGATGGCGACAAGTGGGTCATCCGCGACGGAGTGGTGGTTATTCCGAAGGATGTTGAGATTCCGCCAGGGACTCGAATTGCGCCTGGATAATTGACGGACTTGTAAAGCAAAATAGAATTGTCTTTCATATATTGTGTATTATGCCAGCATATGAAAAGCGAGAGTTTTTCATGTTCGCCGATCCATATTTCGTATTCGATGAGTAATCACAAACGCAGATTTTTGGCTTGACATTCCTTCTGCAACGGAATAAACTCAACTTCGGTTGGGGAGTAGCCGCCTGCTCCACCAGCAGGATGGATTGTCGTCATAACATTGGCTCAAAGGCCATCGGCAGTCCGTGCGCTTGATGCGTTGGCAAGACCACCACGATTTTTCGTGGTGGTCTTTTTTCTCCCTTGGACAAATTTGGGAAATAGCGACAGCTTTGGAGAACAAGATGGACAAGGACGAGATCAATACACAAAAGCCCTGGCACGCGTTGAAAGTGAAACAGGTTTTGCGCGATCTGGAAATTGGCGATGAAGGATTAACCAGTGAAGAGGCCGCGCGCCGTTTGATCCGCTATGGCCCCAACCAGTTGGCGGAAGCACCGCGTCCGGGCTTTTGGATAACGTTATGGAATCAATTAAATAATTTCGTCGTCATCTTGCTGATCGCCGCTTCGATCATCTCTGCTTTACTTGGCGAATGGGTGGATGCTTCGGCCATTCTCACGATCGTTATATTAAATACAGTATTGGGCATCGTTCAAGAGCAACGTGCGGAAGAAGCCCTGGCCGCGTTGAAACGCCTGGCCGCTCCGGATGCACAAGTATTGCGCGACGGCCATCGGCAGTCGATCCTGGCCCGCAATCTTGTACCCGGCGATATTGTTTTCTTGGAGGCTGGAAATTTTGTCCCGGCTGACTTGCGCCTGCTGGAAGTGTTCAACCTTCGAGTTGAGGAGGCATCCCTAACCGGCGAATCATTGCCGGTTCATAAGAATGCCGCCACGATCATGGATAAAAATGTGCCGCTTGGAGACCGGAAGAACACGGCCTTTATGGGCACATTGGTTTCATACGGCCGCGGCCGCGGCGTTGTGACCAGTACAGGAATGCATACTCAACTTGGCTTGATCGCGCGTATGCTGCAGAATGTTGAATCGGAAGAGACACCTCTGCAGCGCCGCCTCGATGCATTGGGTAAATCTCTCAGCATTGGCGCTTTGATTTTGGTCGCGATCGTTTTCATCGTTGCCCTAATCAATTACACCAATATCGGCGAACTATTTACAGGCCCAGTGGCTTATCTGAAAGAATATGCTAAAGAGATCACCGACGTATTTCTCATTGCGGTAAGCTTGGCTATCGCGGCTGTGCCGGAGGGTTTGCCCGCTGTGGTGACCATCAGCCTAGCATTGGGAATGCGTGAAATGATCCGCCGCCACGCGCTGATCCGCAGGCTGGCCTCCGTCGAAACGCTTGGCTCGGCGACTGTGATCTGTTCGGATAAGACCGGCACACTGACCCAGAACGAGATGACTGTGACGCGTCTGTGGACGGATGGCATATTCATGGACATTACAGGTACCGGCTATGTACCGCGCGGTGAATTCAGAATCAAAAACAAGATCGTAGACATTGCAGATCATCCTGCCGCGCAGACTTTGTTATGGCTCGGTCTGCTTAATAACGATGCCGAACTGGAAATCAGTTGATCGGATGGTGATATCGAACAGGCCTACCGAGTTATTGGGGATCCGACTGAAGGCGCATTGCTGGTGGCCGCCGTGAAGACCGGCTTGGTGCAGGATAACGTCAAACAGGAATATACACTCAAATATCCGCGCGAGAACGAAGTGCCATTTGATTCCGAACGTAAACGCATGATCACCATCCATGACGTAAAAGAACCAAATCTCAAAGACCTTTCGCCATTTCGCGATAAAAAGAAAAGGAATTGGGATGTGATCGCGGTCAAAGGCGCGCCGGATATAGTGCTCGATCTGTGTACTCACTACCAGACAAAAAATGATGTGTCAAAACCGTTGACGTCAAGCAAACGCCGGGAAATCCTAGGCGCCAACAATGCGATGACGGAACATGCTCTGCGCGTACTCGGTTTTGCTTACCGCGTTGAGCGCGATGTGCCGGATGATCTGAACAGTGTCGCAGCCGAAAATCTTGAAAAAGATCTGGTCTTCGTCGGTTTGGTCGGAATGATTGATCCGCCGCGCGCAGAGATTAAACCCGCGCTTGCCAAGGCGCGCCTTGCGGGTATACGCACGGTAATGATCACTGGAGACTATCCCAACACCCGCGCGCAATTGCGAAGGAGATTGGTCTATTACACCGCGGAAGCAAAGTGTTGACAGGTGCTCAACTCGACCAGATTAGCGACGCGCAGCTAAAGACCGTGATTGAAAAAGCAGACGTCTTTGCCCGCGTTTCGCCTGAACACAAAATGCGCATCGTGAACGCTTTGCAGGCCAATGACGAAGTTGTGGCAATGACCGGCGATGGCGTGAACGATGCACCCGCCATCAAACGCGCGGACATCGGTGTGGCGATGGGCATCACCGGCACGGATGTTGCTAAGGAAACCGCTGACATGGTCTTAACCGATGACAACTATGCCAGCATTGTCGCGGCGGTAGAACAGGGGCGCGTGATTTATTCGAACATCCGTAAGTTTGTGTTCTTCCTGCTGTCATCGAACGTGTCTGAGATTATGGTCATCTTCCTGGCTACACTGGCCGGGTTGCCAGCCCCTCTTACAGCTATTCAATTACTGTGGTTGAACTTGATTACCGATGGCGCACCGGCCCTCGCATTGGCAGTGGAGAAGGGGGATCCGGATGTCATGAGTCAAAAACCGCGACCCAAGCATGAACCGATCATCAACCGCACGATGGGCTTGGGTATTTTTATCCAGACCATTATGCAGACCAGCGCGGTGCTCTTTGCCTTCGCATTGGGTCTGATCTGGCATCTTCAAGCGGGCGCACAAATCCCAGCCGGTATAAATCCACTGGTTTATTTACTTCATTACAATTGGCGCGGTGTGGATGTTCAAACTGCGGAGACAATGGCCTTCGTTACACTTTCGTTGTGTGAACTCTTCCGCGCCTATACTGTCCGCTCCGAACGCGCGTCGCTGTTTCGGATCGGCGTATTCTCCAACGTTTCCATGCAGCTTGCAGTTGGAGCGTCCATTCTTCTGCTGTTATTGGTATGTGCCATACCATTTCTCCAACCCATTTTCAATACACATTTCCTGTCCGTTCGTGAGTGGAGCACCGTGATTGGCCTGGCGCTTATGCCTGCCATTTCCGAAGAGATTACAAAATTTTTTCTGCGTATGGGCGAAAGATAATTTCGAGGCGTAGCTGACCCGTCATCTCTGTGATTTGAAGGAAAACGTCTTTCGATGGATGGCGGAATATCCCAACCTCTTCAATGCGTGACGATGGAACGGCGTGCCGTACCCTTTATGTTTTCCAAGTCCATAGCCGGGATATTGTGAATCGAGTTCGCACATCAACGAGTCACGCGTCGTCTTCGCCAACACGGACGCGGCGGCAATGCTCAAGCATTTCACGTCGCCTTTGACGAGTGATGTTTGTGGAATATCCATCTCGGGAAGTTCCAGCCTGAAATCGGTGAGAAGAAAATCCGGAAAGACAGATAAAGATTCAAGTGCGCGTAAAGCCGCCAGTCGCGTAGCAGAGACAATACCAAACGAATCGATTTCCTCCGATGATGCAAAGCCCACACTCCATGTCAGTGCAGACTCTTGGATGCGCGGTACGAAATGTTGACGCGCCAGCGGAGACATTTGCTTTGAATCGCGTACACCGTTCAAGATCGCGGAAAGACGTGGTGAGTTTGCCAAGATCACTGCGCCGACTGCGACCGGTCCCGCTAATGCGCCGCGCCCGGCTTCATCCATGCCTGTTATATAAGTTAAGCCGCTTTGCCAAATCTTGTGTTCGAATGCGAGGTCAGGGTCGGTCCGCGTCATAGAGTCCCCGCCGCGCGTTGCGATGAATTTGAAAGATGTCTTGGATCATGCGCACAGCATCGCGCGGCGCATTGACTTTGCTTTCGGGACGATAATACCAATCAATGGGAATTTCGATAACGCGATAGCCGCGCCGCCGGGCGATAAAAAGCAATTCGACATCGAATGACCAACCCATGAGAGTCTGGCGCTTGAAGAGATCATCCGCCACTTCCGCGCGAAAACATTTGAAGCCGCATTGAGTATCCTGCAAGCCGGGAAGAATCAAGAGGCGTATGATCAGATTTATTAGGCGCCCGCCAAGATGGCGATAACGCGGCTCATCGTAACGAGCGGCGCCGGGCGCTTCGCGCGAGGCGATGGCAATGTCGAATCCAGCGGTCTCATGCGATAAAAACTTGGCGATTTCAGCAACAGGCATGGAGAGGTCTGCATCGCACATCAAGCGATATTGCCCGTGCGCTTCCATCATTCCGCGTCGGACGGCCAGCCCCTTGCCGCGTCCATCCTCTTGGATCACGCGCAAATTCTTATGCTGGCTGGCATAACTTTGTGCAAGCTCATACGTTTGGTCCATGCTTCCATTTTCGATGACCAACACTTCTGCTTCATAATCCTGCTTGCCAAGAAAAGCAAAGACCTGTTCCAAAGTGGGGGGCAGGCGTTTTTCCTCGTTATGAGCTGGGATGATGATGGATAAAAGGAGTTGATTCAAAGTGGCAAACTTACTTGCTGAAGAAAATAAGATAGCCAAAGCCAGCAAGGACGCAGAACTCGACAAGCACGATGAAGCCTAACAATGCCCACTGCATCAAACTCATTCCGCGTTGTTTGGTGGCTGTTCGGGGTAATGACTGTGCCGGGCTCGAACTCGCGCAGATTTTGCGGCACGGCTTGCGGCTTTTCTGCAGCCTCGTCTTCTAAAGCAAAGCCTAAATCAGATGGGTTGAAAGGTTTTGCCTGTTCCGAGGCATTGAAGATGGCATGAGCGCGCGCAGCAGGATTATTAGCAACCGGAGCAGGAGCCGCTTCCGGCGCGGCGGGAGACGCTATGGGTTGCGGTTCGGATTTTGGCCGCGGAGTTACGATGCGGTCAGCGAGATCATAAATATATTCTGTTGTAAAAACCGGTCTCGTCTGCAGAAGCGACGCGGCAAATTGTTTGACGGCATCACTTTGAACAACGCGTACCGCGGGCCGCGTCGAGTCGATGTGCATGCCCGGATCTGCCGCGATTAAAACTGGCTCGACTTGGACCGGCAGGTCAATTTTTTGGATTTGAAGATACCGCCCCAGAGCTTTCGCAAGGCGCGATACTAGGCCCATTAAGTTGGGTGACGCTGGCTGAGGTCGTCCGTTATTATCTATATTCCACTGTTCCCCCTTAGCTTCGTACTGTCCGCGTAAATGCGTGACGTAAATGACATATACGCCGCCCTGCCCAATCAAAATGATCGGTTCGACGATGTCGCTGCCAGGCAGAGTCAGATTGCGAATCAACACAAACCCCTTTTCCAAAACCCGATCCAGTTGAATGATGATGTTCTTTTGCGCTTCGAGTTCCGAATACCACGAGAAGCCATACTTCAATGTGCCTTGCAAACGATCCAAGAAGCTGACTTCGCCTTTTTCGGTTTGGAATGGAGTCTTGTCAATGATTTTCATAATTTGACTTTCACACTAACAAGCTAGAACGCAGGAACGCCTTCAAGTTCATCGCGTTTGGATTGATTGCGGGTCGTGATGATTTGTCGATTTTCCTCGTCAAACAAGTTCACCGGTTTGCCGACTTCAAACGTACTAGCCATGAATTCCTTGCGCTCACCGGTTACAAATTGCTTGCCCTGCTTGATGCGTTCGATCAACGTTTTGCGGTTGAGCAGGACTCGGTCAGAGAAGGTTGCGCCGCGCCGTTCATAGGCGCGCACTATATCAATTTTTCCGCCTTTATAGCGGACGGCTTCAATCACACCATCAAACTTGGTCATCGGCGCTCCAAGCCGATTCTAACACAAAGCCTTGTGTTATCAAAAAACGATGACCCTTGAGTCATCGTTTTTGCGTCGAGGCTTAGGGATGGTAAATTCCTCTAATAGGCAAATCAAATAAACATTGGACGAAGAGCAGTATAGCCGTACGGATCGAGGAGCGAACTTTTGAAGGTACCCGAATTCAACCTATCCGAGAAACGATCCGCTAATGCAGGAAGCTGCGCTTCCAAGTGATTATGGCTCACTTCTTTGCGAACTGCTTTCCACACATGTTCCTGTGGATTCAAGTCGGGGCTGGCGGTCGGGAAGAAAACAATTTCCAAATGCGGATTTTCCTTGAGCACTTGGTCAATGGGCTGGCGGCGATGCCAGGGGGTGCGGTCCCAAAATAAGATCAAGGGGACTTCCGGATGGGCCTCCAAGAGCTTCTGCAAGTATTGTGCTGAAACTTCCGCATTCATCAGATCCGAGCACATGGCAATGTCTGTTCCGGTCTGCAAATTCAAAGCGCCATAAAAGTTAGTCTGGGCTCGCCCCGGATCAGCCCGCACTTGCGGCGTTTGTCCCGTGGGAGCCCAGACCTAGCAAGTGGTCGCTTGCAAATACAATCCGGCTTCATCGCCTGCCAGAAAGACCGTCTGAGGTGCATTTTGAACTACCTCCATCAGTTTTTTTCAAGCTGTTCTTCGTAGTCCGCCACTTTGCTTTCGCTGCAGGACTTGAAGACCTTCTCCGTCTTCTGGTAGCTAAAACCACATTTTCGCAAAAGATGCAGATAGGAGCTTCGACTTTGGTATTTCACTCCATACCGCTTCTGAACCGCACTCGCCAAATCTTCCACGTTCCAGAAACTTCCATCTGCCGTACTCGCCTCTTTCCCTAACCGTTCTTTGGGACTGTATTGATGCACCATTTGTTGCAACTCCTCGATCTGGAGCGGTCTCAGTTTGGCATGATTGCCGCCTGCCCGCTTATCTACCCGTCCTTGCGAAGGATCGGCTCGATAGGCTCGACACCATTCCATCAAACTGGTTCGACTGCATCCGGTGATCCGCTCGATCTCTGCTTCTGCATACCCTTCACCATATCATCGAACGGCTTGGTATCGAGTTCGAGTGCCTGCATCGTGGCTTATACGATAGGCTCTTACCAACTCTTTCTGTTCTGTTTTGCTCAGTATGAATTTCCGCTTTGCCATGCCTCTATTGTACGACTTCTATGTGCTTCGTCTATTAGAGGAAACCCGGAATCTCTTTTATCGGAAAAAGTCGGGGTGCCGGGATTTGAACCCGGGACCTCTTGCTCCCAAAGCAAGCGCGCTACCATCTGCGCTACACCCCGATGAGGTGCGAGTATAATGCGAAGGTTGATTCCCCGTCAAGCATGGAATATCTACGATGATGCGTCTTCGCCTTTTTCTTTTTCTCGCGCTTCTCTCCGGACTTTGGGCATGCTCACCGTCAGACCAAACGACTCCGATGCCTTCAGCGATTCCACCTGTGCCTTCGCCGAGGGCTTCCCCTACCGCTTTGCGCGTTCGTCCCACCCCAACTGCTACTCCGTTGACCTGCCTTAGTCAGCCGCCTCGAGTAGATAGCGGCGAGATTGATACTACCAAACCGCCCCAGCTTTTTTTGATTTATCTTCCGCCGTGTTACAACGAAAATGCTAGTCAGCGTTATCCGGTCTTGTATCTATTGCATGGTCAGACCTATATTGATGATCAATGGGTACGGCTGGGTGCGCCTCAAGCCGCTAATCAGTTGATTCTTTCAGGTCAGGTTCCTCCTTTCATCATGGTCTTTCCCGATGACCGCTATTGGAATCTTTCAGAAGAAGCTGGTTTTGGTGATCGTGTGGTGAATGTCATCATCCCATATATCGATTTAAACTATCGCGCACTTGCCGATCGTCAGGATCGCGCCATCGGCGGTCTCTCGCTCGGTGGAGGCTGGGCCGCGCATCTTGGATTGACGCGTTACGATCTATTCGGCTCCGTAGGTTTGCATTCGCCAGCCATCCGCGCGGACGATGGGCCTTATATCGAAGATTGGATCAAAGCTGTTCCAGCCGCATCCTGGCCGCGCATCTGGATCAACGCAGGCGACCAGGATAGAGGTCTTGGCGATATCATGCAGTTTGAAAGCTTGCTCAGTGAATATCAAGTTCCGCACGAATGGCACATGTATACCGGCGATCACAGTGAGATGTATTGGAGCGCACATGTGACTGAATATTTGCAATGGTATGCGGAAGGCTGGGAATCTTCACCTTAGTTTGTGGATGTTATAATTTGTTTATGTCCCTTTCACACCAGGAAGTTGAACACATTGCCAAACTGGCGCGCCTTGAGTTGAGCGAAGAGCAAAGGGAACTTTATCGCGAACAGCTCTCTGCTATCCTTGATTACATTTCCAAACTGCGCGAGTTGAATACAAAAGATGTGCCTCCCACCGCGGGCGGCGGATTGACTTCAGATGACCCTGCGTGCCGATGAAGCGCATCCAGGACTCGCAACCAATGAGTTGCTTTCCAATGCGCCTCAAGCGGAAGACGATCAATTCAAGATCCCGCCAGTGTTTGAATAAAAAGAGTACGTCATTGCGAGGGGTTCTTTCCGAAGCAATCTCCTCGCGGCGATATAACAAATGATCGATCTTACCAATCTCACTCTTACCGAAATGCAAATCGGCCTGAACAAAGGCGAATTCTCCAGTCGCGAGCTAGTGCAAGCCGCATTGGATCGGATTGCAAAATTTGATTCATCGTTGCATGCCTTCTTACATATTGTGCCTGAGTCTGCATTGAAGCAGGCAGATGAAGCAGATAAGAATCGCCAACTGGAGAAACCTTTGCAAGGTATTCCAATTGCGATCAAAGATGTGTTGATGGTTGAAAGTTTGCCTTGCACTTGTGGCTCGAAGAATTCTTGAAGGCTTTATCGCACCTTATACCGCTACATCTGTTAAACGTTTGAAAGAAGCGGGTGCAATCATCATTGGCAAAACCAACACGGATGAATTTGCGATGGGTTCTTCAACCGAAAATTCTGCCTATGGCGTGACGCATAACCCATGGGATGTGACGCGCGTGCCGGGCGGTTCATCGGGCGGAAGTGCGGCGGCAATTGCAGCGCATTATGTTCCTGCCGCGCTTGGCACGGACACTGGCGGAAGCGTTCGTCAACCAGCATCGTTGTGTGGCGTGACCGGACTTAAGACAACCTATGGCCGCGTGTCACGTTATGGTTTGGTAGCGTTCGGCTCATCGTTGGATACTGTTGGCGCATTTGGCCGCACTGCTCAAGATGTGGCGACGATCTTTTCTGTTATGGCAGGATATGATGAAAAAGACGCGACATCTGTAAACCAGCCTGTTCCGCAAATAAAATTTGATGGGGATGCAATGCGCGGATTAAAGATCGGGGTGCCAAAAGAATATTTTATAACGGGTATCCAGCCTGAAGTCGAAGAGAAGACGCGGGCCGCAATCGAAATGTTAAAGAATCTCGGCTCAGAAATCCGCGAGATCAGTTTGCCTCATACCGAATACGCGTTGCCTGTCTATTACATCATCGCGCCCGCCGAGGCTTCTGCCAATCTCGCGCGTTATGACGGCATTCGCTACGGTCCGCGCGTCGAGGCGGATACTTTGTGGGATGTATTCTTCAAAACACGCGGGCAAAAATTCGGTGCGGAGGTCGAACGTCGAATCATGATCGGCACCTACGCATTATCGACGGGATATTACGATGCGTATTATGGACAGGCGCAGAAAGTTCGCACGCTCATCAAGCGCGATTTTGAAAACGCGTTCAAGGAAGTGGATGTGATCGCCGCACCGACTGCACCCACCACTGCCTTCAAGATTGGCGAGCATGTGAATGACCCGCTGGCGATGTATTTGGAAGATGTGTTCACATTGCCCGCGAACTTGGCGGGCATGCCGGGGATTTCATTCAACGTTGGATTTGATAAAAACAATCTGCCGATTGGCATGCAATTAATAGGTATGCACTTCCGTGAAGATTTGCTGCTGCGAGTTACGCACGCATATCAACAAGTGACCGATTTGCATAAGAAGCAACCAAAACTCTATTCTTAGCCTTTTACTGCTCCTGCTGTCATGCCGCTGACGATATAACGCTGGAAGATCAGAGCCACCAAGACCGGTGGAACAGTTGCTAGGATGCCTCCAGCCATCATGCCATTAACGTTAACCACATAGCGGCCGATAAACTCGGCAATCGCCACAGGGACAGTCTTGGCGGCCAGAGTGCTAGTGAAGATCAAGGCGTAGAAAAATTCATCCCAGGCCAGTAGAAAAACGAACATGGCTGTGGATACCAATCCCGGCACAGAGATGGGCATCACCACGCGGAATAAAATGCCAAGGCGCGAGCAACCGTCGAGGCGAGCGGCATCCTCCAACTCAATGGGAACCGTCTGGAAATATGCGGCCATCAACCAGATGGCGTATGGCAGAGCAAAACTCATATATGTAACGATCAGCACAATGGGTTTGTTGATTAGATGCAGGCTGGAGGCAATGATAAACAGAGGCAGGACCAGTGATACCTCAGGGATCATGCGCGTGGCAAGAATGCCAAGCTGAATGGAACGGTTAAATCGAAACGGAATGCGCACGAGCGCGTAAGCCGCCAGGCTTCCAATGAGAATACATATGATGGTCACTGCTGAGGCGATCTTGATCGAATTCAATAGGGAAACGGCGTAGGTACGCGGAACAGATGAGACGGCTTGACTTGGGAAGAAAATGTCCAAATAGTTTTGGAAGGTGGGATGCTGGGGAATCCAATGGATGGGCACCGAGAATAATTCTACCTGCGTGGAAAGGCTGGCGCTAAACAGCCAGAGAAGCGGGAAAAAAATAAAGAAGAATACCGGTATCGTGAGAAGGAACAGCAACAGCCTTCGGAGGAATTTTCGATAATGCATCATTAAGTCTCCTCGGGACGATAAAGAAGCCGAATATATACTAGAGCCATGAGGATCGTGAAGGCGGAAATCAGGAAAGATAGCGCCGCGCCGATTCCCTGTTTTCCAAATGAGAATGTGTTCAAGTAGGTCAGGTAAGTGATTGTGAGTGTTTTATATGCGGGGCCGCCGCTGGTGATGATGTAGACGATGTCAAATACGCGGAAGGCATCCACCGTACGGACGATCAGGGCAACGAGAATGGCGGGGCGAAGCAATGGGACGCGTATTTGCCAAAACCGTTGCCAAGCATTTGCGCCATCCACTGCGGCGGCTTCATCCAGATCTTCAGGTAACGTCGCCAGAGCAGCTTGCAAAACCAAAGCAACAAATGGCATCGTGTGCCAAATGTCTGCGACGATCACCAGGTTCATTGCCATATTGGGCAGGGTTAACCAGGCGACATAATGTTTGATCAATCCCAACTGCATCAGAAGACCGTTCAAGGCACCGAAGTCTGCACTGTAAATCCAACGCCACATCGCGCCATTGACGATGGTCGGCACTGCCCATGGAATGATCAGGCTGAACCGCAGGAACTGCCAGCCCCACGGATGGGAGTGGATCAATTGAGCAATGGCAAGACCAATGATTAGCTCCAACCCTACAGAGACAATGGTGAAATAAAGGGTGCGTTCAATTGTCTCCCAGAAAGTCTGGTCTTGAAGCATATCGAGATAATTACCCAACCCGACAAAGGTCCATACTTGGTGGATGCCAGTCGGTGCATTAAAAAAACTCAAGATAAATGTGGAGATAACCGGCCATATGGTGACACCTAGTATCACCAATAAACTTGGAACAAGCAATAACCAGGCGGCAAGCGCATCCTGCTGTCGCAAAGAGAACTTTCGTTTGGGCAGAGAAGCTGAATTGGTTACCATAACTCAAATATTGGGTGAGTTTGCACGAGAGTGCAAACTCACCCACTCTAATCGTTATTTACTATTGACCACCGAGTTTAATCCACGTGGTGGCGGCTTCATCCAGAGCATCTTTTGGAGATTTTACTCCTGTTAGTGCTTCTTGAATTGCCAATTGCAACGCGGCGGAAGCCTCGTTGTAGTAGGGTACGGTTGGACGTTCGTAGGCATAGGGGAATTGCGCCAGGAAAGCCGGAACGGTGACTGGGTTATTTGGAGTCGCTGCTTCCAATTTTGCCAAAGCATCACCCTGAAAATCATTTTGCCAGACGGGCAACATTTCAGCTGAATACTTGGTTTGCACGTCGTTGCTGGCCAGATAAGTCAGAAACTTCCAAGTCTGATCTGGATAAGGGGTGGTCGCCATGACGGCGAAGGAACTGGAACCATCTACGCTAGAACTCTTGATGCCCGCGGCTTTCCCCGCTGCGAACACGGGCATGGGAGCGAAAGCCGCCTGACCAACAATTTGGGACTTGGAAGCGTCATTCGAGTCGCTGTATTGGAACAACCAGTTGACTGCGTAGGCGCTCTTGCCAGCCAGGAAGTCAGCTTCAACCGCATTTTCATCGGAAGACACTGAGCTGGGATTGCTCAAGCCATCATCAATGGTTTGCTTCATCCAGGTCAATACTTGAACACCCTTATCATTGTTGAACACAGGTTTTCCATTGGCATCCAAAAACGCTCCGCCGTTGCCGAACAACAAGACGGTGAAATCGCAGACTACGCCTTCCTTCTGATTCCATGACCAGATGATGGGAAATTCGGCAATGCCCTTTTGCTTGATCACTTTTGCCTGATCGACTAATTCTTCCCAAGTTGTGGGCGGATTGGTAAAGCCGGCTTTCTGCAGCATATCCTTGTTGTACATGAAATACTTAACGTCCATCAACCACGGCATGCCATAGATCTTGCCGTTGCGAGTAACGCCGTTCCAGGAAGCCGGGAACATGTTGGCTTTCATATCGGGAGTGACGCGGTTGGTGACATCCAGCAAATATCCAGCCTTGATAAACTCATCCGGCCAGATGACATCGATCATGGCGGCATCGTAAGCAGGTGGATTAGCAGCCATGCCGGTGACAATCTTGTCATGGACGTAATCATATCCAACGTATTCCATGCTTACTTTGATATCCGGATTCTGGGCTTCAAATTGGCTTACAATTTGATCCACCTCTGAGTTTTTTATGCCAGCTTGATCCATCGTTAGAACGTGGATGGTCACTGGTTGCGCGGCAGGAGCCTGTGTATTGGCGGGAGCTTGAGTATTGGCAGGCGCCTGCGTGTTAGCAGGAGCCGCGTTCGGGGTAGGCTGGGACCCGCAACCCACCATGCCCACAACCAAAATCAAGGCTACGAACCATAGGCCGATTTTGTTAAACGTACGCATATCATTCTCCTTCTTTCTAGTGTTTGGTTAGTTATTGATACAGATTTCCTACATCACTTCCTTTATCAATCGTTTAGCCGTCACCTCCTTTAAGGAATTTTTTCATAAAGCCTCCTCATGATAATTTGTGAACAACATAGAAATTTGATGTGTTATGAAGCACTGTGACAACCGC
This sequence comes from uncultured Chloroflexia bacterium, assembly GCA_963850945.1. Classification (GTDB taxonomy): domain Bacteria; phylum Chloroflexota; class Anaerolineae; order Anaerolineales; family Villigracilaceae; genus Fen-1038. The sequence goes on along the minus strand of CAWKNE010000026.1, from coordinate 360,942 downwards.
ACCCATCACGGTTGCGCGCAGACCTAGATTGGAAACGACCAGCCTCGGAGGGGTGGGTATCATTCCCTTGATGCGGCGGATAATCGGGTCGATCAACAAGTCCGCGGAGCGCGTCACACCGCCGCCCAGCACAATCAGTTCCGGGTCAAAGGAAACAGAAAGATTGGCAATCGCTATCGCCAGATAGTCCACAGTCTCGTTGACAACATCCCATGCCCAGACCTTGTTTTCTCGAGCAGCATCGAAGACTTTCTCAGCTATCAGATGATTCGTATCTGCAGCATCCCCCTGAGACTTCAAAATACTGTTTGCGCGCTGGGCAATGCTGGTTCCCGAAGCGACACTCTCCAACGCTCCAAAGTCTTCATAGTTCTTCCCCAGGAACTCACGCCCCGGGATCATATGACCAATCTCACCCGAAGCCTCGGCTGCGCCCCGATATAACGCGCCGTCAATGATGATTCCGGCGCCAATTCCTGTACCGATGGCGATCAGCACCATATTTCGACTCTTCTGCCCGGCTCCAAACCAGGACTCTCCAAGCGCGGCAAGGTTCACATCGTTATCCACAGTGATCGGCAGGTGATATTGCTCAGCCAGCCTGGCTTTCAAGGGAAAATCCTTCCAACCTAAAGTAAATGCCCATTTGACGATCCCCTCTTGATGAAAGGTGATCCCCGGAGTGCCTACTCCAATCCCTCGCACCTTCCGTTCCTTCAATTTAGGGCTAGCCAGGAGAGTATCAATCAGCAAAACCAAACGGTTATAGCTTTCTTCACCGGATGATTCATGGTGGCTGAGGTTAATTTCATCCAGGATCGTGCCCGCCAGGTTGGAGATGGCGCCATACATTTTTGTCCCACCCATATCCACACCGAGTACTACATGCCCATCTGCATTGAATTCCAAAAGCGGACGCCGCCTTCCGCCGCTCCATTCGGTCTCGCCTTGGGGATGGACGAATCCTTCCTTTGTCAATTCGTCAACAATCCGCATGACGGTGGGTAGACTCACGTCGAGACGTTTCGCAATTGTTGTACGAGCGATGGGACTTTCCTCTCGGATCATTTCGAGAACGGCGGAACGATTAATGCCGCGCATTTGGGTAGCTGTGATTGTCCGTTGATGGATCATAGATTTTCTCTTATGCTGAACACTGAGTTATTTACTTGATGTAATAATTATTTACACCAAGTTAATTAAATTTTATTGATTTTACGAAAAAAGTCAAGAGGGAATTTTCTCTCGAAACCAGCCTTGACGCCTCGCCTCTTTCCCCGTAAGATAAGCCCGCAAATAGAACATACTTTCACTGGCCCCTCCCCAGCTCCCCAAATTCTTTGAATTTGGGGAGGTGACTGACACTTGCACCTGACGCAAGTGCAGGTGAGGTCGGGTGGGGTTTTGGAGTGATCATGGAACTTGGTCTTGTTCGCAAAATAGACATTGATAGCGAAATGCAACAGGCATATCTCGATTACGCCATGTCGGTTATTGTGGCGCGGGCATTGCCCGACGCGCGCGATGGACTCAAACCCGTCCAGCGTCGCATTCTTTATGCGATGTACGATATGGGCATCCGTGCTGATACATCATACAAAAAGTCCGCACGCATCGTTGGCGAGGTGCTTGGTAAATATCATCCGCACGGTGACTTGGCAGTGTACGAAGCGATGGCGCGCATGGCGCAGGATTTTTCGTTACGCACCATGCTCGTGGATGGTCAGGGCAACTTCGGTTCAGTGGATGGCGACCCGCCCGCGGCGATGCGTTATACCGAGGCGCGTCTCACCGCGCCTGCGATTGATCTGCTTGCCGACCTTAACAAAAATACAGTTGACTTCATCCCTAATTTCGACGATACCTTAACCGAGCCCAGCGTTCTACCATCTGCGATTCCGAATCTTTTGGTCAACGGCGCGACCGGTATTGCGGTCGGCATGGCGACTTCGATTCCGCCGCATAATCTAAGCGAGATCGTTGATGCGCTCGTCTACATGCTTGACCGTTGGGAAAAGCTCGACGATATTGATGTGGATCAACTGATGGAATTCGTGCAAGGTCCCGACTTTCCCACCGGCGGCGTCATCGTTGAAGAGAAAGGCGAAGAGGGAATCGAAGCCGCGTACGGGTCCGGACGCGGACGCGTGACAGTGCAAGCCAAAGTCCACACGGAAGAAATGGAACGCGGCAAAAGCCGCCTCATCGTCACCGAACTTCCGTATATGGTCAACAAATCGAGTCTCATCGAACGCATCGCCGAGTTGGCGCGTGAAGGTCATCTCGATGGTCTGGCTGATCTGCGCGATGAGTTCGATCGTCAGGGCATGCGTATCGTCATTGAATTGACCAAGAACGCGGACGCAAATATCGTGCTGCATGATCTGTATAAACGCACGCCGATGCAAACCACGTTCAGCATCAATTTGCTGGCGCTGGTGGACGGCGAGCCGCGCACACTCACGCTCAAGCAGGCGTTACGCGTCTATATCGAACACCGCTTGACGGTCATCAAGAGACGCGCCGAATTCGATCTGGATAAAGCCAAACAACGCGCGGATATCCTCGAAGGATATTTGATTGCGTTAAGAATTTGGATGAGGTTGTTCAGCTTATCCGCAACGCCTCAGACGTTGAAACGGCGCGGACAAAACTGATGAAGCGCTATAAGCTGACGGAGTTGCAAGCCAACGCCATCCTCGATTTGCAATTGAGACGGCTCGCCGCGCTCGAACGCAAAAAGATCGAGACCGAATATAAAGAGGTGACTGCACTCATTAGAGATTTGACCGACTTGTTGAAATCCGCGAAAAGAATGCGCGGCGTGGTGGCAGATGAATTGTCGCGTGTCAAAGAAGCATTCGGTGATCGCCGTCGCACGCAGATCGTGAACTTGAAGGGCGGTACTAAAGGTGCAAAGTCCTTGACTGCCAGCGATCTTCTACCCGAACAAAATATTTGGATCGGCGTGACCGCTGAAGGTTTGGTTGGAAGAACGCACGATGATAAGCCGCCGCGTCACAGCGGCAGTGACGCGCCGCGCTGGTTGGTCCGCGCTTCAACTTCGGACACGATTTATTTTGCTTCTAAAGCGGGTAAAGCCGCAGCAGTTGCGATCCATGTGATTCCCGAAATCGAAAAGTTGGGCGATGGCTCGCTGTACTATAAAGTCTCACCATTGCAAGAAACTGATTCGCTGGCCGCGGTGTTTGCATTGCCTGCCAAAAAATCGGATTATCCCGAAGAGACCTGTGTCATCACCGCCACGCGCTTTGGAATGGTGAAGAAGAGTTTGATCACGGAATTGCCCGGCCCCTCGTCCCAGACATTTACGCTGGTCAAGATCAACGAAGGTGACCGACTCGTTTCGGTGGGTCTGACCGATGGCAAGAAGAAAGATGTTCTGCTTGCCACCGTGCTCGGCATGGCGATTTGATTCAGCGAAGAAGATGTGCGTCCCATGGGACTGGTCGCGGCGGGCGTGAATGGAATGAAACTCGATGATAAAGATGAAGTCGTTGGTATGGGAATCTTCCCCATCGAAGGCGAAGCATTATTGATGACCAACGATGGCAAAGCCAAACGCATTCAACCCACAGAATTTCCATCGCAGGGACGTTATGGCAAAGGTGTATCGGTTTGGAATTTATCAGATAAGGTAAGGCTTATTGGCATCGTAACCGGCAAGCCGAATGAAGTCGCGACGATTCATATGAGCAAAGGCGCGGCAAAGTCCACGCGAACTCGACGCGGCCGCCGTCCGCAAGCGCGTCGCAACGAAAGGCGATGTGGTGGTTGAAGTGAAGCCCGGCGAGGAAGTCACGAGCGTCAGCTCGGGTTGGATGGTGGAAAAGTTTGTGAAGGCCGTGAAAGAGGAAAAGCCTGCGAAGAAAAAAGCCACGACAAAGAAAGCGACCGCTAAGAAGGTTGCTACCAAAATGGCAACAAAGCCTGCGAAGAAGAAAGCCAAGAAATAAGTTTGATGCAAAATGAAAAGGCGGTTGTTAGCCGCCTCTTCTATTTAATTTTTTACCATGTTTATATTCGCTGGCATTTGATTCCAAGTTTTTCCATCAAGCAATCTGCCAGCTTTCTTCTTTTGAACACCACCCCATTGCTTGAAGAAGAATGGCACCTTTGCTTTTAGACATTGGTCACGTATGCCGGTAACCCATTCTTTTTCTAGCGGACGCGCCCCAGGCCCAGATTCGCCGCCGACAATAACCCAGTTAATTCCTTTCAGATTCATTTTTTGTATTGGGCCAAGAAGCGGCTCCACAGATAGGAACTTTATTTTTGCTCCTGTCTTTCGCAAATTATCAATCCTGAACGTATATTTCTCGGTCTCTACGCTTATACCCATCCAAATGTTATCTGTCCATTCCAAGTAAGGACTAAGTTCTGCTAATCTTTCAGATCGTTTGGTTAAAACTTGGAATTGATGCCAATGAGCGCGTTTCATCACATCGAATACGTGTTGAATAAAACTCAAAGGCACATCCTTGTGGAATAAATCGCTCATTGAATTGACGAAGATTACTTGTGGGGTTTTCCATTCCAACGGCTTTTCAAGCACATGCTCATGCATGGCCAACTTGAAACCATTGACATAATTTGGTTGCCCCATTGCTTGGAGACGCTTCGCCATTCGTTCTGCATAGCAATGCTTGCAACCAGGACTGATTTTTGTACAACCAGTAAGCGGATTCCAAGTGGATTCTGTCCACTCGATCCGAGATTGGGTAGCCATTTCTCCTCCAGAAAATTCTGCCCCTTGATTATAGTACAAATATTCTACTAATCATTAAAATGGATTATTACACCATTTGGAAAAGTGTCTTTCCTTCGCTTTTTGCCATCAGATTTTATTGGGTCAACTGATATTTCATTGTCGTTCTCCAGATAACCTAATGCTTTTCTAGCCTGCGTCGAAATATATGCTGTTTCATTTTCAACAAAAGCAATGATATTTTCAGCTGTTTCAGTCTTGCCAGCAAAATGATTTTTTAGTTCTTTTGCCAGTTCATGTGATGGATCTATTTCAAATAACACCGGTTGATTTGGGTCTGTGCGGTCAGAAAACTTAAATCCACTTTGGCTATCTACTTTCCAGAACGTTTCTTTCATCCTCACATGTCCGAGGGGGTGGTTGCTCGCGAAGAATAGATAATAGATAACCTTATCTCGATAATCACGCATTTCAAAGTATCTTACAAACTTGGCATATTTATGGAGTTTGTTCTGATAGAGTTGCCGAAAAGCGAGAGGTCGATTTTGAGAATTAACAACTTGATTGATTTCTATATCAGATGCTCCAAGCAAGTCTTTAACATGTTGACGATCAACAGGCAAAGGGTGTTCAACGAAGCGATTAATATAATCAATCATTATGTTGATAAATACTTCGGTTCTAGGATTTGCTAGTAGTCTTTCGACCAAACTAAAAGGTGCCCCTTTAAACCCAAATGGATCAATAAACGCAAAAGTAGGGGCCAATTGATTACCTTCTCTTTGCAGATCGTCAAGGATTTCCGTCAGCGTATTTTCAAATTTATTGATTATAGGGTTTACATCAAAATTATGCGGTATCTTCAATGAAGATATTTCAGTTTCTAAGTGGCTGATTCGATCAGCTCTCTCGTCAATGAACAAAAAGTTCACTTCAGAGTTTGCCAACACAGGCTGTTTAAGTGCTTCTTTCAATGCAATGATCGGTGATCCATCCTCTCCGCCAAGGTATCTTCCTGGTCCGCAAAATCCATCTATGTAAACAATGCGAGGAATCTTTGATCCGAGAATTGGGAACCATGCTCCCAAATATCTCTGTAAAATTTCATGCTTTGCTATTGTGTGAGGTTCAATTTCCCATAGAGTTTCGGAAGGCTTTGCCATTTTGATCTTCCCAAATAAGGGATATAGATATTTATAGCATACATCAAATTAAATCTTTTGGCAAATAGTTTTCGCCTTGCGAATTAACTGCTTAAGTCAAGAGTTCGACGATGAACCCGCATTCATCGTCGAACTCATAAGGAGGAGAAGAGAAACATTAGTGTTGCTTTGTAACTCCATTTTAGGCTTCCAGCGTGAACCGCAGATGACAAAATGATGTAGAGAATATAAAGACGGATTTCGCGTCGCCTGCTTGACATCCCTCTGTGCCTAAAGTAGAATACCTTGCACTTTGAAATCGGGCCTGTAGCGCAGTTGGGAGCGCGCTTCAATCGCACTGAAGAGGTCAGGGGTTCGAATCCCCTCAGGTCCACTGGGTGCTCGAATCAAATAATTTCCCGGGCCCATAGCGCAGTTGGGAGCGCGTCTCAATGGCATTGAGAAGGTCGGGGGTTCGAATCCCCCTGGGTCCACTGTAAAATTAAAAAGTCACGACAGGAGTAGTAAGTCATCCCGTCAGCGAGAAGGGAAAGCGAGGTGAAAGCCCTTCAACGGCATCCAACGGGAATGCCAATCCCAAGACTGAACTCGCCTGTTATCCGCAAGGAAGACTGCGCTTGTGAACGCGGAAAAACACCGCAGGTAGTCAGCGACGGGCAAGCCCGTTATAGCGATCAGAGTGACGTTCGTGTTTTGAACGTAAGCTGGGTGGTACCGCGGAGAATTCCTTCGTCCCTGATGTGGATGAAGGAATTTTTGTTTTAGTATGTCATTGCGATACCCGAAGCAATCATATCTTTGAAAGTTTCAAGTTGGTTATTGAAGATAAATCTTTTCATCATGAGGAATGAATGGCTACAACAAAAAAGAAAATAACTACCAAGGAGAAAACGTCTCCAAAGAAAGTTGCGCCGAAGAAAGCCGCGCCTATCAAAAAAACTTCTGCAAAGAAGGTTGTCAGGAGATCAGCCAAAGCTGTAAAGAAAACTGCGTCCAAAGCCCAGACTTCAAAATCAATTGCACCAGTTGTGCAGAATGCTTACAACCCGCAGGTCATTGAAAGGAAGTGGCAGGCGAAATGGGAAAAGGATAAGTTGTATCGCTCGCTGATTGACCACAGCAAGCCGAAGCATTATGCGCTGACGATGCTGCCGTATCCCAGCGGCGACTTGCACATCGGTCACTGGTTTTCGATGATTCCCCCGGATACACGCGCACGTTACATGCGGATGAAGGGTTATAACGTATTGTTCCCGATGGGCTTCGATGCGTTCGGCTTGCCCGCCGAAAACGCGGCGATCAAAGACGGTGTCCATCCGATGAAGCGCACGTTCCAAAATATCGGACGCATGCGCACACAGATGAAGACCATGGGCACGATGTTCGATTGGGAACGTCAAGCTGTTTCTGCCGACCCTGAATATTACAAATGGACTGAATGGTTCTTCATCCGGTTGTACACGATGGGGCTGGCTTATCGCAAAATGTCCGCCGTGGACTGGTGCCCGCATTGCAACACCACGCTCGCGCGTGAACAGGTCTGGGGAGATGACCGACATTGCGAACGATGTGGTACGCCGGTCATCAAAAAGAATCTGGAGCAGTGGTTCTTCCGAGCTACGCAGTACGCGGATGAATTGCTGGACTTCGATAATCTGGATTGGCCCGAACGCGTCAAGACTCTGCAGACCAACTGGATTGGACGAAGCGAAGGCGCCTCGGTTATCTTCAAAATTTCATCCCCACCTGATTCCTCCCCCATTTCCGGAGGAAATGGGGGAGGTGAGGGGGTAGAAATCTTCACTACGCGCCCTGATACGTTATGGGGTGCGACCTTCATGGTCTTCTCACCGGAACATCCGTTGGTTGAAAAAGTTACTTCACCGGAACAAAAAGCCGCGGTCGAAGCATACAAACAGCAAGCCGCCCGTCAATCCGATATTGAACGCGAAGCCGTGGATAAGGAAAAGACTGGCGTGTTCACCGGCGGATATGCCATCAATCCCGTCAATCAGGCGCGCATCCCGATCTGGATCGCAGATTACGTATTGATGAGCTATGGCACGGGCGCGATCATGGCCGTCCCCGCGCACGATGACCGCGACTTTGCGTTTGCCAAAAAGTATGATCTGCCCATCGTCGAAGTGATACGCCCTGACGCCCCACCCGACCTTTGGTCGCCCTCCCCAAATTCGCAGAATTTGGGGAGGCCGGGAGGGGCAGATGGAATCTGCTTATATCGGCGATGGCGTGATGGTCAACTCCGGCCCGTTCAACGGAACAAAGGTCAACATCGAAAAGGGAAGAAAGAATCCCGGCATCAGCAAAGTGATCAATTGGCTGACCCAACAAGGCATCGGAAAGGAAGCGGTCAATTATCGTTATCGCGATTGGTTGATCTCGCGTCAGCGATATTGGGGCGCGCCGATTCCGATGATCCATTGTGAGAAGCATGGCTGGAATCCCGTGCCGGATGAGCAACTGCCGGTGCTGTTGCCCGAAGATGTCGAATGGAAACCAACGGGCAAATCACCGTTGAAACTACATCCGACCTGGAAGAACACAACCTGTCCCGTGTGCGGCGAACCCGCTGTACGCGAGACCGACACGATGGATACATTCATGTGCTCATCGTGGTATCACCTGCGCTATCTGTCGCCTCATTACAACCAGGGACCGTTTGATCCCGCTGAATACGATTATTGGATGCCCGTGGATACCTACACGGGTGGCATCGAGCATGCCACAATGCACTTGCTATACACGCGCTTCTTCCACAAGGCGATGCGCGACGCGGGTATTACCAAAGGGAATGAGCCAATGATGCAATTGCGCAATCAGGGCATGGTGCTGGGTGAAGACCACGAGAAGATGTCGAAGAGCCGCGGCAATGTGATCGCGCCCGATGTGCTGGTGAACCAATACGGTGCGGACACGGTGCGCGCATACATCCTGTTCTTTGCGCGTTGGGAAATGGGCGCGCCGTGGGACTCGCAAGGCATCGAAGGCAGTGCGCGTTGGATTCGCCGTGTGTGGACTCTGTTCACGGATCGGACTCAACCCGAAGCGGCTTCCGATGAAACCAAAAAGAATCTACGCCGCAAAGTTCATCAAACCTTGAAGCGCATCACGCGTGACTTCGAGAACTTTGAGTTCAACACGATTGTCTCTTCGTTGATGGAACTTCTGAACGACATGTACAAGGCGCGTGAAGCGGGAGCGGCTGGAAGTGCGGAATGGAACGAAGCGCAGGAAATCTATTTGAAGATGCTGGCTCCCGTCGCGCCGCATATCGCCGAAGAACTGTGGACAAATCAACTGCGCAAGCCTTATTCGATCCATCAACAATCATGGCCCAAAGTGGATGAAGTCGCCGCGAAGGAAGACGTGATCGAGATTCCGGTTCAAGTCAATGGCAAAGTACGTGACCGAATCATCGTCGCGGTCGAGGCCAGCGAAGAAGAAATCAAATCTGCGGCATTGGCTTCCGAAACCGTGAAAAAATATTTGGAAGGCAAAGAGCCGAAGAAGGTGATCGTGGCGCAGAAGAGATTGGTGAGTGTGGTGGTGTAGAGATGGGAAGTAGTGAATTGTGAATGGTAGGGGCGGATGGTCGCGAAGCACGCAAAGCGCTATCCGCCCAAGCGTAGGCCCCTGAAGGTTTCACAACCTTCAGGGGCTTTGTGTTTAGCTTATAACGATGGAGAGTTATTTCTTTCCCGAATTAAACCGTACCAATTTATCCCAATCAATTTTGCCGTTTACACAGAATTCATCCATGAATTCTCGGGTAAAGAGATTTAGAATTCGGGAGTATTCGGTAAAGAATTCCTCATTTCGTTCTTTTGCTCTATATCCAAGCGGCTCAACTATTTCTACGAATAAGCGATCATTTCCAGAAATAAATTCCCAGAATTCTTGGCCGCACAGTTTTAAATAATCACCTTTATCGGATTGACTTTCTTGTCCATAGCAGCAACCGTTCACGGCCTGTACATTAGCCTTGTTATCACCTGTCCGCAGAATTCGTTTTGCTTGTTTGAAATTATCAACCATGCGTTTGATTTGACTGCTATTTCCCCAATTTGGTCCAGATTTTACCGAAACAATATATAGAACATTTTCTCGCTTAAATTCCAAATCTATTCCTTCGGCAGATGATTTTCTGCCATCAAAAACTCTTCTGCACACAAAGATTGCAAGTTTTTCCAGAAATTCACCAAATATAGTCTCCTCTTGAGATGACAAATGGGCATCAAGCAGAAGTTTGACTAAATCATGAGCATCGTTAATGTTTTTGGCCTTGAAGAGATACGGATTCTTTCGCTTCAATACCTCTGCTAATTTCAAAGCCTGAAGACTTTTTGCTCGTCGTTCATGGAATTCCCCAATATTTTCTTCAACAAACTTAACAACCTCGTTTAAGTTTAGTGGTCGCATATTTTCCCTTCTTTTCAAGTAATGCCATTTGTGCTGGGCGTATTTCCGCGAAAGGTTTTATACTTTGTTGAGCCACTTTGAAATACTCAGGCAAAATTTCAATCCCAACTGCATTTCTTTCCATGCGTTGAGCTACGAAAATAGTTGTACCTGAACCCATAAATGGATCCAAAACACAATCACCCTTTTTAGTAAACAACCTGATAAACCACTCAGGTAAATCTTCCGGAAAAACAGCGCTGTGGTTTCGGTTTTTCGTCTCCGTAGCCATATGTAATACATTTGTCGGGTAAGCTTTTTCTCGTCCTATCCAATTTGCAATTCGTTTTCCAAAGCCGCTACCAACACGAGATGGATCTCGTACTTTATCGGTGTCACTTAGGTTTTTAAGCCGTCTCTCTGCCCAATCTCCCATTGGAACCATAACCTCTTCTTGATACATCTGAAAATGTCTGTCTTTATTAAACTGTAACAATCTTTCCCAAGAATCCCGAAAACGATTTGGCCACTTACCAGGATAGGAGTTTTTCTTGTGCCAGATAAACTCCTCTGTCCAAAGCCAGCCTTGTTTCCGCATTTCCAAAATAAGTTCAATAACGTAAGTGTGACGCTCTCCATTTACAACTTTTTCTTTTATATTCAAGACAAAGGTTCCTGTCGGCTTCAAAACGCGCAACAATTCTGCTGAAATGGGAAGAAACCATTTCACATACTTCTCTGGACTAACCCCGCCATAGGTATGCGCTCGACTATCAGCATATGGCGGTGAAGTAAATATCAAGTCGGCAGAGTTATCTTTAAGTTTTTTGAGTTCTTCTCGGCAATCGCCGAGTAATAAACGGGCTTCAACCTTTGACATCTTAGCACTCGAATGCATCGTTGTCTTCAAGTTCAATTTTGTCAATTGAAAACTTATATTCCTGCTGTTCAACAAGTGTTGAAAGATCGGACTCAACAACAAAAGTTTCGGTGAGTCTCTTTGCGCTCTCGGGATTTTCTGCTTGAATGGTGATTAAATATGTTCGCGCCAATCCAATTTTGTAACTGGGCATAATTCGCTCCTCGTTTTCTCTTTGTTGATAAGCACAATTAGATTATACCTGTGGTCGCAAAGAATTACGTTGATTATTGACTAATATATGCAGAGAGTGATTGCCACCTATAGCGCGAAGTCTTATGCTAAGATGGAAAAACATGGATAAAAAAGACTTGCCCCTGAACGGATAGCATCCGTTCAGGGGCAAGTTATTACTTCATTGGTAAATTTGCGCCGCAGAAGGGGCAATCCGCTGATTGCGGCCCTGTCCATTTGACTTCGTGTCCGCGGATCGGCCCGCCGCAATTGGGGCAGGTTGTAGGCAGAAGCTCAAGGCGGTGTTCGGGGTTTGATAAGGTCGAAGTCACCGGCACTGTTGCAAGTTGTTCCGGCTTTTCAACTGCATCCGGCGCATACTGTCTGATCAGCGCTTCGGCAATACTGCTAATGGCAACCAATATCAGAATGCCCGGCCACCACCAGTCCTTCCAGAACAGGATCGCCAGCCCGATCATCCATATTGCCCCGTGAATGGAATGCCAGGTGCCTGTCAATTTTGGCTTGTCTTCATGGTCGTGTTTGCTCATGACGAAATCTTCCTTTGGATTAACGAACCGATGAACCGGTCTCGTTTACCAACTCTTTGCAAATTTCCCATAATTTTTCTTCGGACTTTTTATTTCTAAACTCACACGGAAGTTCCTTGCGATCTTCGAAGAATTTATTGCTCATGCCTTCCACTTCGGGAGAGCTTGCCAGCCATACGGCAGTATCCGCGCCCTGCGCGCTTGTCCGCCCGCCGGAATACTGGGTCAAGCGGTCCACCAGTTCCGGCGGGGCATTGCGATATAGTCCGGTCTCGGTGATTAGTCCCGGAGCCATGGCATTGGCAGTCACGCCGCTTCCATCCAGTCGCCGCGCCAGCGCCCAGGTGAACAATCGGTTGCAGGCTTTCGACTGAGCATAGGCTTTGAAACTTTCGAAGGGTCGGCGCTCGAACTGCAGATCGTCCAGATTGAGATCACTGGCATAGGTCGAGGCCACGTTGACGATACGCGCCGGTGCACTCTTCTTCAGCACATTCAGCAATTCCTGCGTCAGCAAAAAATAACCGACCACGTTCGTGGCAAAGGTCAGCTCGATGCCGTCCTCACTGTTGATCTTTGGCAATGTACCGCGATTGCCCGCCGCATTATTGATCAGCACATCGAGGCGGCGATACTTTCGGCGGAATCCCCGTGCAAACTCGCGGATCGATTTCTGGCTGGATGCGTCCAGCTTCATTACGACCAGCTTTGCTGATCCGGTGCGGCGGGTGATTTCCGTTGTGGTCTGGTTTCCTTTTTTGATATCGCGGCAGCCGAGAATAATTTCCGCACCCAGAGCGGCCAACTGCATCGCGATCTCTTTTCCAATTCCGGAGGTTGGGCCGGTAATGAGGACGCGCTTGCCTTTAATTGAGTCCATTAAAATGCTCCTATTCTAAAATTAGTAATGGTGTCATTGCGAGTCTTCGAGCAGCAATCTCCTGTAAATCAGGGGATTGCCACGCTGAAAGAACGCACCTGTGCCTGCGGCATTGGCGCAGGCAGTGCAAGCGCTCGTTTTACTCGCTCGCAATGACAGTTAAGCAACTCCATAAAATTACCATGCGTAGGCCTCAGGCGCTTCACCGCCGGGGCCGGGCCAGATTTCATCCATCTTCTTCAACTCATCCTTCGAGAACTTGATCTTGAACGCGCGCAACGCTCCTGTGAATTGTTCCATGGTGCGTGGACCGACGATGGGCGCGGTCACCACAGGATTCTTCAAGACCCATGCCAATGCCACGTCGGCAGGATGCTCGCCCTTCGCTTTGCAGAATCGCTCCCACGCTTCAAGTTTCGTACGCTTGGCTTTGATCTCCTTTTGCATCTCCGGTCTGGCGCGGCGGCCCTCCTTGATCTTTTGCAGTACACCGCCCAGTAATCCGCCTGCCAATGGACTGTATGGGATGAGTCCAAGACCGTAGTCTTTGCAAGCCGGTATCACTTCGAGTTCGATCATGCGGTCATCCAAACTATACCTACTCTGTTCGCTCGCGAGCCCCATGAAATGACGCGCTTTGGCAGCTTCCTGTGCTTTGGCAATATGCCAGCCTGCAAAGTTGGATGAGCCGACATACAGCACCTTGCCTTGTCCCACGAGCACTTCCATCGCCTGCCAGATTTCCTCCCACGGCGTGGTGCGATCGAACGTGATGCATTTGATACAGGTCGATGTGATCGGTATGCAGGCGTTTAAGCGAGGCTTCACATGCCTCGCGGATGTGCAGGGCGGAGAGTTCTTGATTGATTGGGCCAATTGCCCATGCGCGCGAAGACTTTTGTGGCGAGGATCGTTTTCCCGCGTCGTCCCCCGCCCTGGGCGAACCAGCGTCCGACAATATTTTCGGTCACCCCTTCGCCGATTTTCCAACCATATACGTTGGCGGTATCAAAGAAGTTGATGCCAAGCTCGTGCGCCTTGTCCATGATGGCAAATAAATCTTCCTCGCTAGTCAATGGGCCGAAGTTCATGGTGCCTAGACAAAAACGTGAAACCTGCAGGCCGGTACGGCCAAGTTGTGTGAATTCCATGGTTTTCTCCTTTAACTTGAAAACAAAGATGTATTTTCAACCGCAAGGATTATATGCCATCCTGCAATCGCGTCCATGCCAATCTTCATCATTGCCCGCGCGAGGCATTTAATCCTCTGCAAATCAGATACAATCAGTGCTGTCTATTTGCCAACCATCGGAGAAAAAAATGGAAGCTATGCATTTATGCATGATGATGCGCGGCGTCCGCAAACACGATGCGCACATGACCAGCTCTGCCATGCTGAGCGGATTCCGAACCAACAGCGCGACGCGTTCAGGAATTTCCAAATAATATCGCGCGTGGCGCAAGCCAGCTCAAGATATAGATATGTCCTGGGTGTGATCCTATTTCCTTAACATTTGAATTGTTTTGGGGAACCATGCCTGGCCGATCAATCATCGCGACCGCGCTCGATCTCCACGCCAACCGATTTTGCGAATCGAATCGCTTCAGGCTTTTCGACCCGCACGATCACTTTATTGATTCCCTTTTGTTCCAGGCATATTCCTGCCACGTCATTAGCAAGCGCTTCCACTGTGAAGCGCGCCGATGTTTCAGCATGAGCCTGAACTTTCTTGGCCAAAGCGCTATAGTCAACGCAATCGGCGAGATTATCGGTCTCGGCCGCGCGGCGGGTATCTGTAAAGGCCGTGATATTAATCAAAATATCCTGCGGTCTTTCACGCTCGCGATCATGGATGCCGATGATTCCACGTACCATTAAATCCTTGATGAAAGTTTTGTCCATGTTGTCTCCTATACCAAATGCCTGCCGCCATCTACGTGGATAATTTCACCAGTGATATATGCCGGGCCAGCCAATAAAAAAATTAACGCCTCATCGACTTCTTTCGGATCACTCCACCGATGTGCGGGTATGCGATTAATGATCTCTTCGTTAGTTGATTCATTCGCGGGCGGCAAAACTGCACCCAATGCCAATCCGTTCACCGTAATGCGCGGCGCAAGTGCAACTGCCAGTGATTGTGTCATTGCCGCCAGCGCGGCTTTGCTGATAGTGTAAGGTAAGTGATCCGCCGTGGGATGTAATGCGCGCCAATCCAAAATATTGACGATGCGACCTTCACCGTTACCAGGAATTTGTTTTGCAAATGCTTGACTCAACATAAATGGCGCGGTGAGGTTGATTGTCATGTGTCGCTCCCAATCTGCTAATGTAGTTTGTTGGAGCGAAAGTGATTTGAAGATGGCCGCACTGTTCACTAATCCATATAGCGGACTAATCTCATTCGCTTGAGAAATTAAACGGGCGACTTCATCGGCTTTGGAAAGGTCGGAGGTGAGAATCCAACTGCGGCAACCAAGCGATGCGATTTCTTTTTGAACATCCAAAGCCTGCTGTGCTGAATGTCCGTGGTGGATAATCACATCCGCACCGGCATGCGCACATGCCAGTGCGAGAATGCGCCCAACCCGGCGAGCTGCTCCGGTAACCATAATGGCTTTGCCGCGCAAAGGCAATTCGTTCATCGGACGAATTTTATCATTGTGAGGGGATGAGAATTCAGGCGGTTATTAATTGGACTTCTCCTATCGAATTCTTGACGTTCATTTTCAGAGGTGATAATATCTTTATTTATCATGATAACAAGCCCGATGTTTTAAGTTCTCCTTAAGCAATGATTGTGATGAAGGATGCCGATTTATTAGAAAGGTGCAAACTATGACTAAGAATCAAAATCCGCCAATCTACACAGGTGATATCGCTGAGCAACATCTTGATCCAAGCCGGGAATATACTGCTGAAAACCAAGAGATCACTTTCAGCGATGAGCAACATGCCATTTGGGCTGATCTGTTTGCTGGAGTTCACCAGCCCTATTTACTGGAACATATCTCTCATGAATATATCAATGGGCTGGCGTTGTTGCAACTTGATCCATATCACATCCCAACAGTTACGCATCTCAATGAACACATCACTCCTCGCACGGGGTGGCACATTGAGCGGACGGCTGTCCGTTACACGCTTGCTGATGACTGGTACACGAAATTTGCAAAACGCATTTTCCTGATCACCGATTATCTGCGCACCCGTGACCAAATGGAGTTTACGCCAGAGCCGGATATGTTCCACGATATCTTCGGTCATCTGTCTTATTTGACGCAAACCTTTTATGCGGGTATCGAAGATAAATTTGCCCCTGCCTACATGAAAGCAACACTAGAGGAGAGGGAAGTTATCAAACGCCTGGCATGGTACAGTACTGAGTTTGGATTGGTGATCGAAGACAATCGTCTTAAGGTATTCGGAGCCGGGACAATTTCCGGTCGCGCCGAACTCACGAATACGATCATGGAATTTTATCGGCTGGGTCGGGATGGTGTGATTGATTACACCGACAATGTATTTGAGCAAATTCGGGAACATTTCTTTGCCCATCAGGAGGATATCCGCCACGTTATCAATGGTGTGAACGAACTGCATCAGCATGGACAGATGTCATCGCAAGAGAGAGGCTGGAACGTTGTCCACGCGCTTTACAATAAGCTGGGGATCACGCACGAAGGATATTTTGGGGGCGACGTGATCATCGCTCCCTTCGACGTGGAAACGATTGCACTAATCCCGAAAACCGTCTATGCGTTCAACCCGATGTTCTTTGTGTGTGAGTTGTTCGAGCAGATGGCTGCATTGCTAGATTCCTACTTGAAGCCGATCGCCCTGAGAAGTTAACAAAAAGTGCGCGTCAAGTCCCAACAAAAGCCCCTGATAGCGTAAACTTCAGGGGCTTTGCATTCTGCCAAATCAGTTCTATACTATTGTCATCACCTAACAGCCACGAGGAGATTGCACAATGAACGGTACATTCAAAAAATATTTTAGCGAAGGCATTTTTGGTACCGGATGGCGCAATGCTGTCATCAGCATTGCGTTGGCAGTCGCGGTCTATTTCACCAATGAGATTTATGACCTGTTGAATCATGGCCCAGCGGTTTGGATTTTAAGAACACCGTTGGATGATGCATTGCCGGTGGTCAAGCCATTTGTCATCCCGTATGTTTCGCTTAATTATGTCGTGTACTTTACACTCATTGTATTTCTATTGTTCAGAACAAAGGTTTTCCAATCAGCCGCTTTGACGATGATCACGGCGTGGTTCGTCAGCTACTTCTTCTATTTCTTTTTCCAGACCGAAGTGATTCGTCCGGTTCTCACTGGGACCGACTTATTTACTCGTATGATCCAGAATGTGTATGCTGGCGACAATCCCTTCAATGACTTTCCGAGTTTGCATACCTTCGATCTCCACTCTTCTCGCGATTTATTGGTTCCGCCTTGATCGCCGTGCGGGAATCGTTGCATCCATCTGGACGGCGCTTATCGTTGCGTCCACCGTATTGATCAAACAACATTATGTGGCTGATGTGGTCAGCGGATTATTGCTGGCGTTTGGTGCGTCGTGGTTGTATATCAAATTGATCATTCCAAGCAGAGCTTGATTCGATCACATACGATTCGAATGTTGCTGCGCTCCCCGCAATGACATCCATTATTTTGATATAATTTCCTTATGCCCCTGTAGCACAATGGACAGTGCAAGGCACTCCTAGTTCATTTAGATTTCATATATTGAAGCAAACATTGTCCACAAATCATCAAGACTGACTTGAGAATTGTAACCAAGGTCTTTACGCATTTCGGCTATCATTTTTGCCCCACTTATCTTGCGCTTCTCACGGTCCTCTTCTCGGCACGCTAATGATACGGACTCGTTATAAGCCTTAATGACTTCGTCAGATGCTACAAGCAATAAGGCTATCTTGATTTCTGCGCTTTCTGGTTTCATAGAATTAACCATTCGACTTTGCATAATCATGAAGTTTTTGTATGCCTCCCATTTTTGCTCGTTGAATCGACTTGCCAATTCTTTTTTCAATTCAGCTTCTACTTGACGCCAATAGCCAACGTATGTAAAAACTGCTGTGGCTACTGTAGTGAAAAACGCAGTGATAATAGATGCAAGAATAGTGTCAGACATATTAATCATTCCTTATAATCTAAAATCCTAACCCCCTCAAATTTTGTCCTTCGGGCTTACGATCCTTGTTGAGACAAACACTTGTCCAGTATACAACCTGATGAATTAGATGACAATATTCTGGTCAATGAATTTCCATGCCCTTTCAGATAGGTAGTGTTCTGGAAATGGAAAACTTCTAAATCTCTGTTCTTCCAACAAAGCAGGTGGGGTAGAATAAGCCCGATATGCAAACCAAAAAACTCTTTCTCAAAGATTTTCTTTTCATCCTGCCTGCCTCTTTGATCCTCGGCGCGGGGCTGGCAAAGCCGTTAGGGAAAGTTCGTTCGACTACAAAACGGGGCATGATATTTTTCTCCCGCCAAATTGGCGCGCCTGATAATTCGTCCCTGCCAGCGCCGTATGGCAGGGACGAATTTTGCTGCGAAGGCTTAGGCGCCTTCCTTGACTTCGATGATCTCGTCCGCAAGGAGGCCGTGAGCCTCGCGATGAACCGCCGCGGCTGCTTCTTTGCTAGGAGCCTCCACCAGACAAAAAACTTTGCCTGTGCCTTCATCGAACCAGTATTTCAAGTATTTCACGCCATGCTTAGGTTGGGCTTGAAGATCTTTTGCATGAGCGCCGGCAACTGCTTCAGCCGTCAATCCGGGGATGTGCTGGTGAATATCCAAAAAAAGTGGCATGTTATATTCTCCTTTTAGGAAATGGGTGTTGCGTTTTGCGTATCGATGGTGCCTCTGGTTTGAAATTGCCTTCGCCGTAAGGAATTGCCTTTACTTTACCCAATCTGCGGCTGAATGTCGTCAGGGAAAACACTACAATACATCCCCTACATTTAGGCCGCGAACACCATTCTGGCATCGTCAAAACGGACCGTGTCCCTACCGGCCTCGTATTCGATCTTCGTAAAAGTCTGCTAAGACAAGAAAGGCTTTCAATCGAGATTGCGGATGTCTGGCACTAGCAAGGCAAGTAGGCGATGAAAACCGTCAACCCGCCGCCGATCAGGAAGACCATGCTGGGGCCAAGCGTCTGGGTTGCCCAGCCAGTCACAGCCAAACCAACCGGCAGGAACGCAAACGAGCCGAGCGATTTCGAAGCTAAAAACCAGCCCCAATTCTTCATTAGGAATTTTTTCCTGGAGCAGACTGGTCCAGGCTAGCCGGTCTGCCTGTAAGGCGATTCCATTCACTAGGGCGGCCACCAGCAGAGTCCACACTGGCAAGTGTAGGCCGAATAGGGCCAGCATGAGCGCTCCCAGCGCAATGCTCAGGAAACTTACCGGCCCGCGCCGGTGGATTTTAGGGTAACGACCCAGCCAAAAACTGCCGACCACGTAACCGAGTGGAAAGACCGCATAGATCAGACCAAGCGGTGCGACCAAAGTCGCTGTTTGACTTCAGCAATCTCGCGCTCGCGCCCAACAAAAGTGCTTAAGGGCACGTGTAAATTATTCGGGTGAGTTCTTGCTTTAGAAGTGGGCATCTATTTTGAAACTGTACTTAAGCTTAACAAACTATGGAATTTTGGTTATTCAGGCGAAACAGAGAGGAAGTAGGGAGCGCTTCACGCCGATACAGGTCGAGGTCTATATCCATGAAAGGAGTGTTATGAGAGATGCGTAGATGTCAATTAAAAGAAAAAACCTGCAACAGAGAAATCTGTTGCAGGCTGATGTGCACTTGTAGGAGGAGAACCGTGAAAAGCGTCACGCCAAGCACACACACCAAATTGAATACGATGTTCGATTCAATATGGTGCTCCAACGCGAAGTGCGTAGCGCCCATCGATGATATTCTGATACTTTTGCATGAGCGAAGTTTGGTGTCGTTCGTGGGCATATTCAATCCAGTTCTCAAGCGTTTGGTTGCTAACGTAGACACTATTAGTATTGGGTTTGACTGAAACCGATACCGGAGCATTACTCGGCGAGACGGGATTTCCAGCGTAGACCGACAGACGAGGTGCGGCTGGTGCCAATTGGATATAAGCAACCGCTCCTAGAGCAATTACCAAGATGACCGCTACCCACATCAGAGTAATGGTACCTGGCCGAACGGGGTTATTTCTTAACATAATTTTTTCCTTTCTTGTTTTCCTTTTTGAATGAACTAAATGGTTTCTAAGGACGCGCGTCAAACATGCACACACTATATCGGAAACGTAATTCCTTGTTGTCAGGGAAAACCCTACAATTGCAAGACACGCACCCTTACAATTTTTAAAAACAAAAAACCGCGCTAACTTGGCGCGGCTTGACGCGGTAGAATAATTTTTTGATTACTCTAATTGTTCCCCATGAATGAGAACCGACCAGGGTTACTTATTTCGTTCTTTCCATGCCTGATAAGTTTTCTTCAACTGCTTGATGTGATCGGGGACATGATCCGCGTAAATATTGAGCCATTGCTCGAACGTATAAGGTTCATCGAATACGGGGTGGATCACCGAATGCGTGAATACTTCATCGGGTAAAGTCTTGAGCAGGTGATAGGTTGTCTGCCGCGTAAGCCTCAAGCTTTGCAGCGCGTCGTCCGCGTCTTGATTGCGGTAGTTGAGCGCCTGGGCCCATTTGGCCTGGTCATACGGCATCAGGGTGCTGTCTGGTTCGGCGATGATCATTCGGATGCGATGCGCGCCGATGGACTCACTATCTGCCATATGCAGAATGACTTCATGGATGCTCCACTCGCCGAAGGCGGGCATGAACTCCCAGGCCTCACGCGGAATCTCGGCCAATGCGGCGGTAAACAAATCGAACCCGCGTCCATACTCTTCGATCTTTTCATTACGTTCAGCCAGGTTCATTCTGACTCCTTTCGTTGAATCCCTTCTCGATTGTCCAGGTGGCAATCTGTACGCGCGAATCGAATCCGAGTTTATCGAGAATGCGCGTCACATACGTTTCGATGGTCTTCACGCCTACGGTCATCGCGCGGGCGATCTCGCGATTGGATTTGCCTTGAGCGATCAGCACTGCGACTTCGCGCTCCCGCCTTGTCAGCCCGCTGAATTCTTCCTTCACCGCTTGCGCTGATTGAGCAGCCGGTATTACCGGTTCGGATAAGGCATAATCAACGGCTACCTCGACGGTCAACGCGCGGCCCTCCTCCCAAGCTGCCGCGAACGCCTCTTCGCCGAGTTTCGTTCGAATTTTGGAAATCGTACGCTCATAAGCCGGTTGATCAGCCGCATCCATAGCGGAACCCATAGATGCGCGCAAGGCAGATGCCGCTCCAAAAATAATCGCAGCGGGTCGAAAGCGAGATTGCAGGTTACCCGCTTCCGCGAGTTTTTCCAAACACCAAGCAATGCCGCCTCTATCGCCGGTTTGCATGCGGACCTCCAGGCTTTCACTCAGCAATCTCTTCATCTCCTTGAAATTGCCTTGAAGTAATGCCACCCACCCCAGTGAGCCGAGCGCAATGGCAATGCTCCATTTTTCCCCCGAACGCCGGCTGCTCTCAAGACTCTCTCTGAGCAAGTCGCCGGCCCGATCATACTGACCGCGGCGTGCAGCCAACTCTCCCAACCCGGCCAGGGTCGAGGTGATCTGGTGCAGATCACCGGACTGCCTGCTGGCGTCCAGGCCTTCCTCGAATCGCGCTTGTGCCAGCTCATAATCGCCGGTGCGCATCGCTCCCCAGCCCATCATCTTAAGCATGGCTGCGATGCCAACCTGATCCCCTGCTTCTTTGTATACGGCTAGGGCTTGCTCATATTGCGCGGGAGCCGCGGAATAATCGCCTGTTTCAGTATCCGCTTCCGCCAGTATTTCCAGCGCATCGGCGACCCCCAACCGGCCGGCAGCACCCAGGTCCATGGAGATCGCCAGGCTTTGTTCAGCCAGCGTCCGCACCATTGCATAATCGCTCTGATAGAAGGCAAGCATGCTGGCTTGGTAGAGAGCTTGAGCACGAACAACGGTGTTTTGCTGGGCTCCTTTATGTGCAAGAGTGGTCGAAAACCACATTCGCCCTTCCGAGAGATGGCCACGCAGCTGCCAGAAAGCTCCTATGGCTAACGATAGCCGGAGTCCGTCAACCGCCCCATCGACTCTGATCTGGCTCCATTCCAGCGCCGCCCGTAAATTATCGTGCTCGGCCTCAAAGCGATTTAACCAGGCAACTTGCTCTACTCCTGCCAAATACGGGCTGGCTTTCTCGGCCCATTGGAGATAGTAGCCGAGGTGCTTATCTCGTATTCCATCGCCCTCACCCGCCTCCGCGAGTTTCTCGCGTCCATACTGCCGAATGGTTTCCAAAAGGTGATAGCGGATCTCATCGTCGTGCTTGTCGGCCACGACCAGGGATTTGTCGATGAGACGCGATAACACATCCAACACTTCAGCCACCTCAATCCCATCGCCCGAGCAAACGAATTCAGCAGCTTCCAACATCCAACCGCCCGCAAAAACCGAGAGCCGTTGCAGAACTTTTTGTTCTGCTTCCGAGAGCAGCGCATAACTCCAATCCAGTGCGGCTGCCAACGTCTGATGCCGAAGCGGTGCAGTGCGGCTCCCGCTGGTAAGCAGGTGGAAGCGGTCGTCAAGATGCTCAGCAATCTGCTGGACCGATAAAGCTCGCACGCGCGCGGCCGCCAATTCGATAGCGAGCGGCATACCATCCAGACGACGGCAGATTTCCGCCACCCACATACCGTTTTCTGCGTTAAGCTCAAAGGATGATAAAACAGTGGTCGCGCGTTCCATAAACAGTCGAACAGCTTCAGATTGTTGATAAGCAACCAAAGCGTCTTGCGCGCTGGCAGGACTGCGCCGAGGCTGACCCACAGGGTGCTCCGCGAGGCTCGGCAAGGAAAGAGGCGGGACGACAAAAACCGTTTCACCCGGGATGCCTAATAATTCGCGGCTTGTGGCAAGAATCCACAGATCGGGACACGCCTTCAAAAGCGTATCCGCGAGCTGCGCACATGCGTCAATGAGATGCTCGCAGTTGTCGAGCAGAACTAAAGAATGGAGATGTAAAAGATGATCCGCGAGCGTGTCAATCAAGGCACGCCCAGGCCGTTCAGGTACACCCAGAGCGGAGGCCAGGGCCTGTGGCACGAACGCGGCATCGGCCAACGGTGCGAACTCTATCATCCACGCGCCATCTTCGAACTCTGGTAGCAATTCACCCGCCACCTGCATAGCCAGACGGGTCTTGCCGCTACCGCCCGGACCAGTCAGCGTCAGCAAGCGATGGATGGAAAGCCGCTGTTTGACTCCGGCAATCTCGCGCTCCCGTCCGACGAAAGTACTCAGCCGTCCTGGTAAATTATTGAGATGAGGTTTTGATTTTGCTTTTGACATCATCGAATAAATGTAATGCTGATAGTATACAGCGGAATTTACAAAAAATTTTTGGGATTTGGGAAGGTTACCGTTGGACGAATGGGGCATGCGCCATCGCGTTAAGTGTTCTAACTTTGCTCTTGAATTTTATGCGAAGCCCACCGTATGAACCACTCTTAGCCTTTAGATTTCTTTTCTCCTAGCAAAGCCAATGGGGTAGAATAGATTGGTTATGGAAATCAAGTTTCTCTCTCTTAAAGATTTTCTTTTTATCCTGCCTGCCTCTTTGGTTCTCGGCGCGGGGCTGGCTTTCCTGAGCGCAGTCGAAGGACAAAGCGGCGCGTGGTGGATCGGCTGGCTGGGATTCTCCGCACTCTTCATCGTTGGCTTGATCGCGCTGGTCATTGCTTGGCGCTGGGCAGATGCAGGAAAAACTCTGGCATGGATGATCGGGCTTGCGCTCTTGCTTCGACTCGCGGCTGGCGTTGCAGTTTACATTGCCTTGCCCATCAACGGTCATAATACTGCGGATGATAAAGCCGGTTATGTTTTCACCGACGCGCATCGCCGCGACGATCAAGCCTGGGGACTCGCTAGTTCCGGCAAGCCGTTGTGGTCGGCGTTCGATAAAAGCTATTACACCGATCAATATGGCGGCTTGCTGGCTTTCAGCGCCTTCACGTATCGTTATCTCTCGCCGGATGCGCATCGTCCGTTATTGATCATTCTGCTCGCGGCGTTGACTGCTGCCCTTGGTGTTCCCTTTCTCTATAAAGCTACGCGTCTGCTCTGGGACGATAAGCTGGCATCCGTTACCTGTTGGCTTTTTGTTCTCTATCCTGAATCAATTCTCACCGGCGGCGCGCAAATGCGCGAGCCGTTTCTTTTAACATTTATTGCGATGTCATTATGGGGCTTTGCTGATTGGTTGAAACATGGACAAAGCGTTGCCCTGCCGAAGGTGTCGAAGGGTCGCGGTTGGCTATGGATGGCTATTGGTTTCGTTGGGATGCTAATGGTTTCACCGGCGATTGCGTTAGCAACATTGGTAATATTTGCTGTTTGGGTTTATCTGCGCGGCGATCATAAACAAATCCCATGGCAGGCACTGGTCACTCCTGGCTGTGATTTTTGTCCTTGGTTTGTTTGTTCTTTCGTGGGGATTGAATCGCTCTCACGACTTTGGTGCTGCATCTCCCATCGGCGTGATCTTCGATTGGTTCCGCGCTTCGGTGAAGTGGGATACCTATCGCCTCGAACGCGGCTCGGGTTGGATTCAATCGCTGTTCAGAAAAATGAACACCAGCGGACAATTATTGTTTGCAATCATTTACGGTTTATTACAACCGGTTCTGCCCGCTGCGTTCATCGAGCCGACCACGTTGACTTGGAAGATCATTGCTATTCTGCGCGCAGTGGGATGGTATGCTCTTTTGCCCTTGATGATTTACAGTCTCATTGCGGCTTGGGGCACGCCGCGCGGACCGGAGCGCCGCGTGTGGCTTTGGATTTCCGCGGCTTCATGGCTCTGGGTTTTGATCTGCTCTATCCGCGCGGGCGGAGATCAATGGGATAACCCGCGCTATCGGCTGATCTTATTCGGCTTCGAAGCATTGACCGCCGGTTATGCTTGGACGTGGTGGCGCGTGCATCGCGATGCCTGGTTGCCGCGCATTGCCGTGGTCGAAGTGCTGGCAGTATTGATATTTCTGCAATGGTATGTCAGCCGTTATTATCATTTGGGAGGACAAATTCCGTTCTTCTTAATGATTGGCTTGATTGTGGTAGTCAGTGTTGTGATTATCGGCGGGGGATGGCTCTGGGATCGACGCGCCGCTTCAAAGTCCCGCTTGACACGCTAACCATAGGGTTTATAATTCAACTCTTGAATTTTGGATTGTTCTGAAGAGGAGATTGGATGTCCACTGCCCTTATCACGGGAATTACCGGACAGGATGGTTCGTATCTTGCAGAGTTGTTGCTTTCAAAAGGATATCGTGTCATTGGCATGGCGCGCCGCGCCAGCACTGTGACTTATGAACGGATTCAACATCTCTTGGATGACATCACCATCATCCAGGGTGACCTGACCGATCAGGGTTCATTGCTTTCGATGCTGGAGGAATATAAGCCGGATGAAATTTATAATCTGGCGGCGCAATCGTTTGTGCCCACGTCGTGGAATCAACCGGTCTTGACCGGTGATGTGACTGCGCTGGGTGTGACGCGACTCTTAGAAGCGATTCGTTTTATCAATCCAAAGATCAAATTTTATCAAGCCTCATCGAGCGAGATGTTCGGAAAAGTGCTGGAGGTTCCGCAGAAAGAAACAACACCGTTTTATCCTCGCAGTCCTTATGGCGTGGCGAAGGTGTATGCCCATTGGATCACAGTCAATTACCGCGAGTCGTTTAACTTGTATTCGGTCTCGGGTATCTTGTTCAATCACGAAAGCCCGCGCCGCGGACTTGAATTTGTCACACGTAAAATATCCGACGGCGTGGCGCGCATCAAGCTGGGTTTGAGCAAGGAACTGCGTCTTGGCAATTTAAATTCGCACCGCGATTGGGGCTTTGCTGGCGATTACGTTAGAGCGATGTGGTTGATGTTGCAACAGGAAAGGCCCGATAATTATGTGGTCGGCACCGGAGAAACTCATTCCGTCCGCGAGTTTTGCGAGCTTGCCTTTGGCCGCGTAGGACTGGATTACAATCAACATGTCGTTCAAGATCCGTTATATTATCGTCCGGCAGAAGTGGATGAGTTGGTTTCTGATCCGCGCCATGCGGGAAACGCGCTGGGCTGGGAGCCAACGATGAATTTCAGGCAGTTGGTGCAGATGATGGTGGATGCGGATATGGAGCGATTGAAACCGCTGGCTCGCAATTAGGAGATTTTGTGCCTTATCTTTCTCTGGTCATTCCCGTTTATAACGAAGAAGAAAATTTGTCCGTTCTCTTCGACGCGGTAACAAAGGCCATGACGTCGTTGAAGAAACCGTGGGAGGTGATCTTTGTCAATGACGGGAGCACCGACCAAAGCTTGAAAGTGTTGCGTGGATTAGCTAAAAAAGATCAACATGTTCGTGTGATTGTGTTCCGCCGCAACTTTGGACAAACGGCGGCTATCTCGGCTGGTATTGATCATGCCAAAGGAGATGTCGTCGTTTTGCTGGATGCCGATCTCCAAAACGATCCGGCAGATATCCCAATGTTGTTATCAAAACTTGACGAAGGCTACGATGTGGTCAGCGGCTGGCGCAAGGATCGAAAAGACAACGCCATCACGCGCACTCTGCCTTCGATGATAGCGAACGGTTTGATTTCATGGGTGACCGGCGTTCATCTGCATGATTATGGTTGTACGCTCAAAGCCTATCGTCGCGAAGTTCTGGACGAATTTCATTTGTACGGCGAGACGCATCGCTTTATTCCAGTCTTTGCTCATTCGGTAGGGGCACGCATCGTAGAACTTCCAGTTCATCATCATCCGCGTCTTCATGGAAAGGCAAAATATGGTTTGGAGCGAACCATGAAGGTGGTGCTTGACCTATTCACTGTGAAATTCCTGTTGAGCTATGGAAACAAACCGATCCGCTTGTTCGGTGGCACGGGAATGGTATTGATGTTTGCAAGTTTTGTGACCTTTGTATATCTCTTTGTTCGTAAGATCCTTGAAAGCACTTCCGTGACTGCATCGCCGCTTTTGCCGTTGGCGATCATGTTTTTGATTTTGGGTTTCCAATCCATTCTTATGGGGCTGATCGCAGAACTCCTTGTGCGCACCTATCATGAATCTCAGCGCAAACCCACTTACACAGTGAGAGAAATCATCGAAGGCAAAAAGGAACGCAAATGACAGATTGGCTTTCGGACAATCGCCGTTTCCTTCTTCGATTTGCGGGAACCCTGTTCGCCATTGGTTTGATCGTATTGCTATTGCGGGGTCAGGGCTGGGATGAGATCGTCACCGCGTTTAAACAAATTTCGTTTTCAAAAATTCTGCTTGCGTTTGCTCTGATCCTGCTTTCACGCTTTTGTGTGGTTCTGCGCTGGTACATTTTGCTTCGCGCCGGAAATGTCAAGATTTCCTTTTCCGATGCGCTTGCGTTAACGTTCACCGGCTTATTCTCTTCCAATTTTTTACCCACAACGATTGGCGGTGATGTGGTTCGATTGGCTGGCGCGATGCAGTTGGGATACGACCGCGCCGTCAGCCTTGCTTCCTTGGTCGCGGACCGATTGATTGGCGCCCTCGCAATGGTCTTCACTTTGCCCTTTGGCTTGATCCCGGCATGGCATGTTCTTGTGTCGGCTTCTTCCGTTTCAGCGATGGCTATGCCGCCCATCTTTCAAAAGACTTGGGATTTCATCAAGCGAACCCTGCAGACGTTTTCACTATGGTTTAAAAAGCCGCTTGCTTTGTTTGCCGCGCTCGCTTGCACATGGGGACATGTTCTCTGCACCTGTCTGGCCCTTGCTGTTTTGATTTCCGCGCTGGGCGAACACATGTCTTTTGGGTTAGTCGTAGGCTTATGGAGTATCGCTTATTTTGTTACGCTAATTCCGATTTCCATCAATGGCTATGGCGTCCAGGAACTTTCTTTAACATTCTTGTTTTCCACAGTGGGTGGAATCAGTACAGCCGCGAGTCTTACATTGGCGGTGTTGATCCGTGTTTTCTACATGGTTGCCAGTTTGCCGGGCGCCGTGTATATGCCTGCTATCTTATCCGCAATGGATATTGAGCGAGACCCTGAATCTAATAACGAATTATGAAACCCATATCATCGAAGACATTTTGGCGGACCTATTTGGGCTTTGGGATTTTTATCGGCCTCATCGCGCTAATTCAAACATTCACTCGTATCGCTACAATGGATGTATCCATCTGGCATTCCAAATGGACGATTTTGATTTTGGGATACATCATCACAATCGTTGGAAGCGCGTTGTTGATTTATGGTTTGCGAACCGGCGGGGCAGAGAATTTCTTTGAGCGGCTTGAAAATGTAAAGTTGGATACTGCGTGGTGCTGGCTTGCATTCCTTCCCTTAATTGCAGTTGCTTTCGTACCTCCTTTTGTTAAGTTATATGTCTTTGGCAAAACTTTGCCCGAGTTTTTTCCTTTGCTTTGGGTCTTCTGGTGGATATGTTTGTTCCAAACGATTTCGTGGAAATGGGTGACCGCCTCTTCTTGGGCGGCATCTTTTGCATCGGTTGTTTTGATTCAAGTGGCTGCCTACCAAGTTTATGCAAATCTACAGGTTATAACCACAAATCCATTTTCCATTGATTACTCTGAGACGAGCCGCTTTTATTATGGTTCGTTGTGGGTGAGCCAATCTCTCTACGGAATGAAAGTGCCGCTTTCTCCATGGCACGCCACGCGATATATGCTGATGGCAATTCCGTTTTTGATTCATGGATTGCCACTCTGGGCGCATCGACTCTGGCAAGCGCTTTTTTTATGGATTGGAATCACCAGCCTTTCCTCATGGCTTCTTGTGCGCCGTTTGCATCTCAGTAATAAAGCATTGGCATTGTTGGTTGCATGTTGGAGCTTTGTCTATCTTCTGCAAGGCCCCGTTTATTATTATTTGCAAGTTTGTGTCATCATTATTCTGTGGGGCGTGGAGGTAAAACATCCTTGGCGATCTTTGATTGCGGTATTAGTCGCGTCGTTTTGGGCGGGGATGAGCGGCGTGAATTGGTATCCGGTTCCGGCGGCATTGGCCGCGGCTTTATATCTGCTCGAACAGCCGGTTTCTGAAGCCAAAAACGTATGGCAATATTTGGTCAAGCCTTTGATGTGGGGTGTGCTCGGTTTGGGAAGCGCATTTGCGGGTCAGGCATTTTATATTTTTATATCTGGTTATAAAGACCTCAGCGCATTCCACTCCAGTTTGGTCTCGGCATTATTGTGGAATCGATTGCTTCCAAGCCCTGCGTTTCCGCTTGGAATTTTGCCAGGGACCATTTTGATTTCGCTTCCATTGTGGCTTGGACTTTGGTTTGCTCTGCGCGGCAAATTAAATCGTTTGCACCCGATTCGTTTGATTCTCTTAGGCTTGATCTTATTGGTTTTGTTTGTGGGATGTTTGGTGGTCAGCGTTAAGATTGGCGGCGGCGCCGACTTGCATGATATGGATTCGTATGAAATTCTTTTGCAAGTGCTTGCGATTTATTTTTTTGCGAATCAAGCCCGCTCTGAATCCGGAAACGCGGAATGGGGAATGATGCCCTGGCCCGTTCTTGTTCTCGTGATCATCATTCCGTTTGTTTTTCCACTCGATTATGTTGGCAATTGGGTCACGTATAATAGCCGTCGAGCGCAAGCCGATATCAAGACTTTGCAAGCCGCTGTCGCCCCAGCCGCGGCGCGTGGAGGTGAGGTTCTTTTTATTTCGGAACGGCAATTGATCACGTTCAATTACATCCAAGGTGTGCCGCTCGTACCCGATGATGAACTGGTGGCGTTGATGGAAATTGCCATGTCGAATAATCGCCCTGCGCTTTCACAGTTTTATTCTGATCTTCATCAACATCGTTTTGCTTTGATTGTTTCCCGCAAGTTAAATACTGGCATCAAAACGGGCCAGGCGTTTTCGGAGGAGAATAATGCCTGGAGTCAAAACATCGCGGCCCCCATCCTGTGCGAATATCAACCGGTTCTAAGTTTGCAAAGCAATAACCTTCAGGTTTATGCTCCCAAGATTACTGGGACAGAATCCTGTCCATAATATTTTATTCTAGAGGCGCATCGTGAAACGTTCTGGCGAATATGCCGATCGCGGAGATTATCATGTCCATCTGAGAAAAGACTGGCCCTATTTGCCGGTCTATCTTGAGAAGATGAGGCTCGCACATAAATTCTTGAATGGATGCGACAGGAGCGTGTCCATTTATGATATGGGTTGTGGCGAGGGCGTGCTGGTCAATGAATACCGCGAAACAGGTTATCAGATCACCGGCATGGATTTGAATTATTCCTCTCAATACATCATTCAGAGAAGTTTTCTCGAAACAGGTCTGGCCGACAGATCGGTGGATGTGCTGATGTGTCTCGATGTGCTGGAGCATCTTCCTTACTGGGATCAAGAACGCGCGGTCGCTGAATTTGCTCGGATCTTAAAGCCAGGTGCCAAAGCGTTGATCACTGTTCCTAATTTGGCACATCTCGCCTCGCGCATCTCATTCTTTTTTTCCGGCAAGCTCGTGCGCACCTCCAGCATTGACCGTCATCCCGGTGATCGTCCCATCATTGAGTATGTAAAGATGTTCGAAAAGCATTTCCACATTCGTTGGCGCAAGGGAATTTTTCCAACTTTCCCGATGCTTTCGATGCTGACTGTGATCATGCCTTCTAATGTCATTGGCTTGCACAGACTCTATAATCGTTTGCTGGCTTATCCCAATTGGTGTTTTCTCAATGCGTTCTTATTGGAAAAGCCTGAAGAGCCTCTTTCTTAATCCGATGAAAATCCTGCTCATCAATAGTGAATATCCTCCAATCGGCGGCGGCGCGGGCAACGCCAGTTCAAATATTGCGCGTGTGCTTGCTCAGCGCGGTCAGGATGTTTTGGTTCTGACTTCGTGTTGGAATGATTTGCCTCTTGAAGAAACACGCGAAGGAGTAAAGGTCATTCGCCTGCCTGTGTTGCGCCGCAAAAAGGATCGGTCCAACGCACTCGAGCAAATTTCATTTATCTTCGGCGCTTCTTTCCAGACTTTTGGTTTGGTCCGCCAATTCAAGCCGGATGTCACTTTGGCCTTTTTCGGATTGCCTTCCGGCGCGGTCGCTTTGCTGTTGAAAAAGCTATATCGAATCCCTTATGTTGTTTCTTTGCGCGGTGGTGATGTGCCCGGTTTTCGTCCATACGATTTTCGCTTGTATCATAAACTGTCCGCGCCGTTTTTACATTTGATTTGGAAAAATGCTTTTTCGATTATTGCCAATAGTAAAGGCTTACGAGACCTTGCGCTTGCTTTTGATTCGCGTTATGAGATTCCTGTCATTTCCAACGGTGTGGATGCGTCACAATTCATAGTATCCAATCGCAATTGGTCGTCGCCGCACATTCTATCGGCCGGACGCGTGGTGTATCAAAAAGGATTTGATTTGGCGATACGCGCCTTGTCTCAGTTGAAAGATTTGGAATGGACATGGACAATTGCTGGGGATGGTCCGCAAATGGCAACGTTAAAAGCGATGTCAGAGGAGTGTGGTATAAACGAACGCATCCATTTTGCGGGCTGGCTTTCAGCAGAACAACTCAAAGAGCATTATGCCGACGGCGAATGTGTTTTTATTTCCATCACGGCACGAAGGAATGCCGAATGCAGTATTGGAAGCCATGGCGAGCGGACTGCCTGTCGTTGCGACCCAGATTGCAGGCAATGAAGAATTGGTTGTAGATGGCGAAACGGGCAAGCTTGTACCAACCGAAGATGCGAGGTCGCTTCGAGAATCGCTGAGGCCGTTTTTGGTCGACGCGAAGATGCGAAAGCAAATGGGGCGCGCGGCGCGCCAAAGAGTCGAATTGTCATTTAGCTGGAATCGAGTCGTGGAACAGTATGAGTTGATTTTAGAAAAGGCGACGAAATAATGTGCGGCATTTGTGGATTGTCCGATTCAAGTCATCGGCCCGGCGACCGCGAGGTTTTGCAGAAAATGAACGCTGCGATCATGCATCGCGGACCCGATAGCGACGGTTTTTATGTTGCGGATGGTATTGGACTTGCGATACGGCGTCTTGCCATCATTGACGTGAAGGGCGGCGATCAGCCG
This sequence comes from uncultured Chloroflexia bacterium, assembly GCA_963850945.1. Taxonomy (GTDB): domain Bacteria; phylum Chloroflexota; class Anaerolineae; order Anaerolineales; family Villigracilaceae; genus Fen-1038. The sequence continues at coordinate 328,862 of CAWKNE010000026.1, read as the reverse complement.
ATCTCGAATGAAGATGACTCTATTTGGATCGTTTACAACGGCGAGATTTATAACTATCCCGAAATGCGCGCTGAGCTTGAAAAGCGCGGCCATCATTTCAAGACACAAAGTGATACCGAGTGCGTGATTTACTTTTATGAGGATGAAGGCGAGGCATGCGTCCAACATTTTCGCGGCATGTTCGCCTTCGCGCTGTGGGACACGCATAAACGCCGTTTATTGATCGCACGCGATCGTCTTGGCAAGAAACCCATCTATTACACAATCCAGAATGGCGAGTTGTATTTTTGTTCAGAGTTGGATGGCTTGCTCAAGGCTCTGCCGCATCGCCCCGATATTGATCTGGAAGCAATCGATTTGTATTTGAGCTTGCAATATGTCCCCGAGCCGCGTACGGTTTATAAAGATATTTACAAACTTTCTGCCGCGCATACATTGGTTTGGGAGCATGGTCAGGCGAAGGTCAATCGTTATTGGGATTATGCATATCAACCAAAACTAACTGGCAATGAGGATGATCTCGCCGAAGAGTTACGCGTCCGTTTGCGCGAGGCGGTGAAGATGCGCCTCCTCAGCGAAGTGCCGCTCGGTGCCCATTTGAGCGGCGGACTTGATTCGAGTATTGTCGTGGCGTTGATGGCAGGGTTAAGCGACGCGCCGGTCAAAACATTTTCTGTTGGTTTTCAAGAAGAAGAATTTTCTGAACTATCTTATGCGCGTGCGGTCGCACAAAAATATTCCACCGATCATCACGAATTCACACTAACTTATGGCGATATTCCTGCAACGTTGGAACAGATCAGTTGTCATTTCGGCGAACCGTTTGCAGATGCTTCGGCAATTCCGCTGTATCATCTCTCGCTTTTGACGCGTCAATATGTGACGGTTGTGTTGAACGGTGATGGCGGCGATGAAGATTTCGCGGGTTATCAACGGTACTGGCTTGATCCGATTGCCAACGTATATTTGCATGCGCCTCCATTCGTGACCCGGAATTTTGTCCCTTCCATTGCGCGTCATCTTCCCGATCGTTCCATGCGACCAACCGGTCAAAGCTTCGTTAATGGATTTAAGCGCCTCGAACAATTAACGCGCGTGGATCGCCGCGCTAGTATTCTGCGCTGGGGCTCGTATTTTGCGCCATGGCAGAGACAGCAACTTTGGAAAGAGGAGCATTGGAAAAATTTCCGCGCTGATAATGCTGAATCGTTATTGGCGGAATCTTTTGATAAAGCCAGCGGCTCTTTTCTCGACCGAACGCTTTACACCGATTTGCATAATTATTTGCCGGGCGATTTGCTGGTCAAAGCGGATCGCATGACGATGGCCGCTTCGCTCGAAGGACGTTCGCCGTTTCTCGATCATGAAATCGTGGAATGGGCTGCGCGTTTGCCGGATTCGCTCAAAGTCCGAGGCAGAAGCGGAAAATATCTATTGAAGAAAGCCTTTGCTAGTGATTTACCGGAGAATGTTCGGTCGCACGGCAAACAGGGATTCGGAATCCCGTTAGCGGCTTGGTTTCGCGGCCCGCTTGCGGATTGGTCGCGCGAATTATTACTTGGCGCCGAAAGCCCGTTGAGCGATTTATTCAATCAATCTGTGTTGCAGAATTTAATTGATGAGCATACGCGGGCCCGCGCCGATCACGGCAAACGGCTCTACGCATTGTCCATGTTGGCATTGTGGATGAAGGAGATACATGTTTAAATTTGGTGAAAATTGGGCTTCATTTTCGCGCCAGATTGACGACGCGCGTATTGAGGATGCAATGCAGTCGTTGAAATCTTTGTTCGGCGAAAATGCTTTAAAAGGGAAATCGTTTTTCGATATAGGATGCGGAAGCGGTCTGTTTTCGATTGCGGCATCTCGGCTGGGGGCGCAACCCATTGTTGGAATTGACGTTGATTCGGTTTCCGTTGATATTTCACGCGCGAATTTTTTGCATTGCTTGGGCGATGGACATAACGCCTCATTTCTGCAGGCCTCGGTTTTAGATGCTGGAAAAATCGGGCCATTGGGAAAGTTTGATATTGTGTATTCCTGGGGCGTTTTGCATCATACCGGCAATATGACCCAGGCTCTGGTTGATGCTGCCAAATGTGTTCGACCCGGTGGTTTGCTAATGATTGCTATTTACAATCGGCACTGGTCATCGCCGATTTGGAAAATGATCAAGTGGCTCTACAATAAAGCAGGCAATTACGGACAAAGGTTATTGATCTGGATTTTTACTCCGATCATCCTCGCAGCGAAGTGGCTGGTTACTTTCAAAAATCCATTCAAGATGAAGCGCGGCATGGATTTCATGCACAACGTCATAGATTGGGTGGGTGGGTATCCTTATGAATATGCCAGTGTGAGCGAGATGACTGCTCGATTGCAGAAACTTGGCTTTGAGGTTTTGCAAGTTCGATCTGCAACTGTGCCAACCGGTTGCAACGAGTTTGTTTGTAAAAATCTAGCGGAAGAATGAAGATCAATAGGCTCCGCTGCCTCGAATCACGATCCATATTGTTTTGAGACAAATCTCGATATCCAGCCAGATCGAATAATGATTTACATAATATAAATCATCCTCGGTGTGCAAGTGCATGGGTCTGTCACTTCGCCCGTGGATTTGCCACCATCCTGTGAGGCCCTGCGGGACGGCAAAGCGTTGACGCTGCCACGGTTGATACTTTTCCACCAATTCTGGCAATTCGGGACGCGGCCCTACCAGACTTATTTTTCCTTCCAGAATGTTGAAAAATTGCGGAAGTTCATCCAGGCTGAAACGGCGCAGGAATCTTCCCAAGGGGGTCACTCTCGGATCATCCGGTCTCTTGTGGATTAGATTTCCCTGTTCATCCCAGAACTCGGCATCTTTCTTCAATTGCTCTGCATCCCTGCGCATGGTTCGGAATTTGACGAAACTAAGCAACCTGCCGTTTTCGCCAACGCGCTTCTGAAAGAAAAGGACCGGCCATCCATCTATCAGAAGGATTAGAAGCGCGATCAAGATCATGATCGGCAGGCCTGGAATAAGCAAAAGGATGGTAACGATAAGATCAAATCCCCTTTTGATCATCCTTTGATATTCGTTCAGGGCAGGAGCGCGTAAATCGAGCATTGGGATGCCGGCAAAATCCTCAAATATAGCTTGGTGCAAAGCGATTGAAAAATAGTCGGGGACCACCCATACTTTAACAGGTAGATCTAGCAGGTCGGCTACGATGCGATTTGTACGATCGTAAGCCCTCAGCGGCAAAGCGATCACGAGATTGTCAATTTGGTACTTCTCCACGATGGCGCGCACATCCGCCAGCGATCCTAAAATAAGGTTTGGCTCCTTTTTACGTTTTTCTACATTGTTGTCGAGAAAGCCAATAAAGCGGAGGTTTAAATCCACATGTTCAAGCAGTTTCTTGTGCATCTCGCGCCCGACCAAGCCGGCGCCCGCGATGAGAACGCGTTGGGGGTTCGCCAATCCTTCACGGACTGCTCGAAAGTAAATTCGGGCGGCTGAACGCCACAAGATCATTACTAAGAAGGTGGAAAGGACGAAGATTACAAAAAGTGCTCTGGATACATCGCGATTTGTAAAGTATAAGATGCCGGCCATGCTGATTGCGGCAACGAGAGTGGCCTGCGTAAGGCTGGCAAACTCATCCGTTACGCGTATGTTGCGCTTTCCGTCATAGACTGAGTATATTGTGAAGCTAGAGACCCAGATGATGGGGAAAATAATATAAATGAAAACGGAAAGATGGGTGACGTCCTGGATTTTCGCTATGAAAGGAAGGGAATTCAACAAAGGCCGAATATAAATGACCAGCTGGAGCATGATTGGGACAATGAGCAAGTCCACAAGAATGGAGAATACGGCAAAGTTGGATGAGAATCGTCTTAGCATTGAAGGATTATTCCAGAGGCAAAAGCTCAGATGATAGAAAACCCCGTTGAATCTTATCTTGGAGTTGTTGGAGATATATTGAAAGTGAGGGATGATTGTTGTTCATCAGCTTGACAACAAATGATTTGAATAATATCCTAGATGCACTGGAAAAAGATGAGGTTGATTCGACAAGGATTTGCTCATGCATGTCTTACCCTATGAATTTCTATTGCTCAGAAAAATCTGATTTAGAACTAGCATTATGAATCGTGGATTATTATATAAATAACGTTTCCATAGGCGGCGAGGTTCTTGGAGCAAACGATAAAGCCATTCCAATCCTCGTTTCTGCATCCAGGCTGGCGCTTGCGGCTTTGCACCAGCGTAGAAGTCAAAGGCGGCACCCACGCCAATCATCACGGCGCAAATTTTACCTTTGTGTTGAGACATCCAACGTTCCTGTTTTGGGCATCCTAACCCAACAAAGAGGATTCGTACTCTGGAGGAATTGATATCATTGATAACCTTTTTATCTTCCTCGTCAGAAATTGGGCGGAATGGGGGGCTGAACGAATATGCTATATCTATAGAATGATACTCTTTTTTTATTTTATTTACTAAGTTCTTAAGCACCTCCGGGGAACTTCCATAAAAGCCAATTGGGATAGAACTTTGGGTTGAGGTCTCAATCAGTTTGATCATCAATTTGGGACCATAAACCCGTTCCTGGCCTGGAGCGCCGAGCCGATGCATGGTCCAAACTAAGGGTATGCCGTCGGGAGTCACTAAATCGGCATCATTCACAATATGCATAAAGGCTGGTGAATCATATGCTTCCATGACCATATGAACGTTTGCCACGCATACATAACGGCTCTCTTTCGTTTTCGCCCAAGAGGTGATTTGTGCAACTACCGCCTGGTAGCTGGTAGGATGAATTGAGACGCCGAGAATTCTCATGGTCTATTCCTGCTTAAAGAAATCACGAATTGAGCTGGGTTCTCCCATAGATGATGATCGCTTGAATAGAAATGATTTGGAAGATAAGAAGAAAGATCAGGGGTTCCCAATTGTGCCACCATGACGGATAGAAATTTTGAATCGCATCGGTAATGCCCAAAGTAGAAATTCCAACCATTCCACCCACAAAGATTGCGTTCAAGGTTCTATTTTCGAACTTGAATATAGGTTGAGCGAGATTAAACCACTCCAACCACCCACCACATAATAGAAGTGCAGTCGGCAATATGGCCGGATATGCGTAACGGGCCCAGCTGATAATTGGAGACTCAACCTCCAAGCCCGATGCTCCTCTTAGAACAGCCAGTGCCCATGGGAATAACAAGGATAATCCTAAGAAGAACAGGACATCCCAACAGTAATCGTTGCGCTTTACCCAGAGTAGCCGCAAGCTTCCTGCTACTCCCAATGCCGTCAGCAGCATCAAGAAATAGTTTGAAAATGCAGGGATTTTAACTCGGTCCGCGGCAAGACTTGCCCAAAATGTCCGGAATAGACTCGCAAAAGTGTCACTGTAATACCAGCCCATTCCCTCTCGGTCCAGAATTGTCGAAACAATAAAGGAGGGGTCAAAGAGAGAATTAGATAGGTTGCTCATCCTATTTCCCACCACGGGTTGCAAACGGATATTGTTTTGTTCTGCTGAACCGTTGCGAATTAAATTCTGAAATTTGTGGCCATCCCAACCCCCTTGTGTTCCGTTTGGATTGGTGAAATGCGGTGGCGTATCACTATGTTCTCCCATCGCTAAGACGAGGCCATCTGCAAATATTTTGCTGGCGGGGGGAAGGGAATAGGAAATGTATATGGACGCGTTCAGGGCACCCGTTGGAATGTGAATTACAAAGCGATAAAATGTTGGATGGGTGGTTAGCTCCAGAGACGTTTGAGGAGAACTCGCCAAATTGGCATTGAAGCCTCCATTGCCCGTTGAGAAATCACGCAATGAAAAAGTCGTTATATACGGCGACATAATTTGAGTTGGTGGATTGGCCCAAAGCCAGCCCCCCAGAGTTACTGTTTGACCTCTTAGAGATTTAACAGTAGCTGGTGTCAGGAATTGTGAGATTTGACTGGTGAGATTCGTATTTCGAAAAATCTATTTGAAAAATGTAATTTCCCAGGGGCGCACTGGTCGAGGCGCTCCGGAGAGGTGATCCTTGAGCTGGAGTTTGATACCATCCCAAAGGAGCTCCCCAACCCAGCATCGCCAAAGCCGCAATCAATGCACCTGCCAGGCTGATGCCTATCGCCGGCCAGGTAAATCGTCCACGCAAAAGGCCGAGGATCAGGACAAGCGGAGTAAGTAGAAAAGTAAACCAGGCTGTATTTTTGCTGAGATAACAAAAGGCCAGTGTGAGCCCAATGAAAACCAATCTCCCTATTGAGTATCCTCTCTTGATCAGCCTCAGACTGGCCCATAGGAAAAGGGATGCTGCCAACGTTGCTGCAACATCGTTATTGATGGCCGTCATCGCATCTATAAAGCCGGGAAGCAAAGCTAGAAACGCTGGCACCATCCAACGAAGAGGATGATCTTCGCGGAGGATTTCGCCGAGCGCATACCAAATGACCACGATAATCAGCAGATATAGGAGAAAAGACATGGAACGGGCTGCATAATATTGGACCGTTATATCGGCATTGTGCATCAACCTTAAGGGCAGGGACGCTAGGAAGTAATACCCCGGTGGATCACCTGTCTGAGGAACACCAATGGATATGGCCCCGGACCCTGAAAGATCAGGCTGCATGCCCCGTCCATACCAATTATATTTTATCAAGGAGACGGCCATTTGCTTGCGCATTGCCTGGTCATATTGCCCAGGCTTGGGCCAAGCGGGCAGATTGGCAGCCAGCCAGGCGTATTCAAAGTGACCCGGTTCGTCATTGTGCCACCAGGGCGGGATGATGGCGGCATAGATGATCCCTTGAATTAATCCTACAAGCAGGATCAAGAGGAGAGCATGTTGCGGGCGCCAATTCTTGAACGTGGATTGAAGCCATCCCTTGAAACCTTGAAAGGTAGGGCGTAGTTTAGTTGATGTCGGCATGATTTGTGTTTATCCCAGGCAGGACATGATTATACTATCTCACTGTAGGGAACGCTATTTGAGCAGGTGATTTTGCCCGGCTCATTGCATTGGAGAGAAAAACTAGGACCTCAAACGGTTGTCAAATCATCCGCGATCATCCCGAGGGAAATGTAATTTGGGCACACAAGATTGTGACCGTACCCTAAGCAAACAAAAAGGAAAGAAAATGGAGCTTGCCAATCAAAGATTTCGCTGTGGTCAGCGTGGATGTGAGCATCACGAACGGCAGCAGCGGAGTTGCCCGACCCTTGACGCTATCCTCTCTTTATGGCAATATCCAACGGCTGTGCATTTCAGCATGGCCGAATATATTAACAAGGTTCTGTCATGGATATTATCAAAAAAAGAAACGCAATTGCCCCTATCATTATTACACCGCCGTCTGCCCTCGAGCTACCAAATTTTCGCGAGCTTTGGGAATATAAAGGGCTTTTCTTTTTTTTGGTTCGCCGTGATATCAAGTTGCGTTTTCAGCAGACGGTCATAGGGTTCTTGTGGATCATACTTCAACCGCTCCTCCAATTGCTGATTTTCTACGTCCTCTTTGCCATTCTAATTCCCATTCCTACAAGCGGCGTGCCATATGCTCTCTTCTATCTCTCGGGTTTTGTAGTCTGGCAGTTCTTCACCCAGGTCGTCAATAACAGCGCGAATAGCTTGGTGGGAAATATTGGTGTAATCATTAAATCGTATTTTCCCCGGCTGGCCCTGCCCTTAGCCACAGTGGCGGGCGCACTGGTGGATTTCGGGGTTTCCTTTCTCGTCCTGATGGTTTTCCTGGTCATCAATGGCGGTTATCCAATCACGCTTCGATATTTATTGCTGCCTGTACTTCTTGTGTTGACCATTATCTTTTCATCAGCGGTCGGCCTGCTTTTCGGAGCGTTGATGGTGGTTTTCAGAGACATGAAAAACTTACTCAACTTTATTGTCATGATCTGGATGTATATCACGCCCATCATATATCCTGTCACGATCGCCCCTGAAAAATATCAGATACCTCTTTTATCTCAATCCATTAACCAGCTTGGTGGAAGCATACCGATGGGTTTTCCTGAACGAAAGCGGACTTCCGCATTATAAGTATCTCCTGGTTTCACTCGGTGTAGCGATTGTGATCTGGTTCGGCGGCGCAATTGCCTTTCGGGCGATGGAAAATAAAATAGCGGATGTGATGTAGAGATGAGCCGCTTCGCCATCAAAGCAGAACACGTTTGGAAGGAATATCAGATTCGACATACGATGGATGGGCCACAAACCTCCTTCAAGGCCGTGCTAAACGCACCCTTTAACTGGCTGATGAGGCGGTCTGATAAATATTCGCACTTGCAGCGATCAGAGGCTTTTTTCGCCCTGAAAGACGTCTCTTTCGACGTGGAACAGGGCGAATCGGTGGGGTTGATCGGTCGCAATGGGGCCGGAAAAAGCACCATGCTGAAGATCCTTTCCCGTATTACCCGCCCCTCAAGAGGCAAAATTGTGTTGTACGAGCATGTCAATTCGATCCTTGAAGTGGGCACTGGATTCAATATTGAGCTGTCCGGTCGGGAGAATATATACCTCAACGGCAGTTTCCTGGGGATGAAGACTTCTGAAATCAGGCAAAAGTTCGATGAGATTGTCGCCTTTTCTGAGATCGAGCAGTTCATTGACACGCCAGTCAAGTACTATTCCAGCGGCATGTTCGTGCGCTTGGCTTTTTCGGTTGCCGTTCACTTAACACCTGAGATATTGTTGTTGGATGAAGTACTGGCCGTGGGCGATTCCGGTTTTCAGCACAAATCCACGGCGAAGATGAAGGAATTGCTTGGGAGCGGCGCCACGATTATTTTTGTATCCCATAATGATCGGGCCGTGCGCGATATCTGCAAGCGGGCCATCTGGCTGGAAAAGGGGGAGGTTCCGAATGGACGGGCCCGCTGCCGCCGTGGAGGACAAATACCTTGAATCGATGGGCGAATGAACTCAATACAGCGGACGTCGCTCGGGTAAAGGATGTAGTCCTGGACCAATGTCAAAGTCACGTCTTTACTATCCATGAATTCTGGTTTCTGCCAGGCTTGTCTCGGGGTTGTACAGCCATGGAATGGAATCTTTCATGACAATTACAGGATGCCAGCTCATAAGTGAATTGCTTTGGAATAGAGAAAATGAATTTAATGTTTAAGGCCTACCCTGAATATAGTGAGGGGGGCTATGCAGATAAGCGAACGGTTCGCCAAGGGGAGACGATTACGTTCTACATTGCCAGCACATTGGAACGATGTCAGGCGAGAATTCTTTGCGTGGAAAGATATCCTCAGCCCGGACAATCAGGATCAGACTATGGCCGTATCATGAAGGAAGTTCTTTTAATGAACATGAACGACCCACAGGCGGACTGCAATATGAAAAGTGGATGCGACTGGAAGCCAACATTAACGTTGCAGATTCCGCGCGGATGGCGCTCCGGTTGGTATCGCGTGGAATTCCCTGTGAAGCTCAGTAATGATCTCCGCTATATTGATTTCATTGTGGCGGAAGCAAAACCCCATGCGGATATTTTGTTTATTTTCGATATGCAGACGGCTCAAGCCTACAATGTATATGGCGGCGGAAGCCTCTATGGTGGATTCGATGCGACTGGCAGATGGAGCGTTGAAAAGCGGGCGAGTCAGGTCTCCTGGCGCAGGCCGGTTGTAATGTCTCACACCTATCAGCCGCAAACGGAGAGAATCGCAAATCCCGTATGGATCCCCCATGAAGAAGAAGCCTTCCGCCTGTGGCTCGAAAGCAGGTATCGGGTTGCTTATCTGTCCAATGACGCGCTGCCTGAGTTTGGACTGGGGTACCTTCAACATTATCCATTAGCGGTCATCGTCGGTCAGCAGGAGTATTGGAGCAACGAGCAGCTTGAGCTGGTTAAGTCATACGTCTTGAATGGAGGACGGCTCTACCTATCTGCTGTTGAATTCGCATACGCGGCCCTCCGGCATGATCGCCAGCAGGATTTAATTCACTACTATTATGATCCGAGGGAGGATCCGTATTTTGGTTCAGCACCAGAACGACTGGCGACGGTACGCGCGGCAATCGCGAATGTGGGGGATTTCTTCGCCGTTTCGATGGCCTATGGGATCGGGCTGGGGATCAGCTCGGAATTCAGTCCGCTCACAATTGTAAATGCCAAGCATCCCGTCTTTGGGAATCTTGGATATAAAGTGGGCGACGCTCTGGCAGGTATCCGCGGGTTGGGCGTTGGAGCCTGGGTGGAGCGAAACGGCGCCGGAACGTACCGGATTACATCAGCAAATATAAGTCTATCACAGGTGGATATTCTGGCAATTGCACCTTATCCACCTCTCGTTCCCCGCCAACACGGGCCTCCCGAGCACACTCATGAGAATTTCAATCACCCTTTAACAGATAGGCTGATCCATGGCGAGGCCAAATATACGGTCAAGGATGTTCCGGAAAAAACATTTGCCGTGGCTGCATTCGTCCGCCAGGGCAAGGGCGAAATGTTCGTAGGCCCCGGTGGCTGGTTCAACTTGCCTCATCCATATAATCAAGATCCGCGCACTCCGCAGTTGATCCACAGAATAGTTTACTATTTGCTCGAGGTTTAGTGTCAGATTGTGGTGATATGGTATTATTATTAATACAGACAAAACGTCTCACACTTTACTTTGAGGGAAGTTAAACCTAAACTCTCGAGCGTAAATATTTATGATCAGGAGCAACGAAATGTTTGACAGGGACGTTCAACCCGTAATTAATACAAATATCCCTGGAAAAAGGCCGATAGAGCTAGTCGCCTATTACCCGGAATTCTTGGGGTATTATGAGAACTGTGAATTAGAGACCAAACGCTGGTGTGTCGAGAATATCAAAGATGATTGGGTGATCCTCGATTGTGGCGCGAACATTGGTTATTACACCATCCTCTTTTCCCAGCAGGCATCGCGCGGGCATGTTTATGCGATAGAACCAACTTCAACTGTGGAAATGCTTCAAAAGAACCTTGATCATAATAAGGTGAATAATGTAACGATTTGTCCAGTAGCATTAGGAAATAGGACGGGTGTGTTCCGTGATGGTGTTTTTAGAACCTGGGGACAGGAAGCGGAAGTCGCCGAATACCCATTTTTGACGATTGATGATCTTGTAGACCGCTATGGAATCACGCGGCTGGATTTTATAAAGATCAATGTTGACTCCTATGATTTTGAAGTTCTACAGGGAGCGGAGCAAACACTGGCACGTTTCAACCCATGGGTGGTTGTTGAGCTCGGTCAGTCAATGCATGTGCGCAAGGATACGATTAATGAGGCTCTTCGATGGCTGGCAACTCGCGGATATAACCAAGCCTGTGTGTTGGATGGTGAAAATCACTTAGTTAAACGGAGGCGCAATCCATTGTGGAAATGGAAAAGCCATGCGCAAATTGAACTTAATTGGGGGCCCCTCAATCGATGGTGGAGCTGTCTCGTACCTTCAAGAATTGTCCGGAGATATAACCGTCAGCAAATTCTACAATCATTACAGATTAATAGCTATGCCGAAACATCCGAAAGAAATATTTTGGATCATGCAAATGGTTCAATGCTGTTAAAGCCCACCCATGAAAAAGACCACATAGCTTTTCCGATCGACAAACTTTCTTTTAATTGTCGGCCTAGGGGACACTCGCTGCGATTTAGTTGTATATTTGACCGCGTTCATTTTGGAGAAGGGCCCTTAAAGATACAAATTCAAGATGCTAAATGCAATACGCTTGAAGAAAAGGATGTACCTATTCCCATAAACGATCGTGACCGATTGACAGTGACATTCGATGTTTGGGTGAATGATGAAACGATAAATATGAGATTTGTCTTTTCAACTCTAGTAGGTCGTACGGCAAGATTGCCTGATAAGATTATGGTGTATGAGCAATTGTAGGTCTTCACTTAACTTCAAGAAGTATGATCTTAACAGATTTGATTTAATCGGGAGAACTTAATAAATGGCCTTTCTTATGATGAATTCATCGACGTATCGTTGGCCTGATGTTGCTTTTGATGTTTCTGATCACATTAACCATGGGAGGATTGTTGTACTTTCTCTCTTCCAGCGTTATTGTCCTCGGAATATCTCTATTATTTGGAGTGACACTTTTGCTCCTTTTCGTTGGGGCTGTCCAAGTTATTGTGCGCAAGGAAAACGCACGCGACGTTGAGGTGCGTGAAGCTGAGGTGCGTGAAGCCGCTTTGGCACAGGCTCTTGATTCAATGGCGGCCGGTAATTGGATGGTGGAAGTTTCTGCGGCGTCTTCATCAGATGTATTGGGAAATGCAGTGGGACGTTTATTGATAAAAGCCAGTTGGGAAAAGCCGCTCGAGTTGATTCGCCGGAAGTGGCAGCTATCTGAGGAGGTAAATGATCGTTTGGTAGTGCCTGTGGAAGATATCCATACTCGGCTTGGTTTTTCAGAACGATTGGCTTATCCAAGGGAATCGAAGCGAAAACCATTGAAAGACTGGAAAATGGAAGTGGATGATGCCCCCATTTTTCGCTACTTATATCGTAACTTTCGCCCTCGCCGCCACCTTGAGTTTGGCACCTGGCAGGGAATGGGCGTCTTATACGTCTTGGAGGAGTGTGAAGCCTCTGTCTGGACGATCAACCTGCCTTTCGGCGAGAGTGGTTCGCAGGAAAATCGTCCGGTTTATAGTTATTATGCTGATGAAACCGAAGAAATCACGCGCTGGGCCGATAAGGTAGGCATTGACTGGAAACGCGAAAATTTTCGAAGCGATGGTCTCGGCTTTATCGGCAGGTTTTATTTGGAAAAAGGATTGGGCAATCGAGTCTGCCAAATTTATTGTGACAGTTCTGATTGGGATACCCGCGGGTATCCGGCCGGTTTCTTTGATTCAGTACTCCTTGACGCCGGTCATTCCATGAAAGCGGTCACAGACGACACTCGCAAGGCGCTTTCTCTAGTCCGTTCCGGCGGGTTGGTTCTTTGGCACGATTTTTGTCCTGATACAGAGACCCTGCTGAATTGCGCTTCGCCGCGTGGGGTAATACAGGCTATTGAAGAAAATTGGGATTGGATCAAGGCGCAGATGCAGGATATTTTTTGGATCAAACCAAGTTGGATTTTGGTTGGAATAAAACGATGACGAGCGAGAAAACGCCGTACCTTTCTTTTGTTGTGACGTCCCGGAACGACAATCATGGTGGCGACCTGCTTCGCCGGATGCAGTTGTTCGTGACTGGTTTGCTGGCCCAGTGCAAGCGTTTCAACTTGCCCTCTGAATTGATCATCGTGGAATGGAATCCGCCTTCGGATCGGCCGCCGTTGGTTGAAGCCCTAAAATGGCCGGCAGAAGCCGGGCCGTGTGAGGTGCGGATCATCACGGTGCCGCCAGAAATCCACTGCCGATTCAAGTATTCAGATAAACTTCCCTTGTTCCAGATGATTGCCAAGAACGTCGGCATCCGCCGGGCGCGCGGACAGTTTGTACTGGCCACGAATATTGACGTTCTTTTTTCAGATGAGCTGATGCGTTTTCTGGCACGGGCAAAACTCGACCCGGATAAATCATACCGCCTCGATCGCTGGGATGTCCGGGCAGATATTCCCGATGATGCTCCGCTGGAGGAACAATTGGAATTCTGCCGCTACAATATCCTGCGGGTCAATATGCAAAAAGGAACGATCACCGACCCCAAGGAAATACGTGTTGCTCAACGTCTTTCAAAAGCAGGCCTTCATTATCACGGAACGTTGGTGTCTTTACTCAGATTTCGAATTCGTGTACCGAATCACGGAACGTTGGCGTCTTTACTTAGGTTTCGATTTCATGTACCGAAGCGGATCAAGTCTCTTTGGGATCGGCTTTCTTTTTGGTTTCGCATGCCGGTTCATATACCGCAGCGGATCCAACCTCTTTGGGATTGGCTTTCTTTTTGGTTCCGCATGCCAGTTGGCAGACGCTTGAAAGCACTGGTAACTCCTAAGTATTGGCGAAGGATTTTTGTTTGGTCATTTGCGATTCTTTTCCCACCAAGGAATCATATTGCGAGTGGCAAGAAGAACCCTAAAATCAATATTATGGATCGCTATCCCCTTCACAGTAACGCTTGCGGAGATTTTACTCTTCTGTCGAAACAACGATGGTTTCGAATCTGCGGATACCCTGAGTGGGAGGTGTACTCCTTTCATCTCGACACTCTCGGGCTGTATGCGGCACGCATTGACGGCGCAGCGAGATTCTTCTAAAACCGTCCCTGCGTCTATATCATATTGAGCATGCCTCGGGATGGACGCCGGAACAAAACGATCAGATGTATGCTCGGATGGGAAAAAGCGGAGTGCCCATACTGACTTATGCAGAGCTATTGAATGAATTGGAAATCCTATGCTCGGGCGGAATCCATTACAATGGGCAGGGCTGGGGTCTGGCAAAAGAGGAATTGGCCGAGACGCGCGTGGGTCTGGACGAGCTGACTGAGAAAGAATACAAACTTTGATCATTTTTCCTAATTCTCTAATGAGGCAATAATGACAGATGCAATCAGTAATGATTTGAATCCAGTGCAGGCATATTGGAACCAGCGCCATGATCTTGCCGCCCATCGCGAGGAAATCGTACGCCTGATCCATGCCGTAGACTATACCAATGATTTGAGCCCTTATCAGTGGGCGCAATTGATATAAACCTGACCTGATCCTTGAGTTGGGGAGAGGCATGGGAAACTCAACCTGCGCGTTCACGCACGCCGCAAATCATCTAGCCGAAAAGTGCAGGGTGGTCAGCATTTGTCTCTCATCCAATTGGGACGAATGGACCAAATCCCGCGTTCAGAAAGTTGTTTCGACTGAATGGTTTGAGCCGCTTGAAACCTTAAAAGGCAACATCCTGATGTATGACTACGAGGCCCTGTTGGCAGATGCACATCGAGTGTTTTTATTCTGGGATGCATATTGCTTTGAGATTGCCGAATGTGTTTTGGGGAGAATCCTGCATTTGCTTCAATCCAAGCGATATATCGTTGTTATGCATGATTTGAGCGATGCGCGTTATGATCGGCCCGAAGTGAATTCCTATCAACATAGAAGATTCTGGCGCGACCAATCATTCGACAGGGCGCCTTTGCGAATTGGAAACATCCAATCATGGGTTGCGCAGTCAATTGCGATTCTGGATTTTGCCACTCGAAATGGAATAGCGCTTGATTCCGCCGATCATAGTAATCACACAATGTTCGATGAGGATATGCAAAAGCGGAGGGAAATGGCAAATACTCTGGGGGAGCTTTTCGATACCCAGGCGCAATGATTTTGGTTTGGAAGGTCGAAGCAATCTGACCTTCCCGCTTTTTGCGATACCCCAAACCGAAAATATTGGGACACCTATGGCTACAAAACCCGCGCTCAATTTGCTTGCTGTCAAGGATGTACCGGCCGATGAATTGCTCAAGATCGCCTTCCGTCGTATCCTGCGACGAATACAGAAAGCTTTCATACGCAGCACATAACATTGCCATGGCAGAGAATCTCTCAGAGCTTGCTGAGACAGAAGACCATTTCGGGATGAACTGTTTGCCAAGCAGAATTGTTATTGAATTGGTTGAGTTTCAATAAACTCTGCCTATCATGAGGGCTGTCACTGCTGCCATGGTTTAGTGCATCACACTTGATGCATAATGAGGGCTGACTATATTAATGCCCGTATATTTGGATATAGCCTTTATAATAGCTCTTACCTTTCTTCATCCAAGAAGAAGTGTAGTATGGGAACAAGAAAAAAAGCCTTGCCCTCCTCGCACAAAAGATACTAAAAGCCATATCGGTACTGTTTCCATTTCAGTTGTTATCCCCGTCTATAACAGTGAGAAAGCCCTACCGCCGCTTGTTCAACGGCTGGAACCGGCGCTCTCTAAGCTGGCTGCTCAATTTGAATTGATCTTGGTAAACGATGGCAGCCGGGATGGGAGCTGGAATATGATCAAAAAATTAGGGAGCCAATATCCATTCATTAAAGGAATTAACCTACTGAGAAATTACGGCCAGCACAATGCGCTCTTATGCGGGATTCGGGAGGCGCGGCATGAATTCATCGTGACGATGGACAACGATCTCCAGCATCCGCCGGAGGAAATCTCCAAACTGGTGGCCGAGCTTCAAAGGGGTTTTGACGTAGTCTATGGTACGCCAGCGCAGGAAGAACACGGCTTGTGGCGCGACCTCGCCTCTCAGGTCACCAAACTTGCCCTGCAAAGCGCCATGGGCGTGCAATCTGCCCGGAATGTCAGTCCTTTTCGGATCTTCCGATCAAAGGTGAGGGAATCCTTTCGTTCCTATCAGGGAGCATTTCCGAATATTGACGTGTTACTTACCTGGGGGGCCGTCCGTTTTAGCGCCGTGCCCGTTCAGCATGAACCGCGCCGAATGGGAAAATCAAACTATAATTTTGGCAAGTTAGTCGCACATGCCATGAACATGGTGACCGGTTTCAGCGTTCTGCCCCTGCAATTGGCAAGTATAATCGGGTTTATATTTACGCTCTTTGGTTTAGGGATATTGCTATTTGTGGTTGCCCGTTATATTCTGGAAGGAGGAAATGTCCCGGTGCAGGGGTTTACCTTTCTGGCTTCGGTCATCGCGATCTTCTCGGGGGCTCAATTGTTCGCGTTGGGGATAATAGGCGAATATCTTGCTCGAATGCATTTCCGTGTGATGGACCGGCCCACCTATGCGGTCGAAAGCAAATTCATGTCAAAAAGAAATCACGATATACAGGAAGGATGAGTAAACGTTAATGACCCCAGACATTTGTGAATTTCTTGAATGGGATACAGGATATTTTGGTTTTCGGATCGGCCGCGTGAAAGATCATCACTTAACTGGACGATCCGCCAGAGATATCCTTGAATGGGTAAAGATCAACTCGATCGACTGTCTTTATTTTCTGGCGGAATTTGATGATCCTGAAACAATCAGACTTGCTCACATTCATGGTTTTCAACTTGTTGACATTCGCGTAACCCTTGAATATAACCTTAAGAACATAAAAAGATATGCTGGGAAAACGTTGGATCTGTCTGATAAAGTAATCATTCAGCAAGTTCAATCCGAAGACATACCCCCATTGAAATTGATTGCGGAAACAAGTTATGGGGATACACGTTTTCATTTTGATCGAACGCTTCCCGAAAGATAAAAGCGATGGCTTATATGAGATATGGATTGAAAAAAGTTGCACAGGATATGCGGATCATGTGCTAGTGGCCAAAGTGGATGCGCAAGTGGTCGGTTATATAGCATGCAAGATTTTAGGCGATAGGAAGGGGCAGATTTCTCTGATCGCCGTCTCTGAAAAAGCCCGCGGGCAAGGTGTGGGAAAATCTCTAATCAATTCCTCGTTAGATTGGTTTGTTGCGCAAGGGATCAATGTGGCGGAAGTAGCTACACAGGGCCGAAATATTCGCGGTCAGCGTTTATATCAAGGTTGTGGCTTCCTGACACAATCAGTTCGACTCTGGTATCATCGATGGACGGCAATCCTCGAAAACCAAGCCTCGTAACACAATTTTCCAACAAAATATATCCAGACTTATTACAATAAAACAATATGGGATTGTTTAATACACCAATCGAGGGAAGAGAAAGTTACGACCCTGTGTTTTTCAATTCTCTGGCCAGGATAGAGGATAAACACTTCTGGTTTCGTACGAGGAATCGAATTATAAATACTCTGACGAGGCAGGTTACTGCCTCGCTCCGACCAGGTTATCGCGTCCTAGAGATTGGCTGCGGAACAGGTAATGTTTTAAGAACACTGAAAAGGGCTTGCCCCAACGCATTCGTATTAGGCGTTGATCTTTATCTGGAAGGTCTAAGGTTTGCAGGTCTTCGTGTTGACAGTCCCTTGTTACAGGCCGATCTTTTCCATTTGCCCTTTCAATCAAAATTTAATTTGGTTTGCATGTTTGATGTGCTGGAGCATTTGCAAGACGATGTAAGTGTCTTAAAGTATCTCTACGATATGATTGCCCCGGGTGGAATATTATTTCTAACTGTTCCTGCGCATCAATCCCTGTGGAGTTTTCTTGACGAGGCGTATCATCATTGCAGGCGGTACGAGTCAAGTGATTTGGAAAAGAAACTCTTAGAAACGGGTTTCCAGGTTTCGTACTCAACTCAATTTATGACCGCTATATACCCATTCGTATGGTTATCAAGAAGGATAAGATTTATGAGTTTGAACAAAGGCGCTCTCTCAGTTGAAGAATTCAATACATTGGCCACTTCTGAGTTTAAAATAACCCCCATTGTGAACCCGATACTTGCAGGTCTGCTGTCTATAGAAATTCCTTTCATCGCGAAGAGGAAAAAACTTCTCGTAGGGACTTCCATTTTGGCATTGGCATACAAACCATCAACAGGAGAAAAATCTTGACTTCACACCTCCCGCATTCTATCTCAGCTTCGTCGATCCAGATTGCCACTTAAGGATATCCTTCTATTTTTTACATTTCTATTCTGCGCGATCGCCTGGTTCCTCGTGGACAACAGGCTGTTCGCAGGAACCACGGGCGCGAACGTAATCGATGCTTGGATTTACACAGGGTATATACAGAGCCTGCCGAATCATCTGCAGAACTTTCCGGTGCAGAACTTTCCGAGAGCGTATTACGGCACACGCCTGACGTACCTCGCACCCGGGTATATATTACAACAGATCTTCGGTGCGGAATTTGGTGGCCTTTTACTACGATTTACGTTCTACCTGGCGCTGGTGGTCTTTGCCTATTTATTCTTTCGCGCCCGGCGATCTGTGCCTCTCGCTGCTATCCTCGCTGTATGTTTTCTCTCATCTCCTTTCATTGCATATTTTTTTATAGATGATTATCCTATTGGAGCAGGGTTATGTACCATCATGATGTCCATGTTCTTTTTGGAAAAAGGTTTGATTACAAAGTTAATGCGCTGGTGGTTCCTGGCGGGCGCGGCATTTGCCCTGATGTTGCATACAAATTTTTTCCTGAGCGTATTTCTTCTGCCTCTTGGCATATATGCGCTGTTGCAGGGAGCCTTGGAAGACAGGTCATTATATAAAAAGTTAATACTTTTTTCATTGGGCGCTATTGCTATAACCGCTTTGTTGGGCCTCATTAACTGGCTATGGGGCGGGCAATTCTTATTCTTTCTACCGAACATAGATGAAACTAATTCGCTTCTCGGGGGAAAGAATCCCTGGAATCCGGAGGGATGGGCGTGGATCTGGAATGCTTCGTGGCTGGCTTTGCCTTTTTTGGGGCTGTTATGCTCGCTTTGGCAATTTGGCTTGGCGTGTGTGAAACGAAAGTGGAAAGCGCCGCGAACAGCCTTCGCGGCTGCAAACATCACGATCTGCCTGATCTTCATCGCATTTCAGATCAGAGGACAACCCACGTTGGCCATTGGATATTACGCTGTCTATCTTGTGCCATTTGGGATGATCTCCATCGTGGATTGTGTTTTGGGGGATAAGAAGAAAGAAGGCCTGCCTCAATTAAGTGACTTGAGGCCTGTATTACTTGCTGTCGGAGTAGTGATATGGTGGGCAGTTGCCGTGTTCGTTTCATACTCCATTGGTTTCTGGTTGTTGAGCGGCAGTGGTCAGGCATTGGGATATATTGTCACGACATTAGCGCCTCTTATGCTTATGAGTTTGTTGCTCGTGTTCGTATCAAATTGGCTCGGCAGATACACCCAGCTGGTGAGCTTGCTCCTTGTTCTCGCGGTTTTACAGTTATGGATCGTAATGAATGGTCCCTGTAGTGATCCTTCTGTAGGAGCAATGCAAGGTCCGTCGGCACAACCCGCCTCGAGCCGAAAAGATTGTCCTGTGCCGCGGGATTTATTTCGTGAAGTTGTGGAGCTGCACAACATCACCTACCAATACAGCAACGGCGAGAAGCCGGCGTTCTGGTTTGATGCGAAGGCAAATCCTGGCTTAGAAGCATTGTTCAATGGGGTTTCCGGAACGTTTCTGTGGAGCTATAGCATTGTAGCTATAGATTATCCTAATCTATCTGTGGGCGCGTCAGGCTCCCCTCAAATCGGCTTGTGGTCTCAAAACGTGATTCTGGCAGTCATGTTCCCTGCAAATGAAAGTATGGATGAGGGAATGGCTACTTTGCGGCAAAATGGGATTGATGCGGAGGTGGTATACCAGGAGAACCGCGACCTGGATGGGTGGCACTATACTTTTGCCATCCTGCGCCGCAAACCGCCGGTTATTGACATTAATATGCCGAAAACCACTCTTCTTGCTTGGACAGAAAAGGATTTACAAAAAAAATCGAAGTCTTAATTACTACGGTCTGTTTCCACTGAAACGAGCAAGTGGGCTGATCCTTGACGGTCAGGATTTGTATTTTGCAACGCGAGATACGAGGGACAATTTAGCTCTCCCGTTTGTGGCACTCCAAATACCGACGCAGGCGAAACAGAATTGGATTCTTGTCAAAGCCTTATTCGAGAGCAAGTTTGGTCAGGAAAATTCACCCCATATAGTTCTTCAGGATAGAAACTACAATACGTTGAGTGAGGAGTTGCATCCAACCTGTTTAAATCCGGGGTGCGAGGTGGAGTTATATGCCTTGGCAACGCCTGCTATAAAATCTATCCGTGTTATTTTTTATGGAAGACCGTTTCGGGAAGTACTGTTGCCAAGCAGAATCATTATTGAATTGGTGGAGCCTCGATAGGCTCTGCCTATCACGATGGCCACCACTGCTGCCACGGCTTTGAGAGTGCCTGACTAGTCGAATAACTGACTTTCTCGGGCGAGGCGGAAGGTATTATTGGCAAAACATAGAACTTCGATTACACTGATAGCCTCCTTGAATAATAAACTGTGGCGAGCAACTTGCTTTTCTAAATTAATTTAACTTCTTGTGAAGGAGAATTTCTGAAATGAATGTAAATGATAAGGTTGTTGTCTGCGGCGCGGGAGGCTTTATCGGTGGACACCTGATTGCTGAATTTCGGCATCAGGGTTACACCCATCTGCGCGCCGTGGATATCAAACCTTTGCACGAGTGGTACCAACGTTTTCCCGATGTTGAAAATCTGGTAATGGATCTGCAAGGAAAGGATAATTGTTATCGCGCCCTGCAGGGCGCTAACTATGTGTATAACTTTGCTGCGGATATGGGTGGGATGGGTTTCATAGAGAACAATCGCGCGCTGTGCATGCTGAGCGTGATGATCAATACACACCTATTGCTGGCCGCGCGCGATATTGGCATTGATCGTTTCTTCTTCTCATCTTCGGCCTGTGTCTATAACGCTGACAAGCAAAAGTCTACCGATGTAATTCCCCTCAAAGAGCAGGATGCCTATCCGGCGATGCCGGAGGATGGCTATGGCTGGGAGAAGTTGTTCAGCGAGCGGATGTGCCGCCACTTCCGTGAGGATTTTGGCTTGCAGACACGCGTGGCGCGCTTCCATAATGTTTATGGCCCGCACGGCACCTATGATGGCGGGCGTGAAAAAGCTCCTGCCGCGATATGCCGTAAGATCATCCAAGCCAAGTTGACGGGTAAACACGAAATTGAAGTGTGGGGCGATGGGACTCGCACGCGCAGTTTTATGTACATTGATGACTGTCTCAAAGGCGTTCAAGCCATCTTTGCCAGCGATATTCTTGAGCCGATTAACTTGGGCAGCGCTGAAATCGTCACCGTCAATCAGCTGGTGGATATTGTGGAGGATATAGCCGGGATCAAGGTCAAACGTAACTATAATCTCAAGGCCCCGCAGGGAAGTCAATGGTCGAAACAGCGATAATACCAAGATCAAGCACTATCTTGGCTGGGAGCCTAACATTCCTTTGCGAGTTGGGCTGGAAAAGACTTATGCATGGATTTATGACCAGATGAAAAACAGACCCTGAGATAACCATGCAAATGAGAGGATAATCATGTCAAACTTTGAACAAGTCCCCATTGAAAAAGTGCAGGATTTTTGGGATGAGCGCCCATGTAACATTCGTCATTCTCCGCTCCCGCTTGGGACCAAGGAGTATTTTGATCAGGTGGAACAACGAAAATATTTTGTAGAGCCGCATATCCCTGGTTTTGCCGAGTTCCCGAAATGGAAGAATAAGAGGGTATTGGAAATTGGATGCGGGATCGGTACTGATACGATCAACTTTGCGAGGGCCGGCGCAAGGGTTACGGCGGTTGATCTCTCGCCCAAGTCTTTGGAGATTGCTCAACAACGCGCCGAGATATATGGCCTGAGCGACTCGGTGCGTTTTTGTTGCGGTGACACCGAAAAACTGGATCAGGTGGTACCCGTTGAGCCTTATGACCTTGTATACTCGTTTGGAGTCATCCATCACACGCCGCACCCCGATAAGGCGATAGAAAAAATAAAAAAATACATGACCCCGAAGAGTGAATTGCGGCTAATGATGTACAGCAAGATCAGTTATAAACTTTTCTGGATCATGAAAGAGGAAGGGGTCTGGGATATGGGCAAGATGGACGAATTGATCGCAAGAAACTCCGAAGCGCAGACAGGCTGTCCAGTGACATATTCATATACTTTTAACGACCTACGTTCTTTACTCCGTGGCTTTAAGATTTTGGACATGTATAAAGCGCATATTTTTACGTGGGAAATTGAGGCCTATAAGAGATATGAATACAAGAAAGATCCGGCATGGGCGAATGTGGATGATCGTCAATTGTCAGAAATCGAAAAAGAGTTGGGTTGGCACACGTTGGTACGCGCCAAACTAACTTCATGAAAGCCACAACTATATTGAGGAAATTGCTATGATAAAGAACTATTCTGTAATTGGGCTGGGAAAGCTGGGCGCCAGCATGGCGGCCGCTATTGCCAGCCGCGGTCTCAATGTGATCGGTGTGGATGTAAGCCGGCGGGCGGTCGATGCCGTGAATGCCGGCCATGCGCCGGTGCAGGAAACCAATTTGGAGGAAATGATCGCCGCGAACAAGGAACGCGTGCGGGCAACTCTTGACCATGTGGATGCCGTCCTGAATTCCGACCTTAGCTTCGTTATCGTCCCCACCCTGAGCGACGAACGCGGTGCATTCTCCCTGCAGCACTCTGCCTGGGCTTTTCGAGAAATCGGCAAGGCTTTGGCCAAAAAGAAAACCTACCATGTCGTGGTGTTGACCAGCACAGTCCTGCCCGGTTCCATGCGCTATGGTCTGTTACCGATCCTGGAACAGGAGTCAGGGAAAAAGTGTGGCAAGGATTTTGGTTTGTGTTACAGTCCCGAATTCATTGCCCTCGGCAGTGTGATCCACGACTTCTTGAATCCGGACTTCACTCTCGTCGGCGAGTTTGATGAGCGCAGTGGAAGCACGCTCGAGGAGTGTTACTCCCAGATCATGGTCAATAAGCCGCCCTGCATGCGCATGAGTTTTGAAAACGCTGAGCTTACCAAGATTTCGGTCAATACATTTGTGACCACGAAAATTACGTTCGCGAATATGCTGGCTGACTTGTGCGAACGCATCCCCGGCGGTGATATTGATGTGGTGACCAATGCCCTGGGCTTTGACCGCCGCATCGGTCACAACTATCTCAAGGGTGGGCTGGGTTATGGCGGGCCATGTTTCCCGCGTGACAACGTGGCTCTGGGGTTCATTTCGCGGGCAATCGGCAGCCAGGCCGAACTGGCCGAAACCACCGACCATAAGAATCGCTCGATTCCTGGAGCGGTGGCAAAACGACTCCACACATTGATACCAAAAGGCGCGACCGTGGCCGTGTTGGGCCTGTCCTACAAGCCTTATTCCCACGTCACCGAAGAGTTGCAAAGCATTCTTCTGGTTAAGGCGCTGTCACAGGCTGGCGCGCGCGTGCTTTGCTACGACCCTCTCGCAAACGAACAGGCTGGACCTGAGCTGGCCTACTCTGCGACGATCCTGGATTTGCTGGCAGATTGCCTGGCGCAGGCCAATTATGTGCTCATCACCACACCCGATCCTGAGTTCAAAGCCCTGCGCGCCTCCGATTTTGTTGCAAAACCCGTGACCGTAGTCGATTTCTGGCGCATCTTGGACAAGGAATTGAAGGATAAGCCGGACATCCATTATATTCCCTACGGCCGGAGCATAAGTGATGAGCAAAATGCGGTTCCGCTAAAAGAGTTATGGGCAGACACCGCAAAGAAATATAACTCCTAGCCGCAGTTGGAGTCCTGAAGTTGTACAATGAATTTGGTTTCATGAGGGTCGCCGTTGTGTCACCTGCTCTGCGGGTGGCCGATATTGCCTACAATACCCACGAAATTTTAAAAGCGCTCAAAACCGCGGCCGGGAAGAACTGTCAGCTAGTTTTGTTCCCGGAAATGGCGATAACGGGATATACGTGTTCTGACTTGTTTTATCAGAACCTTCTTTTATCTGAGGCTAAAGCAGCATTAAGTCGAATTTCTCGAGAAGCGAAACATCTTGATATTTCTACCGCGGTGGGCCTGCCTTTTGCAGTGGAGGGACGCCTCTATAACTGTGTTGCCTTTATCGGCGATGGCAAGGTATTAGGCGTTGTACCAAAAACATATCTTCCTTCGACAAATGAGTATTACGAGGAGAGATGGTTTACCTCCGGGATTACAGTCGCCATTTCCTCTATACGGTTGGGTGATGCAGAGATTCCCTTTGGAACCAATCTTTTGTTCCGAGCAAAAAATTTTTCAGAATGTGTGATTGGAATTGAGGTTTGCGAGGATCTATGGGCAGTTCAGCCTCCAAGCACCGACCAAACTCTGGCAGGGGCCACCGTTTTGCTCAATTCTTCTGCCAGCGATGATTTGCTTGGAAAATACGATTACAGAAGAGATTTGGTCAGGCAACAGTCCGCTCGTTGCCTGGCGGCATATTTATATGCTGGGGCTGGACCGGGTGAATCAACAACGGATATGGTCTTTGGAGGACACTCCATGATCACGGAAAATGGAACGATCCTGGCGGAAACCGAGCGTTTTCGATTCGAAACCCAGATGGCAGTGGCGGATATTGATGTTCAACGGTTGCTCAATGAGCGCTTAAAGAATTCCGCATTTTCGGCATCACATCCACTCAAGAGCTTCAAGGTTGTTGACTTTACCCTGCATTTTGCCCGTCCCAAAGCAGGAAACAATGTGCTTCTTCGTCGCATTTCACCGACTCCTTTTGTGCCTTCTGAACCTGCCCAGCGCGCCAAGCATTGTCAGGAGATCTTCGCGATTCAATCAACTGGTCTCGCCAAAAGGATTAACCACACCCATGTTAAAAATATTGTAGTTGGAACTTCGGGCGGTTTGGACTTAACGCTGGCGCTGCTTGTTGCTGTCAAGACACTCGACCAACTAAAATTACCTCGCACTCGTATCATGGCCGTGATGATGCCCGGTTTTGGAACCACTGACCGTACAAGAAGCAACGCAGGACGTCTGATTGACCTAATTGGCGCGACGCCCAGGATTGTTCAAATTGAAGATGCGGTCCGGCAACATTTCAAGGATATTGGTCATAATGAGAATATCCATGATGTTGTCTACGAAAATTCCCAAGCGCGTGAGCGTACACAGGTACTGATGGATCTGGCGAATGAAAACTCCGGTTTGGTGCTTGGAACAGGAGATCTTTCAGAGATGGCTTTAGGGTGGAGCACCTACAATGGCGACCAAATGTCCATGTATAATGTTAACGGAGGTGTGCCAAAGACTCTGGTTCGATTCTTGGTCGAATGGGCGGCAGACAATGAGTACACAGGCCCAATCTCAGATGTTTTACATGATATCTGTGCGACTCCAATTACACCCGAGTTATTGCCGCTGGGAAAAGGTAGCAAATTGCTGCAACTGACTGAAAAATCCATCGGACCATATGAGCTGCATGATTTCTTTCTTTTTCACGCCGTCCGTTATCAATTTTCGCCTCGTAAAATTCTCTGGCTGGCACACCTGGCTTTCAAAGAAGATTATTCCGATACAGAAATATTGCGATGGATGAAAGTGTTTTATCAACGTTTTTTCAGTCAACAGTTTAAGCGTTCAGCGGTGCCGGATGGGCCTAAAGTTGGTTCGGTAGCACTTTCACCACGGGGAGACTGGCGAATGCCAAGCGATGCCATTGCAACCGCGTGGTTGGAAGAGGTCGCTTCATTGCGTCGTTAGACCAGGTCGAAAAAGGAAGATAGGATGGGGGCGTACTGCTGAAAGGGCAGACAAATGGGCAAACCTGGATTTTGTTCGCGGCGTTTTTAGCATACTGGACGAATTTGAAGCGATTCGAAAATGTTGGTTATCGGAATGAACCGCCAAACTACATGGCACGCTGTTGGACTTTAATGGCCATTCGCTTTCCCCGAGCAATTAAGGCACATATTAAACAAAACGAAAGATGTGCGTATGAAAAAAGCAATAAAAAGTTTAGCGCGCCGTTTGGGTTATCGGATCGAAAAAATCAACCCCAAGATATTGCCTCCTAAAAGCATGAGCGAAGGGTTGGCTTCATTGGCGAAAAAACATCAGATAAACACAATCATTGACATAGGCGCATCAGACGGCAGATGGTCAGAGAGTGCTATGAGATATTATCCGTTTTGCCAATACTTGCTGGTTGAAGCCCAGCCTGTTCATGAGGCTGCATTAAAACATTTTATCAACGCACACAACAATTCCCAATATACATTGGCCGCAGCTGGCGATCGGGAGGGACAGATTTATTTCGATGCAAATGACCCTTTAGGTGGACAAGCTTCTTTCACACCGTATGAACTGAATAATATCGTTGTTCCTGTCACAAGTATTGACATTGAGATAAAAAACAGGAATCTGCCGGGGCCGTACTTGCTTAAGACTGATACTCACGGATTTGAGGTGCCAATCCTTAAAGGTGCTTCAAAAACCATCAGAGAGACCGAGATTATCATTATGGAATGTTATAACTTCAAAATCGGCCCGGATTGTCTTCTCTTTTACGAAATGTGTGATTACCTGGGCGAATTAGGATTTCGTTGCATTGATCTCGTGGATCCATTGTGGCGGCCTTATGACCATTCTTTGTGGCAAATGGATTTGATATTTGTCAAAAAAGATAGGCCAGAGTTTTCTTACCTAGGTTATGATTAGCCGTATATCTCATATGACCATTTTTATGGCAGGTGTTAATTAAATGCGTTGTCCAACGATTTCTGAGCTCCCCCTGCCTCCGTTTGGACGAACCGGCTGGCCTTGGACGGCTGAAGGAGAACAATTACCTCCTACTCGGTCAGATGGCGCTCCATGGCCGGGTATTAGTATCGTAACACCATCTTTTAACCAAGCACAGTATCTCGAAGCAACGATCCGTTCCATTCTCCTGCAGGGCTATCCAAACTTGGAATACATTATCATGGATGGCGGCAGTACAGATGGAAGCCTGGATATCATTCGCAAATACGAACCCTGGCTTGCCCTCTGGAAATCCGAACCAGACGGTGGGCAATATTCTGCGGTTCAAAAAGGTTTTGAGCATTCCAGCGGCGAGATCATGGCCTGGTTGAATTCCGATGATCTGTACTTTCCGTGGACATTGCACGTAGCGGCTGAAATACTTAGCACCTTCCTTGATCTAAGATGGATTTCTACATCTTCATTGAGCGTCTTAGGCTCCAACAATAATCTGTTTGATATTACGAGCGTGGATCCCTATAATCGCCGGGACTTTTTCTCTCAGGATTTCATCAGACGTCCTCTCGTGATTCAACAGGAGGCCACCTTTTGGAGACGAGCCCTTTGGAATCAATCGGGCGCACACCTTGCTGATGACCTCCATTATGCTGGCGACTTTGAGCTTTGGACGCGCTTCTGGCAATACGAGGACCTGGCCATGACCCCCACTCCGCTTGCCATGTTCCGTTTTCATGAACAGCAGAAGACATCCAACATTAATGGCTATATTAAAGAGGTGTTGATGGTATTAAGAAAACTTCGCCGCCCGTTGCCCATACCTGGCATCTTTCTGTTTCCACTAACATTCTTGCTTAAACGCCATAATCCTGCAAAGAATTGGTTCGGTACTCGAATCAGAATTGTATATCTGGATAATCAGAAAGGCCGCTGGCTAAAGGTCGAATTCTATTCGTTCAGAAGAGCCGTGAAGTCAATGTTGCAATCATTGGTTGATATCTTTCGAAGAATTAACGGCTCAGATATACAGCATGTGTGGTCGAACTATACCCCTGATAAGGAAGATTGAATGAAAAGAACCCCAGAGACTTTGATGGCGCATTTAGGTTACAAAATCAGCAAAATCAATCCCTGTAAATTTCTTTGTAAATAGCATAAATACTGTGCCGCGTGTTTACTTATAAAGTTCGCATCTATTTCCCAATTTGCTTTAGGATCATTGCGGATGAATGATGAAAAATTTTCTCCCATAATCAGATCGGATATCACCTCTTGGGCGAAAATCACCGTTATTACCCCATCTTTCAATCGTGCAGAGTTTATCAGTCAGGCAATTGAAAGCGTACTTCATCAAAGTTATCCGAACGTTGAACATATCATTGTTGACGGGGGGTCAACAGACGGTACGCTCGACGTATTGGCAAAATATCCGCATCTAAGAGTGATGAGTGAACCGGATCAAGGAATGTACGATGCGCTTAATAAGGGGTTGAAGATCGCCACCGGAGAATATCTGGTTTTTCTGAACACGGATGATCTATTGGCGGAAGGCGCTTTGATGTCTGCGCTGCCTTTGCTTGAGAACACTGAAACGGATGCCGTAGCGGGCCAGGCGAATATATTTTCAAAGTCTGAAGATCATTCACATCACATTGTCAAGCAAACAAAAATTCTCACAAAACAGGATTTGTGGATTGAATTAATATACGCCAATCCGGCCATGAATGCTTGGGTTTTCAAGCGCAGGGTGTTTGAGAAGGTCGGCGGTTTTGACGCCAGTTATCGCGTGACGGGAGATCGTGATTTCATAATGCGGTTTCTATTGAGCGGTCTATCCTATGTTTATTTGGATAAGGTCTTGTATTGGTATGGCGTTCACGATGACTTTATGACCTTTTCCAAAAACAACCGTTCTCGTTTCTTCCTTATCATGGATGAAAATCTGCGTCTGGCTGGTAATTATTTGGATCGCGTCCCTCGAGATATCCGCCCGGAATTACAGCGCCACTTGACGAGGAACACCGTCGCGCTCGTGGTGCATTGCATTTTGGGCGGGAATTATAAGAAAGCTATGTACTACGCTTGGTTGGGTCATCGTTATGATTCGCTTTGGTTTGTAAAATTCCCTTTTGGGCTTTTCAGGGGCTTATTAAGAGAGTTGCTCAGAAAAACCGGCCTTATGCCATCATTTTGAAATCGAAGTTGATATAATAAATAAATTGAATCCGTTTCCAGCCCTTTCGAAATCAAATGCCTGAGCTGGTATGGTAATTATATGAATATGCCTGGAACTCGTGTTGCCCTCCTGCTTAATTTTGTTCCCCCATATCGTATTCCCCTTTTTCAGCGAGTCGCGAAAAGGGTGGATGAGTTAAAGATATTCATTGCCACTCCCATGGAGCCCAATCGGTTATGGCCTGCAGACTGGCAGGATTTGAATGTGTGCGTCCAGAAGAATTTTACGGTTCAACGTACGTGGAAGCATCCCAGCGGGTTTGAAGATCAACTCTATATCCACTTTTCCTATGACACACTTTTACAACTCTGGCGGTATCAACCTGATGTCATCATATCTGGGGAACTTGGGTTGCGGAGTATTCAGGCAATGCTGTACCGAAAACTCCGACTCAAAACTCGCCTTATATTGTGGTGTACGCTTTCGGATCATACGGAGCAGGGGCGAGGTCGCCTGCGAGAGCAAATCCGGCGCTGGCTTCTTCCAAATGTCGATGCGGTTTTGGTGAACGGCGGAAGCGGCGCCCGTTATGTAAGGAGATTTGGTGTCTTGGACGAAAAAATTTTCCGCGTTCCATATACACCGCAAACCGAGCTCTTTACCGCGCCGCCTCTGGAACGCCCCTTTCATAATTCGATTCGTTTGCTGGCGATTGGACAACTTATCCCGCGCAAAGGATTGATTCCCTTTTTGAATATTCTGATTCAGTGGGCTGTTGCCCACCCTCAACAGTTGCTTGAATTTCAACTTGCGGGCAGCGGACCTCTGTACCAACAATTAGCCTCATACCCATGCCCGCCCAATCTGAAGATGGGCCTGCTCGGGCAAGTCGAGTATCCAGATTTGCCCGCTCTTTACCATCAGGCGGATATTCTTGCCTTCCCCACCCTGGCGGATGAATGGGGTATTGTGGTCAACGAAGCCATGGCTTCAGGACTGCCAGTTTTGGGAAGCAAATATAGCCAGGCAGTTGAGGAACTGGTTCAAGATGATAAGACTGGCTGGACTTTTCGACCTGACCATCCCGATGAAGTGCAACAGGCATTAGATCATGCTTTGTTGATAAAGCCGGATGATTTGGCGAATATGCGTTTAGCCGTCCGTAATGTGGCCGGTAAGATTACCCCGGTAACAATGGCAGAAAATATTTTAAATGCCATTAAATTTGTCAGGGCGTAAGCCGGTTAGAATATTTCCATCTTTCTCAAGAGATCTGATATGAATATCTTCTCAACAATGAAGGCTGTCTGGCAAACTCTTTATAGAGTATATGGAGTGCGCGCCCATGTCAAGTTCGGAAAACATCTTCATTTGGGCATTGGCACTATTCTATGGGCGCCTCATTTGCTGATCATCGGTGATAATGTTTATGTTGGTAAGTATTGCACGATAGAATGTGATGGCTCAATCGGAAATAATGTGTTAATTGCCAATCAAGTTGGATTGGTTGGCCGGCTCGATCATGATTATCATGTGATTGGAGTGCCTGTGAGAGGTGCCCCATGGATCGGAGATCGAAATTATAGCCAACCGTCTGCAGAAATCATTATTGAGGATGATGTTTGGATTGGTTATGGAGCAGTTGTTCTTTCCGGCGTTAAGATTGGGCGCGGCACCATTATTGCGGCCGGCGCGGTCGTTACCAAAGATGTTCCTCCCTATGCAATTGTGGCGGGCGTGCCCGCGCTGCCGATTGGCAAGAGATTTAGCTGGGATGAAATTAAACAACATGAGATGGAATTATATGGAAAGGAGCTCACACTTCCAGGTGATTTGAATCATTAACGCCCATCCACAATCTTTGGGGAGTGCTGCATTGCCAGCATAATTGATCTTTTTATTCAACAGCGCACCGCAGTGATTTAGTGGAAGGCGCTAAGTGTTGTTGCTATGCGTCAAGATAAAAGATTTTTAACGGAGAAGCCCGTTGGCTGAAATACACGAGACCTCTTTACCAAAACGCATATGGAATATTCTCAAATACGTCCTTGCTATTGTGCTGGTTTGGTTTATTTATTCCAAGACAAGCATTAGCGATATCATTGATTTATTTAGGCGCGTTTCCCTTTTGTGGCTGGCTGTCAGCTTTGTGCTGTTCTTTTTGATGACCATGATGAAGGCCGCGCAATATTACATATTATCCGGCAGGCAGGCGTCCTATTCGCGCGTGCTTTCCATCGTCGTCGTCCAAAACGTAATCACGAATTTCATTGCAACAGGGGCGGGCATTGCTTCCTATCTGACCATGTTCACAGTAGACGAAGGGGTTAGATTGCGAAGAGCGGCGGCGACCTTTCTCATTGCGAAGGTTGGCGACTTGGCGGCAGTATGGTTAATGTTGTCTTTTGCCAGCTTATTATTATGGGACAGAATTTTGATTTTGAGAGTTGCGACGCTGGCTATCCTCGCCATGATTCCCTTAGCAATCGGTGCATTTGTTGCTTTGATCGTCCTCCGTCAAAAATTCGTTGAAGCACTCCGTAACGTGGCCCGCCGGTTGCAATTGGGACGCTTTTCATTTGTCCAGCGCGGCCTGGAAGTATTACAATTCCTTGCTGAGCAAGATGGTAGGTTGATGTTGAGATTTCTTCGAACCGCCGTATTTTGCTCACTGGTTTATATGGCGTTGACTATGGCATGGGTCTACGCTAGTCTGCGGGCTTTCTTGATGATCATTCCCGTGTCGGTTCTCGTTTTTGTAAATTCCTGGATTCAATTGATCTCATGGCTTCCAATCCAGGTTTTTGGCGGACTGGGTGTGATGGAAACAAGTCAGGTGTATTTATACGGTCTCTTTGGCATCCCTGCCGCGCAAATGGCAACGGTCAGCGTTGGCCTGCGTGTGACTTTATATTTATTCAATTTGATTGCACTTCTGTATTTGCCTTTTCAAACCTTCTTTCGTCGAAAAGATTTCCTCCGTTCAATCCTCCTAACGAAAGTTCAGAATGACCGATTTGTCAAAGAATTCCATTCGCTGGTTTTTCTTAACGGGCTTGGGCTTTGCCGTTGTTTCAGCCCTCATTGAAATCTCGGCAGTTTTTCGTATCCAGCAGGATTGGGGAATACTTCTTTCGATAGAAGGTCTATTGACTGTCATCGCTTATATTGCCTTTTTGATTTTGGGACTGATCATCCTTTTCCTTCATTTCTTTGATTCTCCCCGTTTGAAAGAAATTGTCAATCGGCTTGAGCGTTTGGAACGGATGCGCTGGCTGGTCATCGCCGCGCTCGATTCTATCGGTTGTCTGGTTTTATCTTTATTCGCCGTGGCAGGATGCGCTGACTGGTCCGTGGGTACAGTTGATTTTTTCTCTTGGCTTGACGGCGTGGATAATTATGCTGATCACGCCTCGCCGTCAGCTTTTCGGCGTCTGGGAAGATTTTATCTTTGCGTTCAGTTTATTTCTTTTCCCGCGGATCGTTCAAGAATTGCGTATTCTTTTTACACAAGCGTGGGCATATCGCCTCGCGGTATTGTTCGGTTATTTGATCGTTATCACTTTGACTGTGATCTTTTTTCGTCATACAACCGAATGTTTATTAAAGGTTTAATTGCATTCCGCGACAGGATAGGCTGGCCGCGCTGGATTGTGATTGCTTTGGCTTTTTGCGGCCCCGTGCTCTTCTGTGTTTTTGCGGGTACGAAGGTTTATATCGGTAATCCGAACATACGTTTTCTTTTTCTGCTCATTGAATTGTTTTTGATTTCCGTATTGCTTAATAAAAAAGGCGAACATTTGGTTTCTGCAAAAACAGTACTGATCAGTGTTTTTGCGCTCGCTCTGATTTCCATCTTAATGAAGATGTTATTGTCCGTAACCGATTATCCGTTTTCGATGGCTTGGTCGGAAGGGGATCTTTTTTATGAAGACTTCGCTGTTGTTTGGCCAGCATCTTTACAATTACTCAGGCTTCATTGTCAATCCTTATAATTCGCCGGGAGCCTATTTCCCAACGGCAGTGTTCTTTCTCTTTCCGGGTTTATCAATTGGCTTATTCCGTCTGTGGAATGTTTTGTTATCCATCATTCCGCCAATCCTGATTGCATTGATTCTGGCGCGCAAGATTCGGAATCTTTATATTCGGATTGGCTTTGCTTTTTGGATAACGTTGTTTTTTATTTTAGAGGCGCCTCTTCATCCACCGTTTATGATTGTCGCCATTATCGTACTTGCACTTATGTTTTCCGAATCCCTACTGGTTCGCGCTATCTCGCTTGCTGTCGCGAGCTTTTATGTGGGACTCAGCCGCTGGACTTGGATTCCAGTTACAGCCGGTTGGGGAATTTTAATTGATCTCATTTTATATTATCCGCCTCGTCCCGGACCTTTTATTCGCCGCGTTACTCCGACAACTCTCGTGGGTCTGGCTGGTTTGTTGCCTGGACTAATAGTTGGCTATCAATCCGTATTTTCTCCAGGGGCGGTAACCACACTCACTTTCCATCAATCATTGCTCTGGTATCGCCTGCTTCCCAATCCGACGCTTCCGCTGGGCGTCCTTTTAACAGCCATTCTTTATAGTGGTCCTTTGATTGCGATTTTGATTTGGTGGATCGCTTCTGGCCGCTGGCAAATGGACTGGTTGCAATTGCTTGCCATTGGAATCGGCTTGGCGGGTTTCTTTGTCGCTGGCTTGATCGTTAGTTCCAAGATCGGCGGCGGCGGCGACCTTCATAATTTGGATATGTATCTGATGACATTGATACTTGTCTTCACGCTCGGCTTATACAATTTTTTGCGCGCCGATAATGTGCCGGTGACCGGCTGGCCCATTTGGATTCAAATCGCGTTGTTTTTAGCAATTCTTCTTCCAATTTATTCCATAACTCCGTTCCCACGCGATTCGGCCTATGACGCCGCCCGGGATTTATCCAGCCAGCAAGTCGCTCAACAAGAATTGGCTGATATTAATAGCCACATTTCGCAAGCCAGCCAGCAGGGATTGGTTTTGATGGATGATCAGCGTCAACTGCTGACGTTTAACTATGTAAGCCGGATTCCGTTCGTGCCGGAGTATGAGAAGAAATATATGATGGATCAGGCTATGGGAGGCAACGCGGCGTATTTCCGAAATTATTATCAAGACCTGGCTAATAAACGGTTTAGTCTGATCGTCACGGAAGTACTTCGATTGCGGCGCACTACTGGTGCCTTTTCGGACGAGAATAACGATTGGGTGGATTGGGTATCCAAGCCAACGCTTTGTTTCTATCAGCCATTGGCAACGTACGATGACATCAATGTGCAGTTGCTTACCCCGCGTCAGGATATATCCGATTGTCAGAAATATCTCAAATAAACGGATCTAATCTATTGATGATGGAGCTGTGTCAGTGTTGAAAACGCTTTTGGATTTTGCTCTATTGGTTTTGTGGGCTTTGCTATGGATCGTTGGCGGATGTCTGCTGACCGCTGGCTTGTTCCGCCTGCGACGTAGTGAAGTCGCGATGGTTGGATTGGGCATTGGGCTAGTTGTCGAAACATGGCTTGCCAATGTTCTAGCCCGAATGATTCCCGTTGTGATTGCATTCTGGTTTGCCGCACTGTTGACTTTAATGGGCGGCTTGATTGCAATTGTCGTTCTGAAAAGAAAAAACATTAAGATGGATTTTTCATTTTCGTTGGACCAATGGCTGATTCTTTTATTCCTGACGATTTTGTTTATCTCCATCGGGCGCGGACTGGCACTCTTCGATGATTATCAAAATCTTCCGACCATCTCTCTCATGGCAACCGGCGATATCCCGCCGCATTTTGCGCTCGATCCTCATTTCAGCTTTAATTATCATTATTTATTACTTTTGTTCGCGGCACAGTTCATGCGGCTTGGGAACATGTTCTCATGGACTGCGCTTGATGCCTCGCGCGGGTTGATCATTGCATTGCCATTGATGCTGGCATGGCTTTGGGTGTATCGTATGACGCGCAACCGCATCGCTTCCGTTTTGACGAGTGTGATGCTGATGTTTGCTGGCGGAGCGCGCTGGTTGTTATTATTGTTGCCTCAGCCTATTTTGCAATTGATCTCGAATCAAATTACACTTATTGGTTCTGCGGATGTAACCGCGCCCGATCTTGTCCGCGCCATGCTTTCAAATTGGAAGATCGACGGCGATGGCCCCATTCCATTCCCATTTGCGTTTCACAGCGGCATCTTTCAATCGTACGTGATGAACGGCTATACCGGAATCTCAGGCATGGCTTTTATCATTGTTTTACTTTTGCTACTCACTGCACAGCGTTGGCGTAATCCGTTTGCAGGCGTGATCACATTCATCCTGATTTCGTCGTTGGCATTGGCGAATGAAGTGGCGTTCGGATTGATCGGGCTTGGCTTTGTTTTTGCGGTGATCGTTTGGATGATCTCACATCGGTCATGGAAATTGCCATTCAGTTTGATGCGCTGGATCGCTGTCTTGGTGCCGGTTGGTTTAACAGCGATGATTCAAGGCGGGATGTTCACTGAAATTGTGCGCGCCCGCTTCACTTCCGGACCCAGAAGCGGCGGTTCATATTTCGATGCGACTCCAAACCTCGTCTGGCCTCCGTCCGTCATCTCCGCTCACTTTGGTGCTTTATCGTTATTCAATCCCGCGCAGTTGATCGTTGCATTGACGGAAATCGGCCCGATCATTCTTGTGTTACCGCTGGTTGTGATCTGGGGATGGAAAACGCTTTGCACACAGAACTGGTATGAAGCCGCATTGATTGGAACGTTTGCATGGAGTGTGCCTTCGTTATTTGTGGCTTTCAAAGGCCCGCTGTATACAGCCACGCCGCGTTTGTTGGATGGGCTTTTATTTGCTTGCACGCTTTATGCGGTTCCGTTGCTTTGGATATGGGCGCGCAAAAAGAGCGAGCGAATGCGTGCGGCCTTAGTGATGAGTGGATTGATTACGATTTTTGCAGGCTTGATGTTATTCGGCATTCAATTGATCTCAATCCAGAAACCTGTTTCCACCACGTTCATCAGCGATCTGGATGCAAAGGTTGAAGATAAATATTGGAATAAACTGAAACCCGGAAGCTGGGTGCTTGATCCATCACCGTATCAGGGCCCGACCATCTTTGGCCGCGCGACGGATTTATCGGTTACGTGGTATGCCCTCAAGCCGGAATGGCAGGCGTTGATTGCGAACCCTGACCCGCACCAAATTCACGCGCAAGGCTACGATTATTTTTATTTTGGGATTGATTATTGGAATCAATTGACGCCGCCGCAGCAAGCCGCGCTACAGCAACCGTGTGTTAAGAAATTATATGAAGTAGATGGCATTCACGGCCTGACGGATTATCGCAAGGACTTCCGCCGCTTGCTAGATGTTTCAGCATGCAAATAACTTAAACAAACTTTATTCTGCGCGCCGCGAACCAAACCATACGAAGCAAAAGCCAGCCATGTTTCCAACGCGAGATGTTGGTCGTACCATACGTCCGTTCGCGATAACGGATAGGCAGGTCAATAATCTTGAGATTCAATTTTGCCGCGCCGAAAAGCAAATCGAAGTCGCCAAAGGGGTCGAAATCACCGAAATAGGAACGGTTTGTAGCGATTAATTCGTAATCCTTGCGCCACAAAACCTTTGTCCCGCATAATGTATCTTTGATGTGTTGTCCCAACAGCCACGAGAACGCCATACTGAAAAATTTATTTCCGATGAAATTCAAGCCGCGCATTGCTTCTTTTTCCATCGGATAGACCAATCGTACGCCATTGACAAATTCTCCGCGGCCTGAACGAAGAGCTTCATAAAATCGCGGCAGGTCTTCGGGCGGAACAGTCAAGTCTGCGTCGAGGATCATCAGGATATCGCCTTTGGCGTTGGCGAAGCCGAGTCGCACCGCGTCCGCTTTGCCGATGCCGGTTTGATGCAGGAGCAAACTTCGAGTCGCGGGATGAGCCGCTATTTCTTTTTCGATTGCATGATATGTATCGTCGCGCGAATGCCCCTCGACAAAGATTAATTCAGTCCCACTACCCATCTTTGGTATCCGCTCAAAGATGGCTTTGATGTTGCCCGATTTGTTTCGCGCCGGAACAACAATTGAAACACTCAGTTCGTCGTTGTTTGTTTCTGGCCGCGGTTTGGCGATGACGAAATTGGAAAGGGCGAAACCTCGAAACGGCCATAGCCGAACAAGAAATTTGTTGGCAAAGCCTCCGAGTGGAAAAGGCCATAAAATTTCCTGCGACTGTCGAATGACGTCAAAGCCTGCCAAGCCGAGCATGTTTGAAGCATCCTCGCGGGTAAGCCAGTTTTGATCGAGCATCGGTACTGCCAGATTTAGATGTTGCGCGACGGTGAGGGGGAACTGCCAAAGTCCGCTGTAAAAATTTAGAATCAGGCGAGTATGAGGATCACATAATGTCCGGACTTGTTCGAAGACTTGTTGAACATCCCATAAATCGTTGACTAAATCCGAAAGGATGATGGCATCAAAGGATTCGTGAATGGAAGATAGATCATGCACATCTGCTTCGATGAATTCTAGTCCCGCATAGCGCTGACGGGCGCGCTGAATCATTTCTGGAGAGAAGTCCACGCCCACGCCGTGCGTCGGTCGAAGCGATGCGAGCAAATCTCCTGTTCCGCATCCGATCTCCAATACGCGCTGGCCTGGGTTGATCAGGAAACGATAGATTTCCTGAACGCGGCGATGATAGAATTTTCCCCAACCATGCCATGCATCGCGCTTGCGTGCGATGTTGTCCCAGTGGGCAATATGACTCTTTTGGTATTGTACAGCGGTTTCATCATTTGAGTTCATTGTATACTGTGAATAATCAATCCTGATTTATAATACAACTCTGCTATTATATTCTGTTCTATGTGAGGTACCATGTATTGGTTTTGGGCAAATCCATTTCCGGCGGCTCTCATCTGGCTTCTAATGATCGGCTTTATAGCATTGGGTGGCTGGTTATTTGTTTCGATTCATTTTCAATTAGAAAAGCATGAAAGGGTCTTGGTGGGATTTGCATTAGGCTTGGTCGTGTTTTTATGGCTGGCTAATTGGTTGGGAAGATGGCTGCCCCCCTATTGGACTTTCATCTCGGCTAGTGTTGTGGTACTTTTTATTGGACTAACTTCCTTGTTGATGCACTCAAGGCCGCGCATAAATCTGGGGGATTGGAATATCCCTGTCTGGTTACTTACTGGCCTTGTCCTAGGATGGATGTTTTTAAAGGTGAGTATTGGAACGGGTATGTTTGATGAATACAAGAATCTTGCCCTTATATCAACATTGGCAAATGGAGGTATACCAGCAAATGCCTATTTTGGTAATCCTCAATTGCTTCTCTATCATTATGGTTTTCATTTGTTGGGGGCGAGCATGATGCAAATTGGGCATTTTATGCCGTGGAGCGCATGGGATTTATCAAAAGCGGTGATATGGGCAATTTCTATACTACTGGCTGGCCTTGTCGGAAAGCGTTTTCTAAAATCAAACTTTGGGGCAGTGATCGTAGGATCTGTGATGACTCTGGCGGGCGGGACTCGCTATCTATTGCTTCTGCTACCCTCAGGTTTTCTGCAAAAGATGGATCCTATTGTGCAATTATTTAGTTCCAGTACAGATACAGCCAATACCCTTTCAAAGGCACTTGTTTCCACTTGGGTGGTTGAATCAGGCCCGCCCATTGGATATCCGTTTGCGTTTTTAAGTGGTATTTTTCCCCCTTATATAATTGCACATGGCGGCAAGTCTACGGTTTCTCTTTTGCTTTTCATGCTCGTTCTTCTGCTTGTGACACGCGGAAGAAATTGGGTAAGCGCCATTTTTTATGTTATTTTATTTTCGTTTTGGGCATTGGCAGACGAGACAGATTTTGGCTTATTTGCAATCGCATGGGTTATTGGATTCGGAATCCACTTGATTCAAATTCCTCATAGCCATTTAAAAAAACCAGAAATTGATCTGGTTACGATTGGAATAATTGTGTCAATACCGTTTATTCTGAC
The DNA here is from genome assembly GCA_963850945.1 of uncultured Chloroflexia bacterium. Classification (GTDB taxonomy): domain Bacteria; phylum Chloroflexota; class Anaerolineae; order Anaerolineales; family Villigracilaceae; genus Fen-1038. Next base: position 289,504 of record CAWKNE010000026.1, on the reverse strand, counting down.
AGAAGGAGGAGTCTTCAGTGCATTAGCACAAAAGATTCTTCACTCATCTCTTGCATGTTGCAACGATATCTGAAGGCGCGATCAATAATGCTAGTTTTTCCCTACAATGGCCGCCGGCAATTGTTTCAGCTCACTTTGGTGCTCTTCCGATCACAAACCCAGTGTCGTTATTCATTGCGATTCTTGAAATGGGACCGGTGATTCTGTTTTTGCCTTGGTTAACATACGACTGGTGGAAATCTCGAAGGGAAAACGATTGGCTTCCTACGGTACTGGTCTTGACCTCATGGATAGGAATGTTGATAATATTATTCTTACAATATCAATCGCAACGGGATATTGTGAGCATTACAGGATCCGCCGTCCGATCCGCTCTCCTATTACTGGTTTATCGTTTGGATAAATTGATAGACGGAAATGTGGCTACCTGTAAGCAACTTATCTTCTGGGCGGGAACAGTTGCCATCGGCTTAATGTGTGTAAGTGGTTTTGTCTTGGGTGGAGTTCAGTTATCGGCAACGCAACAAACTGTGCTAACCGATCATTACGGTGAGAAAGAGGCTGTTTTACTACAAGAGGTATGGGGCAGACTTCCTAAAGATTCCAAAATATTTGGTCCAACATCAGAAACCAATATTCTAACAGGTCAGTTAACGGGAGGCATCTTTGGGCCGCCTCCGGGGAATCAGGGTCTTGTTTGGAATACGTTGACAAAATCCCCGAAACTTAGCCTATTAACACAAAATCGATTTGATTTTGTGTTTGTCGAACTCTATTTGGTGGCTTCGCCTTTCTGGTGCATCGAAGAAACAGTTAGAAAATAGTTGTATTTCTGTCTTTGCGGAAAGTGGCGATGATACCAGCCCATTTTTTTTGAAGATTTTAGACTTACGCAGGTGTTATTAACTTCTGCACCATTTAGCTTCTAGATCCTTATACCTTTCGTAAAGCAGGGTTCGGTTATGTTTACCTGGACAAGCGCTATTGGGATCGCTTATCCATAAACTATCAGCAGGGTTTATATTCCTCTTGATCTCGAGTGACGAATCGAATGGGAAAAAATGAACAGCGCCACACCGGCGCACTTTTTCGATTTTCGTGTTCTGCTGGACATTACCAATTGCCAATAAGCGCTAACTTTTCAGCCCTAGTTTCTTGTATCATGTTATAATTCAGATGCTGAATTTTGAACTATGGAATCTTCAAACGATACGACCCGTGAACTGTCTTTACTGGAACAAGTGGAACTTGATCCTGATGTGAATCAGGCTGCCCTGGCAACTCAGTTAGGAATGGCGGTTGGAACCGTCAACTGGCACCTTAAACGATTGATTGCAAAGGGCTACGTCAAGGTTCAGCGTGCGGAGCGGAAGAAGCTTCGTTACATCATCACACCAGAAGGCATTGCCCTGCGTGCCCGACTCACAGTGGATTACATCGAGCGTTCCTTCGATGTCTATCGTAAAACCCGCTCACGAGTCAAAAAGCATTTAACCGCGATTCATTCAGCGGGTTTCAAGAAAGTGCGGATTATTGGCGAGGGTGATATTGCGGATATCTGCCGTCTTTCCTGTATTGAACAGGGTATTGCTGTTGTGCAGGATAAGAATGTTCCTGCGCTTGAAATCAAAGGATATAAAGTTTTCTTGAATATAGGAGAAAGTAAATGAAAACTGATCGTCATGTCTTGATCACGGGCGGTGCGGGATATATCGGTTCGCTCCTGACCTCGGAGTTGCTGCGCGCCGATTATCGCGTGACCGTCGTTGACAATCTTTTGTTCGGCGGCGAGTCACTGCTTGGATTTTTGCATCACCCCAACTTCCACTTTGCAAAAGCAGATGTGACCGAACCGCATAAGATCAAAGATGTGGTGCGCGATCATTCTACCAGCGAGAAATGGCCCAACCCTGATGCAGTAGTTCACTTGGCAGCGATTGTGGGATTCCCGGCGTGCCAAGCGGTTGGCAAACAGGTAGCGTGGAAGTATAACGTCGAGGCGACGAAAATGGTCTTCGAGCAGGCGTCCGCTTTGGGCGCGGAACAATTCGTGTTTTCATCCACCTACAGTAATTATGGTCTCTCATCCGATGGCAAACCTGTCACAGAAGAATCGCCGCTGACGCCGCAATCGTTATATGCGGAGACGAAGATTGCGGCAGAGGAATATTTGCTTAAGCAGAAAGACGCATCATGCGCGCCGTTGTTGTTTCGATTTGCAACGTTATATGGAATCTCGCCGCGCACACGGTTTGATTTAATCATCAATCAATTTGTTTTGGATGCATTCACAAAACGCCAATTGTTGATTTATCAACGCGGCTATTCGCGTTCGTTTGTGCATGTTCGGGATGTGGTGCGCGGTATTATGATTGGCTTGGATGCTCCGCGGGAAAAAGTTCGCGGACAAATTTATAACCTTGGCAGTGATGATGGCAACTATACAAAGGATCAAATTGTAAAGTTGGTGTTGAGACGCATACCTGAAACAGAAGTTGAATATAAGGACTTAACCTTCGGCGGCGATATGAGAGATATTACGGTCTCATTCGCCAAGATCAAGCATGAACTTGGATTCGAGACCACGTTGAATGTGGATGATGGCATCCGCGATTTATTGTTTGCGTTGAAGACGGGATTGATCCGCAATCCGCTGGATGAGCGTTATCGAAACGCCCAATTCATTGTGCAATAGCATTGGAGAAAATTATGGCTGAAAATTTTTGGCAGAACAAACGCGTCATTTTAACCGGCGGCGCGGGCTTTCTTGGTTCATTCGTAACCGCGAAACTTAATCAGCACGGTGCAACGGATATCTTTATTCCGCGCATCGAAGAATACAACCTGGTTGACCCCAGCGATATTCGCCGCACGTATGACAATGCATTGAAAGGCGTGAACCCAAAAGAGGCGGTTGTTATTCACTTGGCCGCGCACGTGGGTGGCATTGGCGCCAACCGCGAGCACCCTGCAGAATTTTTCTATGACAACTTGATGATGGGCGTTGAGTTGATGCATCAGGCATATCAGCGCGGCGTTGGCAAGTTTGTCGCGATTGGAACGGTGTGTGCTTATCCCAAGTTCACGCCTGTTCCATTCAAGGAAGAGGATTTATGGATTGGTTATCCTGAGGAAACCAATGCGCCGTATGGACTGGCAAAGAAGATGTTGCTGGTGCAGGCGCAATCCTATCGCCAGCAATATGGATTCAACGCGATCTATCTTCTACCGGTCAATCTTTATGGACCGCGCGATAACTTCAATCTAGAATCATCGCATGTGATTCCAGCATTGATTCGCAAAGCCATTGAAGCCAAGGAACGCAGTGAAAGGGAATTGTTGGTTTGGGGTGATGGCTCACCGACGCGCGAATTTTTATATGTCGAAGATGCGGCGGATGGAATCGTCAGCGCTGCAGAAAAATATAATGGGTCTGAGCCGGTCAATCTCGGTTCGGGTTACGAGATCTCGATCAAAAATTTAACCGAGATGATCGTTCGTCAAACTGGCTTCGAGGGAAAACTGGTTTGGCAGACCGATAAACCAAACGGTCAGCCGCGTCGAGGTCTGGATGTGAGTCGGGCGAAGGAATATTTTGGATGGAGCGCGCAAGTCCCTTTTGAAGAAGGGATGCGCCGCACCATCGAGTGGTTCAAGGAGAATCGTTCGAAGATTAAATAATTATGGCAAAATCAATTGAGCTTGCTCGTCAACCTGAAACAATTTATATCAAACCGTCCACCGGCTTGACCGCGCTCAATTTGCGCGACTTGTGGATTTATCGCGAACTGGTTTACTTCATGATCTGGCGCGATATCAAAGTTCGTTATAAACAAACTGTATTAGGCGCGGCTTGGGCGATCATCCAGCCGGTGCTGACGATGCTGGTCTTCAATTTCATTTTTGGCAGTATCGCCAAAGTCCCGACCGATGGAATTCCATATCCGATCTTTTCGTACACAGCGCTGTTGCCGTGGGGCTTGTTCAGCGCGGCGTTGAACAATGCCAGCCGCTCGCTGACCACGAACGTAAATATGGTGACTAAAATTTATTTTCCGCGCCTCGTGCTTCCGCTGGCTTCGGTGCTAGGTAACCTGGTGGATTTTGCAATTGCATTCCTGATCCTGATCGTGATGATGATCTATTACAAAGTAACTCCCACAGTCGCGATCTGGACATTGCCGTTGTTCATCATCCTCTCGATTATTGCCGCACTGGGTGTTTCGTTGTGGCTTGCTGCCATCAACGTTCAATATCGTGATGTGAACTATGTTCTTCCTTTCCTGACTCAATTTTGGATGTTCCTTACGCCGGTGGCTTATTCATCCAAAGTGATTTCACCTAAATGGCAGCTCGTTTATTCGCTCAACCCGATGGCTGGTGTGGTCAACAGTTTTCGCTGGGCTTTGCTCGGCACACCAACCGGACCCAATTTGCAATTGCTGGTTTCGGTGGGTGTGACTCTGGTTATCTTGGTGACCGGTTTATTCTACTTCCGCTACATGGAGCGGACGTTTGCGGATATGATCTAACATGGCTACTGCTATTCGAGTTAATCAGCTAGGCAAACGTTATCGCATCGGCGCGATGCAGACGCGATTCCATTATGGAATGCTCCGCGATGTGTTGATGGATGTTGCCATGACGCCGGTGCATGTCTTTCGATCCATGACCGGCAAGTCCATGCGCGGCGCTGAAAACTTTTCCTACATTTGGGCGCTCAACGATGTTTCGTTCGAGGTTCAAGAAGGACAGGTGCTGGGCATCATCGGACGCAACGGCGCGGGCAAAAGCACTCTGCTCAAAGTTTTGGCGCGCGTCACCGAGCCGACGAAGGGAACGGTCTCCGTGCGCGGACGGGTTGGCTCGCTGCTCGAGGTCGGCACCGGTTTTCATCCGGAGTTGACCGGCCGCGAAAATATTTATCTCAACGGAGCAGTGCTTGGTATGAAGCGCAGCGAGACCGAGAGAAAGTTCGATGAGATCGTGGCTTTCTCCGAGGTCGAGCAGTTTATTGATACGCCAGTCAAACGCTATTCGTCCGGAATGTATTTGCGTTTGGCATTTGCGGTCGCCGCGCACCTCGAACCGGAAATTCTGGTGGTGGATGAAGTACTTGCTGTAGGCGACGCCGAATTTCAAAAGAAATGCCTCGGCAAGATGGGTGATGTGGCGCAACAAGGACGGACGGTTTTGTTCGTGAGCCACAACATGTCTGCGGTGCTTCGCCTGACTCAGGAAGCGCTTGTGATTGATAAGGGGCGCTTGATGATGCGTGCTCCCACCGCCGAAGCGGTGGATTATTATCTTTCTGCCGGACATGCCGACGCGGGCGAACGAATTTGGGAAGCAGATGAAGTTCCGGAAATGGCCGCGCCGTTCATGCCCATCTCTTTAAGGTTGAAAGATATGCGCAGGACCATCGTGGATACGCTTCGCTCGACCGAACCGGCGATCATTGAATTTGAATATCAACTCAGTGCGCCGACTACTGGCTTGCGCGTTGGCTTTTATCTTAGTACGATGCGCGGCGATTATGTGTTGACGTCCTTCGATACCGATGAACCCGAAAAGTTTGAGAAGTTCAGCGCACGCAAAGCCGGACGATATGTCAGCCGCTGTGTCATTCCTGCCGATCTCTTCAACGAAGGACGCTATTCGTTGGGAGTCAACGCCAGCTCATTCGGAGTCCGCCGCTATTTCCTCGACGAGAACGCTCTGGCTTTCAATGTGGATGTCTCCGGCGCGCCCGGAACGCATTGGCCTGAAGCGCGCATCGGGCCAATCCGCCCGCGCCTCGATTGGAAGATCGAAAAGCTGGATTGATGGTTACAAAATCAGCGATTCGTTCCGCGCTTGGCGAATTGCCTTTCACTGCTGAACTCGATTGGATGCTTCGACACAAGAATCGCGCGCACAACGATCACTTCTCGCTCGAACGTTTGAAAAAATCATTACCTGACGCGGTGAAAACAGCAGGGACATTTGCCGCGTCCGCGAAGCCGGGAAAGAAGATTTTGTTCTTTTCAACTCTGCATTATTGGATCGAGCAATCTGCCTATATCTCGCTTGTGCTGGCGGGTCTCGGGCATAAAGTCACCTTGATGACGTTGCCTTATTCCGAATGGCATAAGCGCATGGACAGTTTCACTCAACGCCAGCGCATCCTGCATACCCGCGATACGTTAAAGCCGATTGAGCCGCTGGTCAAACATATTTCCATGCTTGACCCTTCGACAAGCTCAGGGCAACGTCTAAAAGATTCTGCATCCTTGCCGGATAAACTTCGCGCCGATATTGAACAAATCAGTTTGTGGGACGCACAATATACGCTCATGCGCGAAGAAGTGGATATGCAAAACGCGTCCGATCGTGCGGTATACGATTTGCGCCTCGAGCGCAACACCTTCGCGGCGCGCACCGCCCTGGAATGGATTCAAGCCAACAAACCTGATGTTGTTCTTGTCCCCAATGGCTTGATTCTGGAAATGGGAATCGTTTTCCGCGTTGCGCGTTATCTTAACATTCCAACGATGACGTTTGAGTTCAACGATCAACGCGAGCAGATTTGGCTGGCGCAAAATTCATCCATCATGCGGCAGGAAACGGATTACATCGTCGAAGCGCGCTGTAAACTTCCGATGACCGATGCAATGTATGAACGCCTTGCCGATTTGGAAAACGCGCGGCGCGGCGCGCGCGTTTGGGGTAAATCCAAACGTTTGTGGCAATATATCTCTTCGCAGGGTGCTGAAGCGACGAAGAAAATGCTAGGACTCGATGAACGCCCCGTGGTGATGCTGGCCGCGAATGTATTGGGTGATAGTCTCACGCTGGGACGCAATATCTTCGCCGAGTCGATGACGGAATGGATCACGCGCACGGTTCGGTTTTTTGCAAGCCGCTCCAATGTCCAGTTGGTGATTCGAGTTCATCCAGGTGAGATGATTGTTCCAAAAGCAAAGTCCATGGCGCAGGTTGTGCGCGAAGCGCTGCCTTCCTTGCCTGAACACATTCATGTGATCGCCGCGGTGGATAAAATCAACACCTATGATTTGATTGAGATTGCCGATTTAGGTTTGGCGTATACAACCACCGTCGGACTCGAGACCGCGATGAATGATCGCCCTGTGATTTCATGCGGTCAAACACATTATCGCAGCCGCGGCTTTACACTTGATCCAAATTCATGGGATGAATATTTCGCAACGCTTGAAAAAGTTTTATCAGATCTGCCCGCTTATCGTCTGAACGATGTGCAAGTGGAAACTGCGTGGAATTATGCGTATCGTTTTTTCTTTGAATACCCGCGTCCGTTCCCGTGGCGCTTGATGAACTTTTGGGATGATCTCGCTGTGTGGCCGCTTGCCAAAGTGCTTGGCGCTGAAGGTCAAGCCGAATTTGGTGAGACATTCAAGTTTTTGATCGGCGAACCGTTTACTTGGACCTCACCCTCAGTCCCTCTCCTGAATGGAGAGGGAAGATAGATGCGATGGAAAATACCAAGCAACAAGTGCGCGAGTTTTATGATCAGATCGGTTGGTCGCAGGTGGGCGAAGGGTTGTATCAGAATGCCCGCTATGAAGATCTGCGATCCGTTTCGCGCGACTATATTCATCGCTGTCATTTGCGCGTCAATCGTTATATCGCTTCGCGCGGCGACTTTTTGCTGGATGCCGGTTCCGGTCCGGTTCAATGGCCTGAATATTTGACGTATTCTGAAGGCTATCGCTTTCGCCTTTGTCTTGATATATCCATCACTGCATTGAGAGAAGCGCGGACGCGGCTCGGTACTAAAGGTCTATATGTTGTCGCCGACATCGCCAACCTCCCATTCAAGCCTGACGCGTTCGATGGCATTGTTTCGATGCACACGATTCATCATTTACCATTGAGTGATCATCGCGGCGCGTATCTTGAATTGCGCCGCGTTCTCAAATCAAATCGAACAGCCGTAATCGTCAATGGCTGGGATTATCCTCGATTGATGCTAATGACGCGACCCCTGGTTCGTTTGATTCGATTTATCCGAAGCGGAAGTTTCGGCAAGCGAAAGAAAAACTGGCAGGCCGAAGATGAACAGGAAGGCACGTTTGTCAAGAAGCTGACGCCGCGCTGGCTCAAACAGGAATTGCATGATATTGATTTTGGAATCTTCGCGTGGCGCAGTCTCAGCACAGTATTTTTGAAAACCGTCGTCAACCCGCACTGGGGAGGCAAGACATTTTTACGTTTTGTGTTCTGGCTCGAAGATTGCTTTCCGCGCTTCTTCGGTGAGAACGGACAATATCCGTTGATCGTCATCCATAAATCGGGAGCCGAGTAATGATGGAATTGGAACTTGACATTCCCGATAGTGCCAGTCAATGGTTCAAGTTGAGGAAGAATCCACGCTTGTTTTTTTGGTGGCTCTTTCATCGTGCTACCACACCTTTGCGCGTCCTGCCGAACTTTCTTGTGATCGGCGTGATGAAGGGCGGCACGACTTCCTTCTTCAATTATCTGGCGCGGCATCCTCAAGTCCGTCCGCCATTTCGCAAAGAAATCAAATTCTTTGATATTCATTATTTACAAGGAATCGGTTGGTATTGCGCCCACTTTCCAACGCGCTTCAAGATGACGCCCGGCATGGTGACTGGTGAAGCAACTCCTTATTATATTTTTCATCCAACCGCGCCTAGTCGCATTGCAAAAGTTTTGCCGGATGTGCGGCTGGTCACGTTACTTCGTAATCCTGTGGACCGCGCGTATTCCCATTACAATCATATGGTGCGTGTCGGCAGAGAACCTTTGCCTTTTGAAGAAGCCATTGAGCATGAAGCGGAGCGATTGAGTGGCGAAGAGGAAAAGATTATTGCTGATCCTCGCTATTCCACGTTCAACCATTTGCATTATTCTTACCTTGCGCGCGGCAGATATATTGAGCAACTTCAAAAATGGTTTGCGATTTTTCCGCGCGAGCAAATGCTTATCCTTGCCAGCGAAGAGTTGTACACTTCGCCTGTTACAGCCTATCGCAAGGCGGTAGAATTCCTTGGATTATCTGCATGGGAGCCGAATGATTTCAAGGCTTATAAGCAAGGCGTTTACGAGGAGATGCCCGTATCAACGCGGAAATATTTGATTGATTATTATCGTCCTTATAACCAAAGGCTATATGATTGTTTGAACAGGAATTTCGATTGGGATAAGTAGCATGAATATAAAAACCGCAAATTCCAATTTAAGTAAAATCGTCTTGATATTTGTTGTCGTACTGGTGACAATAGCGTGCGTTGCAGCACCAACTACAACTCCAGTTTCAATTGCTTCTCCAGTCCACTGCCTCAAATGCAAATTCATTTGCAAGATGCAACAGGCTGGAATTGGTATGCAATTCCAGCACCAATTATTAAACCAGCCTCTCAAGATAATCCTAAAATGGTTATTGACTTAAAGGGAAGGATTAATCTTTTTTGGGATACTTATGCTGGTTCAGGAAACGCTTTTATTTATCATTCCTATTTTGATGCAGGACAATGGACTAGCCCGACAGTTATCGCTCAAACTTTAGGAACATCACAAATTAGAACAACTCCACTTGTGACTCCTGACGGTGCAATTCATGTTCTTTGGTACAACCAATTACAACTTGGTGGTCCGTATCGTCTAATGTATGCAAAATATGATGGCGCAAATTGGAGTCCAGAAGTGGAACTCTATCGCTCTGACAAAGATCCAAATCTTAGCGGTAGCTTGTTCTCAGATACCCAATCAATAATTCATGCAGTGCTACAAGTGCCAAAAGGCTTAAGTTCTGATCTTTTATATTTGACATTTTCTGCTAATGGTTGGCAAAACCAGCAATCTATCTTGCCTCAAGGATTAAACGATCTGATTATATGGAAATATGAACCTGATAGTGATGGAAGTGTTCGACTTTATGGTAGAGATTTAAATGGTCAACTAAACTTTGCTTATTGGCAAAATAATGCAGTTAAAGCACAACAAACAAACATTACTTTAAAAATGTATGATTACGACTTCAGTGATAATCTGGGAAATTATTACATTTACCGAGTTGGCGATGTGCCAATTCCCGGAGGAACAACAACAGGTGCTTATTATCAATGCATAGATAATCATTTAACTTTGTGGCCTGAACAACTCTTGTCAGGCGAAACAACAGTTGTTACAGAGCCTCGAATAGCTAAAAGCACGTCTCGTACAGTAATGTCATGGATTACTAATGATAACCAAATCCAATTCCTCTTTCCCAAAGGTTGTGGCGAAGCTGATTTATTCAAACTGCCTTTGCCTAAAGTTAGTTTTCAACGACAGTCAGTCTCATTAGCTATAAGTGATTTGCCCAATAAGCTGTGTGTTCTTAACAAAGTTCTTTCTGACTTTGAAATGTATTGTGCGGATGTGCCATAATAAACTAAGTGGAGTTTCTGAATGAATTGGAAAAATCAAGTTGTTTTGGTAACAGGCGGCACGGGTTCCTTCGGCAAAAAGTTCGTCGAGATCATGCTCAAGGATTTTCAGCCGAAGAAAATCATCATCTACAGCCGCGACGAGTTGAAGCAATATGAGATGCAAGCTTCGGGATTCGATCATCCATCACTACGTTATTTCATCGGCGATGTGCGCGACCGCGAGCGGCTTCTGCGCGCCATGCACGACGTCGATGTAGTCGTTCATGCCGCCGCGCTCAAACAAGTCCCTGCCTGCGAATATAATCCAATGGAAGCTGTCAAGACTAACATCATGGGCACGAGCAATGTGGTCGAAGCCGCCTTGGATGCGGGCGTGAAAAAAGTGATGGCGCTCAGCACTGATAAAGCCGTCAACCCGGTGAACCTTTACGGCGCGACCAAGCTTGCCGCGGAGAAATTGACCGTTCAGAGCAACGCGTATGCCGCGGGTTCAGCGACCCGCTATTCGTGCGTTCGATATGGGAATGTGGTTGGGAGTCGTGGCTCGGTTGTACCGGTCTTCCTAAAACAACGCGAAGTCTGGCAAAGTCACGATCACTGATGATCGCATGACGCGCTTCTGGTTGTCGCTGGAGCAGGGCGCTCGATTTGTAATTACCTGCATTGAACAAATGGAAGGCGGCGAAGTCTTCGTGCCGAAAATTCCTAGTATGAAAGTTATTGATCTCGCCAAAGCCATCGCGCCGAAGGCTGATGTAAATGTGATCGGCATTCGCCCTGGCGAGAAATTGCATGAGGTTCTGATTTCTGAAGACGAAGCACGCAATACCGTCGAACTGGATCAGATGTTTGTGGTTCAACCGGCTGAGGCATTTTGGTTCGGTTATTCCTGGCAAAAGCATGGCAAATTGCTTTCGGATGGATACCGTTATTCGAGCGACAACAACCAGGAATGGCTGGATGTGAAAGGCATCAAGAAATTTGTCGAGCCGTTCGAGAAATTATATGCGGCCGGAAAGTTGGAAGGATAGGAGCGATATTCGATAAATCGAATATCGAACATTTCATGCGATTGCTCATCACTGGTTCAAGCGGACTCCTGGGTCTCAACCTGGCTTTGGATGCCACGCGTTCGCATCAAGTGATCGGCGTGGATCGCAATATACTGGCGTCGGTTCCGTTCCAATTAATCAAAGCGGATCTTCTCGACCCGGATGCGGTTTATCGCATCATTGCTGAATCCAAACCGGATGCTGTCATTCATTGTGCAGCTGTCGCGGATGTGGATACCTGCGAGACAAATCCTGAGCTTGCGTATCAGATGAATGCAAATTTGCCGGCGCGGCTTGCAGACGCCTGCGCGCGTCGGAAGATTCGCCTCATCCACATTTCAACGGATGCAGTCTTCGATGGGCAAAAGGACGGCGCTTACATCGAGGGCGATTCACCAAACCCGCAGGGGGTATATGCTCAGACCAAACTGGAAAGCGAACGCGCGGTTCTGCAGATCAACCCGATGGCGATTGTCGCGCGTGTCAATTTTTATGGTTGGTCATTGAGCGGCAAGCGAAGTTTAGCTGAATTCTTTATCAATAATCTCAGCGCCGGCAAGAACGTTAACGGTTTTACGGATGTGCTCTTTTGTCCGATGCTGGTCAATCCTCTTGGTGATGTTCTGCTGGCAATGTTAAAGCGCGGATTGCGCGGGTTGTATCATGTGGTGGGTCCGCAAGCGATGAGCAAGTATCAGTTTGGAGTGGAAATCGCGCGCAAGTTTGGATTGAAGGAAAGCCTAGTTTCACCGCAGTCTGTGGATAAGTCCAGCCTGACTGCACGACGTTCCCACAATTTATGGCTATCTACTCACAAATTGTCCACTGATTTGGATATGACTTCTCCCTGCTTTCTCCACCGGCTTGGATGAGTTTTATACACAATACCAACAGGGTTATCCACAGAAAATCCGCAGTTATCAACAAAACAGTAGCGAATAATGCGGGTTTCCCACAATACGCTAACAGGCTTTTCCACATTTTTCTATGATCGGAGGAAATATGGAAATCAAACTTCATGACCGAATCATTGGATCGAATCATCCAACCTATTTCATCGCTGATATCGCCGCCAACCATGATGGCGATTTGAATCGTGCCAAACTGTTGATCCGCCTCGCGAAGCAAGCCGGAGCGGACGCGGCCAAATTCCAGAATTTCGACGCGCCCAAGATCGTTTCCGATTACGGCTTCAAAGCGATGAGCGGTGGACAAGTGAGTTATCAAGCAACTTGGAAGAAATCGGTATTTGAAGTTTATAAAGACGCGTCGATTCCATTCGAGTGGACGATGATTTTAAAGGAAGAATGCGAGAAAGTCGGCATCCATTATTTTTCCTCGCCCTATGATTTTGAAGCGATTGATTTCTTGGATGAATATGTGGAAATCTACAAAGCCGGTTCTGGCGAAATTGATTGGATCGAAGCGTTGGAGCGGATGGCAAGCAAAGGCAAGCCATTCTTTGTCGCGACAGGTGCCTCGACGATTGGCGAAGTGCAGCGGGCGGTTCATGCTATATTGAAGATCAACAAGCAATTGGTATTGATGCAGTGCAACACCAACTATACAGCCAGTCCGAAAAATTATGATCATTTGCATGTCAATGTATTGAAGACGTATGCAACGATGTTCCCGGATGTGATTCTTGGATTATCGGATCATACTCATGCGGCCGCGCCCGTTCTTGCGGCGGTGACGTTGGGGGCGCGTGTCATCGAGCGTCATTTCACGGATAGTAATGATCGCGAAGGGCCTGATCACAAATTTGCAATGAACCCAGAGAACTGGGCAAAGATGGTCGAGGAGACTCGTATATTGGAACGCGCGCTTGGAAGCCCCGATAAATTCATCGCGGAGAATGAAAAAGATACGGCGATTGTTCAGCGTCGTTGTCTGCGCGCGGCGCGTGATATCAAAGCTGGTGAAGTTTTTACGCGCGAGATGATCGGCGTGCTCCGTCCTGCCACACCGGGTGCGATCAAGCCCTATGAAATTCCCGACGTGATTGGCACAAAGGCCTTGCACGATTTCAAGTTCGGTCAGGAATTACGCTGGACGGACCTTGGCGCGGCATGATACGCAAACATAAAACGTAAAACGCAATGATGAGATTTTGCGTTTTACGATTTGCGTTTTGAATATGAAGATCCTCTATTTTTCTCAAAGCTATTCCCCTCACGATCATCGGTTTCTTTCTGCACTGACGGAAACCGAGCATGAAGTCTTTTATTTGAAACTGGAGCACAATTCGCGGCAAATCGAAGATCGTCCTGTTCCTTCACAAATCCAACAGGTATTATGGAAAGGTGGGCAAAGCTCATTCCGTTGGTGCGATGTGCCGCGCCTCACGTTGGACTTGAAACGTGTCATCAAGGAAATCAAACCTGATTTAATTCACGCTGGCCCTATTCAAACTTGTGCGTTCCTCGCGGTGTTATCCGGCTTTCATCCCATCCTGACCATGTCGTGGGGCTTTGACTTGATGCAGGACGCCGAACGAGATGGATGGATGAAATGGATCACACGATATGTGCTCCGTCGCAGTGATTTTTTTACAAGTGATGCTCGGATCACGCGCGACAAAGCCGTTGCTTTCGGGATGAATTCAGATCGTACAGTGGTCTTTCCGTGGGGCGTGGATTTAAAGTATTTCAGCCCCGGGCAATTAACGATTGGCAAAAAAGTGCAAGGTGTAAAACCTAAAACGCAAAATACAAGACGCAAATCGTTCGTCCTGTTTTGCAATCGTTCATGGGAGCCGCGCTATGGCGTGGATGTCCTTGCCAAAGCTTTTGTTAAGGTTGCAAAACAACGGAAGGATGTCGGTCTGCTCTTGCTCGGCGGCGGCTCGCAGACCAATGCTCTTCGACAAATTCTGATGAACGGCGGTGCGCTCGACCGCGTACAGTTTGGCGGACAGGTTTCACAATGCAACCTGCCGCGCTGGTATCATATGGCTGACCTTTACATTTCGCCATCCCATGTTGACGGTTCCTCCGTCTCGTTGATGGAAGCATTGGCATGTGGTTTGCCTGTTTTGGTTTCGGATATTCCCGCGAAATCAAGAATGGGTCAGCGAAGGCGTCAATGGCTGGCTGTTCCCGGATGGGAACGCGGATATACTTGCTGAAAAAATTCTGGCGGTGATCGCTCAAAGAAGAAAGTTAACTCAAATCGGCCGCGCCGCTCGAAGGTCCGCGGAAGAACGGGCTGATTGGAAAAAGAATTTTGCGAAACTGCTCGAGGCATATAAGCAGACCATCCAATTTTATAGGAGGTCCAAATGATCGTCTCAGTGATTCTCGTCCTGATCGTGACCATCGTGGCTGTCATGTTTTCACTGCAGAATACAACGATGGTGAGCGTCTCGTTCTTCGGCTATCCGGTGGATGGCGCGATCGGCTTGTTCATGCTGATCGCGTTGGGAGTAGGGGTGGTGTTGGGCATCCTGCTGATGGTGCCGTCGTTGATCGGGCGTAGTTGGACGGTGATGCAGAGCAAGCGCAAGATCGCCCAATTGGAATACAAGCCATCCAGAAAAAAGGCGAGTAAATAAACGTTTTTGAAGAAGGGAATCAACAATGTCTGATACAAAAGAATTTCAAGGAGCGTGGGTCGTTGTAACCGGAGGCTCACGCGGCATTGGCCGTGCCATTGCTTTGGACTTCGCGTCGAAGGGCGCGAATGTGGCAATTGTGTATCTTGACCACCGCGTTCAAGGCCAGCAGGTATTGAATGAACTCAAAGCGCTCGGAGTTGAGGCCGAAGAGCACGCCACTGATGTCAAGGATTTTTCCGCGATCCAGCAACTGTTCGCCGATTTCGTCAAGAGGCGTGGCCATGTGGATGCGCTGGTCAATTGCGCGGGTATCAACCGCGACCACACGTTTGCCAAGCTCACCTCCGAGGAATGGCAGGAAGTGATCAACACGAATTTAACAGGCGCATTCAATTGCAGTAAAGCCGTTTGGGATCAAATGAAGACACAGAATTATGGACGCATCGTCAGCATCAGTTCAGTGGTCGGGCAGGCCGGCAACTTTGGACAATCGAATTATTCTGCCTCGAAAGCGGGACTGCTTGGTTTCACCAAATCGCTGGCGTTGGAAGGTGCGCGCAACAACATTGCCGTCAATGCGATCTGCCCGGGTTTTATTGATACCGATATGGTGCGCGCGATTCCCGCCGATGCGTTGGAAAAAGTCGTGCAGAAGATTCCAATGCAGAGACTTGGTCAACCCGATGAGATTGCGCGTGCAGTGACATTCCTCGCTTCGCCCGCGTCCGGTTATATCACCGGTCAAGTGATCGCGGTCAACGGCGGGTTGTACATGTAAACATCGTTGGTCGAGTAGGCTGGATTTCGATACGCCGCTTCGCGGCTACTCAATCACCGCCGTATCGAGACCAATAATTTAGGAATAATTATGTTGACTCTTAAATCCTTGACATCTGCTTTTCGCGATCTTGGTGTGCAAACAGGCGACACATTGCTCGTGCATAGTTCCTACAAATCGCTCGGCGGTGTGGACGGCGGACCGCAAACTGTTATTGACGCGTTGCTCGCTGCCCTCGGCGCGGATGGAACGCTCATCATGCCATCGTTTAATTTTGATTTCAACAAAGGTAAGCAATGGGATGTGCGTTCCACGCCATCGCAGATGGGAATCTTAACGGAATTCGTCCGCAAAGATCCGCGCGCGAAGCGAGTTTTCCATCCCATCTATTCGTTCGCCATCATCGGCAAACATGCCGAGATGCTTGGCAGTCTGCGATACAAAAGCAGTTATGAACGCAACTCGGTCTTCGGCAAACTGCGCGACCTCAATGGCAAGATCATGGTGATCGGTTTATCGTACACCAACAGCATGACCTTCTTCCATCACATCGAGCAGATGGAAGGCGTGGATTATCGTTTCCTGAAACAATTCACCGGCGAGGTCACGGATTGGAATGGAACGACCAAAGTGGATACCTTCGAGATGTTCGTGCGCGATATTGACAAAGGCATCATCACCGAAGTGAACCCGATGGGCGAGTTGATGGAAAAGGCTGGCGTGATCAAATCCAGGAAGATCGGCGAAGCGGATGTGAAACTGATGAAAGCGAATGAAGTGTACGCGTTCACCGCGCGCGAGATGCGCCGCAATCCGCATTTGTTGTATTACATAAAGAAGGATTAATGCAATGTCATTGCGAGCGCAGCGAAGCAATCTCCTCTTGAGCGGGATTAAAATCCCTGCTCAGTTCATGGAAGCCTTGCGGGCTGATACTCGCAACGAACGCTCGCGAGTCCGCTTTAGCGAACTTTCATGATCTGAGGCGGGGATTCATCCCCCGCCGAATCGAATTGAGAGGAGAATCGCATGAACACAAAAACAATCCTGATTATCATTGGCTCGCTTGCCTTTGTTATTGTAGTTTTCGCATTTTCAGATTTCCAAAATGTTGGCGGCGTCTTCCGCACCGCAACACCGACATTCACTAACACTGCTACGCAAACACCTACGCCCACTGCCACGAATACGCCAATACCACAAAAGCCGAAAGGAAACGGTGAAAACGGCGGCGGAGGAGGCCCAAGTGGTGGAAATGGTGGTGGCGGAAATGCTGGCGGCTAAAAGATTATGAAACCTTATTCATCTCTCAAATCCATTCTCGCTGAATTCTTTCCATTGCATCGCACGCTTGCCTCCGACGATCAGGACAAAACGCTGGAGATTGTCGGCTCGTACATGCCCGACTCGTCAAACTATACGATTGAAACATACGTGCCGCTCAAGCCCGTCTGGACTTGGAAAGTTCCGGAACGTTATGTTGTGCATGAAGCGTATTTAGAAAACGAGAATGGTGAGCGCGTCGTGGACTTCAAAGACAATCCGCTTCACATCGTTTCGTATTCATTGCCGATTGATAAAGTATTGACGTTTGAAGAGTTGCAGCCGCATTTGTATTTCAACGAAAAACGTCCGAACGCCGTGCCGTGGATTTTTAAATATTACGAACGTGATTGGGGATTCTGTTTATCGAAGAATACTTTTGATAAACTTCCGCGCGACAAAAAATATCACGCGGTAATTAACTCTGAATTCATCACTGATCCAAAACAGGGATTTAAAGTTGCGACTGCCGTCATTCACCCGAAGGGGCAAGGCGGACCGAATTCAAACGCAGGCGAAATCATCATTCAGGCGCATACCTGTCATCCGATGCAAGCCAACGATGATGGCGCGGGCGTGGTCAGCGCCATAGAGTTGGCGCGTCGTCTCGTCGAGAAGCCGTTACCGGCGGGGTCAATGAGCGTCCGCTTTTGGTTTGGTCCCGAGACCATTGGCACGATTGCGTATCTCGCACACAACGAATCGCTCATCCCAAATCTGCGCGGCGGAATCTTCATGGAGATGACCGGCAATCAAAATAAAATCGCGTGGCATCACACGCGTCAGCATGATCATTTATTGGATCGAATCACAAATTATGTTTTGCGAGATGCCGATCACCATGAGCGCGATTTCGCCGCCGCGCCCGCCAACGATGAGCGCGTCATCAACGGACCCGGAGTCAATGTGCCGTGTATTTCGCTCAATCGTTGGCCCTACGATGAATATCACACCACCGACGACAACCTCGACATCATGCACGAAGATATGCTGGTCGGCGCGGCGGACGTTGCGGAAAAAATTATCCGCATTTACGCCAGCAATTACATTCCCAAGCGCACGTTTCGTGGTCCCGTGTTTCTTAGCGGCAATGGCTTGTGGGTGGATTGGCGCGATAATTGGGAACTGAACTGCGCCATCGAAAAGATCATGATGCGATTTGAGGGAAAGCACTCGGTTTTTGATATCGCGGAACAGGTCGGACTCGATTACGAAGTGGTGCGCGATTACGTTGAAAGATTCCGCGCCAAAGGGTTTATCGTGCCTCTGCCCATTCCATCGGAAGCACAAGCGATATAAAATTTTGTAGTGAAAGTATATCAATCCCAATTGGTTATGGAGGTTAGACAATGGCTACTGTTTACTTGATCGTGGCGCTATTGATCGCAGCGATTGCGGTTATCTTTGCGCTTCAAAACACAATGCTCGTCACCATTTCCTTTTTCACGTGGACGGTGACAGGCTCGCTC
This sequence comes from uncultured Chloroflexia bacterium, assembly GCA_963850945.1. Lineage (GTDB taxonomy): Bacteria > Chloroflexota > Anaerolineae > Anaerolineales > Villigracilaceae > Fen-1038. The sequence goes on along the minus strand of CAWKNE010000026.1, from coordinate 270,905 downwards.
TCCCTCGTCTTGTTAATTACTTTGGCGCTCGGTGTCGTGATCGGCTTGCTGGTACTCGCTCCCTCGGCGATAAAAAATACCATCCAAGTTTCTGGACATCGCAAACGAATCAGCGCGTTGGAAAAAGAGTTGGAGGAACATAAAGCCAAGGTCGCTGAATTGCAAAAGCCCAAGCCCGTTGCGCCGCCATCGGAGCCTCCGAAGCCTCAACAGTGAAACCGCGCGTCGTTGCCATCATTCAAGGGCGGATGAGTTCATCGCGTTTGCCCGGAAAGATTCTTGCCGATATCGCCGGAGGACCGATGTTGCAACGCGTCTTCATCCGGACCTCGCGGGCGGCGACCGTTAACGAAACTATCTTCGCCACTACAACGGATTCGTCTGATGATCCCGTCGCAGAATATTGTGACTTCAGCGGCATCCCATTCATGCGCGGCAGTCTGTATGATGTGCTGGATCGTTATTATCAAGCCGCAAAAGAATCCAAAGCCGATGTCGTTGTCCGCATCACAGCAGATTGTCCGGTGATTGATCCAGTGCTTATTGATAATGTTGTCAATACTTTGCTTGATGGCGAATATGATTTTGTTTGCAACCGCTTGCCTCCGCCGTGGCATCGAACCTATCCGATTGGGTTGGATATCGAAGCTTGTACCTTCAAAGTTTTGGCCAAAGCATGGAAGGAAGCCAAAGAACCTCAGCATCATGAACATGCCATGCCCTATTTCTATGAAGGCGTGGAACTGACTCGTCAAAGTCGAACACTGGAAACCGGTATCTCCCCGCGCGGATTCAAGGTTGCACTTCTTCATCACACTACTGACTTCGGCGATTATCGCTGGACAGTGGATACGCCCGAAGATTTGGAATTTATGCGACAGGTTTACAGTCGCTTCGATGGCCGCGATGATTTTTCATGGAAAGACGTTTTGGATTTGGTTCACAACCATCCCGAGTTGATGCAAATCAACGCGGGCGTGAAACATAAAACCTTGAAAGACATTGATAAGCGCGCACTAAAATGATGTCATTGCGAGACCTGCAAAGCAGGTCGAAGCAATCTCAAGTAACCTGCAAACAGGAGATTGCTTCGGCACACCGTCCTGCGTTCGGTGCAGGGAAGAACGCCTCGCAATGACATGTAAATTAAAGATATGCCACTGATAACTCTCTTTTCCGCTCCCAAGCCATTCACTGATCCGCACATCGCGCTGATCCAGCGCAACGCGCTACATTCGTGGACTCTGCTCCCCGACGTGGAAATCATCTTGCTTGGCGATGAAGAAGGATTATTGCAAGCAGCAAAAGAATTTGGCGTGAAGCATATTTCAAACGTTAAATGCAATGACAATGGCACACCGTTAATTTCATCCATGTTTGAGTTGGCGCGGGAAAATGGGCACAGTGAATTGTTCTGCATCGTCAACGCGGACATGATCCTCATGCCTGATCTTCTCGAAGCTGCGAAACAAGTTGTGAAGCTGAAAGATAAATTTGTTTTGTTGAGTTGGCGTTGGGACTTGGATGTCACTCAACCCACCTATTTCGTCGAAGGCTGGCAGAGTTGGCTGGAAGCAACTGTCAGAACGCAGGGACAACTTCATCGTCCCGCAGGAAGCGATTTTTTTCTCTTTCCAAAATCCTGTTATCAAGATATTCCAAACTTCGCCGTTGGCCGGGCGGGCTGGGACAATTGGATGATCTACAAAGCGCGCCAGGAAAAATGGAGTGTGATTGATTGCACGCCGTCGGTGATGATCGTGCACCAAAATCACGATTATTCTCATTTACCTGATGCAAAGCCGCATTATGAGCATCCCGACACGAATGAGAATATTCGCCTTGCAGGCGGACAAGCCAATATTCGTTATACGGTTTTGGATTCAACGCATCAATTGGTCGGTGGTAAACTTGCGCGCCCGAAGATATCGTATCTGCGCTTCATGCGCGGCGTGGAATTATTTCTACGGGCGGTATTTTTCTTCCTGCCAGATGATATGATTGAAAACGTCGCAAGACCGAAGCGATGGAAGAAGCGAATACAAAAAAGTTTCAATCGGAAATAGATTCATGCGTAAAGGTCAAAATCCCGCCAAGTTCGTCAAAGACGTTGCCCGCCCCGAGCGGATCACCGTCGCGTTGCTGAATTACATTCCGTTCTTGAGCGGCTTTTATGCCGAGACGCTTGATGTTTTGAAAGTCTGCATGGAGTTAATGCGAGAAGACGCGGGCTTGCCGTTTGACTTGATGGTCTTCGACAACGGTTCGTGCGCCGAAGTGCGCGATTACTTGATCAAAGAAAAAGACGAGGGACGAATCCAATATTTGATTCTTGCCGAGAAGAACATGGGCAAGGGCGGCGCATGGAATGTGATGCTGCCGGGCGCGCCGAGTGAGATCATTGCCTACACGGATAGCGACGTTTTATTTTCTCCTAAATGGCTTTCGCGTTCCGTAGAAATTTTGGAGACATTTCCCAACGTCGGCATGGTGACCGCGCGTCCCTTCCGCACGCCGCCTGAGTTTTACGAATTGACTCTCAAGTGGGCGCGCGAAAATGCGAAGTTGGAAGATGGACAATTCATTTCATGGGAAACTTTTTTGGAATTCAATCTCTCGCTTGGACAAACGGAAGAAGAAAACAAAAAAGTTTACGCAGAGACAAAAGATTGGCGCATTCAATACAAAGGCGTGACTGCCATGGCGGGAGCCTCGCATTGGCAGTTCACCGCGTACAAATCCACGCTCCAACAATTCCTGCCCTTCGACATGGACAAGCCCATGGGACAAGTCCGACAATTAGACAAGCGCATGAACGACGCAGGCTTGTTGCGGCTGATGATCTCTGACCCGCTGGCGATGAATATGTCCAATACGCTGGGATATTTGAGAGGAGAGTTAAAAGCGCAAAGTGCAAAGCGCAACGTAGGTTTTGGTAAGCGCGTGTTGGAGATTGGATTTATCAAGAAGATGTTGCTGGCGGCATATAACAAGATATTCAATTGGTATTATTCATAGGAGTATAATTATTGTCAGAGGTGAGCCATGACCGATTTGGAGCAAACCATCATGCTCGAAGTATCCACTTTGCCAGAAACACGTCGTGCGGATGTGCTGGCATTTATTCGCTATTTAAAGTTAAGTATACCGAGAGATCAAAAAGAACTTGAAGAGAGATTTGATAAAGCTTTGAGGTCCGATTCGCGCCCGCGCAAAGGAAATGAATATTACAGATGCAGACATTGAAGCGGAAATCCGTGCGGTGCGCGAAGGTAAGTAATGCGCGTTGTTCTGGATACAAACATTTTCATCTCTGCTGTTCTGGGCGGAAGACTGGGCATCATCATTGATGAGTGGAAAGCGGGAAAATTTACACTCATTGTTACAGACTCTATTGTGCGGGAATATCTTGACGTAATCAACCGCTCTAAATTTAAAATCCCTCAAAATGAAATTCTCGCGGCTACAGACTATCTTTTGCGGATCGCTGAGTTCGCCACTCCACAGGAAGAAATACATGTCATTGTTGCAGACCTAACGGACAACAAATTTCTCGAAGCCGCTGTGGGAGGGAAAGTAGACTTCATTGTCAGTGGGGACAACCACTTACTGGAACTTGAATCTTTCAGAGAAATTCCCATTATTACCGCAAGAGAATTTATCAAATGGCTGGAACGTCAATAATATTTGCACGCGCTTTCCCTCTCCCTTTTTGGGAGAGGGCAGGGTGAGGGAGAGTAGCGATGAATATGTCCAATACGCTGGGATATTTGCGCGGCGAACTTAAAACGCAAAGCTCAAAACGCAAAGCAGGTTTTGGCAAATGCGTCCTTGAAGTTGGATTTATCAAGAAGATGTTGCTGGCGGTGTATAACAAGATTTTCAATTGGTACTACTCATAATATTAACTCTAGCTGGACGAAGAAGAACTATGCTCAGGGCAGGGTTGCAAATTGAAGAAAGAAAAAGCCTCTAATCTTTAGTAGCCCAAAGAATACCATTCTCTTTACATCTGCATCTTATAATTTTCGCATCTTGATAATAAGTAACCATTGTGTTGCAATTTGGACAAATAAACACACCCTCAAATTGTTTAACCGCATCAGCAAAGTTACGGATTTCTTCAATACTCGTGTTTCCTGCTTGTGGGTTGTTGTGGGTTAACAAATTTCCGAAAATTCCGTTTTTCCTAAGGTTAATAAATATTTCCTCTTTCTCTTTGAAGACAGCAGGTACCTTTTTGTTAAATTGAGAGACTAATGGATCGTGCAGGTCGCCTACCGTGTATCTGTCATCACGTTTTATCGAAACTCTTGCCTGCAATGAAATTGCGCCTTCTAACAGGAATGCCTCTAGTTCTTTCCGAATTGAAGCAGCAGCACCATCTTTATCGCCGTTTGCAATTTTTTCTTCAATTAGAACCCATCTTGGTTTGTAGATGTTGAGTTTAGGACCCCCTTCGAGTGTCCAGTCTAGAATTTGAAGATTTTTGAATTGGGCAGACAATCCATGTGCTATTTGATATGCCCGCAATTCCTCATGCCAAACATAGTCATGTGTCGTTATAAACCATTGCGCTTCAGGGAATTTTCCGAAGAGCAAATCGCACACTCTTTGGCGATGACCTGAATTGATTGAACTGACAACATCATCAAGGGCAATTATAGGGAAATCAGAATTAAATTTTTTGACGAATGCCAAGAATACACACAACCCTAAGGAATCCAAATGCCCTTCGCTATTAAATGCGCGCGGGTCTTCTTGGGTGCGATTGTGAAAGTCCATTTTAATTTCGGTGCTGGCACGTCGCCCTTCATTAACTTCCAAGCGAACTTCTTCATAGCCTTCATCGGGGTGTAGCACGCTAAAAAACTCTCGGATGTTGTCTTGAAGTTCTCCGTATATACGTTGAACTTCTGTCCGTTTTGTGTTTACAAAAACATCATAGATAAGGGAAATCTCTTTGTGGGTTGAGCGTTTGGTGTTTAATGTTGGATTTAGTGTGGAGAGTGTCTGACGGGAGTTGAGTGTTCGAGTGATGAGTTCAATTGCTTGGAGTGCCTTCTTATCTTCCTCAGTTGGATCGAATCTCGCTTTTTCTTTTTGAATCACACTAATGAAATCTTCGGTTGATTTCAATGCTGTTGATATTGCTGGAAGTGCCTTTATTGTTTCGAAAGATTCAAGCATCAAATCTGCTGGTTCTACTAAAATTTCAGTAGAAATACTTTCGAGTAATTTCTGGTAATCTTGTAAAGATGTAAATTCCCAATGTATATCAATTTCTTTTGACAACTTCATAACACTATTAAACATAGAATTCCAATTTTGGACTGTATTTTTAAATGCGGCAATTTGCCTTTTGATTTTTTCGGATAGCTCAACAATTGGTTGTAGGTTTGCAACCCTTTTTTCCAGTGCTTCTAAAAGTTCCTGTCGATTGATCGGTTGTAAGCATACAGGGCAATTCTCAATGTCGTTGTAATGACTTATTAAACGGCTACTTGATTTTAGAACTTCCCCAAAAAGCAGGTCCCGAACTCTGTTAATGTCACTGTGCAACTGGCTAGCTAAATCCCAAAGTGCTTTGTTTGCATCAAAAATGTTTGTGCCTTTTGATAATTCTCCACATTGCGTGATCAAACTCTGTAACTGAACTGAGCGCGCTAAATCTGTTGGCGAATGTCCTCCAGTAACTATTTGCAGTTTTCTTTCATTTGCATTTGAGAAAGATTTTAATGGCTGTTTGTATATCCTGAAGTTTTTTATTTAATGCGGCGAGAATATTTTTGTCTGTAAAATCAATTTCCCCAATAAGATCTGTTAATTTCGCTTTTTCTGCTTCTACGGCTGCCGAAAGATCGTTGACATCATTCTCAATTTCGTCCCGCGTTTGCATTAATGATCTTTCGGTTTTATCTAATTCATCTATGCCAATAATTGCTGCTAATTGTTCGTATCTTGGTGCTGGTTGAGCTAAAATAAAATCTAGTAAATTCTTTCGGCGCAAAATGAATGTTGCGCTCGAACCTTGTGCGTGAAGAGATTTTAGTTCGTCTGGAATTTCGATTTCGCCGTCTAAAGCTCGAGTCACGATCAAATTGTTTTTTGTGAACTCTATGGTAACAGACGTTTCACCTTCGCCCACAAGAATGTGCGGTGCGTGCCGGGCTGTGGAAACGCCTTGCGCCCCCTCTAAATGACTTACTTTCCCTGTAAAATAAAATTCTATTGCATCGATAAATGAACTTTTGCCAGTTCCGTTTTCACCTAAAATTAGGTAGTGGTTACAAAGTAAGTGATGCAAGTTGTTTTCTGGCGAGATTGTGATCAATGATAAACCATGTAGTGACCATGTGATGAAAGGCGTCGCGCTTCGAAAACGAAAGGGTTTTACGGACATAGCGCGCCTGATGTTGGCGCAAAGTACAATACCAACGCTCCATGTGTGAAACCTGTCCGCTCTCTTTCCCAACCGCTTGATGCGTGCTCTGCGGAAGAACTTTTTGGTAGGCTTCCCAGAAATCACTGTAGGAAATACAACTGCGGTAGGCCAGTGGAACTTCGTTCCACAAACGGCGACAGGTTGTTTCACTGCGGTCGCCAATGACAAAGGCGATGATTTGTCGGGTGCGACGACACATGACCGTCCACAGCCAACGTTTATTGCTCTTTTTGAGAACAAAACTCCAGGCTTCATCATATTCCAAGACATCGTCCGGTTCGGCTGGCAACAAAGTGTCTTTGAGTTCCGGCAGATCTTTTACATGTTCGACAATCCATCTGGAAACGCTTTGGCGAGCAACATCAAAAATCCGCTCCAAACCTCGCAAACTTACACGCTCTTGGTAGAGGCTGAGGATGATCGGTTTTTGCGTTTTTTTGCCTCTCGCTTTGACTCCAGAACACGCCGCGCTCCGCACTCTTTACAGTGATATTGCTGTTGCTTGAGACGGTTGGTGCCGTTTTTGACAATATTGGTGCTTCCGCACACTCGACAGTGGTAGGCTTTTTGGATCATACTGCCTATCTTATCATCACTTACTTTTCATCCACTACCTATTCTTTAATTTGGCGTCTATAACCAAATCTGGAATAAAGTATACTTAGCTGTAGGCGAGATATCCTTCACGAGAAAATGTTTGGAGAAATCCAGCTATGCCTAAAACAAATAATACGCCTGCGAATAAAAAGGCGGAACTACACGACTACCTCTTGAGCACACGCGATTTCTGGGGTCAATATCGTACCCAAAAGGAAAATGCAGCCTGGGTCGCGGCTACCGTGTATTTGGGAGGACTACTTGCACTTGATTCTTTGGTGGTTCAAAACAGATGGTCATATTTTTCAGAACTATTATTAAGAGTTACTGTGTTTCTGCTGGTCCTTATTAGTGGATATCTGACATGGCACTTTACAGACAAACAGGACACAGATAGAAAGTTCGCATCAGACCTTATTTCGTCGTGTGCGTATGTACTTGCTGAATTGTTTTGTCTCAAGGAATTGCCGGAAGGGTGGTCAGACAAATGCAAATATGAAGATGAAAAAGAATTTCCTGACGAAGAATGGTGGTTTCCAAAGATCCTGCATTCACGAATAATGTATGAACGATGCAAAAGCCATAAATCAAAGGAGATCGGGTGGAACATTAAATCCTTGTACATTGCTATGATCATATGGACCGTTGTTACTCTACTCCTGCTGCTTATCTATCCGTAGTCCTTTACAATCAAGCGATATCCTCTCAGCCCTAAAATATCAAGATTAACTCTTAAATTTTTCCATCATGAAATTCATTATTAGAGAGGGATGCAGGTCGTTGAGTATAATGGCGATACGATGAAAAAAATTTTTGGGGTATCGTTGATTTTTCTTACTGCGTGCTCGATGTTTAATAGGATGGAATCGGTTCGTATTCCGACTGCGATACCGGGCGCAATCAATATCATTGTTGCACAGACTGCCGCTGCTGCCTCTACTCAAACAGCGCTACTTGTTCCTCCCACGCTGGCTCCTTCTTTCACCCCTTTTCCGAGTCAAACTCCTTCAATGATTCCCGCCGACACCCCGACTTTTGTTTTTCTCCTGCCAACGCCGACAGCTCTGCCCTCCTGCCCATTCAGCGCGCCGTATTATGTGCGGGTAAGACCGTTTGCAGTTGGGTCGCATAATTGGAATATCTACATTCCCAATTATCCAACGTGGCAACGCCCCTATGATTATCCGGCAACCTTGTTCTTGCAATATATTCTCAACACGTCTGCTTGGACAATGGATACCGAATATATCAATCTAACCGGCGATTGGATGAATGCCATAGCGGACCTGAATGGGACAGGCTGGAACTATTTGCACAACGCTTCCGATGGGACATTCTTCAATGGGAACAAATTGGGCGTGGATACATTTCCCGGCAATGTTCTTCTCGTCACCGGCAGAAAATACCGCCGCGGCGAATGCTGGGATTCGATCTCGTCTTTTGCTTACTCAGATCGTTACTCGGAAGCTGCTCTCGACTTGCCTCACATGCCGGCGTATCAGCTTGGACTTCAGACGGGAATGAATTATTCAACGCCGAGTTTGGTCTATCCTGCCCCAAATAACGACGGAAACATCTTCGTTCCCATCATCAGCCGACATGGAGATTTATGGCTGGAAGATAGCAACGTGGAAGCGTTTCCTTCTTTACCGATGAGTATTACCGTCACGGCGAACACATTGAATATTCTATCGAGCGCGGATGCAAACTCAACGATTATTGAAAGCGTGCCCCGTGGAACGCATCTAAAATTGACGGACTATTCCCCTACGCAAAGAAACACATTCGGTCAGGTGACCGATCCTGCAACAGGAAAAACAGGTTACGTTGCGTTGTTCGATTGGTCAGGTTACATGACCGGTTCCTATACAGCAACCTGGACGATGCAAACATGGCCGGTGCCGCCGGGCTAATTTGAAGGATAAAGGCAACTCCCGAAAGGCCTTTCAGTGTATTGAATATTTACGGCGTATAATCGTGAGCATCTTATGAGTTTCATCCTCACTCTTCTTGCGGGCTTTCCGAATTTGCTTCTGCCCGCGCTGTTTGGCTGGATCATATGGCTGGGCTTGTTGGGATTGATAATTTTCCTTCTGATTTATTGGAAGGGAATCCATCCTGTGTGGACAGGCCGTTCATGGGGATTGTTTGTCGGCTTGTTGAGCCTCGTTCCAATCACAAGTTTGTTCATCGGCGTGCGATTGCCAGGCGGTTCCGCTCTGCCGCTGCCAAACTTCCCCGCCGGGATTAGCCCGGCTCTTCAATAAATGCTCTTCTCCGCCGTTCCGTGGATGCTGGAGGGCGGCTTGCTCGGACCTTTGAGCGCGGCTTTGCTTGGTCTCTTTGCTGGTATCTTGCGCGGCGCGTGGGACACATACCGTCTGTTTACTGCGCTTGAATTCTCATTCTTGGCTTTACTGTTTTTCAGCAAGCGTCCGTCAGCGTTATCGCACGCCAATGTATCAATTCTTTCTCAAGACTGGACAAACTCTCGCAGTCCAGTTGGCATCCGATCCACGCCTGCTTTCATCGAACGATCCCGATTTGAACGCGCTTTTCGCGCAGAGAATGCAGTTGGTTCCGTACCTTCGATCAGTTCTTCGTGCTCGATGAAAGCGGAAAAATTTATCAGGCGCGTATCCCAATTCTGCGAGACAGAATTTTTCTTTGTATGCTCAGGAAACCGCAGGGATCAGCTGGCTTCCAAAGGCGCATTGACTCAAATATATACGCTTCCGCCATCAAATACGTAACCGCGCATTTCATTTCTAGCGACTGTTACAGATGGTAGTGGTCACGTGCAACGTGTTCTATTGGGACGCACTACCTTGTTTGTCAATCCGCTTACCCAGCCGTTGATCAACACCTTAGATAGTTTTTCGAAATCCGAATTAGCAGGCGACGGTCTTTTGCTCGATGAGAATGGGAATGTCTTTTATCATTCCAGAGCAGGCAATAGAGGCGCAACAACATATACGGGCATGCGCAGTTAGAGTAACCAACCATCGTTTTATAATGGCACCGCGTCGCATGATACGCGTGAACTGGTTTACTATCAACGGGTTGAGAGTTATCCCTGGGCTGTGGTATTGACTGTTCCTGCTAGCGAGGCACAGCAATTGGCGTTCAACCTTGTCTGGCGGATGTGGGTAATGATTATTCTGCTGGCTGTTTTTGAGCTCGTCTTATTGTGCGTTGGATTACGAGTGATTACCGGTTCATTACGGGGTTTCGCGTTCGAGGCGAATCGAATCTCACAGGGCAAGCTCGATTATCCACTGCAAGTGACCAGTGCAAATGAAGTCGGTCAATTGTGAGATGCTTTCGAACAGATGCGTGTGAGTTTAGCCGCGCGTCTCGATGAACTCAACCGCTTGCTGGTTGTGAGTTAAGGCGTGGCGTCCAGCCTTGATATGCGCGGCGTGGTCAGGCCGGTTTTGGATGCGATTGTCTCAACTGGCGCCAGTGCAGTGCATGTAGTGCTTTTGCCATCCCTTCTTCTTGAAACTCCTGCCGAACTTCCATTGCGCTTTGCGGTTGCAGCGGCTAAAGATTCATATATGCATCTTGATGAATAGATTTTAGCGATGGCGGAAAAACAGGAACGCATCGTCTTCCCGAATCTCTCGCGGACGCGCGAACTGGCTCTTGATTCGAAGCAGCCTAACCCTGCGGCGTTATTAGCGGTTGCATTGTGCCACGAGAATCGTTACTACGGTGTAATGTGGGCATCATATGAGCAGATGCACAATTTTTCGGAAGCAGATGTACGTTTTATAGCCACGCTTGCCGGTCAGGCTTCATTGGCGGTTGCGAATGTGCAGCTCTTACTGAATGTTGAAGTGGGTGTGGGCTTGCAAGTGGAAAATGTTCCCGTGCTGGATATTCTTGAGCGCGCGACAAGCTTGTTGCAACTGCAGGCTGGTGAGAAGAAGATTGTTCTGAATTTGGAAATCCCCAAGCATCTGCCACCTTACTATTGAAGCCGATCAGGCTCTCTTGAATCAGGCCGTATATAACTTGATTGAAAACGCCATCAAATACACGCCGGAAAATGGCTCGGTTACGGTTTGAGTCAGGACCATGCCTAATGACCTCATCTTCGAGGTGGAAGATACCGGCATCGGTATTGCACCCGATGATCTGCCGCATCTGTTCGAAAAGTTTTACCGAGGCAAACAACGAGAAGCGCGCGCCCAGCATGGGTCAGGATTGGGACTCGCCATTGTTCGATCCGTTGCCGAACAACACAGTGGTCGCGTATGGGTCGAGAGTCAATTGGGCAGGGGAAGTATTTTCTTCCTGCAAATCCCGCTTACACAACCGAAAGCAAAACGCCTTGCTTGATGAGGTATAATAACACCTTGCTCTCGCTGGTTGAGGGCATATATTTTTTCACTTTATGGAAAGCAGGAATCATGTCGCATTTGGCTTCCACTGAATCCTTTGAAAAGGAATACAAAGAACAGGAGTCCCTCTTCAAAGCCCAGCCGCCCATCGTCCAGCGCTTTTTGGAAGCGCAGGCGCGGCAGGTGGCAGAAGTGTTTGTTCAGCGCGGCTCGCGTGTACATTTTTCATTGCCCGACCGCGTCGTTGTAGAGACGAACGGTGTCACATCCACGTTAACCGTTCCACAAAATTTACGCGAGCAATCAGCGGGAAGCCTGCGCGACCGCGTTGCAAGGAACGATGTGCACTTCACTTTGCGCGAACGCCTTTCCCAATTGGAACAATCACCGGAGCGCGCCGCGGTACTGAGCGCGCAGTTGATACGGCATACTACGGCGATGCACATGATATATAACATGTTGCCGTCCGGGCGGTCGGTGACTTATATGCCTGCAGAGGATGAAGATGTACCGACTATTCCAACGGGCGATGCATTCGAGCCAGCCTCGGCGATCACTGCCTCAACGGATGCAATTGCAGAAGAAGGAAAAGCCGAGGAGGGACGCGGCAGTTTGCTGGTCCCGTATGTCCCATCCGCGCGCCGATTCTATCTTCCGCAATGGGTGGCCTTCGATGATAACGATAAACTATTGGTCAATTCAGTCGGCGAGGCGGAAGCGCACATTGCTTCGATGCAGAGATTCCTGACTGTGATCTTTGCCGCGCGTTCGCTTGCTCCGTATATGGTTGCGGATGAGGAATATCAGAAGAAACGATATGGCATGTTGGGGCAGTTGATCAATCAGGGACGCGCATTGGCGCGCTATCAAACGCGTGAGATTATCCGTGTTATCAAGGAACGCGCCGCCGCGCAGAGTTTGAATCGCGGGTTGAGTTTGAGTTTGCCATATTTTAATGATCAGGAATTGAAGATTGATACTTACCACTTTGTGGTCATCCCGGCTGGTCGCATCATGTTTGTCCCTTCGTTTGTGGTGCGCGCTGCCCGCGAAGAAGAAGTCAAGGTGGATCAGGATACCCGCTTCAACGCCTCAACGCGCAAACATTTGTTAATCGAACTCAAATTGCTGCAAGAACTCTTTTGAGTCTAAAAAGTAGTCAGTGAATTCAAGGAAATAATTCTATGTTGTTTTCAGGTCTATTATTAATAGCGATTGTTTACATTGCCTTCCGGATCGCACCGCGCGAGAAAAAAGAACATGCTCAAATCCATGGTGCGGGACAGATCGCTATGTTAGCCGCGCTGGCCCTCTTTGGAATAGATTTCTTTACGTCGTATTTTTATGGTACTGGCGAACTCATGAGCGTCCTCTGGCCTTATGGTTTGCAGCGTTTCGGTTTTGTCGGGGCAGGTCTGATCGCTTTTGCCAATATATGTTTTGGCATTCTGTATATGTATTCGCTGGCTCCGTTCAACGAGGGAGGTGGTTCTTATACTGCTTCCATGCGTTACTTAAAGCCAACGCTCAGCTTGATGGTTGCGGTCACTCTCATAGAAGACTATGTTTTGACTATCGTTGTATCAGCCTTATCAGGTTCTGATCAATTACTTTCAATTACAAACTCCTATAGTGCGCCTTGGTTTTGGCACTTTGCCATCGGAGCCATCTTGGCAACTGTTACGTGGTATCTGACCATACGTGGGCGAGGCGAATCTTCCTTTGTCAGCTTTGGGTTCTTGGCAGTCTTCTTGATGCTTACCCTTGTCAACTGGGTCGGATTGATCATGGCAGTTCACAATGGGGTGCCGCCCGCGCCACCTATTGCCGCTACACAATCTGCTACATTAGCTGATGGCCTCTACCACATCCTCACAGGTTCGATGAAGGGCATGGTGGCTCTCACCGGTCTGGAGGCCATGTCAAATGGTATTCAGTTTGTTATCAATGAGGATGTTCCTCTGGTCAAGTGGGGCAAGAAAAAGCTTCCGAAGTGGAACAAGCTGTGGAATTTCTATAGCGGGAAAACCGGTGTGGGACGCTTTGTACAGACGGCATTTCTATTCTATGGTGGTGTAACGACGATCATTCTCACAGCGTTCGCTGTCCATTTCAACGTTTTTGACGGCACGGGTGGCAAAACTCTGGTGGGTAATCTGGCTTCGATCGGTTTTGGACAGATTCCTGGCGGAATACTGCTCTACTGGGTCTATCAAGGTTTGGCTGTGATTTTTTGGCATTTGCCTCAATGACCGCTTTCCAAGATGCGCAAGCCACTGAATGGCGCGATGTTGCCATCGGGGAGATTCCCGAAGCGATCATATACCGCGATAAACGTGGTACCTTTACCCGTTCGGTAACTATCACCTTCGGCTTGGCTGTTCTTATCATGTTATTGGTTAAAGGTAATACGGATGTTGCCGCGCCTTTCTATGGCGTTGGGGTGTTCATACCCATCACGATCATGGGCCTGGCTATGCGGCAACATATTCTGCGGACCTTAACAGGTTGGGTACGTCGCTGGGGTGCGTGTGCGGCTCTCTTTACAGCCATTCTGGCTGCATCCGTCTGGGTATTCCAAATCATTGGCAAGTGGGAAGAAGGTGGATGGGTTCGTCTGATATCCTTTACTATTCTGTTCTTGTCCGCTCATCTGGTTATCCTGTCACCTCTCGGATATCGGGATCCAAAACAAATCCACCGCATAGTACGCGACAAAGCTCGTATCCAAGGTGCGATGGCCTCGATTGTCGAATGGCAGTCGCTCAAGATGCAGGAATATCGCTTTAGCCTGTTGGTGGCGATTGCTCGATTTTGGCAATTCTTTGGAGTCAATCGACCGGTACGCTATGATAAACCTGTGATTGCTGGTGACTACAATGAGGCTTTGCATGTTGATCATCCTGATGCGCCATCGCTATTGGAACAATATTTGGAAAGCAAGCCCAGTGAACCGAAGCTAGGCGGCGCACCCAAACAAACTGCTCCCGGCGACGAAGAAGGAAAAGTAGAATAATCTAACGCGGGGGAAGAAGTTCCTCCTGCGTTTGTACGCCTATGAGTTCCACACCGATTTATAGTCTGCGCGTGAACGAGGTTTTTCAATCTCTTGAAACCTCCTTGCAGGGTTTGTCCACAGTTGAGGCTGAAGTCCCGCCGCGCCTTATACAGCGAAAACATTTTATCCGAGCAGGCGCGGCCGCCGATGTGGCGCAAGTATGCGGCTCAAGCAACACATCCCTTTGTGTTGGTGATGATTATTGCCGGAGTGATCACAATTTGGCAAAGTGAATTTGCAATCTCACTGGTCATCTGGCTGGTTGCAGTGGTCAATGCGGGCTTTTCTTTTTGGCGCGAATACCAAGCTGAGCAAGCTATTGAAAAACTCAAACATCTCCTTCCGACATATGCGCATGTGATTTGAGATGGAAAGGATATTCATCTTTCCGCTGCTGAAATTGTCCCAGGTGATGTTTTGATCTTGGCGGAAGGTGATAACATCCCGGCTGATGCGCGCGTGGTTGAGGAATATGGATTGCGTGTGAACAACTCGTCTCTCACTGGAGAATCACTCGCTGCGCGCAAAACAGCCGATGCTTCGCTGGTAAGCGGCGTCAGCGAACTCGAACGGCCAAACTTGATCTTCGCCGGAACCTCGGTTGCATCCGGAACCGGTAAAGCGGTTGTTTACGCCACCGGCATGTTGACTTAATTTGGGCGTATTGCTCAACTAACACAAACCGTCCAAGAAGCACCTTCGCCATTTCAACAGGAACTCCATCGCCTCAGTCGCAGTCTTTCCATTGTTGCTATTGGCATCGGCATGTTTGTCTTATTAATCAGTTTTTACGAACCGACAGTAAAGCAACATATCAATATCAATCCGATATTATTGGCGTTAGGAATCATCGTCGCAATCACACCTGAAGGTCTGCCCGTCACGCTGACGCTTTCGCTGGCAAGAGCCGTTCAACGTCTGACGACGCGCGGCGTGTTATCCAAGCATCTGAGCATTGTCGAAACCTTGGGCAATGTCTCGGTGATTTGTACGGACAAAAGCGGAACGCTGACTCAGAATCAAATGACCGTGCGTGATGTCTGGGTGGCGCGTCAAAAACTACAAGTCAGCGGCGCGGGTTATGAACCGAAAGGTCAATACCGACCGAATCCTTCGGGCGCGCCCTTTGAACGAGATTTGGACGCTTTGCTGGAAGCCGCGATGAGTTGTAATAACGCCCGCATCAATGCGCCCTCACCGGAACATCCCACATGGACAAGTCTTGGCGACCAGACCGAAGCGGCGCTTAAAGTAGCGGCGATGAAAGCGGGCATTGAGGAAGGTTCGGTCAGTTCTATGTATCCGCGCACTCATGAACTTCCCTTCGATGCACGGCGCAAAAGAATGACCACCATTCATCGTTCGCGTGAAGGCGACTTGGCTTTTGTCAAAGGCGCGCCGCGCGAGGTGTTACAGTTATGCACGAATATTTTGATCAATGGCAAAATCCTACCTCTGACTGAGAATGTGCGGGCAGAAATCATGTCTGCAAATGATGAATACGCCCGACGCGCCTTGCGTGTGCTAGCTTTGGCGCGCCGTACTTTGCCACCGCGTACAGGCGCCTATACCCCGGAAAGCATTGAGCGCGAACTGACGTTTCTTGGTTTGATGGCAATGATGGATCCGCCTCGTCCGGAGGTGGAACAAGCCATGATGGTTTGTCGTCAGGCAGGCATTCGTATCGTGATGATCACCGGTGATTATGGTCTAACGGCCGAGTCATTGGCGCGTCGCGTTGGGATGATTACCTCATCCAATCCGTCAATCATTACCGGCGCGGAGTTGGATGCGATGGATGATGTCGCGCTCAAGCAAGCGTTGGATAATGAAGTCATCTTTGCCCGCATGGCGCCGGATCATAAGCTTCGACTGGTATCGGCTTTCCAATCCCGCGGCGATGTGGTAGCTGTTACCGGCGATGGCGTCAATGATGCGCCCGCGCTTCGCAAAGCGGATGTTGGCATCGCAATGGGCATCGTCGGCACAGATGTTGCGAAGGAAGCCGCCGATGTGATTTTGACCAACGATAATTTCGATGCGATCGTTTCGGCGATTGAAGAAGGCCGGGCCATTTACGATAACATCCGCAAATTCATTACCTATATTTTCTCGAGCAATGTGGCGGAGGTGGTGCCATTCCTTGCTACGGCCACGTTCGGCATTCCTCTCGCGTTGACCGTACGGCAAATCCTTGCCATTGATATGGGCACCGATATTCTGCCTGCTCTGGCTCTCGGCATCGAAAAGCCCGAAGCAGGTATCATGAATCAACCGCCGCGCCCGCGCTTCCAACCTTTGTTAGATCAGCCATTGTTGATACATGCTTTCTTGTGGTTGGGAATGATCGAGGCGATTCTTTGTTATGTGGGATTTATCGCGGTCTACGTTCTATCCGGACACGCGGAGGGACTCGGCATCCCTTTTTTGCAAGCCATTCCATGGCCGCATCTATTCTCCTTCGGTGCTGATATTGTCGAACGCATGGCTCAAACCGTATTCCACGTCGGTGTTGTGATGTCGCAAATCGGCAATGTGTTTGCCTGCCGCACCTTCAAGGCTCACAATAGGCAACAAGGCTGGTTCAGTAATCCCACGCTCTTACTAGGCGTAGTACTTGAGTTGGTCATTATTTGGATGTTGATCTATATCCCGTCATTGGCTTTTGCATTTGATCACGTTGCATTGCCTTTATCCTTCTGGCCCGTGCTGATTCTTTTTGCTCCCGCACTATATATTTTGGAATGGATGCGTAAGAATTTCATACGGAGATTTGGTAAAATCCAACCAGTTCGCTCGACTTGATATTCAAGAGAGGAGGTAGTCCTTATGAAAGTGATTATCATGGGTTGTGGACGGATCGGCTCGCAGGTGAGCGAGTTGATGTCCGCGCATGGACATGACGTCACGGTCATTGACCATGATTCCAATGCGATAGGCCGCCTCGGGCCGAACTTCAAGGGCCGCATCGTTCATGGTTTGGGATTCGACCGGAACGTCCTGATCGAAGCGGGCATCGAACGCGCTGATGCATTTGTGACTGCCAGTTCTTCCGATAATGCTAACATCGTGGCAGCGCGTATTGCCCGGAATATTTTCCGTGTGCCACGTGTGGTTGCACGCCTCTATGATCCGCGTCGTGCCGAGGTTTATCAGCGGCTTGGCCTGACCACGATCTCTTCTACAAACTGGGGTGCCGAGCGGATCTATCAGGTGCTTTCCCATACAGATTTGGATGTGCTATACATATTTGGCCGAGGTGAAGTTTCTCTGGTGATTGTGGAAGCGTCATCCCAATTGATTGGAAAAAACGTCGCGCAGCTGTCGGTCCCAGGTGAGATTGCAGTGGTATCCATCACGCGCAACGATCAAGCCTTTCTACCTGTCCGAGGAACGGAATTCAAGGAAGGCGACCTCATTCACTTGTCGGTATTATCTTCGGCGATGGATCGCCTTGAAGAGATGCTGGGATTGGAGAGGAGGTAAATTATGTATGTGATCATTGTCGGCGGCGGAAACACAGGATCTTATTTAGCGCACCTGTTATTGGGCGCGGGTCATCGCATAAGAATTATCGAGGAACGTCCAGCGCTTTTGGAAAAGCTCAAGAAGGAAGTTCCGCCCGAAGCAATCATGGTTGGAGATGGGAGTTCGCCGCTCACGCTCGAGCAGGCGGATATTTTCACGGCTCACGTTTTGGCCGCGGTCACCGGCGCGGACGATACGAATCTGGTTGTAACTTCGCTCGCGCGCTTTGAGTTCAATGTGCCGCGCGTGATCGCGAAAATCAACAATCCCAAAAATGCTTGGCTATTTACGCCGGAGATGGGCGTGGATATTGCCCTCAATCAAGCGGATATATTAGCCCGCCTTGTAGTAGAGGAAATGTCGCTTGGCGATATGATGACTCTCTTCAAAATTCGACGAGGCAATTATTCGGTGGTGGAAGAAAAGATCCCGCCTGGAGCAAGAGCGATTGGCCTGGCGCTCAAGGATTTGGATTTGGCGGAGTATTGCGTCATTGCCGCGATTATTCGAGATGGCAAGATGACCTTACCGCGCGGCGATAGCGTTTTTCAGGCAAACGATGAGATCATCGCTGTTGCAAGTAACGAAGGAGCGCGAAAGCTGGCTGAATTGCTGGCTCATCCGGTTTATCCGGTGCGTGAGCCGAAGCAAAAAGACACCGATTGACCTTTGACCGAATCCAAAGCCTTACGGTATAATACCATGCCAGTTAAACTGACTGGCGTTTCCCTGTTCAATGGGAATTGTAATTATCTTTTGAATGGAATGAGGAAGTAAGGAATGCCGAAGCGAACTTATCAACCCAAGATACGCCGACGTGTGCGCGTGCATGGTTTTCGATCTCGTATGGCCACCGCTGATGGGCGCGCGGTGCTGAAGCGCCGCCGTCTGCGCGGGCGCTATAAACTGACTGTTAAGTCCAACGAGCATGTGAAGCGCACGCGTTGGTAAAGTACAAAACGTGCAAGGATGCTCGAGGTACGGGTGCAGCGAAAATTCCGCTTGACCCGATCACAAGACTTCAAGCGGGTGCGGCAATCTGGCAAGTCTTATGCCCACCCGCTTATTGTGCTAGTAGCACAGGCCAATGATGAGATGAAAGTCCGTGTGGGCGTTGCCGCGAGTCGGACAGTGGAAACCGCTGTTAAACGGAATCGAGCCAAACGTCTCTTGCGTGAAGCAATGCGACCTTTGATTCCTTCACTTGCTTCTGGCTGGGACTTGATCCTGATCGCTCGCCCGGCACTTGCATCCTCCACCTTAACAGATACCCGCCAAGCGCTGATCAATCTTTTACAACGTGCTCAATTGATTTCCGATCCTAATGCAGTCTGAATTTTATTTACCACATGATTATCCCAATGAACCGCGCTTGCGTGATCTGCCGCGCTCGCCGCGCAATTGGGCGCGTCTCCCTCTGCTGGCTTTGATTCGTTTATATCAAACGACTCTTTCGCGCGGCTTGCCTGATGGCACTTGTCGTTTCTATCCATCCTGCTCGCATTATGGTTATCAAGCCATTTACAAACACGGCGCGCTGAAGGGTTTAGTGATGGCTGTTTGGCGCGTACTTCGTTGTAACCCGTTCAATCCCGGGGGATACGACCCCGTTCTTTAGAAGGAGTTGGATTTCTTTCAATGAAACGTCTGACGTTGATTTCTTTTGTTTTACTCAGCGCGATCTTGCTGAGCGCATGCTCCAGCGCAGCTAGCCGCGGAACCAGCTGGCCCGGTCTGACTGCCGACGCGAACAATGCGTATCTTGCCAATGGGCAATTCATTTATGCCGCCCGTTTGAGCGATGGCTCGAAGCTTTGGCAATATCCTGATAAAGCGGGTTCGCAAGAATTCTTTGCCGCGCCGCTTCTCACGCCTGATGGCCAATTGATTGTTGGAAGCGCCGGCACAGATCAGGGTTTATATAGCCTCGATCCGGCAACAGGTCAGGAGAAATGGACTTTCAGTAGTGCGAAAGATCGTTGGATTGCTGCGCCATTGGTGATCAACGATATGCTCTATGCGCCCAATAACGATGGTTCGCTGTATGCGCTCAAACTTGCAACCGGCGAATTGGTTTGGTCATTGTCGATCGGTCATCCATTGTGGGGTGCGCCAGTCACGGATGGCAAATTGATTTTTCTCACCTCGCTGGATCATTTCCTTTATGCAATTGACCCGCAAACTCAAAAAATAGTTTGGAAAACTGATTTGGGCGGATCGGCCGCTGGCTCTCCCGCGGTGAGCACCGATAATACGACACTTTATGTCGGTTCATTCGGATCCAAGGTTTTCGCGATCAACGCGGCGGATGGTTCGATTCGCTGGACGGCGAATACCAACGCCTGGGTCTGGAGCGATCCATCCATCAATGGATCGAACGTTTACGTTGCGGACATTAATGGACAGGTGTATTCGTTGGACGCATCCAGTGGACAGAACTCGTGGTCAAACGTCGTACCCGATGGCCCAATTACTGGTAGTCCGCTTCTGACTACGGATGGTGTGATTGTCACTACCGAGTCGGGTTCGATTTATTCGCTCGATCATAATGGGAAAGTGACTTGGTCGACGGCCCTCGGCGGAAAAATTTATACTGCTCCTGTCGCTTCCGGTAATCTTGTTCTGGTTGCTCCGCTTGGCGCTCAGTATCTATTGTATGCTGTCAATGAAAAAGATGGCAGTATGTTACCGTGGCACTTTGACGGCAAATAAAAGGAGTTGCTATGTTTTCGGATCCTTGGGGTTTCTTTATTCTTAATCCGTTTACCAATGTGCTGTTATTGATCTATAACCTCATCGGTCATAACTTTGGCTTGGCAGTCATCCTCTTCACCATCCTCATTCGCGCCATCACCTGGCCATTGACAGGTCAGCAATTAAAAGGCGCGAAAGTGATGCAGGATTTGCAAAGCGATAAGGAGTGGCTGGAGATTCAAAAGAAGTATGCCAAGGATCGTGAAAAGCTGGCGCAGGAACAAATGCGCATCTATAAGGAACGCGGCGTTAATCCGTTTGCTTCCTGTCTGCCCACGCTGATTCAGTTTCCGATCATCATTGGTTTATATCAAAGTGTGACACGCGCATTGGCGGCTACACCGCTTACCCTGCTTCAATTGGCGCGCACGATCTATCCTTTCATGAATGCTTCTCTCATCATTCCGCTCAACAGCCATTTCCTGTGGATGGACCTTGGTCGCCCGGAAGGCATTCCGTTCCCGGGCGGTTTTACACTTTCCTTCCTGCCCTATGGTTTTCCAACGCTGGCGATCGTTGTCGCGCTCACTACTTACTTGCAAACAAAATTGACTCTTCCGCCCTCCACCAATCCCAACGATCAGACCGCGGCAATGAACAGCATGATGAGTATTTATATGCCATTGTTCCTTGGCTGGCTGGTGCTTAATTATGCATCAGGTCTGGCGGTCTATTTTGTCACCAGCAATCTGCTGGGAATTTTTCAATATTCAATGATGGGACGCGTCAATTGGCGTAATCTTTTGCCAGGCGGCAGTAAACCAGCTTCAGCGAATGTTAAGAAAAGCAAATAAGCATCAGGGAGTTTAAAGATGAATGAGCGAACCACGTTAGAGATCATTGCTCCGAATGTTGAAGAAGCGCTCGCACAGGGATTGGCCCAACTCGAATTACCCGCAGATGCCGTCAGTGTGGAGGTATTAGATTCGGGCAACAAGGGGCTGTTCGGATTGGGCGGACGTCAAGTCCGCGTCCGATTGACGGTCAATCCGCCAATGGGTTCAGAGCCAGTCAAAGCTGTGAAAATGGAAAAGCCTGAGAGGAAACGTGAGCCTAAAGTTAAAAAACCCGCTTCAGGTCCGGATAAAGAATCTGTCCTGCCTGTGCCAGCGCCGCAATTGAAAGGCGCAGTTGCTTCGCAGGCACACGTAAGCAAAGTCGAAGAAGCGGATACTGTAAAGAAGGCCGAATCCATACCAGACGGTCACGATCCCGTTCTTGATAAAACCGAGTCGATGGTTTCGAAGCTGCTTTATCAAATGGGATTGCAAGCACAGGTATCTGCTCATTACGGCGAGCCGCGCGAAGACCGGCAGCCGATCATGGTTGATATTCGCGGACAGGATCTCGGTGTGTTGATTGGTCATCGCGGCGAAACGTTGAGCGCTTTTCAATATGTTGCGTCATTGATGGTGGGCAAGGAGACTCAACAATTCGTCCACTTGATCGTAGATGTCGAAGGTCATCGCGACCGCCGCGAACGGCAGCTGCGACAATTGGCGCAACGCATGGCAGAGCAGGTTATTAAGACCGGACGCAAACTCACACTCGAACCGATGACTGCCGCGGAGCGGCGCGTGATCCACATGGAATTGCGCGAACACCCGGCGGTGAAAACGCAAAGCACGGGCGAGGAGCCGCATCGCAAGATTACGATTTTTCCGAAAGAATAGTGTGCAAGGGCGACCGCAATAGGCCGCCCTTTTTGTTTCATAGTTTATAATCTACATATGCTCGATCTTGTCCCTCTGCAGGCGGTGGATTATCTGGTGATAGGTCATATCACCCAAGACCTTGCACTTGATGGACCCCGTTTGGGCGGCACCGCCACGTTTTCTGCACTGACCGCGCGTGCGCTTGGCAGGCGAGTTGGAGTTATGACATCTGCTAGCGAAAAGACTTCTTTGAAAGCCTTCAATGGGATTCCGATTATCTCTATTCCTTCTGAACATACAACGACGTTTGAAAATATCTACGATAGCAAAGATGGACGAAGGCAAATCCTTCATCATCAAGCTGCACCTATTTCCTTTGATCTTGTGCCGGAAGTTTGGCGAAAAGCCTCGATCATCCATTTGGGACCGGTGGCGCAGGAGTTGGATTTTGAACTTCCGAAAATTTTGTCACCCTCCTTGCTTGGTGTCACACCTCAAGGCTGGATGCGAATTTGGAACGATGATGGAGATATTGTTCCATGCAAATGGCAAAACGCAGAGCAGGTATTATCTCGAGCAGGCGCGGTGGTGATTAGCCGCGAAGATGTGGGCGGCGACGAAGAATTGATAGAAGCCATGGCGCATCAAACGCGTATATTAGCTGTTACAGAAGCTGAGGCGGGGGCTGTGCTTTATTGGAATGGTGACCGCCGCCGCTTCCGCGCGCCCGAAGTTGAGGAAGTGGATGCGACCGGTGCGGGAGATATTTTTGCTACAGCATTTTTCATCCGCTTGTTTGCGACGCGCGATCCGTGGGAAGCCGCGCGCTTTGCCACACTACTCTCAGCGCGGTCAGTGACTCGAGTAGGTCTCGAAGGGGTTCCAATTCAACACGAAATTGATGAATGTCTGACGGAGGTTTTTTAGTGGCTCGCATTTATACGCTTATCAATCAAAAGGGCGGCGTCGGCAAGACAACCACCGCGATTAATCTTGCAGCATATCTTGCACAATTCGGTCAGCGTGTGCTGGTGGTGGATCTCGATCCGCAAGCCAATGCAACCTCCTGCCTCGGTGTGGATAAATCCACTGTCAGCGGTGGAACGTATGAGGCTTTGCTTGGAAGCGTAGCCATGCCGTTTGTTCTTTTGAATGAACGTCTCAAACTTTCTCTTCTGCCTTCATCGCCTGCGCTTGCTGGCGCCGAAGTAGAACTGGTCGAAGAGTTGGCGCGTGAAATGCGGCTCAAAAAAGCCATTGCGCCTCTTGCTGAAAAATACGATTATATTCTGATTGATTGCCCGCCATCGCTTGGACTTTTAACGGTCAATGGCTTGGTTGCCGCAAAGGATGGCGTGATTGTTCCAGTTCAATGCGAATATCTCGCGCTGGAAGGACTCGGACAATTGACCCAAACCATTCAGCGCGTCCGCTCGGCTCTTTTCCCGGACCTGAAAGTGCGCGGCGTGATCCTGACCATGTTCGACGCTCGCACCAATCTCTCGACCGATGTTGTTAAGGAAGTCAATAAACATTTTCCGAGTCAGGTTTTCAAATCGGTGGTGCCGCGTTCATTCGTCTCGCCGAAGCCCCATCATATGGATTACCCATCTCAGCCTATGCACCTGCCTCCGTTGGGGCGCAAGCGTATGAAGCGCTGGCAAAAGAATTATTGAAAGGCGACGGCGTGAAAGTGCTAATGAATTAAACATGACGGATACGAAGTACAGCAAGTCGTTTTCTTTATATCCTTTGCCTGCACTGTGCCGCAGGCATACGTGTGGCCGTCGAGTTTAGAAAAGGAAAATCATGCCTCAACGTAGTGGCCTCGGTAAAGGACTCGATGCTCTCATCCCCGGCGGTGGAACTGTTTCAAGCGATGGTGGCATTGCACAGGTTGCGGTGGATTCAATTCAGCGCAATCCCCGTCAACCGCGCCAGTCTTTCAAGGAAGAAGAACTCGAAGAGTTGGCGATGTCCATTCGCGAGCATGGCGTGATTTAGCCGCTGATTGTTGCGCCTGCGGGGAATAGAACATTTATCTTAATCGCTGGCGAGCGCCGATTGCAAGCCGCGCGCCGCGCCGGTTTGCGAAATGTGCCTGTTGTGATTCGCAATGCCACAGATCAGCAATTGCTTGAACTGGCTTTGATTGAAAACGTTCAGCGCGCTGATTTGAATCCAATTGAAGAAGCTGAGGCGTTTCACCATCTCATTAAAGAATTTGGCCTTTCTCAGGAAGCCGTTGCTTCGCGTGTGGGCAAGAGCCGCGTGGCAGTGACTAATACACTTCGTTTGCTGGACGCGGCATCTGCTGTCAAGCAGGCTCTGGTGGATGGAAAGATCACGGAAGGCCATGCGCGCGCGTTACTTGCATTGCATTCTGCCAAAGCGCAGGAAGCCGCGTTGCATTCAATCATCAATTTGGATTTGAGTGTCCGGCAGGCAGAACAGTTGGCGCGGAAATATTCCGGACAGAAGCCGGCCTTGAAAAAGAAAGCCGGTCGAAATCCAAATGTGAGCGATATTGAGCGGCGCCTGCGTACCAGCTTGGGAACAAAAGTCTCGCTCAAGCATGGCAAGAAGGGCGGTGCGCTCACAATCTATTATTATTCTGATGAAGAGTTGGATGCGTTATTGGAAAAGATATTATGAAGATACTGCATCATGCTCAGATTTACACGCTTGATAAATCAAAGCCCTTCGCATCGGCGATTGTGATTGATCGTGATGTGATTGTTGCAGTGGGCGGCGATGAATTGCTCTCCGAGTTTGATCGCGCCGATAAGCAACATATGCGCGGGCGTGTGATCTTGCCTGGCCTGACCGACGCGCATTTGCATCTTCAGCATTATTCCCTCGCATTGGAAAAAATTGATTGCGAAACGGATACGCTCGAAAAATGTCTGCGGCGTGTGGTAGAGCGCATTCAAAGGACCAAACCCGGAGAATGGATTCTCGGTCATGGCTGGAATCAAAATGTGTGGGGCGGCTGGCCCTCTGCCGCTGACCTCGATCAAATCGCGCCGAACCATCCTGTTTATTTAACAGCCAAGTCATTACATGCGGCATGGGCGAACACCGCTGCAATGAAACTGGCGAATATCACAGCATCCGTGCCCGATCCCAAAGATGGACAAATTCAACGCAATGTCAAAGGGGAACCAACTGGCATTTTTTTTGAAAACGCCATGCAGTTAATGGATGGTATGGTACCTGCGCCAAATATAGAAGGTCTTGCTCATATTATAGAAAAAGCCCAGTCTATTTTATGGAAGATGGGTTTGACCGGCGTTCATGATTTCGACCGCCGCGATTGTTTTATGGCTTTGCAACAGCTCCACGCGGATGGGAAATTGAAATTACGCGTCACAAAGAATATTCCCGTTGATCTCCTTGATCAGGCTTATGAACTTGGACTTCGCACCGGCTTTGGTGATGATTGGCTTCGTATCGGTTCTGTCAAGGTCTTTATGGACGGCGCGCTGGGCCCACGCACGGCGGCGATGTTCCAACCCTACTTGAATGAGTCCGAGAATCGCGGGATCTTAAATATGGATGGTGAGGAACTTTTTGAATTGGGTTGTCATGCCGCGGATGTGGGCCTCGGTATGACTGTCCATGCCATCGGGGACCGTGCCAATCACGAAGTGTTGAACGCATATGAGCAATTGCGCGCCTATGAAAGGAAAAAAGGATTGCCTGCTCTGCGTCATCGCATTGAGCATGTACAAGTTCTTCATTCGGATGATGCCACGCGTCTTGCTGGATTAAATGTGATTGCCTCGATGCAACCGATCCATGCCACCTCTGACATGCTGATGGCTGATAAGTATTGGGGCGAACGGTCCGTGCTGGCTTATGCATGGCGAACTCAATTGGATGCGGGTGCGCACCTCGCGTTCGGGTCAGATGCACCGGTTGAGTCGCCGAATCCGTTTTTGGGAATTCACGCGGCCGTCACGCGCCGACGCGCAGATGGCTCGCCAAATCCCGATGGCTGGCATCCCGAACAGCGTGTGACCATGCAAGAAGCCATCGAAGGTTTTACAACCGGCGCGGCGTACGCAGCTTATGCCGAAAACCGTGTAGGAAAACTAGCTCAAGGTTATTTGGCTGATTTGATCGTTCTGGAAAAGAATCCATTTACTTGTGATCCTGAAGAAGTGAAAAATTTACAATCATCGGCTACAATGGTAGGTGGTGAATGGGTTTGGCAGTGATAGGAGAGCCTATGGCACAACCAAAGTTGCAACTCTCGCCTGAAATGCTTGTTCCGCGATTGGGGGATGCCTTGGTACGGGCAGGCCATATTTCAGAAATGGGCTTGCGGAAGGCACTGGCTTATCAACAGGATCAGCTTGAGCACGGGAAAAGTTATTTACTCGGACAAGTATTAATTGATTTAAAGTTGATTGACCGCGCTACTTTGGATGAGGCAGTGACAGAGCAAATCATCCAGTTGCGCTCGGCGTTGCAAGCTGCCAACCGAAACCTTGAACAACGTGTTCAGGAACGAACGGCGGAATTACAGGAAGCGTTACGACGCCTGAGTGAGTTGAGCCAGATGAAAGCGAATTTCGTTGCCAATGTTTCGCACGAACTGCGTACGCCTTTAACTCATGTGAAGGGCTATCTTGAATTGATGGTCACTGAATCCCTTGGTTCGTTGACCAATGAGCAGCGCCATGCGTTAGCTGTCAGCCAAAAGTCGGCAGGGAAATTGGAAAGCATGATCGAGGATTTGATTATGTTCTCGCTGGCATCGTGTGGCGAGATGAGTATGAAGCAGGAAGCGATTGACATTGAACGCATCGGAAGTTTATCCATTAAGGCTGCCGTGCAAAAAGCCGAGGGGCGCGGGGTTGAAGTCCATGTTGTTGCGGATATGAATTTACCTTTTGTTCAAGGTGACTCGGAAAAGATTGCGTGGGTATTGAATCAACTTTTGGATAACGCGATTAACTTTACTCCATCTGGCGGACACGTTGTTCTTGAGTCTAAAAGAAGAAGGTGCGAATCTAGTGATGGTTTCAGTGACGGATACGGGCATTGGCATTCCCGCGGAACGCTTGCAGGAAATCTTTGAACCATTCCATCAACTCGATGATTCATCGACCGCGCAAAGTGGGCGGAACGGGACTGGGGCTTTCCTTGGTCCGCCAAATCGTGGAAGCCCACGGCTCGTTGCTGGATGTTCAATCGGTGGAAGGGAGAGGCACTACCTTCAAGTTCCCACTGCTGGCAACGATGAAAGAATGATAATTTGACCGCGAATTGTCCTCTCGACATATATACGCTCTCACAGATTCATTCCACTTTACAATCCGTTGTTCGTAACACGGAATGGAAAGAAGGCTTGGATACTCTTCTTGCTTCTTTGCGTGACGAATTTGTTTATGACAACGTTGCGGTTTACATGCTCGATGCGCAAGCCAACGGCTTCGATGTGATTTATGCACGAGCAGTCGGCCGCGGTAAACATGCGGAGGCTGATGCGAGTTGGGGCGAAGGGATCGCGGGACAGGTACTGGGAAAAAAGGAGATTGTTGTCGAAACGCCGCATGCGCATGGCAACACCTCTCGCCTTGATTTGCCACATTTGATTGGATTGCCTCTGCAAATGGGGGGGCGGTTGGCCGGAGCATTGGTTTTTGTCCGCTTCGAAGGCCCGCTATATACTACAGAGCATATTCGCCTCGCCTCTTTGATTTCATTGTGGACGGCTTCTTTGTTGGAGCGTAAAGCATTGCAGGAGGCACGCGTGGAACTTAAGTCGGTTCAGCGTCAAATGCGCTTGCAAGATGATTTTGTTTCAACAATCTCTCACGAACTTCGCACGCCGCTTGGTTTTATAAAAGGATATAGTACCAGTTTGCTCCGTCAAGATACAACCTGGGATGAAAAAACACAGCGCGAGTTTTTAACTATCATTGATGAAGAGACAGACCGTCTGGCGCAACTCATTGAGAATATGCTCGAGTCGGCTCGACTGCAAAGCAGGACCGTTCAATTCAAGTTTCAGCCTCTGCGACTCGATGCGTTGATTCGGGATGTGGCTCTGCGTGTCCGAGTCCATCATCCGACTCTCGAAATCAAACTGGAATTTGAAAACATGCCGCCAATTCATGGCGACAGCGTTCGTCTTTCCCAGGTTTTTGAAAATCTATTTGTCAATGCAATCAAGTATGCCCCTGGTTCCCCCTTAACCATCCACTTGGAACGCGGTAGGAACAATGTACGCGTCGCATTTGCTGATAAGGGCCCCGGTATCCCTGAAGGCTACATTTCCTTCATTTTTGAACGCTTTTATCGTGTGCCCGGCCAAAGTGTTACTGGCACTGGCTTAGGTCTATACATCTGCAAACAAATAATTTTGGCACATCATGGTAAGATTTGGGCAGAGTCTGTCATGGGTCAGGGTACCACCTTTTTTATCGAACTGCCTGCAGATTGACTGCCCTGATTTTTGCTTTCATTGAAAGGAAACAATATGTCCAAACGCATTCTCATTGTGGATGATGAGCCTCGTTATCTCCGTCTGCTGGAAGCCAATCTCAAAACGGAGGGATACACTGTTATTATGGCGGCGGATGGCGTGCAGGCGATTGATGCCTTTTCTGCCCATCCTGTCGATTTAGTCTTATTGGACATCATGATGCCGCGCCTCGACGGCTTTGCCACCTGTCAACGTATCCGTCAATTCTCGAGCGTGCCAATTATTATGTTGACTGCCAAAGGGGAGGAACAAGATCGCGTCAAAGGTCTGGACCTTGGGGCAGATGACTATCTTGTGAAGCCTTTCTCTGCAACAGAGTTGCTGGCGCGCGTCCGAGCGGTTCTGCGGCGCGCTCAACCGCCCGTCGAGACCGAAGGCTCGCGTTTCTTCACGCACGAGAATCTCAGAATAGATTTTGCCCGCGCTGAAGTGTGGCGCGATGAACAGGCAGTGTCTCTCTCTGCTACGGAATATCGTCTACTCTTGCAATTCGCCCATAACATTGGCAAGATCCTCACCGCAGAAGATCTTCTTACCAGCGTTTGGGGACCTGAATATAAAACAGACAAGGAAATTTTGTGGGTTAGTATTGCACGCCTGCGGCAAAAGCTTGAAACCGACCCCCACTCGCCCAGGCATATCGTTACACGTTCAGGGCTTGGCTATTTGATGCCGCCGATGGAGTCGTAATCGAAAGGAACTGAAATGGCTGGCAATAAGATTTCTAATCATTGATGCGGATGCCGCCAGCCGTAACTTCGTCGGCGCGGCATTGCAAAAGGAGGAATATCAGATTTTGCAGGCTGCATCTGGAAAAGAGGGATTGATCGTTGCCTGGCGTGATCGCCCCGATCTGATCATCGTAGATCCAATAGTAGCTGATTTGAGAGGAGAAGAGTTAGCGACGCGTTTGAGGCAGGATCCGCGTACCGCGCAGACGCCATTGGTTGCTCTCAGCAGTGATCCTCAGCCGGCACACGCTCGTTCTTGCACGGATGCGGGATTCAATGAATATCTAGTTAAGATTGCTCAAGCCATGCCAGCTTTGATTGAGGCAGTGAATCGCCTGTTGGGAAATAAGGCCGCGGCTAAAAAGGTTGGCGGATTACTGATTGTTTTTCTGAGTGCGAAAGGTGGAACAGGCACATCCTCGCTGTGTGCTAACATTGCCATGAATATTGTACAGTACAAGCCTGAGGCGCATGTCGCTGTGGTGGATTTGGTTCTTCCGATTGGTTCAATCGCCGATATCGTTGGCTATGAGGGCGACCAGAATCTTGTTACTATATCGGAGATGCCTGCCAACACAATTACCCCTGAATTCTTTCGCAATAACCTGACCGAAATGGTCAATTGGCATTTCCATTTGGTGGCCGGATCGCCAGACCCTGAGAATGGAAACCAACTCAGGGTCGGAGCGATCGGCGATATCGTCACTGCGTTGAAAGCCGCATATGATTATGTGCTGATTGATCTGGGACGTTCGCTCTCACGCATCAGCTTGCCTCTCATCGAACACGCCGACTTGATTGCCTTGATTGTCAGTACTGACTCGAGCACCATTTCGTTGACCAAGACTGCTTGGGAATATCTGAAATCTAAAGGCGTCGAGGCGCCCAGCATTTATGCCATCCTTAACCGAGCGGTTGGGTTGGAAGGATTGACCAAATCTGATGCAGAAAAGATTATTGGGTTGGAAATCAAAACCTCTGTGCCGTATCTGGGCAGTAATTTTGCATTATCAAATAATCAGCATCTGCCTTTCTCACAAAAATTCCCAAGAGATACCGCCGCAATTATATTCATGGAGACTGCACAACAAATGGCTGACCTTGCCCGTCGTCTGCGGGCAGGCTAATCTGTTTGTGGCATGACGGGGAAATCCAAAGGATGTTCTCTGCTATAATTGTCGTGAGCTGAGGATTGCATGGACACTCGTTCTCAAACCACACTGCGTACAAAAAAATTGGGCGTTTTGATTCGCGATGCGCGCCTGGCGTCACGGCGGGACGTGGATGAATGCGCCAAAGCCATCGGCGTGACGAAAGGCATCTTCCGCGCTTATGAAGAAGGGCGGCGCGCTCCATCGCTTCCTGAAATTGAAACTCTGGTTTATTATCTTAAACTGCCCATCCATCATTTCTGGGGGCAATCATCCATTTCTGATGCGCCTCCCACCGAACCACTCGATTTGCCGCGCCTCGTTGAAGTTCGTCAGCGTATAATCGGCGCTCTATTGCGGCAACAACGCGACAATGCCAGCCTTTCGATTAAGTCGCTTACTCAGGAGACGGGCATTCCGGGAGCGCGGATTAAATCGTATGAATTGGGTGAGCGTCCGATTCCTTTGCCAGAATTGGAAGTATTGGCGACCGCGCTGGGGAGTCGCGTTGAAACCTTTTTTGACGAAAGTGGTCCCATCGGTCAATGGATGAACGATCAAAAAGGCATTCAGCAATTCCTCGAGCTTCCTAAAGAATTGCAGGACTTTGTCTGTCAGCCGGTCAATCGTCCGTATTTGGAACTGGCTATAAAGCTCAGCTCTATGTCCACCGATAAACTGCGCTCCGTCGCCGAAGGTTTGCTGGATATTACTTTGTAGAGGCACTATGCCCGCAAATACTGATCCTCAATCTTTGAATGAACAAGGCAAGCAGGCTTTTCAATCGGGCCAATTGGACACGGCGGTTGATGCGTTCCGCGCAGCTGCAGAGGCGTATGCCTCTGCACACGACGATCTTAACGCCGCTGAATCAAAGAATAATCTTAGCGTTGCCCTTTTGCAATTGGGCAAATCTCAGGAGTCACTGGATGTCGCGCTTGGAACCGATGATATCTTTGCCAAGGCTGGCGATTTGAAACGTCAGGGTATGGCGCTGGGAAACCAAGCTGCCGCGCTTGAAGCGTTAAAGAACTCGATGAAGCACTTGCTGCTTACGAACATTCCGCCTCTGTTTTTGCCGAGGCTGGCGAAGGCGACCTGCGTGCGATGGTGCTTAAATCCGCCGCGGCGATCAAGCTAAAAAAAGGCAAAGTCAGCGAATCGGTGTTCAAAATGGTCGGCTCGCTGGACGCCAAACAGAATCCATCGATCTTCGACCGCATTCTTCGAGCCATGGTTCATTTTGTGCAAAGATGATCGAGGCCAATCTGCGGACCCGTCCGGCGGTCTCTGCGGATCAACAACAGATTGCCGATCTGATTTTATTCCAACAACAAATTCATCGTCATTTGGATTGGCGCGCTCCTCTGGAATGGCTTGGATATCAGCCATACTTTGTGTTGGAAAAAGACGGACGCATCGTCGCGGCGCTGGCCTGTCCGCCTGACCCTCCCTCCATATTTTGGATTTGCCTCTTTGTCTTTGATGCGAATCTTTCCGAAGCTTCAGCGTGGTCGCCGTTATGGGATGTGACGCGGCGCGAATTAACTTCTCTCACTGGTGCGACAGTTGTTGCCATCACCCCACAACATTGGTTTGAATCCATTCTGATCGAAAATGGCTTTACTCTTGCTCAACATATTGTTCTGCTTGAATGGAATCGACAGTCCTTTAAATCTTATCCTATTCCAAACGGAATTAGATTGCGTCCGATGACCTTTGAAGATTTGCCGCGCGTTGCGGAAGTGGATGCCGCGGCTTTTGAACCGCTCTGGCAGAATTCATTACCGGCTTTGAGCAAGGCGTTGTCGCAGGCAATCTATGCCTCGGTTGCGGAAAATGAATCAGGTTTTGTGGGGTACCAGCTTTCCACGGGGAATCCGTTTGGGGCTCACCTCGCCCGCCTCGCGGTCCGCCCCGAGGCGCAGGGACGCGGGATTGCATCGGCATTGATCAGTGATCTGATGGCTCATGTTTGCCGCGATGAAAATTTGTCGCGTATCACCGTAAATACGCAGTCAGACAACGGTACCTCGTTGGCTTTATATGAAAAAATCGGTTTCCGCCGGACGGGCGAACAATACCCTGTTTATATCTATCGCGAGGAAGATCATGGCACAACTGGATGATGCGGTCATTGTCAACGCGCTGGTGCGGCAGGCGCTTGTTTCTGCACAGGAGGTCATGAACGCAAAAGTGCAGAGCCGATTTGTTATCTTTATTACATTGGCTAAATTATCGAAATGGTGGCTTGGGCAACGGATCATCTGCATGACGTAATCGAAACATATTGCATGGCAAAGGGCGATCCGTATTGCCGATTTGAAATTGGCGATATGACTCAATAGCGACAGAGGAAAATCATGAAGCACTTTGAATCGAATTGGCAAAACAAGGAAGAATTGAGCTTTTATGTTCAAGGTTGGGAGCCGGAACAAAAACCTAAAGCCGTGGTCGCTCTGATCCATGGATTGGGAGAACACACGGGGCGTTATGCCCATGTGGGCCAGGCCTTTAATAGCGCGGGATATTCCTTGATTGGATTTGATTTGCGCGGCCATGGCAAATCCGGTGGGGCACGCGGGCACACTCCATTCTATGATGCGATGATGGATGATATTGCCGATTTCATGGCGTGGATCGAGAAGCGCTATCCTGGTCTGCCGCGCTTTTTATATGGTCACAGCATGGGCGGGAATCAAGTGATCAACTTTTTCCTCCGGCGCAAACCGGATGTGGCCGGTGTGATCGCTACCGGTCCCTGGCTGAAGCTGGCTTTTGATCCACCTGCCATGCAAGTGATGCTGGGCAAAACCATGAATAACATCGCGCCAAGCTTTACTCAGAACTCCAACTTGGAAACGGCCGCGCTTTCGCATGACCAAAAAGTTGTGGATGCCTATAATCATGATCCGCTTGTCCATGCAAAAATTTCAGCCAGGCTATTTGTAAGCATTTATGAGTTTGGATTATGGGCGCTTGATCACGCGGAAGAGTTTTCTGTCCCACTTTTGCTGATGCACGGAACCGCTGACCGGATTACTTCGTCCGCCGCGAGCGCTGAGTTCGCAAAACGTGCCGGAAAGGTCGTTACCTGGCATCCATGGGATGGCTTCTATCATGAAATTCACAATGAACCTGAAAAGGCCGCAGTGATAAAGACCATGATCGACTGGCTAGACGGACAACTAAAAACGAAATAAGTCTTTTTCCAGCATTCTGGACAAAAAGCTGTGAACATGGGAAAATCCAACCCATTATTTTCATTGAGGTGCATATATGAGTAAAAAAGATCGAGAAGGCCCGAGTAAACGTCAGGAGTTCCGCGAGAAGCGCCGCCGCTCGGAGCAACGCAATCGCTGGATTTGGATTGGCTTGATTATCGTCGGCGCATTGTTGATTGCGTTCGTACTAATTTATCCGCAGTTGAAGCCGGTAGCCGCGATCCAAACCGCCGAGTTGAGGACGCGTCCAAATGTGAATCGCAATTCATCAGGCAATCCCAACGCGCCAGTTAAGCTTGAGGAATTCGCGGATTTTCAATGTCCATACTGCAAAGATTTTTGGTCTACAACTGAAGCGCAAGTGTTTAGCACTTATGTGACAACCGGCAAGGTGTTATACAGGTATCGCTCTGCCGGAAATTGGGTGAGCGGCAACATTGGCGATGGCGGTTTTGAATTACAAAACTCAGCCATGGCTGCTTATTGCGCCGCCGACCAGAATAAATTCTGGGAAATGCATGATGCGTTGTTCACGAATGTTCTAGGCGAGGACGCAGGCTCATTTACTCCTCGCCGCTTGCAAGTCATCGCACAGAGTATTGGCTTGGATATGAATACTTACAACTCGTGTTACAACAGTCAAAAGTATTTGAGTTAAGTAAATCAGGATTATGCGGATGCGCAGGCTTCCGGAATTCAAGGCACGCCGTGGTTTGTTTTGAGCTATACAGTCAACGGTCAAACGAAGACTTCAACGATTGATGGAAATCAGCCCTTCAATGTTTTCCAGCAGGATATTGATCAGGCGCTGGCCGCGGCGGGCGCGCAGTAATTGTTATGATATGGATTGGGCGGCAGATGACCTGCCGCCCTTTTTGTTAATGCCCGAACATGGAAAGAATCCACACAATCAATGGGGCGATTACCAACGCGGGCAGGAAATTCCCCGCACGAATTTTTTTGATCTCCAATAAACTACTGAGTGCTAAGCCCATTAAAATCACGCCGCCGGTTGCGGTCATCTCGTTCATCATGGGCTGAGTGACGATTGCATTCAATTGAGCGGCGAGCAGGCTGATGCCTCCCTGATAAACCAGAATCATGAGCGATGAAAACATTACGCCCACGCCCAGCGTGGATGAAAATGCCAGCGATGCGAATCCATCCAGCACGGATTTGACCGCCAGCAGATTGTAATTACCCGTCAAGCCATCCTGAATTGAACCGAGGATGGCCATCGGGCCAACGCAAAATAATAATGACGCCGTTAAAAATCCGCGCACGAATTTATTGGATGTAACTTCGCCGTCGGTGTTTGTTAAAGCATCTTTTGAGAATCGCGCTTCCAGGATTTGTCCCAACGATTGAAGACGATCTTCGATCCTCCACCATTCGCCGAGCAACGCGCCGATGAGCAACGCCCCTAATACGATCAACGAATTATCCGTCTTGAGGAACATCTGGATACCAATCGCGGCGGTGAAGAGTCCCATGCCGGAAGTGACGGTGGCTTTGAGTTCGATCCGGCACACGCGCGCCGAAAATCAATCCGAGCGTTCCGCCGATCAGAATCGTAGCAATATTGATCAAAGTACCGGTCATTCATTCTCCATGTTATGTGGCAAAGCTCAGGCTCTTCTATTTTTTTGCCAGCGTTGTATTTTTCCCTGCTGTCTGATTCTCGATCAATTCCAATACAAACAACAACGAAGACAAACGATTGAGATATTGTTGCAAGGCGGGATTTGTGATTTCTTCCGCATCGAACAATTCGGCCACGCGCCGCTCCGCGTGGCGGATAACGGCACGCGCTAATGATAACGATGCGCCGCCGATTGAATTGCCGGGGATGATGAATTCATTCGGCATCTCCACTGTTTTACTCAACAGGTCAGTTTGTGCCTCGATCCATTGCACGCGTCCTTCGTCGAAGTGAAATTGGTTTGCGTGTTCAGGCGCCGCGGCCACTTCAGCCATGAGCCGGTATAAATCACGCTGAACGTCGAGCATAAGCGGCACGGAGCGCGGGTCATGTACCGAAGCACGTGCCAGCCCCAACGTCGCGTTGGATTCGTCCAATGTCCCCAATGCTTCGATTTGCAAATGAAATTTGGGAACGCGTCCTTCGCCTAAAAGACCTGTCGTTCCATCATCGCCTTTTCGGGTGTAAAAAGCCATGCGTAGATTATAATTCATGAAAGATGCATCCCCCATCCAAAAGCAATTGGTTCAATCACATCCTGCCGCTCCTCATGGCGGGCATTGCTGTATTGATGCTTGTCTTGAGTCCGTTCTGGGCCGCGGAATGGTATCGCACGCCGTTCCTCGGTATGTTGCTCGAACCGAATAATGTGGTCAGTCAGATTGCTTCACAGGGTTGGCCTGCGCGTGATCATGGTGTGATCTTCGCAGACCAATTGCTGACGTTGAACGGTCAGCCAATCCACGATGCTTCCGCGTTGATGACATTTCTTCAGCAGAATGGCACACAGCCAATTCAGGCTTCCTTTGCGCGTCGCGCGGGTGGAACCTTTGAACTGATCATTACACCGCTGGCTCATCCTCCGCTGGGAGATTTGTTCACGTTATTTATCCTGCCTTATCTCGTCAGCTTGGCGTTCATTGGCATTGGGCTTTGGACGTATACCCTTCGCAGTGACCTGCGCGCCAGCCGCGCCTTGCTCGCCTTTACGTCTGCGCTAAGTATAGGAACCTCCACGTTCCTCGATATGGATACCACACGGCACGCGGTTTTATTTTGGGCTTTGAGTTCTGGGGGTAATTGGAGCAAGTCTGGTACACCTTTCTTTTGTTTTTCCCCAGCCGATGCGTTTTGTTTTGCGAAGGCCGAGCCTGCGCTGGCTGGGATGGATCGCGTTCATCCTGCTTGCCGTGCCAACGACGCTGGCGATCTTGCATCCATCCAATCCTTACTTCTATATCAACACATGGCAGTGGGGCTATCTTTTCATTACGCTTGGCTTTGTGTTGTTTCTTGGCACGTTGATTTATCGTGTGCTTCGGAGCAATCTTTCAAATGTCCGCCAGCAGAGCCGCGTCATTATTTTTGGCGCGATCATCGCGTTCATTCCTGCACTTTACTATATTGCGCCTCTCGCGTTCGGCGTTTTCACTCAGTTTTATGCCTGGCTGATTTTCCCGGCATTCATCGTCTTTCCGCTTTCCATTACTTATGCAATTATCCGCTATCGTCTGCTCGATGTGGATCGTTTCTTCTCCCGCGCCCTCACGTATCTGCTCACGCTTAGTGTGGCACTTGCGGCATTCTATGCACTGCTTGCACTATTTTCGTTATCGCTTCAACGAGCCATCGGTGCCAGCGATCCGTTAATTATTGCTGCTTATTTGCTGGCGCTGGTCATCGGTTTCAATCCTTTGCGCGGACTCATTCAACGCGGCATTGACCGTCTCTTTTATCGTGCACCTGCCGATTATCGCCGCGCGTTGACCACCCTCTCGCGTAACCTTGCTGTCACGCCTGATCTCAGCCAAACAGTTCGCGCTCTCGAAGATCAACTCATGCAAGCCTTGGCGCCTGAAAAATTCATCATCTACCTTTACCATGACAATCTGGGAGAATATTTCCCGCACTCCACGCGCGAAGATTCTGCGTTGCCCTATCAAGTCGAAGATCCATTGATTCATTTAATCGCTTCTGTGCGGACTCCGATCTGGTTTCCGACCGGTGGACCTTTGCCAACCCCTCTTCAGGATTCTGCCGGTGCGTATCGCCATTTGATGGGATTCACATTTGCGCCTCTTCATTATGAGGGCAAATTGATTGGTTTTATGATGTTGGGTCCACGTCGTTCGGGTGATCTATATACCAGCGACGATCTGGATTTCCTGGCAGCCGTCGCGGCACAATCCACGTTGGCACTTGAAAATGTGCGTCTCTTTGCCAACCTGCGCCGCAATTTGGATCAGACGATGGAAATGAAAAATCTGATGGATAACATCTTCGCATCCATCGCGACCGGCATTATCACCACGGACCTCGATCGGCATGTCACTCTTCTCAATCGCGCTGCAGAAAATATTTTGGGTGTGGAGGTCAGCAATGTGATCGGCGAGTCACTTGCCAAAGCCGTGCCTGTTCTCGGCGTGGAATTGGAGGATGCCGCCAGCTATACGTTGACACGGGGTGAAACGGTGATGAGTACGGAACTCAGCAACAAAGTCCCGGAACGAGGCGATTTGTTTTTGCGGCTTTCGGTCTCGCCTCTGCGTGATGCATATCTCGGTACAAAAGGTGCGACGCTCGTCTTCGAAGATTTGACCGAGCGCCATAAACTGGAGGCCGAACGCGAATTGATTCGCAAAACGTTTGGTCACGTGGTGGCGCCGCGCGTCCGCGACCGGTTGCTGGCTAATCCTGATAATCTTCAATTGGACGGCGTCAAACAGATTGTCACGGCTTTGTTTGCGGATATGTCGGGCTTTACCCCCTATAGCGAAAAGCACAATCCTGAGACGGTTTTCAGCGTGCTCAATCAATATCTTGCTTTGGCGGCGCAAGCCATTCTGGATGAGGAAGGAACTCTGGATAAATTCATGGGCGATGCGGTGCTGGCCATTTGGAACAGCCCTGATCCGCAACCCGATCATGCCCTGCGCGCCGCACGCGCCGCGCTGAATATCGTTCGGCGTTCCATCGAAGCACATCGCAACTTCAAGGATCCTGAACAGCACATGACGTTCCGCATTGGGATTACAACGGGACTCGCCATGATTGGCAATGTGGGCACCAGGGAGCTTTTCAATTACACAGCGATTGGCGATACGGTCAACCTCGCGCAACGTTTGCAAGCTTCTGCCAAGCACGGACAAATTCTTTTGGAAAGCTCCACGTATGCAATCATCAAAGATTTCGTGGATGCCGATGCGTTGAATCCGATTGCGGTGAAAGGTCGCGAACAAGCCGCGGAAGTGTACGAACTCAAAGGGCTGAAAGCATAACGAGCAAAACGTAAAACGCAAAGCGCAAGATGCCAAGAAAACCCACGAAGACTTCTTCTTTCGGTTCGCCGGGCCGCGTTGGACATGACGCTTCAACGTTTTATTCCGCGCATCTTTACGACGATCAACCGCAAGCCGAAGAATTGAAATATATCGAGAATCCCATTCCATCCAAAAAACTGGATACGATTTTCAATTCATCGTCTGAGCACATGAGCGAACTGCCGGATAATTCCGTGCATCTGATGGTGACATCGCCGCCGTATAACGTGGGCAAGGATTATGATGACGATTTGACTCTCGCCGAATATTTGTCTTTTTTGAAGCGCGTCTGGGCTGAGACGTATCGCGTGCTTGTCCCCGGCGGACGCGCCTGCATCAATGTTGCAAACCTCGGACGCAAACCCTATATTCCTTTGCACGCGTTCATCATTCATGACATGACCGAGATTGGCTTTTTGATGCGCGGCGAGATCATCTGGGACAAAGGTGCTTCAGCCAGTTCATCTACTGCGTGGGGTTCGTGGCAATCAGCGTCCAACCCGACCTTGCGCGATACGCACGAATATATTTTGGTTTTCTCAAAAGGAAACTTTCGCCGCGAGAAGCTAGATGGAAAAACCGACACCATTTCCAAAGAAGAATTCCTTGAATTCACAAAATCCGTTTGGTTGTTCGCGGCAGAGTCTGCCAAGAAGATCGGACATCCCGCGCCGTTCCCACTTGAATTACCGTATCGTTTGATTCAGTTATACACATTCAAAGACGAAGTTGTGCTTGATCCCTTTATGGGCTCCGGTCAAACCGCGCTGGCGGCGTTGAGAGCTGGAAGGCACTATGTGGGATATGAGACGAATGAAGAGTATTTACAATTGAGCCGCAAGCGTATTGGCGAGTCGAAGTGAGTGTATACTTAGTTAGCGGCAAAGACCCGCAGATGCAACAAATCGGTTATGAGTTGATAGACTTCGGCTTGTAGTTTGATAGCGAGCCAGCCAACAATTTTTTACATTTAGGAGTGAAACATGTTGGAAACCATACTGACAATGATAGCTGGTGCCGTTATTGCAATAGTTTCTGGGTGGATAACAAGTTTCCGTGACCACAAGTTTCGCCAAATCGAGGAAGATTCACGGCAGAAATTTGAGATCGCGAGAAATGCGCAGGACAAAAGATACGCGATTGTGTTGGCCAAAGCCGAAAGGGCCGAAAGAATTCTAGATGAATTAGAAGACGGGTTTTATGCCCTTATGCCTACTCAAGAACATATTTGCCGCGGTGTAAAGCTTGGCGACGAAGAAAGAAAGAAATTGCTAGTTCCATATGACAATACATCCAAGAATTTCAGCAAGATGTTGGTCTTTGACGATGATCTCATAAAGAGGCTCTTTTCGGACTTAATGCAGATTTACATTGAAGAGTTTACCCTCACTGACAATCTTAGCGATATGGAGCAAGATAAACTGCCCGACGTGGTGCAGAACATGCTCAGAGGCAGTATTCGCCATCATCAGGTGACAGAATTGTCTGGAAAGATTAGAAAGAGGATTGACGATATAAAGCTATCTGTGTGGAGCACACTGGTTGCCTAATACGGCGTGCGGTGGGCGGGTCAGATTAGTCTTGTCCAAGTATGTAAGACTCCTCCTTCGCGTCCTATCTTCACCAATAGAATATAGAGCTACAAAACTTTATACGTGCAGGAGGTTCGTATGAAAAGTTATACCAAACCATCGGACGCTGAGCTTAAGAAGCTCTTATCTTCCATGCAATATCAGGTCACACAGCATGAAGGCACCGAGCCGCCCTTTCAAAACGAATATTGGAACAACAAACACGCCGGCATTTATGTCGATGTCGCATCCGGCGAGCCGTTATTCAGTTCGCTGGATAAATACGATTCAGGCACCGGCTGGCCCAGTTTCACCAAGCCTTTGGAGCCAGATCATGTCGTCACCCACACAGACTTCAAGTTATTTCTGCCGCGCACCGAGGTTCGGTCAAAATACGCCAATTCCCATTTGGGGCATGTCTTCAACGACGGTCCCGCTCCCACCGGTTTGCGTTATTGCATGAACTCCGCCGCGCTTCGCTTTATTTCAGTCGAGGACTTGGAGAAGGAGGGCTACGGACAGTATCTCTCGTTGTTTGGTCAGGAAGCGGCAAAGAGTACTGATAAATAACTGTTTGGCATGACCCGAGTTCAAATCTTTGTCCCGCTCTCGCCCGGCGGGACGATTTATTCTTATTATCCAACTCTAGTATAATGATTATTATGGATATTAAAACTCAATTAACCGAATCAATGAAAGACGCCATGAAGAGCGGCGATGAGGTCCGCAAGCGTACAACGCGCATGGCGCTGGCAAATATCAAGCAAGCCGAAGTGGATAAACAGACCACACTCGATGACGCGGCTGTGATCTCGCTGTTGCAGAAAGAAATCAAGAATCGGCGCGAGGCAGTGGATGAAGCCAAGAAAGCGAACCGTCCGGATTTGATTGCCGATAACGAAGCCGAGATCAAAGTGCTCGAAGCCTTTTTACCGAAAGCCATGCCCGTCGAAGAATTACGCGCCCTCGCACAAGCCGCCATTGCGGAAGTCAGCGCGGCTTCGCCGTCTGATATGGGCAAAGTGATGAAAGTGCTTCTGCCCAAAGTTGCCGGGCGCGCGGCAGGCGATCAGGTCAGCGCGATGGTGAAGGAACTGTTGACTAAATAATTCGTTTCACCACGGAGAACACTCAAGACACACGTGTGCCTGCGAAGTGACTGCGCCTTTCAGTTGCGGCTAGTACAGGCAGAGAAAAAGATTCTCCCGTGCGTTATGTGGGCTTCGTGGTGATTTTGTTTTTATGGTAAATCGTCTGCGTTTTCCGGCGCGGGTGCGGAACCTGCAAATTTTTGTTCTAGCCGCGGTCAGCATCGTGACCTTCGCGGCGCTGAGTTTGCCGTTGAGTCTGCGGCCCGCGGCGCTTCCGCTTCAGGCGGGTGATGTGGCTCCGCGCGATATCACCGCGCCGCGCGATGATGAATACGTCAGCCAGGTGCGGACCGAAGAAGCGCGTCAGACCGCGGAAAAAGCGGTTCAACCCATCTACACGGATCCCGACCCCGCGATTGCGCGCGAACAAATCAACCGATTGAGCGCGACGTTCCAATTGATCAATCTCACCCGTGCCGATACAACTGCAACCGATGATCTCAAACAGGCACAGCTTGCAAACTTAAGCAACATCAGTCTTAAACCGGATAGCGTCAAATTGATTTTGTCTCTTTCCGATTCGCGTTGGGATGCCGTTCAACAGGAATCGTTGCGCCTGCTCGAACAGATTATGCGCTCGCCAGTCCGAACCGATAACTTGGATGCGGTGCAAGCCAGCGTTCCGTCGCTGGTCAGCTTGACGTTGGACGACGATGAATCTAGTTTGGTAAGTGAATTTGTCAGCGCGTTTGTAGTAACGAACAGCCAGTACAGCGCTGATTTAACGGCGGCCGCTCAAAAGTCCGCGCGCGACGCGGTGCAACCCATCGTGCAAACCTATAAAGCAGGCGAACGAATCGTTTCCTCAGGCGACATCATCACGCCCGCCGATATGGAAGCCCTGCAGGTGTTCAATCTGATCCAAGTAGCTCAGCCCATTGAAACGTATTTGGGCGCGGCTTCGCTGACGATCTTGTCGGCGGCTTTTATTGGTTTGTATTTTTTAAGGCGCAGGAAAGTTACTTTCCTATCTGATCCGCGCAGTCTGCTGATGGCATCCGTCATCTTTATTGCTTTTATCCTTGGTGCGCGTTTTGTGATTCCAAACCGCACGATCATTCCTTATCTTTATCCATTACCTGCGGCGGGTTTAATATTGACAACGCTTTTTGGCATGGAAAGCGGAATTATTCTTTCATTGGTCATTTCTGTGCTGGCCGCCTATGGATTGCCAAACACCTTAGCGTTAATGCCGTTTTATATCTTGGCTTCGTTGTGCGGTGTCTTGACGCTTGGACCGGCGCGTCGCTTTTGGGGATTCTTTCGAGCGGGACTGGCGATTGCTGGCGCGGGCATAGCGGTGATCCTTGCCTATCTTTTGCCCACCGCTTCGATGGATTGGCTTGGAATCGCGACGTTGAGCGTCACGGCGCTGGCGAACGGAATCGCATCGGCAAGCATCGCGTTTTTATTACAATATCCACTGGCGCAATTCTTAAATCTGCCAACGCCGATGCAACTGCTAGAAATCTCGCATCCTGATT
Source organism: uncultured Chloroflexia bacterium (assembly GCA_963850945.1). Taxonomy (GTDB): domain Bacteria; phylum Chloroflexota; class Anaerolineae; order Anaerolineales; family Villigracilaceae; genus Fen-1038. The sequence continues at coordinate 227,686 of CAWKNE010000026.1, read as the reverse complement.
TTCCGCTTCTTCAAATGTTTTTGCGTAACGCGCCCGGAACATATCAGCATAGTCTGCAGGTGGCAAACCTTGCTGAGCAGGCCGCAGAAAAAATTGGTGCAGATCCGGTCTTGACGCGGGTCGGCGCGTTGTTTCACGATATCGGTAAAACGGCGGACGCGTCTTTCTTCATCGAGAATCAAGCGCCGGGCAATCTCAACACGCATGTGGATATCACTCCCGAACAGGCCGCGCAAAAAATCATTCACCATGTTTTGGATGGCGTCGCTCTGGCGCACAAATATCGCCTGCCGCGCCGCATTGATGATTTCATCCTCGAACATCATGGCACGATGGTCACGCGCTATCAATACAATCAGGCGCTCGAAAAAGCGGGCGGCGATGCGAGCAAAGTGGATATGGATCAATTCCGTTATCCCGGTCCGCGTCCGCGTTCGCGCGAAACTGCCATTTTGATGATCGCCGATGGCTCCGAGGCACGCGCCCGCGCTGAAGGAGCAGAGAGTGATGACGATCTGCGTGCCATCGTACGTTCGGTGATTGAGCGCACACAAAAAGAAAATCAGCTTGATAATGCGCCATTGACCATGCGCGATCTCAGCCTCATCACCGATTCGTTCGTGACGACTCTGCGGGGCACCTATCATCCGCGCATTCAATATCCCGCCGCCGAGCCGCCCGCCGCGACAGCCAATATTCATACCGAGCATCTCAAAGCGAAGAAGCCGTGATCCACATTGAATCTCAATTGAAGGCTCAAAAGGTTTCAGTCCGATTGATTGAACGCGCCGCGCAAACTGCATTGACGCATCAATCCGCCGATGGGGATCTCACGGTTGTGTTGACCGATGATGCGCGTTTGCATCAGTTCAATCGAGACTATCTTGGAGTTGACGCGCCGACCGATGTATTATCCTTTCCCGCTTCTGAGACCGACCCGGAAACGGGCGCGCGTTATTTGGGCGATATCCTCATCTCGATTCCTTGTGCGAACGCGCAAGCCAAATCGGCAAATCATCCACTTGAATCTGAAGTGCAGTTATTGGTGGTGCATGGCGTTCTGCATTTGCTTGGACACGATCACGCCGAGGCAGGGAAGAAAACAAAAATGTGGAAAGCGCAGGCGGAAATTCTGGAAAGCATCGGCTTGGCGGGAATCGTGATTCAAGAATCCTGACGACTTATGTGGAACTTCATGCTTTCCCGTTATCGTTCGTTCGGCCATGCCTTTCGCGGCTTATGGTTCGTCTTGCGTACCCAGCAGAATGCCTGGATCCATGCGCTCGCTGCAATACTTGTATTTATTCTTGCATGGTGGCTTCAATTGCCTGCGCGAGATTGGGCAGTATTGATCGTCACCATCGCGATGGTCTTCACTGCAGAGTTCATCAATACTGCCATTGAAGCAGTGGTAGATTTAGCCAGCCCTGAAAAACATCCACTCGCGAAAGTAGGCAAGGATGTCGGCGCGGCGGCAGTGTTGATCTCGGCGCTTGCCGCAGTGTTGATCGGGTTGTTCATTCTCGGCCCACCGTTGTGGGGAAAGTTGATGTTCTATTGGAAAGTAATTTTATAAGATGTCATTGCGAGCGATAGCGAGGCAATCTCATGTACATGCAATCGATTGTTCATGAGATTGCCAGCGTCTCCGCTATCATGCTCGCTCGCAATGACATTACACAAAGGAGCTTCGATGACTTTATCATTTCGTTTTGGTACAGTGGGATCACCGATTGGCACGCCGAAGAAACCCGGCGGCTCGGTCGGCGCGATTGCGTTTAGCAAATCCATCGGACTGCAAGCTTTTGAATTGGGTTGGGTGCAATCGGTGCGCGTCTCAGAAGAAACATGCGCGACGATCAAAGCTACATCGTCAGAACAAGATGTGGCAGTCAGTGTACACGCGCCGTATTTCATCAACTTGAACGCAAATGCGGAAGAATGGCCTAAGTCGCGCAAACGCTTGATGGACGCGGCTCACTATGGAAATCTGGCGGGAGCGGCCGATATTATCTTTCATCCCGGCTCATATTTTGAAAATGATCCGAAGGAAGTATTAAAGATTGCTATCCCACGTTTGAAGTTATGCATTGATGAATTACGCAAGGCGGGCAATCTGGTCACGTTGCGTCCAGAGACGATGGGCAAATCTGCCATGCTTGGCTCATTCGAAGATGCGCTCGAAATGGCGAAGTCAATCGAAGGCGTTTTGCCTTGCATGGACTTTGCTCACTTGCATGCGCGTCCCGGCGATGGCACGATGAACACCCATGAAGAATGGTCTGCGTTGCTGGACTCGTATTCAAAGGCGCTTGGCAAAGCTGCGTTGAAGAAACTTCATATCCATCTTTCAGGTATTGAGTACGGCCCGAAGGGCGAGAAGAATCATTTGAAACTTTCCGAAGCCGACCTTGACCTGAAAGCATTATTCCGCGCCTTGAATGATCATGCTTGCGCCGGAAGAATTTTATGTGAGAGTCCCATTATGGAAGAGGATGCGTTGAACATGAAGAAGGCCTGGATGAAAGTGAGTGGAGAAAAAGAATAAACGTGGAGGAAGAACGCGCTCACCCGCCCAGTAGGAGATGAGCGGGTGAGCATTTGCGACCTCCGGCCTGATTGCACATCGACTGCAAGCAGCTAGCGTTAGGGAGGTTGTGATGTGAATTTCAACATCAGGATGGCGGCGCCCCTCCCGGTCAGAAGCCTTAGTAAGGGAAGCCACAGCAGCGGCGCTCGTAGCGCCCATTGAGGATACGCAGAAGCGTTTGCACGAGCGTGGTCTGATGTCGCTCGTAGGCAATCTCTAGGCTGTTCCAGAGCGATTTTTCGCTGATGTAGACACTGTTAGTGGTGATGGTAGTGGCAGGAACGGATGCCGGAACAACAACGTTGGCGACACTTTTTCCAGCGGGGACTGATGGAAACGCAGCGGTGGATGCGGTCATTAGGTGGGCAACCCCTCCCAAGGCGATCACCAGGATGACGGCTGCACTGATCAGTACAATGGTGCTGGACGGGATGGTATGAGTTTTTAACATGGCATTATCCTTTCTGTGTTATTTATTACTGTAAATTCCTTCTGACAGGACTTTCTCTTTCTTCATCCTTGTCTTTGAAATCTAATTGCATTAAACCAAAAAGGGAGATTGAATCTAAGGCCTTTTTCGATATAATGAGTGATAGCAAAAGCGATAACCTTTCTGGAATCAGGTGCCATGGGTGAATCCCAGTCTTTTGGTCAATGGCTTAGACATCAGCGGCGGGAACTTGACCTGACGCAGGAAGAATTGTCCCGTCAGGTTGGTTGCGCCCCGATCACCATCCGCAAGATGGAAGCAGATCAGATGCGTCCATCGAAGCAGTTGGCCGAGTTGCTCATAGAGCAACTCGGGATTCCAGTGAAGGAGCGCGAGAACTATATACGCTTTGCACGGGGGAGAATTAACCGAATCAGTTCCCACGACGGCACCACGCGACAACTTGCCACACCCGATTAGTAGTTTCATCGGCCGCGAACGCGAGATTGAAGAAATCCATCGCCTGATTCATCGATCGCGCCTGGTGACGTTGACTGGCGCGGGAGGTTGCGGCAAAAGCCGTCTGGCGATAGAAGCTGCAAGTCAGATGCTGGGCCTATTTCCAGATGGTATCTGGTTTATGGCTTTTGCGCCGCTGTTTGACCCCGTGTTGGTCCAAAGAACGATCGCGACCGTAGTGGATGTGCATGAGGATCCGAGTTGCCCGCTGATCGAGAGCATCAATGCTCGCCTGTATTCCAAACATCTGCTTTTGGTATTTGATAATTGTGAGCATCTGATCGCGGAGTGTGCGCAGGTGGCTGATACGTTGCTGCGGGCTTGTCCGCAGTTGAGTGTTCTTGCCACCAGCCGCGAGGCTTTGGGGATAGAAGGGGAGGAGCAATACTATGTTCCCTGCTTATCGCTGCCCGAGGTGGGGGCCGAGACTTCCCTTGAAAAACTCCATCAATCTGAAGCAGTAAGTTTATTTGTCGACCGCGCAGCGCGGGTGCAGAGTACGTTTGGCTTGACAGCCGCAAATTCAGCTGCGATCCTGCAGATCTGCCGACAACTGGATGGGATGCCGCTGGCGATCGAACTGGCCGCGGCACGAGTCAAGACGATGACGGTAGAGCACATCGCCAAGGGACTGGACGATCGTTTTAGCCTGTTGACCGGTGGAAACCGCACGGCTTTGCCGCGCCACCAAACCTTGCGGGCGGCGATCGAATGGAGTTATGAGTTGTTGCCCGAAAGGACGCGCGTGCTTTTCAGGCGTTTGTCGGTGTTCGCAGGCGGCTTCACGCAAGAGGCGGCGCAGGCAATTTGCTCCGACGACGGTCTTGCAGTGGGCGATGTTGTGAATGAGCTATCTCACCTAGTGGACCGGTCCTTGGTGGAGGTAATACAAGCAGGCAATGCAGAGCGCTACCGGATGCTGGAGACGATACGCCAGTATGCGCGCGAACGATTAATTGAAAGCGGCGAGGAAAGTCAAGTCCGAGACAAGCATCTGGGATTTTTCATGGCGTGGACAGAAAAATTCGAGTTTGCGCCAAATGCTTCTGCTGCTCAAATCACATGGCTTGATCGGTTCGAGGCCGAGCAGGATAATATCCGCATGGCATTGGAATGGTCCTTAAGCGAAGGGGATTGTGAATTGGGCATGAATCTGGCTGGTGCCGCGTTCTCGTTTTGGAGAAGGCGCAGCTACTGGAAGGAAGGCATGAACTGGCTCAAGGCCATTCTCGCCCGAGCTCCAGAAGGACAACGGACAGCAGGGCGAGGCAAAGCGCTAGTTGCTGCGGCACAGTTCGGAATGGATATGTATCTAATGGATCCTGTGGAGGAATGGCTTGATGAGGCTTTAGGAATTTTTAGGGATTTGGGTGACAAGTGGTGGACTTCGTATACACTTCTCTGTTGGGGTTGGCGCCGGCTCTATGTAAACGAAGCGACCTCAGCCAGGGTTCTGTTTGAGGAGTCGGTGGCGTCAGCAAGGCAAACGAACGATGAGTGGATTGATGAGTGGATTTTGGGGTCCTCCCTGCGAGGCTTGGGGGCTGCGACGGAAAGATTTGATTATGCTGCCGCGCGCCGATTTTGGAGGAGGCCCTCGTGCATCTCGAGGCCGCGGGAGAGCCAGCCGGATTGGCTGAGGTATTGAAGTCGCTAGCAACCGTAGCCTGGGGTCAGGGCAACTACGTGGAGTTAGCTTCGCTCAGTCAGCAATCCTTGGAACTGTACCAAGAGCTGGGTGACAAGGAGGATGTCGCCGAAGGTCTTACGCTGGTTGCCAGAGCGATGTTAGGCCAAGAAGAGCTGGAGCAAGCGGCTGGATTCTGCGCCAAATGTATGTCGCTTGCAAAGGAGATAGGATTTCATTCGCCTATTGGAGAAGCTCTGATAATATCTGCTTGCATTGCGGACCTTGAAGGTCAATCCCGGCGTTCTGCCATTCTGCTCGCAGCGGGTGAGTCGCTGTTGAATTCTATGGGAACCACAATCAAAATATGGCCCTGGTGCTACGCAGATTACGAGCGATGCATGGTTAGTGTGCAAATGCAACTCGGTGAAAATGAATTTTCAAAAGCAACTGCCGAAGGACAGGCGATGACGTTGGAGCAGGCTATAACCTATGCTTTGGAGAATGTCAAAGAAGGCTGATTCGCTGGCCATCTACTTATCCAAACGGAATACAGCGCTCTTTTATTTCTGAGGCTTGTACTCAAACCTAAATCCCTCAATCTCCACATGCGGTTGCCAGTGTTTATAACTGATGGCTCGCACGCGCCGCGCAATCTCTTCTTTGCTCATATCGGGTTTGACAACGAACAGTTCATTGAATTGTTTACGCGTGAATGGCGGGCGAGTCCATTTCTCAACTGAGAGTGGCAATTCTTTTCCATCAGCCATCAATTGAGCGATCTCAAAGAATAACGCGATTTGATTCTCATAGGTTCGTTTTAATAACGCGGCTACATCATCTTCAGGATAGATCGGAAATCTTTTGACCGCGATGATTCTGCCAGTATCCACCTTCGAAGCCATGTGATGACAGGTCGCACCGTATTCCTTGGCGTTTTCGTAAAGCGCAAAATTATTGCATCCGATGCCGGGATATTCAGGCGACGCCGGATGAAAGTTGATGGCGGCTTTCTTCGCACGCTTCAACAAATCTTCAGGCACTACCCAGCGCGACAAATACGAGATGATGGAATCCCCTTCCCAACGGCGAATCTCATCTGGCAACGGGTCACCCCATTTGCCGAGGCAAAAAGTAACGCGCGCAAAATTCTTTTGGCAGAATTCGAGCGCGCGCGCGCAATCGACATCGTCGGCTTTGCCGAGGAACAGAAGAGAAAAATTGTTATTGGACATGAACTAATTATAGCCGCGCCGTTCTACCGCATCAACTCGACCGATAAAAAATAACCTGCGTTTACGCAGGTTATCGAGTTATGTTGAAATATATTCTCTTAGATTATGTTCCACTGCATAAGCCGCGGCTTCCGCACGATTGTTCACACCCAGCTTCGAGAGAATGCTCGACACATAATTTCGCACTGTGCCTTCGCCGAGAAAAAGTGCTTTGGCAATTTCGCGAATTCGTCTTGCCTTCTGATACCAACAGTAAAACGTGTTTTTCCTGCTGGCTGAGATGAGCGAATGCGGACGCTTCCTCTTCCTTGACCGCGCGGCGGACTTCCTGAAAGACGCGCTGGGTCACCGCCGGATCCAGCAATGCCTCGCCGCGGCTCACCGCTTCGAGCGCCTTGACCAAATCGTCGCTTCCAATTTGCTTCAAGATGTAGCCCGACGCGCCAGCCCGAATCGCCGAGAAGAGCATTTCATCTTCGGCATATGAAGTCAGCATGATGACTTTTGTGCCGGGAAATTTATTGACAATCTCCTCACATGCCTCAATCCCCGAAGTGCCCGGCAAGCGGATATCCATAATCACGACTTCGGGCTTGAGATTTGCCACCTGCTCAAGAGCCTCGCGCGCCGAACCTGCCTCTCCCACGACTGTAAATTGGGGATGGCGTTCTAAAAGTGATTTCAAGCCGATGCGGACGACCTCGTGATCGTCCACTAAAAGAATGTGTTGTTTTGCCATGGGGAAAATCTTCCTCCAAGTTGTCCACAAAGAGTATAGCCGAGAGAGGAACGTCTGACAAGGGCAGTTAAACGCGTAAGGGCGAGTTTAAGACTCGCCCTTACAAGTGAATTGGTTTCGTCATTTCGCTTTGACGGTGACGATCTTCGGCTTGATTTCTTCTGCCTTGGGCAAAGTGATGGTTAGAATGCCATCTTCAAACTCAGCCTTAGCCTTGTCGGAAACAACCGAAGTGGGAAGCATCACACTGTGCTCGAATGCACCCCAGCGCTGTTCGCGGATGTGATAATTCTTCTCTTTTGCTTCGTTCTTTTCCTTCATCTTGCCTTTGATGCTTAGAACGTCGCCGGTGATATTGACCTGGACATCATCCGCCTTCATGCCGGGCAGGGCCGCTTTCACGACCACATCGTCGTCGGTTTGGTACATGTCAAGGACGGGCCCATGCCGACTTTCGGTCAGGCTGAGCGGGCGGGTGAAGGCATCGTCAAAGAGACGGTCCATGGCCTCGCGCAGAGTCATCATCTCGCGCTCCGGCTCCCAACGAATTAGATTTGTCATAGCAGCCTCCTTTTGATGGATAAGATTATGCCCTTAATATAAAAAGCCTGCGTTAGAACAACGTAGGCTTGATATAAAAAATTCGTTAAAAATTGTAGGGACACAGTGCCGCTGTGTTCCTATCGGCATTATGATTTTTCGCGGCGAAAATCCACGAACCGGTACCCCACGCCGCGCTCCGTCAAAATATATTTGGGATCGGCGGGATCTTTCTCAAGCTTCTGGCGCAGATAGTTGATATACAGCCGGACGTAATGCGGCTCATCTCGGTATTCATAACCCCAGACCTTTTGCAGTAATTGATCATGCGAAACGACCCAACCTGCATTTTGAACTAGGTGATAGAGCAAACGATATTCGGTGGGACGCAGTTTGACGAGTTTGCCCTCCAGCCAGATTTCGCGGCGGTCGAAGTCAATCTTTAAGCGGTTGTCCACTTCGATCAGTCCGTGCATCGAACCGGTGACGCCTTCCGTGCGGCGCAACACAGCTTTGACGCGGCTCACCAGTTCGCGCGGACTGAACGGCTTGGTGATGTAATCATCCGCTCCCAGTTCCAAGCCGCGCACGCGATCATCTTCCTCGCCTTTGGCGGTCAGCATAATCACTGGGACGTTGGTGACTTCGCGGACAGTTTCCAAAACTTCAAAGCCATCGAGGTCCGGCATCATCACGTCCAGCAGGATGAGATCGGGCGTATCACGCAGTTTATCAATGGCTTGTTTTCCGTTGAACGCTTCGATGACTTGAAAGCCATCGTGCTCTGAGATTCATGCGGATAAAACGGACCATGCGTTCTTCATCATCCACAACGAGGATGCGGCGGCGGTCGAACTCTTCAGGCATATTATTCCCTCACGAAGCCGATGATCTTTTCTTCTTGCTGGCTTTCCAATATTTCGATCAAGCTAACCTTCTCAAGCGGAAAAATGACTTTGACCACATTGGCTTCCAGATAGTGAAGGTCCTTGCCGTCGCGCTGACGCGGGTTGGAAACTACCATAATAGTGTCAGTTGGCTTGGGAAGTTCTTCCACTTCGCCCAAAACTGGTAAATCGCCTGGGATATGCAGGAGGACAGAATATGCCATAATTGACCTTTCTACGCTTAGGGTGCTCTTAATAGAACTTGCATTTTCAATTTACCGAGGGCGATGATATCGCCATTATGCAGAACGTGTTCCACATTGGGATTTAAGCGTTTGCCATTAATGTAGGTTCCATTGGCTGAACCCAAGTCCATCATCAAAACACGATTGCTAGTCTGTTTAATCACAGCGTGCAATCTAGAAACGCCGCTTGCATATGCTTGATAAGGTGATAAATCGACATCGGGCATGATGGGTTGGCCCTCAGCGATGCGGCCCAGCGTAAATTCACTTCGGTTGCTCAATGGGAGCATTTGGCCCGTATCCATCAGATGAAGTGTGACCCAAGTGTTAAGTGTGACGGAAGTGGCGGGCTTAGAATGGGGAATATCATGTTTCGCTATTTTCTCCACCGATTCCGTTGACATATTTTGTGTGGTCAGCATATCTGAGCTGATTAATGACACTCCGCACTCACTGCAGAACATGGCACCGTCCATATTTATATGCTTGCAATTTGAACAAACGATCATTTGGAATCCTCCGCGGCGGACATGAGCAGGGCCCGTGTGCCGTATTTAATTTCTTTACCACCGTTCTTGCTGAGCGATTGCATGCGTTCCAGATTGTTCGCTTCAAGCAAGGCAGTCTTGGCTAAATCCTTCTCGCCTTGCGCCAGGAGATGTTTCGCAAGATCTTTTAGATGGCGAGTTGCGTTTTCGTAGTGACCTGCCTGCGCTTCTTCACGCGCCCGCTCCTGCAGACGATAAAGGGTGAGACGCGAAAGGGCACGGATAATGCTTGGAGGGGGGGGAGTTTCTCCTGGCTTGTCAGACGCACTTTGTTCGAATTGGACGCGGAGCGGCGGATTCGGAGTTGGCCGCGCCGCGACCATTGCTTTGAGCGATCCGTCCAACAGTTTTACCTGTGTTGCTTTGGATGCGGATGGTTGAACAAGGAATTCAAACATCACTGTAAGAGGCGTATCCTGCAGGATGGGGCCAAGATGGGCAGAGTTTTCCAAGGCAACAGGACCGCTCTCCGGCTGCAGACGAAAAGCATAATTGAGATTGATGTCTTCCTGCGGTTTGAATTCAAGCAGGATATCCTCCGTCAAGATATTGGTAATGGCATTAAATTTATCCATCAACAATTTTTTAATTTCCTGAGGGTTCGAAATATAAGCGCTGTTATTGCCGGTCCGGCTGGTAAGAGCATCCAGAAAGATATCATTCCAATCGGTCCCAATACCTAGTCCGCTGATGCCGATCTTTTGTTGCGCGGCCTCTTCAGCCAGTTGCAAGCAGGCTGGTTCATCGCCATAGGTCTGGCCATCTGTCAGCAGAATGAGATGGCTGACGCGCTTTGGATCAAGATTACGGCGAATTTCCTGCAGACCTGCTGTTAATCCTTGATAGATTTCGGTCGCGCCGCCCGTTTGCATCATCTGAATTCGGCCCTGGAGTTTTGTCCGATCCGGCTGGAATGCGGCAGGGATGATTACTTCAGCGCGGTCGCTGAAAGCTACGACGCTGAAGATATCCTGCGGACGCAAAGTGCGCATTAATTCTGACGCCGCCGCTTTAACAGTATCCATTTTTTCGCCTTGCATGGAGGTCGAGCGATCAAGCACAAGGCATAAATTGAGCGGCGGAGCTGGAATCTTTTCATCTCCGTTGCGTGGGCTGATTTCAAGCAATACATAGATCAACTGCGGTTCATCGAGATGGACAAGATTTCGGGCGGCTGTATTCAACTTTGTATTTAATGAATGATGAGGGTGTTTCTTCCTTGGGAAGAGTTGCATCGTATTGAGCGCGGCGTTTCGGATTGGATAGAACTTCATAAGCCTGCTGAACACCAAGGAATAATTCAGTCTCTCCCGCCGTCTGGTTTTTATCTGGGTGCAGTCGTTGAGCCGCTTCATAATAAGCGTGCTTGATCTCTTCTTGAGATGCATCACGCAGAATACCGAGCAGAGCGTAGTAATCCGTAGGATTGGGTGCCATGATCATCCAATCATTTGAGCAAGGACTACGGTAATGTTATCGGGACCACCGGCGGTATTTGCGGCCCCCACCATATTCTGGCAGGCGCGGTGCAGGTTAGGCGCATCGCTGATGAAGCGCAGGATATCCTGGTCCGCCACCACACCCCACAATCCGTCACTACATAACATCAAGTACCCATTACGAGGAAAGGGTACGGTAAATATGTCAGATTTTAGAACTTCGCCCTGTCCCAACGCGCGGATCAATACGTTGCGGTGCGGGAAGTTGGCGGCTTCCTCCTTATTGAGGTGCCCCAACTCCTCGAGTCGTTTCACCAGCGAATGATCACGTGTTAATTGCTCAACTCGTCCTGCAGGATAGACAGCATACGCACGGCTATCGCCTACATGGCCAATAGTGATTTGTTGTCCAACCACGAGGGCGGCTGTGAGAGTTGTGCCACTGCCCGGCGCTTCACGCTGGATAACGCGATGGGCTTCCTGAAATGCCGTTTCCATGATCTCTTGCAATGGTTCCTCTGGTTGTTGCGTCGGCATATTGAAAAGGAAGGAATGGAATTTGCGCATCACCTGCCCGGCTAGAATACGGATGGCCGCGTTGCTTGCGACTTCACCAAATTGATGTCCGCCCATGCCATCTGCCACCACGTATAATCCAAAGGGTATGCTGGCACCACTCCCAGCCAAGGTAGCGGTAATTGCAACTAGGCTATCTTCGTTGTGTTCGCGTTGTTTGCCCACAGATTGACCGGATGCGGCAATCAATTGCGGTATCTCATATTGCACCTTCTGATTGCCTATGATGGCTTCAACTTGCTCTTCAGATAAAGGTGCGGTTGTCACGCTGTCGTTCTGATTAATGCGGGGTGATTTGGATTTATTTCCAAACAATTTGCGAAAGAATTCAGCCATGAAAACTCCTTGATTTAGGCCAGCAAAGCATAAACCTGATGATCGATTGAACCAACATAAACAATATCATCAAAGATAACCGGCGTGCCGGTGATGGCGCCCTCGGTTTTGAACTTCCAGCGCTCGCGCCCGGAACGATATTCGAGGCAGTATAAATTTCCATCCACAGAACCACAGTACAGGGAATCCTTATAAATCACGGGTGATCCGCTGACTTGATGTTCGGTTCGGAAACGCCATGCCTCTTTACCGGTTTGCGCATCCACGCCATAAATAAATCCATCTGCCGCGCCGACAAAGACAAAGTTATCTGCAAGGGCAGGCGAAGAGATCGAGCCTTTTCCGAGGCGGAAGCGCCAGATCGCCCAACCATTACGCGCATCGAGACAGTATAGCGTACTATCCGCAGATGCAAAGAAGATCGCCTGCTCGGCAACAATCGGCGATGAAGTAACGGCGCGTTTTGCCTGATAGTGCCATTTCATGGTGCCGCGGAAATCAACTGCGTAAAAGTCGCCGCTCTCACAACCAAAATAAACCATTTCATTCGCAACAAATGGCGTGGAGCGGATTTGATCGGCAGAAGTAAATTTCCATACACTCCGACCCGTATTCACATTCACCGCGTGAAGCGCATGATCATCGGAACCGATGAAAATGTGCCCTTCTGCAATGCGCGGCGAGGAACGAATGGGTCCATCCGTATAGTAGGTCCATACTATCTTGCCTGTGCGGGCTCCGATAACATGCAGGCGTTTGTCTTCCGATCCAAAGAAAAGGTTATTTTCGAAGGCGGCTGGCCGCGATACAATCCCGCCATCTGTTGGGTATTTCCATTGGAATTTTCCATCTCCGGCATTAAGAGAATATAGATTGTTGTCGTAACAGCCAACGTACAACGCACCCTGATAAACCAGCGGCGTGCCGCGCACTTCATCCTCGCATCTAAAAGCCCAGATGGGTTTGATACCACCGGTTGGCACGATGGATGTCGTTGTGATCTTGGATAACGCACCGGTTTTGCGCGCCGCGTTCATCAGCGCCTCTTTCATTTCGAGGGCACTGGCGAATCGTTCGGCAGGGTTATATTGCAAAGCAGTACTGATGACCGATTCCAATTCGGGCGAAACGTGGGAATTGATGCGGCGGATCGGCCGTTCCCCAAAAGAAAATGGTGGTTCAAGCCGCGGATCGCGGCGGGTCAACGCGTGGTGCAGGGTCGCGCCTAGCGCGTAGATATCCGCCAGAGGTGAGGCCTCACCGCGATATTGTTCTGGCGGCGAATAACCTTCCGTGCCGATCATTGTTCCTTTTTGTCCGACTTGAAATGTTCTAGCGATGCCAAAGTCTATCAGGATGACATCGCCGTTGCTGTTGATCATGATGTTCGAGGGCTTCATGTCGCGGAAAACAATTGGATCGGGTGTGTGGCTGTGCAGGAAAGCCAGCACATCGCACAGCTGAATTGCCCACGTCAGAATTTGGTCTTCGGGCAGAAAGCCTCCGGTGTCGCTGATGATCGCTTCCAAGTCTTTGCCGTGGACAAATTCCAGAACCAAATAAGAACGATCTTCCTCGGAAAAATAATCATAGATGCGCGGAATGGACGGGTGATTGAGCGTTGCCAATATGTTCGCTTCGCGCTCAAAATTATGCACAATGGTTTGCCGTGAGAGCAGATCGGGCGCATTATTGATCATCTCCTTGACAGCTACCAATTTCGTCACATTGGGGAAATGCATATCCCGGGCGCGATAAACCGAACCCATGCCGCCAACGCCGATCACTTCTTGAATGTGATACCGATTGACCAGCGTGAGCCCAGATTGCAGTTGTCGGCGGGGATGAGCGGAACTCGTCACCCACTGGCTGTGTAATATTCTCTGTTTCCAGACGGCATCTCCTTTTGCTAAATTATAGTGTGCGTCGAGGGTATTGGCAACCGCCCAAAACTCTCATTAATGAAAGCCGCCCTTGCCGGGAAACTGGTTCTAAGGCACAATGTGTCGGCTCATAAAGATTCTTGCGCTTAGTGACCAAGCCGTGGAACGGATTTACAACCTTGCGGGACAAGGACATTTCCAGGATGTCGGCTTAATTCTCGGTTATGACGAACTTCCTTATACATAGCTGATTTATCGAATCATACAAGGATTAACTGGAGACTTATGACTCGACATTTTCTTTCCGGCGTATACGCTGCTGCTGTGACTCCCTTGAAGTCCGATCTTTCTCCGGACCTCGAAGCGGTCGCGCCGTTCCTGGCTTTTCTTGCCTCACGCGGTTGTCATGGCGCGCTGATCTTCGGCACGACCGGTGAAGGTCCATCCTTTTCTCCACCTGAACGCGAAGCGGTTTGGCGCGCGGCGTTGAAAGTCCGCGCACAAATTTCAGAATTCAAATTATTCGCAGGCACCGGCACGCCGAGTCTGACCGAGACCATTGACTTAACCAAACTCGCATTCGATCTTGGCTTTGATGCGGTTGTGACTTTGCCGCCGTATTATTTCCGCAAAGCGACCGATGATGGTTTGTTCAATTGGTTCGGGCAGGTCATTCATAAAGCAGTTCCATCGGATGGATTTTTGTTTGGTTATCACATCCCCAGCGCGGCCGGCATTGGCTTCTCCATCGAATTGCTTTCAAGGCTCAAGGATTCTTTTCAATTCCAATTTGCGGGCATTAAAAATTCATCGCACGATGAAGACTTTGCGCGTGCGCTGGGCAAAAAATTTGGCGCTGACTTGACTGTGTTCAATGGCACCGATTCGGATTTCACATTGGCTTTGCAAAACCACGCCGCAGGTTGTATCACCGCGCTTGCCAACATCATCTCTCCCGATTTGCGAGAGATTTACGATGCGTTTATCAACGGCAAGGACACATCCTCTTTGCAAAAGAAAGTTAGTGAACAGCGACATATGCTTGAGGAGTATCAACCCTTCCCGCCATTGCTCAAAGCCATGTTAGTGCGCTTATACAATCAACCGCGCTGGCTTGTCCGCCCGCCGCTGGTGGAGATGCCACAAGAAAAGGAAATGCAAGTTGTATCAGAATTCAGGAGTTGATCCAATGAAACAGACAAGTATTCCTGTTTTTATTTTGATCATATTGCTCACTGCCTGTGCCAGCCAGCCGACAACGCCAACTGTAATCGCTGACGCATCTACATCTGTTGTCATTTCCACGTTGACGCCGCCGGCTTTGCCTCCAACCGAACAGGCTCCTACCGAAACCCCTGCCCCCACCGCCACGCTGCCGCCGACCGATACAGCAACAGCCATCCCTACCGAAACCATCGTTCCGTTTGATTTGGAATCCAAAACCTGCACACCGGATGACGGTCCGGCTATTTTAGCTGCCGTCCAAGAAAAGTTTCATTTCTCTGCCGATACACCCAACGGAACTCTTATAACTAATAATGAGACCTCGCCAACATACAGCGGGCCGATGGAAATAGCGTTCCAGTGTACGCTTACCGGTACAATGAAGGATCCGAGCGGAAAAGAAGGGGACGTATCAGTTGACGGGCTTCACTTGGTTGTTTTCCATATAAAAGCGGGTGAAGATGCCTTTTTACAATTAATTTATGATGACAGAATTATGAAAGATGTTCTTAGTGGAAACAAATTAAGAACAGGTAGACCAGGAATTGCTGATATCATCCCTACTGAAAACGATAAAAGGGCTTATGCTCCAAACTTTATTGATTTGGAAATACTTGAACAGTATAACAATCTGGGTAGTATACTTGCTCAAATCAAACAGGGTTCACTGCTTCCGAATAATATTCAGTCGCAAGCTTTCGCTGGTGTATTTTTTAACCCCTAACTCTTTCTTCACATAACTTTCCAAAAATGTAATAATATCTTAGTGGAAAGTAAATTCTTGCATAAATACATATTACATCGCGTCTTATTTTTTATTGTTTTAGTAACCGTTTGTTTTTCTTACGCCTCAAATGTATATGCCGGTTGTTGCGGCAACGGAAACTGTAGCGGCGGCTAGGTATGTGTAAACATTCCACCTGGTTGTACTTCAAACTCTGGTTCCCAGGGTAATTGTGTCAGCCCAAGGGAAAGCTGTGATGCCAGCATCGGCGGAACCGGGGGGTCGTGTCCGTCTGGTGAATGTTGCGGTGGTGGTCTGTGCGTTATTTGTGGAGGTGGCGTCGGTACCGGTAGCGCCTGCAACTCCACCAAAAACTGGGTGCCGGGCGTCACCTTTACGCCGAATTCCCCGACCTCGGCAACCATTGCCTGGAGTACGGCCCATGCCACGGTCACGGGCTGGATCGTACAAATCGGCACCAACCCCTTAAGTCGCGTTACCCCCTATGGGCACAACACCCGCGAATGCAATAACCTTGCCCCCGGAGCAATCTGCGCTGATACCGTGACGCTACCGAAGCAGTCTAACCAATACACCACCACTGCCCTTCAACCCAACGCGATGTACTATGTGACTGTAACGGCACAAAGTACGGAAGGAGCAGGATGTAATCACGCGGGAGGGACATTCGGTGTGTCCTCCTGCACCCCGGTCCCCAACCCCGTTACCCTGTCGGTCGGATCCAAACAGACTATTTCCTCGGTAGACTACTCGCCGGATATTCAGTACACGCAATACACCACAAACGGGGCCGTCGCCTCCGTTGCCCAGTACCCGTATATCTGGTCGATCGTCGGCAACGGGGAAGCATGGAGCAACAGTGTGGCAGGAAAGTTCTTCGGCGCGACGGGGCAGAAGGCCTCTGTGACCCTCAACGGGACGCCGTATAGCCCGGCAGGATCAACCCTCCACGGGAATCTGACGGTGGAACCGTACTATAGTGAACAGGTCCTCGATCCCCACGGCCGCGGGGATATCACCACGGGTATCACGGGATTTGTGGTGACCACCCTCGCCGGCCTGGTCTCCAATGAAACAAACCCGTTCCAGGCGGATATCACCGGGACCGCTCAGGGTTCAACCGGTCTTGCGACCACCGTATATGTGGACGGCGGTCCGTCAAACGCAAGCAATCCTTCAAGTCCCATTTGCATATCAACAACTAACATTTAGATTGTTTCTCCGACTCCAGTACCGATACCCACACCGACTCCGAATAAATTATTTTATCCAATCATCATAAATTCTATTTGCCAACGATGCGATGAATGAATGCGCTTCTTGTTCCTTTTCAAATCCCTTCGTCATAATGGTTAGCACAAAGAGTGCGTCGCACCGTGTTTGACGGGACGAATCTTCCCGATGGGATTCGCCTGCTAAATAGGCTCGCCTATCGGTAAGGTGCGACGCACTCGCGAATGCACTCGGCGGATAAACAATTCCCGCATCGTGATAGTACTTTCCTGTCCAGCCGGTCTTGTGTGCCACACGCACATTCGCAGGTAATTGGGCGGGAATCATTTCATTGAATTTTTGTTGAAGCAGTATCTCGATCATCTCATCCGAATCTTGCGGCGAGACGACTTCGCGCTTTGCCAGCTTCAATAAAATCTGCATCAGTCCGCGCGGTGGCGGCATTATTCAATCCAATGCGGAACGCCTTGTTATCTTCCACGCCACGCCGGACGATCACATCGTGTGTTCCCAACTCTTGCATAAATTGAGTTGTCCGTTCAGGTGTGACGCGTTCGATCAAAAGATTTGTCGCCAAATTACTGCTCACGGTGATCATGCGGAAGATCAGTTCGCGGATTGAAAGCGATTCACCAATCCGTTGATATAAATCCGCTTTCGAATCATCTTCGATGGATAAAGAATAGGGGCTTTCGTCCGCGATGCTGACAAATTCGTTTTTGACGAGTATTGGATCGTCCAGCGAAAATAAACCCTGCCGCGCCTGATGAAACGTTTCCATCATCACGCAGACCTTGATGGTGCTGGCGGGATGAAAAGATTTATCCGGTTGAATCAAAATTTCTTCGCCAGTTTCAAGGTTGTGCGCGGCGAGTCCAACTTCCGCGCCGCTTTGCTGGATCAATTGCTTGAGTTGCTTGATAGCACTTTTCATTTTTCAAAAAGTAAATCTTACGTGTCATTGCGAGGCACGAAGTGCCGTGGCAATCTCAAGTAATATCCAATTGATTGTTAGACAAGATTGCCACACTGATAGAACACAGTGCTTCGTCGCTGCAAAGCGGCTCCTCGCAATGACATAACAGAGTTGAGCAATTATGGTTCGGTAGTGAAGAACCATTATGGTTTTGTTCTCTGAACCATTATAATATCCGCATGACCGATACATGGCGACTCCTCATTACGCCTCCGGCGTGCGGCGCGTGGAACATGGCTGTGGACGAATCGATACTCCAACATATCGGACGCGGCGAATCGCTCCCGACCCTGCGGCTTTATTCGTGGCAACCGCCTTGTCTTTCGCTTGGTCATGCCCAGCCCTTTGCAGATGTGGATGTTCATCGCCTCAATGAACGCGGCTGGGATATCGTTCGCCGTCCCACCGGCGGGCGCGCCATTTTGCATACCGATGAATTAACCTATTCGGTCATCGCGCCGACGGATGAACCGCGCGTCGCTGGTTCCGTTGTTGAAAGTTACAATCGTTTGGCGCGTGCGTTGTTGCAAGCGGTGAAGTCTCTCGGTCTGCCGGTTGAGATCAAAGAAGATTCAGGTGAACATCGCGAAACTTCCAACCCTGTGTGCTTTGAAGTTCCTTCCGCATATGAGATTACAGTTCATGGCAAGAAATTGATCGGCTCCGCACAAGCGCGGCGAAAAGAAGGCGTATTGCAACACGGCTCGCTTCCTTTGACCGGAAACCTGGCGCGCATTACCGAGGCTTTAACTTTCGCTGATGAGTTCGGTGCGCAACGACGCGGCAGAACGATTACTTGCGCGCGCCACGACGGTCGAGTCCATTTTAGGACGCGAAGTTTTGTGGAACGACGCCGCGCAGGCTTTTGTCTGGGCTTTTGAAGCGACGTTGAATCTGAAATTGGAAGAACAGCCGTTATCCGAAAAAGAACGCGGACGAGCTGATGAACTCGTCCGCGAAAAATATGGTCATCCAGATTGGACGAAACAGCGTTTGATCTTGTAGGGGCACAGCGACGCTCCGCCCCTCCACATATTCTTCTTCATCTCGGCTTTGAAATTATCCAATGCTTTGATGGGTGTTGGGTCAACGCCATACGCGATGGCAAGATAATACGCCATGTAATCCCCGAACAAAATCAACGTCCACATATGAGCTAGGAGCGAATCGCCGCGCGCATCGAGGAAATCTGTGTTTATGCCTTCGAGCATGAAGGCCTGTTTGGTTAAATCCATCCGCAAACGATTACGCGGATGATCAGACGGTGCGCGTAAGAACAGCGCCATGGTATGCGGCATCAAAACTTCTTCAGGATGAATCGTTCCCGCCAAAGTGTTGTGATCCGCTTCGGGCAAGAATTCAAAGTTGGCTCCGGCTTTGGCAATCTCATTGATTTGAGTTTTGAAGCGACGCGCCACCGGCGCCAACGCACCCGCACCGAACACGGTGACCCACCGCCCCATCAATTGACCAGCATGACGTTTGGCGGCGTTGTGAGCCGCAGGAACATCGGCGCGCAGATGCTCCCGAGATTTTTTCATCGCTTCGACGGCTTCCTGCAAATCCTTTGAAGGATCGGGAATCAACTTCAATCTGGCGAACAAAGCCAATAGCAAACCAAACGAGAATCCAACTGCGGCGCGTGGCTGACCTTTATGATCGAACGTCCAAACCGGAATATTTTTTCCTTTCGCACGCCTGAAGATTTCGCCGCCCGTGCTGATTACAATGATAGTGCACTGATTCTTAACAGTGTTCTCAAACGAGTCGAGAGTCTCTTCCGTGTTGCCGGAATGCGAAGATAAAATCACCAGCGTCTCTTTGCCCTTTGCAAAAGCCGGCAAGCCATAATCGCGGCGAACAAAAATCGGCGTGATACAAGTTTGCAAAACGGCGGCCGCTACCAGGTCCGCCCCGATCGCTGAACCGCCCATGCCTGCGATCACGATGCGTTGAATGTTCTTCGCGTCGGGCAAGGGTATCGTTTGTCCCAATTCCCATGCCGACATCAATTGATCCGGCAGGCCGTCAATTTCACCGCGCATATTTTGCGGATCAAGTTTTTTAAACTCAGAATAATTATCTAGGTCATTCATTTTGTTTTACCAGCTTATTGTAACGGGGATGTCTGCGAATGTACGCGGCCACATACGAACACAAGGGAACAACATTCAACGATTTCTCTTCTGCACAATCGAGAGCGGTCTGAGTTAATCGTCCGGCGATTCCGTGTCCTTCCAGTGGCGTGGGGATGCCGGTGTGATAGAAGATTATCGTATTTCCTTGCAAACGATAATCTAGTTGTGAAAGATAACCATCAATCCAAATTTCGAAACGTTTCTCCACTTCGTTATGAATCACTTCAAGTTCTTCAACATTGATTTCCATGTTATTTCATTTGCCTTTCTTGTGCAATCACCGCGATAAATTCTTGATGAACTCGAGGGCAGCTACGCCGCGTATCGTTGCTCTTTTTCCAGATTTTATCCGATAAAGAAAGAGCAGGCTTGGCACCTGCTCCCGATTTTTTTCTTCAATCCTTAACCGGGTAATAACATAGACCGGCTGTTCCCGGACCGGTATGAACCGCAAGGGCTGGCGAGAGTTCCGCAAACATCAACTCCACCACATTAACTTTTGCTTCCACCAATTCCTTGATCTTCTCCACCTCGTGTTGCGCGCCAGCATGAACGTAAGCGACCTTTGCTTTGCCTAGACCAACAACTTGAGCGACCATTTCAGCCATTTGTTGATAAGCCTGTCCGCGGCTGTGAGCTTTTCCAAGCGGCACGATCACGCCATCTTCTATTCCTATCAGAGGCTTAATGTTGAGCACACTGCCGAGCAGGCTCTGAGCCTTGCCAATTCTTCCGCCCATATAAAGATATTTGAGTGTATCCGCGGTTTGGATCATGTGCGAGACGGGAATCAGATTTTTAACGAGAGCCGTTATTTCTTCCAGTTTAAGCCCCGCCAGCGCGGCGCGAGCTGCCTCAATCACCATCCAGCCCTGGCAAAGCGAAGCGGTACGCGAGTTCGATCACTTCGACGTTGATTTCGGGATCGGTTTCTTTCAGCATGGATTGGGCAACGGTCGCAGCTTGGAATCCGCCACTTGCCTTCGAGGTCATATGGATGCTGATGATTTCGCGGCTGCCTTCATTGATCAACTGTTTATAAGCGTTGAAGTAATCACCGGGACCTGGGCTGGCAGTGGTCGGGGCAAATTTTGCGGTGATCATCCAGTGCAGGAACTCTTCGCGCTGAATGGTGACCAGGTCTCGCAGAACCTCTTCTCCGCGGTGAATATAATATGCCACCGTCGTGATGATGTTCAAGTTTTTCAAGAATATCTCAGGCAGGCTGGCTACACTGTCAGTAAGAACGGCTACATTTGCCATTATTTTTCCTTGCTTTTTATTCAATTTTTATTGTACACCTCTCTGCAAAAGGGGGCGTGATTTTAAAACCGTCCGCTAAAGGGAGGTTGACCGTCCCTCCGTTTGCTCTTACAATATTAACGATGGACTATGTTTGCGTTTATAATGCGGGTTTCTATCGCCCGGATCACGATCCTCCACGCTTCATGAGTTGTGCCTTGATGTCATTTATTAATATATAATCATCGGAGGAAAATTCCATGTTTACCCCTCTCCTTTCCAAACGTGCTCCTGTGTATGCCGATATTCCTGATGAAAAGTGGAACGACTGGCGCTGGCAATTAAGCCATCGTTTGAATAGCGCGGAAGAAATTGAAAAAGTAATCCCGTTGACTGAATCCGAACGTAAGGCATTGAACACCAGCGGCTTGTTCCGTGTGGATATCACGCCCTATTTTATTTCCCTGATTGAGCCAAACGATCCCGAAGACCCGACTCGCAAGCAGATCATTCCGCGCTCCGAGGAATTGCAAGCCTTCACCGCCATGATGGAGGATTCGCTGGCGGAAGACCGCCACTCTCCCGTGCCGGGGCTGGTTCACCGGTATCCTGATAAAGTCCTCATGCTCGTGACCACGCAATGCGCGTCGTATTGCAGATATTGCACGCGCTCGCGCATTGTTGGCGATCCGAGTGCGACATTTTCGCGTCATGAATTTGAAATGCAGATCGAATATCTCAAGCGGACGCCGCAAGTGCGCGATGTCCTGCTTTCTGGTGGCGACCCGTTGGTTCTGGCGCCGAGAATCCTCGAAGAGATTCTGACGCGCCTGCGCGAGATTCCGCATATCGAGATCGTCCGCATTGGTTCGCGTGTTCCCGTGTTTATGCCCATGCGCATCACACAGGAATTATGTGATATGCTCAGCAAATTCCATCCGCTGTGGTTGAACATTCACGTCAACCATCCCAATGAGATCACCAAGGAATTGGCGGAAGCCTGTGACCGCATGAGCCGCGCTGGAATTCCATTAGGCAACCAGTCCGTTCTTTTGGCTGGGATCAATGATTGTGTTCACATCCAACGCGAATTGGTTCAGAAGTTGACGCGCATTCGCGTCCGGCCGTATTATCTCTATCAGTGCGATCTAGTCGAAGGCGCGGGACATTTCCGCACACCGGTTGCGAAGGGCATCGAGATCATCGAAGGCCTACGCGGTCATACATCTGGTTACGCAGTCCCACAGTTTATCGTGGATGCGCCGGGCGGCGGCGGAAAGATTCCTGTGATGCCCAACTATCTGCTCAGCATGTCCGATCATAAAGTCATCGTGCGCAACTACGAAGGTTATGTTACAACCTATGAAGAGCCGACCGAATATAAGGCACACGATCCGAAGACGTGTAAGTTCTGCCAGAGCAAACGCGCGGAGCTGGGTCAAACCGGACTCACTGGCCTGCTGGATGGCGAGGAAATGTTCATCAAGCCCGCGGGCTTTGACGAAATTCATGATCGCAACGGCATTCAGCACCGCTTGAAAGACTCGAAGAAATGGCAGCCGCTTGGCATTGGCGCCGGCGACGCTGTTCATCACGAAGAAGCTTAATCTGACTTAAGGAGAATACTATGCAAGCCTTCCGTAAATCATTGCTCGTGACGCTGGCGTTGACTGCGCTATTGGTAGCCTGCGCGCCGGCACAACCCAACCTGGAACAAGTTCAATCCCTGGTGCAAACGTCGGCTGCCTCGACTATGCAGGCGCAAAATCAGGTTAGTACATTCGTAGCACAAACGGTTCAAGCGCAAGCAACCGCGACTGTGGCGGATACGCCAACCACAGCGGTGACGGCGAGTCCGTTCCCTACATTGACCCCGGTTGGCATTATCTCGACCTCCACCTCAGAGCCTTCATACAGTGCTGGCAGTGGCGGATATGTTGCGCCCGTGCCGTGGCAGTGCGATCCTGACATTGATAAGCGGCCATTGGATTACGAAACATATGCTCCCGGCGATCATTTCGAGATCAAGTGGATACTGAAAAACACCGGCACAGAGGATTGGCCAGCAGGTCTTGATCTAACTTGGCTGAGTGTACAACTAACTGGGGTCGGTGTACAACCCAGCAACCCGCCGCAGATTTCAACTACCACTGGCCCTATACAGCTCCCGGCGGTCAAGTCAGGTAACCTATCCCCGCAATACGTTATTGAAGGAATAGCACCGAATAAAGCAGGAACCTGGGTTATGAGTTGGAAATTACAGGGCATGAATGGCAATTGTAATCCATACATTATAATTGTTGTGAAATAGCGTCGGATGAATGATCCGAGGAGAAAAGCGTATGCAATCGAAATCGCAACGCGCTTTGCAAATATTCCTCGTCTCCATACTTTTACTGATGAGCTGTGATGTGTCCACGTTCGCGGTGCCTCAGCAGATTCTTACTCCCATACCAGGCGCCGTCAATATGATTGTCGCTCAAACAGCCGCGGCAGCCGCCACCCAGACGGCGGCTCTCATTCCTCCAACTCTGACTTCCACGCTCACACCATTTCCGACCCAGACTCCTTTAGACACACCCACAATGACGCCAACTTTTATTTTCATCATGTTTACACCGACGTCGTCTGTTACACCGACGTCTTATATCAACATAACTAGCACCAGTAGTGTGAGCACAACTGCCCCTGAATTCTCCTGCAGTAAGGTTTCGCAAAGCCCTGCCAATGGAACCAAATTCAATGCCGGCGCGCCCTTTACGCTCAACTGGAAAGTGAAGAATACCGGAACCAGTGATTGGCTATCAACCAGCATTGACCTTGATTATGTAAGCGGCACACAATTCACCAGTGCAACTGTCATTGGTTTGTCCTCGACGATCACCCCTGGGAATAGTGTGACTTTATCCATCCCAATGAATGCGCCGAGTACTTCTGGCACTTACACGACCAATTGGAGTTTGGCTGCCGGCGCAGTAACGTTCTGTCATCTGAGTTTGAAGATTACTGTGAAATAGCATCGGATGAATGATTCGAAGAGAAAAGCGTATGAAATCTAATTCGCAACGCGCTTTGCAAATATTCCTCGTCTCTGTTCTCTTGTTGATCAGTTGCGATGTATCAACGTTCGCCGCGCCTCAGCAGGCTCTCACGCCTATACCAGGCGCGATCAATTTGATTGTCGCTCAAACAGCCGTGGCAGCCGCCACACAAACGGCCGCCTTCATTCCTCCAACGCTGACTTCTACGCTCACACCGTTTCCAAGCCAGACTCCTTTAGACACGCCCACTGTGACGCCAACTTTTATCTTTCTATTACCTACGGTAACCCCCACACTAACGCCCACAAACGCAAGCACCGTTTTTGCATGTAGTCTGATGTCGCAGTCTCCGCAGGATGGAACCCACTTCGCTCCCAACCAATCTTTCACGTTGACTTGGAAGATTAGGAATACCGGTTCCAGCAATTGGCCTCAAAACAAGGTTTCCCTCGAGTACGTGAGCGGTGCACAGTTGACCGGCACGACCCTTATGGCATTGCCCAAAGGGCTTGCTTCCGGTAATTTTTTTGGCTTGGCAATACGTATGACCGCGCCGAATGTAGCAGGCCATTACACAACCAATTGGACTTTAACGGCTAGTGGTCTAACCTTTTGCTCCTTGTCCCTGGAAATCAAAGTCCCGTGATAAAAAGAGCGGCGACCAATTTTGAATTGACCCCCTAAAACAAGACACGAAAAGGAAGAGCCCCCTGTGAGAAAATCAAGTACAGGAGGTTCTTTTTATGTCAGGAAGAAAAGGAATTGGCCACTATCGATGGGAAATAAAACTGGAAGCCGTGCGTCTCTTTTATGAAGAAGGGAAGACCCGGCAGGAGATCAGCGATGCTCTCGGGCTCACCAGCGGGGAATGTGTGGAGAGATGGGTTCGGCGGTATCGTCGGGAAGGAGAGCAGGGTTTTTGTAAGCCAATTGGGCGTTCCCGGAAAGTTCAAAACGAGGCAGCACGCATCCAGCAACTGGAGATGGAGAATGCCCTGCTAAAAAAATATCATACCGAGTTGCGAAAGAGTTTGCTCGCGGAACGCAATATCGGGTCATCTTCCACTATCGGAGAGAATACGAAGTGAAAGCCATGTGTGCCTTCTTTAACGTATCGCGAGCAGCATATTATGTCTGGGTCAAGCGGAGCAGGGCGCCCGATCCGGATGCAAGCAGAAAGGACTTAATTCAAAAAGCCTATCCAGCTTCGCATCGCACCTATGGCTACCGGCGAGTGGGCTGGTGGATCGCCCAACATTGTGGGATCACCATCAATCACAAGGCGGTCTTGCGACTGATAAACAGGTTAGGAATTCAGTCCGTGGCTAGAAAACGCAGAATTTATAGAAAAATGAGCGAGTTGGAAACCTATCATTCCTATCCCAACTTGCTCAATCGCGATTTCATCGCTACCCGACCCAACCAGAAATGGGTCACGGATGTCACCTAATCCTGACTCGCGAAG
This sequence comes from uncultured Chloroflexia bacterium, assembly GCA_963850945.1. Taxonomy (GTDB): domain Bacteria; phylum Chloroflexota; class Anaerolineae; order Anaerolineales; family Villigracilaceae; genus Fen-1038. Next base: position 202,028 of record CAWKNE010000026.1, on the reverse strand, counting down.
GCTGGGCTTATCTGTCCACCATCAAGGACCTGTTCGATAACTTTATTGTCGCCCATGAATTTGGACGGGAGAACTCCGTGACCTGGGTGCAACAAAACCTGCACAAGGCCATACAAAAAGAGAAGGTCACTGATGGTCTCATCCTCCACAGTGACCACATCGTCCCGATGTCCTTCGGGAAGGGCAGCAATACACTTCACACGCGTATTTCGTCCTTACTGCTCAGTATAACATCACACCTTCCATGTCGCGCCGAGGAAACTGCTGGGATAATGCTCCCATGGAAAGCTTCTTTGGCCATCTAAAGGAAGAGGCCTTGCGCCAGTACAAATCCCCTACCTTCGACGAGGCTCAACAGATCATCGACGACTACATTTGCTTCTACAACTACGAAAGGATACAATTGAAAACAAGACAGACACCCTACCAACTCAGGTGTCTGTCCTCTTAGCTCATTCGGGGTCTTTCTTTTTGTGTCTTCCCTAAAGGGTGCAGTTCAGTTGGTCGCCGCTTCTTTTTATATGCAGGCGGTAGGCTCTAGCCGCGCAACTTCGCTCCGACCTCCTGTTCCAAGCGCTTCACGATTTTGTTTCGGATCGCGGCGGCTTCGGCATCGGTCATGGTTTTATCTGCCGCTTGATAGGTGAGACTATAAGCCAGCGATTTTTTTCCGGCCCCGATTTGATCGCCGCGATACACATCGAACAAGTGGACATTCGTCACGCTCTTTCCGCCCGTTTGGCGGATCAACGCTTCGATGCGCGACGCGGCGACTGATTCATCCACGATGATGGCAATGTCTTCTAATACTGGCGGGAACTCAGGGACGGGCATGATGCCATAAGTTGGATTCAATACGCGTAAAGTTTCGAGATCAAATTCTGCGACGAGCATCGGCGAATCGCCCAATTCATATTTCTCTTTGACGAGCGGATGTAACTCACCAAACACGCCAATGAATTGATCGTTGATTTTTATTTCCGCAGCTTTTCCGGGATGCAGGAATTTAACGGAGTCAGTTGATGAGTAGGAAATGTTGGTATAACGGAGTCCGCTCAACAGGAGTTCGATGCGTCCCTTGATATCGTAAAAATCAAATGTAGTTGTATCTTTTACATCCCATGTAGTCGCCTCGCGCAGGCCACTCATCGCAATGGCAAGCCTGCGCGGCTCATTGGGTAAATCGTTTTTGACTGGCTCAAAGATCGAACCGATTTCAAAGAACGCCAGTGATTCGCCCAAGCGGATATTATGTTCCATCACATCCAGCACGGACGCGATGAGACTGCGGCGCAACACGCTCCTTTCCGGCGCAATCGGGTTGGCGATGCGAACGTAGTCACCGGTGATGCCAAGCCGCGCTTCGCTTTCGATGGACGTGAGACGATAAGTGACCACTTCGTCGAAGCCAAGTGTGACAAGCAAGTCGCGCAATCGTTCTTCCCATTCGTGAATCGGATTGCCAATCTGAGGTGGTAATTGATCTGCCATGGTCGTGGATGGAATGCGATCATAGCCATAGACGCGCGCAACTTCCTCGAGCACATCAGCGAGTCCAATAACGCCGGTTCCGATATCCATGCGATGCGGCGGCACTTTGGCTTTGACTTTGCTCTTCTCCACTGTGCATTTGAATTCAAGACGTTCCAATGAATCCGCGATTTGTTTGGTAGTGAGATCAATGCCCAGCAAGCGTTTCACATCGTGTGGTGTGATGGTGATGGTTGGATCCTTCGGCTTGAGTGGATATTCGTCCACAAGACCAGGCGCGATATTTCCATTTGACCATTGCAACATAAGTTGCAGTCCGCGCTTGACACCTGTTTCCGCAAGCGCGGGATGAACGCCGCGCGAGAATCGGAATGATGCTTCGGACGGCAGATTATGTTGCTTCGCAGTGCGGCGGATATTGATGAAGTTCCATGCCGCGCCTTCGAGCAAAATATTGGTTGTGCTGTGGCCTCGCATGCTGATCTTGCCTTGAGGTGTCGTCTCGCTAGCTTGCAATTCGATGCCTCTTGGATCGAGCAATTCCTTCGATGCATCATACACCTCACTTTCTGCACCACCCATCACACCTGCGATGGACAGCGGACCTTTTTCATCGCAAACGAGTATATTCATGGAGGTAAGTTTTCGATCAGCACCATCGAGTGTGATGAGCTTCTCACCATCTTTTGCCGGACGCGTGATAATCTTGATCGGCTTTTTGTTTGCTCGTTCTTTCAAAACATCATAATCGAAAGCGTGAAGTGGCTCACCGAGTTCGAGCATGGCGTAATTCGTCGCGTCCACGATGTTGTTAATGGGACGCATGCCCGCCAGTTTGAGTTGGCGCTGGATTTGGTAAGGGCTGGGTTTAATTTCAACATTGCGAATCAATCCAAACACAAAGCGCGGGTTGAGTTCGGGATTGGTAATTTCAATTGAAACAAGTCCTTCGATTGATTTGCCCGACGTTTTGAATTTGATGGTTGGCTTCTTGAATTCGCGTCCGGTCAACGCGGCAAGTTCACGCGCCACACCGATCACGTTGGCATTGCGCGCCATGTTGGGCAGGATGCTAATATCCAAAACCGCATCGCCCATGTAATCCGCAAGCGGCATACCAACCGGTGCATCATCGTCAAGCAGAATGATGCCTTCATGCTCTTCGGTAATCCCAAGTTCTTTTTCTGAACAAACCATCGAATACGAATTTACGCCGCGTATTTTTGCGCGCTTGAGTGTGGTTAGTTGGAATCCTTCGGCGTGACCATCATAGAGTGTCGAGCCTTCTTTGGCGTATGCAACCTTGATCGGCTTCGCTAATTTGCCCGTGCCTTTCAAGTGAAAGAGGTTGGGCGCACCGGTCAACACAACTTGATTTTGTTGACCGTCGAATAGCTCGAGAAGAGTCAATCGGTCCGCGTTGGGATGCGGTTTCACTTCATAAATTTCAGCCACAACGATTTTATCTTTATCCCACGCAATGCCGCTGGTTTTGAATTCATGCTTTTCGCCTTTGCCATAAGCTGGCAAGGTCAAGCCAATATATTGGATCTCATCCACTTCGAGTCCAGCGAGGGTCAACTTGCGAGCGATTTCTTCAACGGACAGACCATCGAGGTCAATGAAATCTTTTAGCCAGGAAATAGGTAACTTCATTCCGGCCTCCTAAAATTGTTCAAGGAAACGAATATCGTTTCCCCAGAAATAACGAATGTCTTCGATCTTGTAGCGCAGCATCAACTGGCGTTCCGGTCCCATGCCCCACGCAAAGCCGGAATAAATCTTCGGGTCGTATCCACCGTTTTGCAGGACGATTGGATGCACCATGCCGGAGCCAAGAATTTCAAGCCAGCCTGAATTCTTGCAAACTGCGCAACCTGTTCCGCCGCACACAAAGCATTCCACATCCATTTCGGCGGATGGTTCCGTGAATGGAAAATATGAAGCGCGGAAACGCGTACGCACATTCTGTCCAAACATGCGATGGGCAAACTCGATGAGCGTGCCTTTCAAGTCGCTGAATGTGATGCCCTTGCCAACTGCCAATCCTTCCACTTGGTTGAACTGCACTTCAGAGCGGGGTGTGATTTGTTCGGCACGAAAACACATGCCGGGCAAAGCAATCCGAATCGGCGGCGGGTCCTTTTGGATTCATCGTGGCGAACTGGCGCATCGCGTGTATTTGTCCGGGTGAAGTGTGGGTGCGTAATAGAATTGGATTATCGCCGCGTTCTTCGGTTACCACATATAACGAGTCCTGCATATCGCGTGCCGGATGATGCGGCGGGAAGTTGAGCAACTGAAAGTTCATCGCGTCCGTTTCCACTTCGCGCGACGTATAGACTTGGAATCCCATGTCAGCCAGAATGGACAAGACGCGTCGCAACTGTTGGGTGGATGGATGCAAGCGTCCCTGATGAATTGAACGACCAGGCAGAGTCACATCCAGTTTTTCTTCATTCAACGAACGTTCCAACGCGGACTTTTTAATGGCTTCCGTTTTCTCAGCCAGCGTGGCTTCTATAGCGGCCTTCACGCGATTCGCGGCTTGTCCCACTATTGGACGCTCTTCTTTTGATAACGCGCCCAGTCCGCTGAAAACTTGCATCAGCGCCGAACTGCGTCCGAGATGAGTCACCCGCCACGCGTCGAGGGATGATTCGTTATCCACGGATTGCAACGCATCCAACGCGGATTTTTCGATCTCACTTAATTCATCAAGCATTCAAACCTCCGTTATTCGATATTCGTCATTCGAATATCATATTCCGAAAATAAAAACCTCCCGCCCGCAATGGGACGGGAGGCGCTTATGCGTCCCGTGGTACCACCCAAATTGATCGCAATGCAATCCACTTTATACTGACTAACATCAGCATCTCGTATAACGTTGAGAAGCGGTTCGGACTACTTGTAAGGACACAATATACTATGTCAATACCGTTCACCCGACAGCTCAAGAGGGAACTTCAACTGACTTCTATCGAGCACAGGTTTCAGCGTTGCTCCTGCGCCTCTCTGTCGGCTTATGCCAGATTACTTTCCTCTTTCATTGCCTTTGATTTGTTAGTGTAATTATCTTCAAAAACGAGATGATGTCAAGACCAACAAAAATACTATGGCGTTGGTGTCTTAGTTGCTTTCCACGATGTGCTGGTTGGATACATCGTCCATGTCGGAACGGGCGTGTGCGATGGAGTGGCAGTGGGCGTTGGCGTATCGGTCGGAATAAAGGATGGATCGCCAAGCCATGGCAGGAAGCGGATGAAAGTCTTCGCGTCCTCGCTTCCTGCAATATCACATCGCTGTAGATCAAATAAGTTGCTCTTGCCCTGATTTTCAACATAATTGCAACCTTCAGCACCCATTGCGGCAATATATCCCGCAAAATGCACATAATCTGTCACAGCGCTATTCTCTCCGCCGAACGGATAAGCAAAGGTAAGTATGGGAACCCCAAGTTGTTGTTCCAAATACTTTTTTGAATCTACAATTTCATAGCGTAGTTGATCATCGGTCATGATAGTTAAATTTTGGTGGGTCATGCTATGGCTTCCGACTTCCCAGCCTGCGGTAGCCATCTCTTTGATTTGATCCGTCGTCAAATAATTGGGATGGTCAATATAGGTACCCACAACGTAAAGCACTCCTGTAAAACCATATTTTTTCATAATCGGAAAGGCGTTGGTGTAGTTATCCTCATTGCTGTCATCAAAGGTGAGAATAATGGGATGCGGGGGAAGCAATGCGCCTTGCGTAATGGCTTGTACCAGCATTGTGGTTGTGATCGTCGTATATCCCCAATCGTGAAGCAACTTGAGTTGGTCGTCAAGTTTATCAGGCGGCAGACAAAACGGATCTACAGGAACACAAAATGAACTGCCAGGTGGTGAGACAAGGATATGATGATATAGCAATATCGGGACTTGAACGCGATCCGGTCCTTGCGATATCCATGTTGGGGTTGGGATCGGAGTTTCGGTAAACGTCGGGGTGATGGAAGGCGTTGGAGTAACAGTAGCCGTTTCAGTCGGAGGTAGAGGCGAAGCGGTTTGTGTCGCGGTAGCTGTAGGCGCGTCAAAAACCATTCCACTGCAACCAGCAAGAAGCGCGGTCATCAAAACAATGATAGAGATGCGATGATTCATTTTTTCCTTATCAAAAAGCGAACGTTGCATTGTACCCCAATCTGCGCATGCAGAAATTTTATTTATTGGGCTTTAATTTCGATTCAATTCCCACAGAATTCGCAAGCCCTCCAGTGTAAGCCATGGTGCGAGGATATTAATGGCTTTGGTTTCCTTTGCAATGAGTTCTGCGAGACCACCCGTGGCGACAACTTTCATATCGCTTCCCAACTCGGACCGGAAACGGGTCACCATTCCCTCGACCATGCTCACATATCCGAAGAGCAATCCTGACTGCATGGCATGAACTGTGTTGCGTCCAATTATGGATGGTGGGCGTTGAAGATCAATGCGCTGAAGTTTTGCGGCATGCGTGAAGAGCGAATCTGCCGCGAGGTTGATACCAGCGGTGATCGCGCCGCCGAGATATTCGCCATCTTTGGTCAACGCGTTGAATGTGGTGGCTGTGCCGAAGTCAATGATGCAGGCAGGACCGCCGTAAAGGTTCATCACCGCTACCGCGTCGCAGACGCGATCCGCGCCGACCGCCCTCGGGTCTTCATAGCGGATTCGGATTCCGGTCTTGACGCCCGTGTCGATGATAAACGGTTCTTGCTTTAAATATTCGCGGCAAGCCTGAACGACGCGGCTGGTCAACTGCGGAACCACGGAAGACAAACTAATGCCGATCAAATCAGCGGGAGTTTTTCCCGCATGTTCAAGCAAGCCAAGCAGTTGCAGCCCATATTCATCAGGCATGCGTGCTTGGTCCGTGGCGAGGCGCCAATGCATACCGAGTTGTTTGTCTTCGTAAAGACCAAGAGTTAGGTTGGTGTTGCCAACGTCAATGGTGAGAAGCATTTGGTGACTATTTTACCGCTAATGCTTTCTCGACGTCTGTAACGATTGTGAAGAACAGAAAGAGAAACGGCACATAGAGTTGAAACACGAGTCGACTGAGAGAAAAGTCTATATGCCATTGCAAATCATACGGCGTGATCAAATAGATGCCATAATAGCCGAGTGTTTGCAGGATGAGGATCAAGCCGATTGCTAAATAAGCGGGCCGAAGGTCTGAGAATGGAGCGGGTTTGAAGATGAGAGCATAAACGAGTAGGATGGGCAGAATGCCAATGCCCCATCCGCCAAACGAAAGGATGTCTGCGCCTGCGGACTTTAATATCGTGATATGTCGTGATACATCCAGCACTTGCTGGATCGAACGTGTAATACCACTGCTTAGCACATCGCTGGGCGGCGCAAGAAATTCTTTGAAGTATAGAACGATGATCAACGGAAAAGCCAAACCCAGCACATACCATCCGAGCACACGCCAAGGGTATTGACGAAAGAATGCGATGAACAAAACTGGCAATGTAACCAGAACAAAGAGACTGCCTTCGTTCTTTGTCCACGCCGCGAGACCAGCCATGAAGCCAGCCAAGATCAATAAGCCCGGCTTTTTCGAAGAGGCATACAAATAAATCAATACGACTGTGCTTAGAAAAAAGTATGCCAAGGGGAGATCGGCTCGTTGCGATGCGCCTTCGTTTCCAATGAGAGATGAGCCAAGCAGAAGGATCAAGCTTATGCTCGCCTGACCGAGACTCTTTGTCAGGTTCAGCGAAGCACCGAGCAATCCCGCGCAGGCAAGCATAAAGAGTTCCGCTTAATACGATTGGAACGCGCTGAGTTTCCTGATTAACAGCCTGCCAGGCCCAGGCAATGTCCATGCCAAGTTGCAACGGATAATCCGCGTGAAAGATCGGATCCATTTGACGCGAGAACGATCCCAGCCAGCCGGGTTGGTCGCGGTAGATAAAGCGCGCAGCGCGGTTATACATCATCCACGCGTCCCATGCACCATGCGGCTCACGCGCCCACACATTGACCGCGCTCAATGCGGATAAGATCATTACTATTAATAGCCCTGCAAACAAAATGATTTGCAGACGACTCAATTGAATCCGAGGGGGCGTGAGTTGAAGATGTTTCCTTTCGCGTAGGACGACTACAATCAACAAACAAACGAAGAGTGCTAGTTGGAAAAAGAAGAATCCATTTTCTTTGGAAAACAAAAGCATATAGATAAAATCCAACAGCGAGGCTTGTCCAAGTCCCAACCCAATGCCGAGGAATACTTTAACCCAAATAACTTTCCAGCCGCGTTCGGGCCACAGCAAATGAATAATCAATATGCCGGATAATACCGAAGGCAAGAATACCAAGATGGATAGCAAAGTCATGGAGTTAGCCTGTGGAGCAAATATAAATTATCGTTCAGCGAAATGACGCGGAATTGTCCCTGATTGGATTGACTCCAGATTTGATAGGCTTTGCTGTTCAAGCTGGCTATTGTCCATTCCTCGTTGTCGCCGCGTACCAGAATGATGGGAGCCATGGTGTATTGCGTCAGCGTATATTCACCGTCTTCGTTGTTAACATCATAGCTCGCGCCGGGCACGTCGGAGTTTGTTATATAACCAACCACGCCGCGCTGGAAGGGCAAAAGTTTTTTGACTGGTTGAAAACGAACCTCCCATTCTGTCACTGGATCGTTGTTAAGATTTCCAACCGCGATCGCGGCGTGGAGATTTTGAAAGCCGAAATAAATGCTCGCTACAATAATTCCAGCGAGCATCAATCGTTGAAAGATAAGCCTGATGTTCATTTCTGTTCTTTTAACTTTATCAATGATCTCTGCGATCAAATCAAAGCGGCTGAATTGCGGCATGATGTAAACGCCATGCACCCAGGGTTTGATCTGCTCAATTAATTCTACCGCGATGCGCACTCCTTCTTCAGCGGCATGTTCGCCAGCTTTCTCCATTCGTTGAATGATTTTATCCGGAATGGAAATACCGGGCACTTCATGATTTAAAAAGTTGGCGTGTTTCAAACTGACTAATGGCAGGATGCCGACCAATACAGGCTTTTCCAATTTCCCATGCTTGTTTTCATAGGTGGATAAAAATCCGCTTTCATCTTCGGGACGATAAATCGGTTGCGTTAAAAGAAGTCCGCGCCTGCCCGAATCTTTCTCTGCAGATTCTTGATCTCCTGCTCCGGTTCTGGCGCACATAAATTCAACGCCGCGCCGACAAAGAAATTCGTCGGCTGACCGATGCTCGTGCCGGAGTGATCTACACCTTCGTTGAATCCCTGCTTGATAAGTTTGATCAAACCTGATGGCACGAGATCGTAATTATCCATCGCTTCGGGATAATCGCCAACTGCAGTCGGATCGCCCATGATGACGAACACGTTGCGGATGCCCAACGCGTGCGCGGCTAATAAATCGCCCTGAACGCGCAGTAAATTTCGTCCCCGCGTTGGGAAATGAAGTGTGGTCTCCACATTAACGCGGCGTTGCACCACATCGCAAACTGCCCATGCTGACATTCTCATGCGCGCCATCGGGGAGTCGGCAACATTGATGACGTCCGCGCCGGCTTCAGTCAGGAGTGAAGCGCCTGCGATAAGTTTATATGTCGAGAGTTCCGTGTGGCGGATCCATTTCAACGGAGATGACAAATTTTCCCTGTGCAAGTTTTTGTGCGAATTGAGTCGGTTGTTCCTGCGCCGTCTCGCTGATTTCTTCCGTGGGTAGCATCGTGATATGCGATGGATTGATTTGCGGCCCAGTATCGAGGGCTTTTCTCATTGCCGCGATGTGTTGAGGCGTAGTGCCGCAACATCCGCCGACAATGCTCGCACCGGCTTCGCGGAACGAAAGGGCATAATCGCCGAAGTAATCGGGGTCAGCCGGATACATAATGCGCCCGCCGACTTGTTCGGGCCAGCCTGCATTTGGCTTGACCCAAAACTTTCCATCGGGAACTGCTTGACGCATTTGCCTAATGATTCTCAAAAGTTGCGCTGGCCCGCCGGAACAATTGACGCCAATCACGTCTGCGCCGGACTGATTGAGCGTGCGCGCCACTTTCATCGGATCATCGCCCAATAATGTTCGGTCATCGCGCGTAAAGGTAACGGATGCGACCAACGGCAATGAACAAACTTGCTTTGCAGCTTTGATTGCTTCCTGAATCTCATACAGATCGCTCATCGTTTCGATCACAATTAAATCGGCACCCGCTCCACATAACGCTTCGATTTGTTCAGCGAATGCGAGGCGCGCTTGTTCCGGTTTGACGCGTCCAAACGGCGCGATGCGTACACCCAATGGTCCAACGTCGCCCGCGATCAAAACATTTTTGAGTGAAGCCGCGGCGACGCGCTTGGCAAGTTCAACGCCTGCCTGGTTGATTTCAACAATTTTCCGATCCAGTCCATGTTTGCTTAACTTGAAGCGATTGGCGCCAAAGGTGTTGGTCAATATGATTTGTGCGCCTGCTTCGATATATTCTCGATGGATGCCTGCAACCGCGCTAGGATTGGTAAGATTCAATTCATCGAAACATTTTTCAAAACTGATCCCGCGGCTATGCAACATCGTGCCCATCGCACCGTCAGCCAGCACAGTGTTGCTTTTCAATTGTTCCAGTAAATTCATCTCAATGTCCAATCTTCTTGATTACAGTTAAAGGAACGCCCTCGCGTTCAATGGCATAAACCACAGGTGCATTGGGGAAATCTGTTTGATTCACTCCGTAACGCGTGGTGATGATGGCGTAATCAAAGACTTGAGTGTTCATGTCAATATCCATATAAATTCTCAAATCATGGCGCGCATAAATCGCCGCAATGTAGGATGGGCCGGCAACAAAAATTTTTCCATTGGCGGGTGCAACAGAGTTGACATAATTCATTGCGGCTCGATATGAGGTAGCCCAGTATTCCAACTCGAAGCGTCCCTGCGCGCCGGGCACACCGCCGATAAAACTGTTGTAATAGATATATTCATAAGGATGCAGTTGGATGCCCGCGATGATTCCTGGAAGAACCAGCGCGGCTACGATCAAGCCTCGGACGATAGGCTGGCGGAGACGTTGAAAGAGCCAGTCCACGCCCAAGCCACAGACGAAGAATACCGGCGGTAAGATGAAAATGACCTGACGGAAGTTATCATACAACGGTGAGCGCGAAATGATCAATGCGGCTAATGGCAAAACAAACCATAATAGCATAGCGATCAAAAGATATTTATTTTTCCAAAGCAAAGCAAGACTCAAAAAGAACAAAGGCCATATTGGTTCAGTGATTTGGATTGCCAGCAAAACCGGAAGATAGGAACGAGGCAAATCGGCAGAGTGATAATACTGCCCGTTGAATAGCACTTGTCCCGGCCACGGATATTGCGACATGACATGCCAACTCTCGACCAATCGCGCGGGCGGGTTGGGCCAGAGGTAGGGCCATGTGACAAGCATTACACCTAATGAAATACCAGCATATACTAAAAGCATTGGCCCTGATTTTTTGCCTCCTTTTTGCCAGGCGTAGATTACTACCAAGAGGGCAACCAGCGGGCCGAGGATGCGAATGGAAGTTGTTAAACCAAGTGCGATGCCTGCCGACAAAATATTCCAACTGAAAAGTTTAAAAGCCTCAGGGAATTGTTTTCGATAAAGTAAGCCAATCAAAATCGCGCTGACGATCAGATAAATCAGCTTGAGCCATATCAATGCTACCAATACCCTTTGAACATATATATCCACTTTTGTTCTGCCAAAGCTGGAGGAGAGATTCCGGAGCAGACCACCGAGAAAACTTTGGGATTCAGAGGAAGCGTTTCGTATCAGCGAAGCCAGCCCGTTATCTAGAAATTGAGGCGTGAAGAAAATAAATAGCAGCGAAAGTACCCAGAAGCCAGTAATCCAGATCAAGGCGCGCGGCAGTCGTCCGTGGATCGCAGGTTGCGAGTTTGCCATGCGTAATCCCAAGACGAGGCTGATGAGGAATGCGCTGAGAAAGGGAATATCTTTCGGACTGATAAAAGCATGTCCCCAGAAGACAGGCTGGGCGGCGAAGAGAAGCGTCGCGGCGAACGCGGCCCAAACACTCATCCAGCGGCGGGCAAGAACATAAAAAGCATAAATGCCCGCGACGAAGGTGAGAAAATAAACGAAATGGCGAAGATCGGAGATCAGCCAGCCCGGATTGATGGAGTGAAGCCCGCGTGCGACCAACGCCGTGAACATGACGAAGGCAGGACCATAGTTATCGTACGTGTTGCCGGTGACGATGATCTGCGCGCTTGTAAGCCATGTTGTGTAAGAGGCAAGCGCGTGATCAGCATACTTGAAGAATTGAAGTTCATCCCATGATTTGCCGAAGTTTGTAAGCGTGAATAAGCCAATCACCAAAATGATAATAAGCAGAGCGATAATGAAAAATTGTTCGGAGCGAAGGAGTTTTTTCATTTTGTACTTAATCTTACTTCACAATTGTTCTACACGGCCTTCACCAATCGAATAATACTTTGCTTGGGTATAATTCACGATGATCGCCGCTGTGGATTTTTCGGGAATCAACGTATATGCAGCCGGAGTGCTTGCAGTCTTTTTAACACCTGGACATTTTATTTGCAGGTTTGTCCGGGGGTCACTTGTTTGACGTAGGACAATAGAGCTCCGTCTCTTTGAACAGCAAAGACTATTCTAATATTTTTACAATAAGGAAGGTCTTGGTTGGCGCGTGTTGAAGAAAGTATATAGTAGGGCTGGCTTTGAGGTACATTCAAATTGTTGGTGACACCAATTGAAAGATCAGGCCTGGCATATTCCTTGATAACTTGTCTGTTGCCAATAACCATTACGACTCTTGTCCCTGGTTTTGCATTCTCGTTGATGTATTGTATGGATTTCTGGAAGGACGTCGCCCAGTAATCCAACTCGAATTTGCGATTGGCTCCTGGGACGCCTCCGATCAAGCTGTTGTAATAAATATACTCATACGGATGAAGTTGAATGCCAGCATAAATGCCAGGTAAGGCGATGACGATCAATAAGGCTGCATTTAGGAAGGGGAGTTTGATAAGGGTCATCAATTGATCAATTCCTAGTCCAGCCAGCATAAAGAGCGGCGGCCACAGAAATAATAATTGACGGGCGTTATCATATAAATTGCTATGGGATAGAACGATATAAAATGCTGGAACCAAGAACCAACCCGCAAACAGGAGGATGGGTTCCTTGTTTTTGCATTTGATGAGAAGCCACAATGAAACTGCGAAACCAATCGTGATGAGGATCAGTGCTGGTTCGGTCAATTGTAAACCGAGCAGGGTGGGGAAAAACCTTCGAGGCAATTGATTTGCTGAATAAACCTGTCCCATAAATAGAACTGGGACAATATTTGGAAACGCCGACATGACTTTGATGCTGTTGAAGAAGTTGGCGATTGGCGTTTTCCATAAATAGGGCCAAGTCAGGTATGCGGTGACGATTGCGATGAGGGAATAAAAGGGAATGATGGTCAATGCTTTTCGGGGAAATTTGAGGACCGCATAGATCAGAACGATCAGACCAGCAAAAGGAGCAATCACTCGGATGGAAGTCGTCAATCCCAAAATGATTCCGGCTGGGATGAGCCATTTCCATTTTGAGTTTTGGGAGGCATCAATCATTTGAAGACCGAAGTAGATGCTGGCCAGGAAAAACACCATGAAGGGAAGATCTTTGGGATTCATAAATGAATGACCCCAGATCAGCGGTTGGGAAGTGAATAGGAGAGCAGCGCCAAATGCGGCCCACTTGCTCATCCAGCGTCTGGATAATAAATACAACATCAAGATGCTGGTTAGGAAGGTGGAGAAGTAAACAAAATGCCAAGCTGTGATGGTTGAAAGGGATGGCATCAATAATTGGATCATTCTGGATGAAGCATCCGCCATCATGAAATATGCCGGCCCATAATTATTCAAATCCCCGGGAAATAACTGTAAATCCTGTGGATGCAAAATATATTGGTAGGCTTGGAAAGAGTAGTCGGCATAATTGTAGATGGGCGGCTCATCCCAGCTTTCGCCGTAATCCTTTAAGGTGACGATTCCTACGATCAGGCATAGGATTATCAAAGCAATGATTGGAGTGTATTCAAAAGAGAGAATTTCTTAAACATCGGGAGTTTCATTTTATTATGTTTTCATCAACTTAAATGCGCCAGTGTTTAATAAATAAGGACACCTACTTGCAGGTTTGTCCCGGGATTACTTGTTTGACATAAGATAGAAGGGCGCCTTCTCTTTGGACAGCAAAAACTATTTTGATATTCTTACAATAAGTAAGATCTTGGTTGGCGCGTGTTGAAGAAAGTATATAGTAGGGCTGGCTTTGAGGTACATTCAAATTGTTGGTGACACCAATTGAAAGATCAGGCCTGGCATACTCCCTGACAACCTGTCTGCTGCCAATAGACATCGCAATTGTCGTTCCGGGTTCTGCATTCTCGTTAATGTATTGTATGGATTTCTGGAAGGATGTAGCCCAGTAATCCAACTCGAATTTACGATAGGCTCCTAGGACGCCTCCAATCAAGCTGTTGTAATAGATATACTCATAAGGATGAAGTTGAATGCCAGCATAAATGCCGGGCAGAGCCATGACGATCAGAAAGGCTGCGTTCAAAATAGGGAGTTTGATAAGGGTCATCAATTGATCAATTCCTAGTCCAGCCAGCATAAAGAGCGGCGGCCACAGGAATAATAATTGACGGGCATTATCGTATAAATTGCTGTGGGACAGCATGATCCAAAGAGCTGGAGCCAGAAACCATCCTGCAAACAACAGGATGGGTTCTCTTTTTTTGCCTTTGATGAAAAGCCATAGGGAAACTGCGAAACCAATCGCGATGAGGATCAACGCCGGTTCGGTCAATTGTAAACCGAGCAGGGTGGGAAAAAATCTTCGAGGTAACTGATTTGCTGGATATAATCTTCCCATAAATAAAACTAGGGCTGTTTCGGGGAAATCGGACATGACTTTGATGCTGTTGAAGAAGTTGGCGATTGGCGCTTTCCATAAATAGGGCCACGTCAAGTATGCGGTGATGCCTGCGATCAGGGAATAATAAGGAATGGTGGTCCATATTTTTCTGGGAAATTTGATGACTGCATGTATTAGAACAAGGAGTCCCGCCAATGGGCCGATCACCCGGATGGAAATTGTCAACCCCAAAATGATCCCGGCCGGAACGAGCCATCGCCACTTTGAGTTCGGAGAGGCATCTACCATTTGAAGACCGAAGTAGATGCTGGCCAGGAAAAACACCATGAAGGGAAGATCTTTGGGATTTATAAATGAATGACCCCAGATCAGCGGCTGGGAAGCGAACAGGAGAGCAGCGCCAAATGCGGCCCACTTGCTCATCCAGCGCCTTGACACTAAATACAACATCAGGATACTTGTTAGAAATGTGGAAAAGTAAACAAAATGTCGAGCCGTGATCGCTGAAAGGGATGGATCCAACAGTTTGATCACGTTGGATGAAGCATCAGCGAGCATGAAATATGCCGGCCCGTAAACATTCAGGTTCATTGAAAAAGTGGGAAATAGCTGTAAATCCTGCGGATGCAAAATATACTGGTATGCCTGGAAAGAGTAGTCGGCATAATCATAGATAGGCGGTTCATCCCAACTTTCGCCGTAATCTTTTACGGTGAAGATTCCCACGAGCAGACACAGGATCAGCAGGGCGATGATTGGAGTGTATTCATAGGAGAGAATTTTCCTGGACATCGAAAACCTTGTTTCCGTTAGTTCTTCATCAACTGTTCCACGCGCGATTCGCCAACGCTATAATACTTGGCATCCTTGTGATGGACGATGATCGCCGCTGTGGACTGTTCGGGAATCAACTGATACGCTGCGGAGAGAGTCATGCCGAGTTCTGTTTCAACAGCGGGCAATAACTCAAAAACCTTTTTATGATCCTCCAATTCAGGAACGGCGGGATAACCCCATGAGTAACGCTTTCCTTGCTCCTCGCCGATGCCCAACTCGCGGCGAATGTGCCGATGCAGATAATTAGCGGTTGCTTCGGCGGTTTGAACGGCGAGACCGTGCGTGAAGTATGCTTCAGAGTAATCGCCTTTGGCTTGCAATTGATCGAAGCGTTCCGTAGCTTCCTGTCCGACCGTTACGATTTGAAATGCGATCACATCCATTTTTCCAGAATCAGCCGATGCAAAATAATCAGATAGTGCGAGATGATCGTCATATGGTTGGCGCGGAAAAGCGAAGCGCGTTAACTCATCAGGTGAAGCGGAGTTAATGGTATTGGGATCATAGATGATCAATTCATCTCCATCCGATTGACATGGGAAGAATCCGTAAACGCCTTGCGGCTTGAGCCATTTGAAGCGCAACACATCTTTGGTCATCTTCTGCAAACGCGCATCGAATTCAGCTTTGAGTTTATCCCATTCCGCGCCGTGTGTATTCTTTGCGCCCCACGAAAGACGGTATAGCTCATTGAGACTGAGATGCTTCAAGACGATCTCGAGCGGCATATCCTTGACGACGCGTTGACCCCACTTCAGCGGATGCGCAATCGCTTCGGCTTCGACCGTTGAACGGGTCGCCGTTGTCTTGCGGTGACCGGGCACCTGTGAGACGCGCCCCATTTCCAAGTCTGCCTCCTTGCGGACTTGTTCAAGCAACGCGGTTTTGCGTTCAGGGTCAATGAGTTTATCCATCGTTTCGAGTCCCTCGAACGCATCCTTACAATAAAACACACCAGGTTTGTGAGCTTCGCCATCTTCTGTGAATAAGATTCTTCTTCCAAACCGGCGATTGATGGCCGCGCCGCCAACCAGCACCGGGAATTTTAAATTACGGCGATGCAGTTCATTGATAATCAATGGCATTTGCTTGGATGTAGAAACCAACAACGCGCTTAATCCAATCGCGGTGGCATTGACTTCAACGGCTTTAGTAATAATGGCCTCTGCGGGGACTTGCTTGCCAAGATCAATCACGGTATAGCCATTGTTAACAAGAATCGTTTTGACGAGATTCTTTCCTATATCGTGCACATCACCATAAACTGTGGCAATGACAACTGTACCTTTGGTGACGCCTTCTTTCTTTTCTAAATAATTTTCGAGATGGGCAACGGTTTTCTTCATTACCTCGGCAGATTGCAATACAAAAGGCAGAATCAATTCGCCCGCGCCGAATTTGTCGCCGACTTCTTTCATCGCAGGA
Organism: uncultured Chloroflexia bacterium; assembly: GCA_963850945.1. Classification (GTDB taxonomy): domain Bacteria; phylum Chloroflexota; class Anaerolineae; order Anaerolineales; family Villigracilaceae; genus Fen-1038. Next base: position 185,299 of record CAWKNE010000026.1, on the reverse strand, counting down.
AGCAAAACGGTATTGAGAATGTCAACAGCAGCTTCATGTTTAGTTGGGAATTGCTTCCTTCCCCCCTCGGGGGAAGGGGCAGGGATGAGGGATGAAGCAGAAGCCTCCTCTAAAGCAATCCAAATCTCTTTTAGCACATCTTCTATTTTATTTAGAACATCACTATTCCAAAACTTTAAAACTCGAATGCCTTGTTCGTTCAGAATCTTTGTGCGTTCTTCATCGTATGCTGCTTGTTTGCTTTCAAGGTGACCACTCCCATCGAGTTCAATTGCCAATCTTGATTCGTGACAATAGAAATCAAGAATGTAACTGGCGATTGGATGCTGTCGGCGGAACTTGGCATCATGAACTCCGCGATTGCGAAGGAGTTGCCACATTAACTTTTCTGCATCAGTGGCGTTTTGCCGAAGTTCACGAACGTGTTCAAGCAATGCATCTGGAATAGGAGAATTGATCTTAAATTCTTTCTCCCTCACCCTGCCCTCTCCCATTGGGAGAGGAGCAACGTGTGCCGCGATTGCATCATCAATATCTGCTTCGACACCTTCTTTATGACGATGAAGAATTGACCAATGCAAACGCTGTTCGGGCGTCATGCCTTCGGTGGGATTCGATGCAGCCGCTTGTTCGGTGGGCGTGACCTTTTCATAATATTCGATGTATCTTTGCAACGCGTCGGCACGACGATTGAAGATCAAATCTTCCGCCAGTTCGCGTTCGGTAGCATCAATCTCGGCATACGGTTTGACTTGGGCAGGATTGACAATCGCCATATCGAGCCCGGCTTGCACACAATGATAAAGCATCACCGAGTTCAACGCCGGTCGCGCTTGCGGTGCAAGACCAAACGATAGATTGCTCACGCCTAAGGAAGCCATTACACCGGCTAGATTTTGTTTGATGAGTTGAATGCCTTCGATGGTTTCAATCGCGGAGTTGATGAATTCTGCATCGCCGGTTGCTAGAGTAAACGTCAGGGCATCATAAACTAAATCTTCTGGTTTCAAGCCATGTTCATTCACAGCAATATCATAGATGCGTTTGGCGACTTCGAGTTTTTTCTCGCGCGTCTTTGCCATTCCGTTTTCATCAATGGTCAATACGATGACAGCCGCGTTATGTACTTTGGCGAGTTTGAAAACTTTATCAGCTTTGGTGCGACCGGCTTCGAGATGAGTTGAGTTAATCAAGCATCGTCCGGGCGCGGTCTTGAGCGCGGTTTCAAGCACGTCCAATTCTGTTGTGTCAATGACCAAAGGAACATCCACGCCCATCTCAAGCTTCTTGACAACATGGCGCATGAGTTCAACTTCATCGGGACGTTCGGTGACCGCGCAGGAAATATCAAGAGCATGAGCGCCGCCTTCCACTTGTTGGCGCGCCAATTCCAAAATGCCATCGTAATCTTCTTCGAGCAGCATCTTCTTGAATTTGCGCGAGCCTTGGGCGTTGCATCGTTCGCCGAGCAGGGTTGGCGGAGGATTTTGTCGCATGAGAGTTGCCGACATGGCGGAAGCCAGCTTCGGGTCCGAATGATGCGGGCGGGCGGGATGCGGATGCGCGTTCAATTTATCCACTAACAATTTCAAATGTTCGGGAGTTGTCCCGCAGCATCCGCCGACAATCGAAATGTTGTGCTTGGTCACGAATTCATAAAGATCATTCGCAAACGGTTCGGGTTCGAGCGGATAAACGGCTTGACCATCCACATTGAGCGGAAGTCCCGCGTTGGGAATGCAAGAAACAGGAAGCGTGGATTGTTCGCCGAGGATGCGGATGGGCTCGCGCATGTGCTCGGGTCCGGTGGAACAGTTGAGACCGATGACATCAATGCCGAGACCTTCGAGGATGGCAAGCGCGGCTTCGACGTTGGTGCCGAGCAACATGCGTCCGGTCGTGTCGAGCGTGACCTGAGCCTGAATCGGCAAATAGATTTGAGTCTCGTCGAAGGCTTTGTGGATTCCGGTGATGGCGGCTTTGACTTCGAGAATGTCCTGCGAGGTTTCGATGAGCAAAAGGTCCACGCCGCCGCGGATCAGGCCGACGGCTTGTCCGCGAAAAACATCCGCGAGTTCGTCGAAGCTGACATTGGAAAGTTCGGGATCGCTGGCAGAGGGAAGTTTGCCTGAAGGACCGATGGAACCGGCAACAAACCGAGGTTGATGGTTGATGGTTGATGGTTCATGGTCGGTTGCGTTTTGCGTATTGCGCCTTGAGTATTCGTCGGCAAGTCTTCGTGCTAATTTTGCCGCCGTTTCGTTGATCTCGATCACGCGGTCTTGAAGTTTGTATTCCTTCATCGTGATTTGATTCGAGCGGAAAGTATTGGTCTCGATCACATCCACTCCGACCTCGAGGAACGAGCGATGGACTTTTTCCACGGCTTCGGGATATGAGATGACGAGGTAATCGTTGCAACCGTTATATTGCTCGCCGCCGAAATGCTCGGCAGTGAGATGTTGATTTTGTAAACTTGTGCCCATCGCGCCATCGAAGACGAGGACTTTCTTTTCGAGGGCGTCGAGGTACGAGCGGTTGGTGTAAATATGAGTCATGCCGTCTCCTGAAGTTATGTTATCTTCTTCTCAAATATGTTTGAACACCGGTATTGGCATTTGCGATTGTTTATGAATGAAATTCCAATATGTGGAAATCAAATTTCGAAATTCAATAAACTTTTCCCAAGCATCTTTGTATGATGAAATCATACATTCTGTATCTTTTCCATAACCGCCCTCCTTAAATTGTTCAATCCCGTCCGAGATATAGTTTTCTTGAAAGTTTTTCAAATGCTCTGCAAATAAGTTCAAATTCTTAATATAGTCATAGATCAGAAACATATCTGGCTGTTTTTCACCAGTTACCTTTGAATGCAAAAGAATAAAGCTGTCGCAGATCGAAACCATCGCTCGCAAAGGTTCTAAACCTGTCGTTTGCAGGTTTTCATAGATGACGTTTCGACAATCTATATACCTTTGGTCTATGGATTTAAATACATCATGAGTAATATCTATGAAATTTGGTTTAGAGACCCGGAATTCTTTTTTTAGTTTGGGACAATGGCCCTGTTCTTTTATCAACTTAGCTGGTATTGCAACATTAAAGGAAGTGTTTGCTCTCGTTTCATTAGATTGAGAAGCAGATGGATAAGCGATCCCATTGCATATATTGTTGTTTCGAGCCCAAAGGAGAAGCATCTGAGGAACAACATACTCAGCAACAAAATAGTCGCCACTTTTGTCGCCTGTTATTAACGAACAAGCAGCCATTAAAGGATAAGTCATTATGAAATTTGGCAATTCAGTAATAATCGTTGGAGCATTCTTGAGAGCCTGATTTCGATACCATCTAGCCATTGACGGTGAAAATGGTGAATAAACAAAATCTATGACAAGGAAAACAGGGGACGTGTTGGTTATTTCAAATTCAGCCCCGTAGAACATATTTGGTAAGTTGCATTCAAACCAACAAAGTGGTAATCCGCTGTCCGAGTAAGCGCTTGCGCCCAAATATAAGCACGGAAATCCTGGGACACTGTATCTATTAGCACGCATTAAATTCCTTTTTTCAAATGGGATGTGAAAAAGCTCTTTTCGCTTATATCTCTGTTTCTTATCACCTGTTCTGAACTCGAAAAAGTCTATATCCCTTCAAGTTCAGAAAAGCAATGTAATCTTGCATTTCATTCATTTTGTCTTCAAAAATTTGTTGCGCTTCTAAGATTTCTCCGTTGCTATAAGCTGTGAAGGAGTTAAGAATAGCTTGATAAAAACTGCGGATAGCTTCCCTTCTCTCTTTCAATTCGCTATAAATCTGTTGGTCAAAAATTTTATCGTCACTCTGATTGCTTAACAGCGTTTCTAATTCGTTGTCGAATTCTTCAAAGCGACTACGTAAGAATGTGTGAATATCTTGTTCGCCTCTACGCAAAGGCAAACGTAGTTTTTGAAAAAAACTCATCATTGGATTGGAATTCATAGTTTCTTCCTCAATATCGCAAGGCGTCTTTCAAGACCGCCTTTTGTCGTAGTATCTTTTAATTCCAAGTTTTATTGCTCTTTCGCAAATTTCGATAGCCTTTCCATATTGTTTTGTTTTCTCGTAAATAATAGCAAGTTTTTTTACAGTATCTGAAAAAGAATTCATGAGATTTTCTTCTGGAGACGAAAGTCTCGAAGAACTAAGTAGTACCCCTAACTCGGAAGTAAGACCCTTGAAATCTTTTGCCTTATACTGCTTTATACAAGATTCAAAAATTTCTATATCTTGGATGCCATATTTAATTGCCTTTTCAAGAAAGCCAGAATACTCCCTGTTCCCATAATACCAACTTGCAAGCGAATTCAACCAGTAATGTTTGTCGATAGGATGTTCACATTTAGCAAAACCATCAAGATAGTAGCTTTCGTAAGCAAAAACTTCCTTTTGGTTATATATCCTCAAACGTTTTGGGTGTTCATACAACCACTTGTCAAAGTCGTTGTTGTATTTGCTATTGGGTGTGGATAATTTATATTTTTCATTTATCTTGTCGCGGGCCAATTTCAAACAATTAGGAATGAAAAGTTCAAACTTGCTAAAATCAAATGCATAGAATGTAATAGTAACGGAGTTAGGCAATATTCCAAATATTAAATCCAGTTTTGTGCCAAATAACGTTTTTGAGTATTTAGCAATAGACGCAGGATCGGACTGTATGCCTAAATCTATTTCGCCATTTTTTCCCATTGTAGGTATTCTGGGTACACCAGGAAACAGTGAATACCGATGGTTTTGAGAGACAGTAATACAATCAGCCACTGTGTCTACATGATTTTCGCGTTCAAATTCTTTGTACATTGATATAATTTCCATGATTATTTCATCATCATGTTCGTGTTGATGAGCTTTTGCAATCATTTCACCATAATGCGCTTTTACGACTTCATCTAAGCCGCACTTTGCCTTAGCATTCTTGATTATATTAATATCGTTGGGAACGTAAACTAGAGCTTCTTTGAATTGATTTTTGGCGATATAACAATCGGCAATCCAGCGATTGCAATACTCGTTGACTTTTGTATATTCACCATAATTCTTTTGGATTAAAAAAAGTTGTTGAAGAATTTTGTCGTAATCGTCAGATGTAGAAAGACTGTACATATAAACAAAAACATACCCTAGACTTCCTTGAATATCAAGAAAGGTTCCTTTTTGCATTTCTTCCAGCCAGATATTGTAGAACTCTAACTGCTCCTGGCTCATATTGTTGTAGCGAGGAAAATATTCATTAAAAAATGGTGCCTTCAAATTCTTGTTTTGCATTTGTCAATTTCTCTACAGCCACAAAATGAAATCCTAGTCAAAGGTCGGCGCACCGAACTTCATCATTTTACCTTTACATTACTGGCAACAAAATCGCCTCTCGAAATGAGAGGCGACATAAAAGCATAGTCAGCTCTCATCTCCCAGACGTGTTGTCTGCCGAAATTGGCACCGTAATTAGTCTCATGGTCTTGTAGTCTGATAGCCGCTTGGTCATTTGACTACGAGACCACCGGACCAACTAACTACAAGACTAACATCGGTTGCCGAGGCTTCATCGGGTCGGTCCCTCAGCCTCTCTGGATGAGTATTTTATTCGATTGTTGCGAGCGAACGTTGCGAGAGTTTATCATGCCGAGAGGGGAATGTCAAATTGTGATTATCGGGTGCGACAACCAGAGGCGATATAGTAAAATCAGAATTCAAATTCCCAGAGGTACAGTAATGAAGTCGATGTGGAAACGATTGAAGTTGTGGGTCAAGCCAGATTATATCGGATGGCTATTTATTATTCTGGGAACTGTTCTGCGTCTCAGACAATATCTTGCTGACCGTTCCCTCTGGCACGACGAAGCCAACCTGGCGCTCAATCTGGTCAACCGTACATTTGGTGGTCTGACTCAACCATTGGATTACGAGCAAGGCGCCCCCATTGGTTTTTTGTTGATTGAGAAGTCGATACTCGTCCTTCTGGGAAACAAAGATTATATCCTGCGGCTGTTCCCGCTCATATCAGGCTTGCTGGCTCTGTATTTGATCTATCTGGTTGCCCGCCGCTATTTTGGGACGACCGGTTTGTTCGCAGTCCTCGTATTTGCCATTTCGTGGTCGTTAATCTATTATTCTTCCGAGCTCAAACAATATTCCAGTGATGCGCTGTTTGCATTGTTGCTGATTTATCTGGCGTTTCGCTGCTTTGACAAGCGCGAGCGCTTCGAAGACTTTCTCCTGCTCGGCGTCACTGGCTTGATCGCGATCTGGACTTCGCACCCTTCGGCATTTATCCTGGCGGGGATTGGGCTGACGCTGATCTTTGATAAGCTGAATCGAAAAGCCTATACACCTCTTGCCTGGACTTTGGGCTTGGGCGTCTTGTGGACATCTGCACTGGCGGCCGTTTACTTTGTTTCGCTGCGCTATCTGACCGCAAATAGTTTCCTTCAGGATTATTGGCGTCACGCCTTTATGCCATTGCCGCCATGGAGTAATCTCGATTGGTTTGGCAAAACTTATCTATCGCTGATGGGTGCCAGTCTGGGCTTTGATTCCCTGTACTTGGTTATTCTCTGTTCTGCTTTGGGATTGATCGGCGTGGTGAGTTTGTCATACCGGAATCGCAACATCGCCATGGTCATTTTACTGCCCTTTGGTTTGGCCTTGATCGCAGCCGCTTTGCAAGAATATCCCTTGGATGATCGGTTCATGCTTTTCCTCGTTCCGCTATTCATATTGTTGATGGCTGAAGGTCTCAGCCAAATCTACTTGTCTTTACAAAAATCGAGTGGAACAATGGCAGTGATATTTTTCGCGTGTATCGCTCTATTAACACTTTGGATGCCGGTCTATGACGGGTATCGAAAATTCCTTGCGCCGCCCATGGGCGAGGATATTAAACCTGTTTTGCAATATGTTGTAGAGAATCAATCCCCGAACGATCTTGTATACGTTGAGCATGGCGCCCGGCCGGCATTCGCTTACTATGCGGCCTCTTATGGCCTCAATACTGGAAACGTCATTACCGGCACTGATTTTAATGGAAAGCCTACACTTCAGAAATTATATAACTCTGCCAAGCAGTTGAGGGGGAATAACAGGGTCTGGTTTATCTTTACAAATGTAGATTGTGTGGGGTGTCAAGGAGATGCGGAAGGGGATTTTGTTCAATATCTCAATCAGATTGGCAGGCAGGAGAATAGTTTTCACGCGCAGGGCGCGGATGTATATCTTTATAATTTAAATCCGTAACAGGCTAACATATTTTTTCAAACTGTTGGAATTTCCTGTCTGTTACAGTGTAGTGCATATGGTTAATACTCAGTCCGCGGCTTCTCGTGGAGTTTCTATATTTGGTAAATTTTTATTTGCATATGTTTATCATGCGGAGAGGGGAATGTCAAATTGGAAGGGGCGTCGAAAGCGATTTCTTTCGATATGCTATAATTCAGTTTGCCCATTTCAAGGTAACTCACAACTCAAATGATGAAGATGCAATTCAATAATTCGCGCAACATCCAGATTCTCAGCAATATTTTAATCGTGTTGTTAACCGGTCTGCTGGCATTAGTTGTACTTACTCAGGCAAATCCCGGCTTGAACAATGCGACCCTTGATTATGGAAACTATGCTTATATCGGCCAGCAAATTACATTAGGAAAGTTGCCATACAAGGATGTATGGGAGAGTAAACCCCCCGCCATTTTTTATGTAGACGCTCTTGGACTTTGGGCGGCTCGCGGTTTCCGATGGGGAATTTGGGGGATAGAATTTATTTGCTTGGCGGCGGCGATCGGGTTGTCCTATATCTTAATAAAAAAGCTATGGGGAGTTTTTCCAGCTCTTTACGGGACCATAATCTGGTTGGTCGGCCTCAACGTCACATTGCAAGGCGGGAACACCACTGAAGAGTTCCCGCTTCCGCTTCACTTCCTTGCTTTGATTCTCTTTGTGAGAACTCGCTGAATTCCCTGACAATTACCTTGACGGCCTGATCTTGGGACTGGCTTTTTCAATAAGCTTTCTATTCAGAGCCAACAACGCGGTAGTGGAAACCGCCATTGTCCTTACCTTGTTGCTGATCTGGGTTATCCAACGAAATTTTCGGACCATCCTTCGACAATTAATTTCGATGGGGACAGGCGCACTAATTCCAATTCTTATCACTGTCATTTACTTCTGGTCGCATGGCATCTTGAAAGAGATGTACGATTCAGCTATTACGTACAACTTGATCTATAGCCAAACAAAATTATCCAGTACACCTCCAGGTGTGGCCGGTTTTCACGACTTGGGCGTTATAGCATGGATCGGCTTGATTGGTTTTGGAATCGCATTGATTCTATGGATTAGGCAGTGGCGCGCTAAATCTTCGGCCATTTTGCTATTCCTTATCATCGGATGCCCACTAGCAGTATTCACTAGTGATCCAGCGCAAAGGAACTACGCACATTATTTTATAAACTGGCTGCCCTTTATATCATTATTGGGCGGACTAACCCTTTATACCCTTCAAACCCGATTAACATCCTATCTCAAAAACACAGCAGGCGCGAACCTTTTCTATACGGGTTTTGCGCTGATCGTCGTCGTCTTTCTTTTTGTTAAAAGTGGCCAAGCTTCTAAAAATTGGATGGTCTTTGCAGACGTTCTGAATCGTTCTGAGATTGAGCACCAATCTATCGTTGCCCTTTATGTAGAAGAACATACCAAGCCGAACGATCCGGTCTTGGTGTGGGGCGGGTTTACCGATATTAACTTCATGTCGCATCGAGTCTCGCCAACGGCTTATGTTTTATATCCCGAGTTGCTTAGTTCGAATTTGTCAGTGCAATACAGTAACCAATTCTTGGTTGATATCCAGAAGAATCGGCCTATTCTAATCATTGATATGAATCAGACAGATGTGCCTTCGATAAACCCGCAAAGGCGAGCTGCACAGATTGAGGCCCATAAGTTGTGGCCTTATCTGCCCGCCAACACAGATGAAGTATTGAGTTTCATAAATAGCAACTATCATCTCGAAACTATTTTAAAAGATACAGCGATATATCGATTAAATGGCACATCCGAACCATGACTTCTTGAATCTGGTATCAATGAAGGCTCAATGTGAATTGGCTCTATGGAGGGCATCCAGCAGTTCACTCTTCATCTGTGTTGCGATTGTGGTCTCCTTGGAGTATAAATCATTCATCTCTTCCAGGTCTTCTTCCAAGTTATATAACTCGTAAGCATCAGCGAATTGCGGCGGATAATTCTCTTGTCCGATCTGCCCTGAATACCCCAGATAGTGAATTAACTTATAGGGTCCTTTGCGCATGGCAATCGTGGCCACCTTGAGCGGTGCAAACGCAGGATTTAGTTTGGCTTCCACTGAGAAGGTGGCTCTTTGTGGATCATATTCTCCACCCAAACCGGGTAGGAGGGCGCCTTCGCACCAATCCGGGATTGGCTGATTGGCGAGATGTAGCAGAGTGGGCAGTACATCCACGCTGTTCGTGGGCTGGCTGATATCGTTTCTGCTTTGCTGTCCGGGCGTGGAGATCAGCAATGGAATATGCACGACAGGGTCATACAACAAGGGAGTAATGTGAGCAAGTTCTCCCCTCTCAAACATCTCTCCGTGATCGGCTGTGACCACTACCACACTGTTTTCCAGAAAGCCATGTTGTTCGAGCGTATCCAAGAAACGTCCAAACTGGGTGTCTACGTCAGCAATATATTCATCGTATCGTTTGCGATTGTGATCCAATGAGATTTGAGTATATTTTTGACTTAACGGATGTTGGGGTTTCTGGAGGGGCTGATAGTTGTCATTGAACATGGCAAAGAAATCTTTGCTTGGGTGATAGGGAGCATGAGGCGGGTAGACATGAAAATAAGCGAAGGTGGGAGTCTTGATGTTTTTTACATCTGATATTATCCCATCGAATATATCATTCAGGCGGTAATAAATCGGATAATTTTCTGCGAACGGCAGTCCAATTGGATACTGTTGAGAATAAGCATTTTGCGCTTGGGCAACACCTCTTAGAAAATAAAGCCTCTGAACGGTTCCAAACAAGAGCGAAGCAGAAAGGCTTTTACCGTTAAATTTGTTGTATGTATCGAACTTGAAGAGAAAATCATCGAAGGAGCGATAACCTGCCGAAGCATCCTTTTTGAACCAACTGCCCACAATCCCGTTGGCAAGGCTGTAAGAGGCAGGGGATAGGCGGATATCAATATCTTCCTGAAACTGGTTAAGGATGAAATTCGCCCATATATTCTGTGCAAAGGCCAGACGTTTGTACCTGCTTCCCGATAGCCGAAAAATATTATGCCCGGTCAGCGCTCTGGCCATCATCCCTGCTTCGTTGATGGCACGATGCGTCCAGGGGTACAAGCCGGTCAGGAGCGAAGTCGTTCCGGGGATGGTGAAATTCCCAGCCGAATAATGGGAGTGATAAACATTGGCTCGGCTTGCAAACCGCATCAAATTTGGTGTGGTGTTGCGGGGATAGCCATACACCGACAGATTCCTCGCACTCATGGCATCGAACACGACGATAAAGATATTGTCTGGGAAACTCTGCTGTTTGACCATGCCCCTCGGCGCGGTCGCATTAGAGAGCCAGGGATGAAGCGCTAAGCCCGCTGGCAAGAATGCAGTCAACTTTAGAAAATCACGTCGGCTTAATCGAGACATAGGCCACATCCTAGAAAACGTTCCGCACAATTACAATCAGCAGAGAGATCAAGCTGATTGGTAGAAAGACATAGGAAAAAATGCTAAATCGGTCCGCCAGATTCTCTGTTAATTTTCGCACCAATGGAATTCGTCCGATCAGAAGGGTTAGCACCACAATCAGGGAGCCTATTACAGGAATCAGTCGAACTAGCTGGGTTGGGTAATCATTATTTCTTGAAGAAATGTGCATGGCTATATACATTGTATAAATCAGGCCCAGAATTACCAATAGGAACGCCTCTGAGAGGAAGGAGTTCTAAACCAACTTTTGGGTAGAACGATGCTAAGCAATAAGAGTGGGAATAATACAACCAGGCTTTCCAGCAGGTTTACTGACATCGAGTATGCAAAGATTGTAGATATTTCTCCGAATGTAAGGATATACTCCCAGCTTGGCAATCTCCAAAAGAACACGATCAAAGTCCAGCCAGAGATTAATAAGGAGATGATTCCATAGATTGCAAGGACTTGTTGTATAGTGGGAAGCCGCTCTTTCAATGACTTGAACATATTTCTCCAAACCCATTAGATGAATTCAATCTTGTAATCAATCTATAAAGCCCATATTTGGTAAAACAATTTAGATTGTCGTTTTATATCATGGCAAACTGGAATTGTCAAACATTCCAATTACTTTATGCTATAATTCTTGCAATTAATGAAAAACTTAATCGTATGGATAGTATTGAAACCCTGCACACTTTTAGCCAGATAAAACTGCTGGCCGACGCACGCCGAATGAAAATTCTGTGCTTGCTGATGGCTTCTCCGGCCACTCTCACTCAGCTGGCGCACAACCTTAAACAATCTCCGGCATGGGTTCGGCATCACATGCTCGCACTTCAAACGGCTGATCTCGTTGAAATGATCGAAGTTCGCAAAACGGGAAAAGTGACGGAAAAATATTATCAAGCCAAAGCAGGCGCTTTTTTGCTTCAGCAACTAGTTCTGCCAAAAACAAAAAAGCCCGCGCTGGTTTTCTCCGGCAGTCATGACCTTGCGTTGGAATCCGCCGCGCAACATTTGGAAAAATATCTCCATTTATTGAATTTCCCCGTTGGCTCGTTGGACGGCCTCGTCAATCTGCGACAGGGGTTATGTCAGGTTTCGGGCGCGCATATTCTCGATGATGACGGTGAATACAATGCGTCAACTGTCAGACATTTATTTCCTGATCGCGCGGTGGAAATGGTCACGCTGGCGTATCGCACGCAGGGATTGATGGTACATCCGGGAAATCCAAAATCCATCAAAAGGATTCAAGATATTGCTCGTAGGGATGTGCGCTTTGTGAATTGGAATCCCGGGTCAGGCACACGTCTGTGGTTCGACGCGGAACTCAAACGTTTGAAAATAGAAGCGAATCAAATCACGGGCTATGACCAAATTGCCAAAACGCACAGCGAGTCCGCGTCGATGATTGAAGCGGGTCAGGCAGATGTTGCATTAGGTTTGCAAGCCGCGGCGCATCAGCATCATCTCGATTTCATACCGTTATTTGAAGAACGATACGATCTCGTCCTGCCGTGCGAGAACGAAGAATTCATTTCGCCTCTGCTTGATTTTTTGCAGACTGCGGCTTTTCGCAATGAACTCAATTCGCTGACGGGCTATAACTCAGCCCACAGCGGTGAGCAAATTCTTCTTTAGGAGAAAATCATGAAACGTTTTACTTTGTTGTTTGGTTTGATGGTTGCGCTGGCGATGTTATTTTCCGCATGCGCACCAGCCGCCACGCCGACTGCGGCTCCCGCAACTTCCGCGCCAGTCGCTACTTCAGTTCCAACCGCTGCGCCAACTGCCGCGCCGACAACTGCCTCCGGCAATATGAGCTTGATTCTTGCGACGACAACATCCACGCAAGACTCGGGTTTGCTTGACGTGTTGATTCCGCTCTTTGAACAGCAAACTGGTTATACGGTCAAGACAGTGGCTGTGGGTTCAGGTCAGGCAATGACAATGGGTCAACAGGGCAACGCCGATGTTTTGCTGGTTCACTCTCCAGCCGCCGAAGTGACTTATATGGCTGGCGGTTATGGTAAGGATCGCGTGCTGGTCATGCACAATGACTTCATCATCGTTGGTCCATCCTCCGATCCAGCTAAAATCAAAGGCGACACTGACGCTGTGGATGCATTCAAGAAAATTGCCGCGGCGGGTTCGACGTTCATTTCGCGCGGTGACAACTCTGGAACGAACGCGAAAGAGTTAGCATTGTGGAAGAGTGCAGGCATCGACCCGATTGGCACAAAAGCAACATGGTATGTTTCAACGGGGCAAGGTATGGGCGCGACGCTGACCATCGCTTCACAAAAAGCCGCGTACACGCTTACTGATCGGGCAACCTTCCTTGCAAACCAAGCAAATTTACAGCTTGATATTCTGGTTGAGAAAGATAATTCATTGCTCAATGTATATCATGTGATTACAGTCAATCCCGATAAGTGGCCTAAGGTCAATTACACGGGCGCGGTAGCATTCATGAATTGGATCATCTCGCCCGCCACTCAGGCTTTTATAGGCAAATTCGGCGTGGACAAATACGGGCAGCAGTTGTTCATTCCCGATGCAGGAAAGAGCGATTCAGACTTAGGTCTATAACATCAACTCAATGGAAAAGGAGCGGCTCTGGATGCCGCTCTTTTGTTTTGAATAAACCGAACAATCCCCCTTGCAAAAATTTAACCAAACGCATATACTCATCGAGTGAGTATATCCAAACAAAACCGTCACACCGGCGATCTTTCACCCGAATTTGCTTTGCTTGGTTTTTTGATCGCAGGGCCAAGCCACGGCTACGATGTGCATCAGCGGTTCACCACTGAACTCGGCCAGGTTTGGCATCTGAGCCAAAGTCAAGCATATGCCATCCTAAAACGGCTTGAGACCCGCGGTGACATTTCCGCAAAAATTGTGAAACAGGAAAAGTTACCTGCGCGTCAATTATTGCATATCACTGCGCAGGGACGCCGAAGATTTAATGAATGGATGGAAGATGTCAGCGTCAATGCCCGCTCCATCCGCCTTGAATTTCTTGCTCGTTTGTATTTTGCTCGAATCTATAAACCTGAAAAAGTCGCGTTGATTTATCAAGCGCAGTGTGTTGCGGTCACTTCGACAATTGATCGGTTGAAAACTCTGATGGCAAATCTTCCACACCAACAACAATTCAATCGTTTTAGTCTTGATCTTCGCTTGCGTCAGATGAAACTTATTCAGAAATGGATGAGCGATATCAAAACCAACTTTCTTAACTCATAGGAGTATCCATGAAACGTGTAATTTTCCTGCTCGCTTTCGTAGTTCTTTTTGTATCGGCTTGTGGTACAGCAATCACAGCCGCGCCGACTGCGGCCCCCGCGACATCGGTGCCGGTCTCCCCCTCCGTTCCAACCGCTGCACCAACATCAACTGCCGCGCCGCAAATCACATTGACGGTTTACGCTGCCGCATCGCTGACGGGCGCGTTCGGTGATATCGGCAAAGCATTCGAAGCGGCAAATCCCGGCGTGACTGTTAAATTTAGTTTTGCCGGTTCGCAGGCTCTGCGCACCCAGATCGAACAGGGCGCGCCTGCGGATGTGTTCGCCTCAGCGGACCATAAGAATATGGATCCGTTGGTTACAGAAAACTTGGTTGCTTCGGGCGCTGATCAGGATTTCGCAACCAATCTGCTTATCGTGATTCTGCCTCCACAAAATCCAGCGAATGTTCAGACCCTTCAAGATTTGGCCAAACCTGGATTGAAACTGGTTTTAGAAGATCCCTCCGTTCCGGCAGGAAATTATACCCGCCAGATCTTGACCAATATGAGCAATGATCCAACCTATGGTACAGACTTCAGCACGAAGGTGCTAGCCAACGTTGTTTCCAATGAAACGGATGTCAAGCAAGTGGTTGCTAAAGTCGATCAGGGTGAGGCAGACGCTGGCATTGTTTATGTTACAGATGCACTCGCTGCGCCAGACTTGAAATCCATCGCCATTCCAGCAAACTACAATGTGATTGCTCACTATCCGATTGCGGCATTGGAAAAGGCTCCCAATTCAGATTTGGCTGCGGCTTTCGTTGCCTACGTTCTATCTGCTGATGGACAAGCGGTGATGAAGAAATGGGGCTTCTCTCCGGCTAATCCTTAACCTCGAACGCTGTGTATCGTTTATCTCACAAACGTAGAATCAAAAATTCGCCAGGCTGGGTATTCATCATGCCCAGCCTGATATTGGTTGGTCTGATCGGCTTGCCGCTTTTCGCCTTGGTCTGGCGTTCGATCGGCAGCGATTTTTTTATTGATGCACTTTCTGAGAATGCGGCCAGTGCGCTTAGACTTAGTTTGCTGACCAGCATCATTAGCGTTGGCTTGGCATTGATAACTGGCACGCCTTTAGCTTATCTTCTAGCCCATTGGAAATTCCCCGGTCGCACATTAGTTGACATGTTGGTGGACTTGCCGGTTGTACTGCCGCCTGCCGTTGCTGGAATTGCCCTGCTAATGGCATTTGGAAGAATGGGAATTTTTGGAAAGTGGCTGAACGTTATCGGGATCACCATCCCTTTTACAACTACGGCAGTGATACTTGCACAAACCTTTGTTTCGGCGCCATTTTTAGTTCGCTCGGCGAGAATTGGTTTTGCTGCCATCGATCTGCAACAACAGGAAGCGGCGCGGATGGAGGGCGCCAATGAATGGCAAGTGTTCCGATACATCATGTTCCCTCTTAGCAGGTCGCGCGATCTTGACCGGGATCATTCTGACTTGGACGCGCGCTTTAGGAGAATTCGGAGCGACGATACTTTTTGCGGGGAATTTGGAAGGCACAACCCAAACGATGCCTTTGGCGATCTATATCGGCTTTGAACAAAACATAAAGATCGCTTTGGTATTATCGGTGATGCTTTTGGCAGTATCGCTGGTATTCATGGCTCTCTTGAGAAAGCTCGAAGAGCCTAGCAGTTAACATCAAGCAATCCATTATTATTTTGTGCGATAATTCTCCTCAGGAGAAAACATGGAAATTACATTAACTTCCATTGGAATTATTCATTCCCCGTTTACCGATCCAGCCCAAGCGCCCATCCAATCGTCACGTTCGACTGTCCTCGGAAGCGTGGAAGTCTTCCTGGAATTTGTTGCGGGACTGCGCGATCTGGAAGAGTTTTCACACCTCTTTCTGCTGTACTTGATCGAATGTTCGCAAGGTTATAACTTGCATGTCAAACCATTTCTAGATAATCAGGAACATGGCATCTTTGCCACTCGCTATCCGTGCCGGCCCAACTCAATTGGCCTCTCGATAGTTCATTTACTTCGCGTGAAAGGCAATCGCCTCGACATTGAAGGCATTGATATGTTGGATAATACGCCCCTGCTTGACATCAAACCTTATGTTCCAGATTTCGACAACCGTGAGAATGCACAAATTGGGTGGTACGGTAGAAGAGCTTATCGCTAACTACTTTCTTATATGCTATTATTGGCGTTGCGCCAACTCGATAAGATCAAATATCAGAAATCTGAGTATGTAAGCGCAATCCATATTTATGGCCTTTGATTCAGAAACCTGGCAAATAACATTTCTCTCATTGCAAGTCTCTGCATCGGCAACTGCAATTAGTCTGCTGATCGGCTTGCCGTTCGGCACATGGCTCGCGCTTGGAAGTTTTCGCGGACGATCCTTTATTCTCAGCATCATCAATACTGGCATGGCATTGCCGCCCGTTGTGGTTGGTTTGGTGGTGGCGATGATGTTGTGGCGTTCAGGGCCGCTCGGGGACTTCAATTTGATCTACACGCCAGCCGCTATCATTATCGCGCAGACAATTATCGCCGCGCCGGTCGTCACCGGACTGACGGCGGCCGCGCTCCAAGCGCTTGATCCGCGCCTGCGACAACAATTGCTTGGCCTGGGTGCTTCTAATTTGCAGATGATCTGGATGTTGTGGCGCGAGGCGCGTTTGCCTTTGCTGGCCGCGCTCATGGCTGGGTTTGGGTCAGTTATTTCCGAAGTCGGCGCTTCGATGATGGTGGGTGGAAATATTCAAGGCCAGACGCGCGTGTTGACCACTGCCATCGTCCTCGAAACCAGCAAGGGTGAATTCAATGTTGCCTTGGGATTGAGCGCACTCCTATTGGTTATCACATATCTTATCAATTTAGCGCTGACGGGGATTCAACAAAGAGGCGCGAGACGATGACCACATTCATCGAGATTCGCGAACTCGTTGTCCGACGCGGTGGACGCGAAACGCTCCAGATCAACGCGTTGGATATTCAGCGCGGCGAGATTCTTGCAGTGGTGGGACCAAACGGCGCGGGGAAAAGCACGTTGTTGCTTACGCTTGCAAAATTGATCAAGCCCGCGCGCGGGCAAATCCATTTCAATGGGAATCGATATTCCAAATTGAATGATTTGGAATACCGTCGCAAAATTTCCTTCGTGTTTCAAGACCCATTACTACTGGATATGTCCGTTGAGGAAAATGTTGCGCTTGGACTTAAGTTTCGCGGTTTGCCCAAAGAAGATATTCGAATGCGCGTGAATCAATGGATGAAACAACTAGGAATAGAGTCGCTTGCGAAACGGCGAGCCAGTCAAATATCCGGCGGCGAAGCGCAGAGAATTAGCTTGGCGCGTGCGTTTGTCCTCGAGCCGGAATTGTTGTTGCTCGATGAGCCTTTCTCATCGCTCGATCCGCCAACGCGTGCAAATCTGCTCGATGATTTATCTGCATTGCTGGTGCGAGATCATCGCACTGCCATCTTTGTCACACACAACTTGAATGAAGCTGCCAAGCTGAGTCAGCGAATTGCGATCATCATCAAAGGAAAGTTGATGCAAGTCGGTCCCGCGAAACAAATCAAAGCGAAGCCGGTCAATGAAGAGGTTGAGGCGTTCTTGAAGGAATTGACACAGGCTATTTAACGGCTTACCCCGCGATCGCTCGCGGGGTAGCCAAGGACCAACTTAGAGGGAGGAGAGAGAGTCAATCAAGCAGGTTTTTAGAAACCTGTATGATCACAAAGGTTGACGGTCAGGATGGGTGCCGCACCAAATGCACCCGGGTTTATCAATCTGGTTGCAAATCATGGCATTGGAGCAACGGTGGGCGTTTACTCTCGGTGGTTGGTCCGGCAGGTGCTCAGCTGGATAAATCACTTCATCTTCCAACGCGACCTCTTGCCCAACCAACTCACAATACTTGATCTTATCTACTTGCCAGGTTCGGAATGCCATTGCATCTCCTGACTACTTCCCTAGTGTACGAGATGTTAAACGTGACTACCAGTGACACGCGTCACATCTGCCGATGACAAACGACCACAATTTGAGACCAATAAGGGCGAATCTATATCTGATATTTTCGGTTATTTGCTGAGCTGATAGATTGTACCGCGCCGGTCGGCGAAGAAAATTTCCCCAAAAGGATTCTGTCCAAAGGTGGTAATGTTTGCACCCGTCTCAAACAAGACTTGAGATTGCCAGCCGTTATTCGAGTGAATCAATCCCCAAATCTTTCCACTGCAATCGTCGCCATAAAGATAAATGCCCTGCCATTCGGGCATCTTGCCGCGATAAACATATCCGCCGATGATGGCACAGCCTCCCACCGCGTGACTATATTCCATCACTGGAAACGTAAAGTTGACACCTGCCGGTGGCTGACCGGCGTATGGATGCATGCCTTCATAATAATTCCAGCCGAAGTTCAAGCCTTCTGCGTTCGCCGCAACAATATCTACTTCTTCCCATAAATCCTGTCCCACATCCGCGATATAAAGATTACCGCTGGGCTTGTCGAATGAAAATCTCCATGGATTGCGCAAGCCATAAGCCCAAATCTCACCTTTGCCGCCGCCATTGGCAAAAGGATTGTCAACAGGAATTACATACGGATCGCCGTGATCCACATCAATCCGCAGAATCTTGCCGAGCAAAACATTCTTGTTCTGTCCATTTTTATTTGGATCGCCTTCTGAGCCGCCGTCGCCGAGTCCCATGTAAAGATAACCATCGGGACCGAAAGTCATTTCGCCGCCATTGTGATTGGGAAAAGGTTGTTGAATGTGGAGCAAATCTTTTTCACTTGTGGGATCAGCAAGATTGCCATTAGCGGTGAAGCGCGCGATCACGGTATTCCCATTGACATCTATATAATTGACATAGAAGTACGGATTTTGTTTGAAGTTCGGATGAAAAGCCAAGCCGAGCAATCCCTGCTCATTGCCGAGACTATCCACTTTGGAGATGATATCGAGGAAGGGAGGATCGAGCATTTGACCATTTTCGATAATGCGGATTCGTCCATCCTGCTCGATGATGAACATGCGTCCAGTGCCATCATCAGGGAATTGAATATCTACGGGCGAGGACATGCCTGAGATTACAGGAGTCCAATGATAAGCGGAAGGATCAGGGAAAGATGTTGCATTCAATGGCACTGCAGTGGGAGGAACATTCGTTGCAGTAGCTGAATTGGCGGTATTCGTTGGAAGCGGCGCGGTTGTTACAGCGGGGGCAATGGTCGACGTTGGAGAAAGCCCCAAAGGGGTGCTCCGCGAAGGTGTGCTCACGGCTCCGCAAGCCGCGAGAAGAATCATCACCAGCAAAAAGAATCCGGCTCGTTTACTTTTTATTGTCATCTTCACTTCGAATGATTCGATTATACACGCGGAATTTTCCAACCAGGTTGAACAGGGTAAAATGGACGCAATGCCATACTTGATTGATGGTCATAACTTGATTCCCAAACTCGGCTTGCGGCTGGATTCGCCCGATGATGAAATGCAACTTGTTGGGGTCTTGCAGGAGTTCTGCCGCTTGCAGCGGCGCGACGCGGAAGTTTATTTTGACGGCGCACCGGTTGGACAGGATCGGACACAAAAGTTTGGAATCGTCACCGCGCATTTCGTTCGCCTCGGAACGACAGCAGATTCCGCTATCAAAATCAGACTCGGGAAAATGGGACGCGCCGCGCGTAATTGGGTTGTGGTCAGTTCCGATCATGCAGTTCAGAATTCAGCACGCACGGTTCATGCCGATGTGATCTCCTCAAACAAGTTTGCGGAATTGCTCAAGAAGGCGTCTCCTCTCCAATCGAAGTTAGATACAGAAAGCAAGTTATCTTCAGAAGAAGTGGAGGAGTGGTTGAAACTGTTTGGCAGGAAAAAGTGAAAATTCGGACAGATTAAAATCCAATTCTAATCCCCATTTAATGTTGCACAAACGATTCGGATGTATATTTGTTTTACGACACCTGCCCTCCCTCTTACTGGTATCCAAGGTGTCAACCACCGACAATCAGTGCGCATGTCCCCCCCATGCTACCTGACGGTGGTGTCCCCCTCAAGATTGTCAGGCGTGTCATTGACACGCCTGACAATCGTTTAAGCTGACCTCACCCGACCCTCTCCTAAAAGGCGAGGGGTACAATCGAACCATGACCACTGCTTATACATTTGTTCCATCTCCTTTGCATGTTTATCCCGATCATCCCGAACATCCCAGCCGCTTTGATATATTGACACCGCGGCTTGATTCCTTTGGCGCGCAAAAACTGGATGAAAAACCAGCAACACATGAAGAAGTTGCGCGTGTGCATCATCCCACTTTGATCAATTCATTGGAAGACATTTGCAAGCAAGCTCCTTCCATCATTGATTATGCCCCGACCTTTGTCACTCAAACTTCATTCGATGATGCGCTTCTCGCCGCGGGCGGGACTTTGAGCTGTATGCGCGCGGTATTGAGTGGATCAGCCCGAAATGCTTTTGCCATTGTCCGCCCGCCGGGGCATCATGCAGAACCGGCTCGCTCGATGGGATTTTGCATTTTCAACAACATTGCCATCGCAGCGCGTGACGCGCTAGTAAGGGCGGATGGCCACGCAGAGCGGCCCCTACAACGCATTGCCATCGTGGATTACGATGCTCATCACGGCAATGGGACGCAAGCCGCGTTTGGTGCCGATGAACGCGTGGCATATTGTTCAACGCATCAATGGGGAATTTATCCCGGCACAGGCTGGTATGAAGAAGCGCCGCACGCCAAAAAGAGAATCGTCAATGTGCCATTGCCCGCTGATTCAGGCGATCAAATGTATGAAAAATCGCTAATGAAATCTTTGCGCCGTTCATTCAATCCTTCCAGCCCGAATTGATTCTAGTCTCTGCCGGTTTCGACGCACACTGGAATGATCCCATCACCTCGCTTGGACTTTCCAGCGCGGGTTATTACGTGCTCTCGAAGAAATTGGTTGATCTAGCCGAAGAGCATTGCGGTGGAAAAATTGTCTTTGTTCTCGAGGGCGGATACAACGCAACCAACCTTGCCAATGGCGCGGACGCAGTCTTCGCCGCGCTGATGAATAAAAACTTCGTTGATCCCGGTGATGCCTCGCCGCGCAAAGAGACCGATGCAAGCGAGATGATTGAGAAAGTTTGCGAATGGCATAAATTTTAAAGTGCTTTATAATAAATAATTGGTGAGGAAAAATGGATAATCGAGCACAGTCTTTTATTCGGAAGTTTTCAGATACTCAAAAGTTTTTAGGTATTACTTCTGTTCACAACATTGTTTCATTGAAGTACCGAGACAATGCAGTAAGTTATCGTGATTATGACAGATTTGTTGAAGAGGGTTTAAAAAGAGAACTGGGATTTGAAATAAAAGAAGTCAAGGGTGATTTTCAAGGAAGAGCATGGCTGGTTACAGACAGGAATGACAACAGTGTTATTTTAGTAGAACATGAAACTGGCTTAGAGATATTATATATTGCGGGTTCTATCGCTTCGCTGCTCTCCGTTATACCAATGATAAATTCGGGTTGGAAGTATATTCGGAGTAGGTTTTTTGAATGGCCATCATTTCGTAATGGGGCAGTTGGAGTGGAAAAAAGAACCATTGACTCAAAAAATCAATTGGTGGAAGAACGAGTTGGAGATATAGAAGGTTATATTCTCTCAGAGAGCTTGGCGGAAATCTCTGTTCTAAGAAAAAGAGTGAATCAATTAGAACAAGAAATGAAGAAAATTAAAACAAAAAACGGTGCGTCGAAAAAAACTATAAAAACTACAAAGAAGAGAAAAAGATAGTCAAACTATTCATTTGCAATTTCAGAGAACAAGGCCGATAATAAATCAGTCTTGTTCGTTTCGTCCTAACTTTCCAACCACCTTTTCCACTTCTTCCAAAATCTCTCCCGACTTCACCAACGCTTTCATCTTGTTGTGATTGTTATACAACTGATAGTTTCCTCGTCTAATCCAATCACAGCGAAAGGATTATCGTTATGAACAATCGTCAACTTGCGGACACGTTTACCCTCATTGCCAATTTATCCGAAATCAAAGGTGAGATCATTTACAAAACGCTTGCGTATCGCAAAGCCGCGGAAAACTTATCGGGGCTGGGACGGGACGTCAACGAATATTGGAAGGAGGGTAAGCTCGAAGAGATTCCCGGCGTGGGCAAAGCCATCGCTGAAAAAATTGACGAACTGCTCCGCACCGGCAAACTGGAATTTTTGGAGAAGCTGAAAAAAGAAGTCCCTGCATCTTTGGCGGATTGGCTGCAAGTGCCGGGGCTTGGACCCAAAAAGATTGCGCTCATCTGGAAGACGTTGAACATCACGACTCTCGCCGAACTCGAAGCGGCTGCCAAAAATGGAAAACTGCGCGGCCTTCCGGGCATGGGAGAAAAATCTGAGTCGGCGATTCTTACCGGACTTGAATCTTTATCGCGTCGCTCCGGTCGCATTCCACTCGGACGCGCTTATCCGCTGGCGCAGGAGATCATTGGTCAACTCAAAAAGGTGAAGGGAGTTGTCGAGGCGCAACCCGCTGGAAGTCTGCGACGGATGCGGTCAACGATTGGCGATCTCGATATCCTTGTCGCGGCCAAAGATTTCAAAGCCGGTCATGGAAGCGTTCACGAATTTATCAGGCGTGGTGCGTGTGTTGGGCAAAGGCGAAACAAAATCATCCATTGAGTTTGGCGACGGTGTGCGTGCGCAAGTCTGGGTGCATCCGCCGGAAAAATTTGGCACCGCGTTGCAATATGCAACCGGTTCAAAAGATCATAATGTGCAGTTGCGACAACTTGCGCTCGATCAAGGCTTATCGCTATCGGAGCATTCATTTGCAAAAGTCAACCCTTCGACAAGCTCAGGGCGAGCGGTGGAGAAGGAAATTTTTTGCTCAACCGAAGAAGAAGTTTATCAAACGCTTGGCTTGCCGTGGATTCCGCCTGAGCTGCGCGAAGACCGCGGCGAAGTGCAAGCCGCGAAACAAAACAAACTTCCCAAGTTGATCGAAGTCAAAGATATCAAAGCCGATTTGCAAGTTCACTCCAATTGGAGCGATGGCAAGTTGACGATGCTCGAGATGGCGCAAGCCGCCGCCAAGCGCGGCATCAAAGTGATTGCGTTCACCGATCATTCGGTGAGCCTCGGCGTCACCGGTGGCTTGAGCATGGAGGATCACAAAAAGCAAGCCGCGGAAATCAAGAAGGCGCAGGATAAACTCGGCGACAGCATTTTGATTTTGCATGCCAGCGAAGTCGAGATCAAAGCTGATGGCACGCTCGATTATCCCGATAAATTTTTGGCAAGCCTCGATTTGGTTCTGGCATCCTTGCATACATCCTTACGACAGCCGCGCGAGAAAGTCACGCAACGAGTAATCAATGCGATTCGTAATCCGCACGTGGATATCATCGGTCATCCCACCGGACGTTTGATTCCCGACCGCGAAGGCGCAGATTTGGATATGGATGCGATCTTTAATGCTGCCGCTGAAACGGGCGTTGCGTTAGAGATTAACGCCAGTCCGTATCGCCTCGATCTCGACGATATGTATGCTCGCCGTGCAAATGAGCTGGGCATTCCGATCAGCATCAACACCGATGCGCATTCCGAAGCCGATCTCGATATGTTGTTCTACGGCGTTGCCACTGCGCGCCGCGCTTGGCTGACGAAGAACGATGTGATCAATTGCTGGTCCACAAAAAAATTGTTGGATTGGTTGAAGAAGAGAGGAAATTAAACACAATGGGCACACGTGTGCCTGCGGCTCAGTGCAGGCAAAGGCCACGAAGGAAAATTTTTATGTTTGTTGTTTCCTTTGTGTTTAGATTTTTGAAAAGGAGTTGAAATGACTGCTCTCAAATCTCTTTTATATCTCATTCTCGCAGCGGGACTTGGTGCGGGTTACGTTCCCTTCGTTCTTCTGCCAAGCAGTCCGCAGATTGAAACGGGCCTCTTCGCCTACCTTGCCTTTCCTCTATGGCTCATCGGCGGAGCGGTGATTTTGTGGTGCTTTTGGGATTTCACTTTCAAAGGTCGCGGCACGCCTTTGCCCCTTGACCCGCCGAAGGAGTTGGTCGCGGCAGGCCCTTATCGCTACGTCCGCAACCCGATCTATGTCGGTGTACTCGTCATCGTCACGGGCTACTTTCTCTGGTTCAAAACAGTTTGGATGATCGTCTATGCCGTTGCCGCTTTTCTAGGCCTCCATTTGTTCGTTATCTTCTATGAAGAACGAACGTTGAAAAAGAAATTTGGCTCGGCGTATGAGGCTTACTGTAAGTCCGTACCTCGCTGGATTTCGAAATTCAATTAGCGTATAATTGAATCAACAAGGAGGCACGTATGATTAGCAAAGCAATGCAAGACGCGATCAACGAACAAATCAACAAGGAGTTGTACTCCTCTTACCTGTACCTTTCCATGGCGTCATACTTTGAGAACAAAAACCTGGCTGGTTTCGCTCATTGGATGCGCATTCAGGAAGGCGAGGAACGCGAACATGCCATGAAGTTCTATGACTTCCTGCTCGAGCGCGGCGGACAGGTTTCGCTCAAGGCGATTGATGCCCCGCCTGCCACCTGGAAATCCGATTTGGAACTGTTCAAAGAGGTAGCGGCGCATGAAGCCAAGGTGACTGCCCTCATCAATGCCTTGTACGAATTGGCGTTGAAAGAAAAAGATTATCCCGCGCAGGTTCTGCTCCAATGGTATATCAATGAACAGGTCGAAGAAGAGAAGAACGCCGCAGAGATTGTCTCAAGCTTGGAGATGATCGAACGACACGAGACGGCAGTTTTACAACTCGATCATCAGCTTAGCAAACGCGGCAAGGATTAAAGCCAAGAAATAAATTAGTAGGGGCGATGCAACGCCCTGCGCCCTTTCAGGGTGCATCGCCCCTACATGTTTTGAATCAATTTTCTTTTTTGCTCGCGCGTCATCGTTTTGATGGCGCGTTCGCGTCTCATGGCACTGGCTCGATCCGGCTGAGACTCGACGTACACCAATTTCACCGGACGCCGCGTGCGTGTGTAACGCGCCCCGCGTCCGGCGTTATGCGTTTTGAGCCGTCGTTCCGGATCCGTTGTCCAGCCGGTATAAAACGTCCCGTCTGAACATTGAACGATGTAGCAATAACACGGCATGAGAATATTATTTCTTCTTTTTTGTTTTTATGTTTCGCTCGAAGACCGTGCTTCCGAATAACGTCTGTCCAATGAGTTGGCGAAAGCCGGGCATCTCTTCCTGATTGCCGCCCTCTTTAACCAATCCGCCTCTCCGCGTTCATCCAACCATGCTTCACGGTCTTTGCCCGCTTCATTGAGACGTGCAGAAACGCCCTCTTCATTTCCGTGTTCGATGTCATCGCGCAATCCTTTGAGTGCCGCTATCAATATATCCAACGCGTGAACCGTGCTGGTTCGATTTGCAAGGACGGCCTCGCGTAATGAATTGGCATCATCGTGATACGCCATGCCGCTGGTCACGCCTGCGAATGGACGCCCCGCGAGTTTGCGCGCTTCCTGCCATCCGGGTTGACCAATCGTGGCGTTGAGCAATGCAGCCGCGGCTAATTGCGGAAGCACATGCACCGAGGTCATCAGTCCGTCCGATTCGAGCATGTCGGTCAACATGGGTTTCGCACCGAGCAAACGACAAAAGTCCAATACAAGATTAACAATGTTTTCAGGCGTGTTGGGCGGGACATCCACCGCGAAGATTCCCTTATTGAATAGATCGGGCATCGCGGCGTTCAAACCAAACTCAAGGGAAGCAATGTAATGGGAATTGATTCCCGGCACTAGTCCGATATAGAAGCGGCCTGTCGGAATAAATTCCTTGGCCCATTGGTTCACTCCGCTCTTGATCGGCGCTGTATCCATTACGATCGCGTTGTCCGCGAGCCAGGGACCGATGTGCCTCAACATCTCGCGGATTTCACTGAGCGGCAGACACAACACCACAATCGCCGCGTCCTTCACCGCCGCCGGCAAATTTTTGATTTCGTCAACTACTTCCAAACTTTGCGCGGCTTTGGCAACTGCCGTGTCTTTATCACAGCCAACTCTTTTGATATTTTTATTATCTTTTAACGCCATGCCGATGGATGCGCCGATTTGTCCGAGACCGATAATGGTTATTTGTGTGTTCATATTGTCCTCTCAACGCGGGGTGGGGGGATTATACTGCTTTGGCGCGTAAGACCGGCTTATGCTATAATAGAACGCATATTCTATAATCTTTCATCTATCTGCATTTAAAATGCGAGAGCCGCGGACACCGACCGCGACTCTCATTGAAAGGAGGAGAAGAGAAATCACCTTACAATGGTTATCCTACCATCTCTATCGAAACCCTACTTGACGTAAAACCTACGTTTTCTATACGATCATTCAACATCTTGCAGAAGTGTAATCGTTTTGAGCCTATTTGAGGAGTTTCAATGGTTAAACAGCAAACCACTTTGGTCAAAGAACAAACTACGTTGTCAAATCTTGCTGTAGAAACGGAAAGCCTGGGGCGGATTTTTAAAATTCATGGCAATGCAAAAGAGAAGAATGTACGCAGGGAACTGATCGCCTTGCAGGATGTGAACCTGCAAGTGAAACAAGGCGAACTATTCGGCTTGCTCGGCCCGAATGGCGCCGGTAAAACTACGCTGATCAAGATCCTTACCACACTTCTAGCACCGAACTCGGGGCGGGCGCGCGTGGCTGGCTTTGACGTGGCGAAAGAACCAGACAAAGTCCGCCCATTGATCAACATGGTTTCCGGCGGGGAATCTTCCGGCTACGGCCTTTTAACCGTGCGCGAAAATTTGTGGATGTTCTCGCAGTTCTATGGATTGCCATCCAAACAATCTTATGAGCGCATTGATGCGTTGTTGAAAATAGTTGGGTTGGAGGATCGGATGCACACCAAATCGTCCGATCTCTCAACCGGCTTGCGCCAGAAGATGAATATCGTGCGCGGCTTCCTGACCGATCCGCAGGTACTTTTCCTCGATGAGCCGACGCTGGGTCTGGATGTAGGCGCCTCACGTGATGTACGCAATTTGATTCGCAACTGGCTAGATCAGGATAAGACGCGCACTCTCCTGCTGACCACACACTATATGGTCGAAGCCGATGAGTTGTGCGACCGCGTGGCGATCATCAATCACGGACGTGTGCTGGCGTTCGATACGCCTTCGGCGTTGAAGCAAAGTCTACAGCGCGAGGCATTGTTCGTAATCGCTGTCTCTTCAATGAATGGCTTGAATGCTTCCGCGTTGGAACACCTGCCCGGAGTCCGCAAAACAGATCGAAGGGAAATCAATGGATTGACAACGCTGGACTTTTTTCTTCAAGAAGAAGCTGCTCTGGCGGGAGTCATCAATCGCCTGACGGAATCCAATATCAAGATTATGCGATTGGATAAGCACGAACCAACGCTCGAAGATGTCTTTGTGAATTTGGTCGGACGCAGTATGGATGAAATCGAAAAGGAAGAATTAGATGATGAACAAGGCGAATCCGCTGGCCGTGATATCGACTGAAAAAGCAAGCGGCTGGAAACTATTTTGGAAGACCGTGATCGCCCGCGCCTATCCGCGCGTGGTCGGACAACAGCGCGAGAAATCATGGATCTTCTTCGATATATTTCTTCCGATGCTGGCGGTTTCGGCGTATGTGTTCGTTTACCGCGCCATTCATGCGCCGGAGGAATACATCGGCTTCGTGGTGGTCGGCGGTGCGATGACCGCCTTCTGGATGAATATCATGTGGAGCATGTCCATGCAGTTATATTGGGAAAAGGAGCAAGGCAACCTCGCCTTGTACATCATGGCGCCCAATTCGATGATGGCGATTTTGCTCGGCATGGCACTTGGCGGAATGCTGGCAACTTTTCTGCGCGCCATTGCCATCATTCTTCTCGGCAGCCTGCTTTTTCATGTTCAATATGCGATTGGAAATTTCCTTCAACTGCTTGGCGTTTTCTTCGCGGCCATGACAGCTTTGTATGGATTGGGAATGTGCACCGCCTCGCTCTTTTTGCTGTTGAGCCGTGAAGCGGATCATCTCGTTCAGCTGGCGCAGGAACCGGTTTATCTGGTTTCAGGTTTCTATTTCCCGATTCGGTCTTTCAATTTTTGGATTGCCGCGGCCGCTTTGATCATTCCGTTGACGTTGGGTCTGGACGCGATGCGGCAGTTGGTCTTTCCATCCGGCGCTCTGCTTGGATTCTTGAATGTCAATGTGGAGTTGAGCATTCTATTGATCCTCTGCGTGGTCTTCTTATTCGGTGCGTGGGCTTTGCTCGGTTATATGGAACGATTGGCAATCCGCGAAGGACGGCTGACCGAAAGCCGGAGATAATCATGGAAAATTCATCCACATCGAAGCAATTTGAGATTTGGCGTTCCTTCTGGGTGGCGACCTGGCTCGGCTGGCAGATTGAATCGAATTGGACGCAGCCGTTTCTGTTCGCCATTTATTCGATCATCAAACCGCTGGCAGGCGCGGCGATTCTGGTCGTGATGTATAGTGTGATCACACAGGGCAATTTCAATACGCCGATCTTTCCTTATCTGTATTATGGTAACGCATTCTACATATACGTCGGCGCGATCATGACTGGCGTTTCGTGGGCGGTGATTGACGACCGCGAACATTACAAGACTCTAAAATACATGTACATTGCGCCGATCAACATTCCGGCGTATTGGTTGGGACGCGGCATGGCGCGCTTTCTGACTGGTTCGATCTCCGTGTTGATTACCATTGCCTTTGGCGTGTTGTTCCTGCATGTGCCGCTCAACCTCGCCACCGTGAATTGGCCGTTATTCATTGTTGCGCTTGGGATTGGCATTTCCATGCTGGCGATGATGGGATTGATCCTCGCCAGCATCACATTGCTCATCGCACATCATTTCTTTTTGATCGGAGAAGCAGTGGCGAGTGCGCTATTCCTTCTCAGTGGCGCGATCTTTCCATTGGATGTGCTTCCCGCTTGGTTGAGGCCGGTCGGCTTTGTTGTTCCGATTACCTACTGGCTGGAATTGATGCGCCGTTCTCTCATCGGAAATGTGGCGCAAGCATTTCCCACTTTGTCGCGCTTCAGCAATCTGCAACTGCTTGGCATTCTGCTCGGCTTGACGATCCTCTTTGCGATCGCCTCCACGTTCGTCTTCCGATTCTGCGATTATCGTGCCCGCGAGCAGAGCTTGATTGATCGAGTGACCAACTATTAACATGAACAAACCTTCCATTCTAATTGGCAATATCAAAGCAACTCCGCTCGGAGAAGTGTTTGCAGCCCTTTCTCCGCGTGGATTGGTAACGGTGGACTTCGGTGTTTCACGAACAAGCTTTGAAAGCGCGGTTCGCAAACAAATGAAATCTGAAATCGAATATGCGCCCAAACAAGTTGATGACGCGGTTCATCAAATCAAAGAATATTTGATAAGCAAACGCCGGGAGTTTGATTTGACGATTGATTGGTCGGTTCTTTCTTCCGACTTTCAGCGGGCCGCGCTTCGAGCCGTCTTTTCCATTCCTTATGGTGAGACGCGTACGTATGCTGACATCGCCGCGCAGATCGGACATCCGCAAGCCTTTCGTGCAGTGGGTCGCGCCAATGCAACGAATCCAATGCCGCTCGTGATTCCTTGTCATCGTGTCATTGGCACAGATGGCAAACTTCACGGCTATGGCGGCAAAGGTGGATTGAAGACAAAAGCGTGGCTGTTGAAGATGGAAAAGGAAAATCTTTAAGACGCAAATTGTCAGTTACAATCATTTAAGTCAAATTAGAATTCTTATTGGAGATGTAATTGAAACCCAAACATTGGTTTGTATTTATTCTTCTTGGTTCGATCTGGAGTTCATCTTTTCTGTGGATCAAGATCGCGGTGCAGGAGGTCGGACCGATCACGCTGGTGGCGTTCCGCGTGTTGTTCGGACTCTTGTTCAGCATCACAGTTATTTTGATTCAACGCGTGCCATTGCCGCGCACTTTCAAAGGCTGGGTGCCATTCCTGATCCTTGGTATCAGCAATGTCGCCATTCCATTCTTTTTGATTTCATGGGGTGAACAAGCGATTGATTTAGCGGTTGCCGCCATTCTCGATTCCACGGTTCCTTTATTTACCATCGTCATTGCGCATTACTTGTTGCACGACGACAAAATGACCATGCCCAAAGTGCTTGGTCTGCTTGTTGGCTTTGCGGGCGTGATCGTGCTGATGAGCAGAGACATCGGTACTTCCATTGGCCCCATCCTCGGACAGCTTGCGGTGGTGGTGGCTTGCATGTTTTACGCAGGCAGTTCGGTGTACGCGCGTAAGTCAACGACCGAGGCTTCTGGAATCATGCGCGGCGCGGGACCGCTGTTTTCTTCCACGGCGGTGATGTGGATCGCGGCATTTACTATTGAACGACCCATCACGATTCCGCATTTACCCATCACATGGATCGCCTTATTATGGTTGGGTATTCTCGGTTCAGGACTTGCATTCATTTTGAATTATTATTTAATCCACGAGATCGGCCCGACGCGCACGACCATAGTCACGTATCTGTTTCCGCTGGGCGGCGTGACCCTGGGGGTGCTCTTCCTTCACGAACAATTGAGTTGGCAATTGTTGGCTGGTGCGGTGCTGATAATTACTAGTTTGGCTGTGGCAAATTGGCAACCTAGAAAACTCACCGCAGCGCGCGCGGAGAGCACAGAGTAATTTATGTTTTTTCAGAAACGCTTGTTCATGCAATATAGCTTCCTTATGTCGTTGCGAGGAGCGCAGCGACGTGGCAATCTCGTGTTTGATGGTTACTTGAGATATCATCCCCTTGTGGGATTGCTTCGCTCACCTGCACTTGCGGCCCAGGTGCAAGTGTCGCTCGCAATGACGTCGAGGAAATAAATGACTGATTATCGTTCAGGTTTTATCGCAATTATCGGACGGCCCAATGTGGGCAAGTCTACGCTGGTCAACGCTTTGCTTGGACAAAAGATCGCGGCGGTTTCGCCGCGTCCGCAGACCACGCGTCGGCGCCAGCTTGGGATTTTGACGCGCGAGGACGCGCAGTTGATTTTCGTGGATACGCCTGGCATCCACGCGCCGCGACATAAACTTGGAGAATATTTAAATCAGGAAGCGGAAGGCGCACTCGATGGCGTGGATGTGATTCTGTTTCTGGTAGACGCGTCGGATGAACCGACAGAAGATGACATCCGCATCGCGTCATTGCTAAAAAAAATATCGTCGAGGATTCCCATCGTGTTGACTCTTAACAAAATAGATTTGGTTGAGTCTGGGAACTTACAAACGCGTCTCGAAGCGTATCAAGCTTTGGTCAAGAACGCTCGCGCTGAGCCTGGTCGAAGCGATGCGAAAGTCATTTCGATATCCGCCTTGCATTCTGAACATGTCAATGATTTGATTGCATTATTGATTTCGTTGTTGCCCATCCGCCCGGCTGAATATGAGGAAGATCAGATCACGGATTTATACGAGCGTGAGATCGCCGCGGACTTGATCCGCGAAGCCGCGTTGTTGAAACTGCGCGACGAAGTGCCGCATGGCATCGCCGTGCGCGTGGATGATTTCAAGGAGCGCGAGAACGGCATGACGTATATCGCCGCCACACTGTTCGTCGAGCGCGAGTCGCAAAAGGGAATCGTGATCGGCGAGGGCGGAAAAATGATGAAGCAGATCGGCAGCGGCGGCGCGCAAGCAGATCGAAGAGATGGGCGGACATAAGGTGTTTTTGGAGTTGCGCGTGAAGGTGGAAAAAGATTGGCGCAATAACGAGAATGTGTTGAAGCGATTGGGATATCGAATAAAAAAATAATTTCGGATCCTCAAAACTAAACGAGTTGGCTTTATTTAGATGTCAAATCGTCTCGTAAGAATTCCCCTAATGAATCTATCCAAGTTCTGCATTAAACGATTAGCATACTATTCTTGGAGTGAGGAACCTTATGAGTGACGTTATCCATCCATCGCTTCGAGAGCAAATCGAGGCATTTCAGGCGCAATCGGCGAGCCGGGTTTCGCCGGAAATTCAAGAACGAAGCAAGGCGCGGCGTGCCCAATTGGTGGCGTCCGGCATCGCTGACAAAAGGCTCAAGGCTGGCGAAACTGCACCCGACTTCACATTACCTGATGCTTATGGCGACCCTGTCTCGTTATCTGCGTTGCTGGCGCACGGTCCGGTTGTGTTGACTTTTTATCGCGGTGATTGGTGTCCGTTTTGTAACCTCACGCTTCGCGCCTATCAGAAAATATTACCTGAAATTAACGCGCTTCACGCGAACTCTGTCGCGGTTTCTCCGCAGAATCCTGATAATACACTGCTTACTGTTCAACACAAAGAATTAACCTATCCTGTCTTGAGCGACCTCGGTAATCAGGTTGCGCGGATGTATCGATTGGTATGGTCGATACCTGAAGATCAGCGCAGTACCTCCGCCAACCTTCCCCAATATAATGGCGATGACGCGTGGGAATTGCCGATGACTGGCACATTTGTTATCGCGCCCGATGGCATGATCAAACTTGCTTCGGTGGATGCCGATTGGACACATCGTTTAGAGCCGCAGGTAATTGTAGAAACGCTCCAGCGATTGAGCGCGTGAAGGTGGAAAAGGATTGGCGCAATAATGAGAATGTGTTGAAGCGGTTGGGGTATAAGATCAAGAAGTAAGGAAGTAGTCAGAATAACAAACCTATATCGGGTAAAATCGGAATATGCAGCGGAAAGAGCAATTCCGATTTTTAGTTTATACGGTTGTTGAAATTATGTCTGCCGTATGGACAGTCATCTCACTTGGGCTCGATTTACTAGGGTTTGGAACTAAATATCCACTTAGCATACTGGCTCTGATCGGTTTTGTGGTGTTCTTCGCTTTGGTTGTGCTACATCTTTATCAACAACGTTCTATCATTCAAGGCATGACGCCACATATCAGAATCTACGGAACTCCATCGGTTCATGATGACCAGTTCAATGCTGCGATTCCGGGTAGAAGAGGGCGAGATACTAACATTGTCATTGAGTATCAGGTTGTTCAGGTGAAATTCACAAACAGTCCGATTGATCCAACTAAGAATAATATTGCGCAAAATGTCGTTGCACAAATTGCCTATTATGATAAGGACCGAAATCTAATACTCGGCTCTATTTATGGGCATTGGTCAGATTCCGGTTATCCAAAAAATGTTAATGTAAATAGCTTTCTAAGTACCGAGCTTCTTTCTAATGGCTTGCCCCAGAGCCTAGACTTGGCAATCAGGTTTAAAAGTTCGGATGAAATATACGCCTTCAATTATGAAAATTATGCCCAAGATTTTTATTTTGGATGGCGCGACCAAAACTTCAATTTGACAGAGAATGAAATTCTTATACAAGTCAAATTAATAGGGGAAATGGTTAAGGAAGAATTTTGGTTCAGGTTGTACACCAAAGGAAAGAAGAAAGAACTTGAAATCGAAGAACTAACAAAAAAGAAGTGATCTGTAAATAATAGTCAAGAAAAGCCCAGCGATTAGGCTGAGCTTTTCTTCTTCTGGTTGTTACTTATTCTTTCATTTCGCCATCAATCACTTCGCCATTGAATCATGCCGCGATCAAAGCCTTTTCCACATTGGCGGGCAAGCGGATCAATGCAAAATGGCTGATGTGATAAAGATAATCTTCTCCGCTTTCGTCAATCACGCGAATCAAGTCGTCCTTCTCCGCTTTGGGGTCTGGGATGATTTCATAGACTTTTCTTGTGATCAAAGATGCTTCGTAATCTGTGTTGTCAATGCAAAGGGCGAATTGTTTGTTGCTCATAATTGATGTGGGAATTATAAATCAAAACGGGCGACCACTTTTCAATAATCGCCCGTTTACGTTTTACTTTTTGCGTTATGCTTTACTCTTTCACTTCACCATCAATCACTTCGCCATCCGTGGACGATGAAGATGGTCCGCCTTGTTGCGGTTGTCCTTGAGGTTGCCCTTGTGGCTGACCTTGAGCATAGAGTTGCTGGCTCAGCGCGTGGAAGGCGTTCTGCGCATCATCCGTGGCTTTCTTGATGCGGTTGAGATCATCCGTCTGCGCGGCTTGCTTGAGATCGTTGATCTTGGCTTCGATGTTCGAGCGGTCATCGGACTTAACCTTATCGCCCAACTCACGGAGAGTCTTTTCCAATTGATACGCCATGTTATCGGCGTTGTTCTTGGCTTCGATCAACTCGCGGCGTTTCTTATCTTCGGTCTCATGCTGTCGCGATTCCTGCACCATGCGTTCGATGTCGCCTTTATTCAGGTTGGTCGAGGCGGTGATGGTCACCTTCTGTTCTTTGCCGGTGGCTTTATCTCTGGCGGTCACATGCAGGATTCCGTTGGCATCAATATCGAAGGTCACTTCGACCTGCGGGATGCCGCGCGGAGCTGGTGGAATGCCGTCGAGTCGAAATCGTCCGAGCGACATGTTATCGCCAGCCATCGGTCGTTCACCTTGCAGGACATGAATGTCCACTGCGGTCTGGTTATCTGCCGCCGTTGAATACGTCTCGGTCTTGCGGACGGGGATCGTGGTGTTCCGTTCGATCATCTTGGTCATCACACTGCCCATCGTCTCGACACCGAGCGAAAGCGGAGTCACATCCAGCAGCAAAATATCTTTGACTTCGCCTCCCAGCACTCCGCCTTGGATCGCTGCGCCGACCGCCACCACTTCATCGGGATTGACGCCTTTGTTCGGCTCTTTGCCATTCGTCAGATTGCGGACCAAATCCTGCGCCATCGGCATGCGGCTCGAACCGCCGACCAAAACGACTTCATTCAAATCGGATGGCTTCAAGCCTGCATCGTTCAATGCCGACTCAAATGGTTTGCGGCAGCGATTGATCAAATCTTCGGTCATCTGCTCGAACTTGGCGCGGCTCAACTTCAATTGCATGTGCTTCGGTCCGGATGCATCCGCCGTGATGTACGGCAGATTGATTTCGGTTTCCATTACCGAAGATAATTCGATCTTGGCTTTCTCCGCTGCCTCGCGTAAACGCTGTAACGCCTGGCGATCATTGCGAATATCAACGCCTTGTTGTTTCTTGAACTCGTCCGCCGCCCAATTGACGACGCGCTGATCCCAATCATCGCCGCCGAGGTGCGTATCGCCGTTTGTGGCTTTGACTTCGATCACGCCTTCGCCCACTTCCAGCACGGATACATCGAACGTTCCGCCGCCGAGGTCGAAGACCAGAATCGTCTCGTTTTTCTTTTTATCGAGCCCATACGCTAACGCGGATGCGGTCGGCTCGTTGATGATGCGTTGAACATCGAGACCCGCGATCCTGCCCGCATCCTTCGTGGCCTGACGCTGGCTATCGTTAAAATACGCTGGAACGGTGATGACAGCTTGGGTCACGGGTTCGCCAAGATACGCTTCCGCATCCGATTTCAATTTCGCCAGAATCATGGCGCTGATTTCCTGCGGGCTGTACTCGCGTCCCGTGATCGGAATCTTAACCTTCACATCATCCGCAGTGCCTTTGATCACTTCGTAAGAAACCATCTTGCGCTCGACCTCGGTTTCCTCGTAGTGACGGCCCATAAAACGTTTGATGGAATAAACGGTGTTCTCGGAATTTACAACAGCCTGCCGCTTCGCGGTCTGACCGACCAGGCGTTCGCTGTTTTTATTGAACGCCACCACCGAGGGACATAAGCGTCCGCCTTCGGCAGTGGAGATCACGGTCGGTGATCCGCCTTCCATGACAGATACCACGCTGTTGGTCGTTCCTAGGTCAATCCCAATAATTTTTCCCATGGCTCACACTCCTTCATCGTTTATGTCATTGTGATGCAGCTCCGAGCAATGACATTTAGTAATTTTTGTATAGCATAACCGAAGGATGCAAGAAAAGCGTTAACGCTTTATAGAAAATTTATAACCACCTCTACCCGGCCTCCCCCAAATCCGACGATACAGATTTTGAATCCGTGTACAAAATTTTCATTGTCGTATTTGGGGGAGGTGCCCGCCGAAGGCTCCCGAAGGGAGCAGGGCGGAGGGGGCAGAATCATGGTTCGCTCACCTTCACCCAATCGAACGCGGCGATGAAAGGTACGTCCGCAAACGAAGAAGCCGTCAAGCCGATATTGCCATTGGTCAACCCAACTTTGTTCTCTTCATACACCTGCATTCGCACGTTGTTGATGTATGGCGTTAGTGTATCTCCTTGACATACCAACCCAATCTGGTTCGCCCCGACTTTGATTTTTTCGGAACTGACTCGATGAAGCGGCGTATAACGCGCAATGCCCGGCGACAGCCATTGGCCGTACATCAGCATGTACGTCTGGTCTGCATAGATGTTGAATTCATACCAACCGTCTGTTTGGCTGTAACGGCAGACGACTCCCACTGTGCCGTCGTTCCCCGCGCGAACTTCCACTTGCGCGTCCACGCGCACATCCTGATAATCCTGTCCGCTATAAATTGTGTCAGCCCAGGTGTTTGTCTGAGTTAAATTAAAAACCAAGAATCCATTCTGGAGTTGAACATCGGGTACAAGGTTATTCGTTCCAACGGTGAACCAATATAGAGATGGAGAATCAAATTCTTCGGTGAAATCGCGTAATGGGGGAGCCTGAACGGGAGTTCGCGGTTGGCTCGAGGGTGGCAGTCGCTTCGGGAGGAGGCGCAACCGTTTGGGTCGGTGGAACAGGCGTACTCTTTGTCGGTTGGCACGCAAACAAAAATATGGATAAGACGAACAGAAAAAAGGATGAACGTTTGTAAGTCATCCCTTGATTTTACTAGAGTGTGTATGCAAAATCGTTTTTATGTGTCATTCTCCCGAAGGACACGTTGGACGGTGTGAGCACAAAGCGCTGAAGAATTCGAGATTAACAGTATCCATAAAAACAAATGCGAGAGTTATTAACTCTCGCATCATTATTTTGGCCTTACGCAAATGTGCCAGACCATGCTTCGAAACTTTTGCCGCCGCGCTCATCATCTTTGTAGAAAGCCAGATACGTCATGGATTGGTATGGGACAAACTCATCGGGCTGATGAATCTTAAGATGGTCCTTCGCAGCAATTGCGTAATACGAATGCCATGTGCCTGAATTGATATAAATCTGGCTTTCAGGATCAGAGAGATAGCCATAAGCATCCAATGGAACGACTTCGTGAAAATGCGTATGACCATATACAACAAAGCGTGCCTGTTCTTTTTGTACAGCCTGTTCATTTAGGGCGTGCGCCGCGTAAGAAATCTCACCGCTTCCCATTTTATCGCGCAGCCAGTTGACCAATTCGTTGATGGTGGTAAAGGATGTGCGATTGGTGATCTTGACCGCAAGCCGGAGCGCGTCCACGGTATCGAACTTGAACGCCTTATGCGCTTGGCGAACAAAATCGTTATCAAGGAATTCATCGCAGACGCGATCCCAAATTTGCTTTAACTCTGTCTCGAGCGCA
Organism: uncultured Chloroflexia bacterium; assembly: GCA_963850945.1. Taxonomy (GTDB): domain Bacteria; phylum Chloroflexota; class Anaerolineae; order Anaerolineales; family Villigracilaceae; genus Fen-1038. The sequence goes on along the minus strand of CAWKNE010000026.1, from coordinate 147,774 downwards.
GGCGAACCAGCGTGCAAATCGATTTGATTTTCAATCCATAAGGAAGTTGCCAACACGGGGCGCACGTTGACGATACGGCGCAGCCCATCCAGGAGTCCATCGGGCAATTGATTGCCCAATCGCTTCTGTACTTCGACCGGGAAGCGATTTAGCACTTCCATCGCGAAGACATCGCCGAGCGTGCCGACATCCCTGCCTTTCTCTGGATCAAAATTGAAATGGTCGTAATAATCGCCGTGACGCATTAAAACTTTATAGCGCGCTCCAAGTTCTTTAAGCGGCTCGTATTCATCCATCTCATAAGGAAAGAGGTTCGCCGGATTGGTGAGCCCGAGCGCATCAACGATATCTTGTCGAATTGCGTCAAAACGTTTATCAGGGAGATGATAATACCAGTCGTGGTTGCCAATGGCGTAATAGACGCGTACAGGTACGGCTATCGGCGTGCGGGATTTTAAGGCCGGCTTTCCATTGCGCTTCGCGGGCGGAAGTGTCAATACACCCGGACGCGTGAGGTTCTTGATGACATTCAAGCCTTCAGCATTCGCGTCAATGATGGCGCGCGTTACTTCACGGAGTTTCGAGTTATATCCAACCTTCAGCGGATCCACCCAAGGTCGAATGTAATTTGCATCGCTGGGTTGCGTATCCAGCCAGCGGGTGGAATGGAGCGGGTCGAGAATATCTCCCATTAAAACGAGATCAATCCCCTCCACCGGACGATATATATTGTCCTTGCGCCACGAAGCTTGATAAGCCATTTCGCGCAGGCGATCTGCAAATAAATAGAATGCGCCGGGCGAAATGGATTTTGCGCAAGTTCCATCGGTGAGATGAATGTCACTGGCGATGATAAGCATGGCTCCTCCATAACGATATGGCTTTGCGAGGCGATGTTATCGAGCATAGCAAGTGCGGGAGTACAGGTGAGCAAAGCAATCTTCTATGTATATTTGTGGATTGCTTCGCCTTGCAGGCTCGCACATATGCCTGCGGCCCAGTGCAGGCAATGACATTTCGTCTAATCAGTGAATAACGGTAAATGCCCCAGCGAAATGATTTGATCCCACTTCGACCGTTCTCCCTCAGTTAAGATCGCGGCCTCTTTGACAACTTCCGCGCCTGCCTTCTCCGCGATCATGCGCATGCCCTGCAAAGTCGAGCCGGTGCTGATTACATCATCAACCAAAACGATCTTCTTGCCTTTCATCAGCTTGCGATCTTTCTCATCCAATATCAATGTTTGTGGTTCGCCGGTTGTAATGGAAAGAGTATCCGCTGTTAATGCGTCGCCCATATACGGCTTGTAGGTTTTACGCAGGATAACGTATGGCTTTTTCATTGTAGCGGAGAGCGTGTACGCCAACGGGATGGATTTCGCTTCGGCAGTTACGAGGATATCGAACTTAACATTCTTGAGTTGTTTGCTCAATTCACGTGCGGAGGCTTGGACTAGTTCGGTATCGCCAAGGATGTTTAGAATGGCGATACGCAAGCCGGGCTTGATCTGAAATAAACGTAAGTTGCGCTTCAAGCCAGCAATTTTGATGGAATAGGTTTTACGAGCAGACATTTGTTTCCTCCAGAAGGAAATAACAAACATTCAAAGTTTATCACAGATTGTTATGCCAACGAGACTTAGCGCGGTATAATCTTTTCATATCACTTTCCACTTGCAATTATTGACTCTCAACTGACTATGCTTCCTGATCTTCAACTCAACGATCTCCTGCGTTTACGCAAACCGCATCCCTGTGGCTCGTACGAATGGACGGTTGTCCGCCTTGGCGCAGATATCGGTCTCGAATGCAAAGGATGTGGTCATCGTGTGCTGCTCACTCGCCGCGAACTCTCAAAACGAATGAAAGCCAATCTGACAAGGAAAAATGAACAGCAAAAACAATCATAAGAAACCCCATATCGTCTTTTACTTTTCCGATACTGGCGGTGGACATCGCTCCGCGGCGGAAGCCGTTATCGAAGCATTGCAAGTCGAATATGGTGATTTGTTTAGTGTAGAGATGGTGGATTTTTTCAAGGAATATGCCCCACCTCCGTTCCGTCAAATGCCTGATCTCTATCCTGAGATGGTCAAAGCTCCGCGTCTATGGCAGGCTTCTTTTTATGCAACGGATGGACGCGCACAGGCGCGTTTCCTCACAACTTCGTTATGGCCTGTGGCGCGTAATGCGATACGCCGCCTCGTCCGCGATCATCCCGCAAATCTGATCGTTACCGTCCATCCGATTGCCACCAGTTTTGCACTGAGGGCTTTGGGACGCAATCGTCCGCCCTTCTTTACGGTCGTTACAGATCTGGTCACGACTTACGCATTGTGGTTCGATACGCGCGCCGATCGAATTTTTGTTCCTACTGAGCTGGCGCGTCAACGCGCTTTGTTCAATAAAGTGCCTGCTGAAAAACTTGAAGTAGTAGGGCTGCCGGTCGCGGCTCGTTATTGCGTTCCTGGCGGCAATCAACGCGCGCTTCGGAAAAGGCTTGGCTGGCCCTTGAATAAACCGATCGTTTTGCTGGTCGGCGGCGGCGATGGAATGGGACCGATGGACACGACCGCGCGCGCAATTGACGAACTCAGGCCTCGACTTGGGCTTGGTCATCGTTTGTGGACGCAATGAAAAGCTGAAAGTCCATCTCGAATTGGAATCTTGGGAAAACCCGGCATTCATCTATGGCTTCACGCGCGATCTTCCTGATTTCATGCGCGCCGCGGATATTATTGTCACGAAAGCCGGGCCCGGCACTATCGCTGAAGCACTCAATGCGAATCTTCCGATCATCTTATATGCCAAGCTACCGGGACAGGAAGATGGCAATGTGACCTTCGTGGAATCAGAGGGCGCGGGAGTCTGGGCGCCCAGTTCTGAATTGGTTGTCCGCGCGTTGACGCGCTTGATATGCCGTCCGCAGGAACGCGCAGTGGTCATTGAAAATGCCCGTCGTGTAGCGCGTCCTGATTCCGCTCAACGAATCGCGCGTGCAGTTGGAAAAACACTTGGACTTCATAAGAAACGCAATCGGAAACCTTAGAAGGATATATCGAAATGAATAAAAAGTCTGGCGCGAATTACGCCAGACTTTTTATTGGTTGTACTAAACTCTGCGGCTATGTTCTTTTGTTGATATCAAGCCGCGGCTGTATTTTGCCACTGCGTGGCAATCGCACGGTGAAAGCGGTGCCCAAACCGATCTTACTTTTCACTTCCATGCGTCCGCCATGACCCTGCACAATTTGTTTGCAAATGGAAAGCCCAAGCCCTGTTCCGGTTGCCTTCATTTCATTCTCGCGCACCCGATAAAATTTCTGGAAAAGATGTGGCAGCGCTTCTTCCGGGATTCCGACGCCGGTATCTTGGACAGCGATTAGAATTTCCGCCGCGCTCGAAGTCGCCGCGCATAATGATCGAGCCGTTTTCATTATTATATTTAATTGCATTGCTCAACAGGTTCAGCACCACTTGTTTGATTTTGTCACGGTCCGCTTCGAGGGCAGGCATTTCATCCGGTGTTTCAATCCGTACATGAATCTTTTCTTCTTCCGCCTTCGAGTTCATTACATCTTTGCATTCGTACAACATATCCGTCACATTAAAGCTGGTTTTGTGAAATTGTACCCGGCCTGATTCGAGACGGGCTAAATCGAGGAAAGAGGATGCCAATGCATTTAGCCGCAGAGTTTCGCTGTGAATGTTGCGCGTGATTTGCTCTTGTTGTTCGCGTGACATTTCGGGGCGAAGCAAAAGATAAGTTGCGGTGCTAAGCGATGCAAGCGGTGTGCGTAATTCGTGGACGAATTCAGAGATTAAGTCCGATTGCTGGAACAGCCGCGCATTTTCAATCGCAACGGCGGCTTGCGCACCCAGCACCGAGAGCATGCTTTCATCCCCGTCAGTAAATTTTCCCTTTTCCTTATTCAGCGCTTCCAACACACCCACGATTTTGTTTTTGGTGATGAGCGGAACACCAAGCAAAGACTTGGTGGGATGTCCGGTGATTCGGTCCACATTTGCAAAAAGGCGCGGGTCTTCCTGAGCGTTGGTGGTTTCGAATCGGTTTGCGATTGGTAACGATCCAACCGGCAATGCTGCCCTCCAGTGGAATCACCAAACCGCGCATGGTCGGTTCATCCAGATTGGTGGCAACCTGAAAATACAGTTGTTGCGTTACATCGTCGTATAACAAGATCGAGGCGGCTTCCGAGCCACTAACTTCCGCCGCAGCTTGGACGATTTGTTCGAGCAGAACATCTAGGTCGAGGGTGGACGCGAGATCGCGCGCAATCTCGATCAGACGACGATAGCCATCGAGACGTTCGGTTTTTATTTCAGCCATACAGTACCTGTTCAGCAATTGCAGGAATTATATCCGAAACATTTTCCTGAATTGCCGCATCGGCACGGACATTTAAATAAGTGGGTGAGTTGTTAATGATCACCAGATGCGCGCCGCGATCCAGCGCTTGCATGGGCAATCCTGCCACCGGCATTACTTCGAGCGATGAACCGGCTACCAACATCAAATCACAAGTGCGGCTATCGCGCTGCGCTTCAAACCAGGCTCGTTGCGGCAGTTGTTCGCCAAAGAGAATCACATCTGGTTTGAGAAGCGCGCCACAATGAGGACAACAAGGCAATGTTCCTTGTTCCATAAACGGTTTCAGAAAAGGGGCCGAGTTCAACTTGTTGAAAGCATTGAGTGCACGAGAGGGTTCGCAAAGTGCCATGCAATTCAACCACATGCATCGTTCCTGCTTTTTGATGGAGCATGTCAATGTTTTGTGTAAGAATGGAATGAATATATCCCGCCTTCTCCAGTTCGGCCAGAGCTCGATGCGCAGCGTTTGGGATCGCTTCAAAGATTTGATGCGCCAATGGACGAAACCATTCATAGAACCTTTCGGGATGAGTGCGGAATGTATGGAGAGAGGCGACCTCCAGCGGCTCATCACGAGACCACAATCCGCTTCCCTCTGAACGAAAATCGGGGATGCCGGATGGAGTGGAGATTCCCGCTCCCGTCAGAATGATCGCTCGTTCCGCTTTGCGGAACAACTCGGCAGAAAATTCAATTCCCGCCTGCGCCGAGTCCGAGAATGATTTCATTTCGCTTTCTCGTGCTCAATAAGAAGATCAGCAACTTTCAAGAACTGTTGAGAAGTCACATTCGTTGGTTGGGATGTTACAGCAGGAGTATGAACGCGCGCAGCGCTGATGAACATTTCAGGAGCAGGTGTGAGAGTAGTAGCAATCGAGTGCCCCAGCTTTTGCTGAACCTCCGTCCATGCCATCTGAGCTTCAGAGCGGACACGGTTGTTAAGGACCACCAAGATGCCCAATCTGTCAATACCAAGATTGGCAATTTCATCAATCAAAAGTTTTGTTTGATTGATCGTATTGGGTGCGCCTTCAATCACAATGATTTGGTCATGGCACAAAGGAAGAACCTTTTGAACGAAAGGCGGCAAGCCTGTACCTAAATCCAAAATAATGAAGCGGGCCAGGTTTGAAAGGCGGGAAACAAGAATCTCGTAATTGTTGACCTGGCCTGTGAGATACATGTCCCGCGGATTTTCAGATGCTAGTAATAACTTTAATCCTGATCCATGCGGCACCAATGCAGATTGAACCTTTTCCTTCGTGATCTCCACCGCGCTGCCAGAGAGAATCTCATTCAACGCTTTTTGGTTTGGCGCGCCAAGATCCATGCCGATGGTACCTTGACCCGGAACGAGTTCGGCAAGGATTACATCGGATTGTGTCCGATTGAAGAGAGCCGCCGCCACGTTGGTTGCAACAGAAGAAACGCCCAATCCTCCGCGTGTAGAAAGGATTCCGATCACGCGTCCGTGATGTTCGTGCAAAGCCGTCTCGATTTTTTCATCATGCTTGGTTCCGACGCGTCCCAGCAATGCTTTAACGTGCGCTTGTAATTCGGTCGGATGAGTTGGTTTGGTGAGATAATCGTCCGCTCCAACTTCAAAGCCGGTCACTTTATCATCAAGCTGGTTCTTGGCGGTAAACATCAAAATGGGTGTGGTTTGTGTAGTCGGGTTTTTTCTTAATCGCCGAGTGACTTCGTAGCCATCCATATCCGGCATCATCACGTCGAGCAGAATGATGTCAGGTCTCTCTTCCAATGCTTTGGCAAGACCTTGTTCACCGTTTGTGGCGGCGCTAATTTGATAGCCCTGGCGTTGCAACATCAACCCCACCAGCCGCAGGGTATCTACATCATCATCAATGATAAGAATTTTTTCAGCCATGATATCGAACTCCTGAATCAAGTCTAGCATAAAGCCGACTTTAGGGCAAGTTGGCTATTTTGCTTGCTATGGGTTTAATATTTTGCCACTGCTGCTGTGCTATAATCTTGTTGTACGGGCACATCCGTTCAGCCGGGGATGACAGGCTTCGACGGGAGAGGCTGGTCCCGGAATGCGAGCCGAGCGGCGCCGATCTCGTAAACTCAGCGCAAAAAATCAAGTGCCAATAACACTTCCTATGCTGCTATGCCCCTCGCCGCTTAAGGTGAGAACGTAACAGCCGGCCTCCTTTGATGAGGCCGCGTCCGCCGTTACCGCTCTTTGCCCGGTAACGGGTCGGGCGAAACAATGGCAAAGTGCCGCACATGACTCCGCTAAATGTGCCTAAGATCAGCGGATGGCTGCAGAGTTACTCGCTTGCTGAGATCTCTGCGGTGACAAACTTCGGCAGGCTACGCTCGTAGAGTTCCGAGGGTCGAATCTTTCGGACGTGGGTTCGATTCCCGCCATCTCCACCACTTAATAACGAAACCTTCCCCAACAATAGGGGAAGGTTTCGTTATTGAATTACGATGTTATTTGTGCTATATTTTATTTGTCGGCGTTGACTTGTCAATTCGTTTCGGCCGATAATAAAAAATCATAGGAAGAGGAGAATTCAAATGAAAGGCAACTCGTTAAAGACTCTTTCTTAGCATCATCGTTTTGTTTGCGGCAACGATCGCGTGTGACTCGCCGCTCGGAGGCGGAGGTCAATCTGCACCGACCTTACAAGCCGCCCAATTGCCTTCCACGCTAGCTACAGATACCCCTGCCCCTGCCAGCTCAAGCGGTGGTAAATATTTCCAGGAGGACTTCAACACCAACCTAAACAATTGGTCGCAGTTCATGGTTAGCGGAGCCCAAATAGTGAAAGGCGGCACCGCAGAATTATCCAAGTCTGGGAATATGTCTGTTAGTGTAAAGGATGGTTATCTGGTCTTTGACCTGGAGGGCCAATATCAATGGGCTTATGCCATCTATAATCCACAAGATTACGATGATGTCCGCGTAGAGGTCAGCGAGCAAAACCGAGCCATTAATCAAAATAATGTCAGCCTGATCTGCCGATATAGCACGGATCAAGGCTGGTATGAATTCAATATAGAGAACAATGGTCTGTATGCCATCTACTTTGCCCAGATTCAAAAAGATGGAATCACGGTTCTTTATACCAAGCTCGCGGATGGGGGATATAGCAAAATCAAACAAGGCAAGGATACCAATCAATTAGGTATTACTTGCGTCGGCCGCACGTTGACATTGTATATCAACGGCAATCAAGTGCGACAACTTGATGATAATCAATATGAATTGTCAAGCGGCAAGATAGGCGTTGCTGTTGCACTCCTTTAGCGATACTCCGGCAACTGTTGGATTTGATTGGGTCAAGGTCAGTCAGCCCTAAATAAATAAGAGCCGCCTCTCTTAGTATAGAGGCGGCTCTTATTCTAACGCTACATTCCGGCGTTTCTTATCCGTACCTGCTCATGAACTTTTCCATGCGGCGCAAAGCCTCTTCGATCTGTTCATAGCTGGTCGCATAACAGGCCCGGACAAATCCCTCGCCACCGGGACCAAACGAATTTCCCGGGACGACCGCCACATGTTCCTCTTCGAGAAGTTTCTGGGCGAACACTTCATCGTCCATGCCCGAAGCAGTGATGTTCGGAAATGTGTAGAACGCGCCGCGTGGCTCAAAGGTTTTGAGGCCAAGCCGGTTCAAACCGCTGACCAGTAGTTTGCGTCTTCGATCATATTCCGTCACCATTTCATTCACATAGTGTTCGCCGCTTTTGAGTGCCTCGATTGCTGCGTCCTGTGCGGTGGTCGGTGCGGACATGATGGTGTATTGATGGATGCGAACCAAACCCTTGATAAGGTCCGCGGCCCGGCCGCGTATCCAATGCGCCAGCCCGTCATCGCATAATCTTTTGAAAAACCGCCGAGCAGTACTGTGCGATTTTGAATGCTGTTACTGAGTGATGGGAAACAAACATGTTTGAAATCATATACTAATCTGTCGTAGATTTCGTCCGATACGACCAGCAAATCATTTTGTTCCGCCATCTTTGCGATTTCGAGCAAAACCTCGCGCTCAGCGACTGCACCGGTGGGGTTCGATGGATAGCCAATAAAGATGGCTTTGGTGCGCGAGGTGATCGCCTTGTGGATTTCTTTGGGATCGAGCTGAAAATTGTTTTCGGACCGGCTTGGAATTTCAATCGGCACTCCGCCTGCCAGAATCACTTCTGCCTGATATGACACAAAGCAAGGGGTCGGGATGATGACTTCGTCGCCGGGATCGAGGATCGCGGTAAACGTCAGATACAATGCTTCTGACACGCCCACTGTTGCAATGATCTCCGTTTCCGGATCATATTTCACGCCATACAGCCGCATCAAATTACCGGCAATGGCTTGACGCAATTCCATCTTGCCGTGATTGGAGGTGTAATGTGTCTCGCCTCTTTGCAGAGATTGAATGCCTGCATCAAGAATGGGCCTCGGCGTTGTAAAATCCGGTTCGCCGATGCCGAGCGAGATCACATCTTTCATGGTCGCAGCGATGTCAAAAAACTTGCGAATACCAGATGGTTTCAGCCCGGCGACGCTCTTTGAAAGTCTATGTGTGCTAGCCAGTTCTTGCATTGAGCCTCCGTTGCTTGGATGTCATTGTGAGTCATGACACCTAAATTGGTTGTACTTGCCATTCATCGGGAAGTTCCCGATATGTCAACTCAAAAGCCGCGCCGTCCGTTGTCTTGACACGGAAGCCTTTTTCGTTGGGTCCGCGCCAGCGGGCAAGGATTTCTGCAATTTCATAATGGTACCCGCTCCACGTCAGGGCGAGTGGGCGTTCTGCGAATTCAGAATTGGAACGGCATTCAACAATATCCATTCTATTCACTATTCTAGCGGCTTTAAATAAAAAAAGGTAGTGACATTATCACTACCCTAACATGACAGAACTATTATCTCCGATGTTCAACTTGAAGGGTTGTTTTGCGCCTCTTCCATCGACTTTTGCCTGTTTGCCGATCATCGAGCTTTTCAGCGCCGCGTCTTTGATCTCGCACTCCGCTTCGATAATGCTATCCTCGATATGGCTTCCAGCAATCTTACAGTTTGCTCCAATCGAAGCGTATGGCCCAATCGTTGAGTCTTCAATTTCGGCGCTTTCGTGAATGAACACAGGCTCCACAACCTTCAAGCCTTTGCGGCGCGCCATGAGCGCAGCGGAAGGATTTGCGTTTTGCGCTTTATTTTGATCTCGTTCCAAAAGGTAACGATTGGTTTCCAGCGTTGCATTAATGGTGCCGGTATCCAGCCAGGTTTCGATATTTTCAACGTGCATCATGGCATGATGTTCCAGCATGATGTTGATGGCATCCACGAGGAAGAATTCGTTTTTGAGTCGAATGTTGCGTTGCATCTGTTCTTCAATGGCGACCATTAGGTTTTCACTGCTCTTGAAATAATAACAGCCTACTACCGCGAGTTTATTGTCTTTGGTCTGCGGCTTCTCGATCAACCGCGTCACTCTTCCCTCTTGGTCAACCTCTGCAACACCAAATCGGCGTGGGTCATCAATCTCTTTGACCCACGCCACACCATCGCTCTTTTCGCGATCCAAAAACGAAAAGTCCGTTTCGATGAGCGTATCCGAAAAGCACATGACCATGGGACCGGTGAGATATTGACGCGCAAGATATAACGCATGTGATTGTCCCTTCATTTCAGTTTGCACAACATAATGCGCCTTGATATCAGCGTAATGTTGGGTGATGAAATCTGGGATTTGCATTTCTCCAAGATAGGGACCAACAATGAAAACATATTCCGTCTGGCTTGGATTAGGAACAGTTTTGAACATATCCAAGACATAATCCAGTGCGGTTCGTCCCGCCACGCCGACCAGCGGCTTGGGCTTGCTCCATGTATGAGGGCGCATGCGAGTCCCCCAGCCTGCCATTGGAATAATGATTTTTAAAGTTTCTGACAAGTCGTTCTCCTCGGTGAAATTATCGGAAATCTATTTTAACGCCAAATCTCTTCACATCTTTCGGCAAAGGAGAACTCCTTTGCCAATCGAAACAATCAGCGCGTCGACGCGCGGATCGCGCTGCGCCTGTTCCACAAAGGAATTCAAATCATCCTTGTGGCTCAGGACGTTGTCGGCAACCAAAAGTCCACCCTGTAAGAGATTTGGTACTACTTTTTCGTAACAGTCGGAATAAATATCTTTTTCAGTGTCCAGAAAGCAAAAAGCGATTTGATGATATTGATCGAGCAATTGGCGGGCATCGCCATGGACCAACTGTATTACGGTCTCGATGCCCACGGTGCGAAAAGTTTCCCTGGCAAGCTCAATCTTATTGGGCAGGATTTCGAACGTGGTTAACTGGTCGCCTCGAACGCGGCAGGCCAGTGAAAGCCACATGCTTGAGTATCCGCCGCTCGTGCCGATCTCGATCACGTTTCCTTTTGGCGCGTTGGCGCATAGCAAGGCTAGAAATTTACCTGTCTCAGGTGGAATCTGGCGCAAGCGCTTTGTAATCGGCGTTCCGTCCGTCCGGTCGATAACGTCCCATCTTTCCATTTCTTGCATGCGTTTGAACATAATATCAGGAATCTCGTGAAACATCGTTTACCTATATATCAGATTATCCAAAAGCGAGGGCGACCAAATTCAGATCTATCACCACTTTCCAAATTGCGGATGACTCATGCCAGCTCGATATTCCTCCAGCCGTTGTCGGTGACCAGGCCAGAGATCATCAGGCAGTTGGTCAAGCGGGAAAGAACAGACTTCGGCAATTTCGTGGTCGTGCTCATCCCGTTTTATGAAATCATGGCAGGCGAATACAACGTTGTGGTCGCTTTTCCATTGGGCAAAGTTGGAATATATACCTATCAAGGCCAGGCTTTTTATTTCCGCGCCGACTTCTTCATGTGCTTCGCGGCATGCAGCCTGTTCCAGAGTCTCGCCGCGGTTGACTCCGCCGCCGGGCAGGAACCAGCCAGCCATATACGTGTGGCGGACAAGCAGTACTTGATTGTTTTCAATCATCATCACGCGCACGCCCAGCGTAATTGGACGAAAGAAGAAGCAGTAGAATTCGATACGCCAGATAAATCAACCGCATCATTTAACTATGACCGAGAACGGGATGCGGCTGATAAAGTTCTTCCAATCGTTTAATTTCTTCCTCTGAAAGTTTGATATCTAGCGCGGCAATTGCCTGGTCCAAATGTTCCATTTTGCTTAAGCCAATGATTGGCGCGGTAACATAAGACTTGTGCAACATCCATGCCAAAGCAATTTGCGATCCACTGACGCCGCGCTGTTTTGCCACTTCGTTTGCGCGTTCGGCAATCGTAAAATCCTCCTCGCGAAAATATAGTTGGTCCGCGAACGGATCGGTTCTTGAGCGTGTCGTTTCGCCGCCTCCGCCGCGTTTGCGATTGCCTGCGAAAAATCCGCGCGCCATCGGGCTCCATGGAATGATTGCTACACCTTGGTCAATGCAACACGGAATCATCTCGCGCTCTTCTTCGCGATAGACGAGGTTGTAGTGGTCTTGCATTGAAGCGAAACGCGTCCAGCCATGCAGGTCGGCGGTATATTGCGCTTTGGCAAATTGCCATGCGAACATGGACGATGCGCCGATGTAACGCGCCTTGCCGGCTTTGACAACGTCATGCAATGCTTCCATGGTTTCCTCGATGGGCGTGTTGTAATCCCAGCGATGGATTTGATACAGGTCAATGTAATCCATTTTGAGTCGCTTAAGCGATTTATCAACCGCGTCCATGATATGTTTGCGTGACAGCCCGCAGTCGTTGACATCAGTGCTCATCTCGTTGAAAACCTTGGTGGCGATCACCACCGTCTCGCGTTGGACGCCGAAGGCTTTGAGCGTGTTGCCAAGGATTTCTTCACTTGTGCCTTGTGAATACACATCAGCGGTATCGAAGAAGTTGATGCCTGCATCCAGAGCGCGCTTGACAAATGGCTGGGCTTCCCTTTCCTCTAAAACCCATTCGCGCCACTTCTTTGAACCATAGGTCATCATACCGAGGCACAGGCGCGAGACTTTCATTCCGGTTTTGCCAAACTTTACGTATTCCATTGTTATCTCCTTTTGAAATCAAATCACCTTTAAATTTGCAAGACTCGCCGCAAGTCTTTTGATGCCAACGCTTTCAAATACCACATCCACGATTTCATCTTCGTCTTGGAGTTTGCTGTCCAGCACAATGCCGTCACCCCATGCTTTATGATGGACGCGCGTCCCGGCGCGGAATTTGTTCTCCGTAACGGGAGCCGCTTTGAGTGTCCGAGATGAAGCAGACCATAACGTCTCAGACGAGCGGGCTTTGAGTCCGCGCCCGATTCGCGATTTGCCCACGATCAAGTCTTCAGGCAAATCGTCCAAAAAGCGCGAGGGATATGTTTCCTCAGCATAACCGCGTCCGCCGCGTTGAACCGAGCGGACCAGGTAGAGTCGATCTTTCGCGCGCGTGATGCCAACGTAGAACAATCGGCGTTCTTCCTCCATCTGTTCCGGCTCGTCGAACGAACGACTGTGAGGCAGGATGCCATCATCGAGCCCTACGATGAACACTGCGCCGAATTCGAGTCCCTTGGCGGCATGGAGCGTGAGAAGCGTAGGCGCGTTGATATCTTCCTTGATCGTATCCTGATCCGCAACCAGCGCGACGTTTTCGAGAAATTCATCCAGCGTGCGCGTGTCATATTCAATCGCGACACGGCGCAACTCTTGCACGTTCTCCCAGCGCTCTTCGCCTTCTTCTGATTCATCGTCAATGTATGCTTTGTAATTGAGATCGCTAACGATGCGATCAAAGAGTTCGGAAACGGTGAACGTAGGTGAAGCCGCTTTCCACTTTGAGAGAGACGTGCCAAAGTCTGCCAGCGCAATCACGCTTCGACCTGTGAATTGATTCCAATATGATGAGTCGGAGCCGCGTGCCAAATCCATTAGAACGAGTCCAGACGAAGTGTCCTTCTGACGCGCCGCACTATGGAGTGTGAGCACGGTTTTATCGCCGATGCCGCGCGGCGGAACATTGATGATGCGATCCAGGCTGGCTTCATCGGCAGGATTGTAAACGAGGCGCATAAAGGCGATGACGTCTTTGACTTCGCGTCGTCCATAGAATCGTTGCGCGCCGACGAGACGATACGGAAGCCGCGCTTGCAGAAACGCTTCTTCCAACAAACGCGATTGCGCGTTGGTGCGATACATCACTGCACAATCGCCCGGCTCGAAGTCGCGGCTGGCGACAAGTTGCGCGATACTATCCACTACGAATGACGCTTCACTATAATCATCGGGCGCTTCGTAATAGTAAATCTTTTCCCCAGAGCCGCGTTCGGTGAACAGATTCTTTTTGCGGCGATGAGGTGCGCGGTTAATAACTGACATCGCCGCATCAAGGATGTTCTGGCGCGAACGATAATTTTGCTCGAGCAGAATGACTTGCGCTTCGGGATAATCCTGTTCAAAGCGTTGCACGTTGCGCCAGTCTGCGCCGCGCCAGCGATAAATGGATTGATCGGGATCACCGACCACAAAAATGTTATGATGCCCCGAGGCCAGATGCTTCAATAACGTATATTGCGCAAGGTTGGTGTCTTGAAATTCATCCACCAACACATGCTCAAAGCGCCGCGCGTATTTTTCGCGCACGGTGGGGTTATCTTCCAATAAACGCGCGGTGTACATTAGGATGTCATCAAAGTCCACTGCGTTGCTGGCAACGAGTCTCTTTTGATATTCTGCATAAACGCGCTTGACCACTTCATCACGATAATTTGTGATCGGGTAATCATCCGCGCCAATTAATTCATTTTTTGCATTCGAGATCGAAGCGTGAACGCTCACGGCCCGATACATCTTATCGTTGAGATTGAACTCTTTGATAATTCCCTTGACGATGCGTTCCTGATCGTCATCATCGAAAATGACAAAGTTCGATTGGATGGGCAAATAATCTGCTTCGCGCCGCAGCAAACGCGCACAGATCGAATGGAACGTTCCAAGCATCATTCCCCGAGTTGCATCGGTGCCAAGTAATTTCTCGACGCGCGCCTGCATCTCGCGTGCGGCTTTATTAGTGAACGTTACCGCCAGGATGCGATACGGCCGGATGCCTTCCTTCGCGATCAAATATGCGACGCGTTGAGTCAGCACCCGCGTCTTTCCGGAGCCAGGACCGGCCAGCACTAATATCGGGCCGTTGCCCGCTGTGACGGCCTTTCTTTGTTGCGGGTTGAGCTTGTCGAGGAAATCCATGAAGGGAATCGTTATTCGAAAATTGGGAATCGGAAGAACCCAAGCCGAATCCCGATTCCCGAATCTACGTTACTTCAACTCCGAAGTGCAGTTCGGACAACGCGTGGCTTTGATGGAGATCGTTGTAAAGCAGTGCGGACATTCCTTTGTGGTTGGTGCGGCTACGGGAGCAGGCTTCTGTAAACTGCTGATGGCTCGCACCATCAAGAAAATAACAAAGGCGATGATCAGAAAATCCACCACATTTTGAATGAAGTTGCCATAGGTCACCTTTGCGCTGCCAACGGTGAGTGCCAACCCTGTGAAATCAATTCCACCGATAATGAGCCCGATCAACGGCATGATGATGTCATCCACCAGTGAAGTAACAATCTTTCCAAATGCCCCGCCGATGATGACAGCCACGGCCAGATCCAGCACATTGCCCCGCATGATAAAAGTCTTGAAATCGTTTAGCATTTCTTCCTCTCCTTTGATTGAGATTTAGCAAAGCACGGTTATTCTACTTTTGGGAGGATGGAATGTCAACGAGGGCGGTATGCCTGATTAAATATACCGATTCGTTTGCAAGAACGCGCTTATTGGGAGGATGATTTTCGTCCATTTTCTCCCTGATTTATGACATATTGAATTGGGGTTATAATGCCTTCACTCAATTATCTATGGTTCAAAAAATTGATAGCGCTGAGTTGGTTGCTAACATGGCGAAGGAGGTGGGAGCTCACAAATTCACTATTTAATTCCTGCTCACTCAATAAGTAAAAAATAAAGAACATTCAACTACATCCATTTATTTGGAGGAGAAAAGAATATGTTACAAAAACGCTTGATGATTGTCCTCGGTCTCGTCATTGCCCTCAGCATGGTACTGACGGCATGCGGACCGACTGCTACTCCGGCTCCCACTGCCGCTCCTGTGACGCAGGCTACTGCTACTTCTGCACCTGCCCGTCATGGTGGCTGGCTGGATGAAATTGATGCCTCCGTAGTAGGATCTGATTCTGCTGTGACTTAACTACAGGCGGGCGCAATCGATATTTATTCAACTGGCCTCCCGCCTTCCGACCTGAGTGCTATTAAGACAGCGGGGTTAAGTTATGGTTCCTACACAGGTACCTTTTACGACATTCTATATAATCCAGCCGTATTTAAGGATACCTCTGTCCTGAATCCGTTCTAGATCGCAAGATTCGGGAAGCAACCAACTATTTGTATGATCGCAACTACATCAACCAGGAAATTTACAATGGCGGCGGTCTGGCCAAGTTTTTCCCCTTCGTCACCGATGGCCCGGATTATACGGATCTTGCCGATGTGGCTGCCAGCCTTGAAGCCCAGTATGCATACAACCCCGACAAAGCCAAGCAAATCATCACCACCGAGATGACTTCTCTAGGTGCAACGGCAGATTCCACCGGTAAGTGGCAGTACAAGGGCAAACCAGTCACTTTGAATTTCCTCATTCGCAATGATAGCGATGGTACCCGCAAACCATTGGGTGACTATGTGGCGGCTCAGCTTGCAAGCGTTGGCTTCACGGTCAACAGCGAGTATAAGAAGTCTTCCGAGGCTTCCCCAATTTGGATCGACAGTGATCCTACGCTCGGTGAGTGGAATTTGTATACCGCTGCATGGGTTAATACCGCGATCGAGCGCGATGGCAAGTCTGATTTCCAATCCATGTACCTTCCGGACAGCCTTCAGGGTATGCAGGTTTTCGCGGCTAATAATCCTGATCCTGCCTTCCAGAAAGTCGGCGATGATCTTGCCAACGGCAATTTCACCACCCTCGATCAACGCCATCAAATGATGGCGCAGGCCATGCAGCTTGGCTTGCAAGAACTCATTGCAAGTCTGGTTGATTGAAGGCCGGACCTTTGTCCCCTATTCTACGAAAGTTCAGGCAACGACTGACTTGGGTGCCGGTGTTGAGACCTCGTCCATCTGGCCCTTTACTCTTCGCTTTGCAGGTCAGGTAGGTGGTACGTTGAAATGGGCCACCAATGATATATTTACCGATCCGTGGAATCCAGTGGCTGGCAGTAACTGGACTTGGGATCAAGGTTTAGCGCGCGCAACCAATGGTTCGGCTGTGGTATATGATCCTTATACAGGTTTGGCTGATCCTCTGCGCATCCAAAAGATGGATGAGACTGTACAGACCGGCTTACCTGTGTTCAAGACCCTTGATTGGGTCACACTGAGTACAGCCGATAAGATTACGCCTCCATCTGATGCTTGGGTGGATTGGGATGCGAAATCGCAGACCTTTATCACCATTGCCGATACTGCCAATGCGGCCGCGAACATAGCAAAAGTACAAACACAGGCCGCGACATTAGCTGGCGCAGTGGATCTGAAGACCATGGTTGCGCCTAAAGCCGCCCCGGCTCCCGCCGCTAACACGACTCCACCCGCACCGACGCTTGATGCTGGCGGCCAGGCTTTAGCCAATGTGTTGACGAGCCTCGGAACGTTCTACACTCAAACCACTGGAAAATCCGTTGACGTTGCAACGGCTCTTAAGTCTTCGGACAACATTACCAGCATTGAGACAGAAGTTGGCAAGATTGCCGGGATGACCGCGGCTGCTGATCAGCAAAAAGAGATTGCATCTTTTGCAACCAGTTTCGTTGGCGGCTTGGATGGCAGTGGCTACTATACATTAGGCACCACCGATTACACCACTGCAAAAACGAAAGAGGTTGTGACCTATCCGTCTGATATGTTCCAGACCGTGAAATGGCATGACGGCAGTCCGCTTTCCGTTGCCGACTTCGTCATGAATTTCATCGAGACCTTTGATCGCGCCAAACCAGACAGCCCAATTTACGATGATACATATGTTCCGATCTTCCAGCAATTCCAAGCCACTTTCAAGGGTCTCAAGATCGATTCCACCGACCCCCTGGTCATTGAATTCTACAATGACGCGTATAATCAGGATGCTGAGTTGAATATTCCAGGGCTTGCGTGGCCGAGCTATTGTACGAACGGCTGTACCTATGGTGAAGCCCCGTGGGATGCCGTAGCAATGTCCAATCAAGCCGAAGCCGATGGACAGCTCGTTTACACGTCCGACAAGGCCGCGGAGAAGCAGGGTGTTGACCAGACCAACTATGTTGGCGGTCCGAGCCTCGATATCCTGACCAAGGAACTGGCTACATTGGCAACCAATGGCACGATCCCGTATGCCCCCACGATGGGTAAGTATGTCACGGCTGATGATGCCAAGACACGCTATGCCAACTTGCAGGCTTGGTATACTGCCCATAAGACCTATTGGGTCGGGTACGGGACCGTATTATCTCGATAGCGTCAACTTAACCGGGAAGACGCTCACCTTAAAGAATTTCTCGGATTATCCTGATACTGCTGATCGTTTTTCGCAGTTTAGCCAACCGATGCTTGCCACGGTCAAGTTGGATGGCCCCGCTCAGGTGACGATTGGCGCTTCGGCGACCTTCAATGTCACGGTGACCTTTAATGGCAATCCTTACCCAGAGAAGGATGTCAAGCAGGTTAAGTATCTGGTCTTCGATGCAACTGGCGCAGTTGTAAATACTGGCCTTGCTACCGCAGTTGCCGATGGTCAGTGGCAAGTCGTTCTTGACGCGGCCACTACATCTAAACTGACTGCAGGATCTAACAAGATCGAGGTGGCAGTTGCTCCAATCCCGGTGGCTCAACCTTCGTTCTCCACGTTGAGCTTCGTCACTACGCCATAAACTGCCGGGTATATTACAGTAAAATGATAGGGGCAAGGCTTTCTTGCCCCTATCATTTAGTTTTGAGAGGTCAATATGGCGGTTACTGCCCAATCACAACCCCAATCTGGCTTGGAAGCAATTCGGAAGCGTGCTTCGAGCAGTACCTTTTTGCGAGTTATTCGTTATACAGGCTTACGTCTTGTCACCTTGTTCATAACGGTCGTGATAGGGATTTACCTGACGATCCTGATTGCTAATATGGGCGGTTACGTGGATACCATCATAAAGGGTGAAATCACCGAATCCATCACTCAGAAAGCTGTGGCCGATCCTAGAATGCGGAGCATGTCATCGGACCAACGTGCGAAACTTCTCCAGGCGGAGATTACTCTTGAGGAAAATCGGCAGGGGTTGAATACACCTGTTGCAATTCGTAATTTTACATATCTGCGCAATGCTCTGACGTTAAACCTGGGCACTGCTATCAATATGAACAGCGATAGCGGCTCGAAGGATGTGCGGCTGATCATATTGGGACGTCTGCCGGCGACATTGTTGTTAATGGGTACTTCCGAGTTATCCCTGTTTTTTGTGAGTTTTTTTCTAGCACTTACTTTATCAAGACGGTATGGTAGTTTTTGGGATAAGCTGGTGATTGTGCTCTCACCGACCTCTACCCCTCCGGCTTGGTTCTACGGAATTTTTCTAATACTGCTTTTTGCGGCCATATTTAAACTACTTCCTTTTGGGGGATTGATGGACGCTCCTCCTCCGAGCAACCCCATAGATTTTGCCTTGAGTGTATTGAAACATCTGATTCTTCCGGCATCGGCTTTATTTATCAGTCAATTCTTCCTGAGCATTTATAACTGGCGGACCTTTTTCCTGATTTATTCCAGCGAAGATTATGTGGAAATGGCTAAAGCCAAGGGTTTGCCTGCGCGCGATATTGAACGCCAATATATTTTGCGCCCGACTCTCCCCACGATCATTACGCAGTTCGCGTTGCTGTTAATTGGCGTATGGCAGGGAGCGATCGTTACCGAGACAGTCTTTGAGTGGCCCGGCCTTGGACGAACTTTCTACCAAGCAATCGGCTTGTTTGATACTCCTGTAATCGTCGGGCTGACCATCGTTTATGCTTACCTACTTGCGATGACGGTGTTCGTTCTTGATTTTGTGTATGCCTTGGTGGATCCCAGAGTCTAAAGTAGGTAGTTAATCATGAACACATTTAAAAACTCATTTCGCGAGATTCTGCGTTATCCATCTGCAATAGCCGGCGTGATAATGGTTTTATTATTGGTGTTAGTTTCCATTTATGCCGTGATAAAAATTCCCTACAATCAGGCCATTTATCTCTGGCGCGGCGGTGAAGATGTGTGGGGCGGAAATCCAAAATTTGCCCCTCCGGCTTGGTTCAATTTCTTTTCCAGTAAAAAGTTACCTCTATCTTTTGTTGTAAGTACGGCAAACGGAACCATGACCAAGACCGTTAAACCGGGTGCACAAAATACAGGTACGGTCAACATTTCATATTCCTTCGATTTTCAATATGATGGCTACCCTCAGGAAATGTTGATTAATTTTGACGCGAAGTATGCGCAAAAACAGCCGTTTGTTTCTGTTAACTGGGTGACGCCTGACGGTCGCAATATTCGAATTGATAATCTTGGCATCAGCCAGCAACAGACTTTGCGGTTTTCACAGGACGCTCAATTCCTGCAAAGTTTAAATGGTCAGGATCCGATGCAGGCGCTGTTTAATGATCCGAAAACCAATAAGATTTTAAAGGGAAAATACCAGGTACAGATTTTAGGGGTTACCTTTGAGCAAGGTTCTGATATCGACGCCCAGTTTATTTTTCAGGGTCAGGTGTATGGCTTGGCGGGCACTGACCAATACCGCAGGGATTTGATGGTGGCTCTTTTGTGGGGCGCACCGGTTGCTCTGGCTTTTGGTCTTTTGGCTTCAATTGGAACTTTAGTCGCCACCATGATTATTGCTGCGATTGGGACATGGTATGGTGGCTGGGTGGATGCGTTGATTCAACGCATCACCGAAATCAACTTGGTCCTGCCTTATTTGGCTATCCTTATCATGGTGGGGACTTTTTATTCGCACAGTATATGGGTCATCCTGGGAGTGACGGTGCTCCTCAGTATTTTTACTGGCAGTATCAAAAGTTATCGCGCCATTTTTGTGCAAGTGAAAGAATCCATGTATATTGAGGCGGCTCGCGCGTACGGCGCATCGGATGCGCGAATTATCTTTCTATACTTAATCCCGCGCATGATTCCGCTCTTGATCCCGGGGTTGGTTTCCTCGGTTCCGGCCTTTGTCTTTCTGGAATCAACCTTGGCGATTCTCGGCTTGGGCGATCCAGTCTTGCCAACGTGGGGCAAGGTCATTGACGATGCATTTACAAACGGCGCTCTCTATAAGGGATATTACTATTGGATTTTGGAGCCGGCAGTCTTGCTGATGATTACTGGCCTTGGCTTTGCCATGCTTGGGTTCGCTCTGGATCGTATCTTCAATCCGCGGTTGAGGGATATTTAACGAATGGCACAAAACAATAAAATCCTCCGTATTGAAGAGCTGGTACTATATTTCAATACCACTCATGGCCCCGTCCAGGCGGTGGATGGTGTAAATTTCGAACTCGAATCCAATCGGGCAGTTGTAATTCTTGGGGAGTCTGGGTGTGGAAAGAGTTCACTTGCTAAGGCTATTTTGCGTCTCCTGCCTCGCAACGCGGGAACCTATTCTGGACGCGTGTATCTGGATGGCAAGGATGTTATGCCGTTGAGTGAGGAAGAGTTCCGCCAGAATGTCCGCTGGGCATCCATCTCCATGGTTCCCCAGGCCGCTATGAACGCGCTGAATCCTGTTATCCGAGTGGGCGAACAGGTGGCTGAACCCGCCATGGTCCACCTGGGTGTGAACAAAAACGAAGCTCTTTCTCAGGTAAAAAAGATGTTCCAGCATGTTGGGGTTCCGGAAGATTTTATCTCCCGCTATCCGTTCGAGTTGAGCGGCGGCATGCGTCAGCGCGTTGCAATTGCCATGGCTCTGGTCACATCTCCAATCCTGATCATCCTGGATGAGCCGACTTCTGCTTTGGATGTCTTAACTCAGGCCAATATCTTCAACGTTTTGAAGCGGCTTAAGAAAGAGTTGGGCATCAGCTTTATTTTAATCACACACGATATTGCGACATCCAGTGAATTGGCTGACGATGTGGCCGTTATGTATGCCGGTCAAATCGTTGAGGTCAGCAACGCTTATCGTTTCTTTGATAAACCGCTTCATCCTTATTCACAAAAGTTGATGGCCAGCGTCCCGAGACTGCACGGCACGAAGGAGCCTGAATTCATTACCGGAAGACCGCCCAGCCTGATTGATTTGCCCAAGGGCTGTCGTTTCGCTGATCGTTGTCCTGCCCGGTTTGAGAAATGCGTTCAAGATCCGCCGGTGGTCGAGAAAGATGACCGCAAAGTCAAGTGCTGGTTATATGCCTGATGGGAGCATTCTAATGGTTTCCGCTGTTCAAACACAGAATGTAGATAAAGATGCAAGAAAAGTTTTATTGTCCATAGATGACTTGCATGTTTGGTTTGAGTTGAGACGTTTTGGATTTGGCCATGCCGGTTATGTGAAAGCGGTGGACGGTGTAACATTCGATGTACATCAGGGTGAAGCGATTGCCGTTGTGGGGGAAAGCGGATGCGGCAAATCGAGCCTGATGAAAACCGTCCTGGCATTGTATAAGCCGACCAAGGGAAAAGTTGTCTTTGATGACAAGGATTTGTCTGAACTGGATAACAAAGGCTTGCATGGGTATCACTCCCACGTTGGTTATGTTCAACAGGATCCGTACGGCGCTCTCCCTCCATTTATGAATATCGAAAGAATTCTGGAAGAGCCGTTGATCGTCGGCGGAGTTAAGGATGAGGAAGAGCGCGCCCAGCGCATCCGCAAGGCGATGGATGAAGTAAAGCTCACACCGGTAGAGGATTTCCTAGAGAAGTTCCCTCACATGTTGAGCGGCGGACAACAACAACGCGTGGTGATCGCCCGCGCCATGATCATGGGACCGAAATTCCTTGTTGCCGACGAACCCGTTTCCATGCTGGATGCATCGGTGCGTGTCGAGATTCTTAAGCTGTTGCGCGGTTTGCAGGAATCGCATAATCTTTCCGTTATCTATATCACGCACGATCTTTCTACTGTCAGTTATTTCTCCGAACGCATCTTTGTGATGTATGCCGGCAACCTAGTGGAGAAGGCTAGCGTGCGTCAGGTATTGGACCATCCACTTCATCCTTACACTATGGCACTGCTCACTGGCACATCAGAGCCGGATGCGAAGAATGCGGAAACGTTTAAGGAACTTCCTCCCGGCGAGCCGCCTAGTTTGGTGAATCCGCCGACTGGCTGTCGTTTTCATCCGCGTTGTTCAAAAGCCATCCAAGGTTTATGCGAGGTCAAAGAACCTCCGGACTTTGAGCCTGAGCCAGGCCACCTTGTATCTTGCTGGTTGTATCAATAACGATTGAATGCGCCCCTGGCAATTGATTTTGCTTGGCTTCATTTTATCTATGATGGGAGTCATCTTTCCGTTTCTAATGGTGATCCAGATTCTCCCATCCACTTTTTTTTTGAATTTCTTTTCTTATATAGCGTCCATAACCGGATTATTTTTGGGAATCATCGGCGCGTCGCGTTATGTTAAGGAAAATCGCAAGAAATAACAGTGAATGAATTTGCTCAGGATGTGATAGGATTCGGGTCGCGAGACCCGAATATTTTTTCAATGAGGAGCGCATCATGATCGGAATCAAAAACGGATTACACCGATCCATTCCTTTAATAGCGCTGATTACACTCCTGCTTTCCGCGTGTGCAAGTTTGCCTTCCAGATCAACCGAGGCGCCCGGACCTACGATGATGCCTCAACCATCCTTCACACCTACGCCATCGCCGCGCGCATTGACGATCTGTCTTGGTCAGGAACCGAATACGCTTTATCCATATGGAAATCTGAATGCCGCCGCGCAAAGCGTTCTTGCCGCCATTGACGATGGACCGATTGATACTATTGGTTACACCTATCAACCGGTGATTTTGCAGAAATTACCCAGCATTGCGGACGGCGATGCAGCTATTTCACAGGTCACGGTTGAGGATGGTAGCGAAATCGTGGATGCTGATGGGAATCTAACCGCATTGAGCATCGGAACAAGTGTTCGCCCTTCTGGTTGCCGCTCAGCTGGGTGTGCGATCACGTATTCGGGTTCCGGCGTGCAGATGGATCAAATGTCCGTCACCTTTCACTTGCGCTCTGACCTGACCTGGTCAGACGGCACACCGTTGACTGCCGATGATTCAGTCTATGCCTATCAAATCGTTTCTAATGATTCATCTTCTCCGTTTAAATTTCTCGCCGATCATACGCAATCTTATACAGCCACCGATATGACAACGCTTCAATGGACTGGCGTTCCGGGTTTTATTGATCCGACCTACTTCACTGATTTCTTCGCTCCTGCGCCGAAACACGCTTGGGACAAGTTTGGAGCTACCGGTCTTTCTCAAGTGGATGTCGCTTCTCACATTCCCATGGGTTGGGGACCATACATGATTCAAAATTGGGCAATCGGTGATCACATCACGTTGACAAAGAATCCATATTACTTCCGCACATCGGATGGCTTGCCCAAGTTCGATACGCTGACTTTTCGTTTCATTCCCGATCCAAACGCGGCGATTAGCCAATTGACTTCGGGCGGATGCGATATTCTCGATCCGAGCATCAATCTTGACTCGCAAGTTGCCCTGCTTCAACAAATGCAGGATGCGAATCAAATCCAGGCTTTCTTCACGCCGACCTCTGCTATCGAATGGCTTGGGTTGGGAATCAATCCCGCCGTATACGATAGCGGCGACCGATCTGTTAAAAACCGTCCTGATTTCTTTGCAGACCCGCGTACACGTCAGGCAATTGCATTATGCCTCGACCGCCAAAAAGTTGCTGACACTGTTTTGTTTGGGCAATCCTCCGCGCCGACCAGCTTTGTCTCGTCCGGTCATCCGCTTTATGTAAACAATCTTCCCTCTTATAAATTTGATGCCACTGCCGGTTCTCAATTACTCGAGCAGGCTGGCTGGAAATTTGTTAGTGGCGGTACGATCTCGGAGCGGCGCGCCGTCTCGGTTCAGAATGTTGCGGTGGGCACGCCTCTGATCTTGAATTACATTACCACGCAATCCACTCAGCGGCAGCAGGTGATTGATATCCTTTCACAGTCGCTTGCCCAATGCGGCATCGGAATCAATGTGCAATATGAATCGCAACAGGAAATGTATGCGCCCGGTCCCAACGGTCCGCTTTTCGGGCGCGGCTTCGATCTTGCCGAATATGCCTTGAGCGATACCAGCATCGAACCGCCTTGCGGTTGGTTCACCAGCAGCGAGATTCCCAACGCGGTCAATCATTGGGTCGGCGTGAATGTGAGTGGATATAGCAATCCCGATTTCGACACAGCTTGCTATGCCGCGCAATCTTCGTTGCCCGGCGAACAGGCTTACACGGATTCATATCATCAAGCGCAATCCATCTTTGCCAGCGATCTACCCGCCATTCCGCTTTTCTATCGGCTGGAAGTTGCCGCGGCGCGTCCCGACTTATGCCATTTCAATCTCGATCCGACTGCCAATCCGATGTGGAATATCGAAGCGTTTGATGAGGGACCGGCTTGCAAGAAATGAATTGGCCGCGACTTTCAGCCGCCGCGGCGCTTTTGATTTTTTTATTCGCCTCATGCGCACCGAAAGCGGTTTCTGAACCTGTACTAACTTCAACTCCTTCGCCGGTACCAACCGCGACTTCGAATCCGCACGCCACCGAGATTTGATTCGCGTTGATTGGAAGTGTGACTCCGGTCAACGTGTGGGCATTGTTCGATGCGAAAGGATATTCGTACAACAATTACGCGGTGATGTCCGGTTACTGGCCGCGCTTATATCAGCTCTCCATTCCAGATCGTAACTTTGAACCAATGGCTGCCAGTGAAATGCCATCGCCATTTCAGCAGGAGGGAAGTTTCTATACGGCAACCGTTCCGCTTCGTCCCGACTTTAAAGTGGACGGATGGAACTCCCTTCACGGCGAATGATGTTGCTTTTACGGTGAATACTGCCCTTGCATTTCAACTTGGTTTTGACTGGCATGATTTTTACAATCCCGATTTTATCGACCATGTAGAAGCCGTGGACGCGCTGACTGTGAAATTTTATTTCAGACAACAGCCAAACGTCGGCGTGTGGCAGTACGGCGCATTGCAAGGTCCCATTGTTCAACAAGCGTATTGGTCGTCGAAAGTCTCGGCTTCTGCCGCGTTGTTGCCTCCAAGTACCCTCCTTCCACAAATCGCTTCGCTGACCGCGCAGGTCGCAGATATGCAGTCGAAGATAAATACTGTGAATGCAAACATCGCAATATTGTCGACCACCAGCAGTGGCTATATTCAAGGCATTGCCGATATCAAAGGCCTACAGGCTAATTTAAATCAAACAAACACTGCACTTGCAAAAGCCCAATCGCAGTATGACTCGGCGATGGACGCCGCTCGCCAATCCTTATATGCGCTCGACAATCAGGACGAACCTCGATTGGGAATATGGCAATTAAAAAGTAACCAGAGTGGAATGATTGAGAATGACGTCAATGCTCAATTTCCTTTTGAAAATCCGTCTTTTGATCGCACTGTATATCAACTCTATCCCACAGAAGATGCGGCGTTGGTCGATTTGGAGAATGGCAAAGTGGAGTTGCTCCTGGAACAAAATGGACTGTCAGCGCAAGCTCGTAATGAGCTTGGCTCTTCAGCTTCAATATTGGGTAGCCCCACTCTTTGGTTGCATTTTCTTGTCTTCAACGTTTCTAATTTAGCTTTGGGCGGTTCGGCTTTGCATCAAGCTTTGGCATGTATTTTTGATGCCAAAACAATGGCTGGTCAGTGGGGAGATGCAGTCGCCCCATTGACCTCTTTTGTTGTGCCGGATGAAAAATTTTGGATTGATGCGAATGTAGCACTGCCTTGCAATGGACTTGATTTATCTTCGCGTCTGTCGCAGGCAATTGAGATTCTCAAAACCGCTGGTTATACATGGAAGATTTTACCTTCGCAAAAGGCGAATGGACAAGGTTTTACCTTGCCGAACGGCGAGGCTTTTCCAGCAATTAATTTGATTGTTTCATCCTCTGACGAGCAGGAAATAAGTCCAAGCCATTACATTCTTCAGCAATTATCTCTGCTTGGGGTTCCGCTCACAATAGAATTGATAAACCCTGAAGATCTTCGCTATGCAGTCTTCAGTAGTCACCAATACGATATGGCAATTCTTGGCTGGAACGTCAGCGAATATCCTGGTTATTTATGTGATTGGTTCAAGGACGGGAATCCGTTTGGGTATCAAAGCGACCGCCTCCGGTCCGTGTGCAAGGCGTTGAATTCGACCGGCGATTTGTCAGCGGCGCAGAAAGATGTTTACGAGATTCTAATCCATCCTTGCGCAAGACCTTCCGTTTATTCCGTTGTATTCGGGTATCACATACGACGCGTATCGAAATATCAAGTATCCGTTCGATAACGTGCTGGGCGGTTTAAGCGGAATTTACGGTGCGTCGTCTTTGGCAATTCCTACTCCGTAAATATAAATCTTTGCTATAATCAATCAATTCCGTTTAAGGAGCTGGCCCGTGGCGAAGACCGATAAAAAACCTTTGCTGGAAGTTAAAAACCTGAAGACCCATTTCTTTACCGAAGATGGCGTAGTTCACGCGGTAGACGGGGTTGACTTCGTTGTTTATCCAGGTGAGATTCTTGGACTGGTCGGCGAATCTGGATGCGGCAAGAGCGTGACATCGCTTTCGGTGATGCGCCTCATCTCCTCTCCAGGCAAAGTGCTGGAAGGCGAAATCTTATTGGATGGAACCGATCTGCTGAAATTATCAGAAGACGAGATGATGAAAGTGCGCGGCAATCGCATCTCCATGATCTTTCAACAGCCGCAGACCGCGCTTAACCCGGTATTTAAAGTGGGAGATCAAATCGCCGAAGTATTAAGCATCCATCAGGATTTTGGAAAAGAAGCTGGGCAAAAGCGCGCGGTGGAATTATTGAAAATGGTCGGCATCCCTGAAGCTGAACGCCGCGCTGAATCTTATCCTCATGAGCTTTCAGGCGGCATGGCTCAACGTGTGATGATTGCAATGGCGCTGGCTTGTGTGCCTGAACTTTTGATTGCTGATGAACCGACGACTGCTTTGGATGTAACCATTCAAGCGCAAATCCTTGACCTTGTACTGGCAATGCGCAAGGACCTGGGCACTTCAATTATTTTGATCACGCACGATCTGGGTGTCATTGCCGAGATGGCGGAACGCGTGGCTGTGATGTACGCGGGCGAAATCGTTGAGCAGGCTGAATCAGTCGAACTTTTTGATAATCCACTTCATCCTTATACACAAGGTCTGATCGGTTCCATTCCTGTTTTAGGCAAGATCAAGGAACGACTGGATGTGATTCCCGGTAGTGTTCCGAATCTGATTGATCCCGCGCCGGGTTGCCGCTTCGCAGCGCGCTGTGCCGCGCGCGTGAAATACGGATTTAAGATTTGTACCGAGGTTGACCCCCAGTTAATTGAAGTCAAACCAGGCCATATTGTCCGTTGCTGGCTGTTTCAAAACGCGGAAGGCCATCAGGCGCCGCTGAAAGCGCGCTGATTGCGCCACGGAGTATTCAATGAGTGAAAATTCTTTCAACTCGGATTTGATCCAGGTTAAATCGCTGAAAAAATATTTTCCAGTGCGGGCTGGCGTGATGCAGCGTGTAGTGGCCAATGTTCAGGCTGTGGATGATGTCAGTTTCACTATCAAAAGTGGTGAGACACTGGGCATGGTGGGTGAATCAGGTTGCGGCAAAACGACGGTTGGCCGGACAATGCTGAGGCTGATTGAACCAACGGCTGGATCCGTGATCTATGACGGCAAAGATATATTCAAACTCAGGTCCAATGAGCTGAAGCCTTTCCGCCGCGATATGCAGATCATTTTCCAAGACCCATATGCTTCGCTCGATCCGCGTGTGCCGATTGGCGAATCGGTAATGGAGGGATTGCATATTCATCATGTTGGCACGCCCAAGGAGCGCGTCGAGCTCATGATGGAGACGCTCAAGAAAGTAGGACTGGAGGAATATCATTCCCGACGCTATCCTCATGAGTTCTCCGGCGGTCAGCGCCAGCGTATCGGGATTGCACGCGCTTTGGCCTTGCGTCCCAAGTTCATCGTCTGTGATGAACCGGTTTCCGCGTTGGATGTTTCCATTCAATCTCAGGTGCTGAATATATTGAAAGACTTGCAAAAAGAATTTGGCTTGACATATCTTTTCATCGCACATAATCTGAGTGTGGTAGAGCATATCTCTGACCGCGTCGCGGTGATGTACTTGGGTAAAATGGTTGAATTGGCTGACCGGGATGAGTTGTATCGTGACCCGGAGCATCCATACTCGCAAGCACTCATGTCAGCAATTCCGGTTCCCGATCCGAAGATGAAACGCAATCATTTGATTCTCAAAGGCGATGTGCCCAGCCCGCTTCATCCTCCGAGCGGATGCCGATTCCACCCGCGTTGTCCCATTGCGGAAAAGATCTGTTCTGAACAAGAGCCTGAATTCCGCGAGAGCAAGCCAAACCACTGGGTGGCTTGTTGGATGGTTAAATAAATTTTCTAGGAAAAGATGAAATACGAAATCCTGCTCGTTGACGATCAGCGCGATATTTTGCGTCTTTTGCATTCCACGCTCGACACGTTAAAGAATGATGATCTTCAAATTTTCGAGGCACCTTCAGGCGAGGAAGCCTTGCTTGAAGCGAGCCGCCAGCGGATTGATTTACTAATCTCTGACTATAAACTGCCCGGCATGAGCGGGATTGAGTTGATGCATAAGGTTCGTCCGCGGCACCCGGAAGTAAAAGTGATTTTGATTTCGGGTATGACGGATCGAAAGGCCCGCGATGAAATGTTGAATGCCGGCGCTATGGCTCTCTTCGATAAACCGATCCCTCTGGCGGATTTTCTGGATGTAGTGGAGCGCAGTTTGGGATTGGTTCGCACCATTTTTCCTCCCGAATCAGGTTCCAAGGAAGAAGCGAAACGCGCCCGCGTTTCGGACTTACTGGCGAACTTTCGCCAGGACATCAATGCTCACGCATTATTTCTTTTGAACGAACGCGGAATGGTGCTCGCTCGCGCAGGAGCCTTATATGACAGCAGTATGGAAGTCTCATTGCTTTCGGCGTTGATCGCCATTTTCAATGCGGGGTTGAAGATTTCCAAATTCAATCATCAGGAAACATTGGAACAATATTTTGTTTTCGGCGGCGGCGATGAGGATCTTTTACTGATCCCTATTACGGGCGCATATGCCTTGTTGTTGGCAGGTGAGAAACTGACGACCCGCGAAAACATTCTGGATACTGTGCAAGCCTTGCTTGCTCTGCGCGACCAGGTGGAAAGATCACTACGTTCTATGGGCGTTACTGATGAGTTGAAAGAACCGCTTGCGACTCCGGCGAAGCCGCCCGTTAAGAAAAAAGGCAAGACCGGCGAATTACTGTCCTCCGCTCCGCCTTCTCCTGAAATGGAAGTGTTGCTCAAAGAGGCCGCTCGAAAGAAAGTCAAACAACAAGAGATGGATGATTTCTGGAGCAAAGCCGCGGAGCAACACGCCAAAAAGTCAAGCAACCCCGAGGTTATCTCTTACGAGGAAGCTCGCAAGATGGGACTCACTCCCGACGCCAAAAAATAATGTGATACAATTTCCCGCGCTTTTCATTGGGGCGTGGTGCAAGGGCAGCACACCAGCCTTTGGAGCTGTGGATCTTGGTTCGAATTGCAGGCGCCCCAGTCTGATTATCCAACCCGCGCAGGCGGGAATTTTTCTCTAAGCGCTCAAACCATGAGTGCACGCAGGCCTCGCGCGAGCGGGCCTGTTTTGTTTTCAGGAGTGTGATATGAAAGTTACTGCTGTTTTACTCGCTGCGGGTCAGGGCACTCGCATGAAATCTGAATTACCCAAAATGCTTCATCCCATTTGCGGCAAGCCGATGCTGGCACATTCTCTTGCGGCGGTGATGCAGGCCAGTGATGAAGCGCCGGTGGTAATTGTCGGCCATGAACCGGATCAGATACGAGAATCCATTTCCGGCGGCGTTCGATTCGTGATTCAAGATCAACAGCTTGGAACAGGTCACGCGGTCTTGCAAGCGGAGGCGTTGCTTAAAGGCAGGACGGATTATGTGCTTGTGACTTATGGCGATATGCCTTTGCTTCAAGCCTCCACTTTGAAGCGAATCGTTGAGACCCAGAAATCGAATCACGGCCCGATGACGATGCTGACCGTAATCGCGGATGACCCGCGCGGCTTTGGCCGTGTGATTTGTAATGCAGACGGGACCGTCGCTGCAATTGTCGAAGAATATGTTGCAACACCAGAACAATTGAAAGTCAATGAATTGAATGTTGGCGCGTATTGCTTCAAAGCAGATTGGTTGTGGAATGCATTGCATCGCATCAAAGCCTCGCCCAAGGGCGAATATTATCTGACAGATACTGCCGAACTTGCGGTCAAAGATGGATTATCAATTCAAGCCGTGGTGTGCGAAGATCTGATCGAGACGATTGGAATCAACACGCGTGTCCATCTGGCTGAGGCTGAGTCTGCAATGCATGCGCGTATCAACCGCGAACATATGTTGAATGGTGTGACTATCATGGATCCAGCCATGACCTATATCGAGACTCATGTCAAGATCGGGAAAGACACGGTGATCCTGCCGAACACATACATCCAGGGAAATACGATGATCGGCGAACGAAATAAGATTGGTCCCAATTCGCACATCCGCGATTCAAAAGTTGGGAACGACTGCACGGTTTTCATGTCTGTGATGGAAGGTGCGGTGATCGAAGATAATGTGGACATCGGTCCCTTCGCTCGTCTGCGGCAAGGCGCGCATTTGGCGAAGCATGTTCACATGGGCAACTTCGGCGAAGTGAAAGATTCATATCTCGGCGAAGGTGTCAAGATGGGACATTTCTCGTACATCGGCAATGCAACCATCGGCACAAATACCAATATCGGCGCGGGCACGATCACATGCAACTTCGATGGCGTGAACAAGAATCCAACTGAGATAGGAGAAGATGTCTTTATTGGTTCCGATACAATGCTGGTCGCGCCGATCAAGGTCGGTGATCGCGCCAAGACCGGCGCGGGTGCCATCGTTACTAGAGATGTCCCCGCTGATATGCTTGCCGTCGGTATGCCGGCGCGGGCGATCAAAAAATTGGAAAAGAAAGTGGAAAGTAGAAAGTAAAAGTATGACTACTCTTACTCAAAAGGAAAAACAATCTCTGATTGATCTTGCCAACGAAGCGCGGCGGCACGCCTATGTGCCTTATTCCAACTATGCGGTCGGTGCGGCATTGCGGACGAAGACCGGTCGCCTGTTCACCGGCGTCAACGTGGAGAACGCCGCGTATCCCACAACGATTTGTGCAGAACGCGTGGCGGTCTTCAAAGCGGTTTCGGAAGGCGAGCAAGGGTTCGAAGTCATCGCAGTCGTCACTGATAACGGCGGCTCGCCGTGCGGTTCATGCCGTCAGGTGCTGGCTGAATTCGGATTGGATACCATGGTTTTGATCGCGAATGGTCAAGGCAAGCTCATCAAACAAACAACGGTGAAAGAATTACTGCCTGAGGCATTCACGCCGAAAGATTTACAACGATAACTGATGGATGCCCTTCGTGATTCGATACTTGATCGTCGAATATCGAATTGCGAATAACGAATTTCGATCATTATGCCTCGACTTCGAACATTCTCTTCGTGTGGAAGCGGTAGTGCTTCGTCATTCCGATTATGGCGAAGCCGATCGCATCTTTGACTCTCTACACGCGTCAACTTGGCAAAACCCGCGCCATCGTCAAAGGTGCGCGCAAGCTCACCTCGCGCAAGGCAGGACATCTCGAACCGTTCACGCACGTCAAACTTCAACTCGCCACAGGCCGCGATCTGTTCATCATCTCACAGGCTGATACGGTGGATGCCTATCTGCCTCTGCGCGAAGATTTGCTGTTGACCGGTCATGCGTCTTATGTGATCGAGTTATTGGATCGTTTTACTTATGAAGATCATTTTGAGAACCCAACTCTGTTCCGCTTGTTAACCGAAACTTTATCACGCCTCGAATCTCAATCGGATGTTTGGCTGGCGATCCGTTATTATGAGATGCGCTTGCTTGATGAACTTGGATTCCGTCCGCGGCTCTTCGAGTGTGCCAACTGTGGACGCGGAATTCAACCCGAAGGCCAATTCTTCTCGTTCAGTGCGGGCGGAGTTGTTTGTCCAGCGTGCGGAAAAGGCTTACCGAATCTCGCGAACATCTCGGTGGACGCGCTCAAGTATCTGCGCCACTTCCAGCGCTCGAGTTATGGCGAAGCCTCACGAGCGCGTCCCAGCCTTGAGGTTCAGAAAGAAGCGGAGACTCTAATGCAAGGTTACTTTACCTATCTGCTCGAACGCGAATTGAACACACCGGGATTCTTGAAGAGAATCAAAACTTGAACAAATGTCATTGCGAGCGCAAGCGACACTTGCACCAGGTGCAAGTGCAGGTGGGCAATCTTAATTAATAAAGAGATTGCTTCTTGAAGACTCGCAATGACATCTCTTTTACTTCATTCGTTTTGCCCAATTCAATACAAACAACCACGCGGCTAATGCAACGACCGGCCTGAAGACGCGCCAGAAAAATTTTTGGAACCATGCCCAATGCAAATGATAAAGAATATGCGTGATGCCCGTGCGGATGGTCAACGCCTGTCCGAGCGGACTGAAGAGGATTCTTCTGCGATAGTCGCGGAATGAAAAATCGTTTCGGGCGAATGCGTCTCGAATTGCTTTTGCTGCAACTGCGCCATATCCCAATGCAATGCTGATGCCTTCGCCGAAGATTCCATCCGCGCCTGCCGCGTCGCCAACGAGAATCACTCGCGGCACAGCGAACTGACTGCGCGGGCTGAACCAGCGGATGGGATGCCCCTTGATCTCGTATTGACTCAAGTCAAAGCCGTGACGTGACATTTCTTCGGCCAATGGTTCTTTGAGGGCAGGGCGTTCTTTATACGCTAAAACATTCGTATCATAGATTCCCCAGCATCGCATGGGCTCGCCGTTGATCTGCGTGGGGAAGTCCCATGTGTAACCTGCAATGCCGGATGCAACAGGCAAGAAATCAAAATAGGCAACCCCCGATTCATGTAAGTCATTGTGTTCGGGGGTAATCACTTCCAGCACGCGCGCAGTGTGAATGGCTTCGTTTGGCAAAATACATCGCCGCGTGATCCCGTTCGATCCGTTAGCGCCGACCACGATTTGTGCGGTGAATGTTCCCGCATCCGTTTCAACAATCACGCAATCGTCATGGGGTTGCACGTTTTTTACAGCCACACCTTCTCTAATCTCTATTCCCTTATCCCTTGCTTTTTGAGCGAGCCATGCATCGAACTCGTTGCGGCGGATGATTCGCAACGCATGAGTATTTGGCATTGAAATCGTCAGACCTTTGCCCGCGAAATCCAAATGCGCGGCGGACGCGTCCACGTGCGGAACCTCGCTCACATCAAGACCAAGGCGCTGAAGAATGATCTCAGCATCGGCAGTTAGTCCGCCCGCGCAAAGTTTGTGGCGCGGATAATGCGCCTGTTCAAGAATCAGGATTCGGTCTGTGAGATGCGGAGCGACCTGCGCGAGATGCAAAGCAGTTGAAAGGCCCGAGGGTCCGCCGCCGAGGATGAGAACATCGTGCTGTAGCATCTCTTGTTTCAACATAGAGGCATATTAAATCATGGAACGGTGCAAATCGTAATCTGATTCCCAACAATTTCGATGATGAGATTTTACAGAGTTTTTACACGTTCCTAAACCGGCATTTACATTCTCTCTTTATACTCCGGCATGAAACAACAAATCAAAAAAGGAGCAAAATGAAAGCATTGAGTTTTTTGTCCACAGTTTCAAGAAAAGGCCTCCTGCTCGCAGTGGGAGCACTGGTGATTCTCGGTTCGGTCTTCACGGTTCCGACCAGTGTTGCTTTTGCGGCGACGCCGACCCCTCCATCAAATGCGGCGTTGACCAAAGCCTTTCAGAATGACCAGAATTGGTTGAACGTGCAACAGACTAACCTGGGCAAGGCCAATGACGTAGTGACCGATATTCAGAATCTGATCACGGCAGCGCAGTCGCAGGGAATCAGCACAACTGCCATTTCTACGGCGCTGGCTACGTTCCAGTCGCAGTTGAGCACCGCTAAGTCTGCCCACATCACCGCGGCGACTGTGATCTCCGCCGCCAACGGCTTTGACAGCAACGACAATGTGACCAACGCGGTCGCCGCGGCGCAGACGGTTCACGATGCCACTCAAGCTTTGACCGATGCGCATGTTGTGCTTGTGCAATCCACACAGGATATATTTGTGGCGCTCAAGTCTTGGGAGAAATCCAACCAGCTTCTCACGCAGATCGAAGCTTTGGAAATCGCATATGCCAACGAACAGGCTTGGCTGACCGCACAGCAGAATAATCTCACCAAAGCCAGCACAGTGGTGACCAACGTTCAGAATTTGATCAGCGTGGCGCAATCGAACAGCCTGAACACTACCGGTCTTTCCAGCGCCTTGACGGTCTTCCAATCTCAATTGACCACAGCTCAATCCTCGGACACGACCGCCGCGAATCTTCTCTCAACCCATAATGGCTTCGACAACAACGGAAATGTCACTGGTACTGCCGCCGCTGTTCTGACTGTAAACGAATCCAAGCAATCCCTGATGACCGCGCATAACGTGTTGGTGCAATCTTCCAACAATCTGATGCGTGCGATGAATTTGTGGCGGGCGCAGAATCACATCGCGTCTAAATCGCCAGTGTACACCGCTTTCAGCCAGGCATATGCATCCCTGAAGAATTCTCTTACTCGGTGTCTGCGGAAAATGGTGCTCACATCTACGGTCTTGACACCCGCCTGAACAATCTACTGCAAGCCTTGTTGAAAGAACTATAGCTAAAAGTTTGCACGTTGACAATGAAGCCCAGCAAGTATCGCTGGGCTTCATTTGATTTAATAGACAATCGGATTTGGGCAAAAACAGAATCTGACTTATAATTTACTCATAGGTGAAAGCAGGTAACTTATGACCACGTTTACCATTACATTACCCGATGAAAGATTGAAGAAGCTTCAGGAGGTTGCCGGGCGGTTTCGTGTTGCTCCTGAAGAATTGGTGCGCGCCAGCCTTGAGGAGTTGTTGACCCGTCCAATGGATGACTTTCAAACAGTGCTTGGGCGTGTTCTTAATAAAAATGCTGACCTTTATAAACGATTAGTTTGATTGAGGAGATAAATAATGTTTACTCATATTGCTTATGACCCCGAAATTCTGAGCGGTAAACCACATATTGCTGGCACGCGCCTGAGCATTGAGTTTATCCTTGAGCTGTTTGCTAGTGGTGCGACCAGAGAGGAAGTGCTAAAAGCTTATCCACAATTGACTGCTGAAGCGGTAGAGGAAGCCTTGAAATACGCGGCACAGTCCGTGAAAAATGAAGTTCTGTTGGATGTCAAGGTTTGAGTGTGAAGGCTCTGGATTTCCCTTTACTCGCAGACGAGAATGTTCATCCCGATGTTATTGCATTTTTGCGAGAGACGGGCTTGGATGTTGACTCGATAGCCGAGCAAGGGAAGTTCGGACTTCCTGACACACAAGTTTTAGAACAGGCTACGGAAGTAGGGAGAGTTGTTTTAACTCACGATAGCGATTTTGGCGGACTGGCTCTTTTGGGCGCAAAGTTTATTGGCATTATTTATTTGCGCCCTGGACATATAAAAGCAGATTTTACAATTAAAACTTTGCAAGCCATTCGCGATCATGCACCTGATGTTACATCACCATTCATTCTCGTGGCTGAGCGAATTGGCGATACGGTCAAAATTAGAGTGCGACAAATGTAGTTGTTCCAATAAAATTGGGGTAACCCATGTCCACTACTGATAAACGTCCTCTCAAAGTTTTTCTTTGCCATGCCCATAGCGACGCGACTGATTGTCTGAAAAGCAACCCCACACAAAACAATAACCGAATATAATAATAGTAGGTGCTTGCGGAGTTGAATTAATTTTTGCTGTGTAAACGCAGCAAGTATTTCAATGTTCGCTATAAGAGCGCTGCCGTTGCGCTGCTTCGTCGCTAATGTTTGCGCGTAGACGCGAATGCGTAAATTACTCCGCAAGCACCTAATCTAATTAGGGAAGCTTTATGAGTGAAGGCTTATCCAAATCATCCCAAGAACTTCGGGATGAATTTTTCAAAATGCAGAGTCGAGATAATGTTGCTAAGTTGCTTGAAATAACCACCAAGTAATTGAATTTTCATCTCTATGTTCTGCCTTCTGATAAAAAATATAAGTATCTTCACTATTCCTAAAAAATCTGGGGGAACTCGCGAAATATCTGCTCCTGCTTCTCCCATCAAAATAATTCAAAGCAAGTTGAAACAAGTTTTAGAGACAGTATACAAACCTAAACCCGCTACTCATGGTTTTGTAGCAGGACGAAGCATTATTAGCAATGCGCGTCTTCACAAAAAGCGTCGCTACGTCTTGAACATTGACTTAGAGAATTACTTTCCCACGATTCATTTTGGTCGAGTTCGCGGTATGTTCATGGGAAATCCTTACAATCTTAACAATGAAGTTGCGACTATTTTGGCTCAAATCTGCTGCCATCAAGGTGTTTTGCCGCAAGGCGCGCCAACTTCCCCAATAATTTCAAATATGATTTGTGCGCGTTTAGACGCAAAGCTACAACAACTTGCCAAAGAACATCAATGCACTTATTCGCGTTATGCTGACGATATTACTTTTTCTACAAATCGCTCGAAATTCCCTTCTGCATTAGCACATTTATCGGATATTGGTCAAGCAGAAATTGGGGATGAATTGTCTTCGGTAATTCACGATAATGGATTTCAAGTAAATCTCAAAAAGACACGATTGCAAGTTAGACAACAGAGACAAGAAGTTACTGGACTTACAGTTAATCGCTATCCAAATGTTCAAAGGCGTTATATCAAGCAGGTACGCGGCATCCTACATGCTTGGAAAAAATATGGTTTGGATTCAACTGCTCAAAGATATTTTGAAAATCATGCAGGATATAAATACTCAGACCCTGAAAAATATCGACCACCGTTTCCGAAAATTATTTTGGGTAAGATTGAATTTATTGGAATGGTTAAAGGTAAAAACAGTTCTGTGTATCGAGAACTGCTAAGAAAATTTGCATATCTCGCTTCAGATTACGTCAAGGTTCTTGATGTCGGCGAAGTACCTTCAGTAGAAGTTTTAGTTTATACCGAAGGGAAAACGGATGGTAAGCATTTAACTGCGGCTCTCCACTATTTTCAAACTCAGAAAGTGTTCCGCAAAATTTCACTTTCTTGCCTTGACAATCAAGGATTTGATAATTTAGAGAAGCGCCTGGATTTTACAGTTACGAGCCCCGAGAGAAAAACAAAACCACATCTTTTTATCTTTGACAGAGATGTCAGTAAAAATCTCTTTAAAAAAGTTGGTGGAGATGAGCAATATAAATCTTGGGGAAATGGAGTTTATTCAATGGTTCTTCCGCTCCCAAAACACCGAGAGCAAACTCCGGAAATAAGTATTGAGTTTTACTATAAAGATGATGATTTAGTTAGGAAAGATAAAAACGGAAGACGTTTATTTATGAGTACAGAATTTGACAAGTTAACTGGTCAACATATGACTGAAGAATTAAATTGTACATTGCTCAATAAATTGGGTAATCCACTGAAGGTAATTGATGAAAGAGTTTTAATCGGCAAAGGCAGAATGTGGCTCTATCAAAAGACGAATTTGCAGAAAATATTTTAGCGCAAACTGATGAATTCAAAAACGTTGATTCTTCAGGGTTCAAACCATTACTTGACATTGTTTCGATGATTGTTGCTGATTTCAACGGAGAAGTTGATGAGTCCATTTGAGCGGGTTCGTTGACACGATCCATTTTCCATTCTCCATCAGGTATAATCCCTTCGCAATCCTCATTCTAGAATCAGAAATCAACAATTGAACATGCCTCTCAACTTCCAACAAGTCATCCTCAAGTTACAAGAATTCTGGGCGGAGCGCGGCTGTGTGCTCTGGCAACCCTATTACACCCAAGTTGGCGCAGGGACGATGAACCCCGCCACCTTTTTGCGCGTGCTTGGACCCGAGCCGTGGAATGTGGCGTATGTCGAGCCGTCCATTCGTCCCGACGATGGACGTTACGGCGAGAATCCGAATCGCTTCCAACAACATTATCAATTTCAAGTCATCCTCAAGCCCGATCCGGGTAATCCGCAGGAAATCTATCTCGACTCGCTCAAAGCCA
The DNA here is from genome assembly GCA_963850945.1 of uncultured Chloroflexia bacterium. Lineage (GTDB taxonomy): Bacteria > Chloroflexota > Anaerolineae > Anaerolineales > Villigracilaceae > Fen-1038. The sequence goes on along the minus strand of CAWKNE010000026.1, from coordinate 108,825 downwards.
TCGGCATCGATCTGCGTCAGCACGACATCCGCTTTGTGGAGGATAATTGGGAACAGCCCGCCATCTCCGCCTGGGGACTCGGTTGGGAGGTCTGGCTCGATGGGCAGGAGATCACGCAGTTCACGTACTTCCAACAAGTCGGCGGCGTAACGCTTGATCCGGTGGCGGTTGAAATCACGTACGGACTCGAACGCATTTTGATCGGCTTGCATAACGTCAAAGCCGCCTGGGATTTGCCGTGGAATGATTCCATCACGTATGGCGAAGTCCGCAGGCAGGAAGAGTTCGAGCACAGCAAATATTATTTCGAAGTCGCCGATGTGCAAGCTATGCGCGAGGTCTTCGAACGCTTCGAACGCGAAGCCGAGGCTTGCCTCGCGCAAGGGCTGGTCGTCCCTGCGCACGATTACGTTCTTAAATGCTCACACATCTTCAACACGCTCGATACGCGCGGTGCGGTTGGCGTCACCGAACGTCAAGCATTCTTCCGTCGCATGCGCGACCCTCGCAAGGCGCGTCGCTGAAGCGTATCTTGATCAGCGCAAGCAATTGGAATATCCGTTGATGCGGGAATCGGGAATCGGTAAAGCGGGAATCGGAACTCGTAAATCGGAAATCGTACAACTCCCGACTCCCGACTCCCGACTCCCGTTCATCCTTGAGATCGGCACCGAAGAATTGCCCGTTGCTGATGTTGATGCAGCACATGCCCAACTCGCTGAACAAATTCCTGCTTTGCTTGATGAACTTCATCTGGAGCATGGCGACGTTCGCGTCTTTTCAACCCCGCGGCGGCTTGTTGTTTCGGTAGCGAATCTCAGCCCGCGCCAACCTGACCGCGAAGACCTTATCAAAGGTCCGCCCGCGGATAAGGCGATTGATGTAAGTCGGACTGGCAGTCCGACCTACTTGCCCGCCGCGCTGGGCTTTGCCAAGAAAAATGGCGTGAACACTAAAGATTTGCAAGTCAGAGAAGAGAACGGCGGCAAATATGTCTTTGCTGTGGTCAAACAAAAGGGCCGCTCAACGCCTGAAGTTTTAGCTGAAGCCTTGCCAAATTTGGTGGCCAGCATCAAGTTCGAGAAGTCCATGAAGTGGAATGAAAGCGGCGTGGTGTTCTCGCTGTCCGATTCGCTGGTTTGTGGCGATGCTCGGCGATCAGGTGATTCCATTCGAGTATGCTGGCGTTGTTTCAAGTAACCTCACGCGTGGATTACGTCCATACGATTTCACCTGAAATCAAAATCGTGTCCGCGGAAAAATATTTCAATGTTATTCGTGAAGCAGGCATTGTTCTTGATAAAGAAGAACGCAAAGCCTCAGTCGTGGAACAGGTCAAACAAGCTGCAGCATTGGTCGGTGGTGAAGCCATTATAGACGATGACCTTTTGGATGAAGTGACCAATCTAATTGAAATGCCAACGGCTGTGATGGGCGAATTCAATTCTGAATTTTTGCAATTGCCGCGCGAAGTTTTGATCTCGGTGATGAAGAAGCATCAAAGATATTTTCCCCTCACCTCAGCCCCTCTCCCAGCGGGAGAGGGGAAAGGGGTGAGGGGAAACTGTTGCCCCATTTCATCGCCATTCGTAACGGCGACGATATTGGTATTGACATTGTCCGCCAGGGAAACGAGCACGTGCTTGGTGCGCGCTTTGCAGATGCAAACTTTTTCGTCCGCGAAGACTTGAAACACAAACTAGAAGAATTTCGCCCCAAGCTTTCCGGCTTGATCTTCCAAACCAAACTTGGCTCGATGCTGGATAAATCCGATCGCATTGTGAAATTGACAGACCAAATTGTGCCTATGTTTGGCTTGGATGATGTTGAAAAGCAAAATGCAAAACGCGCTGCGTTCTTAATGAAAGCCGACCTTGTTACACAAATGGTCACTGAAATGACATCGCTTCAAGGAATCATTGGAAGAGAATATGCATTGCGTTCCGGTGAAAAACAGGAAGTGGCGGATGCCATCGGCGAACAATATCAACCTATGCCGAAATCAAAGATTGGCGTTGCAATTGCATTGGCAGACCGAATTGATTTGTTGGTTGGTCTCTTTGCGGCGGAATTGATTCCGACTGGTGCAAAAGATCCATTTGGTTTGCGCCGCGCTGCGATTGGCGTTGTTCAGCCGTTGATTGAACATGGCATTTCATTTGATCTGCGCGAAGCGATTGGCAAAGCGACAAAGTTACAGCCGATTGCCGTGAGCGATGAAGTACGGAATCAAGTATTGGAATTCATTGCTGGTCGTTTGAGTGTTGCGCTTAAGGACGCGGGCTATAAATATGATGCTGTAGATGCGGTGCTCACCGAGCAAAGCGCCAATCCCGCTCGCGCCGCGGACGCGGTCAAGCAATTACAAGCATGGGTTGAGCGAAAAGATTGGAATACGATTTTGCCTGCCTTCGCGCGCTGTGTAAGGATCACCAGAGATCAAAAGACGCAATATAAAGTTGACAAAAAGAACTTTGCTGAGAAACAGGAAGAGGCATTGTTCAAAGCTTTGGAGAAAGCCGAGTCCGCTTCACGTCGAGAAGGAAGCGTGGATGATTTTCTCAATGCTTTCGTTCCGATGATTCCAGTTGTCAATGAGTTCTTCGATAAAGTGCTTGTGATGGCAGACGATAGAGCCTTGAAAGAAAATCGTCTTGGTTTGTTGCAAAGGATTGCGGCGTTATCCAACGGAGTTGCCGATCTCAGCAAGTTGGAAGGTTTCTAAAATGATGAGACGACCGAAAGGTTGTCTCTATGTTTTTCCAAACTTGTCGAGAAACTTTTCTCGCGTCATCCAGAATTCGGTGCGCTGCATATCCAACATCTTTCTGTATCGCGCGCTGACGGGGTTATACGTCCACATCACCCACCATGTATAAAAGTTTTCCCAAAATTCACCAAATGCTCCCGCAGAGCGTTGATATGGAAAAATTGTAAAGCCGAGATGCTGAAAACTTGCGCGTCCGCCATCTGCTGACTCGTGCGAAACAAACGTTGTGATGCCACCAATGGCTTGAACACCGTTCAAAGATGGATTGTCCTGAATGTGCTTTGCAATCAGCTTCATTGAATAAACTGTCAGGCGCTGTAGTTTCAATCCGTAAGAAAGGTCCGGTCCCTCGTTCGGGATGAGCGGCATGTGGTCGTTCCAGAAATGGATGAAGAGTGCTTTTGAGTCAGATCGAATAATCTGATCGGGAAAAGTGACATCATGATTGATCCGACCGATTTGAATCCGCAGGATACATTGCGGATCATCCGTGAATGGCTCGACACCTTCCACGTGACTCAGCCAATTGTCGAAGCGACGAATGATGACGCGCAGTAAATTCATCAACGTTGAATCAACCAAATGCCGACGACGATTGCCAAAGTGCCCAGCCATTGACGCTCTGAGACTGGCTCACGGAAAATCCAACTGGCGGCGACCATTTGTACGCCGAGAACCGTCAGGCCAGTGGTGAGTGGAAAGGCAACACTCAGAGGCATGTATTTCAGCATCCAGGTTAAGGTGATGACCGTTACAAAGCCTGCTAGATTTCCCACCACTTGCCAGATCAGGAGGCCACGCCAGTTCGGACTCATAGCCGAAACTCGGAAGGCGGCGTTCGAGAGAACGTTGAATCCAAGATTGACGACGATCAGCCAGAAAACCAAAGCTGAGGTGCTCTGGATTCTTGGGATCGAGATACCGGTAAAACGGTTATTGAACATAATGTACCTCCTCGAAGTCTATACTCATTATGACATAACCCTAAACCTATGTGCAAGGTTTGCTAATCCGCCGAAGTGCGCCTATAATTCAATCAGATATGTCAACCACGGACGAAATCAAATCGCGCATTGATATTGCTGACCTCGTTGCCGAGGCGGGTGTCAAACTGCGCAAGACCGGCAGGAACTACACCGGCTTTTGTCCGTTCCACACCAACAAGCATACGCCGGCTTTTGTTGTCTGGCCGGAGACGGGTACGTGGCGTTGTTTCGGTGAATGTAATGAGGGCGGCGATATCTTCAAATTTGTGATGAAGAAAGAGGGGATTGACTTTAAGGAAGCGCTTCAGAAGCTGGCTGACCGCGCGGGCGTGAAGATCGAATCGTATCAGCGCGAAACACCGATACAAAAAGAAGCATATCAACATCTGCGTAATTTACTTGAAGAACTCAATACTCTTTTATCGAAATCATCTTTTGAATCATAAGGATATTTTGACGTATCTTCACGAGAAGCGCGGACTGACCGACGCAACGATCGAGACCTTTGGGCTGGGTTACGCGCCTACGGGCTTTGACAATGCTTTGAAGCATCTCACACAACGCGGCTACTCGGAACAGGATTTGCTCGACGCAGGTTTGCTTTCCGAAAACGAAAGCGGCAAACGATTTGACCGCTTCCGTCACCGCATCATGATTCCCATTCGCGATGAGAGTGGACGCATGGCTGGCTTCGGCGCGCGCATCATTGACCCAAACGATATTCCTAAGTTTTTGAATTCACCCGAAACACCGATATTCACCAAAGGTCATTTGCTCTATGGATTGGATCGTGCTCGCAAACCAATCCGCACTGCAGATCAAGCCGTGATCGTGGAAGGCTATCTCGATGTGATCGCCTTGCATCAGGCGGGATATGAAAATGTTGTCTCGCCGATGGGCACCGCATTGACCGAAGACCAATTGCGTTTGCTCAAGAAATCTACGCGGCGCATAGTCCTCGCGCTTGACCCCGATGCTGCTGGACAAAAAGCTGTTTTACATGGACTCGATGCGGCACGCTCGGCGATGGATCGCGAAGGAGAATTCGGATTCGATGCTCGTGGATTGCTTCGCAATGAAGCGCGCCTGCAAGCCGACTTGCGTGTCGCTTCGATGCCCGATGGTCTGGACCCGGATGAAATTGTGGCGCGCAACCGCGACGAATGGAAGACTCTCATCGAAAATGCGAAGCCGATTGTGACGCATGTGATGGAAACATTGACTGTGGGGCGCGATCTAAAAGACCCCAAAGTGAAGAATCAAATTGCTTCGCAAATCCTGCCATTGATCGAAGACCTGCCCAATGCGCCGGAACGCGATACCTATCGTCAGCAGTTGGCGCGCATGTTGAAGGTGGATGAAAGCGCGTTGAGCGGCGCGCAAGCCCAGGGTCCGCGTGTGAAGCGGCCAAGAATTGTTAAGCAAAAAAATATTTCAGAGTCATCCAATGTTTCGGTGACGATCTCTTCCAGCCAAAAAGTCGAAGAGTATATCATCGCTGTTCTGCTTCGTAGGCCCGAACTGCTTTATCGTTTGGATAGGCTTCTTCAGCAATATGGTTTGACGCGTTTGTTGGCGGAGGATTTCGAGTATACTGATTATCAGTTGCTGTTTGGCTTGATCCGTGATGCAGTGGAGCAGGATCAAACAGAGCATCATGATTTCGTGATTGAGTTTTTACCTGAATCGTTGCGCGGGCTTTCGAGTGAGTTGTTAGCTCAAACAGACAAACTCGATCCGGTGGATGAGAAGATTTTAGAGGAATTACTGCGCGGCGCCATCAAGTTGCGCCGCGTGACGGCGGGTGAAAATCTGAATCAATTGCGTTTTTTGCAGGAGGATGCCCAGCAGATTGGCGACCTGCGTGCAGCTTCATATCAGGATTTGGTTTTAAAGCACATGCGTTTGTTGCGAGATTTGGATCAGGCTTATCATAAGATGTCGTTGAAGCGGTTGGAGTAAATCTAGAAATGCCCTCGTGAGGGATTAGAGGCCGACATGGTAGCGAAAAAGAAAACCAGCAAGAAAATTAAACCGCATCCGCATTCACACTTGCACCTGACGCAAGTGCAGGTGTCCGCTAAAAAGGATTTGCCACTTAAGAAACCGTTCCAAAAGAATTTTGTTATGGATGAACCGCTGGTAGAGTCCAACCCGGATGATGAATTGGATTTGGATGAAAATATTCCGATCGAGGCCGAGCCGGATATATCTCAACCCGATGCGGATTTACTGGAAGATGTTCTCATTGAACAACGACCAGAGATTGTTGCTGAATTGTCTGAAGATCCTGTGCGGCTTTATTTGCGCGAGATCGGCCAGATCAAGTTGCTTAATTCCGATGACGAATTCCGAATCGCCACGATCATTGAAGCCATGCGGTTGGTGGGCACGTTGCGTTGTCATCCGGTTCGCAAAGGCGTTTTGCCTGCGATGGGGATATATCATAGCCTGCTTACTGAATTGCTTACATCATGGAAGCGATTTGGACAAGATGCCAAACGCTATCAAATCGAATCACCCGATCTTTGCTTGATGATTGCCGAAGCCCAAGCGCTTCGGCGCGGACCCGAAGTGGATGCTCCATCCTATATCCGTTCCTTCCTTTCTAATGATCGATGGAGACAAGATCCGGTTTGGGCCACCATGGTTCGAAAAGCCTACAGTGTTTTTCTGTGCCTTTACCTTTTGCCCGAGGGCTATGCAAACTGGCTGGCTTATCATATTGAGAATTGCAATAAACTGCCGGTCTTGCGGACCTTATACCGGAATTTGCCTCACGAGGCGATTCTGCTCCGCGAAATTGACAGCGCTCAAGCCCGCGCTTTGGAGGCGAATCACACTCTCATCCGCGCCAACCTGCGATTGGTTGTCAGCGTGGCAAAGAAATATCTTGGGCGCGGCATCTCTTTACTCGATTTGATTCAGGATGGCAATATTGGTTTAATGCGCGCCGTCGGAAAGTTTGATCCGCGGCGCGGTTACAAATTCAGCACCTATGCCACATGGTGGATTTGTCAATCCATCAATCGCTCGATCGCTGAGCAGGCGCGCACAATCCGCATCCCAGTGCATTTGTTTGAATCGATTTCCAGAATTTTGCGCGCCCAACGCGACTTAACTCAAGAGCTAGGCCATGAGCCAACCAAGGAAGAGCTGGCGCTTGAAATTGGATATTTGTCGGCAGCAGATGTGCAAGCCATCATGCGCGCCCACACCGAGGACAAGCCGCTTGAACCTGCGCTTCAACGCCGGCTGGAATATGCCACGCGAAAAGTGGATCGCGTCTTGCGTTCTGCTGAAGAACCCACTTCATTGGAAGGTCCGGTGGGTGGTGAAGATTCGAGCCAGCTGGGCGATTTTATCGTGGATGAAGATGCTCTATCGCCCATGGACTCTGCGGCAAGGGAAATGTTGCGCGAGCAAATTCAGCAAGCCCTAGATGGACTTCCTGATCGGGAGCGGGAGGTGCTTGAGTTACGCTTTGGTTTAACTGATGGTGAGGATCATACACTGGAAGAAGTTAGCCGTTATTTCGATGTCACTCGCGAACGAATACGCCAGATTGAAGCCAAGGCTTTGCGCAAGTTGCGGCATCCCTTGCATAGTAAGCCATTGGAAGATTATCTAGAGTAGGGTTCATTGAAGAGGCTGCTCTTTTCTTTACAATCCAATATGACCATTATCATCCTTTTTTGTGAAATGCGACACATTGTCTAGCCCCCAAAAAACACTTATGATATACTTCATCGCCAGTGTGCCGGTTTGCACAACCGGGCATATGTAGTGAGGATCTCTTCGAGGTGCCCATGTTACTTCCGTATATTGCCATTGCTGTGATGATTGCAGTGGCTACCTTTATCGCTTTAGCCGCGATTGGCTTGGGGGAATTGTTTGGGCCGAAGAAAAAAACTAAAGTCAAGGAAGAGCCGTATGAATCCGGTATTGCACCTATCGGTCCAGGAACGCGGCGGATGCCGGTCCGTTTCTATCTGATCGCAGTATTGTTCATCCTATTTGATATTGAAGTCATTTTCTTCCTTCCATGGGCGGTGGTCTTCCGTCAAATGGGCTTTTTTGGATTGATGGAGATGGCTGTGTTTATCGTGATTTTATTGATTGGTTACATTTACGCGTGGAAAAAAGGAGCATTGGAATGGGAGTAGAGCAGAAGCTTGGCAATCTGGGCGTGGTGACCACCACGCTTGAGACTGCTGTTAATTGGGCGCGCACGAATGCCATGTGGCCGATGTTGTTCGGATTGGCGTGTTGTGCGATCGAGATGATGTCGGCACAGGCCGCGAATTATGACATGAGCCGCTTTGGCATGGAACTGATGCGTCCCAGCCCGCGCCAATCCGACCTGATGATCGTGGCAGGCCGCGTTTCTCGCAAGATGGCGCCCGTCCTGCGCCGTTTGTATGATCAGATGCCCGAACCCAAATGGGTAATCGCGATGGGTGACTGCGCCTCATGCGGCGGCGTGTTCAATAACTATGCCATCGTTCAAGGTGTGGATGAGGTGGTTCCGGTTGATGTTTATGTGGCTGGATGTCCGCCGCGGCCGGAGGCTTTGATCCATGGCGTGGTGACGTTGTTTGAAAAAGTCAAAGGTGAGAAGTTTGCAGATTTGGCGAAAGCATAGGAAATAAATTAAAGTAGTAGCGACCTAGGTCGCTACTACTTTAGGAAGATTTATGGACACTAGACTCGAAAAGATTACCAAGGTATTGCAAGAGAAAGCTGGGGCGACGTACGAAGAGTTTCGCGGGGAGGTGCACGTTTCAATCAACGCCGGGCAAATTGTTGATGCGTTGACTTTTCTGCGTGACGAGCATCAATTCTCTTTGCTCTCTGCAATGACTGCGGTGGACTACTGGCCCGAAGAAGGCCCCCGCTTTCATGTCATCTATCAGCTCACATCGCTGACGCAGAACTTATCCATTCAGTTGAGAGTTCCAATAAATGGAAGCCAGCCGAAAGTCCCGACTGCGACGCGTGCGTTCGAAATCTGCAAACTGGCGCGAGCGCGAAATCATGGATATGTTCGGCATCGAGTTTGAAGGTCATCCTGATCCGCGCCGCATTCTGATGCCCGAAGATTGGGAAGGGCATCCGCTTCGCAAGGATTATCCACTGGGATATGAAGAGCCGCAATTTACGTTCAACTTTGAAGAGATTGATGTGCGCAAGCCGTACGCCAAGGAATAGTTATGAGTGAATATCATTTACAAGAGATTCCTGTCGGCCCATATAAACATTTAGTTTCGGAGCGTGCCGTTTCGGGCGAGACCATGTTGCTCAACATGGGCCCTCAACATCCATCCACGCATGGAGTGTTGCGACTCCTGCTTGAGTTGGATGGCGAAGTGATCATCAATTGCATTCCGGATATTGGTTTCCTTCACACGGGTATTGAAAAAAATATGGAAGCCAAGACATATCTCAAAGCGGAAGTGATGTCCGACCGCTTGGATTATATGAATAACATGGGCAATAACCTTGCTTATGTGATGGCAGTTGAGAAACTGGTTGACCTTGATGTGCCGCCGCGCGCGCAGGCTTTGCGTGTGATCTTAACTGAATTACAGCGCATCGCTTCGCATTTGGTTTGGCTTGGCACGTCCGGGCTTGACCTCGCGGCAATGTCGGTCTTCCTGTATTGTTTCCGCGAACGTGAGATCATCCTCGATATCTTCGAGCTGGTTTCGGGTCAGCGGATGATGGTAACGTATTTTCGTCCCGGCGGTGTGTGGCGCGATGTGCCGGTTGAGTTCGAAGCCGCGGTGCGGAACTTCATCAAGATGTTTCCGAAACGTATTGACGAGTACGAAGCTTTATTGACGAAGAACCCGCTCTGGCTGGACCGGATGGTGGGCATCGGCAAACTCGACGCGGCCACCGCGCTCCAGCATGGCGTGACCGGGCCGATGTTGCGCGCTTCCGGTGTGAATTGGGATTTGCGAAAGATCCGTCCTTATACCGGATACGAACAATACGATTTCAATGTGCCGGTTGAAACCAAAGGTGATACGTATGCCCGTTATCTCGTGCGTGTACAGGAGTTGCGTGAGTCCTTGAAGATCGTGGAACAAGCACTAAATAAACTGCCGATGGGTTCCGTTCGCAGTGACAACCGCAAATTTGTCCCGCCGCCGCGTTCGGAGATCGGCACGAGCATGGAGTCGCTGATCCACCACTTCAAATTGTGGACGGAAGGTTTTCCTGCGCCGAAGGCTTCCATTTACAGCGCCGTTGAAAGTCCGCGCGGCGAGCTGGGCGTGTATCTCGAAGGCGATGGAGGACCAAAGCCTTACCGCATTCACTGGCGCACGCCTTCCTTTGATAATCTTTCAGTGATTTCAAAAATCGTTAAGGGACATCTGGTGGCAGATTTGATCGCCATTCTGGCCTCGACCGATATCGTCCTCGGAGATATAGACCGATGAGTCTTGCGAATAAATATCCAAAAGAAGTAAAACAAATCTTGGCGAAGTATCCGCCAGAACACAAGCGTTCGGCGGTGATGCCTTTGTTGTATCTCGCACAACGCGAAGAGGGCTACATCACGAAAGATGCGATGCAGGATATCGCGGATACGCTGGAGATCAATGTGACCGACGTCGGCGCGATTGTTGGTTTCTATACGTTGTATCACGATAAAAAAGAAGGAAAGTATCGGATGCAGATTTGCACCGATCTGCCCTGTGCTTTGCGCGGCGCCGATCAGTTTATGGAATCGTTATGCGCCAATCTTGGAATCAAAGTCGGCGAGACGACGGCGGACGGCTTGATCACGCTCGAAGCGGTAACCTGTCTCGCTGCTTGTGATAGAGCGCCGATGTTCCAAATCCAAAGCGGAGATGGCTTGCAATATTACGAAGACATGACGGTGGATAAGACGATGGAACTCATCGCGGCAATCAAAGAAGTTGGCAAGGAGGTCAAGTAATGTCTCACATCCTCCTTCGTCATCGGGAAATTCCAGATATCAGCAATTTGAATGTCTACAAAAGGAACGGCGGCTTTGAGGCTTTCAAAAAAACCGTAACGAAAATGAAGCCGAATGAAGTCACTGACACGGTCAAGGCTTCGGGTCTGCGCGGACGCGGCGGTGCGGGCTTCCCGACCGGCATGAAGTGGTCGTTCATTGACAACAAAATTTGGCCGCATTATGTCGTTGCCAACGCGGACGAGTCCGAGCCGGGTACGTTCAAAGACCGCGAGATCATGGAAAGCAATCCGTTTCAGTTTTTGGAAGGCGTGGCGATCACTTCATATGCGGTCGGCGCAAAGGCCGCGTACGTTTATCTGCGCGGCGAATTTTGGCAAGTCGCAAAATTTCTCGACGAAAAAATCGCGGAGATGGAAGATGCCGGTTACCTCGGCGAAAAACTTTTCGGCACCGCGTATTCGCTTCGCATTTACACCCATCTTGGCGCGGGCGCATACATCTGCGGCGAAGAGACGGCCATGCTCGAATCCGTCGAAGGCAAACGCGGACAGCCTCGCATCCGTCCGCCGTTTCCCGCGGTTTATGGCTTGTATGGCAAGCCAACTGTCGTGAATAACGTTGAAACGTTGACCAACCTACCGATGATCCTTGCCAACGGCGCGGATTGGTATAAATCACTTGGAACGCCCGATAGCGCAGGCGTAAAAATTTTTTCGCTTTCGGGTCGCGTTCGCAAGCCGGGCAATTATGAACTGCCGTTTGGAACGACGTTCCGCCAATTGATCTATGAGTATGGCGGCGGCGTTCAAGATGGCCGCCCTGTCAAGGCGATCATGCCTGCGGGTGCATCCTCTTCATTTATCGTTGCAGATGATAAGGTCCTTGATACGCAAATGGATTATGTCACCGTCCGCACACTCGGCGCAGACCTCGGATCGGCTTCCGTCATCGTAATTGATGATACTGTCTCCATTGATTGGATTATCAATAAGACCATTCATTTCTTCAAACACGAATCCTGCGGCAAATGCACACCATGCCGCGAAGGTACCTATTGGATGATGCATTTGATTGATCGAATTCCGGAAAGCGGATATTCGAAGGCGGATGTGGATTTGCTGCTCAACGTTGCAAAGCAAATGCAGAATAAATGCCTTTGTCCATTGGGCGAGTTTTCCACGATGGCAGTGGTAACGGGCATTGAAAGATTTCCGCAGGATTTTAGAAAGGCATAATTCGATATTTGATACTTGAATATCGCTTTTATCGGAGACTTATGACTAAACAAGTCACGCTTATGATTGACGGGAAACAAGTAACAGTTCCCGACGGGATGCTGGTGGTAGATGCTGCCAAGTCCGCAGGGATTGATGTTCCCGTCTTCTGCTACCACCCTAAAATGGAACCGGTAGGCATGTGTCGCATGTGCCTCGTCGAGATTGGTCGGCCCATGATGGATCGCAATACAGGCAAACCAGTGCTCGATGAAAAAGGCGAACCCAAACTTCAATTCCTGCCTAAGCTCGAAACGGCCTGCACCAACAAGGTCGAAGATGACATGGTGGTTCTTACTCAATCTGAGAAAGCCAAAGCCGGACAAAAGAGCACCGTCGAATTTTTGCTTACATCACATCCGCTTGATTGCCCGATCTGCGATAAAGGCGGTGAATGTCCGCTTCAGAATCTGACGATGGCTCACGGTCCGGGCAACAGCCGCTTCTTATATGACGAGAAAATGCACCTCGCCAAGAATGTTCCGCTTGGTGAATTGATTTATCTTGATCAGGAACGATGTATTCAATGTGCGCGTTGCATTCGTTTTCAGGATGAAGTTGTGGGCGATTCCGTTCTTGGTTTTGATGACCGCGCGCGTTCGACAAAAATCGTCTCTTTATCGGACCCGGGATTTGATTCCGTTTTCTCAGGCAATACCACCGACATCTGCCCGGTCGGCGCGTTGACCACGGCAGATTTTCGTTTCGGTGCGCGCCCTTGGGAATTGGAAGCTTCGGCTTCCATCTGTTCACAGTGTCCGGTTGGATGCAACATCACATTCAATACTCGCCGTGAAGCGAAAGCAGATGGTAAGGTTGTGATTAAGCGCGTTATGCCGCGACAGAATGAACAGGTCAACGAAACTTGGATTTGCGATAAAGGCCGGTTCGCTTTTCATTATGTGGAGAGCAAAAATCGCCTGAACAAACCGCTTGTCTGCAAAGACGGCAAGCTGGTGCGCGCTTCACGGGATGCCGCGACCAAAGCCGCGGGTGAAGGGTTTGCAAAGGCTAAAAAGAATCTGGTGGTGCTTGCTTCTGGCCGCTTATCCAATGAAGATTTATTCAACTTGAAGGCGCTTGCAGATCAAGTGGGCGGCAAGGCAGTTTTATATTCCAACATGGGCGGCGGCGATTTGACTTCTCTGGTCGGTGTGGGTCTAGGGACAAACATTGGCGAGATGGGCAAAGGCTCAACGATCGTTGTGATTGCCTCCGATTTATATGAAGAAGCACCCATCTGGTACTTACGTGTCAAACAAGCCGCTCAACGCGGCGCGACGTTGATCGTTGCCAACCCGCGCGAAACCAAGCTGGATCGCTTTGCTTTATTTGTTATTCGTTATGCATATGGCGATGAAGTAAGAACGGCTCAGGATTTGACAAGGAAAGGCAAAATCGGCGATGCCTTTGTCAAAGCTGAAAATTCCCTCATCTTATTTGGAAGCGAAGGCCTGGGCTTGGAAGGTTCAACTGCTTTAGCCACGGCTTGCGCCCGTGCCTTGAATGATACCGAACATGTCGGTAAGCCGAACAATGGTTTGATTGGCGTGTGGCAGAGAGCGAACGATCAGGGCGCGTGGGAAGTTGGATTCCGTCCCGAAGAGAATCTCCAAGCCATCTTCGATAAAGCGGATGCGGTCTATATCGCAGGCGCGGATCCGTTTGGCGATGGACTGTTGGAGATCAAAAACGCGAGGCGTAAACCGTTCATTGTTGTACAGGATTTGTTTGAAACTGAAACCGCAAAAATCGCAGATGTTGTTTTGCCCGTGCAAGCATACACTGAGCGCGATGGCACATTCACATCCGGCGAGCGGCGCGTACAGCGTTTCTATCCTGCTGTTCCTGCACTCGATGGAACAAAACCCGACTTTGCAATCACATCGCAAGTGGCAAAGCAAATGGGTGTGATTCTCGAAGGTACATCTTCATCGGTGGTGTTTGAGATTATGGTTGAAGACCATCCTTCGTATGCAGGCTTGGATTATGCAAAATTAGCGGAAGTCAAATCGCAGTGGCCGATTGTTGGACGCGGTGATTTATATTACGGCGGCACAACCTATGAGAACAAAGATGGGTTGGGCGTGCAGTTGTCAAACGCCGCACAACGCAGAGAAAAGTTCAGCCTGCCTCGGGTCCAGAAAGTTGTGGCTCTTCGTCCAAGGGAAAAGAAACTACTGGCGGTACCAATCACAAAATTATATGATCGAGGCGTGATGGTATTCACCGCGGAATTGCTGGATCAAAGAATCGGTGAAACCTATATCGCGTTGCATCCATCTGCGGCGGAACTGTTAAAAGTGATTGCAGGCGAGCGCGTAAAGTTGAGTCTGGATGGCGTGAGTGAAGAAGTACAAGTCAAATTGGACGATACGATTTCGACGGGCGTGGTTTTGGTTCCTCGTTCCATGGGCTTGCCAATCCATAAGCCGACCGAGGCAACTGTGAAAGCTCTTAAGAAGGCGGCAGGGAGGTAGCGATGGAATTGTGGATCGAATGGATCATCAAAGCCTTCGTTTTAGCGTTCGCGATTCTGACGGGCTTTGCCTACTTAACTTTGTACGAACGCCGCGCGTTGGCCCGCATTCAAGTTCGTATCGGACCGAACCGCGCCGGACCTCAAGGCTTATTGCAACCGATTGCCGATGCAGTCAAGTTGATCTTCAAGGAAGAGTTCACTCCGGCCCGCGCCGATAAAGTGCTTTTTGTGATTGCACCCATTATGACGGTTGTGCCCGCCTTGATCATCGCGGCGGTCATTCCATTGGGAACGCAATTCACGCTCCCATTTGTTGACCATCCCATTACTCTGTATGTGGCGGATATCAATGTCGGTGTGCTGTATCTGACGGCGATTGCTTCCATCGCGGTATATGGGATCGTTCTGGCAGGCTGGTCGTCGAATAACAAATATGCCATGTTGGGCGGCATGCGGTCGTCGGCGCAGATGATCTCGTATGAACTCGCGCTCGGGCTTTGTTTTGTCATTGCGATTATGCTCGGCAATTCCATGAGTCTGCTCGATATTGTCAATGCGCAGAAGAATATGTGGTTTGCAGTCATTCAGCCCGTGGGTGCATTGATCTTCATGATCACCACGCTGGCTGAAGTTAATCGCGCCGCCGTTCGACATGCCCGAAGCGGAACAGGAATTGACGGCGGGTTATCACAGCGAGTATTCAGGCATGAAGTTCGCGCTATTTTTCATGGCCGAGTATTCGAAGATGATCGTCATCAGCATGATCGCGGCGACGTTGTACTTCGGCGGTTTTCGTGAGTTCTGGTTTTTGCAGGGCACGATCTTGAGCGTGGATCATTTCTGGTGGCTGGGTCCCATCTATCTGTTGTTGAAGGTGGTTGTGCTTTTGTTCATTATGATCTGGATCCGCGCGACCTGGCCTCGCATCCGTTATGACCGGCTGATGGCTTTTGGCTGGAAAGTCTTATTACCGCTCTCGCTGGTACTGGTGTTCCTCACCGCACTGGGGATTGTTTTAGCTCAACAATTTGGCGCGGCTTATCTTTGGTTTATTCCGGTTTCTTCCATCATCGCTGGTTTGATCGCGGCATTACTGGTAAATCTTTCATTGAGAAGGAAGGTGGCTCGTGCTTAGAGAATTAACGCGTGGTCTCGCTACCACGCTCAAATCCATGTTTGAGCGGCCGGTGACGATTCAATATCCGGAAGAGAAGCGGCCCGTCCGCCCGCGCTTTCGCGGACGCCACGTTCTAAAACGCTACGACAATGGTTTGGAAAAATGCATCGGTTGTTCGTTGTGTGCGGCGGCCTGTCCGGCGGACGCTATTTTCGTTGAAGCATCCGAGAATACGGACGAGAAGCGTTTCTCGCCTGGTGACCGCTATGCGTCTACTTATGAGATCAACATGTTGAGATGCATTTATTGCGGCTTTTGTGAAGATGCCTGCCCGACCGAAGCCATTGTCCTCGGCGATAATTATGAGTTGACCTTCACGGATCGCCGCGACGCGATCTACGACAAGAATATGCTGTTGGAATCCGCTCCGAATGCCGGGCAGCTTACACCGCAGAAGACAACGGCAGGCGACTTCACCCGATCGGTGCCTCAAATGAAGGATCCGCAGGATTGATCATGAATACTCAATTGATTACGTTTTTTATTCTTGCGATCATTGCCATTGCCGCGGCATTGGGAATGTTGTTCAGCCGCAGTGCGATCTATTCAGCGCTGTTCCTCGTGCTAAATTTTGGGACGGTGGCGGTCTTCTACATTCTTTTGAACGCGCCGTTCATTGCGATGGCACAGGTCAGTGTGTATGCGGGAGCCATCATGGTGCTGTTCCTGTTTGTCATCATGTTGTTGGGAACCGAATTGCTTCCGCCCTCGAATGCGTTGCCGTGGCAGAGACCGCTAGCGATTTTCCTCGCTGTGATTCTTTTTGCCGAGTCATTATATTTGCTCTTTATTCGCAAAGCCGCGACGGGTGATGTTCCCCAACCGATTCAAGCTTTTGGCAGTCCGCAAGCGGTGGGGCAGGCATTGTTCACTTCTTATGTTCTTCCATTTGAAATTACTTCTGTGCTATTGTTGCTCGCCATGGTGGGTGCGATTGTGTTGACCATCCGGGAGAAAGGAAAATAGCAGATGGTTCCAGTCACTGATTATGTTGCTCTTTCTGCCATTCTGTTTACCATCGGTGCACTCGGCGTGCTCATCCGCCGCAATCCGCTGGTTATCTTCATGTCAATTGAATTGATGCTCAACGCGGCCAATCTGGCTATGGTGGCTTTCACGCGCGTGTACATGGTGCTTGAAGGTCAGATATTTGTTTTCTTCGTCATGACCGTCGCCGCGGCGGAAGTCGCTGTTGGTCTGGCTTTGATCGTTACCATCTTCCGCACCAAGCACAGCATCGACATTGATAATATGAACAGTCTCAAGGGATAACCCATGACGTTTTTCTATCTCGCTCCCTGGATCGTCTTCTTCCCGGTCATTGGTTTGCTGATCAACATCATCTTTGGAGATCGTTTCAGCGAAAAGGTGATTGGCACGGTGGCCAGCCTCGCCTCGGGGCTTGCATTCGTTGTCTCTGTTTTGCTGGCGTATTCTTTAACGCAGCATCCCGAAGCCGTTCGCTGGATGGTCGGCGAATGGATTCATGTTGGGACTTCTGCAGCTCGATTGGACCTTCCGCGTCGATACGCTTTCGACCACGATGATGCTGGTTGTTTCCGGCGTTGGAACGTTGATCCACATTTACGCTATCGGATACATGCACGAGGATGTGCGCTTCAAATCGGACCTCAAGCGGTTCCGCCGCTTCTTTGTTTTCCTCAACCTTTTCATTGCCGCCATGATGATCCTCGTCGGTGGCGATTCATACCTGATGCTTTTTGTCGGATGGGAAGGCGTGGGGCTTTGCTCGTTCCTGTTGATCGGCTTCTGGTATGAGATGGATACGCTTGGCCGCCCATCGTGGGCAAATTCGAACGCGGCCAAGAAGGCCATGATCGCCAACCGCATCGGCGACTTCGGATTCTTGATTGCGGCGTTCTTGATGTTTTGGGGCTTCGGTAGTCTGCAATTCGATCAGGTCTTTCAACAGGCACCCGCGATTGCCGCAAGCAATCCGGGTTTGATCACAGCCATCACACTCTTCCTTCTTATCGGTGTGACCGGTAAATCGGCGCAGATTCCGCTCTTCGTCTGGCTGCCTGACGCGATGGCGGGCCCCACTCCGGTTTCGGCTTTGATTCATGCCGCGACGATGGTGACGGCTGGTGTTTATCTTATTACGCGTTCTGCCGCATTATATGTGACCGTTCCTGCCGCACAGTTCATCGTTGCATTGGTCGGCGCAGTAACTGCGCTCTTCGCCGCGACGATTGCCGTCGGTCAATACGATATCAAAAAAGTTTTGGCGTATTCAACCATCAGCCAATTGGGATTTATGGTGGCGGGTGTGGGCATGGGCGCGTTCGCGGCGGGCATGTTCCACCTTGTCACGCATGCCTTCTTCAAGGCTTTATTATTCCTTTCGGCTGGCTCTGTCATCCTCGGTATGGAGCGCGGTCATCATCATCTTTCTAAACACGAAGGGCACAACCCTCTATCGAGGGCAGGCGGACACAAAGAAAGTCACGAGGAAATTTTCGATCCCGGCGATATGCGCAACATGGGCGGACTTCGCAAGACCATGCCGGTCACTTTTTGGCTCTATCTGATTGGCACATTGGCATTGGCAGGCATCTGGCCCTTTGCTGGTTTCTGGTCGAAAGATGAAATCCTGGCGAACGCGTTCAGTCAGGGCTTTACAGCCATTTATTGGCTGTTGACGATTGCCGCGTTCTTCACCGCATTCTATATGGGACGTCAGATTTGGATGGTGTTCTTTGGTGAGCCGCGCCACGAGGCTGCCGCGCACGCCGAAGAAAGCCCGAAGGTGATCACCATTCCGTTGATGGTACTGGCCGCTTTATCGGTGTTGGGAGGTGCGTTGAATTTGCCCGGCGTGGAAACGTTGAGCCATTGGCTTGAGAATACCGTTCAATTCATCAAGCCCATTGAGTTCCAAATGAACGTGGCGTTGATCTCAACTGGTTTGGCTCTGCTTGCCATCCTGACCTCATGGCTTCTTTATGGACGCAAGCCGCTCAAGGCTGGCGAGATTGATCCGCTTAAGAAAATGCTCGGTCCCATTTTCACCGGCATGGAACGCAAGTGGTTTGTGGATGAAGCGTATTGGGTTTTATTTCTTGACCGCTATGTGGATATTTCCCGTTTTGTCGCGGATGTGATTGATTGGAAATTCTGGCATGACTGGTTCCACGAGAAGGTCGTTGTGGGCACATATAACTGGCTCAGCCATATCGCGCTCAATCGGTATGCGGATCAGCTTGGCATTGACGCGTTTTTCAATAGCCTCGGCCAATGGACGAAGGATACGGCCTCGGGTTTGCGCCGCTTCCAAAATGGTTTTGTGCGAAGTTATGCGCTCTTTGTGCTCATCGGTGTCGTTGCAATTTTGGGATATCTGCTTTTCAAATAATTGTAAGGCGAGGTACACATGGAATTTATTCTCCAACCCCTCACGCTCCTGACTTTCTTCCCCATGGTGGGCGTGCTTGTTTTGTTATTCATTCCGAGTGACAAGAAAAATATTTTGCGCTGGACAGCGTTGGTCACCACGCTGATCACGTTCGGGATTTCGATCTGGGTGCTGACTCTCTTTAACGCATCCAATCCCGACTTGCAGTTGGTCGCCAAATATGATTGGATCACCGTCGCTGGATGGAACATCCAATACCATCTCGGCGTTGATGGCCTCAGCATCCTGTTGGTTTTGCTGACTTCCTTCCTCACACCCATTTCGATCCTTTCAACATGGACGGCGGTCGAAGAACGCGTCAAGGATTTTATGCTCTTCTTCCTGCTGTTGGAAGTCGGCATGATGGGCGTGTTCGTCGCGCAGGATTTATTCCTGTTCTACATCTTCTGGGAATTTACCCTTGTGCCAATGTATTTTCTGATCGGCATTTGGGGCGGACCTCGTCGCATTTATGCCGCAATCAAATTCTTTTTGTACACGATGGCTGGCTTGATCCTGATGTTGCTTGCGATCTTGTGGCTCGGAATTTATCAAGGCACGTTCTCCGTTCCTGATTTGATTGCCAAAGGCGGCATTGACCCGCACACGCAGGTTTGGCTGTTCATTGCGTTCACTGCCGCGTTCGCCATCAAAGTTCCGATGTGGCCCCTGCATTCGTGGTTGCCCGATGCCCATGTCGAAGCGCCGACTGCGGGTTCCGTGATACTTGCGGGCGTTCTGCTGAAGATGGGGACCTATGGTTTCCTGCGCTTTAACATTCCGCTTTTCCCCGAAGCCGCTCTCAAAGCCGCGCCGTGGATCGCGCTCTTTGCGACTATCGGTATTATTTACGGCGCGGCCGTTTCGTACGCGCAGGCCGACGTCAAGAAATTGGTTGCGTATTCATCGGTCAGCCACCTCGGTTTTGTGATGCTCGGATTGTTCGCCTTGAATCCGCAGGGCATCTCCGGCGCGATCCTGCAAATGATCAATCATGGACTTAGCACGGGAGCATTGTTCTTGCTGGTCGGCATGATCTATGAGCAGACGCACACACGCGAGCTCAAAGTGTATGGCGGGTTATGGAAGGTTATGCCAATCTTTGGTGCGATCTTCCTTATTGTGTCTCTTTCTTCGATGGGCTTGCCCGGCTTGAATGGTTTCGTCGGTGAGTTCACGATTTTGCTTGGGGCGTTCGGCTCGAAAGCCATTGGCAATCCGTGGTTCGCGGGTATTTCTGCCTTGGGTGTGATCATGGCCGCAGTGTATATCCTGTATATGTTCCAGAAGATGTTCCTCGGTCCTGAAGGTTCGATTGTGGAAGAAGTTAAAAAGGCATGGACACGCGTTGCGCGATTTGAATGCACGCGAGATCGTTACCGTTGTTCCATTGCTCATCTTTATCTTTTGGATTGGCCTGTATCCTGCGCCATTCTTCCACCTGATGGCTCCGGCTGTGGATAAACTTGTCGCCGGATTGCAGACCGCCGCGATGGCAATGAGATAATCTTTCCCTCACCCTTTGCTCCTCTCCCATTGGGAGAGGGGTTGGGTGAGGGAGGAGATAATATGCCTCCTCTCAATTTTTCTCTCATCCTTCCGCTTCTCACCCTGACCATCTGGGCGTGTGCGCTTTTGCTGGTTGATCTTTTGATCAAACGCAAGGATATAACGGCTTTGTTGGCTGCGTTGGGTCTGGCGGTTTCGCTCGGCATGACCATCTCGCAGATCGGCTTATCGGGCACCGGCTTCAACAATATGGTCGTGCTCGATGGCTTTTCCATCTTTGTGGACGCGCTACTGCTCGTCACGGGTTTGTTTGGCATTGCGCTTGCTTATGGTTACATCAAACGCACGGGCATCGAGCGCGGCGAATATTACACGCTCCTGCTGTTTAGCATTGTGGGCATGATGCTCATGGCACAAGCCGCCGATCTCATCATCGTTTTCCTCGCGCTCGAAATGCTTTCGATTCCGCTTTATGTGCTTGCAGCTTTCGCCCGTCCCAACACAGATTCTGAAGAAGCAGGCATGAAGTATTTTTTGCTGGGTGCGTTCTCGACGGGATTTGTGGTATACGGAATTGCCCTGGTCTTCGGCGCGACCGGTTCGACGGGTCTCAGCGCGATTGTTCGCGAAGCATCCCTGTGGGGCACTGCCGCGTCTTCCGGGACATCGAACATGCTTCTGCTTACAATTGGCTCAGCTCTTATCCTCGTTGGACTTAGCTTCAAGGTGGCGGCAGTTCCCTTCCACATGTGGACGCCCGATGTGTATCAAGGTGCGCCTTCCTCGGTGACGGCCTTCATGGCCGCGGGCGCCAAGATCGCAGGCTTCGCCGCGTTACTGCGCGTGTTCGCATTGGCTTTCCCATCCTTGGCTGGTAATCTGACCCGGTCCTGGCGGTGCTCTCCGCGTTGACGATGATCGTCGGGAATGTCATTGCCATCGCGCAGACGAATATCAAGCGGCTGCTTGCGTATTCATCTATTGCTCATGCCGGTTATATCCTGATGGCTTTCGTGCCTTATGGACAATCGAAGGTGGTGTCCACTTCGGTCGCGGCGGGGACTCTTTTATCTCGTCTCGTATGTGCTGACCAACTTCGGCGCGTGGGCGGTGGTGATTTCTTTGGAGAAATCGGAGGGGAAGGGCTTGGAAATCAGCGATTACGGAGGCCTCGGTCGGAAGTATCCCGCTTTGGCCGCCGCGATGACCGTCTTCATGCTCTCGCTGACTGGCATCCCGCCGACGCTGGGTTTCGTCGGTAAGTTCTATCTCTTCCGCGCCGCCATCCAGGGCGGGTTCTATCTGCTGGCCGTGATCGGCGTGCTGACCTCGCTCATCTCCGCCTACTATTATTTGCGGGTGGTGGTGACGATGTATATGCGCGAGGGCGAACCCGAGACCGCGAACGAACCCTGGCTCAACATCACGTGGGGACTCGCCGCATTGTTGACGGTGATCGTCAGCCTTGTGCCGCAGTTCTTATTTGCATGGGCGAGCGCGGCAGTGTTGAAGTTGTTCTGACGGCATTGTGAATCAACTTGTACTTAAACAGATGGGACGACAATGATTGTCGTCCCTTTGCATTTAGATTCTAACGGTTTGCGTTAGCGGCGGGGCGGGCGTGAACTCTGCTTGGGAGTGGGTTTCTTTTTAGGCGTAGAGGAGGCTTGGAAACGCGCAGAATCCCCCCCGTCCGCTGCACGCTTTGTTAGCCTACGCTTTTTTGATTCCTTTTGCTTTGGCAACAACTCGGGCGCGAGTTTTTTGAGCAGTTCTTGTTCTTCAGGGAGGCTGTGACCTTTTATGGTTATCTTTGTCTTACCCTTTTCCAGTGTAATCTCGCGACTTTGATTTCGGGAAATATAGGAACCTATTGCTTGATAAAGCGTAGAGAAAACACCCGCCGAGCCAAGTGCAATAGCCACCTGTGTTATGGTTGCTTCTAAATCTCCTTCACCACTATATGGAGTTCCCCAATGATATTCTTGATTATCCTCTTCACCCATTTCTGTTGGATACCAAACATCTTCACCAACCTCCGCCATGAACTGAGTCACTTGTTCAAAAAAAACGTTGTCTTGTGGCTCAATGCTAACCAGTAGCATAGGACTTTCTGGAGCGGTAGTTCCAATAATTTTATTGATATTGTAGGAAAACCTGTTTGGAGGAAAGGGTATCTCTATGAGCCTTGAGAAATCAGTATCCGCTATTCTGCTGTTTTCCCACTTATCTCGTATGGCATGATCCAGAGAAAGCAATAGGTTTTCATGCTCGGCTTCGGTTAACTTCCTCATTAATTCGAGCAAGGTATGAAGAAATGCCGAAATCTCTTCCACTTTAGGTTCGGCTCCAAGTATTTGAGGAAGTAAAATAATTAATGCCTGTTTAGATTGCGATATGTTGTCAAAACAAACTATCGAAGGAAATTCATCTGGTGTTACTCCAAAAGTTCTACCTATTTCGTGCGATATCTTGATATTGAGATTGATAGATGCTTCTGATATGAAATCCTTTCTCCTAATTGGAATCATCAATACAAAAGTAGTTGCTCTTCCACACATGTCGCCTAGCTCAACATTGTGAACAATAATGTAGTCAGTGATATTTGAGTCCAAACCGTAATTTCCAGAGTTCAAAAGTAAAGCAGTAAGTGGTGTATTTACTCCATTAATCTTTGCCCAATAAGAATACAGTTCAGGGATTTTATAAGATGGGTATACAAAATTTGGAGACATGTTCACCTGAAATTTTGTTTGTATTTACCAAAGGAGTAGGCTAACTAGTGATTAGGCGGCCCGTCTAATTCCTTTTGGACAAACCGCCTAATTCCTACATTAATTTCGGCGATTAGGCGGTGAAAGATTAAGGGTAGTGGATGAAAAGTAAGTGATGATAAGATAGGCAGTATGATCCAAAAAGCCTACCACTGTCGAGTGTGCGGAAGCACCAATATTGTCAAAAACGGCACCAACCGTCTCAAGCAACAGCAATATCACTGTAAAGAGTGCGGAGCGCGGCGTGTTCTGGAGTCAAAGCGAGAGGCAAAAAAACGCAAAAACCGATCATCCTCAGCCTCTACCAAGAGCGTGTAAGTTTGCGAGGTTTGGAGCGGATTTTTGATGTTGCTCGCCAAAGCGTTTCCAGATGGATTGTCGAACATGTAAAAGATCTGCCGGAACTCAAAGACACTTTGTTGCCAGCCGAACCGGACGATGTCTTGGAATATGATGAAGCCTGGAGTTTTGTTCTCAAAAAGAGCAATAAACGTTGGCTGTGGACGGTCATGTGTCGTCGCACCCGACAAATCATCGCCTTTGTCATTGGCGACCGCAGTGAAACAACCTGTCGCCGTTTGTGGAACGAAGTTCCACTGGCCTACCGCAGTTGTATTTCCTACAGTGATTTCTGGGAAGCCTACCAAAAAGTTCTTCCGCAGAGCACGCATCAAGCGGTTGGGAAAGAGAGCGGACAGGTTTCACACATGGAGCGTTGGTATTGTACTTTGCGCCAACATCAGGCGCGCTATGTCCGTAAAACCCTTTCGTTTTCGAAGCGCGACGCCTTTCATCACATGGTCACTACATGGTTTATCATTGATCACAATCTCGCCAGAAAACAACTTGCATCACTTACTTTGTAACCACTACCAGATTAAGAAACTCAACCCTAAGAGAATTGCAAGCGCCCAAATGGTTCTTCTGCATTGATTATACCCCGTGTTGATAAATGCCTCATCCCATACAATACCCCTTTATTTCTTAATCCACTCCAAAATTTGGTTGGTATGGTACTGATAATCACCTGCGAGGGAATTAATAATCTTGCTAATCGTGGCAGGGACGCCGCTATAGTGAACCACGCCATGATCTGCGGTCAATTCTGCATCGGACAGGGAAAAAATAAAAGCCTCGAAGTTTTCCATGGACGATTTGAGTTGTCCAAGGAGTTCCTGTTTTGATCGGGAGGAAAATTGCTTCGTGAAACCTGCGTTGATGTTACTGTAATCATTCTTGGAATCATCGTAATAGGAAGGTGGTTTCCCCGCCAGAATGGATGACGAGGAATCGATCATGAGACTATTCCAACCGATGAGATGCGCTACAATGTCTCTTGGTGCCCAGCCATTCAGGGAAGATAGAAACTGTTCATCGGATAAGGAAAGGATAAGTTTCGTGAAATCTTGGTACGCGTGCTGCAACGAAAGCATGACATTTTGGCTCGACATATTCGTGCCTCCTCCGCATTTCATCCGCCCGGCGTATATTTCTTTTCCCACTCGGCGATCGCGGCGCGGATCATGGCTTGCACTTGCGGGTCGGGCACTTCGCTCACGCCGCTGTATTTGTTCAAGCCATCCATCACGATCACGCCGCCTTCCGGCGATTCGACCAACCGAATGCCGCGGCTCGCCAACGGTGTATCGGCGAGATGCGTTTGCAGGATGTCGTCAATCTGTCCAACCATGGATATAGGAGCCGCTTCTTCTTTCTTCGGCTTTGAAGCGGGCGCAATCGGCTTTGATATCGGTTGAGAAATGGGCGCGGCGAGCGGCGTGGAAGGAAGCGGCTGGGGTGAACCAGCTGGTGGAGGCGCAGGCGGTTTCCCCGCGCTGGCGTCAATCCAGGGACGCATCGTCACCATCAGCTCAATTAATCGCTTGCGTTGTTCAGGCGCGAGCTGGGCCGCGTCTACGCGTTGACCATCGAGCTCAAGCCGCATCTGGTTGTTGTTATCCAAACTCAGCTTGAGCAGGCTGTTATCTTTAGGCGCGCTAATCGGCGGCTCGATCTTTTTTTCTTTGGGCCTTTCCCCGCGGCCTTCGAAGAGACCGACAAAATAACCAACGAACAGGGCTGCAACGCCAACGACAATGATGGAAAGATAATCGAATTGCATAGGTCATCCCTTTTGACAATTTGGACAAATATGTGTGCCGCGCTGGCCGACGAGGATCTTTTGGATGGTCGTGCCGCACACCGGACACGGCTCCCCGTCGCGGCCATAAACGCGGAAATGGTTTTGAAAATCTCCGCCGCGATACACCCAATCTATGCTGGCGCCATTGCGGCGAATGCCCTCTTGAAGAATGGTTTGGATGGCTTGATGTAATTTTTTTGCCTGCCTGGCTGTCACTGAATCCGAGAGGGCCCGCGGATGCAGTTTTGCCATATGCAGGGCTTCGTCGGTGTAGATGTTGCCGAGGCCTGCGAGAAAAGTCTGATCAAGAAGCAAAGGCTTGAGCTGGCGATGACGACTTCGTAACGAGTCATATAACCATTGGGATGTAAAGCTATCGCTTAGCGGCTCAGGTCCAAGCTTGCCCAATACTTTTTCTATATTGTCCGTTAACCAGACGCGCCCAAATTTGCGCGTATCGTTGAAGACCAAACTGCTGGACCCCCCTCTCCCTTTAGGAGAGGAGCTGGGGGTGAGGTAGAAAATCAACCGATCATGCTTCTCTGGTTTAATTTTACCTTGCTTGATAACCAAATCTCCACTCATGCGGAGATGTATTAGGAGATTGTAAGCCTTGCCCTGAGGGTCTTGAAGGGATGTGAGTTGAATGTTCAGGAATTTTGCGCGACGGCTGACCTCTTGGATTACCTGTCCTTTAATCTGCTCTTTGAACTTCTTCGCGGATGGCATCGCCACGGTGCGCGCCCAGCGAACATCGGCTTCGATGATTCTATTACCAATCAGTTGCGGACGCAATGTCCGCGCAATGGTTTCAACCTCGGGAAGTTCAGGCATGGTAGCGTTTAGTCGTTGGCAATTATCGGTGAGTGGCATCCAAGAAGCTTATTGCTATTCATTAAACATTTCGCCCACACTTCTTCCTTCATGCGCGCGCTTGATGACCTCACCCAGCAATTCGGCGACCGAAAGAATCGAGATGCGATCTTTAAGATACTTCATCTTCTCTTCGGAGATCGGCACGGTGTCAGTGGTGATGATGTGCTTGATGGGCAGTTCCGCAAGTCTTTGCGCGGCTCCGTCCGATAAGATGGGGTGCACGAAAGCAACATAGATATCGCGCGCGCCTTCTCGTTTAACGAGATTCACCGCTTGTGAAATGGAGCCCCCAGTATCCACTTCATCGTCCACGATGATGACGTCTCGGTTTTTGGTCTCGCCGATCAAAGTCAGGGCTTCGGCTTTGGCATCGTTGCCGGCGCGGCGTTTCTCAATGAAGGCAATCGGCATATCCATGTCCGCGGCATAGTTGCGTCCCTTTTTGGCAAAGCCGAGATCGGTGGCGACCACGACCGGGTTATGAAGGTTCGCACGGATGGTTTGGTTGATGTGGCCAATGATCAAATGCGAGGAGGTCAACACATCGCCGGGGATGGAAAAGAAGCCTTGGATCTGTCCGGCGTGCGGGTCGAGCGTCATGTAGCGGTCCGCGCCCGCAACCTTCGATCATATCTGCGATCAGCCTGCTGGTGATCGGAACGCGCGGCTGATCTTTTTTATCTGAACGCCCATAAGCAAGATAGGGAAGTACCACTGTAATGCGTGCCGCCGAATTGAGACGCAACGTTTGAATCGTGATTAACAATTCCATGATATTGCGATGCACCGGTGAAGCGGTGTGCTGAATCAGATACACATCCTGCCCGCGCACGCTGTGCTTCAGCTTGATGAATAGATTCTCGTTTGGGAACTCAATGATTTCATGCTCGCACAGCGGCGAGCCAAGGTAGTCTGAAATTTTGTGGGCAAGCGCTGGCGAAGCCGTGCCCGTGAACAACTTGATTTCCCCGTAGACTTTCATTTCATGATGCTGGATAATGTGACTCATTTCTATTCCTTATTTGATTTCCACTCTGAACGCAGGACGCTCATGATGTGAACATCGGCATATATTCTATGCTTGTACACAGCCTCGCGCAGAATGCCTTCCAAAACAAAACCCGCCTTCTCGTAGGCGCTTATGGCGCGCGGGTTGGTTGAAAAGACTCGCAAATAAATGCGGTTCAAATTCAATGTTTCAAAACCATGCTGTAATAACAATTGCATGGTCTCTGTTCCATAGCCTTGATTCCAAACTGATTTGTCGCCGATCATAATTCCAAGTTCAGCGGCGCGAGGCATCCATTCTATATTAAAGACGCTGCAATTGCCGATCAACTTCCAGCCTTCACCTTCGCGCGCTTCAATCGCCATTGGTTTCTCTGCCTGGTCCCGCTGCGCAATCCGCTCGAACCATTGTTCCTCATCCTGCATGGACATCGGCAGATAGATTGCCAATCCTTCATTGACTTCGGGATCGTTGATCCATTCAAAGGATTTGGGAATATCGGTTCTTTCCACGCCGCGCAAGCGGATGCGTTTTCCGTAAATCATTTCAGTCTTCCATTCATCAAAACTTTCACGGCTTCCGATGGCGACAAGCTTCTTTCAAAAACTTGATCCATGATTTTATCGTATTGATCTTCCGAAACGCGTTCGCGGAATTGATTTATCAAGGCGGATCGAAGAGCCGCGTCCAGCTCGGACTCGAGGCGGGCATGTTCTCGAATAGCCCAATCTCCGCTGACGCGTAAGTACTCGCCATGCTTTGCAATGTGTTGCGCTAGTTCATCGATTCCTTTTCCATCCGTCGCAATCGTCCGTTGAAGAGGCGGGATCCAAATATTGGTTTCTGATTTCCTCACTCCTTTCCCCTCTCCCATTGGGAGAGGGGTTGGGATGAGGGCGCCATGATGCGCGAAAATCTTCTGCGTTGGATGTGCCAGGTCGAGCATGGACTTCAAAGCCTTCTCCGTGCTTTCGATGCCGGGACGATCTGCTTTGTTGACCACGATGATATCGGCGATTTCAAGAATGCCGGCTTTGATGGCTTGGATATCATCGCCGAGGCCGGGTGCTTCCACAACCAGCGTGGTATGCGCCAATTTGGCAATGTCCACTTCACTTTGTCCCGCGCCGACCGTTTCGATCATGATGATGTCATATCCTGCCGCGTCGAAAACTTGCACTACATTTGCAGTCGCTTGCGCCAACCCTCCAATTGAGCCGCGTGATGCCATCGAGCGGATGAACACTCCGTTGTCGCCGCTCAAATCCTTCATGCGGACTCGGTCGCCCAGCACCGCGCCGCCCGTAAATGGGCTGGACGGATCCACGGCCGTAATCGCAACACGCTTGCCATCTTTGCGAAAATGCAGTGCCAGTTGATTGACCAGCGAAGACTTGCCTGTTCCGGGAGCGCCCGTTACACCGATGAGGTGTGCTTTACCTGTGTAAGGAAAAAGAGCATTGAGCGCGGCGCGTCCATCGGTTGTATCATTTTCAACCTGAGTTAACAAACGCGCCAGTGCGAGGCGATCACCGGTCAAAACAGGGTTTACTGAAATCATTTGTTTTGTTCTTTGCGTTTTACGTTTTGCGATTTACTCATTGCACCGCGTTCTTTATATCTTTGACAATATCTTCCGTTGATGCGCCGGGTCCATAGACTCCCGCGATGCCCATCTCCATTAATCGCGGAATATCCTCATCCGGCACGATTCCACCAATGAATACTTTGACATTCATCTGATCGTTGGCCTTCAATAGGTCCATAATGCGCGGCGCCAATGCCATGTGCGCTCCGGATAGAATTGAAAGTCCCACGACATCCACATCTTCCTGCAATGCCGCTTCGGCGATCATTTCAGGTGTTTGCCTCAAGCCCGTATATATGACTTCCATACCGGCATCGCGCAACGCGCGCGCCACCACTTTTGCACCGCGGTCATGCCCGTCCAGGCCGGGCTTGGCCACCAGCACACGGATTTTTTTATCAGCCAATGTGGTTTGATCTTTGACCATGGTTCCTCCACCGATGAAATCCCTAAGATTATACTATGGGTCATTTTTAATAAATAAGATGCGATTCTCGCGGAAAATGTGTCCTTTTCATATTGGTTATTTGTAAACCACTTGCAACTTCACCATATTTTCTAGGTGGCCTCACCTTAAAGAAATATGCTATACTGCATTCTATGCAGTCTTCTTACGGGCACACGTCGCCACGCGACCATTGGCTTCGCTGGGCGGAAACCCTGCGGCGTTATCAACTCGATGGATTTGCCGGGTGGATGCTGGATGCAGGCAGGCCTCTGGCTGTGCTGTCCGCTCAGGCGCTATATTTTGGGCGACCGTTCCTCGGTGAAAGTGCAGACGCGTTGGCGCGGACTCTCGAATCCGATGATGAACTGCGCGCTTTCGTTTCCTTTCTGGATGGAGGAATGGACTCATGAACCTGATCGGACTTGGACTTGTTGGCTTTGCCGCTATTCTCCTTTTAGCATTTTCATCAATCAAACGAAAGTCTCCGCCGAAGTGGCGCGTCATTCCCGCGTTGACGAAGCTATCGCGCGCGGTGGACCTGAGCGTGGAAGATGGAACGCGTCTCTTCGTTGCGTTAGGACGCGCCAGCTTGCTCACGCCGCGCGGCGGCGCGCCGCTTGCAGGTCTGGGTTTATTGCGGCGTATCGCGGAACGCACATCGTTGAGCGATCGTCCTCCAGTCGCGGTTGCAGGCGAAGCCTCGGTGGCGTTGCTTGCGCAGGATACACTTCAAGCGGGGTATCAGGCGGTGGGTGCAAGTGATCTTTATCAGCCCACATCGGGACGTTTGAGTGGAATGACACCGTTTTCCGCCGCGGCCGGCGCAATGCCGATCATTCGCGATGAAGACGTTTCTGCAGGCATGCTGGTCGGCGATTTTGGGGTCGAAGCCGCGTTGCTGGCTGATGTCGCTGAACGCGAGAATACTTTCCTACTCGGGGCAAGTAGTGATATTTCTTCTCAAGCCGCGCTCTTTGTGTCCGCGCAAGAGCCGCTATTGGGCGAAGAATTATTTGCAACTGGCGCGTATCTCGACTCTGGGCGCGTCACACGCCGCCAGTCTAACGGTCCAGGATATTTTCCGCTGGTTGATCGTCCTGACGCTTTTGGCTGGTGCGGTTTTGAAATTAATAGGATTGATCTAATGCGTTACATTGCCGTTGCCATTGCAATTGTTGCGGGCCTGATTGTTCTCATCGGTTACTTTGTGCCTGCTCTTGCCGGTGTACAGGATATTCTGCTCAATTGGGCAATTATTCTAGCAGGCGTGGCGGCTCTGGTCGGCGTGTTTAATCTGATTTCCGTGCATGGCGATAAAGTCCGACGCCGCGAAAAAGGAAGTATCTATAGCGTCATTTTGCTGATCGGTTTATTTGCAAGTTTTATTTTCGGTCTCGCGCTTGGACCGGATGATCCCAATATGCGTTTGCTCGTGAGCGCAGTGATCGTGCCTGTCGAAGCGACGCTGATGGCTTTGTTATCCGTAACGTTGCTTTATGCCAGTATCCGTCTCTTGCGCCGCCGAACTGATTTGATGAGCATCGTTTTTCTTTTGACTACTGTGTTAATGCTGATCGCATCTGCAACTTTGCCGTTTGGCGAAATTGGCCCGTTGAACGATTTCATCCGTCCATGGATTTAACAGGTACTTGCACTCGGCGGAGCGCGCGGTATTCTGATCGGTGTTGCGCTCGGCACATTGACCACCGGCTTGCGCATCCTGTTCGGTGCGGATCGTCCCTACGGAGGCAATTGATGGATACCATCAAATGTCCCGTTTGCGGTCAGGTGAATCCCGCTGATGCAGAGTTTTGCCAGAATTGCATGTCGCGCCTTCAACCATTGACCGGCCCTCTCAAAGCAGAGAATGCGCCTCTTCAGCCGGGGCAGGCTCCAACTAAAAAAGTTACTGCTGAACTGGAACCGATTCTTCCGCAATGGCTGAGAGATGCTCGCGAAAAAGCGCGTCAATCTGCTAGCGAAGATGCGGCTGATTTATCCCTATCTGCTAAAAATCCAATGCCTACCGTGCCATCTACCCCTGACCTGCTTGCGGGCCTGGCATCGCAAGGCAATGATGATGAGGAAGAAGTCCCCGATTGGCTTGCGAGCCTCACTGGAAATGCACCTGCTAACATACCTGCTAAAAAGAAAATGGATGAGCCCGAAGCAGAGGATACGCAACCTGTGAAATGGGTCGAACTCGGCGGCCCCGAAGATTTTGAAGAATCCTCTTCTGGCATTGGCGTCACAGGGACCCCCCCCGAAATTCCAGTTGAAAATAATACACCTTCCTGGATGATGCCTCAAGAGCCGGCTCCTGAAAAAGATGAACGAGCCGATTGGTTTTCACGCGCTGATCAATCATCCCCTCCTCTCCCGGACCAATCATCTGCTCCTGCTCAACCAATTGAACCTACTCCTTCAACTTCTTCATTCTCAACTGAAGATGTAGATTGGCTCAAGAATTCTAAGTCAAAACCTTTTGCCCCCGCGTCGACTTCAGAAACTCAATCAAGTAACGAACCTAAGGATTTCGATTCGCGACCATATCCCGCTACAAAACCTTTACCTGCCAGTGATGTGCCTGATTGGCTGAATAATCTTCAAGCTCAACGATCTTCGTTTGACGAGTTGATTTCACCTCCAGCTCAGGAAGAACAGCCCACTTCATCTCAATCGGATTGGTCGCAATCCAACGTGCCAATGCAACGCGATTCCGCCGCGCAAGCAGAACTCCCCGATTGGCTGAAGACCCTTGGTCAAACACCGGCGAAGCAAGAGTCATCTGCTTCATTAAGTTCAGCATCGGATCTGCCTGATTGGCTCAAAGCTGCCGCTCCACAAAGTGATGTCCCGAGTTCGCTGAAGGGTGCCGCGGATGTTCCGCAAACAACTGCATCAACTACATCATTACCCTCACAGGATATTGATAAAACGCCTGTTGCATCGGAAACGCCTGATTGGTTGTTGTCACTGAAATCTGCAGAGCCTGAACCATCTACACCAACTGTGGATTTAAAAGCGCCTGCGTTTACACCTCAGGAAACATCTCAGCCATCTGCTTCAACTCCAGCCTTCGCAGAGGATAATTCCACAGCAAACGCTGATGTGGATGCAATCTTTGCTTCCATGCAGATACCGGATTGGTTGATGGGTACTGAATCCAAAAGTACCGATCAATCTTCCAGCGAAGCGAGCCCGCCTCTGACTGAACAAACAGAAGGAGCCATTGCTCCGGCCGAATTGCCGTCTTGGGTCCAGGCAATGCGTCCCGTTAAGTTTGCGCTTCCGTTTTCGCCGGCTTCAAGCGGTGATTCTTCTATGGAAGCTGGTGGACCACTGGCTGGTTTGCAGAATGTATTACCGGCTGGGCCTGGCTTCGGTCCCACGAGCAAACCCAAATCCTATTCCATTAAACTGAATGTCACAAGTGAGCATCAGACTCAGGCGGCGCTGCTCGAACAAATCCTTGCCGCAGAGACCGTGCCCGTTCCAATGAAAGCGGCTTCCGTGATTATGTCGCAAAGAGTTTTGCGTTGGACAATCACGGCATTGATGATCCTGCTCGTGGGAGGCATTCTCTTTGCAGGGACTTAGATTTTTGCTGTGCCAGCTCGTGTTCCTAACGATCAAACTGAGATGGCAATCTCCGCTGTGGATAAAATTCCGGCGGGCGCGCCGGTTTTGGTCGTGTTTGATTACGAACCTTCCTTATCTGGTGAAATGCAGACAGTTGCTGAGCCGTACTTAATCGTGTGCTCTGTTAAAACATCCTCGCTTGACGATTCTCTCATCATCGGCAACCGGTTCGGCTCTGGCTGAAACTTTCATGTCTGGGCCTTTAGCGGAGCGCAACTATCAACGTGGCAAACAATACATTGATCTTGGTTATCTTCCTGGCGGATTGGCTGGCGTTTATGATTTTGCACAGAATCCAATTGCCGTGATGCCTCTGGATGTGGATGGCTCGCAGGTCTGGCAGACTGCGCCGTTGCAGGGCGTCACGCATTTTTCGGACTTTGCCGCAATCATTATATTAACCGATAGCGCGGAAGCGGGCCGTGTTTGGATCGAGCAGGCAGGTCCGTTGCGTGGCACCGCGCCTCTTGTAATTGTATCCAGTTCACAGGCTGGACCGATGCTTATGCCTTATGTCGCTTCTGGTCAAGTTAATGGACTGATTAACGGGTTGAACGATGCATCCAAAGTCGAACAGGCGAATGGACAACCCGGGCTGGCGCGCGTGTATTGGGATGCCTATAGCGTTGGGTTATTGTTAGCGGCTATGATGATCTTATTGGGCGGTTTGTGGAATCTCGTTGGTGGCTTGCAAGCCCGCCACACTGAAAAGGAGGAAAGTTAATTTGTCTCCCGGCCTGATTGCAGGTTTTGTTGCCTTTCTTTTTACGCTTTTCATCTTTAGTTATTTGATCAGCGATAATCCGTTATTTCGCATTGCAGTTTATATATTTGTTGGCGTCTCTGCTGGATACGTTGCATCGGTTGCCTGGAGGCAAGTGATCTGGCCAGATTTATTTTTCCCACTTATGACGGGCACATTCGCACAAAAGGCTTTATTGACCATTCCGTTAATCTTAAGCGCGCTCTTGCTGACCAGAGTCTCGCCGCGATTAACACAATTGGGAATGCCTACAATGGCATTGCTGGTTGGTGTAAGCGCGGCAGTTGCCGTTGGCGGCGCAGTTACAGGAACGCTCCTTCCGCAAGTTGGCGCGACCATCAACATGTTTGATGCACGTTCAGTGACTTCCGGTGCTCAATTGGCTGAAATGATATTCAACGGCGCGTGGATCTTGGCTGGCGTCACAACCACGCTTGTTTATTTCCATTTCGGTGCGCGCATAACCAGCGATGGTTCAGTGCGCCGCTTTGGTTTGATTGAACTCGTTGCTTTTATCGGAAGCATTTTTCTTGCCATCACATTGGGCGTTTTATTCGCGGGCGTTTATTCCGCTGCGCTGACCGCGCTCATTGACCGTTTCCATTTCTTCGGAACTCTATTCGGACTGCATTGATTTATGCCTGCTTCTCTGGTTCAAAGTGACTCTCTTTTGGCTGTCAACATCGGCGCGGCAACTACGCGCGCGGTTCTCTTTGATGTGGTCGAGGGCGAGTATCGTTTGCTCGCATCGGCCTCAGTTCCTTCAACGGTCGAAGCGCCGTTTCAGGATGTGAGCGAAGGCGTTCGCAACGCGATCCATGATCTGCAAACAGCAACGGGACGGACTCTGCTCAATGCGGATCGCCGCCTAATTACGCCATCCCAACCTGACGGTTCCGGAGTGGATGCGTTTGTCTCGACCTTATCTGCCGGTCCCGTGCTGAAAACAGCCATCGTCGGTCTGCTCGATGAAGTCTCGCTGGAGAGTGCCCTTCGTCTGGCTGAGATGACTTATACGCGCGTGGTTGATTCGGTGGGGCTGAACAATCATCAGAAGGCCGACCAACAAATTGATACGCTTCTCCGTTTGCAACCGGATGTTGTAATCATTACAGGCGGCACGGATGGTGGCGCATTCCGTTCTGTTCATAAAATGTTGGAGCCAGTTGGGCTGGCAAGCTATCTTTTGCCGCCGGAGAAACGACCCGCCATCTTGTTCGCAGGCAATCAAAAACTGGATGATGAAGTGAAAGGCTTGCTTGGCAATGTGACTTCATCTTTGCATTTCAGCTCGAATATGCGTCCTTCGCTCGAAACAGAAGACCTCGAACCAGCCGCGCGTGAGTTGGCTCATATTTATCTAGGAGTTCGTCAACGCCAATTAAAGGGTTTGGATGTTATCGCCAGTTGGGCTAATGGAGAGGTTCTGCCTACCGCTTATGCACAAGACCGAATGGTGCGTTTCCTCAGCCAGATCTCTGCTGGGAGCAAAGGGTTGTTGAGCGTGGAAATTGGGGCGTCGGCCGCGGTGATTGCGGCAGGCTTTGGTCAACGATCTACCCTGGGCGTTTATCCGCAATTCGGTCTTGGTGAGAATTTGCCCTCCTTGTTGCAATATACAACGCTGGAGGATATTTTGCGCTGGTGTTCGCTGGATATTTCCACTGGCGTATTACGCGATTACATTCACCAAAAGGCTTTGTATCCATCCTCCATTTCAGCTACAAAAGAAGAACAGGCGATTGAACAGGCAGTCGCTCGTCAGGCGCTTTATCTTGCCGTGCAAACTGCCAAGCGCAACTTTCCGCGCTCAGTGCGTGCACCGCGTCCTGGATTGCTTCCAAGTTTCGAGCCGATTTTGGCGAGCGGCGGCGCGTTGGACAATGCATCCACTGCTGGACAAAGCCTTTTGCTTTTGCTGGACGGAATCCAGCCCACCGGTTTGACCTCGATCATTCTCGATAAAAATGATTTGCTTCCTCTGCTCGGCGCGGCCGCGGCGCGTAATAGTGTTTTGCCCGTGCAGATTTTAAAGTCGGGCGCGTTCCAAAGTCTAGGTACCGTTGTTTCTGTGGTGGCTTCTGCCAGCTATGGTTCGCTGGTGGCGCGCGCCCAACTAACTTACGATGATGGCCATGAAGCCCAATCGGAAATCAAATATGGCAGTATTGAGTTGCTGCCGCTGACGAGTGGTCAATCGGCGAAATTAACTCTCCAGCCCTCGCGCGGGCGCGGAGGTTGGTTTTGGATCAGGCCGCAGTGGCACGATGCGCGTCAGCGGAGGAGCTATGGGAGTTGTAATTGATGGACGCGGCCGTCCATTGGTTTTGCCTGACGATCCTGTGCGGAGACGCGAGCTGGTCAAGAAATGGCTGTGGACGGTCGGAGGCTGAGAAGATGCTTGCTCCTGTTCATCACATTTTGGCGCTGACAACGATCTTGCGAGAGCGTGTATTGCCAATCGATGGCAAGGTGAATGCGCGGCTGAATCAAAAAGTCAGCCCGTCTGATGTAGTTGCTGAGGCAAGCTGGGCGCGCGAACATATTTTTCTCGATGTTGGGCGCACACTCAATCTATCGCCGAACGAGGCGGATAAATTGATTCGATGCAAAGTCGGAGATCGAGTCGCGGCTGGTGCTGTTATTGCAACGGGACAGGGCCTGATGCGGAAAACGGTCACAGTGCCGCGCGATGGCAAGGTGGTGGTGACCGGCGGAGGTCAGGTATTGATCGAGGTTGGCGAGTCGCGCATGGAATTGCGCGCTGGCGTTCCGGGCAATGTAGTGCAGATCATTCCCGATCGCGGAGTAGTGATTCAAACCGCGGGCGCATTGGTGCAGGGCGTGTGGGGCAACGGCCGCGTGGACACGGGGATATTAACCAATCTGGCTGAACGCCCCGACAGCGTTTTGACAGCTGGAAGATTGGATGTGAGTTTGCGCGGCTCGGTGATCATTGCTGGTCAATGCAAGGACGCGGATACATTGGAAGCCGCGGCGGAACTTCCCGTGCGCGGTTTGATCCTGGCAAGTTTGTTTCCATCTTTGTTATCCGTGGCGCGCGAGATGCGATACCCAATCATTCTGACCGATGGCTTTGGTTCCATGCCGATGAATTCCGCCGCCTATCGTTTGTTGGTCACCAATGCCAAACGCGAAGCGACTCTCAACGCGGAATCATTTGATCGTTATCGAGGAGCGCGGCCTGAGGTGATCATTCCTCTGCCGGTTTCATCCGAACCGGCTCCACCTCAGGAAGTTGCGACGTTTGCAACGGGTCTGACTGTGCGATTGCGCCGTCCGCCCGCGGCGGGGATGATCGGCACAATTATGACTTTGCGTCCCGGCTTGAGCACGTTACCCAGCGGCCTGCGCGCGCCTGCCGCAGATATTAAATTGGAAAATGGCGAGCAAGTGCTTATCCCTCTGATAAATCTGGAAGTTGTGGGATAATAGGCATAATATCACGCGAGGAGAAAATACCATGTATGAAGGCGACCCAAGTAATTCAGATGCTCAACCGCCGGAGGAATCCAGCAACCGCACGTTTTTGATCGCGGCTGGCCTATTGGGCGGGATTGTTTTGCTTTCCCTTGCCTGTTTGGCGGGAGTTTATTTCTTTGGTATTCTGCCCAATCGCGGCAGCGCGAGTCAGCAGGCCGCGGCACAGGCCACACAGAATGCGCAAGTGCAACAAGCATTGACAGCAACCGCGGGGGCTGCCAGCCTTGCGACTCCGACCGTGGCGCCAACAGATACACCGGTGCTGGCAGAGGCAACCTCCACGCCGGAAACGCCCGCTGTGACGGCTTCATTGGAACCGGTAACGGCCACCGTAGGCGCGGCTTTGACTCAAGCTGCAATCGCCCAACTCACCATTGTGCCGACCTCAACCCTTTTGCCCAAGACCGGTATTGGCGATGAATTCGGCGCGCCAGGCTTGGTGATTGCTGGCATGTTGCTGATCGCGGTAATCTTCCTCGCACGCCGATTGCGCGCAACACCAACCAAATAAATTTGTATGGGCGCAAGGCTTGCGCCCTGGGCGGACAGCGCTTTGCGTGTTACGCGACCGTCGCCCCTACGTTTTAAATTTGAATGGGACAGCAATTGCTGTCCCATTTTTGTTTTGTTCAATCATCTAGTGCACGCTTTTTGGGCTGCAGTTAATCTCATTATTTTTCCACATTGCGAACAATACGAGCTATCTCAGAAAGCGCATCCTGCAAACCTTGCAATTGTTTCGTTTGTTTATCCTTTGGGATATAAGTATGAATCGGAATATGACGATGTGCATGTTGTTCGCTTTGTGTTCGTAATCGTCTTGTTATGCCAAAATCAATAAATAGACTTTTTTCAAGCGACTTTACCAATTTGTTATTATGAGAGTTCCAACTCTCAATAGGGCTATCTTCTAACTTAGTTGCCACATGCAATGGATTATCAAGGTTGAAATCAGTGCGTTGCTGATCAAAAATTACATAGGGGGCAGTGATTCTTTTGTACCAATCCTGATGTCCTTTGCCAAAGAATTCATACTGAACAAGCACACCATTTTCAGATTTAGCAAGTACGTTCAAAAAATCTCGATATATTTTATAGCGGTTATCTCGCCATATTTGCTCGCGGAAGATCAAATCATCTACCACACCAAATCCGATAAAGTAATAATCCCAAACTTTGAGATTTGCGCTTCGCTGTTTTCCACAAAAGTAAATAACTAAATCACCTTTGCTCAATTGGCATCTTACATCACGCCTACAAACGCCCCAAGTAGCGTGCTGCCAATCACCAAAGTATTCTTTTGCGGAAAAGAAAGCAGGATCATCACCCCAATCATAAAAACAACTGTCTTTGTTGTAGTCAGCTAAAAACGTACGAACCGCTGGTTTCTTTTTATCAGCAATTTTGATTGTTCTTTTGATATCTGCATTATTCGGAATAAGGTGACGATAGACACAAATGAACGCATTCATTGTTTGCTCACATAAAATTGCGATTGTTGTTACTTAACAAGTAGCCCAATTATGTGTATATGGTCTGTATAATTCATTTTGGGCAACCCATCTAACCGCTTAAAATGGTTCGGATATTACACGGTGAAAGATTAATAGAAAGTATACTCTTACACCACACTCTCTGCGACCTTCTTCCCATATTCCATCAAGGCTTTGACCATTTCAGTGGTTCTGCCTTCGGCATACACGCGCAATACCGGCTCTGTTCCCGATGGACGAATCAATAACCACGAATCATCTGCCATAATATATTTCACGCCGTCGCGCTGACTGATTTCATCCACTTTCTCGCCGCCAATTTCTTTCGGTGCTTGCTTGGTGAGAAATTCGGTCATCTCCTGCTTTGCAACGGGACGACTTAATCGCAAGTCCACGCGCTCATAAAAGGCGGGACCAACTTCTGCGACCAATTCATCAACCAAATCACCCAGCGGCTTCTTCCAAGCCGCGATCATTTCAACTAAAAGCAATCCCATGATCGGTCCATCGCCTTCGGGGATGTGTCCCTTGAATGAAATGCCGCCCGATTCTTCGCCGCCGATCAACACATCTTCGCTCATCATGTAATCCGCGATGTGATTGAAACCAACCGGCGTCTCGTAAAGTTTCAACCCATATTTCTTTGCAAGACGATCAATCATACGCGTTGTTGAAACTGTCCGCACGACCGCGCCCTTTAGTCCACGCTTCTCAACCAGATATTTTAGTGATAAGGCAAATATTTTATGCGGGTCAACGAATGTGCCGCGTTCATCCATCGCGCCGATGCGGTCCGCGTCGCCATCGGTGACGAGGCCGAAGTTGCCCATCCCGGAACTGACCGCTGACGAAAGCGCACCGAGATTCTTCGCAATCGGCTCGGGATGGATTCCGCCAAAGCCGGGATTCATCTCAGAACGAATCTCGGCAATGTCGCAACCGGTTCCCTGCAAAAAGGCTTTGATCACGCCGCGTCCAGCGCCGTACATTGAATCGACCACGAAGCGCTGAGGGTTTTCAGCAATGATGTCCGTATTGATGAGCGTGTTAAGATGTTCGAAGTACGCCGGCAATGGATTGAATTTTTGAATCAACCCCGCATCGCGCGCCTTTTGAAAATCCATCAGGTTGGGACCGCGCGCTTGTTGCTCATTATCGTTGATATAAACTTCCACACGTCGGCATTGTTCATTCAACGCTGAACCGCCGAACGCGCCCTTGAGCTTGACTCCATTATAACGCGGCGCATTGTGCGAAGCAGTGATCATCACACCTGCGATAGCATGTTGATGTTTGACGGCAAAAGAAATCGCCGGTGTCGGCGCATCGGACTGAGAAAGCAAAACGGTGAATCCGTTTGCCGCAAGCACACGCGCGACTTCACCCGCGAAACGATCCGATAGAAAGCGCGTGTCGAATCCGACCACGATTCTTTTCGGATCTGGTTTCGGGCCTCCATTACCGGACTTGTCCCAACTCTCCGACGCGACCGCGTCCGCAATGGCTTGCGCCACGATGCGAAGATTATCGAAAGTGAAACTATCTGAAATGACGGCGCGCCAGCCGTCCGTGCCAAAATGAATGGGCATGAGTTCTCCTGACCCCACCCTAGCCCTCCCCAAACCCATTAGGATTTTTTTTTGGGGGGGGGGGCGGGAGGGGCAAAAATGAATTTAAGGTGTAGCTGTAATGATTGGTGTATCTGTGTCTGCAGGTGTTAGTGTTAACACGGGTGTGGAGGATGGATTCCAAATAGGAACAGGCGTGGCAATATCTAAGACAGATTGCAAAATCCAGCCATCATAACGTTGGTTGTTTCGAATGGCGATCACGTGCGCCCAAACTACCCCGTTGACATCCTGCGTATCGGACTGTACTTCCACGATCGTGCCATTGTCCAGCTCGAGTATAAAAGTTCCATTTGGCTCTTTTCGAAGATTTGCGCCATTCGCTTCCGTTGCATCGATGCGCGCATATACCGGAGTTGGCTGGATGGTGAGCGTGATGGTCAGCGTATCCATTGGAGGCAACGTTACTTCGAGCGTAAGCGGAACCGGAGTGATGCTCGGCGTATCACTAACCACAGTGGATGTTTCAATTACCGGCGTAGAAGACGCTTCAGGGGATACCTCGGGCGAAGGTGTCTTCGTTGAAACGATGGGCAAGTTCAAGGTCGAGGTGGGACGCGCGGGTATCGA
The DNA here is from genome assembly GCA_963850945.1 of uncultured Chloroflexia bacterium. Taxonomy (GTDB): domain Bacteria; phylum Chloroflexota; class Anaerolineae; order Anaerolineales; family Villigracilaceae; genus Fen-1038. The sequence continues at coordinate 67,819 of CAWKNE010000026.1, read as the reverse complement.
AGTCGGCGTGATGGATTGCGGCATCGAAGGAAGTTCCCAATTACCACCGGACATCAACAAAATAAGGGTCATCGCGAAGACCAGCAAACTGGCCGCGCTCAAAACAAAGCCATTCAGGCTTGTCGGCAAAAATCGCAAGGCGATCAAAGTGAGAATGCCAAATAAACCGGCCCATGCAAAATGAACCAAAAAGACCAGCACTCCATTCGGCCAAATGCCGGCAACGCCGCTTCCCAAGCCAAAGCCGCCCGCGCTCAATGGAAGGAAAAGTTCATAAGCTAGCATAATACTTGGCAGATAAGGTTTATCTTCTGAACGCACGAATGAAATTGTTAAGATGATTGCGGCGATGGCAAGCGCGATCAGATCGAACCACCACAAATGGCTGTGAAGAAATGCCTCGTTCAGCGTGCGAGGCAGAAAGGCGCGCACAGCGAATCCTGCGATCAGGCCGCCGAAGAAGATCAGCACGGAGCTGATGAGCAATGCCGCGAATGTTTCAAAGAAGAAGCGGGTCGAGCCGGTGAGCGCTGAAAGTAAAAGACCAATCCACGGCGTCAACAAAGGCGCGAGCAAAATCCCGAAGATGAGAATGGCTTGCGCATCAAAGAAATAGCCTAAGCCGAGAATTGCTCCACACAAAATAGCGTAGACAAATAATTCATACGACGGATATGCGCGGCGCGCCAGGGAATGAAGAAGCGCGGCACGTCCTTCCGCATCATGCGAGACAACGATCTGACCGCGTCGGCGACGGCGTGTGCGCGGCGGGATAACGGGTTCGGGAGGCAGCGAAGGTTCGTTCAGAGTCATTTGCGAAGTGTGGCGACAATTTGAAGCGGTTTATTGAGCAGGTCGAACGCAACAAATATATTGGGAACAACAATGTCAGCGGAAAGAAGCGTTTCGGTTGCAGCGCCTTCCGGTGACATGACACAAATGCCCAGCGCGGCTTCTTTTAACATTGCCGCGTCGTTAGCACCTTGGCCAATAGCAATCACTTTGTCTGATCCCAGTTTTTTAACGTAGGCGCGTTTTTGTTCCTGTTCATTGCCACCCGTGAGCCGAGTTGCGGTCACGTTGAGTTGCTGATCAATCACGGCTTGCTTTCCATGCGTATCGGCGGTCAGTAGGTAAATCGTGATTCGGTCGCGTATGAATACGATGCGTTTGGCGAGCCCCTCCATCAATACACCGTCCACTGCTAGCGTGCCATTGACGTCGCTGACGAGGTGTTCCAACTGTAAGGTACCGCGTCCGGGAATGCGGATCTCAATCATCATGCCAATTATACCCGCATTGACACACGTTTTTCTTTAGGGTATTATTGCGCCCGCTGGCCCACTAGCTCAATGGCAGAGCAGTTGACTCTTAATCAGACCATCTCACCGACGAATTGGTGCTACTAAAGTTTTTCCAAAAAGCATAACTGATTCGGCTAAAATCGAGTCAGTTTTCCTTCTTTGAACGTCCAAAATAATGTGTTTTGGGCGTTTTCGTTTTTAACCCGTGCAACTGTTTCGTCAATAATTTTCAAAAATTGAGGATGTATTTCTACGATAAATCAATTAGAAGGAGCCGAATATGAACACTGATCTTGAGAGAACTATTCTTGGATTTCGCTTGAGTAACGAAGCCAAAGGACTTTCCAACAAAACGGTCGTATGGTATCACCAGAATCTTCTACAATTCCATAAATGGGTACAGAAAGATCTCGGTCATCCCCTAATGATCGAGGAAATAACAGTTGACCATCTTCGTAGATACTTCACCGAATTGCGAACCAATGAAATAGCCTACAAGAAACATCCTTTTCACCCCGCAGAAGCACGACCGCTATCCCCGCGTTCCATCCTTGGCTATTACATCAGCCTCTCTTCGTTTTTTAACTGGGCAATTCGAGAAGAGATTATTCGCAACTCGCCAATGAAAAATGTGCCGCGACCCAAGGTCCCTAAATTCATTCCCGATCCGTTTAAGGAAGAGGAGATTCGGGCGCTGCTAAAAGCTTGCAAGAATTTGCCGGAGGCGTCAAATGCGCGGGCAACTGCGATCATTTTGGTTTTGCTTGATACCGGTATGCGTTTGACTGAATTGCTGGACTTGCGATTGGCTAATCTTGATTTAGAGCTGGGACGTGCCAAGATTTTAGGGAAAGGCGCAAAAGAGCGGTACATTTATTTTGGAAAAAGTACCAAGCGAGCTTTATGGCGCTATATTAGTCTCTCCCGTCCTGAACCAAAATTAGGAAAAGATAATGTCTTTCTAAGCGAAGATGGTCGCCAGATCACCACCCGTTATCTCGCACACATTTTGAATAAGGTCAGCAAAGCCGCTGGAGTTTCAAAAGTCCATCCCCATCGTTTCAGGCGAACGGCTGCAATCCAGTTTTTGCGGAACGGGGGAAACATATTTGCTTTACAAAAATTACTTGGGCACGAAACATTAGACATGGTGCGGATTTATGTTGAACTCGCATCGGATGATGTGTCGATTGCTCATCAACAGGCAAGCCCGGTAGATGGATGGATGCTATGAATATTTACTCGACGCCATGTGATCTATCCGAATGACAGCTGAAACAGAAGAACAGTTCATCCGTTGTGTGAACGTTTTTTGACTGCGATGCTAATCGAAAATCAACTCTTGATAATTCCCCGAATGGATCACAGCAAAAGATGCATCGGGAGCGCTGGACGCGTGCAGGGCGAACTTCCTGCATTCTCCCGCCAAGGTGTACGTCAGGGATCGCGGGGTTGGACCGCTAATTGCCGCAACCTATGGCTTGGGTTACGGCGAGCCCAAGCCGCGTGTCAATCATGACACTTACCAAGCCGCGCTTGAATCCGGCTTGGTCATGAAGAAGAGTGGAACCTAGCTGTGGGCAGAGTCGATGGTGTACTCGGACCCGCCGACCGGGAAGCCGACAGTCATCAACTGCCGGTATCTTCCAGATAGGTATCTGGAAAGAAGCCGGCCGTTCCAAGCGGAACAGAATCATCGCACGTGGGGGAACAGAACGGTCCCTCTTGGGTCCTGGCGCATCGGGCCGGCCACCCAGACAATCCTGGTTGTGGAAGGCCTGTTCGATATGCTCGTGACGGCGCTAATCATTCAAGATAAAAAGCTGCAGAAAGAAGTATGCGCCGGTTACACCAATGGTGCGATGGTCGCCGGCCCAATGCTCAAGTGGTTCAAAGAACATGCCCAGCAATATGACTTTGTGCTGATCCGTGATCCGGATGAGGCAGGTCACTCCTGGGAGAATCACTTGAAAGATGCGCTGGCGGATGGCAAGCCCATCGCGCTCACGCCGCCTAATCATCTAGATCCGGACGAAGCCTTCCTCAGTGGATGGTGGCCGTCTGGAATATAAACCAATAACGCAGGCCGGCTCCGAACTGCCCCGACATGTCACGAATTGTCGGGGCAGTTTTGTTTTCCAAGCCAGGGCGAAGCAAGTCCTAAAGTACAAGGACGGAAACACTGTATCGCCCAAAGATAACACCAAACGAAATGCGTTCCGAGCGTTTTATCAATCGTCCCCCTGCACCGCAGGCCTAGCTGATGCCCACGATTCCGCAGTCAGGACTAACATAAGCATGATGCTGTTGGCGAATTCGAAATGAAGGCATAGAATAGGACAGGAGGTGGAGAATGACCTTACATTGCAACCATGAAACGAGTATCCCTGTTCAAACGATCGAAATTGCCCGCTCCGCATTTCCGAATGGGAATATTTACATGACCTTGCGAGAAGAGCTAGGGGTCATTTTCCGAGATGAACAATTTCAACCTTTGTATCCTCACCGCGGGCAGCCTGCGGAAGCGCCTTGGCGATTGGCGCTGATCACGCTGATGGTTCGGTACTACAGTACCATGATGGAGTTTCGAGAAGGGCTCACAGATCGCCAGGCCGCCGATGCGGTGAGAAGTCGCATTGACTGGAAATACGTGCTAGGGTTAGAACTGAATGACCCGGGATTTCACTATTCGGTGTTATGTGAATTTCGCGCTCGGTTGATCGAGGGAGCTGCGGAACAGACGTTGTTTGATGCGATTCTCGAGCTCTGCAGGGAGCGCGGGATTCTCAAAGAACGCGGGAAGCAACGAACGGATTCAACATATATTATAGGCGCCGTTCGAACGATGAACCGGATTGAATTGGCAGGCGAAGCACTCTTTCATGCCCTCGACCTGTTGGCGCAGGTCGATCCGATTTGGTTGAAAGCCCAAATTTCGCCTGAGTGGGTTGAACGCTATCGCCAGCGACCTACTACGTTTCGTTTCCCGAAATCTGAAAAGGAAAAAATGGAGCGGGCCTTGCAAATTGGAGGAGATGGGCAGAATTTACTCTCGAAAATATATGAAGATTCGGCTCCGGAATATTTGAGAAAACTACCTGTGATCGACACCTTGAGAAGAATCTGGATCCAGAACTACTATCAAGAAGAGGACACAATCGAATGGCGAGAGGAAAAAGATTGTCCTCCAGCCAGTTTGCGAGTGGTTTCTCCCTATGATATTGAGGTGCGAAGCAGCACCCACGGAGATGCATTTTGGCGGGGCTATAAAGTTCATTTCAGCGAAACTTGCGATGAAGAAACCCCGCACCTTATTACCCATGTGGAAACGACCCCCGCCACAGAACAAGATACCACGAGCCTGCCCCGCATCCGTTCAGCCCTCGAAAGAAAGCAGCTTCTTCCTGTCCAACATTTTGTCGATGCAGGCTATCGTTCTGCGGAACTCTTAGCCACGAGTCAGAGCCAGTTTGGGATTGATCTTTATGGACCTGTGCGACCTGATATCACCTGGCAAACTCAAGCGGCACAGGGATTTACCATGTCTCAATTCATAATCGATTGGGAGCGTGAAAAAGTAATCTGTCCGCTGGGAAAGACAAGTATTCAATGGCATCATGGGTACGGAATACGAGGAAAGCCTTTTATTCAGGCTCGTTTCAGAAAGCAAGATTGCCTGGCTTGCCCTCGAGGGCGCAATGCACTCGAGCCAAATCCACTCCCCGCCACATTACGCTTCAACCTACACGGGAACAGCAACTCGCTCTTCAAGCAGCTCGAGATCAACAAACGTCAAAACGATTTTGGGAAATCTATTCCATTCGTTCCGGTATTGAAGGGACGATGGGTCAGGCCGTTGAAAAGCTTGGAATGAGACGAAGTCGATACCGAGGAATCAGGAAGACCCATTTCCAACACTTGGTGACTGCTGCAGCGATCAATATTCAACGAATGTTGTCTTGGTTTTGCGAGACACCTCGCTCCATTACATACCAGTCTCATCTAATTAACTTGGCGACAATCTGATTCAATTCGCCAACAGCATCAGCATTAGTACAATATTCGGGGCAGGTCTGGTCTACATTATGGTTCTGTAGATCGGACTATTATCAGAGAAACGTGACCTTCTAAGAAGATACTACCCGAACGACGATGAGCAACACCGGCAAAGTGATGGCCTCCATAAACAATCTTGTCTTAACTCTGATCCATCAAATCAAATTCCAAAATGCTGCTCAAGCTGGACGTTGGTTTGCCGCTCATCTCTCCGAAGCATTTTCACTGCTCACCATTCCTTATTCTCGGCTTTGAGAAAACCATAAAGTTGCCAAAAGCAGAGATTGACAGCGCGATTTCAATGTTGTATTATAGAACAAAATATCGAGTAAACAGCCTATTATAAAGGTTGAAATGGCAAGCAATTTTAGGTCATTTACTTCCCCTTATGAGAGACAAATATGAATGACCCTCAGATCAGAAAAGCTTTCCACGAAACGATTTTACTAAAACATCATAATCAGCCTACTACACTTGTAATTGATGAGTTGGGGCTTGAGCATGGGAGATGCAGGGCTGATATCGCAGTTGTTAATGGACACCTGATTGGATATGAGATAAAGAGCGATGTAGATTCGCTTAAGAGATTAAGTTCTCAGATCAATGTATACAATGCCGTTTTTGACAACTCATCATTAATTTTGACTGAGCGTCATCTTGACGAAGCATTACGAATAGTTCCTGATTGGTGGGGAATTATCGTAGTAAAAGAAGTTGCTGAGAACTCTCTCAAATTCAAGCACTTAAGATCTCCGCATCAGAATGCCAATATTAATAATTACTCTGTTGCTCAATTACTCTGGCGTGAAGAAGCGCAAGAAGTGTTAATGAGTTTAGGAATTAGAGGGGCACGTCTTAGAGAAACACGCTCTAAGCTGTATCGGTATATTGTTGAAATGCTTGACTCTCAAGACCTGCGACTTGTCGTAAGGAAATATCTCAAGAGGCGCCAAAATTGGCGACGTCCTTCACGGCGATTTCTATGTGGTGATTAGTCCCGATTTGACGCCACGTCGATAAATTGCCAGCCCCAACTTTGCCTTTCGCACAATCATAAATATATTTATCTGCCGGAGAAAAAGTTTCCCCGCAATATTCGTTCGACCTGATAATTAATTTGCAGAGATCTCTATGTTGTTCGTAACCATAATCACGAACATTTTGACCTCTTGCAATGAGCCACCTGTCACTTAAAGCGTATCTTATATTTGCCTTTGGCTTTGTAATACGATAGTCTAGATTTGATATTTCAGGGTGGTTCACTGCATAATCGCCAAATGTAGGAATGCGCACCGATGATGTTTTTAGATTCACAACTAAGCCTTTATACAGTAGCCATTCTTTTCTTGGAAGATACGACAGTCCAGTATTGACTCCACTTAAAGAAGCAGGAAATGATGTTCCTATTAATCCGAATGAGCGCCAATTTTTTAAATATGGCAAAGTTCTGATCGTTGTTTCCACTAGGCCAATGAATCCATCCAAAGGATCAAAATTAGGCGCACCAAGATCAAGGATTAAATCGGATTGCTCAACCTTTACTCCGCAATTTTTGAGCAATTTATTTACAGAATTTAATATTGTTGGGTTGGCGGCTTCTTCAAGATTAATCCTGATGCAAATTCCTCTGCTGTCTTGATGTACCGTTTGGAAGATTGCAGATTGAAAACTAAAATCTTGATTTACCCAAACCACTGGAACGGCTTGCACCCCTTTTAATCGAAGGTCGTCAAAGACAAAAATAGCAGGATGTTGACCAGTGGTTAAAAGCTTTGATGTATCAATAATATGTATGTCAACAAAGCATTCATCGTGTCCCCACTTATCATTCACACGTTTAGTAAATAGGTTCAAATGTTCTTCAATTGACCTGACTTCCTTATTTTCTTGAAAGTCGTATCCTATTTCAGGGATTTCAATTAAGGGCATGATCAAATTTTTAGTGTTTAGTGGCAAATGTTCTATGGCTAAATACTCGCCTTGTTTCCATCTTAAACATGGAATGTAGTATTTTCCTTGTCTCATAAAAATCTTCCTTATTTATTAAGCCCAAAAATTTACATCTGTAAATTGTTTTCTAACCTCACCTTGTCCAATGAGATTATTAAACATTGTGTAGTTATTTGCTTCGCGTCGAATTCGACCAGCTACTATAGCCGGGCTAATTTTGAGCTGCGACGCGAAACCCAGTATCGACTCTGTGGACCTCACATATCTTGGAAGGGCCTTTTCCCATTCGGTTGTTGTAATTAAAATTTCGTTTGCAAGTTGGTCGGCTTCTTTTTCTACATCGTTTTCAGAGCTCGTCTCGGTATCTGGTGGTAAATCATCAAAAATATTTTCGATTTTACCTTTTTCGAGATGGTTTTTGACGTGGATGAACTCATGGAATAGAACAAACCAGAAATTATCAACGCGATCATGCCTTAGAGTAAGTCCAATGATTGGAGTTTTTCCATTTAGCAGCATAGCCGCACCATCCAAATAAGTATTAGGAAGGTGTGGCTCAATAATTAATCTAATACCAACTTCATTAAGCATTGCTTTAGCCTGAATAGGTCCATCAGAATGCATACTTTAATCTCTTAAAATCTTCAATCCAATCAGCTGTAAGAAGCTTAGGACTGAATTTTCTTATTACTTCTATCTTTGATGCTAAGGCTCGGATTCGGCACTCCCATGCTAATAATGCATAAAGATCAATTTGTGAACCAGAACGTATCATTTTGTGGTGCAAAGTTAACGATGGTTTCTTTGTGTAATTCAATATGAAATGCGCTACTAACTCATCGGCTTCTTCTGTTAGGTCTTTGAGAGATCCCGAAAACCCTTCGAACCAACCGCGTTTGTACATTTCCTTAGCGGGAAATCTGTTCCATTCAATAACATTTGATTTTTCAACACTGGTTTTCAATTTAATCGTCTTATTTATTTCTGCTATCTCTGCAATATTTAATTTTAATGCATTAGCAATTTCCTGAATTCTTCGAAGGTTTGCACTCGCATATTTATCAAATTCATATCGTTAAATCTGTTGCTCTTGTACTCCAATCAATTCTCCAAGTTTACGCTGTGATAGTTTTTGCGCAATTCTTGCTTGTATTAAAACAATTGGCAACTCATCCAAGGTGTTTGCTTTGAAATTTGTAACTACTCCAGTCTTTAAATTTTCATATTCTTGCAATTGGCTTTCAAGAATCTCTATTTCACTTTTCAAGCCATCTAACTCCGCCTTTGCCAAGGCTTTAGAGCGCAATCTCTTAGCCACTTCTTCCAGATCAAACTCACTAACACCCTCTCTTAATTTTGCCAGTTGACTATTCGTTATCTTGTACTGCCGCTCATTGGTTATCACGTTATTAACCTTTCTTTATAATTATCACTATAAATCAATCCGAATGATGCCTTTTTCTAGTCCAGTATCTTTATCGGTTTGAAAATATTGAATAAATCTGTGAGAACCATCCGCTATTGCATTTGCAAGGAAAAACTCTCCTCCGTATTTAGTTTTTTGTTTCCTACGCCTATTTGAAAAATCAAGAAAAACTGGATCAATTTTTTGTTCATCTACATTTATTGGATTCCAACACACATCATAATCGCTTGGGAAATCTTTATCTGTCACGTAACTGCCATCGAGATAAATGGTTGAACATCCTGCTACTTTTAATGATTGACATGCTCTTACGAGACCACGAAATAATTGCTTCCGCTTTTTATTAGTTGCAAAACGTTCTTCAACTTCTGCAAGCGTAGCTTTATGTATTCCTAGTGGGAGAACTCTCCAAGGAGCGCCAATGTCAACTAACCCGGGTATCATCAACACAACAATATCATTGTGTTGATGGTTTGTCAAGAGCCAAAACACTGGTACGTATGGTTTTCTCAAGGTCGAGAATAAGGAATGGTGAGCAGTGAAACTGCTTCGGAGAAATGAGCGGCAAACCAACGTCTAGCTTGAGCAGCATTTTGGAATTTGGTTTGGTGGGTCAGAACTAAGACAAGATTGTTGATGAAGGCCATGACTTTGCCAGTGTTGCCCACCGTCATTCGGCTAGTATCTTCTTGGAAGGTCACGTTTCTCCGATAATGGTTCGAACTACAGACTTGTTTCGATGCTCCAATGAGCACGACGAATCTGCAGGAGACGAGCAGGAGCGGTATTCGTGCGGGACAAGCTGGTGTAGGGTAGGAAAGTGGCGAGTTATCTTTGCAGATACTTTTCCACAGACCCCCCTCCGAACCGGATTTGATACTTTCGCATCATCCGGCTCTCCAGAACCTCTCATTGCTTGTAGAATTTGTTCGGCTTTCTGCATTACGCATACCTCCATTTTCTGAACAAGCTGTGGTTCCTAACTCCCTTCGCCCTGTGGTCGGCTTTCCCGGTAAGCCTCCCGTAAAATCGGTTCTCCCGCACATGATGTGAAAATCAAGGTGGGGAGCCGAGGACTCGTTGACGCAGCAAATCAAAGTTCGCCCGGCCATACATCTGATGCTTGATCATTTTCAAGCGGTTCACCTGCCCTTCGACTTGGCCATTGCTCCACTCGGAGGACAAGGCTGCTCTGACCGCGTCGTAATCCTGCCGAAGTGTCGACGCAAAGTTCTCCAGTTTCTTGATGCCGCAGTGTTCCGCCTGGCCCAACCAGCTATCGAGCCTCTCGGCTGCTTTATGGGAGAGCATAGTCTGAAATGTTTGGGTGAGGTGGTAGATCTCTTCCAGCTTTTGGTTTTCGGCAAACAAGGCCTTTAGCTAAAGTCTTTCGTCCTCCCGTAATCGCTGGCGATCCTTCATGAACCACCAAGCCAGTTGACGAGCGGAAGGAACAGCAGCCGATTTGCGAAAGCGCTGAAGGTATTCCGCCACGCTTTTTCTCTGGCCGGGGTAACCCAGTTGCTTTAGCTCCTTCCAGAGAAGTGAAGTATCGCGGCAACCTTCTTTCCATCGTCGCTGCAGATAGCCCTGATAAGCATCCAACCGGCTCGGAGCGTGGTTTCGTCGTTGCCAACCGGGCAGCTCTGCCAATTCCAGATAACGCCGAACCGTTTGGCGGTGGATCTCCAACGTCCTGGCGATCAGGCGCTCTGAGTAACCTTTGGTGCGAAGGTAGCGGACCAAATCGAAATACTTCTTTCGCCTCTGTTGGGTCGGTGTTTCTCTACTCTGCGCCTCCGATTTTCTCCTTTTGAGTTGGCCAGGAAGGATTTCCTGCAGTTTTTCCTGCAAATTGCGCAGCAAATGCCAGCGGTCCGCCACCTGGATCGCTTGAGGGGCACCGATATCGATGCCCGCTTTGTACTCGCAGGAACGGTCGCGACTGATGATCGCGATCTCGGGATGGTTTTGAAGCCATGCGCTCAGGGTGGTCTGCGTGCGGTCCGGCAACAATTCAATAGCTCGATGTCTCTCTAGATCGACCAGCAGGGTTCCGTAGTTTTGGCCCTTCTTCAGGGCCCAATCATCAATCCCGAGGACCTTTACTTTCGGGATGGGAAAGGCAGCCCGTTTCCGGATCAATCGCAGCACGCTATCGGGGCTCACCGAAACCTTCAGCCTTTGGCAAATGCGCCCGACCGTTTCCGCGCTCGTTTCAAAAGCAATGATCTTGAGCAGAGCTTCAAGATCGATGGTTCGCCTGGAGTAGAATTCCACCGTTTCTGGAATCCGTTCGGCGAAGGTCCCATGAGTGCAAGAGGGATTCTCACAAAAATACCTTTGCACGCTCAGGACGAGTTGGATTGCTGCATCGGCGCAGGGTAGTGCCTGGGGTTTTCGGACATACACACTATGCCGTTTGCTCGATAGCGATTGGCAATAAGGGCAGATTGCGGAATTGCTGGAGCTCACCGCTTGGAGCAAAACCTTGCCTGAGCTGCTTCCTACGATCCGGGTGAGGGTGAAGCCTTTGAGCGGATATAATTCCTCGAGTTGCATCCCCCGAGCAAATCATATTTCCGCGTTTTCGACATCTTTCACATCATGTGCGGGAGAACCGAAAAATGGGAGCTTGACACCCGTCATTCGCTATAGATTATGGCTGGATCGAAAATTTAGTATAATGAAGACGCTCCTTACATACGGTGAGAATATGGTTTTCTGTCAAGATATATCCATTAATTCCGAAGATAGTCTGGTCGGAATTCCATTTTTCTTGATAATCCGACTTTGCCGCCGTCGTGGACACTACTTCTTCTATGAATGAACATGCCATCCAACTCCAAAATCAGCACCCTAGGTTTCATTACAAATCGTTCCACATTGAACATGCCGGGGACAAATTAGTATTCTCTTATGAATTTCACATTGATCCGGACATCAACTTTTTACCGTCAATTGAGATCAGCAACGTACCGGATGCTGCCTACAAGAAGCTGCCTAAAGAAATGTTAGACAATTTGGGTTTTCATCTTGGTTTAGCTGAGATACCCAGCTATTGGAAGGCTACCTGCTCCCCAGAAATTGTTATTACTGCAGGCCCGTTGGACGACTACCAAGTTGCCTGGTGGAAAAACCTTCTCATTAATGGAATGGGTGAGTTCTTCTACAAAAATCAAATCGATTTTACTTCGGAACACTTCATAAAAATAGTTGCTAAGAAGGACCATTCCTACAATTATTCCGCCTCTAACGAAATTCTGTCGCTCAAGAGGTTATTAGTCCTAGTGAGTGGCGGTAAAGATTCTAGTGTTACTTTAGATATCTTGGGGAAACAGTCTAATCGCTACGAAATTGGAAACCTCTTAGTTAATCCTACTCTCGCCGCATTACAAGTCTCTGACATTAGCAACTGCTCCGAAAGAATATTAGTAAAGAGAACAATCGACGCCAACCTCCTAAAGCTGAACTCGGAGGGATATCTTAATGGCCACACCCCCTTTTCTGCGGTGCTCGCGTTTATAGGTATTACCTGTTCTATCCTGTTTGACTATTCCGGAGTAGTGCTCTCAAACGAGAGGAGTTCGAATGAAGGGAATACACAATACCTAGGTTATACGATTAATCACCAGTATTCGAAATCCTTCGACTTCGAGACCTTGTTCAGACAGTATGTAGGCAAGTATATTTCCAGTGAGATAAACTTCTTTTCATTCCTCAGACCATTGTATGAAATTCAAATTGCAAAATACTTCTCAGGGATCGAACGTTATCACAGTACAATCCGAAGCTGTAATAAAGGCCAGAAAGACAATCGATGGTGCAGGGAATGCCCAAAGTGCCTTTCGACTTTCTTATTACTTTCACCATATTTGGAAACCGATCATCTGATCCATATGTTCGGCGGCGATCTGTTCTCAAACACAAATCTAAATGAGCTCGCCATACAGTTAGCCACGAAAGATATACCTAAACCCTTCGAGTGTGTTGGAACATATGAAGAAAGCCTTGTTGCCTACTATTTGAGCATCAAGAAGAGATTAAGTGAAGGAAAGGAATTGCCGGCAGTATTGAAAGTCGTACAACGTCAGCTACTGTCGGAAGATGAGCAGCTGGAGAAACAGGCCGAGAAATTAGCCAAGGCATGGGATACAAGAAACTATTTAACTAATGAGTTCGCTGCAATCCTAAGAGAGGCTATGAAACTATCACAAGAAGAAGAGTAGTAATGAGAGAGCACAAGGCATCGATTTTGAAAGAACTTCAGCGTAAGAAGATACTGATATTAGGGATGGGTCGGGAGGGCATTAGTACTTACAAGTTTTTGCGTTCGAAGTTTCCGAATAAGAGGTTGGCTCTGGCAGATCAAAACAGCCTCGAGCATCTTGATAAAACATTAGTGCATGACCTAGAAAAGGACTCCCGCGTCAGGATTTTTAGTGGGCATGACTACATGACTTACGTAGCCGATTTTGATGTTGTTTTCAAGACACCGGGAATTCCGCATACTTTTCTAGAGATTCAAGAAGCAGTGGAGCACAATTCTATCTATTCTAATACTGCCCTTTTCTTTGACCTATTTCCTGGATCAATAATAGGTATCACTGGCACAAAAGGCAAGAGCACGACAACGCGATTAATCTATGATGTGCTAAGCGCCGGCGGCATCAAAACAAAATTAATGGGAAATATTGGTATTCCACCTTTGTCGGTACTCGATGAGCTCTCCTCCGATACAATCGTTGTAACCGAATTGTCCAGCCATCAATTATATGACATGAAACGGAGCCCTCATATTGCGGTTTTGCAGGGCATATTTCAGGAGCACCTTGACTACTACAAGGATTTCGCCGAGTATGTAAGTGCCAAGTCAAATATTACTAGATTCCAAGATGCAGACGACTACTTGATTTATAGCCATGATAATGCTGTAGCCTCCGATATCGCTAAGGCCAGCAAGGCAATAAAGCTATCCTTTGGATTAGAAAATGATCCGGCACTAAACTGCTTTCTTGATCAGGGTTGGTTATCGGTAAATTTCAACGGTGTCGTGGAAAGGATCCATGATTCCACCAACGTAAAGCTAGTGGGGCGATTTAACTTAGTTAACGTTATGCCGTCCGTTCTAATTGGAAAGCTCCTGGAAATACCGCCAAGAAGCATCCAAGGCGCCATCGAGAATTTTCAACCGCTGGAGCATCGCCTGGAGTTTGTAGCCGTGTCAAAAACAGGGGTTCGATTTATCAACGATAGCCTTTCTACGACCCCCGAATCTGCAATTAATGCAATCGATTTATTTCCTCTGAAATCAGTGATCCTCCTAGCAGGAGGGTATGAAAGGAAGCAAGATTTTCATTTATTGGCGAGAAAGATCGTCGAACGGGGTGTGCGAGCTTTGCTCCTTTTTCCAACGACAGGCTCACGAATTTGGGAGGAGGTCAAGAAACTAGACGGTGACCAAACAGAAATATTGCATAGGGAGGTTTCCACCATGGCAGAGGCAGTATCGGAGGCGATAGATATTTCCAAAGCTGGCGATGTCGTTTTGATGAGTCCGGCTAGCGCAAGTTTTAACCAATTCATTGATTATAGAGAGCGTGGTGACCAGTTCAAGTCACTTGTGTTGAGAGAACTTCAGGAACGGGATTTCCCGAATCCAATGGCCTGACCCTGCAATTATCATGAACCCTGTTGACCCATGATAGTATATTAATTTGATCCTGCTCCCTTATGTCAATGGCCTGCCCGAATTATGAATTCGACAATCCCTTTCGCCGATAAAGGCTTCTCTTTCTAGGTCAGCAGAAATTTCAAAAATCTAAAGGTAGTCTCAAGAATTTCTTGTGGAGATATTGTTCCAATTGATAGGCTTTGAGCTGTGGAGGCTAGAACTATGCTGACAATTGACGATATTGTGCTGTTGCACGACAATCGGGGGATTTCCTCTCTTAGAGATTATGTAGAGAGCAGCAGTGCACTCAAAACTGCTGAGTTTTGTCTGGGGAACACAGGTGTAGTTATGCTAACGACTGGATTTTACGTTAAAGGCTCCCCCGAGACAGATGGCCCTCCGGGGGCTATACTCATGGGACGGGCTTTGAAAGGATTAGGCTGTAAGATCATAATTGTAAGTGATCATGATTGTTTATCATTAGTTCGCAATGTCGTTGGAAACGAATTTGAGCTAATTGAATTCCCTATTAGCAGTTTTGAGGAAAGCCAACGCTATGCCTCCGAACTATTGAAAGAGTATCATCCAAGTTTGATGATTTCTACAGAAAGATGCAGTATGACGAGGGACCGTGTTTATAGAAATATGCGGGGCATAGACATAACCGACAAGACCGCGAGAATTGATCTTTTATTTCTCAACCACCCCGCCACGATTGGTATTGGAGATGGTGGTAACGAGATCGGTATGGGCCTGCTTTACGATCAGATTAAGCGGGTTCCAAGTCTTGTATCAGATCCCGCCTTTACGAAGACGACAAAACTAATAATTGCCAGTGTTTCGAATTGGGGATGTTATGGGCTTGTAGCCGCTCTTTCCGAGATGACAAATCAACAGCTACTCCCTCCGAAAGAACAGTGTTGGGAACTTGTAAAATCAATCGTGAATGCGGGGGGAGTTGACGGTTTCTCAGGAGAGCGTGAATACAAGGTCGATGGATTTGATGAAGGGATTGACGGTGAAATTGTTGATCTGTTACATCGTTATTTGAGTGCAATGTAGTTGAAGTTGGCTAAGAGCTTAGAAGACAAAGATTAGCCGGTGGACGAAATACTCAAGACCTAAACAGCAAAGGTTAGCTCAGCCAAGTTGGCCAAAGTCTCAAGCAGGCAACACCGCAGCTGTCGCGGGGGCGCTGGTGACAAGTGTTTCTCGACCTCTGACCCCTTTTCCATCTCCCAACACATTTTGAATTGGGCTTACCCTCTATTCTTAGAACTTTCTGCTCCACTCTTTCGGCCAGCGTTCGACTATAACTTTCTTCTGAGTGAAGAACTCCACCGCATCCATCGCCTGGCCGTGCATATCGCCAAAAAACGAATCCTTCCAGCCGCTAAAGGGAAAGAAAGCCATTGGCGCGGCGACACCGATATTGATGCCGATGTTGCCGGCTTCCGCCTCGTAGCGGAACTTACGCGCCGCCGAGCCACTGGAGGTGAACAGGCTGGCCTGATTGCCGTATTGGCCACTGTTCACCAGTTCGACCGCCTCTTCTATCGTATTGACATGCATCAAGCTAAGCACGGGTCCGAAAATTTCCGTCCGCGCAATTGCGCCGCCCGGCC
Organism: uncultured Chloroflexia bacterium; assembly: GCA_963850945.1. Lineage (GTDB taxonomy): Bacteria > Chloroflexota > Anaerolineae > Anaerolineales > Villigracilaceae > Fen-1038. Next base: position 51,784 of record CAWKNE010000026.1, on the reverse strand, counting down.
GGACATTGGAAAGGATCGTCGGCCGCACAAAGGCCCCGCCCTCGTAGCCCTTGATGACCACGCTCCGCCCGTCGACCGGAACGGACGCCCCCTCCCCTGCCCCCTGAGCAATCAGCTGCTTGATGCGCTGTTTGCTGGCGGCATTGATCACGGGTCCCATCTGCACGCCCGAGTTCGAGTCCGTACCCGACCACGCGCGAGGCGGCCGCTTCGCAAATTAGTTCGGTGAAGGAATTGCGCGCCTCGGCCACCGTCACGGCCAGGGAAACGGCCAAGCAACGCTGACCGGCGCAGCCGAAGGCGGAATTGGCGATGATCTTCGTGGCCATCTCCATGTCCGCATCCGGCAGGACAATGACCGGATTCTTCGCTCCGCCCTGCGCCTGGACCCGCTTGCCACCCGCCGCAGCTTTCGCATACAAGTATTTCGCGGTGGCAGTCGAGCCGACAAACGTCACGGCGCGGATGGTGGGGTGTTCGAGGATGGCATCCACAGCCTCCTTCCCGCCGTTGACGAGGTTGACTACGCCCTTCGGAAATTTCGCCTGCTCCAGGAGCTTGAAGATCACTTGCATCGTCATCGGCACTTTCTCGGATGGCTTGACGATGTAGGTGTTCCCAGCGGCGATAGCATAGGGCATATACCAAAACGGGATCATCCCCGGGAAGTTGAACGGCGCGATGGTTGCACACACTCCCACGGGCTGGCGAATCATCAGCTCGTCAATACCTGGCGCAATGTCCTCCACGATCTCCCCTTTGGCCAGCGTGGGCATGCCGCAAGCGACCTCGACGTTCTCCACGGCACGGTCCATTTCCGCCCGGGATTCCTCATAGGTTTTGCCGCACTCGTTGGTGATGGTCCGGGCGATCTCTTCCATGTTGGCCAGCAACAGCTCCCGTAGCTTGAAGAGATATTGAATTCGCTCTTGCATCGGCGTGCGCCTCCATCCCGGCAGCGCGGCAGCCGCGGCTTTTGTAGCCGCGTCGACCTCATCCGCGCCGCACATCGGCGTCCGCGCCAAGATCTCGCCCGTCGCCGGATTGAACACCTCGAGGGATCTTTGGTCTCTGGCCCCACCCACTCGCCGCTTATGTAATTTAGAATTTCCATGGCTACTCTATCGGTTTCGCATCTCAGTTGGCTTTAGAATCCTTCAATGCAATTTCTTGCAGTCCTTCGTTTTGCCTTATTACAACCTACCCAGAATTTGTGGTCGCATAACTAATTTGAAACCATTTGAGGCTGCAAAGCCTCAAATTCCAAGGTCATCTGTTATCTTTTGTATAACTAGAAAAAGTCTTTCTTCGCTGGAGTGCTTCACGATCCCCGTAATCGCATAGTTTTCATTATTGACATTTTGGAGAATCTTTGCAAGCATATCATCTGACGTTTTTCGCCAAGCTTCCGCCAAGACAACGCTGCGTTGCTGAACAGCGTTCCAATTTGGAGGGATTTCAAATAGTATAGTTGTTCCCTGAGGCACCCAACCATCGGTCTTAAAAGTATGAATCCCGGTCGAATTAGCTATGACAGGTGTCATAGTTTCTGTCCCAAAATCCGCGATTATTGTCTTGTAGTCGCTGTCTTCTTTTCTGTTGCCAACACAGGCAATTACGCGTGGAGAATTGATGATCCAGGAGATGCCTATTCTTGAGGCTGCCACCTGATTCAAATTATTCCGGAAGGCATAATAGTCTCTGTAATGCTGAACAGCAACGCCGCCGAGCGAATTCAAATTCAGTCGCGCATTGTTGGCTTGGAGAGGATCCACTGTCCAATGAATTACTGCCAGACCCGCTTCCAAAGCGATATCACGCTGGATTAACTTGAGATTTCTCGCAAGTCCTCTCCTTCTGTAGTTCTCTTTGATCCCCATTAATTGTGACTCTTCCCACTGACCTATTTTGAAACCCTCATTAGATCCGTACCATTGTCTACCTCGTCCGTAAAAACCAAAAAGAAAGCCGACAACCCTCCCGTTATCAATTACCACTAGCCTAGAAGCGAGCCCTGACTCCGGATGATATAAATCATGAGGGTACAAGTATGCCGGATCAGTGACACTCCAAACTTGTTTTTGTAGATCCTGTGCCTGCAGTGCTTGCTCATAGCCCGGTTCTCCAAAAATCAAACCCTCTTTTGTTGTTATAAGTGTCTTCCCCGCAAATTTCTCAATGCACTTATCTGTATACTCAAACCATCGAGTATTACTGATCCCGGCCCGCACGAACAAACCATTAAGTTGGGGCATCAGGGCCTTTTTGTCGGCGCTGGAAGCGCGAACCCAATAACTTCTCAGAATCCAATCTGTATGGCGCTTCGCATATTCTGGCAGCAAAAGGCCCCAGTAATGATATGAATCCGCCTCTGCATGGATAATTCTGGCTCCAATCTTTGGAAAAGTTGCTCTCATGAAATGAGGGGGCAACATTCCTTCGGCGCCCCCATTGGGGAATTCCTTGCAGAGCTGATCAATATGCCTATCCCATGTTCCGGGTTGGACATCAACCTCTATACCCCAATTATGTAAAGCTACTTCATGCATAGTACATCGCAATAGGAACTATGACGTTGCCCGCCAACGCCCGCTGACGGCCTATATTACCCAAGTTATCAGTCTGGACCAAACCATTCATTTTTGCAAACTCGAAGATGATCTTCATGAGAATCTAGTGCTACTCCGACGATCAGACTAGGACATCTCTGCGGACGATTTTGGCGCTTTTTACGCTTGATTTCGAACCCTGTTTTGTTAATTCGTTGTCCTACTTTGATACTTGAAATGGCATGAATGAATATACTTTATTATAAATCAGGTACTTTGCTTCAAGTAACAATCGCCATCTTCGCGTCAAAGGTTAAGGGTTGCAAGCGAAATCATTCGATATTTTGCGAACTCGTCCGTCGATACCGATAGCCGACGATGTACAGCCTTTGAGGTGTTTTTTCATTACACAGATTGCCGGCTACATCAATGGTGCCTCAACGATATTCGACAATTCATGAAGTCGAAGGGTCAGGTGAGCTTACCCCTGCCTTGTATCTCCCAAATAACTTCAACGTTGCCGTTACGAACGCCATAGAGCTGGTCATAAAGAAATACAGTGAGATCTTCATACCCGGCGATAAAGTTCACTTTATCACCCACTCTGACACGTTGATCGGCTTCATTGTCTAATTGCAATATTCCGTGCTCAGCCGTTATTCGAACAAGTTTTGCCCCAGGACAATCTCTAACCTCGGGCATCGAGTATTCGACATTCATCGCTTTACGGCCGGCATCGACAACTGCTCTTCCGGGCGACGCGTGGCTACAAACTGTTGCAAGAATGAATAGTGCGAATTCGGTACCCGCACCCCATTTCTGATACGTCACGTCGCCAAAGATTCCACCACCCACTTGCATCTCGGTGACCCCGGGAATGTGGGCCGAGAGGCGGAAACTTCCGGTACCACCACAACTGACAATCGGGACTGCAATTCCAGATTTCCTGCACAAATCCGCAGTGTGAACCAACGAGCCAACGGCTTTCTCAGTCTTCGTCTTCTTTTCAACCGCATCCTCGATCTTGCATACATGACCTTCCCACGACATCAGACCGGATAGTTTAATTCCAGGAAGATCAGAAAGTTGTCTCGCAAATTCAACTACGTTGGGACCTGGCTGGAGACCACATCTTTGCATGCCGGAATCCAATTCTATGAGCGCACGTACCTTTACCCCCACTTGCTCCGCGGCCCTAGAGATATCGACAGCGTTTCCTAAATCATCGATGGACACCATGATATCGGCGTGGTGACACAGATTGACAAGACGTTTAACTTTGGATTCCCCGACTACTTGATTGGCAATTAGGATATCCTTGACTCCACCAGCAGCCATGACCTCCGCTTCACTCAGTTTTGCACAAGTAATCCCGATTGCGCCAGCGTCCAACAGCCTATGGGCGATTGCTGGTATTTTGATTCCTTTGGTATGGGGACGCCAACCCACACCAGCATTTTTAAAGTATCCAGCCAGGCATGCAATATTCTTCTCCAGCGTATCCAAGTCCACCCATAAGGCTGGAGTGTCCAGCTCCAGTGCCTTCATAGCGATATCAGTCATCTTAGCTCCTTTCAGTCTGCATCTACCAGCTTGTAGCTTTCAACCGTCCTATTAGCCAGTAGGCCAATCCCAAGATTTGATTTGAGCATTGTCCTTCCCAAGGTAGCACCGCCCAATTCTCTCCGCTGGTTCTGAAAGCTCAGACGAATACCCTTAACCAATTCTAGGAAAAACGAGCCTTTCCGGATCCCGAGATGTGTGCCCTGCAATGCAACATCATCAATTCAGAATCTGAGTTGCCCTAATCAAAGAAGTTCATGTGCCTCCCTATGATTTCATGCCCGCTCCGACGGCGATTGGACCGGCAATTTCCTCTTTGACTCGAAAGCAAGATACATAGTGGCCCAGCATCACATCCTCATAAGGCGGGTATGCCTGATTGCATTGCTCCATGGCCCAAGGACAGCGAGCGTACAGGGAGCAACCCGGTGGAAGGTTGATGGGACTGGGAATCTCCCCTTTGAGGAGAAACCGCGAGCGCTCCTGAGTTGGATCAGGAAAAAGTACGGAGGAAAGCAGAGCTTTGCTATAAGGATGCAGTGGATGCTCAAAGATCTCCTCCGTCTCGCCCGTCTCGACAATCTTTCCCAGGTACATAATTGCTACCCGATGACAAACTCGGCGAACTGCCGTCAGGTCATGGGAAATAAAGATGTAGGACAATCCCAGTTGCTGTTGCAGATCGCTGAGCAGATCGAGGATCTCCGCCCTCACCGAGACATCTAACGCCGACGTAGGTTCATCCAGCACGATGAGGTCAGGCTTGGTGGCAAGGGCACGAGCGATACACACACGCTGCTGTTCCCCACCGCTCAGTTGATGAGGATACTTATCACGGTATGAGCCTAGACCCACCATGTCCAGCAACTCCACGACGCGCTGTTCCTGCTCCTCTGACGACAGCTGCTTGGCTAACATCATCGGCTCTTCCACAGTCTCGCCTATCCGCGTTCGCGGATCCAGCGAGTCATAAGGATCCTGAAACACCATCTGAATCCTCGGACGAATGGAGCGGAATGTGCCCTGGCTGATCGCTGTGATATCCTGATCCCGAAACAGAATGGTACCGGCAGTCGGCTCTATCAGCCTCAAAACACAACGACCCACCGTTGTCTTGCCGGATCCGCTTTCCCCGACCAAGGCCAGGGCCTCCGCGTGATGGACCTCGAAGGAGACATTATTAACTGCCTTCACAGACTGATTGCGGCCCATTGGGAAGTGCTTCACGAGATTACGTACCTGCAACAGAGGTCCGCCCATCAAATTGCCTCCTTCGTAACTACTGCCTCATTCCGCCGAAAGCAACGAACGAGACGGCTAAGACGACCGTCCTCCAAAGGCTCCAAGCCAGGTAATTGTTGCGCGCATTGATCTATAGCAATTGGGCAGCGACTGTAATAGCTGCAACCTATCGCCCCCGCGCTCTCCCGTACCACAACCGATGCAGTGACGCCGTGCCTCGTGTCGCGCGCCGCAGAGGCCGCTAGCAAAAGACGTTGACTGTACGGATGGGTAGCATGCGCAAAGAAGGTCGGCACGTCAGCGATCTCCACGATTTGTCCCGAGTACACCACGGCCACCGTTTCACAGTAATGGGCCACCACTCCCAGGTCTCGCGAGACCAGCAGCAGAGATGAATTGAACTTCCGAACCAAATCCTGCATCAGGTCCAGAATTTGCCGGGCAATGGTCACATCTACTCCAGCAGTGGGCTCGTCTGCCAAGATAAGTCTCGGTGAGTGTGTCAATGCCATGGCGATGATGACGCGCTGGCACATCCCGCCGCTCAACTCGTGGGGGTAGGATTTCAGCCGTATCGTCGGATCGGGAATGCCCACGGCCGCAAGCAGCTCGACTACCTGGGCCAATGCCTCTTTCCTAGAAACTTTTTTATGCGCTTGAACCAGGTTCGCCATCTGATCCCCGATTGGGACAACGGGATTCAAATGCTTTCTGGGATCCGCGGTTGTCAGCGAGATGCTCTTGCCCCGAATTTGCTGCAGCTCACCCTCATCCTTCTTCAAAAGGTTGTCGCCCTGGAAGAGGATGCGGCCTTTAACCCGCCAAGGAGGCCGCAAGAGGCCCAATATGGCTTTAACAAGCACCGTCTTGCCCGATCCTGACTCTCCGACTACGCCAAAGGACTCGCCCGGCCGGATGGCAAAATCGATGCCGTTGAGCACAGGAGCAAGCCCCGTGCTTCTCGGATAGGCTACGGAGAACTGGCAAACATCCAATAAAGGCTCCATCATCTATCTCCTGTTCAGGGGGTTAAAGTAGGCTTGGAACCCATCGCCGGCCAGCGCATATCCTAAGATGGTCAATCCAAGTACGATTCCGGGGAGGAGGGCTGTCCACCACTGGCCCGTCATCATGTTGGGTGCGCCAATGGCGATCATGGAGCCCCACTCGGGAGTCGGTTTTGGAACGCCTGCGCCGACAAAGCTGAGTCCGGCAGTCAGCAAGATTGCATTCCCGATTCCCGGCGATAGATTGGCGAGTGCAGGAGTAAGGGCATTAGGCATGACGTGAGCAAAGGCGATGCGCAATTCAGAATTGCCTACACATCGTGCCGCTTCAACCAGCGGCCGTTCTCGAATCGCCAGCACCATCCCGCGCGTAACCCTCATGAAGTAGGGGATGTTTAGGAAGGCCAAGGCCGCTATCACGTTCTGGATGCCTGGACCGCGGAAGCAAACGAGTGCCAAGGCAAAGATAAAAATCGGAAAAGCCTGAATGATGTCCGATGCACGCATTATGAGCTCACCGATAAGCCCCCATAGCCCTCGGATCCCAGCAAAGAATCCTGAGATCACACCCAATATGACGCCTCCCGTAAATGCGATGAAGGTGGAGATGATCGCAATCGTCAAGTCAATACGCGGTGCCGAAATCGACCTGGAGAAAATATCCATTCCGGATACATCGGTGCCCATCCAGTGAGCCGCACTTGGCGGCAGGAGGCCACCACCAGGGATGGCAAACTCAGGAGGGTACGGTGCTATAGACGGACCAAAAATAGCTAAGAACAGCGTGACCGCTACGATGATCAGCCCAAATAAGAAGCCCGGCCGACTACGGACAAAAGCTAGGAATTCGAGTATCCCATGAGAGGCGCGCACGGGAATGCCTTCAGAAGGTTTTACCTGAGGGAAATTGGTTATTGCGGTCATAAAGTCACTCTCCTAAAAGATCTCATTTACACGTTTCCTCACCGTGCGACTCTCACAAAACCAGAGTGTCTACATGAGGAAAATCAGAGTAGCAGCCTTCCTGAACCTCTACCTCTTCACGGCTGTGTCTTCTCTGCACCCAGCTATGACCAGATGACTTCATGCTCTGATCCGGGGATCCAGCGCATAATAGGCGATATCTACAAGGAGAAATACCACCATGGTGAAAATGGCCGCCAAGAGCACAAAAGCTTGAAGCGGGGAATAATCAGAATATACGACTGAGTCAACAGCATACTGACCCAGTCCCCCCCAAGCGAAAACCGTCTCGACCAGCACGGCTCCTCCCAACAGATACCAAACCAAAATCCCAACGACGGTCACGACGGGCGGTAACGCGTTGCGCAGCGCATAGCCCATCCGTGTGAGTGATGGCAGGCCCATGGCTCTGGCATGCTCGGCGTATTCGGACTTAAGCGCCTCCTCCATCGTCAAACGCACATTCTTCATGACCAAGGTCATGTACACTCCCGTCAGGGTCGCCACAGGGAGCACGAGATGGAGCAGCGCCGATTTGAATGCCACCCAGTCTCCAGTGATTAGCGCGTCCAGCGCGATGGCACCGGTCACGGTACGTGGATTTGGGATTATTGGATCCAACTGGCCGATCGGGCCGGGAAACCATCCCAATCGGCTGAAGAAAAAGAAGATTAAGATCAGACCCAACCAGAAGTCTGGGATTGAGCCCGCCAGCAGGCCATAGCTGAACAGCACTCTATCGACGATTCCCTTCTTGCGCACGGCCGTCCAGATACCAAAGGGGATTCCTAGCGCAACGGAGAAGAACGCAGACAGAAAGACCAGCTCCAAAGTTCCTGGAAGGCGTTGTTTGACATCTGCAAGTACCGTTGCGGAGGTTCGCCACGATGTTCCAAAATTGCCATGCAACATGTTGTCAACGTAGATGATGTACTGCTGATAAAGAGGCTTATCAAGGCCAAGCTGAGCTCTGACATCCTGCACATGTTGCTGCGTAGCAAATTGGCCAGCAATGAGAACAGCTGGGTCACCGGGAAGCAACCGAACCAGGAAGAACACAATTAGAGAAACAGCGATCAACTGAAGGGGCAAAAAAGCCAGGCGTCTTCCTGCTAATTTCAAAAGTCTCATCTCGGGTCTCCTCTTTGCCTGCCAATCAAAACCATTTGCATTGCAGGCACACAGTTCGCCAAAGTGCTAACTTGCCGAATTCCACGCACGCAACAAGTGGAAATACCTGCATGCAAGTGGTGTCAGCTCACCAGACAAAGTTGTATACTCCCCCTCCGGTAGTTCCGATAGTGGAAAACCAATGAACGTTCCCCAAGATCTCTCCTGAAACAATTCGTCTCCGTACTGTGGCGACTCGCCGCACGGCCAACCAAACGCGTACCAGAATACTGCAGCCTTGGGATCAATGATTTCCGCGCTCACACTTCCACAACCGGCTTTCTTACTATCAAAGTGGTCTGTCCTCAAGCTCCCGTGATTGCAGATGGAGTAACCGTGACCTGGAATCCAAGGGTTCTCTCCAGCAAACCTTTCCCGGTTCATGTGATCAGTGAGGACCTGCCGCATTGCAGCTAGGTCGATCCGTCCATCTAGATTGGCCAGCAGCTCTTTGGCTCGATGATACCGCGCCTGGTTCGGGACCGCCGGGTTGTTCAGAGAGACGAGAGGGTCGCCTTCCTCTTCCATGGTGATCCAGCAGTTAACGTTTGTGGCCGTGCCTCCTTTTTGTAGCGAATAGCTCTCCCGCACAGCACATTTCTTGCGACCGAACTCGACGGCGGCCAAGTTGCCCTGACGGTCGGCTAGCATGCCGTTTGCAGCAAAGCCGCGCGGCAGGGATGCTAATAATTCAATAGCCTCGCCCACGGTACTGCATCCCTCAAGCACGTTCCCCCACAGTGCCGCTGGTCCCATAGCTTTATCGGGAGGCTGGTTTTCCGCCTTCTCAAGCGACAAGGTCCAAGTGAATGATAGCCCCTTTTCGTTGAGGCCACGACTAGGCGCCCCCTTGACCATTGTCATATATTCAGGATCGGAAACTGAAGGATCCACCGAAACCAGCTCGGTTCCCACAAAACTGAACGCCCCAGGATGCCGCCGGACCACCATTCTCGTTCGGATATCGTATGGATCATCACTGACGCTGCCAATATAGACCTTTTCCCGAGGGATAACGCTTTGCCCCGTGGCGCCAATATTAACACAAGCCATCATCCGTGGATATTTAGGTTGGATCGTCAAGGCAACCTCCTTCAATCACAGAATAACAAAGTAGAAAAGTTCTATTCAGTCTTTTTTCTGACGAACTTGGGTGCGGTAAGACTTACGCAATCCTTGTCAGATGCATCTTGCCGCACCCTGTATATCAAACCTTGCTCATCCCTGAGATTACGGGCCAGTCACGGTCGAAAACCTAATGTCATCATCTGGAGCCCAGACAAAACCCGACAGGTTTTTCTTGGAGGCCACAGTCCAGTTAAACCAAGCGAGTTCAACCCACGGTACATCGTTGGCCACGATCTGCTGCGCCTGAGTGGTCAGCGCTAGTCGGGCGGGTCCATCCGGCATTTGCATAGCCTGGGTTAAAATCGAATCGAAAGTGGGATTCTCATAGTTGACCGCGTCGGTATAGTTGCTGAGGCCGCCTTTCAGGTAGATCGCGCAGGAGTATCCAGCATCACCTGTCCAGGGGTTCTGTTGGTTTTCCACGAATGCCTGGAGCTTTGACGGCTTAGCGTACTTGTCGGCAGCGTACACGGCAGTCGGCAAGGCATTCAAGGTTGTCCGAATACCTGCTTGATCCCAGCCGCTCTTAACGAGAATTGCCGTTTGCTCGAAGTCCGATTCAGCTGCATTGTAAGACAAAGTGATATCTATGCCGTTGGGGTATCCGGCTTGGGCTAGGAGTGACTTTGCCTTGGCATAGTCAGTCTGGTAGTTGTACTCATCGACGTGTCCATAGTAGATGTCAGGCACCATACTGGTCATGCGGCGCGCCGTGCCATAGTACACCTTGTCAAGAATGTCCTGGTAAGGCGTGGCATAGGCCATCGCTTGCCGGACCATCACATTGTTCAATGGTGGTTGGCCCACGACGATGCCGACATAGAGCTCGTTATTTCCTGCCGCACGTGTGACCTCCAGGTTGGGATTGCTCTTCACGGTTTGCAGCTCCAGTTCATCAAGGTCCCAAGCGATATCTACCTGCCCTGCGTTGAGGAGTGCCAGCCTGGCGCTCGAATCCGGAACGGCTTTCAAGATCACCTTCTGGTAATGCACCGGGGTACCAGCCCAATATGGATTGGCGACTAAGTCCAACTCCACGCCCGGCTCAAACGTGGTCACCATGTAGGGTCCATAGGTATCGCTATTGGTCTTCAACCAATCCTTGGCCCATGGATCGGCTGCGGTCGCGTGTTTCTTCGCCTCGATCGAGTCAAAGGGTCCCCCATAATAGTTTTGTGCAAGCGCTTTAAAGAAGATAGGGCTCGGGCCCACCAAATTGAACTGCACAGTATATTGGTCGATTTTCTGAACGTCGGAGGCATTTTGCAATCCGACCAAGCTACCGATGAACCAGCCGGTGCCATTTACGGCCTGCATGCGCTGCCAGCTCCAGATGTAATCGTCCGCTGTGAATTCGTCGCCGTATTGGCTCTTCACCCCGTGTTTCAGGTGAACAGTAACTGTCTTTCCGTCGGCACTCACAGTCCAAGAGTTGGCTAGCAAGCCAACTACACCTTGATCTGCAAAGGCTTGCAAGTCGGCTTCATATACGTTGGACTGTGGGTTCAGTACGTATTTGTAGCCGAACAGATCGCCGCCACTCGTGTTCGCCATGACCATCTCGCCTTCCGCGGAGGCGGTGGTATCAATATCCAAAGATGCCGGAGTATTCGCGACCGCAACGACTAGCGTGTTCTGCGTTGCAGTGGTAGCTGCAGGAGCTTGTGTCGCTCCGGTAGTCTGTGTCGTTCCGGCAGCCGGCGCCTGTGTCGCCGCGGCAGCTGGTGCTTGTGTCGCCGCGGGAGCACCGCAGCCAGTCAACAAGGCCGCGATGGCGACAGTGACCGACAGTGTCATGAAAAGTCTTCTTCTCCACATAGCAATTGTCTCCTTTCATTCTGGTAAAGCTCACTTGTATGATCTTGGTCGTGTGATTTGCCACTATGTTTGGTTCGTTACAGCCATCCTCCTCCTTATCTCGCCTGGATTGGGGGGCCGTACACCTTTTGCCCTAATGACAAGCGCATAATGATTTGAAGAATCTCAATAATGTGGCTGTGTATGCTACCGGGGATACCGTCGACGAAAAAGCGTGGCGAAAAATACACGCCATCGACTGCTCCGGCCCGAAGGCATTCCTCGAGCATCCGCTGCTCTGTATCGGAATCTTGAAGCGTATCCATATTGCCCAACAAGATGCCAAGCAAAGTAGCGATGCCGTAAGCGCCCCAGTTCGATACTGAGGCCACGATAGTTACGTCACATTCATCAACGGCGGCAATGCCTCCCTGACAGGGGCATTGACATATTGCCCCGAATTGCTTGTATTCTCGACAAGCGTCGGCAACTAATCCCGTACCTGCCTCATTACCATTATCACCGATAGCGATCGTCAGTATATTACTCGCTCGCGCCGCGGCGGTGAGCACCTCAATTCGCATACGGCCCTCAGTGATTGCTTTTCCTCCGCCGCGATGAGCCACGCCTTTCGCGTTCAACCCCGGCTTCTTCGATCACGATTACCACCTTGGGCTTCAATTCCTGCAATAGCTCGGCCGCCCGCTGCTCCGCGCTCAGATCCCGTAGGAAAGGTTTGAATGACGAAGGATGATGCTGTTCGCAAGGCCACTTCTAGTGGCCGTTCTTTGAGCCCGATTGCATTTAGAGTGGCGCGGGTTGGTGTGAGACACTGCTCTTCACAGAGAATGAGCGGGACTGCACCCAGGCCGTTGCTCATTCCGTAGGCAAGAGACGCAGCTCCCAAGGGGCCGTCAGTCTCACCGTTAGGCATGACCTCAGGGACATAGAAGCCCGTCGCTATAACGACTACATCACCGGCCCCAACGCGCTTGACTAACTGCTCTGCCGCGATCAGGATTGGAATGTCACCTTGTTTCTCCCGCGCTACCGCGGCTAAGGGCCTGACTACGCCTTGCATGGATCCAGGCGAACGGATTTCCACGCAACACAATGCTTCGATCGCATCTGCTTCGACGCTGATAGACTTTCTGAGCGTTAACTCACTTACGTTTGTTGTCACTTTCCTTCCTCCACAAGGGCTTATCTCAGATCGACGGACCGATTCTCGGTTTATAAGACAAACCTGTTTCTGGGCAAGTCAACTTAAGACGACTTGCTATATTTGGTGACTAATGCCACAATATGGACATATCAGACAGCCAACTGGTCGAGGCCTGATAATACGGGCCCGCTTTAGATTCTGGAATTGTGCTCTCCACCTAACTAGCAGGCAATCCCTCATCTCCGGTTCTCTCATTCACCACGAGAGAAGAGTACGCTTTTGTCTGCCGCTGACAGAATCCTTTACGCAGATCGTATATTTGGTGTATAATGTTAGTATATTATTAGTATATGACACATTCTACACGGTAATTAGTATTTGTCAAGTGTTTGAAAGCATATTTCGGTGACCTGCGTGACTCACCTTGAGTAATGTCTAAGCTATGGATTTTGAAGATGCCAGAGAGCGATCACCCACCTCACAACGGCCGAGCCTTTGCGTGTGCCACCTTCTTCATTCTTCAAACGCGAGGCTAGGCAGAACTTCCCTCTGTACTATAATGGTGAAGCAACCGCCTTCAACAATTAAGCTAAGCGTGCGGGGCGGTGGAAAGAATCGATGTCTGAGAATTCAAATCGCAAGGCCCGGAAAGTGAAATGCCTGCCACAGAATATGGAGGACAAGACCGTTCATCGCCAGGCCGGCAGCGACTGTTATTTCTACCGTCGAAATAGTGCCAATCCCAGTGGTAGAGCTGTCCAACAGGTTGACTCGAATGCATATGGGAAGAGGTTTTGTACACTCGCGGAAAGTTCTAGAGGAATGTTGCGAAACTCTGGCACTAGCAAGCGGAGGATTGAGTTTCATCCTTATCTCGCGGTCGCGCTGTGCCCCTTCGTTAATGCACTGGAAATCTAATAAGTAGGAGATGAGGATAATGGGCATGAGAACCAAAACGAGCAAGCAACGACTTTCCTCCCAACTGGGTAGACCAATGATGCTTCGTGAGCATATATACGCGGCAGATTCGCCAGGATATCATTAAGCTACGATTTGCGCCTGGTTCAGCATTAATAGAATTGGAGCTAGCTCAACTCTACAAGACAAGCAAGACCCCCGTTCGGGAGGCCCTAACGTCGTTGCAGCGAGACAATCTTGTTGAATACAAGCCTAATAAGGGTTTCACAGTAGCACCAATTTCCATACGGGATATTCATGAAATTTTCGATACGCGAGTTCTTTTTGAGTGTGCAATTTTCCGCCTTGCAGTACAGCACATTACCGAGGAAGAGGTCGGGAAGCTTGAAAAGCTCCTCGACGTGACTTACGATCAGAACGATCCTGCGACTATAGAACCCTACATGCAAGCGAATTATGACTTTCACATGGAGATTGGACTAGCTGCTCGAAACAATCGACTTCGCGGCTACTATGACAATTTGCTCGGCGAAAGTCAGCGTCTTCTTTATATGGACGTCAAATATCACAACATTGTTAGCACATGGCGCAAAAGCCACGAGCGTATCCTGGACGCACTGAAGCGACGCGATGCAGAGGCGGGTGTCAAAGCAATTGAAGAGATTGAGGCAAACGCAAAGAAGCGGTTTCTTAATTCCTAACGCCAGAATCGCCGCTGGTGCAGTTGACTTGAAAATGCTGGATAAAATCTATCTGAATAAGAATTGGGCCCCATACCGCTAGGTCCAGAGCTGAGTGGCATATGGACTATGAATTACTATTCAGAACGTCTGCATTTGCCCAATCGGCTTTTAGCCAAAGTCGGGATAACCACCGATCTATATGCAAATCAGTTTGGAGATTAATATGGACATGAGAAATATTCCATTTGGTACGACGGTGTGGTCGCAAATAGCCCCTACTGAACACAAAGGTGAATTGGGAATGGCCTATTGGCGCACGCAGCAATTTGACAATGTTCGGGTTCGCATGGTTGAATATAGCCCCGGCTACCTTGCCGATCACTGGTGCGCAAAAGGTCACATTTTATTGTGTCTGGAAGGCGAACTACATACCGAGCTTGCCGATGGAAGGAAGTTTGTCCTAACTCCAGGGATAAGCTATCAAGTAGCTGACCATGCAGAACTGCATCGCTCATTCACCTCAACTGGAGTTAAGCTCTTCATAGTTGACTAATACGACGGTGAGATTCTGATCTAGTAACCATTGGTGCTAGTTTCTATAGAGACAACTCGGCAACCCTGAAAGGGCGCAGGGCGTTGCTCAGCTGGCAAGGATCGGCATCTGGATGCAGAGCGTGAAACAAATCCAAGAGCACATTGAACATAGCGGAGACATAGGCCAGACGGGTGTGGGTGTAGACGGCCAGTTGGTGGCGAATTCGTTTAAGGCCACAAACCACGGTCACCAACGACTAAGCGGTCTCCACGCACATTCTTTCATTCCAAGTTCCTTTCTTGCAGATCTTCATGTTTTCCGGCACTCCGTCTTGGTCGCGAAAGCCATGATCGGCCAGCACGATGGATCGACCAATCCATGGCTTCGCTAGCGGATTGAAACGCTTGTCGCTCACGTTCAACGTGTCCCAATGCCACCCCACCACTCGGCCGAAGCCATTCAAGAGCCAGCAATACTTGATCCCCACCGTCCAACGACCTTTGTCTTTGCCTTTTTTTCCAACCTGCTGCTTGCTACGACCTTCCCGGATGGGAAAAATCAGTTCAATAGGATAGCTGTCCATGACGGTGAAGAAGGTGGGGTCGGCCATCAGGTAATCACACCAAGCTTGGTGATTATGTGTCTAATATTTTGTTGTCGAAAGTAATCATTAGTCTACGTGTGACGCCGAATGTCTTGATTTGTCTAAAAAGCTATTTCCCAACAAACGCGATATTGTCTTTTGCTAGATAAATGAAAACAAGTTGGGTTAAGCATTGCGAAGAAAGTGGGAGAGCGAATCCCTAATGACTTGGGAAGAATATTTATCCTCAGTATTTTTCTCAACATGACCCAGTGGTGAAAACATTTGCTTTTCCATTTGGTCGAATTGCTTTACAGTAATCCCCGCAAGCCTTGCGAACCCATGCTTGGATAAACTCCACTGCTCAACGTAAGCACGCTCCATCTCCTCTTTTTGTAGGAAAGCAAAAATATGAAGGTAGTTACTAATTGTAGTGTCAAAGGATTTATGCCCCAGCTTGCGTACAATATCGATAAGAGGTACGCCTAATGCGAGCCATCGATTTGCGCATGCATGACGAAGCAAATGGACTGCCGAATGATCGGTCGCTGCTATATTTTCAAGGCCGGCTGCTGTAAGCGCTTTTGCTACTAGGTGTGCCAATTTGTTGCGCCTCAGGTGATAACCCCTTTTTCTTAATAAGGGTGAATTTCGAACGCGAGCCATTTTCGTGTTGAAGCCTTATTTGGCAAAACTCTTGCAGAAAGGCGATAACAGGTTGGGGGATTTCCACACCCTCCACCGAACGAGAAACACCCCTCTTCGAGCGCCAAACAAAAATGGTCGGTGTGCCAGATAGAAAGAGATCGCAAATTCTCAGGTTGCAGATTTCACTTGCACGGAGACCGAAATAATATCCAAGCAGAGTAGCTACTAGCGCAACTTGCCCAATGCCCTTCAGGCCATATAGATTGGCCATCACTTTTTCAAGATCCGGCTGGGTCAGCAATCGATATTCACGAATGATCTGCCGACCTCGGAATTTCCACCAATGGATCTCAAACATAGGAATACCTAGAAAATTCTGCATGTAAATATGAAGACTCCTCAATGTGTCTATGAGCCGTTCACGGTTGGATGAACGTAGATCCAGTTTTGAAACCGGGTCAGAAATGGTCAGCTCGTCCATCAGGCATAATGCAAAAACCGGGGAGCGCTTCAGGATGCTTGCAATATCGTTCAATCTGCCCTCAACGGTGTTTGGAGAAACCGAACGAACCAATTGAGAAAACCAGTCCGATAGTATTACAACATTCACCGCTTCGATTTTTGACGGGGTTAAGTCACCTACCTTGCGTGTTTCGATAAATCTTCCAAAACTTTCATCTGGCGATTTATCGATTAATTCCTCTTGCGCTGTCTGGAACTCTTTCAATTCCTTCAGAACCACCTTGCGCACATCCTTGATGATGGAGTTATCGGTCAGCCTGCTGTATTTTTTGGCGATTAGCCTGAGATTTACGAATCTCTCAGGAAGTGCATATAGGGGACTGCTATGTTCGTTAGCTTGTGAAAGCCTTTTATTAGAAATGTGTTGCCCGACTTTGGATGTTGGATGATCCTTCGTAGAATGGATTATGTTTTCCAAATCAAGAGGCATCCTATATGAGTTGAGAGCATACAGTTGATCGATAGGCGCCGGATTTGAGATATAAATTCCGAGAAGCGCACTGGCAACGGGTGGCGAATACAAACGCGACAAGCGTGCCCTGGATAGGGAGATTAACCGTCCAACCGTCACGTATAGGCCGGCAGATTTACCCAGATTGCGTAACCAGCTCGTAAATCCATTCTGAAGTTTTCGCTGTTCATCGTACGATGGATTTTCGCTCAGATTGGTTCGATCAGGAAGAATAAAGCCATCGGACGGAAACAAGCCTAATCTGTTTTTCCCTTTGCCTCGTTCCCGGGAAAGATATAGACAGAGGCTGAGAGCCAAATCAGCTGCTGCGAGCGGGATGAAAATTGGGTACAACCCTCCTGCGCGGCGGAATCAAAATATACCCTCGTTCCGCTAAAATGATATCTTGATAACGAAGTTTGAAAATATCGTCGAGCGCTTCGGGCCAGGCCAGCCGACCGAACACGATCATTCCGAAAACGAATCGGTACCAGGCTAGTTCTGAAGGCGATGACCCCTCCTGGTAGGCAGGCTTTACTGCATCCAATGATCTCCAGAAGAAATTGATCATCTGATCCAGTGTTTGGTCTGGAAGATAAAGATGGATCCGTTCATCCAGCAGATGAGAATAAGCGCGTCCTTGTTGCATTCAACAATTCATATCTCTATACGATCAATCCTATGCCGTATTTGGCTATCAATTTTTGGACCGCTGCAGTATAGGTGGGCTCCAAATCAGTAAGTGATCGTTCCATAAAAATATTGACACTCTCTGCGCCACGTGTCTCGTGTCCCATCAAATAATTCAATAAGTGTTCAGGGATGCCGGCGGCCAACATGTCCGTTTGAAACCGATGACGAAAACTGTATAGGTCGGGCGCTATCGAAAGTTCTGCGTGAATGCATATGGTCTGGATGGCTGCGAATAGATTTTTTTGTGTGAGGGCTTTCCATACTCCCTTTGAATTGTACAATCCGAGCAATGTGCCGCTGGGAGAAATCTCTCTTTTCTTCAGGATATGTGAAAGCAATTCCCGAATCAGGATAGGTATAGGAAGCCGGCGAAAGGCAGGTCTTGAAACATGGGGCTTGCCGTGAACCGCCAGCCAATGATTTTCTAGATCAAGATGACGCGGTCTAATTCGGATGATCTCAAAGGGTCGCAATCCCAGTAGGAGGGCAAGCAAAAGTGACAACAGCATAACAAGGATATTGTATTTTGATTGCTCCTCAGTAAGTTGCGAGTACCAACCATTAGGTTGATCCATGGCGCGAAGAAGCGTTGCGATCATCGTACTTGTGATGTCCGATCGAACCACATGCCAACTGCCGAATTGTTTGTAATTAAGTAGACCAGGTTCATGTAGCGGTTGAGATTTAGATTGATTTACAGGGGAATATCCTAGTACTGCCATACGTTCATTCGTGATCAAATGATCAAATTTTTCATAGGCCGCGGAGTGGGCTTTGTAAACCTGCGCCGAGGTGATTTGGCTGTATCGCAATGGCATTTCGAGCACGTAACGTGCACGCTCCGAAAGATAAAAACGATATTCTCCGCGTAATCCTAGTGAGGCATAATACGCCTCGAAGGAGCGCACAAAATTGGCGGGCCTCAGTGTCGGATAATCTGGAATAAATTCGCGGATGGAATTCGTAATCTGCTCGAAAATTTTCCCAACAGCATTTTTATCGAGTATGGAAAGACTCCTATTTTCTAAAGCCAGCCATAGCGGTCCTCCGTTTTCAGTACATCCGAGACCTGAAGCCTCCAGGGGTGAGTGTTTGATTGCTGATCGGCGCAGATCAATGTAGTGTGACAGACCCTCTGCCAGTGCAGGTGGCAGGATAATTTCGTGGATAAGATCGATTGGCTCATATACCAAATCATGAGCCCGCCAATTCTCATCGAAGCGACCTGGAT
This sequence comes from uncultured Chloroflexia bacterium, assembly GCA_963850945.1. Lineage (GTDB taxonomy): Bacteria > Chloroflexota > Anaerolineae > Anaerolineales > Villigracilaceae > Fen-1038. The sequence continues at coordinate 32,936 of CAWKNE010000026.1, read as the reverse complement.
CAGCCTGATTTGTGGGATAAAGGAGCAGCGGAAGTCCGAGATAAATTTTGGGAACATAATAAATGCGGTTGCCTTGTGGCGAACATATTGGGTGCTCACAATCCTGAGGAGTTTTAGGTGCATCGCCAATCTGTATATTTAACAGCCATTCAATTCTGCGTCCCAAGTGAAGCATGAACATCACCATCTTGGGGGCTGCAGCGGAAGTTAATTCTAATGAAACCTGATCGTTGATTTCAAGAGCCTGATAGATCATGGCTAAAACAACGCGAGGCAGGGCGCCTTGCATGCTGGGGGACGGGTTTGCCGCCAGAGTTGCATGACTACCATCAAATGATATCGCCTGTTTTCGCGTTGATTTGCCTGCCACTTTTTGGCGGTCGGATTCATGAAGTTCCGCAGCCTCCAAACGATCCTGGGACGCGCATTCATCGAGATATAAACGACGCAAGGCGCTCGTTTCACGCTGACTCTCAGGGTCCGCAAGGATATCGATTTGTGTTTGAAGCCTTTTAGGGAATCTGATCTGAGTAAAAAATTCTTTATCCCGCGCTGTACCCCCAAAGATCGCGAACCAATCGTCAAGCAGTGTGGCTTTCGAAGCCAGCGAGTATTCCAAACCATTCTTGGTTTTTAGTTTCTGAATAGTATTAAAGACAATATTAGTGAATTCCCCTGGTAGATAATCATTGAATGAATCGCGAACAGATTGCGCTGGTATCGCGTTAACAATCTGGATTGTCCAATTGGCAAACCCGCCCAAGCGCTCATCAAAAGCTGTGATGGGTTGTCCAGCCAGTTGACCAATTTTTGCACAAAGCCCCAAGTGCAGCTTGGGAGCCACTAACTGATAGGCGGGCACTGCACAGATTTTCATTTGGTAATGAAGTAATCGATTTCGTAGAGGATACTGGAAGTTCAAAGAGGAAACTCCAGCGGCTCTCTGTTTGTAATTTATTAAACAGTTGACTCCACCGTTCCACGGTCTCTATTGCAATAGGTAGATTTGGAGCAAGATCGGGATGGATTGCGGCCATATACCGGAAATGCACACCCAGAAAATAGGTGAGCAGAAAGGCTTTACTAGTATCGGCCGGAATGTTTCCATTAACCTTGTATGCCAGTCCCCGAGAGTCGCCGCGCAAAACTAATGCTTTCAAAGCGGAGCGCGTGAATTCAGAAGCGTCCGCTGCTAAATCTGAGATGGCATCCAAGAACATGGAATGAAGCAATTCCTGGTCATCGGACCAGCCAGCAATTGCAGGGATAGCTTCATCAGGAAAGAATCCTGATATGAAATTCAATGCGAGCATTATTGGCTGCCAAATGGTAGAGATGGTTGACTAAATGTAGCGGGATTTGTTTGATCGGTATTCCGATAGTTCTTATCATCGGTATTTTGTCTACCCTTATTTTGTCTTTCAAGGTACGCGATGATGTCGGACAATAGAATACGCTTCTGGCCTCGGATTTTTTTGACTGGCACGTCGATGCTGCCGTCACGCAGACCGCGATCCAAAGTTCGCCGGCTGATGTTGATTCCGCGGCGGCTTGATCCAAGGTGAGTAGCTTCACGATGGGTATATAAGGTGGTTTCTCAGTTTTCATTTTGAGGTTCCTCGTTCCTATAAATTATTTGGCAGACCACTGTGAAGGGTCCGGCCGATTAAAAAGTTGCATCATCGTTAATAGGGATAAATCCGGCAAATTTTTTGACGGTTCTTGAGTAATTTTTATGTTGCCGGCCAAAATTCTAAGGACCTCAAGTATTTGTGCTGCTGACAGTTCGGAATTTGTGGAACCTGATGGTTGACTGTTGTTTGACGTATGCACACTTTCTGCATCCCGGTTGGTTACTGCAAATGCATTCGATCACACTGCGCCTAACATTGTTGCGAGTTGCTCTGATCTCGTAGGCTAATTTGCAGTAATGTCGGGTCATTTCTAAACCGCTATGCCCAAGCAGGTTCTGAAGCTCCAACGGATCACCGCCATTCAGAATGAAATTAACTGCAAACGTCACCCTCAGTCTATGAAAGGCGGCATTTGGCACACCTGCTCGCTCAGCCCACAATCTGAGCCGATCATCGAGCGAGGTCGGCAAAAACCGCCGGCCCTGGGATGTAACAAAAAGTGGGTCGCTGGAGTGTGCGTTTTCCCGATATTGTTTCAGGTATTCGCATAGAAAATTCCGTGTGATTTCCCCGAAGCTGACTATGCGGTATTTTCCCCCTTTCCCGCACACCTCCGCCCGACTGTCAGTTACTGCACCAATATTTAGTCGACAAATTTCCTGGATTCGGAGGGCCGTATCTAGACCGAAGCGCAGAATAGTCGTGTCGCGAATCTCAGACTTGGTTCTAGGCGCCTGATTTAATAAGGCCGCCACCTCCTCATCGTTGAATGGAAGAGTGTCGCGCGAATGTGTTCGGCGATATTTCAGTTGGGTAGCAGGATTTGTAGCGATCACACCACAATCTGTCAGCCAAATGAAGAGACTCCTAACGCGTTTCACAAGACTCCCTACAGTATTTTCGCACAAGCCTGGAAATACACTACTATCATTGATGACACAAACTAATGCATGGAGATCCTGAGTGGTGAATGTTGTAATGTCGCGATCCGCCAAGTCAGTCCTGTGTGCAGCTGACAATATCACGGAAAACCGATATTGATAGTCCAAATAGGTTGTGGTCCTCAACAGTTTTTTTGTATCGATGAATTGGGCGATGGCGTCCGAGAATGTCGTCATGGGACCTCCAAACACAGCGGGGTGTTTGATATAATCGCATTGTACGCACTCACACAACTCGTCCAGCTGGATTTTCGCAAAAATTGTGCAGAATGCAAAAAAACGCCGAAAAATTACGCAACATCCTCTCCAATAAACATGAATTTGAACGATTGTTCCGCACCATTTCGCATGGCGTTAAATGGGGTGAAACTGATCGACAGTTCGAGGGAATTGAGGAATTGGCAGGGGAAATCCTTCAGCACCCATGGGTGGTTTCAGAATCTGAGAAAATTTTCAGCGAAGGGCGAAACCTGAATACAAAATGGCGCTGACCCGATCAGGCTGTTCACCTTGGTAGTATTAGAAATTTGGAGGGGTGAATTTAAGCGGGTTGGCAAACAACCAGATCCGGCAATTGAGTTGCTGGCTGTTTTGGCTCGCTATTTTTGGCCAGCGTATATATATCTAAATCCCGTACTCAACGGCGATTTAAATATCATCCGTAGCGATACAGACGCACGGGAGTGGTTATCAAGTCCAAAAATCTTAAGAGATGCCCTTTTCGACCTGGAAGTGAAATTGGATTCAGCAGTCTGGATTCAGTTTAGAGCTTGGCTGGAGAGGAATCCATCTACGTTCTCCGCGTGCTCGCCAAAGAGGTGTAAAAGTTGTACACCATGCCCTTTGCGATGCATTGGGGATAGCAGAAAGTATGGTTCTTTCAGTTTCTTCAGACGTTAGCACGCCTGCAACATCGACTCAGACCCAGGATAGCGATTTAAGTAATGTTGCATCCCTCTTTCCGCCAATTGTCTCTCCATATTGGCAAATTCCTGCCAATGTAGAGACTGCGTTCCAGCTTCAGAAATCATTAAAACGAACGCCGACTTTGGATGAAATTACAGATGCTTTGCTTTCTGAGAAGATGGGGCTCATGCCTTTAACCAGTGATCAACAAATTCTAGCCAAAGAACTCATATCGTCTTTTCCCTATTGGGCTATGACCCAGCAGGAGCAATCAGCTAAATCCATTAGCCGTAGTCAATTAGAAATTTTTTGGAATCAATGGCATCGGGAAAACATCTCAGAATCTCCTTAGCTCGCTTTTGGATGTTGGACTTCTGTCGTCTGGCAATTTGACACTCAGTGTTCAAAACCCACTCCTGTTCGAAAATCTCTTAGTGCGAATGTGCTTGATCGAACGAGATGAAGGGATAAATATGTTCCCTCCTTTAACCAGTGATATTACACTATCTCGCTGGCTCTATTTGATGATATCCCACTTTTTTGATGCGCAAGATGAAGTAAAGGCGGGAGAATACCTGTGGAGGGTGCAATCATATCTGCCAGGTGGGTTTTCCAATTCGTGGCTCCAAATCCTCGAGATCCTTTCATCCGCGCCCGAGCACGCTTTTCACGAGCCAAGGATCTGGGTGTTCGCCAGGATCGCTAAACGAATTCTTGAAAAATTGGAGACAACGGATTTCGAGACTAGTTGTTGGGTTTTGAAAAATCCTTTGTTCGATCGGATTCCTCCCACGTTGGAAGTCAACGAGGCGAAGTTTTTTGAAGACCTTGTTGCCAACTATTTAAATGGGATTGATGAGTTTGTCGATTGGCGCGGTGATCTATCTGAGATCGAAACCTTATTTTGGGGAATTGTTTAATATGCGATTTGAACCCAGTCGCCCAGGGAACGGCTTGAGCTCCTTGTCACTGAGCATCGCCTACAAACCAATAGGATTTGATGAAGTCGATTGGGTTTATAGGCACATGATATCTGCCTTGGGAAGATTTGATCCAAAAATGGAAATCGATGCTCACCAATTTAATCGAAGCGACAGCAAAATAACGTTGGAAGATTTTTTTGTCCAAGATTTCCCACTTTCGCGTAATAATCCGGATATGGGAGCGTTGTACGCAGAGCCCCTTGTGAAATGGAAAAGTTTGTGCATTATAAAGTCGCTTGATGATTATCAGAATCCAAAATTCCTAATCAATCGGAAGGCATTTGACGCTAACTGGGGACTCCGAAATCGCCTTACGATATTAAGAAACGCTGCTCTGGGAGTGATGGGCTATGGGGACTGGGTGTGAAGATGAGTTGGAAATACGCGGTCGCAAGAATGTGGATATTACTTGGGATGCTTTCTTTTTATTGCCTTTTGGCTTCGTCCCATAGATATTCTCGGTTGATGTCAACCCAATCGCCCGATAACGGTATAAAATCACTCACTGTGGTCTCAAGATCAAGATTTAAGTTCAAATATTTTTGAGTAGTAGCCACACTTGAGTGACCTAATAAGACACTGATCTGTGTAATCGGTACGCCGGCCTCATATCCTAATTGTGCAAAGGTTCGGCGTAGATCGTGCGGTGCAAGATCAGGTATCCCGATCTTCACGCCGTACTTGCGGACCAGTTGAAAGATCGCCACTGCCGAGATACTGCCGCCTAACTTCTTGCCCATGCCCAATGAACGCGCAATCAACCCGCCCTTTACGGTTACCTTCCATGCCCGCAAATGATCTGCGATTATGGGCTTAATCGGGATAACCCGATCCTTTGCGCCCTTGCCTTTGACTTGTAAAACGTCGCGGACTTTGCTGCCTTTCACGGGCTGCTGTTTCAATGCAGCAAAGGTTAAGGCAGCTAGTTCTTCGCGCCGCAAGCCAGCGCCTAAAAACAAACCCAATACAATCCAATCTCGCCGACCTTCAAGATCATCTTTGCAAAGCTTCGTGATCTCTTTGACTTGCTTTTGACTTAGCCAGATATGCGCCTTCGTGCCTTTATGCGTTTTGACTTTCACCGCGCTGCGCATGGCTTCAAGGCGATAAATCCGGCCTGCACTTGCGCAATATTCTCAGGAGTTGCGCGTCCTTTTGCGTTCTGTTCAAAGTCCGCCGTCATCAGCCGCAAAGCTGATTTAAGAAAGGACTTGCGCGAGGACTTCAAGCCGTCTGCATAGGCCGTCAAGGCGTTGAAGTCAAACGGGTGGACGCCGGCCTGCATCAGGTTTGCGATCTCACGCTTATACTTCGCTTTTGTAGTGGGTTGCAAATCGGCGCGGTCGATGGCCTTCAAGTCAAGGCCTGCGCGCTGGGTTTGGGTCGTAAGGGCTGTTCGGGGATTTATCGGCTTTTCCTTTATACTTACGTAAAGCAATATATACGTAAGTATTTTAGACCTCCTAAATGGCAATCTCAAGCTCGTGTCCTTAATCGCCTTGTGAGTTTCTTATCGTAAGATTCCATGCCCCACATATACCAAAGTCCAAATGACGGCCACCTTAAATCGTATGCTAAGGAATCGACGTTCCCTCATGGGGGTGTGGTAATCTCCACACTTCCCACAGAGCTGCATTGCGGGAACGAATTTCTCATCAAACTCTAATAATTTCAAAAACGCGTTTTGCCGACCCGTATCGCCACTATTCCTTTAAGCATGAACTGTACGTATTTTTGCGAACTAGACCACGTTCTTTAGGGACCTCTGGATTGATTTCGGGTTTTGAGATTTTTTTGTTGTTTGAATTTGATTTTGGATTTTGGTTGGATGTTGTTCCCCACTCCCGATTCTGTTTTGCTTTCCTTGCAGCTTCGTCTTTGCTGATTTTTAGTGAAACTCTTGACAAGCCGAAATATTTGTATATAATCCCAACTATTCAAATAAATTTTTACAGTTTATATCTCTTTGAAAAGCCTGACATCGTCGGGTTCTTTTTTTCTTCCCTTCCAATACCCATACAACCGATCAATAAAACTCTTCTCTTTTCCAAAACAAAGTTAACAATTGTCTTTGATGTTTTGGTTGAGGTCGTGTTTTGATTTAGGTTAGTTTTGGTTGGAATGGAAGACTGAATTGACTGCGATGTCGTGGTACTTGGTCGAGGAAAGGAGTTCGGGATGGATACACGGCCTCTCGTACTTCTAATTGTCCTGGTCGTACTGACAACGGCAAACCCAGGATCGATATTCGACGCCGCTATTCAAACGTTAGCAAGCCTACTTCAATTCGTTCGCTGACTTCAGATTTTGAGGGGGATGTATTAATAACAACGGTATTCCCACAGAATACCCACATGCAGGGCTATAACCCTGCTCTCCTCCCTCCCGTTGGAGGGATACACATTCTGGGCTGCTGGTTGTCCTGAATGTGAATATTAAACCGGCATCGTGTATCCTTCCTGGTAATGATGCACTGTTACCAGAAAAAAGTCTTTAACGAACAAGGCGTAGTACAGGTCTATCTCTGCGCCACGCCTTGTTTTGTTTAAGGCTGGATACAAAAAAGACGATCCGCCGAGCTGGAACTCGTCGGATCAGAAAGAAAAGACACATGAACGAGTATACCATTCTCCAAGTTTTCTGCAAGGTGCAAGCAGATTGGTTTTTTGCAAGGCGAATACAACTTACTCCACCTGTCGGCCGCGTGATTGAGGTGGTTTCTCGTTCCCAACAAATAAATCTTAATCGAGTCTATCTCTTCCGTTAGTTGTTTTTCAGAGGGGAGTGGTGGGCGGCCCTTAAAGGGCTGTTCGGATGTGTAATCCTGCCATAGAAAAGTCACTATTTAATTCCATTCTATGAAAGGACAAAACATCATGAAAACTATGGCACTCACGTGCGTTCTAACGGCTATAGCATGTTCATCGCCGGCCCATCTGCTTTGGGTCGCGATGAATACTACTGTGAGCATTGCACATCTATTGATTCACTAATGATCAATTCCATAGCCGGCTGCGCGACTGCAGGCCGGCTCGAAACTGCCCCGGCGATTTTCCATCGGCGGGGCAGTGCCATTTAACACAGCTTTCCTCATCAAACGATCCGGGCGGCCGTGCATCAGACATTTATATAAGAAGAACAAAAATGTGCAACTATTCCAACTCGTGCTCAGAGTCTTTCGACGACAGCAAGCATGCTGCTCGATTGTCGAAAGAAGAGAAATCCGGTTTCAACGACGAACAGCAAAACACGAGACACTTGCTGTCGACCCCAGGCTAGAAGCTACTGAGATTAAGGAGGCCGCAAAAACACAATAGCGTTCTTGAAATATATGCGTGTATTCCGTGCCGGCTCCGCGACCGCAGGCCGGCTTGGCGCCGCCCCTCCAGTCCCCACCGTCGGGGCGATGCTGTGTAAATACGGCTTTCTGTGACCGCTGACTCTGCAGCAGAGTGGCAGGGGTGATATTTTAGAGTATTCCACTAATTTACCCTTTTGTGGCTATTGGCTGTGAACTTAAACCTATGTTTTGAAAGAGTTGGCTGCTTTAACCTAATTCCCAAACGCGACCACATTAACGAATGGAACTTCATATGATGATGTTCCCTTGCCCGGATCTGACTTACTCGCATTTAAAAATCAATCTTAGCGGTTCGATACCCTGACTCTTACTGGTGGGTTAGGGGTAACTGCGTTTCCAACATGCCAGGTTGGGATGTCGTCGAACTTCACCAACAGATAGGGAAAAGAACGGCTGACATTCAGGATCTTGGTGGCCTCATCACATTGGTAGCATTGTAGGGACCACATATTCCCAAAGCAAGCGCGCTACCAACTGCGCTACACCCCGAATGCGCCTCTTGCAGAAGGTGAGCCGGGGTCAAGATACCATCGGGCAAGAATTCAGCTACGTGAAGCATAACGTGAAATCCTGTTTCCGAAAATAGGCAGTCTCGCTGGGAAACGAGGGTGGCTAAAGCGCGGTAGCAGATTTGTAGATGAAAAATGGATTGCTTGTATTGGCTATGATTATGGTTTCGATACAGAAAGTGTTCTTACTCAAGACCCCACCCGCAATGGCACGCTAACAGTTCTTTTCTCCTCTTTTGCGAGTTCGATCATGAACCTGCGTTCATCGTCGAACTTCAGATTTAGCTGCCAAGTATATAGGCATAAGTTAAGCAAATTAGTAAAGGTGTAAAATAATCATATCCCATCTTTAGGGATGGTGAGTTCATGAAAAACGCAAATCCCAAGACAAGTCTTTTGGAACATTCCAAAGCCAAAGTAGAATTATATGGCCGTTATTTGTCCATCTACTTAAATGTTTTACATCGGGCAGGATTTGTAAAGGAGATTTTTGTTTTTGATCTCTTTTGTGGTGAAGGGATATATGAAAATAATGGAAAAGGGAGCCCAATTATTGCATTAGATTGCATACGAAATCATTATTACTCAAATAATAACTCTATACCGAATATGACAGTTTGGTTTAATGATAATGGATATTCTGAAATTGAACCGGGGATTTACAAGGCAGATAGAGTTCAGAAATTAAGCGTAAGCATATTCAAGCCAAATAATGTAAAAGTTGAATATTACAAAGAAAACTATGAAGATATTTACCCCAAAGCAATTGATTTGGTTTCAAGAGCTAAAGGTGCAAAGGGTTTATTCTTTATTGACCCTTTTGGCTATAAAGCCATTAAACCAGACGACATTCGTAAAATGCTTGATAAGGGAGGAACCGACGTATTCTTATGGTTGCCAATTGCTCAAATGTATCGATTCGCAGAATTCTGCATTGCGTTCAGATTTTCCTGGAAGTGAACCCCTGAGATTATTCTTGAATGAGTTATTCGAAACGGTTAAGTAAAACGCTGAAAGAAATTTAACAGGCATGGTAAACTGGGCGAATGCCAAAAGCCCAAGAATATCAACTTACGAAAGAAGAACTGAAACTGGTAGAAAGAGCCATAAAGCATGATAAGCGACCAGAAGTAGTTCAAAGAAGCATTGCAATCCGACTACTTCATTTGGGACACAAACCAGAAGAAGTAGCCAAGATGCAAGCAGTCAGCAAGCCGACGATTTACGGCTGGTTTCATCGGTGGCAAAGTGGCGGAATAGAAGCCCTTGCCAATCAACCGAAAAGTGGGCGTCCGCCTAAAGCAGATGACGCATACAGTTTGGCTTTAGTAGAAGTAATTGATAAAGAGCCATCCGAAGTTGGATATGACTTCAGGATTTGGACAGTGGAGCGATTGAGCGCCCACTTGGAGAAAATAACGGGCATTGAATTGAGTGAAAGCCGCTTACGCGCCTTGATCAAACGCAAAGGATATCGCTATCGACGCCCGAAACATGATTTGGGTCACTTGCAAGACAAGGACGCAAAAGTCAAAGCTGCCGAGATACTTGATGAGTTGAAAAAAAGGTCATCCGAGACGATTTCGAACTCATCTTTATGGATGAAACGACCCTGACACTGGATCCACCATTACGAGCCTGCTGGATGAAAATTGGACAACAGAAGCGTATTCCAGCAACTCGACCTGGTGAAAAACAGAAGCAACATGTCTTTGGTGGTTACAACTGGTTGAAAGATACGATAACTTGGACAATTGCAAAGACAAAAAACAGCGCAACTTTTATCGACTTTCTTGAAGAATTATTGGTAAAGAAATACCCAACCGGAAGAATTGTTCTTGTGATGGACAATGCTTCTTATCACAAGAGCGCATCCGCATTGGCTGCTTTGAGCTTGTTTGAACATCGCGTCATGGCTATTTGGTTGCCTCCCTATTGTTCAGACCTCAATCCAATCGAACGTTTCTGGCGGCACTTGAAAGACCTTGCTTGTGCTAACAAACTTCAAGGCAATATTGAGGCTGTTGTCAAAAGCGCAGAAACAATCTTGAACAAGCAAAATCTATCTACCTCTGATTTGCGCTTCCTTTTGTCTAAATACTTTTGACGAACTACTTATACCAAGTTTTAAGTCTCCATATGATTTTATAGAGCAAATACGAGGAAGATTTCGATCATCCTTGAAAGACTTAAATGTTTTTGTTGATACTTTTGTCCTAGAAAGAGATACCACTAATGTTTATTGCCTATTTTTCTTTACAAGCAATGCTAGAGGGTATGAGAAAATGCTCGAGGCAAAATGGAGTATTGATCCAGGTCGTGGTAAAGGACATTTGATTGAAAAGACTTTATCACTTTTTGATGAAACCGAGCTTTCGGATTATCCGAATAAACTTTGGAATTTCTTAAGCGGCGCCGATTATCGTACTAATGCAGAGCTCTATATTTTTGGATTAGAAAATGGATTTCTTCCAAAACACACCAACGATATTCTGAAGAAAAACAAAACGAGATTTAGGGTTGTTGGGTTAGATGATAAAAATGTCAGAGGTAATTACATTAAAATCTAATTCTGACAGAGATATTGCATTTAAGCTCGTAGACAATTAGGAACGATTGTTCTATAATTGAATTGCAGGAATTTCTCTGGAGGAGAAATGGCTACCCAATCTCGGATAGAGTGGACAGAATCCACCTGGAATCCGCTTACTGGTTGTACAAAGATTAGCCCTGGCTGCAAACATTGCTATGCTGAAAGAATGGCTAAGCGACTTCAAGCAATGGGACAGCCTAATTATGTCAATGGTTTTAAACTGACCATGCATGAGCACGTGCTTGAAAAACCATTGGAGTGGAAAACCCCACAAGTAATCTTTGTCAATTCAATGAGCGATCTATTTCACAAGGACATACCTTTGGAATTTATTCAGCGTGTTTTTGATGTAATGAAACGCGCACATTGGCATCAATTCCAAGTTTTAACCAAACGATCTGAAAGATTAGCAGAAGTTAGCCCATATTTAGAATGGACAGATAACATTTGGATGGGTGTAAGCATAGAGACTGAGAAATATACCTTCCGAATTGATGATTTGCGAAAGACAGCAGCAAAAATAAAATTCTTGTCTGTTGAGCCGCTTCTTGGGCCAATCCAAAAAATGAACCTGAAAGGAATTAGTTGGGTTATTGTTGGCGGCGAGTCTGGACCGGAGCGCGTCCGCTTGAAAAGGAATGGGTTACTAGCATACGTGACCAATGTCTAAAAACAAAGGTGCCATTCTTCTTCAAGCAATGGGGTGGTGTTCAAAAGAAGAAAGCTGGCAGATTGCTTGATGGAAAAACTTGGGATCAAATGCCAGTGAATGTAAACATGGTAAAAACATAAAATGATGGCGTGGACGCCTGGCTCGATTAGGATAGCATCAAGATGGGTCACATTTTCATCAGTTACAGTCATAAAGATTCGGAATATGTCCATAAGCTAGCTGATGCCCTTCAAGATGAAGGTTTTGAAGTCTGGATTGATGATCGGATCCACTATGGCTCGGAATGGCCCAAAGTAGTTACTGCGAACTTAGACTCTAGCGATGGAGTTATCGTGGTCCTTAGCAATAACTCTTATGAATCAGATATGGTTCAAAACGAAGTCACTCGCGCCAGAGAGAAGAAGAAGGCTATTTTCCCATTGTTGCTGGCAGGGGAAAATTGGCTAATTGTTCAGACCAAGCAATTTGTTGACGTAAGCGATGGTTCATTGCCTACAGAGAAATTGTATAAGCGCTTGGAGGAAATTACACCGAGAAAGCGGCCAGTGCCTAAAACCGATGAAAAATCCACGCAAGAGGAAGGCAGCCGGGAAGGTACGGAGAAAGCCGCAAAGGAAAAAATAGAGCGTGAAGCTGCCGAAACAGCGGATCGCCAAGAAGGCGTGCGCGAACAATTGCTTGTTGCAGGGCCAAGACTGAAGGTTATTCGCGAGGAATTGGGATTGAAGCCGAGCCAGTTCATAGAACTAATTGGCGTTTCTAGCGAGCGTGAGTACAAAGCAATGGAAGGCGGTGAGAAGGAAGTCCCGGTGAGTCTGCTCCAAGCCGTCAGCGAAGTCTCAGGTGTCAATTTAGATTGGCTAAAGCATGAAGAGGGTGATAGGTATAACGTTGAAGAAGTATCTCTTCGATCCGTCAAGCATGATTTGGACTATCTGACTAATTTGAAACCAAGAGAATACTTTCTTACCCTTGAAAAGAAAAGTTTGCACATTGGGCTTATTGTGCAAACGGCAGATTATCGCTATCAAGTCATTGAAACAGGTGTTGACCTGAAGTTCTGGAATTGGGTAGATGAGCATTGGGCAATATCGGCGTTCTACCATTTTCTTAAGGATCTCTCCGATCCTTGGCATGATATTGACGGAGTCATTCTTCCGGCACAGTTTGAGAAGAAGTTATTCAAAGGTGAGATACACTTCTTGGTAGCGCGCAGAAATGCTGAAAGATATGGTCGCAATTTACTTTACGACCTCCTCGATTTCGATGAAACAAGAGGGGGCGTTGCATCCTATTCGAGAAGATATGGCTGGAACTGGATGCACAGAGTCCACGAGGAATTCAAGTACTACTTGAACGCAGAAGCTGCCAGAAAAGCAAGTGCAGAATCCAGACGATCCGCTGGTTCTTTGGATCACGTGCCATCAGACGCAAAGGACATTACTTCCAAGCCAGAGAACTCGCCTGTTGTAATTTCCTTCAGTAGCGGTGTATCCCCCCAGGGATCTATTGCCAAGCCGGCTGAACAAGGCGGCTTTCAAGGTGCCGGTAGTGGCAGTGTTGCTAGCTTTGACAATTCATTAACTTCGGCGGCCCTTCCATTTCCCAGACAGTTTCAACCAAGGCCGAATTTCGAACCCACGGCTTACGAACCCTCTGCAAATTTCGCCAGAAGCATTGATTACGATCTACTCATTCGTTTTGCCCTAGGGTGGACAGGGTCAAATGCAAAAGGTCTAGATTCGGAAAGCAAATGGAAAATCCTAGAGGCCATTGAGCAAAATCCGGTTGAGAAATGGATGCGTCTTTATACCCAGCCAGTTCTATGGGGATTTGCCGACGCCCGTTCGTCAACTGTGGAAACGATCTGTAGCCCTATACCCGGAGCGCAAGTAATGCAGCCGGGGACGTTTGACCCCAACTTTAAAACAGTTGCCCGCTTCTGGATCACGTTGGATCTCAGAGGAATCGTCCTTGATGTGTGGCTCAAGGAAACGCAAAAAGGTGAAAAGCAGCCGGCATGGTATCCACTTTCTTTAGATGTGTGCTATGGGCTGCTATTGACAGGCGCGGCCGCAGTAACTGACCCTGTACTCAGGCAGCATCTACCCGTAGGAAATATGCAATCTCCTCGCGTTTACACGCACATAAAAGCCAAAGATGCATCTTGGCTTCACGTTGGCGAGTTTCAGCGTGGAGGCGCTGCATTGACCATGGCGTACTTCGAATTGCCGGCTGAATTCCATGAAAGCGAACGGATTGCAAAACTCGATGGCATCACCAAGGATGAGTATTGTCGGCTTCTTACCGATTTCGGTTGCATGGATCACGAAGCGGTGATTCGTGCCTATCCGCCTCCGAGCTTCTTGATCGGCCCTGTTTCAGATGCTGGCGAACCAAATTGACTATAACACCTGCCTTTATTCCAGCCGTGAGCGGAGCGCGGCTGTCTGCTTTGGGGGTTTCATGTTGAAGAATGCAGCGGATCAACGGCATAGCTCGCATGCGACCGGTTTCATCCTACAACAGGTGCAAACGCTCGTATAATTCACTTACGCCTTTCTGCAGGATAGCCCATTTCCACCAGTCGCTAACCCTTACCATTTGGAGCTTTCCGGTCGAAGCCATGAAAACCATTGAACAGAGCAAGGCTGCAGCAATAAAAAATGCTCTCTACGCACTGGGCAAGCGCATCCAATGCGGCGATGATAGCGAGCTTCTTGTATGGGTAATAGATGGCAAGCTTGCTGTTGCACACAGGCCATTACGCTATCATCCTTATTTCGGCGGAAGCGGAGCAGACCTGCCAACACAAGCCATAAGTGAGCTCATACGCTGGGTCAGCCGTGTGCGATATAGTGGCATTCGCTCGATCATTTGCCTAATGCACGCGAAGGAACTCCGGCACTATGCGAATTTGAATCTGGGTGCGCAAAATCTTATAGAGTACTATCGCATACAGGGATTCCAAGTGGCTCATATTGAATGGGAAGACCCTGCGCACAGACTGGCCCTTGATGTCGATTTCGAGGCTGAGCTTACTCGTGTCAAGGCCGACGTCCTACAAGCCTTTGATTCACTTCCCAAGCCCGTGCTAATGCATTGTAGTGCAGGCATTGATCGGACATCGCCGGTTGCTGCTCACATATTTGCGCTACGTGCTACAGTAAATTGATAACGGCCCTAGGGACATTTCACGTTATCGAATATGTGTAGATGCGAAGGAGTAATTACGTACAAGCAATCGGCCGAAGGCTGCATGCAATGGAAGGCATGGGCTTGCCCAGAACATGACCGAAGTTGAAAAAGCCGGATCGGTGGCGGGCTCGTGAAAATGACAGAGAAAAAGATTGCAATGATGCTTGTATTAGCAGTTGCAGCGCGCAAAGGTCTGAAAGCTGGAGGAATAAGGGGGATTCAAGGTTAGTGGACAGTTCCCTCGCTTTCATTCACAATATTACAGTTGTAGGGTCACAAACCAGTGGAGGCATATGCCTGCATATACCAATGCAACTCTTCCTCCTCACATAAAGAATGCCGCCAATTTACGGTGGAAAGCATTCTATATTCAGGATCAAGGCCTGACCATCCTTCCTCCAGAAATTGGCGATCTCGTGAATCTTCAATGGCTATTCATTGAAAATAACCGATTCGCCTCATTGCCGCATGAAATTGGAAAGCTAAAGGATCTACGTGTGTTTATTGCCGCAAACAATAACTTAAAATCGCTCCCTGCGGAAATGCTCAAGCTTAAGAGCCTTCGGATGTTAGATTTGCGCGGAAATCCACTCGGAATCCCACCCGAAATCCTAGAAAGAATTCAAGATCCACAAAGGATTCTAAACTACTACTTTTCGGCCATCGAACAAACAAGAAAACCCATCAACCAAACCAAACTCATTCTTGTAGGACAAGGCTTAGTCGGCAAAACGTCCCTCGTCCAACAAATCCTTCGTGGCATTTTTGATCAGGACCAAACCAAGACGGAGGGAATATCTATAAGCCAATGGCAGGTAGATGATAGTCTCTTGATCGTCGATCAAAAGAGAGTGTCCATCAAGCTGAACATCTGGGACTTCGGCGGGCAGGAAATTATGCACGCCACGCACCAGTTCTTCCTTACCAAGCGTAGTCTATATTTGTTGGTGCTGGACTCGCGTTTAACGCAGGAAGAAAACCGTGTTGAGTATTGGCTCAAGATTATTCAATCCTTCGGCGGCGAGTCGCCAGTATTAATAGTCGGAAACAAAACTGACCAGCATCCGCTCGACATTGATCGCACGGGCTTGCAGAAGAAGTATCCAAACCTAGTTGGAATCCTTGAAACATCCGCTGCAACCGGAAAAGGTATCGAGGCTCTCAAAGACGAAATCGCTAAACAAGTGAATTCCCTGCCCCACGTCCGCGATCTTTTACCCGCAACATGGTTCACAATCAAATCGAAGCTTGAACAACTCGGCAGGAAGAAAAGCTTCATTACTCAGGATGAATATCTCAAGTTGTGTAACCAGAATGATGTCGCCGACGAAACCAGCCAGAATACACTCGTTGGCTTCCTGCACGACCTTGGAGTGGTCCTATATTTTCAAGATGATCCACGTCTCGAAGCGCTCGGCATTCTCAACCCCCGATGGGTCACCAACGGCGTCTATAGAATTCTGAATTGGAAACCACTTTTCGAGAATAGAAGCGAGTTGTCTCTCTCCATGCTTAAGGATATTCTCAAGCCGCCCGACTACCCCAGCGACAAACGACTATTCATCGTGGACATGATGAAGAAGTTCGAATTGTGTTATGACATCGAACCCGATAAGGTATTTTTAATACCGGATCTATTACCAAAAGACGAACCTTATACCGGTGAATGGGATCAAGGACTGGCATTGCAAATTCACTATGACGTTCTACCTTCAAGCATAATCACCCGATTCATCGTACGTATGAACCCCTTTATATATAGAACGGTTTGGCGTTCAGGAGCCGTACTTAAACACAAGAACAATACTGCATTGGTTAAAGCGGATAGTGAAGATAGAAAGATCGGTAGTGGTTACAAAGTAAGTGATGCAAGTTGTTTTCTGGCGAGATTGTGATCAATGATAAACCATGTAGTGACCATGTGATGAAAGGCGTCGCGCTTCGAAAACGAAAGGGTTTTACGGACATAGCGCGCCTGATGTTGGCGCAAAGTACAATACCAACGCTCCATGTGTGAAACCTGTCCGCTCTCTTTCCCAACCGCTTGATGCGTGCTCTGCGGAAGAACTTTTTGGTAGGCTTCCCAGAAATCACTGTAGGAAATACAACTGCGGTAGGCCAGTGGAACTTCGTTCCACAAACGGCGACAGGTTGTTTCACTGCGGTCGCCAATGACAAAGGCGATGATTTGTCGGGTGCGACGACACATGACCGTCCACAGCCAACGTTTATTGCTCTTTTTGAGAACAAAACTCCAGGCTTCATCATATTCCAAGACATCGTCCGGTTCGGCTGGCAACAAAGTGTCTTTGAGTTCCGGCAGATCTTTTACATGTTCGACAATCCATCTGGAAACGCTTTGGCGAGCAACATCAAAAATCCGCTCCAAACCTCGCAAACTTACACGCTCTTGGTAGAGGCTGAGGATGATCGGTTTTTGCGTTTTTTTGCCTCTCGCTTTGACTCCAGAACACGCCGCGCTCCGCACTCTTTACAGTGATATTGCTGTTGCTTGAGACGGTTGGTGCCGTTTTTGACAATATTGGTGCTTCCGCACACTCGACAGTGGTAGGCTTTTTGGATCATACTGCCTATCTTATCATCACTTACTTTTCATCCACTACCGATTTTTCGAGAATACCCTTGACCCAGAAATTCTCCACGTGTGCCAACATG
The DNA here is from genome assembly GCA_963850945.1 of uncultured Chloroflexia bacterium. Lineage (GTDB taxonomy): Bacteria > Chloroflexota > Anaerolineae > Anaerolineales > Villigracilaceae > Fen-1038. The sequence continues at coordinate 15,462 of CAWKNE010000026.1, read as the reverse complement.
ATGTGGCGGTTGCGCTGCTCAGTGGTCTCAACATCACCGCGAAATATATTGAAGAACTTTTGGATGACCGTTTGGTTAACGGTATTGCCATTACCGGCGATCACAACATTGTTGTCGCCAGTAATGTTTTGAGTAACAGAAGGCGGTGAGTTCTTTTTTGGAGGCATGATAGTGCAATACTAATTACATCATACTCAAAGATAGTTCATGATAATCGAAGAAAAAAATCGATCTTTTACCAATGTTCATAGCGTACCAAGTCAGCCAGCGGTCTACGGATTTTGGGACCAGGCAGATCGGCTGGATAACCGAGGGGTGTGAAGATAACCGGCTCGGCTTCGGCGGGGAGATTTAATATGTTGCGTGCAGCTTCCACGTTGAATGCCGCGATCCAACAAGTTCCTAATCCCAGATTGGTGGCAGCCAGAATTAAGTGATCCGCTACAATTGCCGCATCAATCAGGCGGGCATTGAACCTGTCACTTTCTCTCACCCAAGCCTGTGAAGAAATCGCACAAACGGCAATTACCACGGGAGCCTGGACAAACCACGGACGGCGGTAAATTTTCCCGATATCTTTTTCGCGACCAGCTGTATGCATCACCACCAGCTGGATGGGTTGTCGATTGGCCGCGGTCGGCGCCAAGCACGCTGCTTCCAGAATGGTTTGCAATTTCTCATCTTCAACCGGGTCAGGGCGATAGGCTCTCACACTGTATCGTGCGGCAATAAGCTCAGAATATTCCATCGTTATTTATTCCTTGGTTACTGACTTCGGAGACCGATTATTTCTCTTCCGGATACATCTCCGCGAAAATTCGTTTCCTAGGCATAGTTCATCGAGATAGCTTTGATACACGATATCTAAATCGCAAAACCGCGAGCAATTTTCCTTGAATATCCACTTCATCAGGTTGAAGATGAAGCGGTTTATATGATGGGTTTTCGGGTCTGAGTACAATCCCGCGCTTTGTTCTTTCAAAGCGTTTGAGTGTAGTTTCCTGAGTACCTATAAGCCAAGCTGCTACAATCTCCCCCTCTTTTACTTGTGCAATTGATGTTCGTTGAAGGATTACAACATCGCCATCTGTTAGCATCGCGTCGCGCATCGAGTTGCCTTCAACGTGCAAAGCAAATACATCGCTCGCTTGAACGCCTTCAGGCAGATAACTTTCCGGAATTTGAACTACCGCATGATCAGATTGATCTTTGTCCGCATTGGAGAAACTTGCATCCGGTAAATGAAGCGGAATACCGGCGGCAATAGCTCCAAAATTTGGGATTTCCAATATGTCTTTTTTACTTCCCAATAATACAACTCGAGAGTTTTGTCTCACGGTAGTTGCGGATTTGGGCCATGAAGGCTCAATAATAATTAAATTTCGCGACCCCTTACTTTCGTCTCTTTTGATTTTCCCTTGTTTAATTAGATTTTTTACATATCCTTGTATGAGAAAAGTCGAAGGGATGCCAATTTCGATCCCAATCTCCCGCAGGGTTGGGCTTCCGTTTTTTTCCTTCCATAATTTCTTGATTGCCTTGAAAGTCTGTTCGTTTCTATCAGCTACGTGGCCTTTTCTACCCATTTCGCATCCTCCAGGTTATAGCTTGGTGCTGCTTATTATTGAATATCTAATTATCGTTTAGATTTTATTGTATTAACATTCACGGTGTTTCTATCACCTGTAATCTGGATATTCTGATCCCCAATTGCAGTTTGAATGATCTGTGCGCCTCCCGGCAGGGCTTTTATGCTTTTTATCAAAGCTTGGGCCGCTTTCAACAATTCTTTATCTTGGTCAGCTTTGGCAGCAGCCACTTCTTCTTTCACCACTTCTTTACGCGCCGCTGACTTCGGATTGGCTTCTAATTCTTTCACCGCCTGAACTACGTTACTTCTGGCCCCAAACCTCTTCTTGAGCAAGTCTTTTAGCTTGCCATATGCATCTGCTACTACCTGTTCCCCGACTTTTGTAACGCCAGAAATAGCCCCGGCAGTTGTGTACAATGCTTTCTGTAAATTGCAATGAAAGGTAGGTCAAGTGTTATCCTTGCGGTTACCACACCAAAAGGAGAAGCACATGACCTACCGCGAAGATTTTACCTTACCTGCTGAATTATTGGAGCAGGTGCAGGAACAAGGACTTGATGTTCTGCCGGAATTGATCCGGGTCGTGATCAACACCGCCATGCAAGCCGAGAGAAGTGAGCATTTGAATGCAGAACTTTACCAACATAATCCAGAACGTATCGGTCACGCCAATGGCTACAAAGCCAAGACCCTGCGGACCCGAGTTGGAGATATCGCCTTTGCGATCCCGCAAGTTCGAGAAGGTGGGTTCTACCCGCAGGCACTGGAGAAGGGACTGCGAAGTGAACGTGCACTGACCTTGGCTTTGGCCGAGATGTATGTCCAAGGAGTGTCCACGAGAAAGGTCAAGGCCATCACCGAGCAGTTGTGTGGTGTGGATGTTTCGTCATCGATGGTGAGTCAGGCTGCGGCTCAAATGGATGCGGAACTGGAGAAGTGGCGCGAACGGCCGCTGGGTGAATATCCCTATCTCTTCCTGGACGCATACTACGAGCAAGTTCGAGAAGATGGACAGGTGCGTCACCTGGCGGTTTTAGTGGCCGTGGGTGTCACGCCACAAGGGAAACGCGAGATCTTGGGCGTTTCTGTGTCGCTCAGCGAACACGAAGTCCATTGGCGCACCTTCCTGGAGAGTTTGAAGAAACGCGGACTCGGTGGCGTGGAACTCATCACCAGCGATGACCATGCGGGATTGCGAGCAGCGCGCTTAGCAGTCTTTGGTGGCATTCCCTGGCAGCGATGTCAGTTCCATTTACAACAAAATGCTCAAGCCTACGTGCCGCACAAAGATATGCAGACCGAAGTGGCTGAGGATATCCGTACCGTCTTCAATGCTCCGGATCGTGTTACCGCTGAAGCGTATCTGGCCAAGGCGGTGAGCAAATACGAGAAGAGTGCTTCGCGTTTATCCGAGTGGATGGCCACCAATGTCCCGGAAGGCTTAACGGTTTTTTCCTTTCCGGGTGCTTTTCGAAAATTGTTGCGCACGACCAATGGCGTGGAAAGGTTGCACCGCGAAGTGAGACGCCGAGCGCGGGTCGTCTCGATCTTTCCTAATCAGGCTTCGTGCCTCCGTTTGGTCTCAGCGGTGTTGAATGAGATCAGCGAGGAGTGGTTGACCGGCAGAACCTATATGACTTTTGAAGGTTCAAATTGATCGCAATATGAAATTGCGAGGTAACACTTGATCGAAATTACAGAAAAAACCTTGCACTATCGCCCCGGCAGCAATGGCAGCTAATATAGCGATAGTAATTGGATCCATACTTCCTCCTCATAAAAAAACTGATTGCTCAATGTCGATATTTTACGCCCAGTTAGAGCTTCCAGTGCAGGAAATAATCACATTTCCGCAAGACTAACATTAAAACCAAACACTCTGTATGATCGGACCGTTAAAACTCATACCCATACAGCCTGCCATCATGTTCTTCCACCAAATTGATTTCAAGCTAGTGATATGTGCGTCAAAAATAGATATTGGCATACAAAGAGTGATAGGCGCGATACTTCAAACGTTCTATGAACATGAAGTTTGCCGATAGTAATCAAGGTTGTGCTAACCAAATTATTTTATTGCAATAGTTTGCCATATATGGCATAATAGACGTATGAAGTTCGAGCGCCTACTGACACTGGTCGGAGAGCAACCCTTCTTTGAAACAGGACTGCTTCTCGCCGGAAATGTGGATCCTACCGATGTGCGCCGCCAATTGTCCCGATGGGTGCGAAGCGGACGTGTTCGTCAACTGCGACGCGGGTTGTACACCCTCGCTCCGCCTTATCAAAGCATTATTCCACATCCATTCCTGATTGCAAATGCATTGATGCCAGGTTCGTATGTTAGTGAACAATCTGCACTGGCGTTTTATGGATTAATTCCGGAATATACTCCGCTGACTTTGAGCGTTACGATGCTTCGTCCATCACAGTGGGATGGCGGATTTCACTTTCAGCACCTTGCTCCCCATCTCTTTTTTGGATATCAACCTGTGGAGCTTTCTCAAGGACAACAAGCGTTCGTCGCTACGCCTGAAAAAGCTCTGCTTGATCTGTCACATTTTACTCCCCATTCTGACTCGCCAAATTACCTAAGCCAACTCCGTTTGCAAAACATGGAGCATTTGGATCTCACCCGTTTGAACGAATTTGCAGAGCGCGCCGGGAAACCAAAATGGCGGCGTATTGCTGCTCAAATTAAAGACCTTGCCCTTCAGGAAAAAGGTGAATATGAGGCCTTACCATGAAAGAATATTTAAGGACACTGATTCAATCTTCATCATCACCTGGGGAAGCACGCAATTGGTCACGCGAATACTTACAGGCATTGATCTTGCAAGGTTTGCAACGCACGGGCGCAATGACTACGATTGCTTTTCATGGCGGCACCGCATTAAGATTCTTGTATTCACTACCGCGTTATTCTGAGGACCTTGATTTTGCTCTCGAAAGAAATTCTGAGTTGTATGATTTCCGTTCATACCTTCAAGCCATTCGAAAAGACCTGGAAGCGCAGGGCTATAAAATTACGGTTAAGGTGAATGATCAAAAAACAGTTCAAAGCGCTTTCATTCGTTTTTCAGGGTTGCTTTATGAATTGGAACTTACGCCGCATCAGGATGAAACGTTGGCAGTCAAACTTGAAGTGGACACCAACCCACCTGCCGGGGCAGTGTTGGCCACATCTCTGGTTCGTCACCACGTTTTACTTAATTTACAACATCATGATCGTGCCTCATTATTGGCCGGTAAACTTCACGCAATCTTACAGCGTCCTTATCTTAAAGGACGCGACTTGTATGATCTGATTTGGTATTTGAGTGACAGGGACTGGCCGGACCCCAATTTAACTCTTCTCAATAATGCGCTGCGTCAAACCGAATGGGCGGGTCCAAGCCTCGCTGTTGAAAACTGGCGTGAGGTTGTAGGTTCAAAAATCGAGAGGATATCTTTTGAACAAGCGCTGGATGATGTGCGTCCATTTATTAGCCCACAAGAGGATTTGATCCCACTGACAAAAGACAATCTGTTGCGGTTGTTGAGGGTTTCTTAAGTTTCAAAGGCGATGTTGCACGCCGTGAATACTTATCATTATGGATACCTTGTCCGGTGCCGTGGAACGCATCACCTACTACAATCCAGAAAATGGGTACACCGTTCTACGCCTGCGACCAGATACCAAATTGGGCCAGCGCCTCACCAACAAATCTTCCCTGAATTCAGAAGGCTTGGCTACTGTGGTAGGCAACCTGCCTGAACTCTCGGCAGGAGAACACCTGCGTCTACAGGGACAATGGGATAACCATCCCAAACATGGTTTGCAATTCAAAGCGGAAGTCTGCGAACAAACCCTGCCATTTACCCTTGCTGGAATTGAAGGTTACTTGGGCTCCGGTATGATCAAAGGGATCGGTCCGCGATTTGCCGAACGCATTGTGAGTCGTTTCAAGGAAGAGACCTTCAATGTAATCGAGACCACGCCCGAACGTTTGCTAGAAGTGCCCGGCATTGGTGCGGACCGCACGAAGAAAATCATCACCGCCTGGGAGGAGCAAAAACAAATCAAGGAGATCATGGTGTTCTTGCATGGTCACGGCGTGAGCACCAATTTGGCGGTCAAGATCTACAAGATCTATGGTGATTTTGCTTTAGAGATTGTGCAAAAGAATCCATACCAACTCGAACGCGATATCTACGGTGTGGGTTTCAAGACTGCCGACAAGATCGCCCAGGCCTTGGGATTGCCTGCCGATCATCCTTCGCGGATCGAAGCGGGGATCGTGTTTGCCCTGAACGAAACCATCAACGAAGGGCATGTGTACGCTCCGCAAGAATTATTGGCGCAACGCGCCGTCGAACTATTGGAAGTGCCGCCGGAACTAATTTCACCTGCTCTGGAACGTCTGGCACAGGAAGATCGCGTCCGTCCAGAGTTGATTCCTTTGGATAATAAAAGAGCAACCTCACAAGCCATCTCAGAATCTCAAGTCATATATGGCACACCGGTGATCTATTTGGGGCCAAGCGGCTCTGGCTTTGGCGGTGGCGATGACACCGGGCAAGGTCCAACGTGCGCCGGAACGTTTTAAGCGCACCGCTGCAATTTGTTTACAAGCGCTTTCAATAGTACCGCTGCCGATTAAGATAGCCCTGTTGGCGAAAGTGTGCATAGTCCATTCGTTTCTCGTTATGATCATAATAATGGATTGCCTTTTCGATCCAAGGTCGCGCAGCAGCGTGAGACAGCAGACTGCGACAAGATTGGATAACGTCCTGAATGCGTCCTTCCCAAAGTTCTGTGCGAGCCTGAGTTAGCCACTCATGAGCTTGCGGGGTATTGACGCCAAAGGCGGCTTCGGCGATGGGCGTGAGATATTCGCTGGCATGGAACCAATCCACGATCTGTACAGCGTTCGGAAAATATTTTTGCACCAAGTTCCAAATCCACACGGCACCGTCACCGAGAAAGACGATTTCTTCGTACGCGTCGACCTGATGTTGGATCCCGGTGGCCCATAACAATCGTCCAAATTGTTCCGCTTCTTGAATATCGCAATAATATTTCATGTTCCTGGCTTGCAGATGACTTTGTTCTCCCACGTGCGCCCCAACGTGGTTCCGCTTTTCAGAACCATGGTGGTTCTGGGGATGGGATGGGTGAATCTGCTCCACTTTATACCAACATAACGTTTTCAACTCCCGCCATTCGCCGTGTAGGGGCACGTGGGCACCATCCATCGAAGCGTAGATGCGACCCCATGGGGTTTTCCAAAGTCTGCTCCCGTGTTTCCATGCCTTTTATATCTTCGGCCCCTGTTTCCATTCTTCTTCCAAAGTCGCTTGAGCCCTCCATAGCCTTCGGTCTGCTTGCGCACGGTGTTATCGCTCACTGAAAATAATAGAAAGCGCTCTGCCAACTGGCTCGCTTCTTCAAAGGATGTTTCCACGCCCAAGATTCCCAACAAACTCGCCAGCCCCGCTGTACTCTGTCCCGGCAGCAATCCCAAACGTTCATCCAACGGCGACTGCCCACGATGACAATGCGCACACAGATAATATCGACGCCGATAATTCACTTTGCCGAACACACTCCACACCACCGCTTCTCGCTTACCCAGTGGCTTGGCTTCTGCCCGCATTCACATGTAACTCGATCTGCATATTTTTCTCACTCGCTTCAATCATTTTCTGCATCCCGAGTCCGGAGGCTTCTTTCGCTAACTCCCGTAGCGCTTGTTCAATCTCTGCTACTTGCGCACCTTCCTGTAACTCCTCTTGCACTCCTCCGCCATTAATTCCGCTATCTTTCTTACCATTATGCTAAAACCCCGCTTTACTTTGGGGAGAAGGGCGTTGCAGAACGCATCAAGGCGTTGGTGGGTACAACCTCCAATGCCATCAACCAAGTTTTATTTCCCGCTGAGACACTTTCCGCTCAGAACAGCGGACTTTCCGAAGAACAACAAGCGGCCATCCACATGGCTTTGACGCATCCCGTTAGCATCCTGACCGGTGGACCGGGAACCGGAAAGACTACTTGCCTGAAAGAACTCATCACGACCCTCGAAGCTCAGCACAAAAATGTTGCCTTGGCTTCACCCACCGGCCGCGCGGCAAAACGACTCTCGGAAGCAACCGGACATCCTGCCAGCACCATCCATCGCCTATTGGAATATTCCCCAATAGATGGCTTCCAATATAATGAAGAACACCCGCTCGATCTGGATTTCCTGGTTGTGGATGAAGCCTCCATGCTGGATCTTCTGCTCACAAATCATCTGCTCAAGGCAGTTCGTCCGGGAACCCATGTATTGTTTGTAGGGGATGTAGACCAGCTTCCTTCGGTGGGAGCGGGCGATGTGCTTCGCAACCTGATCAGCAGCGGCATTGCGCCGGTGACGCGGCTCACCACCATTTTCCGCCAGGCGGCAAATTCAAAGATCATCACCAATGCCCATCTGATCAACCAAGGCAAGTTTCCGGTGTTTTCCCAAGGCGAAGGCGACTTCTTCTTTTTCCCTGCCGAAGATGCGGAGAGTGCTGGAGACTGGGTAATCCAAGTGGTCACGGAAAGGATCCCCCAGAAATTCGGTTTCAACGCCATGCGGGACATCCAAGTGCTGTCCCCAATTTATCGTGGTCCCGCCGGAGTGTCCGCATTGAACGAACGCTTGCAGGAAAAGCTAAATCCTTTTTCAAACAACAAACCCGAACGGAAACTGTATGGGACGATTTTCCGCCTTGGAGACAAGGTGATGCAGACTCAGAACAACTATGACAAGGATGTTTACAACGGCGATATCGGTTTCATTCGATCTATGGATCTGACCGAACAAACGCTCACTGTGGACTTTGATGGGCGCTCGGCCACTTATGATTGGAGCGACACAGATCAGCTGACCCTTGCATATGTTGTCTCGGTTCACAAAGCACAGGGTTCGGAATTTCCGGTGATCGTTATGCCAATCGTAACTCAACATTACATGATGCTACAGCGTAACCTGCTATACACATCCATCACACGCGCTCGCAAATTATGTGTGCTGGTGGGCAGTCGGCGCGCCATTGGCATGGCCGTGAAGAACAATAAGGTTGCGCAGCGCTTCACGGCACTGGAATGGCGATTGGAAGTGAAATAGAGATTGTTATCAAAACAGAAAATAGAATAACATAAATTAGTCAGATAATCCCTCAACCAAGAAAATCATATCGCACGCCCCTTTCATTGCTGAAAAGTCGTCGTATAAATGCGGTTATACTTTGAGAGGCCCTGGCTGAAAAAAAGTGGGCTTCCAAAAGATGAATGCCCCCGTATCAAACTTCCTCCACAAACTCCGCAAATTCGTTCAGGATGAATCCAATGCCCAGATGGGCGCATTGGAACAACAATGGTCGCATCCTCTGAATGAGCGCGTTGCGAGGGGATGGGCTATTGAAGGCTTGCACGTTGAACAATTCAAAATGGAATCGCACACCTGATCTGCACCGCCAACGAGTTACGTTTTCGCGAAGGGGACCTGGTTGTTGTACATCGCGGCGATCCACGTGATCCAAATGCCTTGAACTTCGATTTGCAATATGACGGCGAAACCGAATTGGATGTCAGCCTGATTCGCGGAAACGCATATTTTCTTTCCGAGTATCTCGATGACTGGATCATGGATCAGGACTGGTTTGATGCCAGCCTTTTCTATCTCTCTGCGTTGGATACGGCTGCTGATTTAAATCTGGGACGATCGGTCATCCTTCCGTTATTACAGGGTTCTCTCAATCCAAAAATAGATTACGCCAAATACGAACGCGCCCGGCTAGTCAACAAATATCCCTCCCAAGTCTCCAAATCCAAGGTATCAAAAACCGATCAAAAAGATCAATTCCAGTCCTCATACTTACCCAAACAAGGAACACACAGTTCCTGCGAAAGAAAATCCATAAGCACGCGTTCTTGAAGCATCCTATTTGCATCCCATTTTACGCCATCGATTTTAGGACTTCTCAAGGCATGAACTTGTTGATCGATGGCAGCACGAATCTCTCCAGCCCTTTTCGGGTCATCAGCCCAGACAAACGCCTGTCGATACATCCTGGTCAATTGCTTGAGAATTCCTGTACGGACACCGGACTCGCTACCAAATGAAACACAACTTACGCCCGAAGCCATGCACTGCCATATACTGAGAGCATTAATCTCGCCCTCAACTATTAACAACGTGTGATGTTCAGGCAGTGCATCCCATAATCCAAACAGCAGAGGCATGCTACCACGTCGTGACAAATAGCGAAGACCGTTTGGATTCTCGTCAATGAAACGATATTTAACAACAGTTACAAGGTAATGTGTGGGATCGAAATCGAACCAGGGCAATATGATAGCCGGCCGTGTGCATTTCGCCTTTGGATCAAATATATGGGAAAAACCTAATTGCCAGGCATACCATACCCCACGATGCAGGCCGCGTCGCAACAAATACTCTCGCCCCATCATTGCAGCAGAATTGAGTAATAACCGATCAGACGCTGCATCCACTTCTTTTCATGCTGACAATTGCCAATTCGGATCAGGCAACTCGAATTGATACGGCATCGGTTTGGCAAGAGGCCTGGGCCTATCGACGCTTTTGTGGTCCTCGCCGAGATGGAGCAACGCAGTTTTGAAATCTATCTTGTCACGACGCATAATGTAATCCAGGCTTGTATGATACTTACCATCCCCGCACTTGCGACAAAACCAGCGGTATCCATCCTGTGTTTTCTTAAGATTGAAGCGGTCCGTTCCACCGCAGAAGGGGCACGGACCAACATAGTATGACCCGTGGCGATTCAGTTTGGTGTCCGCCTCCACGAGCGAAAGAAGATCAAAAGTCCTATTTATCTGAAACGCGTCCACTTAAACATCCATTTGCTATCGAAATTTGCCGAATATGCCAGGAATTGACCGTCCGGAGAACAACGTGGAACCCCTAGTGCGCTCGGGCTACCGACAGTGTTCCAACTGGTCACAGCACCTGAATCAGGATCAATCAAATAGATCCATTGAGCTCTTACCCCCTGAGTATCTTGCATTTCTGCCGCTACTTCATTTCCACAGAATGACGGCCATATTGCAACATTAAAGCCTGAAGGGCTATCGAGCTTTTTCCAAGTATTCTGGTCGGGGTCCATCAGATATATATCAAAGCTTCCATCTCTATCGGAAGCAAACGCCAACGAATATGGATTAGAGGTTTGAGGCTTGATAGCTGAACTCGTTGCCGTGGGCTCGGACCTAGAAGGCGTACCTGTAACAGAGACTGCAGTTTGTGTTTGCGCCACTGAGCCTGTTGTGGTTCCGATTACGTTTATTCTGGCACGTGAAAAGAATGGTTGCACGACAAACGTAGCGACTAACACCGCTGCTACACATAATGCAAAGAGAATGCCAGCTCCAATCATCCAAGGTGCCCATCTTCGCTTAGAGCCTTCTGGATTGGATGGCGTTGGGTATTCTTGTAATACGGTAGTCGTGCTTGTAGTGGTATCTTGACTTTGACCCACGAAACTTGTACTTTGAGTGCTCGTCAGTTTTTCAAGCGCATTTACAAAGGATGCCATCGTAGGATAACGATTGTTAGGATCACGTTCCAGCGCCTTGATCAATATATTCTCTACTGCCGCAGGCAGGTCATGCACAAAATGTGTTGGGCGCGGCAATGGCTCGGTGTGCTTTTTTAGCATGACCGCCATCGGCGTGTCTGCTTGGAATGGAATATGTCCCGTAACCATCTGATATAGCACGACACCTAATGCATAAATATCAGACCGCGCATCCGCCTTGCCCAGTCCCTGCTCCGGTGCCATATATTCCGGTGTCCCAATGCCTACTCCCGTTGCTGTCAATTCCGTGGTGGCTTCTTCCTCCAGAATTTTTGCTATCCCAAAGTCCGAAAGCATCAGCTCTCCCGACTGAGTAACGAGAATATTGGAAGGCTTTACATCTCGATGCACTATATCCTGCTCATGTGCAAATGCCAATGCTCGCGCAATCGGTAAAATCCAACCAACCGCTGTCTTCCAGTCAATAGGCTTGCCTAGTTTTTCCTTTAGGGTTCCTCCGGGAAGATAGGGCATCACCAGATACGGTTTTCCCTCATATTCCCCGTAGTCTGTGATTGGTACAATATTCGGATGGGTTAATTTCGCAAGTGCCTTGACCTCGCGCTGAAAGCGTTTCAATGCTTGGCTCTCCGAGTCTTGCACTAACTTTTCAGCGCGGATTACCTTAACGGCCACGTTCTTTTCGAGATGGACGTCGTACGCCATGTAGACTGTTGCCATACCGCCCACGCCTAATTGTTCGAGGATATGGTATCGTCCGATTGATTGACCAAGCAGATAAGTCACGAGTTAACCCTTTACAAGTACACTATTTCTTGAGTATTTGCAGCATATACACAAATGATGATTGAGGATGTCATTCGTGGCGAGCCTTGTGGTGATGGTGATCTCTTACGGACGACATACAGATATTGAGCCTCAGCTATATAAGTCCTTTTTATATCACCGGACTTAAACGAACGAGTACTGCTGTCACAACATTCCGGATGATTAGTATCAGGCGTGCCACCAATAAGACCTCGGCAATATCACTGATTTTCAACATACACCAACCAGCCGGCAAATAGCATTTGCTTTGGTTTGCCTCTTGGAAGTGTAATTCACATAATGTTATCGCACACTCAACAGAGCTGTAGCCATTTTACCCAATATATAGGAGAAATTCTTAGATGTTCCCTGCCACCCTGTGCTGCCAGTTGAAACATGGGCTCTTTTTTCAGCTAAGCCCCTAAATTTCCAGGCAAAGAACCGGCGCCATCCAACGTAATCAACTTTGCCAGCATATCCCCAACCTTTTCGCCAGGATTCAAGTGCATTTGCTTGCCCATTTGTTAGAATGTACAGCCTCCACAACCCAAGGTATGCCTTTCCGAGCCCAGGATAATCATCAAGCCTGAGAGCCCAGATTATGGAACTACACAACCATTTCTTTGCGTCACTTTGAGCGGACCAATCTCCCGCTTCAAGCCGATTTAGCGCATCATAACCAGAATATCTATATTCATTAATTAGGGCTGCCCGTAATCCGAATGATAAAGCTCCGTTTGTCCGTTTTGCATACCGACTTATTACTGCAGCCCTTGGAGCGCGCCCATCCTTCGAATTAGTTCTGGAAAAATTTTCTGGAACCAATGAGCTGAAGGTAGGTATGAAAGGAAAGGCACAGCAACTAAGGCTCGTTGCAGTGTCTGACCAAAAGAATTTACCCACGCGTCTCGTTGGTTGGAAAATAACATTTTGACTAGGAAACCACCGGCTTTAGACAGCATGATCCATGCTCCTAAAAAATCGCCTGCACAATTAAGGCTATCCGATGTCGAACCACAAATTTCGATCTTCCGTACCAAAGAAAGATTGGCAGTACGATCATTCAACAATGCCTGCCACTGATTTGCACAAGCGCAGTATTTCCCGGCGTAGAATAAAGCCGTAGCTCGTGCAGCGATCTTGATAGCGTTATCACTTCCTGCAATAACTTCGAGCGCCCGATTTCCAAGAGTCCAGGCTCCACTCTGAATTATAATAAGGGCAAGCCAGAGCAATCTCTGTTCAGGAGGAAAGCTGCTCAGAGCAAAGGCGACTCGCGTGGATGGCGATGTCCATGATCCCTGTGAACTCTTAAGGGAGAGGTTAACGCTTTCCTGATATAGCCTCGAAAACGCCTCTTGAAGGTCGCCTTCGATACCAAGGGTTTCCTTTTCTTCATCTAGAATAAATGGTGGTTCAACATACCCATGTGGGCTGTTCTTGCTTAATCCCTCCAATGGACGCACTGAACGAACGTGTTTCCACAGACGTTTGCATTTGCCAAGTGCAGGGAGAATATCTAAATCCATACCGCTGTAGCCAGCCATTAGAAGTACACGGTTATCAACAAGTTGGTGGAGCAACTCATTCTGCCAACGAGGAAGAGCGGATTCCTGATCAAGTGTCATCACGAATTGATAAATTCGAGAAGAGGCTTCATCTGAACCGTGGATTTTGAAAAGCACTGGTTCGTGTCCCAAAGGCTTATGCGCTTCATCTTGCCTGACAATTCGCCGATAACGTAAATTTGGTTGGGTTTCCAAAATTGCATTCTCTATTCCAAGATCGTAGTTCGTAGTTATTACAACAAGTGCGGGGCCTCTTTTGCTGAGGCACTAGCCATCAAGGCCGCCAGGATTTCATGCACCAAATTAAACGTGCTCGTAGCGATTAAATTGTGGATAAGTTGTTTTGCTTCTGTAGAACTTGTGGCCTCGGCTAAACGGCCCATGACACTTTCGAAGGCCAAATCCTTGATGATCTTCCATAGTTTTCTTCTTAACTGGTTTTGCCGTTTCTCGTCACCGGGTACATCTTTACGAATATACTCATCCAAGAGTATTTTCTTAATTTCTGATGCTGCCTCTCCGCCACTTGGCAAACTGGTTGGACCGAACGAAGATATTGCCGATCCAGTCAAAATAGTCAATTTCCCTGATTTGTATGCCTCGATAATTGCATCATCCCAATATGCATATTCGGTTGTGCTTGCTGGATTCAAACCACTCATTTGTAGGTGATCCCTTTATACGGATAGTGTAATTCGATTTTCGCAAGGAGCGGCATAGAATCTGAGGATCGCTTCAATCCTCATACGGCAAAGAGTCGCACTTTCGTTTCGTGCAAATAATGAGGTGGATGGCGTCCCATCATGCGCAGTGCATCCAACCCGCTAGCAGTCTCCGCACGGCGAATCAAATCTTCCGTCCAGCCGCGGGCGTGGAGCATGGGGTCAATCAGTTTGGCGCGGGTATCAAATTCTGAGAGGGACATGAACATATCCCCGTAAGGATTAAGCTAAGTATACCCTGTCGTGGCTGCCTCATCCGTACCGGTTAAACATCGATGGATGACTTAAATAGCCGGGACAAGTGCTTTGCGGCCAAAGGAAAACCGTAAAATTACCGTTTTTTACGGAAACTGATAGTTGTTTCGAAGGCTATGCTGTGCCTATATCGAGGCGCCCTTGGAGAGGCTCGAACTCTCGCTTGATTGAATCCCTCTGCTTCGATTAAGGGGAATGAAACTTGGAGCGATTATTGACATTCCGCGTTGCCAGGCAAAAGACACTTCGACTTTCCGAATATGCCATTCCCATTGTGAGGCTGCTGATACACCTGCCAGGGAATTGTCTGGCCACTGCTAATATCCAGCAGTGGTCCGGCGATGATTTCCAAAATCTGTCCTGATTGTTAATGCATTTATTCGAATGCGCAGTAAAATATTTCATAACAGATTGTAAGTTTTGTTGTCTGAAATAAACATTGAACGTTCTGTGCTTTACCAATCACAGATCATCAAGCTGACTTGAACCTTCGACCCTAAGGCTAGCCTAAAAATACGAGCTTTTGGGTCAAAGGTAGCGGGAACAGGGTTGCTGCTCATAACCCGGAGGTCGCAGGTTTATTTTCATTCGTTGCAGAAAATGTAGCCAAGAAACAGAGTTGGTATAATGCTGTTACTCGGAATTCAATTTTCCGAGCCAGAGAGCAGTTTAAACACATACAATAGCGCTCACGGCCCGCCGAACTACCTGATTTCACGGCTCGAAAAATCGACTATCCGTGAAGTCTACAGTGGCGATTTTTCTGGCACGGTTCGGGTCTATGAAGACCGCGCTTACAAGAAACTGATGCCGGTGGTGGCCCTGCATCGAAATCTCCAGGTAGAGTTTTGCAAGCGGTTCTGGGAAAAGAAAAACGTCTCATTTGCTCGTGATCTCATTATTTTTTGGGAGCTACAAAAGGGAA
>CAWKNE010000025.1:0-66986 GCA_963850945.1 uncultured Chloroflexia bacterium | reverse complement strand
TTCCAACTGACGCTGATATTGATCCGCACTGGAAACAACAGTCGCAAGCACACCAGCCAGAACTCCATTGCGATAAGATCGTTTTCGCTAAAGGCATTCTGTTGACTACTTTCCACATCAATGATGCCCAGCACTCGATCTCCATCCTTTAACGCCACACAAATTTCCGAACCTGCATTCCAGCCGCGCAACGACTTATAAACATTATCTTGAGCTGTGTCATTCACTAAAATATTTTCGCCGGTAGTGAAAACACGCCCCGTGATTCCACCCTGAACGAGAAATTCTTCATGCTCCAATTCGCGTCGAACAACAACTGCACGTGAGCCACCCATTCCCAGAATGGGTGGCTTTCCATCTTCATTAGTCAGCATAACGCTAGCCAATTCATAGCCAAAATATTGTGCAATGAGATCGGCAGTGATTTGGGCGATTTCCGTTTTGTTGCTCAATCCGATGATTTGTTCGACGACTTCATGAATGAGACCGAGATTGCGGGCACGCGCTTCGGCTTCTTCACGCAGACGACCATATTCGATCAGTCCGGCCAAATAACTGGCAATGACCATTATTAAGTGTTCGTCATATTGAGTAAACGCTTCGGGGTGCACGCTTTCAAGGGAGAGCAAACCAACAGTTCGTCGGCGATACATAAGTGGCACAATCAGCACCGAGCGAGCGCCGGAATAAAATGATTTGAATTCCATAGTTGAGGAATCGTTAAGCCGAACGGTTCGACCATTTTTCAAGAATGTTGAAGCTGGATGGCCGGCCAATGCCGCATTTTGCGCAATAAATTTCCCGTCGCGATTGATAAACTCGCGCATCAATCGTTCATCGACCGAGGGAACATAAAGTGAAATCAATTCCGTTGAAAAGGATCGGGAAAGAAGACCAAAGACGCGACGCGCGATCTGATCAAGACTTTGGGCGGATGATACGGTTAGGGCAAAGTCATTTAACATCGCAAGCCGTCCCAGGTGGTTGGTCAACTCTGAAAATGTCACGATTACTTCCACAGACGAAGAGACTTGCTTTGCAATCTCGCGAAGCCTGGCACATTCCTCTGCCTCAAGTTCCGAATGACGCCAGAGCGCCACAGTGCCAATTAATCGCTGACCCACGATCAGCGGAAAACAGCACCATATCTTCGTATTGGGTTTCAAAGTCGCACGAGGAATTTGATCCCATTCAGCCTGTTCCTTTTTAATTACAATTTCCGCGCGTGTCCGATTGATGCGCCGCAATAGGGAATTCGAGTCAATGAGAAGCGAAGCCCCTAGCCCGCGAGCATCATTGAACTGGGCCAAAATATCAAGCATGTCGCCGCGTCGAATCGCTAACCACGCCCCCTGAGGATTTGCGGCGCGCACAAAACCTGCCAACACGCGATCGAGAGCGCGAGGCAGGTCATAAGATAATTCGGTTTGAATATCTGGCAAAAATTCGGTATCAACAGTCGGATGCTCTATTTTAATTAATCCCGACACAAGACGCCAAATACCTTGATGATTTGTAGATAATTGATTTCCACCAACTAGTAAAGCTTGCGAAGCTTTGGAAGTCGCAAAAACATAAAGTCGAGCCGCACCCAGTTTCACATCCAGAGGTAAAGAAGCGGATCGGTTGTCCTCTTCATTTAAGACAGCGACCAACCAGGTGTCCATCGAGTTCTTGATCAGGGAATTTTTTAACACGGCTTGTTTCGGCTTGGACAGATGATAGACTACACGAATCAACCATTGACCACCCTCGCGCTCCGTAAGCGCTGCCCACTTAGCACCCGTCAGCCGACAAGCCTCCTTGAGTCGCTCTTCCATGCCAAAGATTATACAGCACCACCGGATGGTACAATAGTGTCCGAAATGACCGATTTAATCGTTATCGGCGGTGGACTGGCGGGCAGTGAAGCCGCCTGGCAAGCAGCGCAACAAGGCTTGGACGTGAGTTTTTACGAGATGCGCCCTGCCCTTTCCACAGGCACACACGAAACAGATTATCTCGCAGAACTGGTTTGCTCGAATTCACTCGGCTCCAATCAACCTGACCGCGCCTCAGGCGTTCTGAAAAATGAGTTACGCCGATTAAGCTCGATGCTTTTGGAGTGCGCCGAAGCCGCAGCGCTGCCAGCCGGTTCCGCTCTAGCCGTGGATCGTGAGCTTTTTGCGCGAACCGTAACCGAGCGAGTACAAAACCATCCTCGAATCAAAATCATTCGCGAAGAAGTGACCAACATTCCATCCTCAATGACCATCGTCGCTTCCGGCCCACTGACTTCACCTGCATTGTCGCAAAAGATTACCGAACTTAGCGGCGAAGGACACCTATTTTTCTTCGATGCCATCGCGCCAATTGTCTCGTATGAGACGATTAACATGGATATTGCCTTCCGCGCCTCACGCTATGATCGAGGAAATGACGAGAAAGGCGATTACATCAATTGCCCTCTCGCAAAGGATGAATATTACACTTTCATCGAGGCATTGCTCCATGCCGAGCGAATCGAATTGCGCTCATTTGAAGATTCCATTCATACCGGCGTAAAAGCTGGGCATTTTTTCGAAGGCTGTTTGCCAATAGAAATCATGGCTGAGCGCGGGAAAAACTCGCTGGCTTTCGGTCCCATGCGTCCAGTTGGATTGATTGATCCGCGCACAAACAAACGACCTTTTGCGGTGGTTCAATTGCGGCAGGACAATCTCGCGGGCAATCTTTATAATTTGGTTGGCTTTCAAACCAATCTTAAATATCCTGAACAAAAGCGCGTTCTGCGTCTCATTCCTGGACTTGAAAATGCCGAGTTCCTTCGCTACGGTCAAATGCACCGCAATACATTTATCGCTTCGCCCAAACTTTTGAAGCCAACGCTTCAATTTTATAACCGCGATGATCTTTTCTTTGCGGGACAATTGACCGGTGTTGAAGGTTATATGGGCAACATCGCCACGGGTTTGTTGGCAGGCATCAACGCCGCCCGCTTGTGCAAAAATCAGAAGCCGATCACGCTTCCGCAAACCACCATGCTCGGTGCGTTATGTTATTATGTAACCCACTCGAATTTACAGGACTTCCAACCGATGAAGGCGAATTTTGGCATCCTCCCTTCGCTTGCAAACATAGATCATCTTGGTAAACGTGAGCGTGCCAAAGCCTATGCGGACCGCGCCGTAATTGATCTCGAAAGCTTTTTAAATGAGCATGAATAAACGAAACGTTATCATCTATCTGAGTGCGATTGGAATCTTGCTGGTATTGATGCTCGGTTGGTATCTTCGAGCGTTCCTTCTCGGACAGCAAACGGCTTCCGTTAAATTTGATGGTGTCCACGCTCTGGCCGATGTGCAGACTCAAGTCGCGTTCGGGCCGCGCATCCCCGGGTCGGATGGACATGCTAAAATTCTAGAATGGATGCGAAGCGAACTCGAAACGGCGGGCTGGCAAGCCCAGATTCAGCAGACCGAATCAATGGGACATCCGATCCAAAATCTAATTGCATTCCGAACCAGCGAAGCCCCGCAATTTATCCTCGGCGCACATTACGACACGCGCATTTATGCGGACCGCGATCCGGACATCACCAAGCAAACTCAACCCACACCGGGCGCGGACAACGGCGCTTCAGGCGTGGCTGTCCTTTTGGGGTTGGCTCGCGCACTTCCTTCCAACGCTCCGCCCGTCTGGCTGGTTTTTTTCGACGCGGAAGATAACGGCAAGATTCCCGGCTGGGATTGGACGCTCGGCTCGAAAGCCTTCGTGGCGACAATGACAGTCAAACCAGAAGCCATGTTGCTCGTGGATATGGTCGGCGGGGAGAATCCAACGTTTTACATGGACGGAAACTCAAATTTAGGTTTGCGTACCTCCGTCTGGAACACGGCGGCAAAACTGGGATATGGCGATTCATTTATTCCAACAGTTAAGTATGATATCCTGGACGACCATATTCCTTTCATCCAGTCCGGTATTCCGTCCGTGGACATCATTGACATTGATTACAAATATTGGCTTACTACCGAGGATACGCCAGACAAGATTTCATCCAAAAGCCTGCAGATGGTCGGTGATGTTTTATTGACCTGGCTCACCCAACAAAACCGCCCACTAAAATGAATTGCCAAAAGGCGCGTCTCATCGTAAACTTGGGTAGACACAATGTCCATGAAAGCTCAGGAACTTCTCAGCCAAATCCGTCCCATCTGGTTACAGCGCGTTTCCCAAAGCCTGACGCGCGGCGTTGATGCGCGGGATGCGTTCATTGACGAATTAAATCGCTTCTATGACGGTCTTGAACAAGCTGTGATGACGGGCAACCCTACCTGGCTGGATCCCGTCATTCATGAATGGACCGGCTCTCCTACCTTGTCTGATTTGCAACAAGACCGGCAGAATATTTCGGGAATGCTGAACAGCATCATCGCGATCACCAACGACATCGCCATTGAAAATCTTTCAGAACAAGATGCGCTTGATCTACTCTCTACGATTACGCCCATCTATACTTATGGGTTGGAAAAAATCGCCCGCTTAGAAATGGAAGCGCGCGTGGCTTACATCACTGATGAACTGATTGAGGTAAGGCAGACGCTTGAAAAGTTAGACCGCTCGAAGTCCAACTTCATTTCTGTTGCCGCGCATGAACTCAAGACACCGCTGACTCTTCATCGAAGGCTATACAGCAATGATGCGCGACCTTGTCGCACAAAGTGGAAACAATCAAATAGACATGCTCTTAACCGGAGTCAATACCGGTATCCACCGCTTGAGCGAAATCATTGACGAAATGATTGATGTTTCGCTGATTGACAATGACCTGCTTTCGCTCAACCTGCAACCACTTTTGATCGGGCAGCTTCTCACTCTTCTCCGGCGAGAACTAGAATTCATTATCCAAGAACGCCACCAAACGCTTGAAATAAATAGTTTCCCTGGCAGTGAAACGTGGATTTACGCGGATTCGGAGCGTCTTTATCAAGCCTTCAGGAACATTATCTCGAATGCGATCAAGTTCACGCCCGATAAAGGAAAAATTACCATTAATGGCCGAAGTTTACCGGGATTTATAGAAATCGTTATTGCCGATACCGGCATCGGAATTTCAATCGAATATCAAGCACATATTTTTGAAAAGTTCAGCCAAACCGGCCGCGTCAATCTGCATTCTAGCGGAAAGACCAAATTCAAAGGCGGCGGTCCCGGTTTGGGTTTACCCATTACGCGTGGTATCATCGAAGCACACGGCGGCACAATCTGGGTTGAGTCTCCTGGTTACGATGAAGAAAAATGTCCCGGCTCCACATTTCACATTTTGCTCCCTATCCGTACAGAACGCACGGACCAAAGATCGCAAAACTTTTCAGTAAATTAGAGAAACAACGACCTGAACCTGATGTCAAAGAGAATTCCCCAACCAACACAACCCCCGCGTGAACGCGCTTTTCTAGTCGGCGCTGAATTGCACAATCAAAAAAAATTACTTCCATTGGAAGACTCGCTCACTGAACTTGCTCTTCTCGCGGACACTGCCGGACTCGAAGTCGTGGGCGAACTAACTCAAAAACTTGACCATCCAAACGTGGAAACTTATATTGGTCCCGGCAAGGTCACCGAGCTCAAAGCGTTGAGCGAAGAAACCTTAGCACAAGTCATCCTGTTCGATGATGAATTATCTCCACGTCATCAACGTGAATTGGAAGAGGCGCTTGGACCGAACGTCCGCGTCTTGGATCGAACTGCACTTATCCTGGATATTTTTGCACAACATGCTCATACCGCGGAAGGAATGGTTCAAGTCGAATTAGCTCAATACGAATATTTACTTCCACGTCTTACTGGACAGTGGACGCATCTTGCCCGACAAGCAGGCGGCGGCGGCGGGCGAACGGGCTCAGTCGGCGGCGTGGGCTTGCGCGGGCCAGGTGAAACGCAATTGGAAGTGGATCGGCGCGCCGTCCGAAATCGAATTGCACACTTGAAACGCGAACTGGAAAAAGTCCGTGCTCACCGAATGCGTTACCGTTCGCAACGCAAACGCTCACAAATCCCGACGATCGCTTTGGTTGGGTATACCAACGCTGGTAAATCAACTCTATTAAATCAACTTACCAAATCCGATGTTTACGTAGCGGACCAACTCTTTGCAACCCTCGATCCGACAACTCGCCGTATTGAATTACCGGGCAGCTATCAAGCCCTGCTCACCGATACGGTCGGCTTTATTCAAAAATTGCCAACTACATTGGTCGCGGCTTTTCATGCAACATTGGAAGAAATCGCGGAAGCCGATTTGCTTTTGCATGTGGTGGATATCTCACACCCAAACGCGTTGAATCAATATCAATCGGTTCAGAAAACTTTGGAAGAGATCGGCGCAGGACACATCCCTACTGTCACGGCGTTAAATAAAATAGATCGCCTCAATCAGCCCGAAGTCGCGCGTGAAACAGTGCGGAAATACTCAAAAGCGCTGGCCATCTCGGCGCGCAATGGAATTGGTTTATCCGAACTCTTGCATTTAATCCAAATAGAATTGTACGAGGCCTACACACCGATCCTTGTTCGATTGCCGTATCAACAAGGCGCATTGATCTCGCTATTCCATGAAGCCGGTCAAGTGGAACGTATTGAGCATGAGCGCGGTGGCGTCTTGATACAAGGGCGGATTCCCGGACAACTGGCCGCGCAATTCTCCCCTTGGCAAACAATAAATCATCAACCTAAAGAAGAGGGAGCCTAATGTCGAAATTATTGGATCGGCTTTCAGAATATCTCGCACACCGCAAAGGGCTTTTGCCGCTCACTGGAATTTCCTTGATCGTGGTCAATCTGATTTTGCAGTTTGTGCTTGAGCCTTCGTGGTTGACAACCTCCAACCTCCTCCTGCACATTGGGCTGATCGTCGCGATCATCGGATTGATGCTGGCATGGGCGCTGTAGAAAAATCAATCAAAAACCATTCCAAATTAGAAGGTGGTTTATTCTTTGGAGGGCTGATCGCGGGTTTGCTTTTGCGAGTCTACCTAGTAGCCATAACCCAAACGCCCGGCACATCTGACCCCGCTTTTTATTTCACAGTTGCCAAAAGCATTTCCGAAGGCCGAGGGCTCGTGATTGATTACGTTGCCTTCTATTTCAATGGTCTTGTCCCAATTTCTCATTACAGCAATGACTATTGGCTACCGCTTGCTTCGATCTTGCTCAGTTTACCAATGTTTATTTTTGGGAAGACAGTAACCAGTGCTCTAGTAGCCTCTATCATAGCCGGATTTGTACCGCCCTTGGTTGGATATTTTGCGGCGTTAACTTTCTATAGATCGAAAACATTCGCAATATTTGCAGGCATCCTTACCTATTTCTCTCCGATTCAAATCACCACCTCAGTTGTTACAGATTCAATCATTTTCTTTGGCGCATTTGGTTCAGTAGCGTTGTTTTTATCTTTTCTAGGACACAAAAACTCTCGCTATTTTTTGATTGCGGCGATATGTACCGGACTCGCTAATATGATACGACAAGATGGCATTTTATTATTGGCCGCGTTGCTTCTAACCGTTTTTATAACACAAAAAACTCCTAAAGAAAAAACGTTGCTCGTGGCGGAAATAATCGGTATACACTTTATTGTTTTGTCACCTTTGCTCATCAGGGATTTAATGGAAACACATTCTATTTTCTCATCCGGATTATCGAAAACCTTGTTTCTGACAAACTACGAAGACATGTACTCTTATGATAAAAGTTTTACCTGGCAAACTTATCGAGCCGCACTTGGGATCAGAAAAATAGCGGACGTCAAATTCAAAATCGCAGCATTTAATATAACTCAATTTGTAAATTTTCTTGATCCCCTTCTAGCAATTCTGGGACTAATCGGATTGGCAGATTTAATAAGGCTAAAAAAGTGGTCGGAAATTGGTTTTCTAAGTCCGGCATTGATCTTTGTCGGTCTGGGATATTTATCTTATTCGTTTCTCTGGTCAATTCACGGACCAGGCTCTTTTTACAAGGGTCTCGCCGTTCTGATGCCTTTCATTGCCATAATGATCATCGGTTTATTAAGCCGATATATCTCGTCTGCCAAAGTTCTAACTGTTATCATCATAATCTTGACAGCATATTTAGGGTATCAAGGATTCAGACAAAGTTATCAATTCAGTACAGCCTACAATCAGATATATCAATATTACGATCAAGCCCAAACTCTAGTAGTTCAAGATGCTGCACAAAGAAACATCCGGATGCAGAATATAGTCGTTATGTCGCGCGAACCATGGGATGTCAACGCAGCCACCGGTTTGAAATCCATCATGATTCCAAACAACGATATCAACACTATCGTCTTCGTCGCTCAGCATTACAATGCACGCTATATTCTGCTTCCGGGCCAGCGTCCACAACTGGATAAGATCTACAACAACACAACACCCGATCCACGTTTCACTTACGTTGCTTCGGTGCCGAACTCAGACATGAAAGTTTTTCGTATTAACTTCAGCCCATGACAATTAGGGCTGGCTATATACCAGCCCTAATTGTTGCATTGCTCAGATAATCGGTCCCGCCTCAACTACATCTCGTGGAGTATGATCTTCAAATTTTTTGAAGTTCTCAATAAATCGCGCCGCAAGGTCGCGATACTTCTTATCGTATTCCTTCTTGTTCGGCCATGAACCGGCAGGATCAAGTACATCAGTGGGCACATCGGGACATTGAGTGGGAACTTCATACCCAAAGACAGGATCAACTTTATATAGAACTTTATCCAGCTCTCCGGTCAACGCCGCTGAAAGCAAAGCGCGCGTATATTTAATGCTAATGCGTTTACCAACGCCATACGGACCACCAACCCAACCGGTATTGACTAACCAGCACTTAACGTTGTATCGTTCAATTTTGCGCTTGAGGATGTCGGCATAATAATACGGATGGTGAACCATGAACGGTCCGCCAAAACATGCCGAGAATGTGATCTCCGGTTCATCGCGCAGACCTACTTCCGTGCCAGCGATCTTCGATGTGTATCCCGAAATGAACTGATACAATGCTTGATTCGCCGTCAACCGCGCAATGGGCGGCATCACGCCGGACGCATCACATGTTAAAAAGATAACGTTCTTCGGATGTCCGGCTTTCTTTTCAGGCACAGCATTATCAATGAATTCAAGTGGATAAGATGCGCGTGTATTCTCTGTCAAGGTATCGTCATCGAGATCAATGTAACGCGTTACAGGATCATAAGGCACGTTTTCAAGAATCGTACCGAACATTTTCGTCGTCGCATAAATCTCCGGCTCAGCAGTCACGGAAAGACCAATGACCTTAGCGTAGCATCCGCCTTCAAAGTTGAAGACGCCATCGTCGCTCCAGCCATGTTCGTCATCCCCGATGAGACGGCGCGTTGGATCCGCTGAAAGAGTTGTCTTACCTGTTCCGCTGAGTCCAAAGAACAAGGCCACATCATCCGGATCTTTCGGGCTGACATTCGCCGAGCAATGCATCGAGAGCACCCCTTCCAGCGGAAGAAGATAATTCAAAATCGTGAAGACCGATTTCTTTGTCTCGCCTGCATACGCCGTATTGCCGATGATTGCCAGTTTCTTTTCAAACGACAAACAAATAAAAGTTTCCGTAGCGGTGTTATCCACCGATGGGATGCCTTTGAAAGACGGCAGAGCCACAATGGTAAATTCGGGAACGAAGCGTTTATATTCTTCCAGCGATTGCGGCGCGATGAACATATTGCGGGCGAACAGGCTATGCCACGCCAATTCGGTTACCATCCGAATCGGTAAACGATATTTTTCGTCCGCGCCCGCATAAAGGTCTTGAACAAAAACATCGCGTCCCTGCAAAAACCCCAACATGCGGTCATACAGGACTTCGAATTTATCTGGGGCAAACGGACGATTGTATTGTCCCCACCAAACATGACCTTCGCTTGAAACTTCACGCACGACAAATTTATCCGTTGCAGAACGCGCAGTATGCTTTCCGGTATTGACTACAAACGACCCACCCACCGAAGTGATGCCCTCGCCGCGGAAGACAGCCTCTTCATACAACGCTTCCATCGGAAGATTCCAATAAGCAAGCCGCAAATTCCCGATGCCGTGATTTGATAAGTTGTAATCCGCTTTGCGAACTTGAGCGACAGCCTCCGCAGGCGTTTTGATATTGAGCAAATTGTTCATAGCCAATCCCTTACCATTTTCTTATCACCAATGTAAATTTCATTCGGACTGGTCGGATCAAGCGCCCATTTCATTCGAGCCACTCCCTCCGTTACATCCTTTACCGTGCCACTAAAAGAAATTCGGATATGCCCCTCCATTCCAAACTCTTTTCCCGGCACAATCACAACCAGCGCCTTCTTCAAAAGGAATCTTGCCAATTCTTCCGAGCTATTATTGAATGCCCGCAAATCGGGCAATGCGTAGAAAGTTCCGTCCGGCGGAATTAGACGCGCCCCGTTGAACGACTTCATCTCTTGAAGCAGGACATCGCGATTATTTTGGATTTGCAAACGCAACGCTTCCACCACCGACTGCAAGCCGTTCAGCGCACCCTCAGCCGCTGCCTGGCTGACAGGGCTTACACCTGATGTGATTTGCACCGTCACATTGGTCATCACGCGAATCAATTCGCGCGGCCCTACGACCCATCCAACTCGAAATCCGGTCATGCCATAGAGTTTAG
The DNA here is from genome assembly GCA_963850945.1 of uncultured Chloroflexia bacterium. Taxonomy (GTDB): domain Bacteria; phylum Chloroflexota; class Anaerolineae; order Anaerolineales; family Villigracilaceae; genus Fen-1038. The sequence goes on along the minus strand of CAWKNE010000025.1, from coordinate 56,294 downwards.
CAACACCATTGACAATGATCACATGCGAATCTTCCACATCCTTTTTTGTATATCGGATAGCTGGAACCGCTTCCTTTCGATCAAAGGTCAACTTATGGTAAATGTCATCACAAACAAGAAACATCCCCTTGCGCTCGCAGAAGTCCACCAACTTCTCGATCAATTCTGGGGGATAGATCACGCCAGATGGATTGTTCGGGCTGTTGACGATGATCGCTCGCGTATAAGATGTTACTGCTCTTTCAATATCTTCAAAGCGCGGTGTGAAAGTTCCGTCTTCAGGCGTGACGATCACCGGACGGCCCAAGCACATCTTGATAATCTCAGGATACGAAACCCAGTATGGCGCGATGACGATAACCTCATCCTGCGGGTTCAAAATAGAATAAAAAATATTGAACAGCGATTGCTTAGCACCATTCGTGACAATCACATTTTCCGGCGCGACCAGGCGGTCGTAATTTTCTTCCGTATAACGGACAATGGCTTTCTTAAGGGACGGCACGCCATCCGGCGGCGTGTATTTGACTTCACCGCTGGTCAGCTTTGCTGCTGAGGTCAGGATGGCATTGATGGGTGTCTTATTTTTGGGTTCACCAATCCCCAGATTGATTACTGCCTCTCCCCGCTCACGCAATAAGCGCGCTTCTTCGTTCAATGCAATAGTCGGCGATTCAGTAATCTCACTGGCAATTTTACTAAGCTTCATTCCACTTCTCCTTCACGCTATCGCCCTTACATCCCTCTCCTAATCGGAGAGGCACAAGGGTAATGTAAAACATAAAATCTGGTCAGGGAATACCTGACCAGATAAGATTTAACCACTTATACAAATAGAACCGCGTTGCGTGCGGCAATATTGACAACAGTAATGTCAAACCAATTGCTCACGCACCAATTATACTATATCTCCTAAATCATCAATCCAATGCTTTCAAATCAGAAGGGTTGCCAAGTGGATAACCCGTTACTGATGAATTGATTCTTCGGATCAACCCCAGCAAAACATTTCCCGTTCCAACCTCGACAAAGGTTGTAACCCCCTGCCCTGACAAAAGCTGGATCGTTTCCGTCCAGCGGACGCGCGATTGCATCTGCGATTGGATATCGAGGCGCAAATCTTTGGCGGATTGAATAGGCTTGGCAACAACATTTCCAATGATTTGAATCTTTGCATCAGTAATCCCCGCATTATTTACTGCTTCATTCCATTCCTCTTGGATCGAGTCCATCAACTTGGAGTGCGCAGCGATCGAAACCGCCAGCGGAATCGCGCGCTTGGCACCCGCGGCTTTTGCGCCTCCCATGGCGCGCTTCGACCGCGGCTTTGGCGCCGGAAATGACAACTTGTCCCTGACAATTATCATTCGCCACTTGCACTGATTCGTTTTCGTAGCTGGCTTCAGCACAAACTTTTTCAAGTGCGGGAATGTCGAGATTCAAAATTGCCGCCATGCCGCCGGGATTCATTTCACCAGCTTTCTTCATCAACTCACCGCGCTTGCGGACGAGTCGCAAACCAGATTCAAAAGATAAAGCCCCGGCCGCGGCGAGAGCCGATAATTCGCCAAGCGAATGTCCAGCCAGCGCGGCCGGCTTGAAAGCCTGCCCTGAGCCCGCCCGCATTCGCTCTTTGAGTGTCGAAGGGTCCGGATAAAGATGCGTGAAGACTCGGAATGAAGCAATTGAATGAACAAACAACGCAGGCTGAGTGTTGACCGTATCATTCAATTCAGACTCCGGTCCATCCCACATCAATTTGGAAAATGGGGAACGAAGAATATCGTCGGCTTCTTCAAAAGTTTTTCTTGCGACATCAAACGACGCAGCCAAGTCTTTTCCCATTCCAACAGTTTGCGAGCCTTGTCCGGGAAAAACAAAAGCGGTTGTTTTTGAGTCAAGTTTCATGGATATATCCTTCGCCTTTTAAACACAAACGAGCCGTGTTCGTCACGGCTCGCTGGAATTGCACTATTCAGGATTTTGCTTTTCTTTTTTGACTTCAAACACTTCACGGCCCTGATAGTGTCCGCAGTTCGGGCAGACCGTGTGAGGCAGGCGCATCGAACCGCAATTGGAACAGGCTACCAGGTTGCGCGCTTCCAATGCGTCATGGGAACGACGGCGATCGCGGCGGCCCTTGGAATGTTTGCGCTTGGGATGGGGTGTCATGACTTTCTCCTTTACATACAACGGACGGGCAAACGCCCGTCCAAACGATTTCTAACGAAGCGGGCAGATTATAGCGGCAGAAGGCAGTGACGTCAAGCCTGAAACGTTGTAAAATCAATCCCATGGAAGTTCAGATTGCAGTCGCGAAAGTCAATAAGTATGCATCGGCTGAAAGCGGCGATACGCTTGAAGTTATCGAACGACCAAACGGCGGATTATCCGTTGTACTGGCAGATGGACAAACATCAGGTCGTGGCGCGAAAGCTGTCTCGATGATGGTTGTCCGAAAAGTAATCGGACTATTAGCCGAAGGCGTGCGCGATGGCGCGGCAGCGCGCGCGGCGTCCGACGCATTGTACACGGAAAAAAAGGGAAAGGTCATCAGCACGCTTAACATTGCGTCGGTGGATTTGCATAGCAGCACCATCGTTCTGACGCGCAATAATCCCTGCCCTATTTTTATCGCCCGCCGCAGTCAAACCGATTGCCTCGGCGGAGAAAGTGTTCCGCTGGGAACTTCGCGCGATGTCCGTCCTGTCATCACCGAGATCGAAATCGAACCCGAATTAACCATTGTCATTTTTACGGACGGTTTGACCCACGCCGGTGAACGACGCGGCCAGCCAATGGATGCCTGCGAAGTAATCGAATCGCTTATGGAAGAACAGGAACCGACTCCGCAGGAACTTGCGGACGACCTACTGGCTTATGCGGTCAAACTGGACGAAGGGCGGCCTGCCGACGACATCAGTGTGCTCGTTCTGAAGGTTGCTTCACGCAACGGCGACGAAGTGCGCCGAATGACCGTGCGGCTTCCCATCTCCTAATGAACGAAAAAGAAGAGCCTGATGGTAAAAGATACTTGATTGGTGTAGTCGGACCGTGCGGCTCCGGAAAATCCACTTTGATCGCGGGATTGGAGCGCGAAGGATTCCAATGCCGCCACATCGCGCAAGAACATTCTTACGTTCCATATATGTGGCAGCGGATTACTAATCCCGATTTGCTGATCTATTTGAATTCATCTTTTGAGGTTTCCACCCAACGCCGAAAATTAAACTGGAACGAAGCGGATTACAAAGAGCAACTGCATCGTCTCGAACATGCCTACCGACACGCCGATTTGATCATCGAAACCGATAGTCTTTCGCCAACAGAAGTGTTAGAGTACACACTCGGCTTCATCAAATCAAAGGCCAAAACTTCAATGTAGTTTGGATTAGCAATCCGAATTGGTACCGCCCGCATAATCCATGGTGATCAATCCCACCTTTGAGAAGACTATATTCCTTGTCTAATTTCCGCTGACAAGCACATACTTTCAGAGTATAATCATATGGCGCCAGCGAAAAGCTGGTATTTTTATGGTTCGACTAATGAACCATGCTAGATGGAGTAAACGATGTCTCGTAGTAGCCGCAATATTTGGTTGGTTGTGATCATTCTGCTCATCGCCTTTTCGCTCTGGGTTGACTTGAGCAATAATATCACGATTACCAACCCAACAAATGATACAACGCTTGTTAATCTCAACACAGATATCCACCTTGGACTCGATCTGCGTGGTGGACTTCAAGTATTGCTTCAAGCCGATGTCCCCGACTGCGCCTCGGTAGATCCAAACGAACTGACTGTAACGCGTCAAATCCTGGAAAGCCGCGCGAACGCTTTGGGCGTCAGCGAAGTCACGATGCAAGTTGCAGGCAACTGCCGTATCTTGGCAGAATTTCCCGGCATCAGCAATCCCGAACAAGTGGTAGCCGCTTTGCAACAAACCGGCTTGCTTGAATTTGTGGATATGGGAGCCAATCCGGTGCCGGTAGGCACAGTCATCCAAACCGACTATGGTCAAACATCCGCTACACAAAAACCCGGCACAAGTGGTACAGGCCAACCTACGATCGCCACTCCCAATCTAACCGCGACGGCTCAACCTGCCATCACCGCTACACCGCTTGCCAATACCACACCATCCGCCACCGCTCAACCGTCATCAGCTACAACTGCGCCAGCGATTATATATCACACTGTGATGACCGGTGCAGCATTGGATACGGTTGCAGTTCAAACCAGTTCAGTCGGACAATATGAAATTGCCTTCACGCTAAAATCGAGTGGCACGCAAGTCTTTAGTGATTACACCTCTTCTCACGTCGGTCAATATCTCGCGATTGTGCTGGACAAGAAAGCTATTTCTGTACCTGTAGTCAACTCGGCGATTACCGGTGGACAGGGTGTTATTCAGGGTAACTTTACCTCCGACACCGCAAACGCCCTCGCAGTTCAACTGCGCTATGGTTCTTTGCCTGTACCTGTGAAAGTGGTTGAGAGTCAGACGGTGGGTCCAACCCTTGGCGCAGAATCAGTTCGCAAAAGTCTGCTTGCGGGTGCAATCGGTTTGACGGTCGTCATCTTATTCATGGGACTTTATTACCGCCTGCCCGGCATTCTTGCCGATCTTGCATTAATCACGTACACGTTGATCTCTTTGATGCTCTTCAAGAGCATCCCGATCACACTGACCCTCCCTGGCATCGCAGGCTTCATCCTTAGCATCGGCATGGCAGTGGATGCAAACGTCCTGATCTTCGAACGTCTCAAGGAAGAATTGCGCTCGGGACGCACACTGCGCCAAGCAATTGATCTTGGCTGGAGCCGCGCTTGGCCCTCCATTCGCGAATCTCAAATTCATCCACACTCATTACCTGTGTCATTCTATATATTTTCGGCAGCTCGTTCGGCGCGAGCACGGTCAAAGGCTTCTCTATCAACCTGTTTTTAGGTGTGATTGTTTCGTTGTTCACGGCTATTATCGTCACACGCACCTATCTGCACGTTGTGCTTGATAACCTCAAACTGGACGAACATCCGACCTGGTTCGGGTTGTAGGAGTATTTCATGAACATTATCAAGAACCGTTATCTCTACTTCCTAATTTCCCTGCTAGTGATTGTACCGGGAATCATCTTCATGGCTATCCATTGGATCAACAATCCAAGCGAGGGTCCGCTCGCTCTCAGCATTGACTTTCGAGGCGGGTCCCTGCTCGAGGTCCAATTCTCCGGGGCGCTTCCATCCATGGATGATATTCAAACTGTATACAATCAGTTTCAATCCACCACCGGTCAATCGTTGAGCGACTCGCTCATCCAGCCGCTTGGTACCGACTCATATTCGATCACATCCAAACAAATTGATGATGCCACCAAAGGCAAAATCATCACGGCAATGCAAAATAAATTTGGCGGTACTGTGACCGATTTGAATTTCACTTCGATCTCTGCCTCGATTGGCGCAGAGGTGACCAATGCAGCCGGCTTAGCAATCCTCGCCGCCGCAATATTCATCATCCTTTATGTCTGGTTTGCTTTCCGCAGTATTGAACATCCAGTGCGCTACGGGACGGCGGCAATCATCGCAATGTTCCATGATATATTCGTTGTGCTTGGTGTGCAAGCCATGCTTGGATATTTCCTGCACTGGGAAGCAGACTCTCTGTTTCTAACTGCCTTGCTGACCGTGATTGGTTTCTCCGTGCACGATACCATCGTTGTGTTTGACCGCATCCGCGAGAACGCCAATATTTATCGCCGCGTGAATTACGAAACACTCGTCAATCATTCTGTTGTCCAAACCCTTGACCGCTCGATCAACACCCAACTTACCGTGATGTTCACCTTGTTTGCATTGGCGCTATTCGGCGGCGATACGACGCGTCACTTCGTGATCATTCTCTTGGTGGGTATCTTCAGCGGAACCTATTCGTCCATTTTCAATGCCTCGCCGATTTTGGTCGTATGGCAGAATCGCGAATGGAGAACCTGGTTCAGGCGAAAAACTGAGGCTCAACCGGGAACCGCTCAATAAATAGTACATCAACCAGAGAAGCGCATCGGTGACGGTGCGCTTTTTCATAATATGAACTTCGCGATCAAAAGCTTTCTGATTGGCTTTGCCATTGCGGCTCCAGTCGGACCGATTGGAGTGTTATGCATCCGACGCACGCTGGCAAGCGGACGATTGATTGGCTTTCTCTCCGGACTCGGCGCGGCAACGGCAGATATGTGTTACGGGTCGGTCGCGGCTTTTGGCTTGACTGTTGTCCAAGATATATTGATCAGCGGAAAATTTTGGCTTCGATTAATCGGCGGCATCTTCTTGTTGTATCTTGGAGTTCGCACATTATTGTCCAGGCCCGCTGAAGCAGCCGCGAACCCAAAGTCAACCAGCAACGGATTGCTTGGTGCATATTTATCGACCGTTTTTCTTACGCTCACCAATCCAGCCACAATCCTTTCGTTCACCATCATCTTTGTAGGCCTGGGATTCGCAAACGCAAATGGCAATTATCTTGCCGCCGCGTTTTTAGTTTGCGGAGTTTTCCTCGGTTCAGCCTCATGGTGGCTCACATTAAGCACAGGCGTTGGTTTTTTCCGCGAACGCTTCACGCCAGAATGGATGGTCTGGGTGAATCGAATAGCAGGCGGAGTCATTGTGGCGTTCGGCGCTGCGGCGTTGACGACTTTAACGCGAAGCTAAACGCGGCTATCAGGGTTATAATTAAAAATCTGTAAGGAGTAAACTATCATGACCGAAGATGCAAATTCAGAAAACAAATCTCAAGAAGTTAGCTCATTTTACGAGCGCCCAAATATCAAGAAGGATATCATCCAAATTGGAGGCGGGATTCCATTTGGCATTGAACAAGTATTGAACAAGGAACTTGCAATTGGAGGCGCTTACGGATCATGGGGAAAAAGTTATAGCAATGCCAATCTTCCGGAGTTTGTCGCGAGCCGCATGGGACATTCATTGAAAGAAGGTGATCAATTGGAACTCGGCGATCTGGGATTTGTAAGCCGCCAGCACGTCCCTATATTGACTGAGGAAGAAAATCACCAACTGGAATTAGAGGTTGGGACGCGGTTGATTAAAGAAGCCGCGCAAAGCAATGGCTGGGAGCCGTCTGAAGTCCAGGGGTTGCTTGTTGGAACGAGCGGGCCGATTACAAATAATTATCTATCGGAGATTGCCCAGCGTGCAGGAATCCCGGATAATGCCATTAAAGTCAGCGTACACAAAGCCTGTGACGGATCGGTCGGAGCTTTGAATTTGGTTCTCAATCCTGAACTTTCTCAACCGGGACAACTCAATATCGAGGAAGAGTTGCGCGGCAAAAAAGTTCTGGTGGGCGGGATTGAAGGCTTGAGTCGTTTTCTCGGCCGGTCACAAGATAAGAACGCGTTGCAGCTTTTTGGAAACGGCTTCGGAATGATCGGCCTTATTCCCGGAAAGACCATCAAGTTTCTCGTCGGCAAAAGCATGGAAGTTTTTGACGAAGAAGGTTTATTAAAAATTCGCATGGTGTATCCGCATTCGGGCATGAAAGCAATTGGCAAATTGGTGGAAGTGGTTCAGGAAGGAGCATCATACATTCGGGTCGCGGGCTTGATGCACGAACCCGAGGATGGCTCAAACATCTCCATGGCTGGGCTGATGGGCATGGTGAAGCTCTTTGTGCGATCAGGGGTTCAGGCGGTGACCGATGTTTTCGGTTCCTATCAAAAATTGATGGAAAAACTCGGCACGCCTGAAAAGAAATTGGCAGTTGCCATCGTTCATCATGCCAATTACAAGATCAACAAACTCAAAGAAAAACAACTGCTTAAGGAAGGTATTAGCTTTCCGATGCCATGGCTGTTAAAGGATTTCGGCAACGTCGAGCGCGGCTTCGAATATGATCGCTTTTCTCAGGCAGCTTCCGCAGATCAAACCCGGCGATCACGTTCTATTCGACGGGTTCGGCGCGGGCACGTATTACGATGTGCTGGCAGTTGAATTAGGAATATAAGACAAAATGAAAATGACCGTTACCCTCACAGTGACGGTCATTTTCATCTATCACTCAAGATCAGGTTAATTAGATACGGCTATGGACAAACCTGATTGACGCTAATCAAATACCCTGATCCGACCTGCGGTATATCGCCGCCGGAGTTATTGAACAATACGCCACCCACAAGTTTTAGCGTTTTGCCACTTGCCAGCTTGGCATTGACTCCAAAGCCGGTATTATCAACAAAACTGCCGCAGGTGATGACAACATTATTAGGTTTACCGGAATAGGTATAAGCGGGCAAATAGGATGGCGCGCCGTTATCAATGCTTAAGCCGTCTCCTACGTTATTATCCGCAGTGATCTTGGTCAACGTAATGGTTCCGCTGGAGTTGATATCGGCGCCATCGCCTGCATTATTGTTGAACATGCTGAAGCCGGTCAGCGTAATGCCGGATTTACCAATATCGTTAAGCAGCGTGGCGCCAGGACCAACAATGCTATCATTCGCGGTGACGTTGGTGAGTTTGATGGCACCCTTGCTGTTCACGTAGATGCCGCCGCTGTAATCGCCATTGAAGATATTGACGCCGGTCAACATCACCATCTGATTCGTGCCTCCACTATTATCCAACCAAACCCCAAAGACATTGGCCACATGGGATTGTCCATCGTTATTGGCTGTGACACTGCTCAACGTGATCGCTCCGTTGGATGAAACCGTGAGGCCGTCATGACCGTTTCCATTGAAGACATTCGTGCCAAAAAGGGTTATGCTCGCCGCGCCAATCGTGTTATCCAACTCGACTCCCCATTCATTTGCATTGTCATTGGCAGTCACATTGCTGGCAGAGATGGCACCCTTTGAGAACGCAGCCAAACCAATATCATGGTTCCCATCAAAGAAACTTACGCCGCTTAGAGTGATTGTTTTCCCCGTGGCTGAGTAATAGTTATCCAGATAAGCGCCATTGCCTGAACCAGGGCAGTTAGTGTTTGGGATCGGAGCGGTAGGACACGGACTGCCAACTCCAGAATTCCCATTGGCGTTCAAGCTAATCGTGTTCAATGCGATTGCACCGTAACTAAGTACATCCAATCCATCGCCACCATTGTTACTAAAAAATCGGTGCCGGTCAGGATTACACCAGAGCTAAAGTTGGTAGTGCCGTTCTCAAGATAAACGCCAGTACCGCTGTTGGAATCTGCGCTGACGCTACTGAGCTTAATCGTTCCATTTGTGAATACATCCAAGCCATCCAACCCGTTATATTTGAAGGCGCTATTGCCAGTGAGAGTAATTGGGTGTGATGTAAGCAGGAAGCATGATTGACTGAAAAAAGCTTGGCAATTATCCAGATAAGCACCGTAACCAAAAGGAGAGGAATTACCGTTATGAATAGCATTGAGGTTGCTGATCGTAATTGCCCCGACACTAAATATATCGAGGCCGTCGTAGTACGAATTATCGGTGAACAAGTTGACTCCCGTCAACGTGACAGGTTGAGCGCTCGAAGCAAGAGAGTTATCGAAATCAGCCCCCGCCCCGGCCAAATCGCCACTGGCTGTGATGTTATTGGCTTTGATGGCACCATTGCTGAACACGGTCAAACCGCCATAAGGTGGATTAGTCACTGGGTCACATGGCGTCCCACCAAGGCACGAATAGTTTCCGCTGAAGGTGTTATTTCCGCTCAATGTTATAGGGCTTGCGGCAGTTGTAAAATCATTTTCAAGCCACGCCCCCACACCGCCATTGGTTGTGGTCGAAGTACCATTGCCGTTTGCGGTAATATTCTTCACCGCGATTGATCCATTCGACCAAACATCCAATCCGTCGAACGCATTGGCAGTAAAGACATTATAGAGAGAGTTATTGCCGGAGGTTAGGAGGATTGAAGGTCTACCCAGTGGCGCGTTACTGTTCACAAGAGAAACCCCTGACCCGCCGTTCAATTCAGCATCTAGGTTACTGGCCGTGATCGCGGCTGAACTCAAAACTGACAAGCCACTAAAATAATTATGAGTGAACTGATTGGAGCCTTTAATCGTCACTATGCTCTTAGATGTTGCGCCATTGAAACTATTCTGCAGAACCATACCGAGACCATCAAGAGGGTGTCCGTCAGTACCATTGGGTATGTTAGTAGTTCCAGCAGTTCCGTTGTAATTGGCTGTAACATAATTAAGTATTACAGCTCCGGCAGAAAGAACACGTAAGCCATCACTATAGTTATTAGTATTATTTGCATAACTGAGCGTCAAGACTCTTGGCTTGGCAGCCAATGAATTATCAAATATGGCACCAACACCGGTGCAATCTGTGCTATCACAAGTGCCCGTATTCGAACTAGCGTCTGCATTAGAGACGGTAATCGTCCCTCCCGAAGTCACATCCAAGCCATCTCCGTTTTGATTTGAATCAAATTGGCCGGTTGCGATCGTCACATTACCGCTAGCTGTGCAATGCCCACTACTCAGTAGACAATTATCAAGGTTCGCTCCCCTCCCAGTATTGTCGTTGGATTTCACGCGGGTCAATGTGATATTCTTTTTGGTTCTAATTATCAGCCCATCTCCCGTTGCGCCGTTGATCGTAATATCGCTCAAAGTTACGTTATTGTTCCAGCCGATAATACTGATTGGAACGCTGAATACGGACGCATTGGAAGTGGTGACCCCACCTGAACAAACTGCAGGCTGAGTAGACGTACATCCATTCCAGCCGCCTTTCAAAGTCAACGAGAAGTTTACGATATTCTTATTGACACTTGTTGAAAGGGTGTTGCTGTCAAGGGATATTGCATTGCTAGAAGGATCTGATCCACCTTCGATCCAAATAGTGCCATTTACAAGGGGGATAGTTATTGACCCCGAATTAATATCACTTACAAGCGAATCCAGACCGCTGGTGTAAGGTGATGTACAACCATTCTTTCCAGGTGTCGGCGTCGCAACTTTACTTGGACACCAAATTGGGTCGCCGCTATTAACGATTTGTTGCGCCTCCTCGCTTCCCAACGGGACTTTATTACCCTGATTATCCACCAACACCATCTCAGTGCCAGATGGAACCTGCGAGAGCGAATCCGACGGTGAGCCTTTCGCCTTTCTGGATGAACCTGTTCCGCTCGAGGGTGGGTTAGCAGGCGGCGTTCCGGTGCTGCTATCGGCTCGCACAGGAATCGTCCATATTCCGTTGGCCAACATTGCCAGTAGAACGGTCACCGAAAGAAGAAATGCGGGAGATGTTTTCCTGGAATTCATTAGGGATTCTCCTTCAGAAAAATACTTCAATTTAGGTGTGAGAATTATAAGGCAGAATCTGGGAAATATTGAAGCGCTCGTTCCTCTGCCGCGATGAGAAAAAAGCCAGTCCTTCCATCGCGTTTTGGGACAGACAAAAGATGCCAGTAGTGCGTCAGTATCTACACGCCCATGGCTCAAGTGGCCAGCACCTAATAAGTATTCATGCTAAGTCAAAATGTTCAACGCCAATTCAAGGGCAATTTTACCGGGGCGCGGAGCAATGCCGTGACCAATTTCACTGCATTTTGAACATCACTATAATCAATCATCTCCGAGGGCGAATGAACATATCGGCACGGAATGGATATGCAACCAACCGGAATACCGCCGCGCACAAGTTGCATGGCACGCGCGTCGGTGGTGCCGCCCAAAAGAACCTCCCGCTGATAAGGTATCTTATTCTTTTGAGCAATGCCAATCATCCAATCTACAACACGCGGATCGGACAACATCCCGCCGTCTCGAATCTTGATCGCTGGGCCTTTTCCCAACGCGACATCAAAATCTCGTTGTCCGGGCGTGTCACCCCAACCAGTAACATCGATTGAGAAACCTAAATCAGGATCAATCCCGTAAGCTGAAGTCTGCGCGCCGCGCGTGCCGACTTCCTCCTGCGTGGTAAATACGAAATACACTTCATTCGAGGTTGACTTCAAGGCGCGCAGCGACTCAATTGCAACTGAACATCCAATCCGATCATCCATGGACTTCGCAACGACTCGATTGCCCAAATCCAAAAACGGTCTCTCGAATGCAGCGACATCGCCAGTCTTTATAGGGCAATCATCCTTCCTCGACGCGCCAACATCAATGAACATTTTTTCAAGCGGAGGTAAATCATTGCTAAAAACTCCTCCATCGAGTCCGATCACGCCTCGCGTTCCATTGACGAAGCGCACGCGTCCGCCGGGTAAATTGCGCGGATACACGCCGCCAATTCCGGTAAAACGCACGAAACCTTTCTCGTCCACATGAGTCGCCATCAACCCGATCTCGTCCATATGCGCCGCAACCATGACGCGCGTACCACCATTTCCTTTCCGTGCGATGAGATTGCCCAACGCATCCACGCGGATATCGTCCGCGAATCCCTTGATCTCTGTGCGGATCACATCTCGAATCAAATCTTCGTAACCCGATGGACTAAAGGTGTCGGTCAATTTTTGAATGAGTTGCTTCATAGATTTCCTCGTCTTAAATTTTATCTACCGCTTCAAAAACCCTGGCGTGATTTGACTGATGGCAACGTGCAGTAAGGCAAGCATGTTTTTCCAATCCTCAATACGAGCCACACTCATTGCGGAATGAGTATAACGATGCGGAATAGAAATGGAAACTACCGGCACACCCACTCCCGCGCGTTGGATACTGCCCGCGTTTGTACCTCCTCCACCCGGCTGGCGGATTTGATATGGGATCTTCGCCTTCTGTGCGGCATCCTGGATAAAACGAACCAAGCGCGGATCGTCAATGGTTGAAGAATTGGAAACATAGATCGCGGGACCCAAGCCAAGCTTGGTATTATAAAAAATGTTCTCGCCTTCAAACTGCATGGGCAGGTCGTTTGCTGGGGTCGCGTCAATGACAATTGCAAGGTCAGGTTTGAAGTATTGTGCCGCGACCTTTGCACCGCGCAAGCCAATTTCCTCCTGCACGGTAAACGCCGCGCATAAATCAAGGCTCGGATATGAAACTTTAAGGAGTTCGATCAAGGTCGCAACGCCTAGACGATTATCCAACGACTTCGACATGAGCGACGGGCCGACGCGTTGGAAGTTCGATGTAAATGTTCCGCGCTCGCCAACTTTGATTTTCGATTCAGGTCCAAGATCAATTCGCAAGACATCATCTGCAAGGGGCTTCTTGCGTTCCTCGGAAGTGGTCGAGTGAATAGGCTTGGCGCCGATCACGCCCGGTTTATGTTCTTTTCCGACTGCCACTTGCTTGCCCACGAGATTACGTGGATCAATTCCTCCAATAATTTTGAAACGATAAATTCCTTCGCCGTCGTCAGCAACCAGCATAAATCCGACTTCGTCCATGTGCGCATCAAGCATTACTCGCAGTCGCTTTTCTCCTCGTCCCTTTTTGGTCGCAAGGACATTGCCGAGCGCGTCCACCTTGACTTCATCAACGGATGATTTGATTTCGTCCAGAATGATCTTTCGCACTTCGCTTTCGCCGCCGGAAACGCCAACAGCATTACAGAGTTTTTCCAGTAATTTAAATTGTGGCGCGCCAATTGTGAGAGTTTTATTTGGCATCTTCATCCTCCCATGAAATCTTGGAAACAAAGTCCAATTCCAAGCCGCTGATGAATTCCGCAAGCAGGCGACCCGCGCGTTGAATATCTTTTACCGGAACCACTTCCACGGGCGTGTGCATATATCGCAACGGGATTCCAATTACCATCGTTGGAATGCCTTCACGCGCAACTTGCATCGAGTACGCGTCGGTACCGGAATGAGCCGGCGTGATATCCATCGCAACTGGGATTTCAAGTTTATCGGCAAGTTCCTTAAATTTTTTATACAAATAGGGATGAAGGTTTGCTCCCCATCCCAGTGTTAGACCCTTGCCGAATGGAAACGTTTGCCAATCATTCGCACCGGGACTTTTTGCAAAGGTGACATCCACCGCAACTGCAAGATCAGGATTCAAATGAAAAGCGGAAGTCGCCGCGCCGCCGAGCGTTTCTTCTTCCTGTGATGTGGCAACAGCGTACACATCCCAAAGATGCGACTTCGTTTGAAGCTCTTCGAGACAAATCGTCAACGCCGCAACGGAGCGCGCGATTATCAAGCGAATGTCCGCTGATAACATCACCGGCAAGTTCAGTCGGTGGCGTGTTGAATGAAACGAGATCGCCCACTCGGACGAGACTCGCTACTCTTGACGGAAGCAAACCCGTGTCCACGAGAAGATGGCGGAGACCAACCACGCCATCACGCGCATCTTCGGGCAATGTCTTCGATGGCGGCATCACGATCACGCCGGACAAATCTTGTTTGCCGTGAACAATCACCGGGGTGCCGGGCAAAATGCGAACATCAATTCCGCCGATCTCATCGAGATGCAGAAAACTATCTTCGATTTTCGTGACCATCAAGCCGATAGCATCCATGTGCGTGGCGATCATGATCGAAGGGCGCGGCGATTTGCCGCGACCTTTTTTGAGTCCCTGCAATGAACCGAGGCGGCTTGAGGAGATTTCATCCACAAGCGGCTTCCACTTTTCTTCGATGAGCCGCGCAACCGGACCTTCATAAGCCGAAAGACCGGGCGCAGAAATTAACGATTTTAGAAAAGGAAGAATATCAGTCATCACAGCCTTACGATACTTCAAGTGCAATAGATGTTTTCGAACTGAGAAAGATTATACTCGCTACTTGGCGACTGGAAATGATGTGATTTTAATCGGCAATATCTTAGACAATTAGCATTCTCTCATTCAACACGTCTCCCCAATCTCAAACTTTAGAGATACAATAAAGACATCAACTGCATAATCGGTTCGGTGGTCGCTGATAAGATTCCTTCTCAGCGGCGTCAGGTGAAGAGCCTGTCGAAAAGCGCCACTTTTGCGTTTGAACCCAAATCATCTCATCACCGGTACCGATCCTATGACTCTCTGGCAAGAATATCTCCAACCCAAATCTTTAACAGAAGCAATTTCCGCGTTAGCCAACGCGCCGGGTCCTGCCCTGCCTCTCGCAGGCGGAACCGATTTGATTCTTGATCTCGATCAAGGTCGCCATCCACCGGTTCATACCATCGTGGATATAACCTCTGTTCGAGAAATGACTCCTATCGAAACTCGCGGCAGTGAACTGTTCATCGGCGCGTCTGTGTCGCATACCCACATTGTTGAATCAGAATTGATTGCGCGAAATGCAAAAGCCCTCGTGGAAGCATGTGAACTGATTGGCGGACCGCAAGTTCGCAACATTGCGACTTTGGGCGGCAACGTCGCCCATGCGCTTCCCGCGGCAGACGGCACAATCGCATTAATGGCTCTGAACGCACAAGTTGAAGTCGCCAATCAAAAAGGGAATCGCCGCGTTCCAATCAACGAAATGTTTCTTGGACCCGGCAAGAGCGCACTAGCGCAAAATGAATTGCTAGTCGGCTTTTATCTTCCTCTTCGGAGTAAAAACCAAGCTTCCGCGTTTAAGCGCGTGATGCGTCCGCAAGGTGTAGCTTTGCCAATTATCAACCTGGCTGTGTGGTTGACGCGTGAACAAAATCAAATCGCAGACATCCGAATCGCAGTTGGTCCCGGCGGACCGAAGCCGTGGCGCGCGATTAGAAAGTGAATCAAATCTGCGCGGCAAATTGCTAAATGAGGAAATAATCTCATCGGGTCTCGAGATTCTCCTTCGAGATGTTAAGTTCCGCACCAGCCCGCATCGCGCCAGCTCAGAATACCGTCGGCATTTAGCAAAGAGTCTATTTAAAGATACGCTCGAAGCCGCGTGGGATAGGACATAATAATGAGCGAATCATCAGATTATTATGTCTATGTCTACATTGACCCTCGAAACTTCGAGGAGTTTTATTATGGCAAAGGGACAAGGGATAGAAAATACGCACATCTTAATGATGAAAATGATAATGAAAAAACTAATCGAATAAAAGAAATTCGCGAGGCAGGATTAGAGCCTATCATCAAAGTTATCGCAAAGGACCTTACCGAAACCGAAGCTTTTTTGGTTGAGAAAACACTAATCTGGAAACTTGGTCGGACTTTAACAAATGTATCATCGGGTCGCTTTGTTGATAAGTTTCGTCCTCATAATAAAATGCATATGGATTTGTATAGTTTTGACTACCATAATGGAATCTATTATTTCAATGTTGGTGAGGGCCCGCACAGGACTTGGATAGATTGCAAGAGATACGGCTTTCTATCGGCTGGGCAAGGAAAAATTTGGGGCGAGCAAATTCAAGCATTACGTGAAGGTGATGTTGTTGTCGCATACTTGAGTAAAAAAGGCTATGTGGGAGTAGGTGTAGTAATTGAACGTGCAGTAATTGCCAAAGATTTTAGAATAGATGGCAAGAGATTAGATCAGCTAGATTTAGTTTCGAAACGAATGATGGAAAATGCTGATGATCCTGAAAAAGCTGAGTATCTTGCTAGAGTTGAATGGAAGGCAAGTTGCAATGCCAGTGAAGCCAAGTGGGTTAGAAATAAAGGGCTCTTTACAACTCGAATGGCAAGAGCATCATTGCAAAATCAAAAAGATACTATTGATTTTGTCTCATCCGCTTTCAATATAGATTTAGAAAGTCTTTTAAGAAAGAAGAAGTTAAAGGTTGAATCAATTATGAACACCCAACTCTCTCTTACTGTTAACGGCAAAAAATATTCACTTCCTTCTCTCGCTGGCGAGATGCTGGCTTCGCTATTACGCGAACGCTTGAATTTAACCGGAACAAAAATTGGTTGCGAAGAAGCCGAATGCGGTACATGCACTGTTTTGGTAGATGGCGAGCCAGTGCTCTCTTGTATCTATCCCGCCGCACGCGCGAATGGAAAAGAAATTGTCACAGTCGAAGGCTTGGCGCAAAACGGAAGACTTCATGCATTGCAAGAAGCCTTTATCCAACACGGCGCGGTGCAATGCGGATTCTGCATCCCGGGTCAGCTCATCACCGCGTATGCGTTGCTTAAACGGAATCCGAATCCAAGTCGGGAAGATATTCGATATGCACTGAAAGACACATTATGTCGTTGTGCAGGTTATCCTACAATTGAAAATTCAATCCTTGCCGCGGCGCAATCTTTGAAAACAGGTGAACCGATCGCACCGCCGAAAATTCAGCTCTCGGCAGAAAAGTATCAAGTCATAGGTCAGATCGTGGCGCGGCCCGATGCGGAAGAGAAAGTCACGGGCCGGGCGAAATTTTCTGATGATCTTAAATTCGATGGAATGTTATATGCGGCCGTGAAGCGCGCAGGCATCCCACATGGTTTTCTCCACCGGTTGGACATCAGCAAAGCGCGTGCATTGCCGGGCGTTGTAGCTGTTTTAACAGCTGATGATATTCCCGGCGAACACAATCACGGTCTGGTTATTTATGATTGGCCTGCTATTGTTGGAATGAACGAACGGGTTCGTTATGTCGGCAACTCTGGTTGCGATCGTTGCTGCACAAACTCAAGAGATTGCCGAACAAGCTGTCGGCTTGATTGAAGCGGAATTTGATCCACAGCCAATCATCAGCAATCCCGTTCAAGCGCGTCAGACCGATGTGCCGGATTTGCATAAATCAGGTAACTTGCTCAAGCACATCAAAGTTCGCAAGGGAAACATGGAGCAGGGTTTTGCAGAAGCCGACGTAGTGATGGAACACGTCTTTCATACTGCAATCACGGAACATGCTTTTCTTGAACCCGAATGTAGTATTGCCGTGCCGTTATCGAATGGCCGCATGGAAATTTATGTCGGCTCGCAAATTCCTTATCAAGACCGCGAGCAAGTTGCGCGCATTCTCGGCTGGCCCGAAGATCGTGTGCGTGTCGTCGGACAATTGATGGGCGGCGGTTTCGGCGGCAAGGAAGATATTGCCGGTCAAGTTCATGCCGCGCTACTGGCAAATGTAACGGGCCGCCCCGTCAAACTTCTTTTTGACCGCCATGAAAGTTTGCTGGTTCATCCCAAACGTCATGCTACCCAAATTCAAGTCAAGATCGGTGCGAAGAAAAATGGTTGTTTGACTGCCGTCGAAACTGAGCTTTATGGCGACACCGGCGCATACGCCTCGCTCGGCGAAAAAGTAATGACGCGCGCGACCACGCATTCCGCCGGACCTTATGAAGTTCCGCATGTCCGCGCTGATTGTTACGCAATGTATACCAACAATCCGCCCGCCGGAGCGTTCCGCGGTTTCGGTGTCACTCAATCTGCCTTTGCAGTCGAAAGCATGATGGACATGCTTGCCGAGAAACTCGATCTGGATCGCGTTGAACTACGCCGCATGAATGCCTTGCATGTCGGCAGCGTCACGAACACGGGACAGGTTTTACGCGACAGCGTTGGCTTGACCGACTGTATTGATAAAGTCGAAGCTGAGATGATTCGTTTATCGGGAACGAAGGATTCGTTCGCACCTCAATCTGTAGCGGACGCGCCGCACCTGATTCGCGCATGGGGCTTCGCGGCTGGATACAAAAACACCGGCCTTGGCGGAGGCTCGCCCGATAAATCAGGCGCGGAAGTTGAATTATATAAAGACGGCTGCGTTGAAGTCCGCACCTCTGCTGCAGAACTCGGACAAGGCTTGGTGACCGTGCTTCGCATGATCGTTGCAGAAGAATTATGCATGCCGCCGGAAAAAGTTCGCGTGCTCGTCATGGATACTGACCTAACTCCAGATGGCGGACCAACGACTGCTTCGCGCCAAACATATGTTACCGGCAACGCGGCTCGCATGGCTGCCAAAACGTTGCGCGCCGCGATGACTTCTGCCTTGGCGGAAAAATACGATCAGCCGCCGGAGCGCATCCATTACATCGAAGGCTTGGCGCAAGTGGATGGATATTCCATTCCGTTGAGCGATGTATATGTTGAAATGAAATCCAATGGACAAGAACCGCGCGCCCTGTATGAATATTGGGCACCGGAAACAAAGCCGCTTGGCGAGGGCGGAGATATGCATGTCGCGTTCTCGTATGCCGCACAAGCCGCCGAAGTGGAAGTCAACACGAACACCGGCGAAGTGCGCGTGTTGAATGTGATTGCCGCAAATGATGTTGGAAGAATTATCAATCCGCTTGGCTTGCAAGGACAAGTGGAAGGCGGCATAGTAATGGGACTCGGCAACGCGCTGACCGAACACTTTATCGTTGAAGAAGGACGCGTGATTACAGATCGTTTGGCGCGTTATCGCATTCCGGGAATTGCCATCACACCGAACATCATTCCGATCATGGTTGAACATCCCACCAACGATGGACCTTATGGCGCAAAAGGTGTGGGCGAAATCGTCAGCATCCCGACCACACCCGCCATCACCAATGCCATCTATAACGCGGTCAGTGTGCGGGTGGACAGCTTGCCCGTGGACCAGGAACAAATCCTTTGGGGATTACAGCAAGCGAAGAAGGCACGACTCGCATAATATAAATTTGAATCAAAAAGTGCTGACAAAATTTGTCAGCACTTTTTATAAGGTTTGATTACTTCAATGATAAACTCTATCCATTAGCAAGGAAGGATTGCGCTTCTCAATTCAAATCGCAAACTTAGTCACGCAGCTAAGGATGAAACGTCGGATGGGCATGTACATGCCGAAAGACACAAACATTAACTTGCATACTCCCTAAAACGGGAACAGAAATTACCATGAACTTAATTCATTTCACTTATGAAATTTGAAGCTTTGCCAGCCCATTTCTTTTTGCGAGGATTAAATTGAAATCTTGATTTATCCATTTTACTTACGTATTTGCCTTCCCATTCAACCTGTGAAATCAAATAGAGATTCTTCATGGCACGAGTTCATGCCAACAAACAGCAGTCGTCTTTGGGCTTCAATTGTATCCAATCCCCTAATCTGATTAGGCAACACACCATCCACCAGACCTGAAATGAAAACATGATCAGCTTGCAAGCCCTTGGACTTGTGAATTGACATTACATTCACATAGTTTTTTACAAACTCAACGCTTGGATTGAACTTCCTAAATATATTTCTCAGCAATTCTTCCAAATTGTCGTGATCAAGAAACTTTTCAAACACAAGATATTCTTGATGACTTTTCATAAATGCTGAGATGCTTGGCGTATTAATCAAATAAATACTAAATGGGTTTGGAAACATATTTACTGTCTGCTCTATTAAGTTAGGCTCACTGAAATCCTTTTAGTTGTGTACAATGCTTTCTGTAAATTGCAATGAAAGGTAGGTCAAGTGTTATCCTTGCGGTTACCACACCAAAAGGAGAAGCACATGACCTACCGCGAAGATTTTACCTTACCTGCTGAATTATTGGAGCAGGTGCAGGAACAAGGACTTGATGTTCTGCCGGAATTGATCCGGGTCGTGATCAACACCGCCATGCAAGCCGAGAGAAGTGAGCATTTGAATGCAGAACTTTACCAACATAATCCAGAACGTATCGGTCACGCCAATGGCTACAAAGCCAAGACCCTGCGGACCCGAGTTGGAGATATCGCCTTTGCGATCCCGCAAGTTCGAGAAGGTGGGTTCTACCCGCAGGCACTGGAGAAGGGACTGCGAAGTGAACGTGCACTGACCTTGGCTTTGGCCGAGATGTATGTCCAAGGAGTGTCCACGAGAAAGGTCAAGGCCATCACCGAGCAGTTGTGTGGTGTGGATGTTTCGTCATCGATGGTGAGTCAGGCTGCGGCTCAAATGGATGCGGAACTGGAGAAGTGGCGCGAACGGCCGCTGGGTGAATATCCCTATCTCTTCCTGGACGCATACTACGAGCAAGTTCGAGAAGATGGACAGGTGCGTCACCTGGCGGTTTTAGTGGCCGTGGGTGTCACGCCACAAGGGAAACGCGAGATCTTGGGCGTTTCTGTGTCGCTCAGCGAACACGAAGTCCATTGGCGCACCTTCCTGGAGAGTTTGAAGAAACGCGGACTCGGTGGCGTGGAACTCATCACCAGCGATGACCATGCGGGATTGCGAGCAGCGCGCTTAGCAGTCTTTGGTGGCATTCCCTGGCAGCGATGTCAGTTCCATTTACAACAAAATGCTCAAGCCTACGTGCCGCACAAAGATATGCAGACCGAAGTGGCTGAGGATATCCGTACCGTCTTCAATGCTCCGGATCGTGTTACCGCTGAAGCGTATCTGGCCAAGGCGGTGAGCAAATACGAGAAGAGTGCTTCGCGTTTATCCGAGTGGATGGCCACCAATGTCCCGGAAGGCTTAACGGTTTTTTCCTTTCCGGGTGCTTTTCGAAAATTGTTGCGCACGACCAATGGCGTGGAAAGGTTGCACCGCGAAGTGAGACGCCGAGCGCGGGTCGTCTCGATCTTTCCTAATCAGGCTTCGTGCCTCCGTTTGGTCTCAGCGGTGTTGAATGAGATCAGCGAGGAGTGGTTGACCGGCAGAACCTATATGACTTTTGAAGGTTCAAATTGATCGCAATATGAAATTGCGAGGTAACACTTGATCGAAATTACAGAAAAAACCTTGCACTATCATCCTTTTGCAAAGCATCTCTTATTATTTTGTTATACTTTGCCTTGTAATGATCAGAAAAAAGATTATTGGCTATGAAAGTCATATTTAAAAGCTTCTTATCAGAAAACATTGCTCTCAGCCACCATATCTTTTCAATGTCTTCTAAGCCAATTTTTGACGTCCAAAAATCCACATAACCAATTTTTTCTTCATCCAGCTTTTTAACTAAATCTTGAACATAATACCTGACAGGACTCAATATAAGAATGCTGCTTCCGGGCTCTTTCCTTTTTATATTCTTTATCTCATCAAGAATAAAAAGACATGTTTGTTCTTGAGTCAATATTTGTTGGAAGAATACATTCCCACTCTTGCCTGCCTTTTCCCAAGGTTTGTCAATTCTGTTTTTATTCTTGCCAATTAGTTTTTTGGAATAATCAACTATGATATCGGGGCATCTAAAGCATATATTTTCGTGAGGTATTTTCTCCACTTCTGTATTGTTGAAGAGCTCAATTATCCCCACAGGGTCAGCATCTTTAAATTCATAAATTGACTGGTCGTCATCGCCTAAAACAATAGTTTCTTTGGCATATTTTGATAGCTCATAAATTAACTCTCGCTCTGTCAAGTTAAAGTCTTGGAATTCATCAACGATAAGGAGATCCAGAGCTCCAATCTTTTCCTTTCCGTAAACAGGATTTGCCTTCAAGAAATCCATGCAATCCTTAATCATTGCATCGAAAGTTATACAACCAAAGAAGTAACATAATTTATCAAAATCAAAATCATACTTTTTGGAAAACCGCTCTAGGATAGGAGTTTCAAAGACATCATCTAAAATATGAACATTGTTTAAATGATTTATTATTAATGCATAACTATGTAATGTATAGCATCGAACGTTCAAAAAACCTGAAAAACTTCCAGTGAGGTCATTTACAGTTGCATTGGTAAATGACAAGACAAGTATACTTTTGGCATCAGCATATTGTTCTCTTATCAAGGTTTTTATTTTCGTAGTTTTTCCGGTTCCTGGACCAGCTAATAGAAGTTTCATTTCAAGGTCCTCCTTCCGAAATTATTATACTGCTATGAAATATTACTTGCAAAATCAATAACATAAAACATGGCGATATACGTCAAAACGAGCCCCTAAAGGTCTGCGAGACCTTTAGGGGCTTTTTCTTTAAAGGAGTTTCAGCGAGCATGTCATGAATTTTCGCGTACTTCGTGCCCTTTGCGTTTAAATATTCTTCACGCCGACTTTTGCATGGCTTCATCCATCGAAATACCCGCCATCATCAATCCGATTTGCTCAATGGAGGCTTGGCCGCGCTCGACGATACCGATGATCTTGCCTTCATACATGATCGCAATGCGGTCGGATAAGGTTTGGATTTCATCCAAATCTTCTGAGATCAACAAAATAGCTGTGCCTGCTTCGCGTTGGACTAGCAGGCGCTGATGAATATATTCGGTGGCGCCGATGTCCACGCCGCGTGTGGGCTGGGCCGCAATCAAAGCCTCTGGACGGCGCGATAGTTCGCCGCGCCATAATTAACTTTTGAATATTGCCGCCGGAAAGATTCTTGAGCGGTGTATCGAGGCTGGGTGTTTTCACCGTGAATTCATTGACCAGATCAATTGCATGTGACTCCATCCGCTGGAAATTAAGAAAGATGCCATTGGTATATTGGTGGGATGAATGATCGTGCAAATAAATATTCTCCTCTACAGAGAATTCCCGAATAGCCCCGTCACGCATGCGCTCTTCGGGAATATAAGCCATCCCTGAGTCTATGCGCTGATTGAGAGTAAATGCAGTGACATCATTTTTCCCCACTACAATCTTTCCCGCAATCGCTTTCCGCATTCCTGCCAAGCATTCAGCTAGTTCACGTTGACCATTACCAGAGACACCAGCTAATCCAACGATTTCACCAGCATGGATTTCCAAGTCAACTCCATGCAATGCCTCGGTGCCGCGATCTCCCATCGTTTTGAGTCCATCAATCTTAAGCGTAACCGCTCCCGGTTTGAGCGGACGCGGTTCCAATTCTTTTAATTCCCGCCCAACCATCATCTTGACCAATTCATCGCGCGTGACTCCACGCGTCGGACGTGTACCAATTACTTTTCCATCGCGTAGCACAGTAACGCGATCACTAATATCCATGACCTCATGCAGTTTGTGTGAAATGAAAACCAGCGAATGACCTTCGCTGACCATGCGGCGCAATGTGGAGAATAAATCATTGACTTCCTGCGGCGTAAGAACCGCGGTCGGTTCATCCAGGATAATGAGGCTTGCACCGCGATACAACGCTTTCATGATCTCGACACGTTGTTGTTCGCCAACGGAAAGTTGCCAAACATAAGCACGCGGATCAACTTTTATGCCATAAGCCTCTGAAAGTTCCTGGATGCGCTTTGTAACATAATCCAGATCAAGCAACGGTTCACGAGAAGAACGAAGCCCAAGAGCAACGTTTTGCGCGACGGTGAGAGTCGGAACAAGCATAAAGTGCTGGTGAATCATTCCAATACCGGCGCGGATCGCATCCGCGGGTGAACGAAAAGTACAAGGCCTGCCATCGATAATGATTTCGCCCTCATCCGGCTGATACAAGCCATATAATTGCCGCATCAACGTGCTTTTTCCGGCACCATTTTCGCCGAGCAGAGCGTGCACTTCACCGGCTTGTACATCGAATGAAACCTCAGAGTTAGCCAGAACGCCGGGAAAACGCTTTACGATGTTGCGCATCTCGACACGCTGGATGCGGCGGTTTTGGGTCACTTGAGTTTCAGAGGGCATAGTTCACCTGAGTCATTTTGCTGATCGAACAAACTCATCAAGCAATCCCCTCTCCCGCTTATAGGCGGGAGAGGGGTAATATCTTCAACCTTTATGGTTGAACACCAATGCTTGCGTTCTTAATGCCAGCGATCGCGGCATCACCAGCTGCTTTGACATCAGCGGGCAGGTTATAACCTGAATTATAGGCAATGCTCAAACCACCATTGGACAGGGTCAGAACATAGGTCACTCCGCCCAACGTGCCAGCTTGATGCTTGGCAATCATATCCTTTAACATTCCAGTCCAATCATAGACCTGGCTGGAAACAACCAAACTCGGAGCCAACGCCGACTGATCAGCCTGGGTACCAAACCACAAAACGTTGCCGGCATCCTTGGCAGCGCCGATGGAACCAACCACAGATTGAGAGGAGCCGGTTAGGATATCAGCGCCAGCAGCAATTTGCGTCTTGGCTGCGGCGGTCATCAGACCTACGTCAGAGAATGATCCAGTCCAAGTCGTATTTACTTTAATGGTCGGATCCACTGAAGCCACGCCTTGTGTGAAGCCATCAATATAAGTTTTGGCATCGCCCACATCAACAGGTCCGGTCACGCCGATGACTTTGCTCTTCGTAAGTTTGGCGGCCATAACACCATTAACGTAGCCGCCCTCTTCCGCAGCGGCGGTGTAGGCATATACGTTCTTCATGCCAAATGTATTAACATCCGTCCCCCAAGCAAAGGTGGTGTTGGGGAAGTCAGGAGCAATATCTTGCACCGACGAACCGTACTGCGAGCCGTGGGCAATCACAATATCATAGCCTTTGCTGGCATAGTCACGAATAGCCGCAGCAGCATCCGGCACACTGAACAGGTTATCAGTATATGCAATCTCTAAGGCCGATGAGCCTCCCATATCTTTTTGGACCGATTGCAACGCGACCCACATGGACTGGCTGAAAGCCGCATCATTTGTGGCGCTCGGCATGATGACTGCGATGCGGAAGGTTTTCGCGGGTGCGGGCGTCGCTGCAGGAGCACATGCGGTGAACAGCATGGCAATCAACAACAAACCTACGATCAACAAACTTTTGCGTTTCATTTTCTTCCTCCTATAGAAGAACATTTTGATTGACGTTATTTAGGTGGCTGGCTTATTATGCCGGCTTTTAGCAGTAGCGATGCTGGTTTATTTATCTATTTCTTGTCGCATCACCTCCTTGCCAATTTAGATTCAACTCTCGCCTCTTTCAAACGGCTTATTGAGTGCAGCGGGTTGGCGCGCGCGATTGACACTAACCATTAGCGCCGCGATGGTCATCAGGTACGGAAGCATTACAGCAACATCCGATGAGATTTTGACGCCTAGAACTTGCATCCATAGTTGTAACGAATTTACAAAGCTGAACAGAAAAGCGCCAGCCATTACACCCCAAGGATTCCAACCGCCGAAATAAACCAAAGCCACAGCGATGAAGCCCTGCCCGGCCGTTAGGTTGTCCTGAAACAGATTAACCACTGCCGTAGACAAGGTAGCTCCAGCGAGACCAGCCAGTATCGCTCCAAGGCAAACGCTGAAATAGCGTATGCGGTCCACGTTAATTCCCAAAGAATTGGCCGCCGCGGGATTTTGCCCGACCGATTTGATTTTAAGTCCCAAGGTTGTCTTGTTCAGTACCCACCAGGCGATGGGAACAAGCAGGAAGGCGCCATATATCGGAATGCTATTTTGAAACAGGAGCTGACCTATCACAGGAAGATCACCCAGAAGAGGAATTTTGACGGGTTGAAATCCATTGATCGTTTTTACTGTACCAATCGTGGTCTCGAATAACAGGCTGGACATGCCATATCCAAACAGATACAAACCAATACCGCTGATGCCTTGCTCAGCTTTTAGCGTAACACTG
Organism: uncultured Chloroflexia bacterium; assembly: GCA_963850945.1. GTDB lineage: Bacteria > Chloroflexota > Anaerolineae > Anaerolineales > Villigracilaceae > Fen-1038. Next base: position 30,094 of record CAWKNE010000025.1, on the reverse strand, counting down.
ATGAAGGACATTAACAAGCCCATCAACAGCCCGATGATCACAGCCGTCAACAGAGCCAGCCAGAGGTTGCCTGTATTTAAGGCTACATAAAATGCGCCATACGCACTAAGCAGCATGATGCCTTCCACGCCCAGATTTACCACTCCTGAGGTCTGCGCAAAGGTTTCGCCAATGGCGGCAAAAAGGAATGGTGCCGCGAGGGGGATCATCGTTTTCAAAACGCCAATGACTTCTTTCATGATTTCTCCTCTTCGTTTTGCACGCCCATATTGCGCTGAGCGGCCCAGCGTCGCGACCAGAGAGCTGCTCCAGATACGAACAGTACGATCAAGCCCAGCATGGCATTGATCAGGGAGGACGGCACCTGCACGGTGCGTTGCATTTCATTTGCGCCCACCAGCAATCCACCGAACAAGATAGCGGCAGGGATCAGGCCCAACGGATGCAAGCCGCCCAGCAAGGCGGCGACAATGCCTGTAAAGCCGTATCCGCTCGTGATGCCATCGAGCAGGCGGTGTTGCACGCCCATAATTTCAATCGCGCCCGCTAAACCGGCAAAGCCTCCCGCCAGAGTCATCGAAAATGCCTGATAGAAAGGAACATTAATTCCCAGAATAGCGCGACGCATCTGGGTTTAGACCGACAGCGCGGATGCGGTAACCAATCGTTGTACGCCAAAGAAAGAAATAGACTAGGATCGCCAACACCAAAGCCAGGATGGCCCCAACATGCAATAGCGTCTGGGGAACCAAACGAGGCAATGTAGCTTGCTCGGGAATCCGCGCAGATTGAGCCAGAAATGTCCCGGCGGCAATTCCAGCCGGATCCATCAATGGTCCACGAATAAGTAGATACATGAATTGCTGGGCAATGGAGTTCATCATGATCGTGCTCAAGATTTCATTGACATGTAACCGAGCTTTAAGGATGCCAGGAACAAAACCCCACACAGCACCAGCTAGGAAACCAAAGGTCAGAGTGGCGGGAATCAACAACCATCCGGGCCACGTGTTAAAAGTCAGTGGAAACCAGGTAGCCGCAATGGCACCCAGGATGATCTGCCCCTCTCCCCCGATATTGATCACGTTCGCACGAAATGCAATACAAATTCCCAAACCTACCAGCAATAAAGGGGTAGCCTTTACCAGCGATTGCGTGATCCCTGAAACACTGCCCGCGGCACCGTTAACCATTGCCGCGTATGCGGCAATGGGATTAGCCTTCAAAATGACGAGCATCAAGGCGCCAATCAAAAGGGCAGCCAAAACTCCTGCCAATGGCAACAGCAGATGCAACACCACGCCGCCCCAATCAAAGGCTGGACGATGGATGGAGGAGGAACTATTGACTGCTTTCTTGGCTCGCATAGTTTTTTCTCCGATGCAGTTCCGAAGTGTCAGTTACCCATAAAATCACTCTTACTATGATTACCATAAGCTCAGTTCATTGATTATAAAGGGACTATTTTCCAATTCGTCTTATAACATGAAAATCAAAAAAATTGGAAACGAACTTGCTGACTGAATAGTCTACAACTAAGTTATCGCGTGTGAATAATTTTGCTTCCATCTTCAGTAATGGAGACTTGCGTGGGATTTTTAACTGGCGAGCCAAAACGTCGTCAGCCGCGACGGCGGCCAGCCGGGTAAATGAAAACGTGAGCGTCGGTCGGCCGCGCTTAAGCAGGATGTCAAGTACAGAGCCCTGAAATTTTGCACCCAGATCCCGTTTGCACATGAACTTGAGAGGCAATATATCCGAAAGATGTGCCATCGGCTTCGCATCCACTAGGATAATGCGAACCACAGATAGAATCGGTTCCCCCGGATCACATTCCAACCCAGCGGCTTCAACAGACGTAGCAGCGCGTTCTTCGATCTCAGCGTCCCCCATTTCGGTTTTCAATCCCATGCGGTGGGCAATATGTTCAATGCTTTCGAGTACCTCCAGTCCGCCATCGAGTCGATTCTGGTAGGACGGCGAAATATAGGTTCCCACACCATGCTTGCGGACGATCAATCCGTCTAGTTCGAGTTTATAAAGTGCCTCCCGCAAAGTAGGACGCGATATCCCCAATTGTTCCGCGAACATTCCCTCTGGCGGTAATTTCTGTCCGGGTTGATACGTACCACTCTGAATCAGATCACGCAGGTAAAACTGCGCCTGATAATGAAGAGGCTCGTTGGTCGTTTTGATCCGTCTTAATTCGGAACCCATACTGTCTTCGCAATATGTCATCAGAGGTCTGACCTCTGATGACGAATAATATAACAGGTTTTTTATTCAAAAGCACGTGTCATTTGTCATGTTCGAGCAAACAACAGTCAGGTCTAAAACAAAATGTATAGATATTAAAGCCGGCCTACCGGCCAGAGGATTGTAAAACTACCAGAAGTGGTGCTTACAGTTTATGCAAGCACCGCTTCTATAGAGCAAGGGCATTGCTAGGTAGAGGTTTCTTTTGGGCTTCTATGTATTCGCTCTTTCCTTCAGCACTTTGATAAGCGCGGTGATCAACTCGGTAGGAACCTGGCTCGATGATACGATAGTTGCCTGTGTTGATTGAATACTGGAAGTCATGCTCTGAGGTGCGCCCGTAATGATTCCATCGAGCGAATCGCCTCCACCCGGACCTCCGCCATCGGGCCCATCAAGACCGCTACTACTTTGGGTGTTACTACTGCTTTTGCTTGAACTTTGCACGGTAGTGTTCAACCCTTGCTCAAAAGCAGAGACATCCTTCTCGGTAAGTTTCATAGCTGTGATAGCTTGGAGTTGTGTGGGTCAACGTGTCATTGACTTCGCGGACTGTCGCATCAATCTCCGCTTGAGCGGGTGTATCACTATCAGCTAAAACTTTCATAACCTCCCAAAGCGGCAAAAGCTCCGAAGCTTTGCTGTCGTCCGCGTGAAGCTGACGTGTGGCAAAACTATATTGACGAACATTTGATGCAGACATTGGACTTTCTCTCCTTGTTATGAATTACCCGCCCTTCAGATGAGATATCATCCCTTTAGGGATAAAAAGACCTCTTCTGAAAGTACAAGAAGAGGTACACGCGTATACCATCCTCTCATCTTCCAGCTGTTAAATAACAGATGCTATTCATTGTTGGAGTTGGCACCTTGACTTGTATCAGGCTGCCGAGGCGTCATCGGGCCGTTCCCTCAGCCTCTCCGGATAAATGTGATTATTGGATTGTTAACGGCGCTTTATATCATAATGATTTGTTCTATTTCAAGGGCTACAACAGATTCTCTTTTACCAATAACTCCGCATTATAAATGGATCCGCCCGCCGCGCCGCGGATGGTGTTATGAGACAACACTACAAACTTAAGACTTAAAAGTGGATCGCGGCGAATGCGGCCGACAATGGTTGTCATGCCTTTACCGGTTAAACGGTCAAGCCGCGGCTGAGGGCGATCCGCTTCATCTCGCACTTCGATAACAGGTCGCGGCGTTGAGGGCAACTCTCGCGCCGAGTTTGGTGCAAGATAATCGCGGCATGGCACGCGCGGCTGCTTCTGGGTTGGCCGGACGCGAGAGCTCCAGACTAACACACACTGTGTGTCCATCCGTCACTGCGACGCGATTCGTATGCGCGCTGAATCCAATCTCGGCCAATTCAATTTTGTTGCCATCCAATTTGCCGAGCATTTTGCGCGGTTCCCATTCCACTTTATCTTCCTCGCCGCTGATATTTGGAATAACATTGTCGTTGATGTCGAGTGATGGAACGCCTGGATAGCCCGCGCCCGAAAGCGCCTGCATGGAGACTGCAAAAACTTTTTTCACGCCAAACGAATCATCAAGCGCTTTGAGCGCAACGGTTAAACCTGTGCTGGTGCAATTTGGATTCGTTATAATGCAGCCGCTCCAGCCGCGTTGTTGACGTTGTTGCTTGACCAATTGAATATGATTTGCATTAACTTCGGGAAGCAGAAGCGGCACATCGTCCGCACGGCGATACGATGATGCGTTTGAACAAACTGCAAAGCCTGCTTGAGCGAATTGCGGCTCAAGGTCTTTGGCGAGATCGGCAGGCAATGCGGAGAAGACTATTTTTGCATCCATGGCTTCGGGCGTCGCAGAAACGACAACCATGTCGCGCGCATATTCAGGCACCGGATCATTCAATATCCAGCGACAAGCCTGCGCGTACGGTTGGCCAATCGAACGATCCGAGGCGGCTAAGGCAACTACCGTGAACCACGGATGATGATCGAGCAACGAAATGAATTGCTGGCCGACTGAGCCGGTCGCTCCAAGTACTGCAACAGGGATTTGAGACAATGACATGATGAACTCCTTTTCTTGACAATACAATGAATGTTGTTCGACCCTACAAGGGAACTATTAGTTCATGCAATGATTTCACAGCGTTCTCAGTATCCGCCGCAGCAACCACCATGCTGATGGAAACTTCCGACGATCCTTGTGCGATGGCAAGAACATTCACATTATTCCTGCCAAGTTGCGAGAAGACTTGTCCGGCGATACCAGGTGTATGGATCATTCCGACACCGACCACGGTGATAATCGAAATATCATCCGTCATCCAGACGCGATCAATGTCATTATCGTTGATTTCACTTGAAAAAATTGTTTCAAGTTGATTGACCACCGTTGATGCAAACTCCGCCGGCACAGCGAAACAAATGGATTGTTCTGATGAGGCTTGCGTAATCAACGGAACGCTCGTGCCGGTAGATGCAACTGCTGAGAAAGCGCGCGCGGCTACGCCGGGGACGCCCAGCATGCCGCGCCCTTCGACCGTGATTAGCCTTTGCTTGCGGATGGCTGTTACTGCTCTGACAACATGTCCTCCATTACGCGGCTGCGAGTCTTTATTAGAGCTTGCAATCAAGCGCGTGCCTGAATTCGAAGGATTGAACGTGTTGCAGATGCGAAGTCCGATCCCAGCATCAACCACGGGACGGATCGTTTTCGGATGCAGAACCTTCGCACCGTAATATGCCAGTTCAGCGATTTCGCTGTAAGTGATTTCAGGTAATGTACGGGCTGAAGTTACGATGCGCGGATCCGTCGTCATCACGCCATCTACGTCCGTCCAAATCCAAACATCATCGGCCGGCAGAACTGCGCCGATGATCGCTGCAGAATAATCGCTTCCACCTCGACCTAAAGTTGTGACCACGCCTTCGGGCGTCGCGCCGATGAAGCCGGTGGTGATGGGAATGATTCTTTCATTCAACAAGGGATTCAACAAAAAACGTGTCTTTTCAGTTGTAGCTTTGAAATCAGGATGCGCGTTTTGAAAATGATTATTTGTGATGATGAATTCACTCGCCTCAACAGCTTGAGCTTTGACACCGGCGTTCTTCACGATCGCAGTTAGCAATCGCACACTCATCCGCTCACCGAGCGACGCCACCGCATCCAATGCGCGCGGACTGGCTTCGCCAAGCACCGCAATCGCTTTGCATAGATCCACAAAAGTAAAAATCAGCGTGTTGATCTCATCCTTGGTTTCCGTGCAAAGGATTTTATCCTGAATAAGTTCATCAATAGTGACAAAATGTTTTTTACGCAACGTCTGTTCTGCACCGGGAAGGGATTCGATATTTCCTTGTACTGCTTTTGTTGCGCTATCCAGTAAAAGATTGGTCACACCTGACATCGCCGATGTTACCACGACGACGCGCGGCCATTCAATGCGTGCATCTCGAATGATTTGCGCGGCATGGATCAACGCTTCAGTTGATCCAACCGAGGTCCCGCCGAATTTCATTACGAGCGTTTGTTTTGATTCTGGCATGTTAATTTCTTCTCCTTTGGCATCGTAAGCAAAAACGCCCCACGTTTTCGTGAGGCGTTTTGTTTCGATATAACCTATGTTTTGGTTAGTTCTGTCCAAACACAAAAACCTCACTGGTGAACCGGAGGGTAGTTGTAGTCATGGACACATGGTGAAACAAACTGAGTTCATATTGGGCGGTATTCTACGCACGAGCAGGAAATTGGTCAAGAGACAAAACTAATCAACGAATTTGATTTTGCCTCTTGACGGATTTTCAATTCTGCCTATAATCAAACGAATACCTATAGACAAATGAACGCTTTGATCTTCAGTCTCTCCCTTATTGTCGTCCTTCTTGCGGTCCTCTATCATTAAGGATCAACTTTCGGTTAGGATGGCATCGGTGAGAGTAAAGTAATATACCTTAAGTAAGTGCAAAGAGCCGCCCTAACCACGGGCGGCTCTTTTATTTTATCTCTTAGAGGAAAAGAGCCATGCGATCCGACACTGTCAAGAAAGGTTATGAAAAAGCTCCGCACCGAGCCTTGTTCCGCGCGACGGGGGTAAAGGATGAGGACTTTGATAAACCGTTTGTTGCCATTGTTAATTCTTATGTTGATATTGTCCCTGGCCATGTTCATTTGCAGGAGTTCGGCAGGCTTGTAAAGGATGCAGTGCGCGCGGCAGGTGGTATTCCTTTTGAATTCAACACTATAGGCGTGGATGATGGAATTGCAATGGGTCATGTGGGAATGAAGTACTCACTTCCTTCGCGGGAGCTGATTGCGGATTGCGTTGAGACGATGATTGAGGCTCATCGCTTCGATGCAATGGTTTGCATTCCTAACTGTGACAAGATTGTACCGGGCATGTTGCTCGCCGCGATGCGAGTCAACATTCCAACCATCTTTGTTTCCGGCGGACCGATGGCGGCAGGAAGAACCCCTGAAGGCGAGGCCATTGATTTGATTTCGGTCTTTGAAGGCGTGGGCGCGTATTCAGCAGGAAAGATTGATGAAAAGCGTTTATCTATTTTGGAAAAATTTGCATGTCCGTCATGCGGTTCTTGCTCAGGGATGTTTACTGCAAACTCTATGAACTGTCTGATGGAAGTCTTGGGGCTTGCGTTACCTTATAACGGTTCTGCGTTAGCGAAGACCCCTGAGCGTGAAGCGTTGGCGAAAAGAGCCGCATCACAAATCATGACATTGATCGAACGCGACATTAAGCCACGCGATGTTGTAACTCCAGAAGCGATTGACGATGCCTTTGCATTGGATATGGCAATGGGCGGCTCAACAAATACAGTTCTTCATACACTTGCTTTGGCCAATGAAGCAAACATGGATTATCCGCTGAGCAGAATCAATTCAGTGGCCGATAAAGTTCCGCATATTTGCAAGGTGAGTCCTGCAGGAAAATGGCACATGGAAGATGTCCATCGTGCAGGCGGCATCCCAGCGATATTGAATGAAGTCCAGCGGGGAACAGGCATGTTGCATTTCCACCGCATAACAGTCAGTGGAACAACGCTTGGGGAATCCATCAAAGGTTGTGAGATCAAAGATGATCAGGTGATTCGTCGTTACGAAAATGCACATTCGAAGCGCGGCGGATTATCGATTCTATTTGGCAATCTCGCACCGAACGGCGCAGTGGTCAAGGTCGGCGGCGTGAGCGAGACAATGATGAAGTTCAGCGGCCCGGCGCGGATCTATGAATCGCAGGACGAAGCGTATGCCGGAATTCTGGCGAATGAAGTCAAGCCTGGTGACGTGGTCATTATCCGCTATGAGGGACCGAAAGGCGGACCTGGGATGCAGGAAATGTTATCGCCAACTTCCGCGATCATGGGGCAAGGATTAGGCGATAAGGTGGCATTAATCACGGATGGCCGTTTCAGCGGCGGGACGCGCGGCGCTTGTATCGGACATGTGTCACCGGAAGCTGCGTCAGGCGGGCCGATTGCCGCGCTCAGGGCTGGTGACATGATTGATATTGATTTAACGGGACGCAGGCTGGATGTCCGTTTGAGCGAGCTAGAGATCAATCAACGTTTGGCCGCGTTGCCTCCCTTCAAATCCAAAGTCACATCGAAATGGTTGAAGCGTTATTCATATTTTGTCACCAGCGCAGATACGGGCGCGGTGTTGCAATCATAAGGAGAAGAGAATGAAACTGACAGGTGCCGAAATTTTGTGGGAGTGTTTGATACGCGAGGGCGTGGATGTAGTCTTCGGGTATCCCGGCGGCGCGAACATGCCGATCTATGATGCGATGTTGAGTTATCCGGTCCATCATGTGTTGGTGAGACACGAACAGGGCGCGGCGCACATGGCGGATGGATATGCACGCGCTTCGGGAAGAGTTGGCGTGGCGATGGCAACCTCGGGGCCGGGTGCAACAAATTTGGTCACAGGCATTGCTACGGCGATGATGGATTCTTCACCGGTGGTGTTCATTACTGGACAGGTCGCGGCGCATTTGATTGGTGGCGACGCGTTCCAAGAAGTGGATGTAACCGGCATCACACTTCCAATCACAAAACATAATTATCTTGTGACACGTGCTGATGAGGTCGCAGAAGTTGTGCGTGAGGCGTTTTATATCGCGCGCAGTGGGCGGCCTGGCCCCGTATTGATTGACATCTGCAAGAACGCCCAGGTGGAGCAGGCCGAGTTTGTTTATCCCAAAGAAGTGAAATTGCCCGGCTACCAACCTGTGTCCCATGCCTCAAAAGAGTTGCTTGACCGCGCGGTGAAGTTAATTGAGAAGGCAAAGCATCCGATCATTTTATGCGGACACGGTGTGCTGATTTCAGGTGCGGAAGAAGCGCTGATGCAATTCGCGGTCAAGACTCAAACGCCCGTCGCAAGTACATTGCTGGGATTGGGCGCGTTCCCCGCATCGCATCCATTAGGCCTCGGCATGATGGGCATGCATGGCGAAGTGCACACCAACCTGGCCATCCAAAATTCAGATTTGATCCTTGCCTTCGGAATGCGTTTCGATGACCGCGTGACGGGCAATTTGAAAGCGTATGCGCCGCATGCGAAGAAATCCACATTGAGATCGATCCTTCTGAACTACATAAAAACGTCGCGGCGGATGTCCCGCTGATTGGTGATTTGAAAACAGTTCTGACCGACCTCCTTCCCATGGTGGATGAATATGATCATGATGAATGGTTGAAGCAGATCAGCGATTGGAAAACCGAGGCAGATATGCGCAGCATCATGAACTGGCCCAACGATGACAAATTATATGTACCGCATCTGATCAGCGACATTTGGAAAGCGACGGGCGGCGGCGCAATCATCACAACCGACGTGGGTCAGCATCAAATGTGGACCGCTCAATATTATGCGCTGGATAAACCGAATCGCTGGATCACTTCGGGTGGCGCTGGGACAATGGGTTTTGGCTTGCCCTCTGCAATCGGCGCGTGGTTTGCAAACAAGGATCAGGAAATCTGGGCGATCGCGGGCGATGGCGGATTCCAAATGACCGCCGCGGAATTAACAACAGCCGTTCAAGAGGGTGCCAATGTGAAGGTCGCCATTATGAACAACAATTTTCTTGGCATGGTTCGGCAATGGCAGGAGTTCTTCTTTGCAAAGCGCTATTCCGCAGTAGACATGCTCACACCGGATTTTGTTAAACTCGCCGAAGCGCATCGAGTCCCCGCCCGACTTGTAACAAGACGCGAGGAGGTGGATGCAGCCATCGAATGGGCTCGTCAAACCCAGGGCCCGGTAGTGATCGAATTCCGCGTCGAAGCGCGAAGATGGAGTTTATCCGATGGTTCCTACTGGCGCATCACTTGACCAAATGATTCAAAGACCTGCAAGAGTGGAAGAATAGGAATTGATTATGCAATATACATTCATCGCACTAGTTGAAAATAAACCGGGCGTGTTAAACCGCGTTGCATCGCTCTTCCGCCGCCGCAATTTCAACATCGAGTCATTGGCCGTCGGAAAAACGGAGAATCCAGATGTTTCGCGCATGACTGTTGTTGTGGGATGCCCTAACGGGGAAGTGGATGCACACAAATTGGAAGCGAATCTCTACAAGCTTGTCAACGTGATTGACGTGCAGGATGTTACGCATCAACCTTCGGTGATGCGCGACTTAGCTTTGATCAAAGTCAAAGTTGGCCCCGAACGCCGCGCTCAGGTTAATGGACTGGCGGAAATCTTCCGCGCTCGCATCGTGGACGTTGCAGCTGATTCCATCATCATCGAGATCACTGGAACCGAGGACAAAATCGAAGGCATGATCGAACTTCTGCGTCCGATCGGTATCGTGGAAATGGTTCGCACGGGACAGGTTTCAATGACGCGCGGTGTCAACGACGGCGTTCGCCGCGTTCCAGGCGTGAACGGGAATCGATATCAGGAAGAGCTTGAATTGGTTGAAATGACACCATAAGTGGTCATGCTTGAAGAGTGACTATAACAAATCATAAATCAGGAGAATTTTCATTATGGCAAAAATCAATTTTGGCGGCGTGGAGGAGGAAGTTGTCACGTGCGGAGAATTCCCGCTTGATAAGGCTCGCGAAGTTTTAAAGAATGAAATTGTGGCGGTGCTTGGTTACGGTGTGCAGGGACCAGCCCAAGCATTGAATATGCGCGATAACGGAATCAAGGTAATTGTGGGCCAACGCGAGGGAACATCCAATTGGGATAAGGCTGTGGCTGACGGCTGGGTTCCGGGCAAGACACTGTTCTCCGTTGAGGAAGCGGCGGAACGGGGCACGGTGATTCAGTATTTGCTTTCAGACGCGGGACAACGTTCGCAGTGGCCGAAGATTGTGGAATGCCTGAATGAAGGCGACATGCTCTATTTCTCGCACGGGTTCTCAATTACGTATAAAGATCAAACTGGCGTCATTCCTCCGCCGCATGTGGATGTAGCACTCGTGGCCCCCAAGGGATCGGGCCGCAGTGTGCGCGCCAATTTCTTGGATGGTTCCGGTATCAATGCCAGCTTCGCAGTTCAACAGGATGCAACAGGTCGAGCCCTCGAACGCACGCTTGCACTTGGGATCGCCATCGGTGCAGGATATTTGTTCCCGACCACATTCGAGAACGAAGTCTATTCGGACTTGACCGGTGAACGCGGCATTCTGATGGGCGCATTGGCAGGCGTGATGGAAGCTCAATACAACGAACTTCGCAAGCATGGGCACTCCCCCTCTGAAGCGTTCAACGAAACGGTGGAAGAACTTACGCAATCCCTCATTCGCTTGGTCGGGCAAAACGGCATGGACTGGATGTACGCCAATTGTTCCACCACCGCTCAGCGCGGCGCATTGGATTGGAAGAACAAATTCCGCGATGCAGTTGCTCCAGTATTCGATAATTTGTATCGGAGTGTGGTCGCCGGCGAGGAAACACGAATCGTTTTGGAAAAGAATAGCGATCCAAAATATCGCGAGAATCTGGATGCAGAACTCAAAATCATGCGTGAATCGGAAATGTGGCAGGCAGGCGCGGCCGTCCGCTCTCTCCGTCCGGAAAACTGGAAGAAATAAAGAGGCGTTTTATGAATAACTATGTTCGTATTTTTGATACAACTTTACGTGACGGTGAACAATCTCCCGGCGCGACGATGACCTCCGCTGAAAAGCTGGAAGTGGCGCACAACCTCGCCCGGCTCGGCGTGGATATTATCGAAGCGGGATTCCCCGCAGCATCCCCCGATGATCTCGAGGCTGTTCGCCGTATCGCTGAAGAGGTTGGTAACCCTCCGGCTGGAGATTCCGATGCAAAGGTTCCCGTTATTGCCGGACTGGCACGCGCTTCAAAAGATGACATAACAAAAGCTTGGGAAGCGGTCAAAGGCGCGCAGAAGCCGCGCATCCATACATTTCTTGCGACTTCTGAAATCCATATGAAGCATAAATTGAAAATGGATCCGGAAGAAGTGATTCAGCGCGTTTCAGAAATGGTCGCATATGCGCGTTCGCTTTGTGCAGATGTTGAATTTTCTCCCGAAGATGCCGGGCGCTCCGATCCAGGATTTTTGTACATCGTGTTGAGCGAGGCAATCAAATCCGGCGCGACCACACTCAACATACCCGATACGGTCGGCTACACCATGCCGGATGAATTCTTTAATCTCATTGATGGCATTATCAAGCACACACCTGGAATGCATGAAGGCATCACGATTTCAGTGCATTGTCACGATGATCTCGGAATGGCAACAGCCAATACTCTGGCCGGCATTCGTGCAGGTGCGCACCAAGCGGAAGTGACAGTCAATGGAATTGGCGAACGCGCGGGAAATACATCGCTCGAAGAAGTCGTAATGACATTGAAGACTCGTCATCCCATCTTTGAATTAGAAACGGGCATTGACACGACGCAGATTGCGCGCGTTAGCAAACTGGTTAGCAATTACACAGGCATTGTTGTCCAACCCAATAAAGCGATTGTCGGTGCGAATGCCTTTGCGCACGAAGCAGGCATTCATCAAGATGGAATGTTAAAACATCAAACCACATACGAAATTATGCGCCCGGAAGATGTTGGCGTGAACCAATCTAAATTGGTAATGGGCAAACATTCAGGTCGTCATGCGCTGCGATCGCGTCTCGCCGCGATGGGTCATTCGCTGGATGATGTTGAACTCGATAAAGCCTTTGCGCGCTTCAAGGAATTGGCGGATCGCAAAAAGACGGTCACAGATGCGGATCTCGAAGCGCTGATCGCCGACGAGTTTTATCAGCCGCGCGATGTGTATTTGCTTAATGGCTTGCAAGTCTCTTGCGGGACGATGGACATGCCAACTGCATCCGTCCGCTTGCGAGGACCTGACGGCAAAATCTATACTCATGCCGCGATTGGCACCGGACCAGTGGACGCCACCTACAAAGCCATTGATGGAATTGTCAATGTGCCCAGCACTCTGCTCGAGTTCAACATTCACGCCATCACCGAAGGCATTGATGCGTTGGGCGAAGTGACTGTTCGCATTGAAGGCAAAAACGGTCATCACACAATGGACGCACAAACTGAAGTTGAATATGCGCGCGTCTACGGCGGTCACGGCGCAGATACCGATATCATCGTCGCCAGCGCCAAGGCTTATATCAATGCTCTAAACAAACTAATCATTGCACAGACCGAAGGTCTACAATCTGTTCAAAATGATTACGGCGTGATGCTTGGCTAACCTATGACTGCATCAACATAAGAGCTCATTTCACAACAACATAAACATTAAGGAGAAAATCATGAATACTCAAAATGAAGATCGAGACTTTGTTCAAATCGATTGGCTTGACCCGTTTCCCGAACCGCATACTATCCCTTCCGGCTGGGATATAAGCGGACTCTTTTCAAATCCGCAACCAGCCTCGGTTACCAAGGCCGCCGACTCCGCTGAAAGTTGACCTTGTCGTTGTGGGCGATGATTGGAACAAATACCCATTGCCATGACATTTATGACTATTATGCCAAAGACTCTCTTCGAAAAAATCTGGGACTCGCACATTGTTGCAGAACAACCCAATTCTCCTGCCGTCCTCTACATTGACCTGCATCTCGTGCACGAAGTAACCTCGCCACAGGCTTTCAATGGCCTACGCCAACGCGGATTAAAAGCCCGCCGCGCAGATAAGACTCTCGCGACGATTGATCACTCGATTCCAACGACTCCGCTGGATGTTCCGATTGCGGACGCGATGGCAGCTGCACAGATCAAACAAATGGAAACGAACGCGGCTGAATTCGGAATCACATTACATGGGATGAACAGTTTGCATCGCGGCATTGTCCATGTCATCGGTCCTGAACTCGGACGAACACAACCCGGTATGACCATCGTCTGCGGCGACAGTCACACTGCCACGCACGGCGCGTTCGGCGCGTTGGCATTCGGCATTGGCACATCCGAAGTGGAACATGTGCTTGCCACACAATGCTTGTTGCAAAAGAAGCCAAAGACGTATGAAGTTCGGGTTGATGGCATATTACCTAAAGGTGTTTCCGCCAAAGATATTATCCTCGCTCTAATCGCCAAGATCGGCATCGGCGGTGGAACGGAACATGTTTTCGAATATAAAGGCTCTGCCATTCGTGGACTGACGATGGAACAGCGCATGACAATTTGTAATATGTCCATCGAAGGTGGTGCGCGCGCAGGTATGGTTGCGCCGGATGATGTCACGTTTGAATATTTGCACGGGCGCGAGTTCGCGCCCAAGGGTGATAATTGGAATCAAGCCGTTGCGCGTTGGAATGAACTTCCGACTGATGAAGGTGCGATCTACGATAAATCCATCACACTCAATGCTTCGATCCTTGAGCCGATGATCACGTACGGAACGAATCCCGGCATGGGCATGAAGATCACGGATCGCGTTCCAACTCCAGAATCGTTGAATGACGCTTCGCAAAAAGCTGCGCTCGAAAAAGCATTGGCTTACATGGGAATCAAACCGGGTCAGCCGCTGCTCGGTCAAAAAGTGGATGTGGTTTTCATCGGCAGTTGCACCAACTCGCGCATTTCCGATTTACGTTTAGCGGCATCTGTGCTCAAAGGACGTAAAGTTTCAACAAGCACGCGCGTCATGGTGGTGCCGGGTTCGCAGGATGTTAAGAAACAAGCCGAACAGGAAGGTCTTGATAAAGTCTTCACAGAAGCCGGCGCCGAATGGCGCGAAGCCGGTTGCTCGATGTGCATTGCGATGAATGGCGATCAACTTCAACCCGGTCAATATGCGGTTTCAACCAGCAATCGAAATTTTGAAGGGCGCCAAGGCAAAGGCGGGCGGACATTTTTAGCGAGTCCACTAACCGCCGCGGCGTCAGCTATTAACGGCAAGATCACAGATGTTAGGACTATGATGTAATGGCTCAATTTACTTCACTTACTTCTCGCGTAGTTGCTTTGCCAATCAACGACATTGATACCGACCAGATCATTCCGGCCCGCTTCCTCAAGGCCACCGACAAAAAAGGAATGGGCGATCATCTCTTCGCCGACTGGCGCTACAACTCGGATGGTTCGCCCAAGTCAGATTTTGTTTTAAACAGGAAAGAGTCACAGGGCGCGCAGATTTTGTTAGCCGGCAACAATTTCGGTTGCGGCTCGAGTCGTGAACACGCGCCGTGGGCGCTGACCGGTTTCGGATTCCGCGCCGTGATCAGTACTTCGTTTGCAGATATCTTCCGCAATAATGCACTCAAGAACGGTTTGCTTCCGATCATTGTGGACGAAGCGACCCACAAAATGTTGCTCGATCTCTCTGAGGAAGTTCCGAATGCCGAACTCAGCGTTGACCTTCTATCGCAAACGCTTTCGTTCCCACATGGCTCAGTGACTTTTCCAATTGATGCGTTCAACAAAACCTGCTTATTGAACGGCGTGGACGAACTAGGTTACATCATGGGCTTCGAAAAGGAGATCTCCGCGTTTGAAGCGAGATCACAGCCATGACTTCAGGTTCAGATTTACGACACCACTCTGCGCGATGGCACGCAATCGGAAGGCTTCACGCTTTCAGCCAACGACAAAGTTCGGATTGCACAACGACTTGATGAATTGGGCGTGGCGTTCATTGAAGGCGGTTGGCCTGGTTCGAATCCAAAGGATGTGGAATTCTTTGAACGCGCCCGCGACCTGCAATGGAAGAACTCACTGATCGCGGCCTTCGGCGCCACTTGTCGCGTCAAAGGCGGACCCGAAGATGATGCCAATATAAAAGCTCTGCTCGATTTCGCAGACGCCGGTCTGCACAATTTTCGGAAAAAGCTGGACGCTTCATGTCACCGACGTTTTGCAAACCACACTCGAAGATAATCTTCGCATCATCGAGCAGTCAGTAGCATACCTCAAAGCCAATGGCAAGCGCGTCATTTATGATGCCGAACATTTTTTCGATGGCTACAAAGCGGATTCATCCTACACGCTCGAGACATTGAAAGCCGCGATTCGCGGCGGTGCGGAGACCGTTGTTTTATGCGACACCAACGGCGGCACTCTTCCGTGGGAATTACAACGCATTATCTCTGACCTCAAGTCTGCTCTCGCTCATCCATTCGGAATCCACACTCATAACGACTCCGAGTGCGCCGTGATCAATTCGTTGACCGCTGTCCGCGAGGGCGCAATGCAGGTTCAAGGCACCATCAATGGAGTCGGCGAACGATGTGGCAACGCCAATTTGATTTCCATCATAGCCGACCTTGAACTCAAGATGGGTTATCAATGTCTGCCCAAAGGTAAGGTTGCACAACTTTATGAGCTTTCGCATTTTGTTGCGGAAGTTGCCAACATCACACCTGATGAACATTTGCCATTCGTTGGCAAATCAGCGTTTGCACATAAAGGCGGAGTTCACGTTGCGGCGATGCGCCGAAGTGAAAAAAGTTATCAGCACGTGGACCCGGCTTTGGTTGGGAATAAAATGCGTGTGGTTGTGTCCGACTTATCTGGCCGCGGAAATTTGTTGAGCAAAGCTGAAGAGCATGGAGTGGAAGTCGAAAATGAAGAAATTATTCCTGTCCTCAACGAGATCAAGGAATTGGAATCACGCGGCTTCTCATTTGAAGCGGCAGAAGCATCCGTAGCGATGATGTTGAAGCGGCAAGAGTATGGCTACAAAGCCCCGTTTGAACTTGTGGATTTTTTCGTTAACGTCGAGCATCGCCAGGGACGGGGCATTTTTGCCGAGGCAACTGTGAAGGTGCGTGTGAACGGCGAAATATTACATACTGCCGCAGAAGGTAATGGTCCCGTCAACGCGCTTGATCTTGCCTTGCGAAAGGCCTTGGTGAGTTATTATCCGCAACTCGCGAAGTTTTACTTGTCTGATTACAAAGTCCGCATTTTGGATTCAGATCATGGCACCGAAGCTATTACGCGTGTGTTGATTGACACGCGCAATAGTACCAGCCGCTGGAGCACTGTCGGCGCGAGCACGAACATCATCGAGGCCTCATGGCGCGCGTTGGCAGATTCGGTCGAATATGGTTTGATGGTGGCGCATTGATGAATTTCAACATTACTGTGCTCCCTGGAGATGGCATCGGCCCTGAAGTGGTTGGCGAGGCTGTGCACGTGCTGGATGTTATTGCCAGTAAGCAGGGATATTCGTTAAAATTCACCGAACGATTGATGGGAGGATGTTCAATTGATCGTTTCGGTTCATCGCTCACTGATGAAACTCTTGCCGATTGCAAATCTGCAGACGCGGTGTTGTTGGGCGCGGTCGGTGGGCCGAAATGGGATGATCCCTCTGCAAAAGATAGACCCGAGCGCGGATTGCTAGCATTGCGAAAAGGACTTGGCGTGTTTGCGAATCTCCGTCCGGTCAAAGTGCATCCGGCGTTGATTGATTCATCGCCGCTCAAACCAGAAAAACTCAAAGGCGTGAATATCATCGTCGTGCGTGAGTTAACCGGCGGCTTGTATTTTGGTTGGCCGAAGGGACGCGACATCAAAGACGGCCGCGAACGCGCGGTGGATACGCTCGAATATTACGATTACGAGATCCGCCGCGTGATGGAGCTCGCTTTTAAGCTGGCGAAAGGAAGGAAGAAAAAGGTTACATCGGTGGATAAAGCGAATGTTCTAAAGTCGTCGCGATTATGGAGACAAATTGCAAATGAAGTTGGAAAACAAAATCCTGATGTGGGATTAGAACATGTTCTGGTGGATACCGCATCCATGAAACTGGTTATGTCCCCATCATCGTTTGATGTGATCGTCACCGAGAACATGTTCGGCGATATCCTCACAGATGAGGCGTCCGTGTTGACGGGATCGATGGGAATGTTGCCTTCGGCGAGTTTATCGGAATCCGGTCCGGGTCTGTATGAACCGATCCATGGGTCTGCGCCGGACATTGCAGGCAAAGGCATCGCCAATCCGATTGGCACGATTCTTTCATCCGCGATGATGTTGCGTTATTCGTTGAAGCTGGAAGACGAAGCCGCGTCCATTGAAAAAGCAGTGGATGTTGTCATTGCCGATGGCTGTCGCACAGCAGATATCGGCGGTACGTTAACCACCCACCAAATGGCGGATGAAATCATTAATCACTTATAGTCACCAAAGGAGAAGAAACTATGACTATGGAATCGAAGTATATCTGGATGAACGGTGAAATGGTGCCGTTCGAAAAAGCGACACTGCATTTTTTGACGCCCGCTTTGCATTACGGCGCGGCGGTGTTTGAAGGTGTTCGCTGTTACGATACGCCGAAAGGCCCCGCGGTGTTTCGCTCGCTGGACCATGCCGAGCGTTTGCTTGATTCGGCGCGCGTGTTTGGCTTCCGCGAACTTCCGTGGACAGCAGACGATGTAATGGAAGCCATGAAGCAAACCGTGAAAGCCAATGGCTTCAAGGATTGCTACATTCGCCCGCTTCTGTATCTGGACGGCGGGGGCTGGAACTTAAACGTGGACAATGGCAAGCCATCGCTTGCCATCGCGGCCTGGGAATGGAATAACTATCTTGGAGAGGAAGCATTAGCGAAGGGCATTCGCGCCAACATCTCTTCGTTCACCCGACATCACCCAAACGTGATGATGACCAAGGCCAAGGTCTCAGGCAACTATGCCAACAGCTTCCTAGCCAAGACCGAGTCGGAGCGCTTAGGATTCCAGGAAGCCATCATGCTTGATCCGCAGGGATATGTTGCAGAATGTACGGGTGAAAACTTGTTCATGGTCAGGCACGGAAAGATCGTTACACCATCCACCGCGCCGGTATTGGAAGGTGTGACGCGTCATGCCATTCACACCATTGCCAAAGATATGGGTTATCGCATTCTCGAACAACTCATCTCACGCGACCAACTCTATATCGCGGATGAAGTCTTCGTGTGCGGAACTGCAGCGGAGTGCATCGGCTTGAGCGAGATTGATTTCCGCAAGATCGGCGACGGCAAGACCGGCCCGATTACACGCGCTATCCAAAAGGTTTATCACGAAGCGATCCGCGGCAAAGTGGCAAAGTATGAAAGCTGGTGCGATTATATAGATGTTAACCGATCTATAAAATTATCACTTGACGCGTCAGCAACAGTTGAATAAAGATTATCTATTTGAGAAACAGACGCGCTGCATGGACGCGTCTGTTTTGTTCTATATTTTTATCAAAAGCCGGCTATTGAGAAACCAATACCGACCAGACCTTAAATAAAATGTTCGTGCCGTGCCGTTTCCATAATCTGACTACTTTGTTCCGCAGACAATCCATCATATTCCGTGTTATGCTCACCTGTATCGTAATTCTCCACAAGCAAAACGGATGCATCGCTACTCAGCAAAACCGTATGCCATGCGAGTCGTTTTACATTATAGATGCGGCCAATCTCCATCGTTTGAGATAGAGCACCTTCGCATTTGATTCCATTGCCGCCCAAAATCAATGTTCCGCGGCCGCGCAATAGCACGAACACTTCATCCGTCTCGGTATGCCGTTCCATGCTATCAATGCGATCCGGCTGGAGTTCATCCACATGACGAAGGATTGCCACGCGCCAATTGCCAAAAAAGATCAGGGGTTTAAAGCCTGCACCATCATAATCACGAATTTCAAGCAACGATTTATCCATATTATCCTCCATCATGATTTGCCGTGCAATGGCACGCTTCACCACACTTTGGTAGTGACTTTCACGCTCCTCGTTCCAGCTGGCGGAAACGGGATGATTGTTCCAGAGATCATTTCGCCATCCACTTCTAGTGTGACACGATTTCCGCTTCCTCTACGCTCAACGCGGATTTCGTATCGGACGCCCCGATAACGGCGTACTGCTTCAAATCCACTCCACCCTGACGGCATGACCGGTGATACACACAAACCGTCAAACGTTGGACGAATGCCCAAAATCCATTGTGTGATCGCCACATAATTCCATGCCGCTGTGCCGGTGAGCCATGAGTTCTTTGCTTCGCCATGTGTCGGCGCGTCGCGTCCGGCAATTATTTGAGCGTAAACATACGGTTCACAACGATGCAAGTCAGCCAGTTCCTCGCGCGCCGATGGATTGATCCGCATGTAGTAATCCATCGCTCGGTCACCATTTCCCATTCGAGCTTCCGCAATCATTACCCATGGATTGTTGTGACAGAAAATGCCTGCATTCTCCTTATATCCCGGCGGATACGATGAAATCTCTCCCAAGTGAAGATAATATTTAGAATAAGCGGGCTGAAAATCATAATCCCATGAGGCGTAGCAAGCTGGGCATCGACCGAGTCCAATGCCTTCTTCGCCATTCCGTTTTCCAACCCCACTCCGGCTAAAACACAAAAGCCTTGTGGCTCAATATATATCTTTCCCTCTTCACATTCCTTTGATCCAACTTTATTACCGAAATCATCGTATGCGCGCACGAACCATTCACCATCCCAGCCATATTGATAAATGGTCTGGGTCATTTGATCAGCCAATTCATGATAATACTTTGGCGGATGAATTTGAAATGACCAATGATTTTTCTGCCTTGCGAGGCGTAGTGTTCGGCAAGGTCAGCCATTGCGCGCGTCGATTTAACAAAGAGACCGGCGATGAATATGCTTTCGGCGATCTTTCCTTCTTTATTGGTTGTAGTCTGGAAGCTCTGCCCGGGAATATCCGAGAAGCAATTTAAATTGAGACAATCATTCCAATCTGCTCGACCGATCAGCGGCAAACCATGGGGGCCGAGACGATCTAACGTATATTGGATCAAGCGTTGCAGATGTTCATAAAGTGGCATCTCGCTTCCCGCTTGATTATCATAGGGAACGCTTTCCTCAAGAATGCTCCAGTCCCCCGTCTCGCGCAGGTACGCCGCGACGCCAACAACTAACCAATGCGGGTCATCATTAAAATTCGATCCGATATCGTTGTTGCCGCGTTTGGTCAACGGCTGATATTGATGATATGCGCCTCCGCTTGGCAATTGGGTCGAGGCCAAATCCAGAATTCGTTTGCGCGCCCGTGAAGGTATCATGTGAACGAATCCAAGCAGATCCTGGTTTGAGTCACGAAAACCCAAGCCTCTTCCAATTCCTGACTCATACAGCGAAGCTGAACGGGATATATTGAAGGTAATCATACATTGATAGGCATTCCAGATATTGACCATCCGGTCCACATGTTGGTTAGATGTCTTGATTTGAAAACTGCCAAGCAATTCACTCCAATATAGATGAAGCGCATCAAAAGCAAAATCTACATTGGACTGCTGAAGATATTTTCTGATGATGGGTTTGACTGTCTTCTTATTGATGGTCTGCGAATCAGGCGGATCAAATTTCTGATCCTTCGGATTCTCATGATACCCCAAAAGAAAAATAATCTGCTTTCGCTCGCCGGGTTGCAAGGAAAAACAGACATGAAAAGAACCAATCGGTTGCCAACCATATGCTACTGAATTATTACACTTCCCCTGTTCAACAGCCAAAGGGCGATCCCAAGAACGATAAAGTCCCAAAAACGATTCGCGCTGAGTATCAAAACCCTTACATTTCTCTGAGCATGCAAAATATGCAAAGTGATCGCGGCGCTCGCGATATTCGGTCTTGTGATAGATCACTTGATCTTCAACTTCAATTTGACCTGTAGAAAAGTTACGCTGAAAGTTTGTCGCGTCATCCAAAGCGTCCCATAGACAAAATTCGGCTACTGAGAAAACAGATAATTCTGCTTCCGTGTCACGCTGATTCGTAACGGTCAGTTGCCAGACCTCCAAGTTTTCTCCGAGCGGAACAAAGTAACGCGTCTCGGCGCGAATTCCGCTAAAGGTCGAAGCAATGATCGTGTACCCCATCCCATGACGACACGAATAATCTTTCAATTCGCGCTGCACTGGTTGCCATGAGGGAGACCAGTAATTCCCGTCTTTTTCATCTCGCAAATAAAGATAGCGTCCGCCAAAATCCAGCGGGGCATTGTTATAGCGATAACGCGTGATGCGTCTCAAGCGCGCATCTTTATAAAAAGAATAACCGCCCGCAGTGTTGGAGATCAGACCAAAATAAGCCTCGGAGCCAAGATAATTGATCCATGGCAGAGGCGTATCGGGACGCTCGATAACATACTCACGATTTAAATCATCAAAATGACCATAACGCATAGTGCCTCAATGTATTGGTTATGTCATTGCGAGCCCCGCAGGGGCGAAGCAATCCCCGACAATGTGATGGAGATTGCTTCGGGCGGAACACTTTACGCACCGCCCTCGCAATGACGGCCTACGTTGATTGCTCTAATTTTAATTTTCCAACCAGTGCCTGAGGGGACCCACGGATTGAGTCACCAGCCGTTTCAGTTTTTTTGTTTTCGAGCAAACAACAATCCTGCCCAAGGAAGTTCAACGTTTCCATGAATACTAGCTATCGATCCAGAATTTTTTCGATCTCCTTCATCTCACCAACTGTCAACGGCCCGAATTGCATGGCACCGCAGTTCTCCTTGACCTGTTCCACCGTGCGAAACCCTGGAATAGGCAGGGTCTGTCCGCTTCTGCCCCATAGCCAGGCCAGCGCGCCCTGTGCAAGGGTCCGTCCATTGCTGGTGAGTATTTCCCGTACTGCTTCCATCTTTTGCAGCCATTCGGAATTCGGCCTGCCATCTTTAAAGTACTTCATCCATTGAGGGCTTTTCTTGCCGCGCACATCGTCCACGGATGCACTCGTGGTTGAAGAATATTTTCCGGTCAACAAGCCCATTGCCAGGGGACCGCGATTGATCGCCGCCAGATCATATTTCTCGCACAAGGAGATAACCTCCCCGTTATCGTCCAATACATTTAATTGGAGTTGAATGCTGGTGCAGTTCTTTCCCTCGGCAAAAACCTCGGCGCGATCCACGAAATCCGTGCTCCACCCATAGGCACGAATCTTGCCCTCTTTTACCAATCCCTCCAACGCCTCGCGCACGGGTTCGGCATTATTTGCGGGGAAGCCATTATCGTGAAACTGATACAGGTCAATGTAATCAGTACCGAGTCGCGAAAGGGATCCTTCACATGCTTTGCGAATGCCAGCAAGCGTCGAATCAGAGCCTGTCACCTCGCGCCTTTGCTCATCAAACACTGCGTTGAACTTGGTGGCTATGACAACATCCCCGCGCCTGCCTGCCAATGCTTGTGCAAGCACTCGTTCGCTATGCCCTGCGCCATAAACATTGGCCGTATCGAAGAAATTTACACCCAAATCCATCGCACAGTGGATGGAACGGATGGACTCCTTATCGTCCACTTCACCCCAACCCAACGGAGTCCCATTTTCCCAGAAAGGGCCGCCAATTGCCCAGCATCCCATGCCAAGGGCGCTTACTTCAATTCCAGATCGACCGAGTTTGCGTTTAAATATCATTGAGGCTTCTCTTTTCTTGACTATTTTATTTTCTCCAAATTCATTTCGATCTTCGCGAGTGATTCCCGTGAAACGAAATTGGGATGATTGGAAGCCACCTGTTCGAGCGTGAGCTCGCCTGCCATTTTCATATCTTCCATGAGCAGGAAACCAGCAAGGTATTTTGAAACAATGGCGCGTCCATCGGGATCATCGAGTAAGGTGTTAATGGTAAGTCCTGTATGCAGACGCGAAGCGCGTGGCTCAGGCTCAAGCATCAGTCCGCACCTCTCGCGTATATCACGGCTGGATGCACCCACGAAAATTTCAAACTCGCCTGGTTCCGTGCACCATGCGTTTCGCGCGGCGTCGAAATACCAGAAAGCTTCGCGGTCAAGTATGAAGGTGACGGTCTTCTTTTGCCTCGGCTTAAGCTGAACTTTCGCGAAGGCTTTGAGTTCTTTTTCGGGTCGCGCAAATGTGGATCTCACATCGTGCACGTAGAGTTGTATGACCTCCTTGCCTGCGACCTTGCCTGTGTTCGTCACATCCACTTTTACTTTGAGCTTTTCATTCGGCGTGATGGACTTCGCGCTCAAACGCAGGTTACTATATTTGAATTTAGTATAGGACAGCCCGTGACCAAATGGGAAGAGCGGTGCGACATCTTTTGTGTCGTAATAGCGATAGCCGACGAAGACGCCTTCCCCATAACGGACTTTGCCATTCTCACCAGGGTAGTTGATGTAGGCGGGGTTATCTTCCAGCCGGATGGGGAAGGTCGTCGGCAACTTGCCTGATGGGTTCACATCACCAAACAGAACATCGGCGAGAGCATTTCCCTGTTCCTGACTGTTGTACCAAAGTTGAAGCACGGCAGGGATCTCGCGGATCCACGGCATTTCGACAGGGGAGCCAACGTTCAAAACGACAATGGTGTTCTTGTTGGCTTTGGCAATTTTCTTGATGAGTTTGTCCTGATCGCCAGGCAGCTTCATATCTGCACGATCAAAGCCTTCGGATTCCCATTCACTGTTCAAGCCAGCGATCACAACTACCAAGTCCGCTTTCCTAGCTAGCTTCACAGCGTCGGCAATCGGGTCAAGAGGTTGGGGAGGTTGGTGACCGATCCTGACATTACGCCAGCGTGGATCACCTTTCCAGTAATATTCCAATTTGATGGCGTAGGATTTTCCACTTTCGAGTTCAACGTTGGCCGTAACCTGCCTACCCATATCCGAGTCGGAGGTGTGATCAACGACAATTTCGTCATTGAGGTAGAGTTTGCACCAGCCGACGCTCGCAAGTCCAAATGTGTGCACACCAGATTCCTTTGGTGTAAACATCCCTTCCATGCGCATGGAGAACGATTCTTGATTCACGTTAGGAACAGATTTATCGAACCACTCATACTGAACGCGCGTGGTCAGTTCAGAGTAAAGCGGGTCGCCGGAAAATTCCGTTCCGTTGAACAGATTGAGGGTCAGTCCGATGCGCCCATCGGCCGTCATCAAAGTTTCGGGGGCAGGAGCAGGCAAATTCTTGTGGATGAAGCATCCAGGCGCGTAATCCACCTGGATTTTCTTGCCCGCCCAATTCTTGATCCCCTCGAAGGGAGTGATTGCATAATGCGGCGAAACGGACGAACTGCCGCCACCTAGAATTTGCGCAGCGTTCGAATACGGACCGATGACAGCGATGGATTTGACATTCTTGATCGGGAGCAGACCATCATTCTTTAGCAGGACAATCGCTTCGCGCGCCGCCTCGCGGACAATCTTGCGATGCTGGGGTTTGTCCTCCCCGCGTTCTGGATGGAGTTCAGGCTTCTCGAAGAGATCCGCTTTTTCGATCACACGAAGCAAGCGTCCGACCTTGTCGTTGAGCCTATCTTCGGTGAGTGTGCCGTTATCGAGCGCCTTCCTCACAAACTTTTCCGCCATCCAGCGCGCTGCCCCCGGCATCTCAAGGTCGAGTCCACTGGTGGGAACCGCTTCATCATAAGTGCCAAACCAATCAGACATAACGAAACCATCGTAGCCCCATTCGCCTTTGAGAATGTCCAGCAAGGTATGATTGTTTTCACAGGCATATGTGCCGTTAACCCGGTTGTATGAGGACATTACAGCCCATGGATTGGAATTGCGAATGGCAATGCGGAACGGCTCAAGGTAAATCTCACGCAGTGTACGTTCGTCCACTTCAGAACTTATCGAGAAGCGTTCGTATTCCTGGTCATTTGCGACGAAATGCTTGATGCAGGCACCTTTGCCCTTATCCTGGATCCCTTTGATGTAGGCAGATGCGATCATGCCGCTCAGGAATGGGTCTTCGGAATAACACTCAAAATTCCGACCTGCAATAGGTGTGCGATGGATGTTTACGGTAGGGGCAAGCAGGATGTGCGCTCCCTTGGCTTCGAGTTCGTCCGCCAGCACATTGCCCACCTTTTCAACGAGTTCGGTATTCCAAGTGGCGCCGAGCGCAATACCGACCGGCGTGGCAACCGAGGGCGATGACATGCTGCCCCGCGCGCCGCGTGCTCCATTCGGTCCGTCCGAAACTTTGATCTGGGGAATTCCCAAACGCGGAATAGCAACGGTGCGCCATAAGTCCGCGCCCGCCAGCAGGGAAATTTTTTCTTCGAGGGTCATTTGTTTGAGAAGATCGTCAATTTGTGGCATGGATAACTCCTGAAAAATGGAAGGTGGGAGGTTGGCGCTTAGGCGCTTTCGATTCTCTGTAAAAATTCATGATATAGATCAACCAGATATCTGGCTGGCTCTTCATAGAATTCATCCGGGTTGACCGATAACTTTGCATACTCCGGGACAGGCTTGACCTGTGGCTTTGTCTTCGCAAATTCCTGAACGACTTTCGCGTGTGGTTTCAATGAACCATCCGGTCGCACCAGACCGAAGAAACGTTCATGCCGCGCATTCTGGCAGGGAGGCAAGTCCCATAATTCAGGAACGTAATCAGCATAGCACCACAGCATCGCTCCGGTCGCGCCACTATTCTGCAAATTGGGGAGCACAAGACGGATATACTCGGCAAAATCATCTTCGCCCGCCATGAATTGCTCGCGCTCGCGGCCATTAGTTTCCGTCCATGACCAGGTGTAGGATGGCTCGCGAGGCTGAGCAGTACAACCGCCAAACTCCTCCATCAGGACGGGTTTTCCACACAAGGCGGAGGTCAATGCGCAGGTGAACGGAACAAAATCCGGGTCCAGTGGTTGACGCGCCCAGGGTGTGTACATCGGATACGAGTGCATAACCGCCACGTCGGTTTGTGCATAGACTTTATCAATGCGGAGGCCATTATCACGATGAAGTCCATCGCCGTGCAGACCAATTGTCACAGGATGATGTGGATCAATGGATTTGATCAAGCCGACCATTTCTTTGGCCCATGCCGCGCCCGCATCAGATGAATTGGGCCAGGCAAAGAGATCGGGTTCGTTGCCGAGATTCCACATCCAAATGCCAGGATGATCTTTGAGCGTGCCAACAACCGTCTTCAACAACAATCGTTCCGCATTCAAAGCCATCTCGTCATGGAACATGTTGCGATAGCCTTTGTCAGTTCTCCTCCCTTCGCTGACTACATCACGCAGCCATTGCCGATGAGTACTGGGAGGTAGATCCCCACCCAACAACCAACGTGGACTCCAGTTCGGTCCGCTCATGTGACCGGTGAAAAAGGTGAGGTCGAGTCCGAGTCCGTTATCGGCAGTAGCGTTGGCGACCTTAACCAGATTGTCAACAGCCTCATGCGAAACAGAAGTGGGTACAGGCTGAAAATCATCCCACAATAAAAAGATGCGAACCACATTCATTCCGATGTCTTTGATGATCGCAAATTCTTCACGCACTTCGCCTTCATCAAAATTGCTCCACCAGTACATGGCTTTGCGACGGGGCCAGTAGTTGACCCCAAGAGTGAAATCTGTCATAACAATCTCCCAAATAGAAAATATGCAAAGGTACAGAATGGCTTCCAGATGTAGATATTTGGGCAACAAGCCGCATCCGGTTCCACCAAAACCTGTTTCCGTTATCTGGGCTTTAGCATCCAAAGCCCACCTCGACCCTTCAAACTGTATCGTGCTACTTACATTATTTCGCTTGAATCCGAACGCAAGAGGAATGCATTACACAGTTGAGAGATCCCATGCTTCATGGATTTTTGGAACATCGTTGATCAGGCGCCGGGTGTAAGCCTGAGTGGGAGCTAGAATCACAGAATCAGCAGATCCGCTCTCAACAAATTTCCCATGCTCCATGATGTATACGCTGTCAGAAACATAATATGCCAGACCAATGTCATGGGTGATGAAAATAATCGTCATCCCGGTTTCGTTACGCAAATGCATCAGCATATCCAAGATCGTCGCGCGTGAACAGGCGTCGATCATCGAAGTAGGTTCATCAGCCAGCAGGATCTTCGGCTTCAGGAGGAAGATACGGGCAATCATTAAGCGTTGCATCTGTCCACCGGAAAGCTCAAAAGGATACTTGTTGGTCAATTCATCGAACTTCAAGTTGACAAAACTGCACGCCTCTGCCATCAACTCCACTTTTTTCGCCTGCGGAAGTTTTCCACCGCCGCGCATGCGAATACAATCCAAAAGCACGGCATTGATCTTATTGAATATGTTATAGGAAGAATACGGATCCTGAAAGATCGCCTGAATGTTTTTCCAGTATTCCTGTTTCTTCTTTTGAGAACGGATATCGCGCTTTTTCCCCTGGAAGTAAACATCACCCTCAGTAGAATTGATCAATCCCAAAAGCATCTTTGCTAAAGTAGTCTTCCCACTGCCCG
The DNA here is from genome assembly GCA_963850945.1 of uncultured Chloroflexia bacterium. Classification (GTDB taxonomy): domain Bacteria; phylum Chloroflexota; class Anaerolineae; order Anaerolineales; family Villigracilaceae; genus Fen-1038. The sequence goes on along the minus strand of CAWKNE010000025.1, from coordinate 2,185 downwards.
ATTCGCCCACGATCGAGATGATTTCGCTCTCATAGAAATTGAAATCCACGTGATCAACGGCGACAGTTCTCTGGCTACCAAACCCAAATACTTTGGTAAGCCCCGATCCGCTCAAGCATAATTTTTTATCAGGCATTTTTATTAGCCTCCCTTGCATAAGCTTCCCTCAGTTCTTTTTCCGGTATGATACAGCGGTAAGCGCGGCCGCCACGCACATCGCGGAGACCGACAGAATTTGTCGTGCATTCCGGTCGAACGTATTTGCAGCGCTCGGCAAACCGGCAGCCAGGGGGTGGGTTTTAAGATTAGGCGGTACCCCAGGGATGGATGTCAGTTTGGCATTTCGCAAACCTTTTTCCGGGACAATGATCGAGCCCATCAGACCTTTGGCATATGGATGAAGTGGATCGAACACAGTTTCTTCTGCGGTGCCCTTTTCCACGATCTGCCCTGCGTACATGACCATAATGTCATCAGTCACGTTTTTTAGGAGCGGGAGCTCATGCGTGATAAAGATCATCGAATCGATTAAGCCATTTTCCATCGCTTGCCGCAGCATCTTGATGACCATCTTCTGTGAAGTGACATCGAGTGCGGAGGAAGGCTCATCAGCGATCAGCACCTTTGGTAAGAGTAACACAGATGTCGCAATCACCGTGCGCTGTTTCATGCCGCCCGAAAGTTCAACGGGGTATTTTTGCAGTACTTCCGCTGGAAGCCCCAGGATTTCAAACAATTTTCTAGCACGATCATAAATATCCTTTTTAGTGATGTAAAGTTCATGTGCTTTAATAACATCTTCAATAAAATGGATGATCTTCTGGGTGGGGTTGAGCGCGTTCATGGCGGCTTGGGGGATATAGGCAATCTCCGTTCCTAGAACCGATTTGCGAACATCGTCAGGATTCATTCCGGAAATATTTCGCCCATTGATGATAATCTCGCCACTCGTATAATGCAGCGGAGGGAAATAATAGCCCATCAGGCTCAGGGCCAGCGTTGATTTTCCGCATCCAGATTCTCCCGCAATTCCCAGTGATTTCCCTTCTTCCACCTGTAGAGAAACGTGGTCAACCGCGTAAACATCTTCCTTAAACCGGGTGATATATTTTGTTGTCAGTTCCTTGACCTCTAATATTACGTTTGACATTTCAATCACCTAATCCCTCAATGCCGGATTGAATACCTGGTCAAGACCTGTGTTCATCAAATTCATCGAGAAGGTAATCAAAGCGATGGTGACGAGCACGGGAAAGTACGCCCACCATTTTCCGAGTAATTCCGCTTCGTAGATCATCGCCCAGTTCATCATCAAACCCAAAGTGGGCACTTCAGTAGTTCTAGGGCCCAACCCAAGGATTGACAACCCCGCCTCCGCCAGGATACCCGAGGAAATCTGCAGGATAAACGCCATGACAACATAAGAAGCGATGTAAGGCAGAATATCGGCGATGATGATATGAGCAACTGAGTGCCCGGATAGTTTCGACAGGTTGACGTGGTCGCGGTTGCGCAGAGAAATCACTTGCGAGCGCACGGCCCTGGCAGTCCATACCCAGGAGGTAAACCCAATCACCACCGCGATCGTGACCGCGCCGCGTTTATCCTGTCCGATGCTGAAGGAAATCAAGATCAACAACACAAAAGAGGGGATTACGGTAAAGAGGTTGGTGATGAACATTAGGGCGTCATCCACAAATCCGCCGATATACCCCCCCAGCAATCCCAGGGTCAAACCGATCAAGGTTGCAATGGTACCTGCGACCAAACCAATCTCTAGGGATACGCCGGTGGCCTTAACCAGCTCTGTTAGCACATCCCTGCCGAAGTTATCGGTTCCAAGCAGCAGCACCCGTACGTTCGCCACTTGGCTGATATTCACGTAATCAGATTGATTAACGGTACCGGTCTGCTCCAGGGCGCCCGTTTGCGGGTTTTGTGCTGCAATGATCTCCCCCGCGGTTGACAGAATTCCTTTGAGCGAGGTATCGAGCCTTTGATAGTATCTTTGCTTGGCATAGGTCATCCCGGGAAAACTTTTGTTGGGATCATAATCTTTTTCCCACTGATCCACGAGTTGTTTGGTATTGTTGATATCGATCTGATTTTCAGGAAATCCCATCTTCCTCAAGCCAGGTCCGCATGTCAAGGCGTTCCTGGTTGTCTAACTTGCTCTCAATTCGCT
>CAWKNE010000024.1:0-35953 GCA_963850945.1 uncultured Chloroflexia bacterium | reverse complement strand
AATGATTGCTGTTCGAATCCATCCCTTGCTCGCGCAGTATCCAATACTCAGCTCCCCAAAAGAGGTAAGCGTACAGCAAGGCTTTTTGTCCATACCAGGTCATACAGTTGTTATAGTTACTTATAACCTGTTCCGGCAAACAACTGTACATACCCTCGTTGGCCGGGTTAGGTGGAGTCGTAATCGTTTCCCACGGCTCTGCTTGTCCTTCAGAAATCATCAATCTTTTTCCGCGAGAGCCAGCCCAGGCGAGCAATCGCTTTCGTCCTAGACGATGCCAGGGACTGTGACTACCATCCAAATACAGTGTTTTGTTCCCAACAGCCATCAGAGCATGACGTGGATAATAGTCAATCCCGACTATATCAGCCAAGCGCTCGGCGACGGCCAGTGAATCCCCTTGATCACGTGTACTCCACCATTGAGAGAGAAGCACCGGCAAAGAAGTTGGCAAGAAACCATTCATCATAACCGGTCTGGTAGGATCAGCCTTTCGGAGGGCTTCCACTTCCTTTTCAACAAAAGCAACTTCCAACCGCCATGAATGCTCCACCCCAAGTGGATCTACAGCCTCATGCTCAAGCTGCCAAGCGACAATACTTTTGTGCTGTTTATAGCGCTCCACAAGACGGGTGATGAACTCTTTTGCAGTTCCTAGGAGTGAAGAGTATGCCGACGCTTTAATGAGGGCATGTTCTGGAAAAGGATGCCTTAAATGGTGGTTGGGCACAAAGAACTCTGGGTAACCAAAGGTTTTCAATGGACCCACACAAAGAATGATTTGCTTTCCAGCTTGTTCAGCTGCCTCGATCTGCCAATCAAGCTCGTCAGTATAAAATGTTCCTTGTTCAGGCTCTATCCGGTTCCAGTAGGCTCCCAGGCAAATGAGTTGAAACGGATAAGTAAGTAGCGCACTTAATGTATCCCGTTCTTTGAGTCCAAAGCTCGCCGCTTGAAACGGGCGAAAGCTGATGCCTAATAGGGTTGAATGCCGAGGTGCGATAGGCAAATCCTGCCAGACATTCGTCAGGGGTTGTATGGCTTGCTTCAGCCGAAATTCTGACATTCTCATTATTCCTTGTTTTGGGTCAACTGGGTAAATATACTCATTCTATTTCTCTATTGCTAAAACACGAAGGGAATGAAGCGCTTTGTGCGCCGTATATATTCTATATACGGTTGACCTATGACATGTATAAGCGTCTCCTCCTCGATCCTTACCCGGTAGAAATGGCCGAGGAACACGCAGAAGAGTAAGGAGATCAGGCTCGCCCAGTTGGTCATCGCCAGACCTACTCCCAACATGGTCAGAAATGTTCCACTATAGGCAGGGTGGCGAATAAAACGATACGGGCCGTTTTGCACCACCTGTTGATCCAAAGACACGGCAATATCACGAGTAAAGTAGTGACCCAACGTCCAGATCGCGAACCAACGCAACGCAACGCCCAAGAGAATAAAGATTATGCCAATCAAAAAAATAATGGTTCGATGCATCGGAAACGTCAATGAAGGGAACAGCCAAGCCAGCGAGAAATTCAATGCGATGCCCACCCATTGCAATCCAATCAAGATTACTAATGAGCCGCGGTCCAGGACTGCTACAGCCTTCCTAGAGACCCTTGCCATTTGCCGAAACATGCCGACCATTTCTGGTATCAGCCATATCAAGCAAGCAGCCATGAATAAAAAGGTTGCTGCAGTGTTCGTGTAAATGAGGGGGAACAAAACGCTTCTCCTTACAATGGCGACGGCTGGAACACGCGACGATAGAGGTCCGATTGTAGAAGCATTTCCGGATCATAGCGTTTTTTGATCTGGATAAAGGTTTTAAAAGCCTCATCTCCAACGCTCTTGCGATATTGGGCAGGCGTCATAAAATGATCCTTGGCAAGGTAAAACTTCCCTCCCGCCTCAATCACGGTTGCGATCATGTGTTGCAGTACCTGCTCCAACTTGCGGGCCGCCTGATCGGTGCGTTGATAATTTAATTCTAAAGAAAATCCATCAACCTGGTAGCTTAGCAAGAATGGATCGCGTTGGTGTTGCTTGATGATACACCAAATGGGCATACACCCCTGTTGTTGTGAGTAGCGCAACACTTGTTCAAAAATTTCCTTTGCATTTTCTCTTGGAACAAATGCTTGGAATGTCTCAACTCCGGTTGGAAACATCGTGTGATATCCGGCAAAGGCTGCTGAAGACCAGTAGGTATAAGAGAAAAGCGCCCGCCGCTGACCCATCGTTTTGCGGCTCCGCCTGCCCCACCAATAACTGGCGCGATTTGCTAATTGCACACTTGGCATCAGCACTGGCCGGCCCAAGCTAGCTACCAGGCCGATAAGCGGTTTTTCCAAGTAGCCAATCATGCCGGATCTTGTGAATCGGGATTGTATCGCTTCACGAGAATTAATCAATGTTGCGCATGTGATATTTCCGCGTCCAAGCTGATGACCTGTAGCAAACCCATCGAGCCAAGCTTCCATAAAATCGCTCCCCGGTTCTTCTTCGGTGAACATAGTCATGATATCGTGCAATGACGCAGCAGAACGCTTCCGAACGGTAACGAAGCCAGGAATACGCCGGAGTTGGACCATGATCGAAGTAATGAATCCTAGTAAACCCAAACTCCCAACAAACGCCCGAAAGAGATGAGTATCTTGCTCTTGGACAATCGTACATAATTCCCCCGTTGTGAGCAGGACATCAAGCGAGAGGATATATGCACCAAAAGGGCCACACTTCCAAGCATTCCTGTCATTCACGTTCATCGCCACACATCCACCGATGGTGACCTCCGGTGTGGAAGGTGATACGAAAGGCCACCAACCATCTTTGGAGGCAATCTGCACCATCTCCTGCAATGTGACTCCCGGCTCGACTTCCATAATGCCTTGAGCAGGATCCCAGGACAAAATCCGGCGCATGGGAGTGGTATCGATGACCATCCCGTTCGTATTCAGGGCTGCATCCGTGTAGCTGTGACCCGCACCATGTGGAATCACAGAGAGGTGGTGTGCTCGTGCGATTGCCAGAGCACTGGCGATTGCTTCAACATCGCTTACCTTATAGACGAAACATGGTGAGCGTGAAGACTTGCTCCAGCTTGTGAGCTCAGTAGCCATTGTTGCAGGTGTGTCCATATTGACCTGATATCCTTTGAGCATTTTGCGGCGCTACCTCCTTGGAACGTTTGAGACAAAAGGCAATTTTGCAAAAGCTTAGTTTCCAAGTTGGGGTTGATTATACTGTGTCGATTTGCAAGTCCTTTAAACCCCTCTTTTGCCGAGCAATGAAGAGGGCTGGCTTCCGGTTCTCCTTGCGAGAGACAACTCTGCCCATCCTCAACTTGGATAGTTGATGCGCCTTCTTGATGGCGATCTGCTTATTTCACGCATGTTCTTCCCAAACACTCCACACCCCAAAGACTGGAAAGCAGGTCCGCTAGTTCTCCAGCCTGCAAAAGACGATTTGCATCCAGCTTTACGCCATCCTGCTCCAAGCTTTTCAGTTTCAAGCACAACCTCCATTTGCATGAATATTCTGTGCTTCTTCGGGAATATTTATATGCGATAACGGCGTGAGACATGTGTCCGGATCAATGTCAATCAGTTTTTGATATCCGATTCTTGAAAATTCCTCGAAGAAATTTGGACCATCTTTGCTTCAAATATATGTCCCTTGGCGCTAAAAAACATAGTCCAAAATGCGACATGGAAGTGTCATTTAACAACGAATTGGAGAAAACGACGAAGAAAATCTTCCGTAAGTTGGGATAGCCGTGTCACGGCTTGGTCTTCACAATACTTTAGAAAGTATTTGAGTTTCTTTTTGTAAAAGTTGATCGTTTCGGGAGATAGTCCTTGTGACTTGCGATCGATGAGGAAGGACTCGGCTAAAACAGACAGATAATCCTGATTCAGAAGTTCGATAATCCCCTGGTCTTGCGTTTTTAAAACAAACATGGCGATCTCCTCTCTGTAGAGATCCCCATATATGAAGAGACCGTCACTAGTGTTTCGAGTGCCGAGGGTGAGATTTGAACTCACGACCAAGGGCTTATGAGTCCCCTGCTCTGCCACTGAGCTACCTCGGCTTGGCAAAGAGCGCCGCGAATATTACTATGGGAGGAAGCATTTGTCAACACGGGGTATAATCAGCAAACGGGAGACCCCATGAAAGCGCTGATACTCGAACAAAATGCAAAGGAACGTTCTTTGATCCAGCATGTGCTGGAGAAAAGCGGACATGAAGCCATCCTCGGTGCAGACATGGAGCAGGCCTGGCAGTTAATCGAGAAAGGCGAGGCCCGCTTCATTATCGCGGACGGGGATGCGGAAGAATTTAAAAAATCGAAACTCATCGGACGCGTGCGCGCCGCAAAAATCCTTCCGGTTTATTTTCTTATCCTGACCGCCGGAGAGGACGGTTACGCTGACGCTGACGACAATCTTCACAAGCCGGTGGCTGCCTCGGAATTAAAGGCGCGCATCACGATCGGACAGCGTTTCCTTTCGCTCGGACAAAGTTTATCGAACGCGCGTCATCAGCTTGAAAATCTAGCATTGTATGATTCATTGACGGGTTTGATGAATTCGAAACGCGTTCTTTCGAACCGCACAGGGCGAACTTGAACGCGCCCGCCGCGCTGCATCCCCGTTGAGCATGATCGCAATTGACATTGATCGTTTCAAGGCTTTGAACGCGAAGCACGGCGTTGAGATGGGCGACGAGGTCTTGAAGGTTGTGGGTCAGACCATCCGCGAAAAGAGCCGCCCGTATGATTGCATCGGACGCTGGATCGGCGATGAGTTTGTGATCGCACTGCCGGGTGTCATCGGCGCGGACGCGGAAAAGATCGCGGGACGAATCATCAAGGGCATCGACTCGACCAGCGTCATCTACAAGAATGATTCGGTGATAGTCGGCGTGAGTGTGGGCATTGTTTCAGCGTCGCGCATCAGCGCTTCGACGGAGGTTGAGCCTTTGATCGATCAGGCGCGTCAGGCAATGGCACGCGCCAAAGAAGCAGGCGGAGATCAGATTTATCTCACGTACATATAAAATTGAGGGATGTCATTCCCCTTCGGGGACGATGTGCGAGCGCAGGTCGAGTAGTGTTGCGACCGAAGGGAGTGTTGAAGCACGTATCGAGACCAAGCAACATGGTACTCGAAGAGTAGGCAATCTTCTGTTTAATGAGGAGATTGCCACACTGCAAGTACACAATGCATCGTCGCCTTGATATCGATACGCCACTTCGTGACTACTCAATCAACGGCTCCTCGCACTGATATATCGAACATGGAGATCGAATGACGGAAGAATTAAAAGTGGATGATGGGCAAGTTGTTTCGATGCATTACACTTTACACGTAGATGGTCAGGTCGTGGACAGTTCCGAAGGCAAAGAGCCACTGCAATTCATTCAAGGCATGGGACACATCATTCACGGACTCGAACATAAACTTTATGATATGAAAATCGGCGAGAAAAAAGATGTGGTGGTCGCGCCGAAAGATGGATATGGAGAATCGGACCCCGAAGCATTTATGGATGTGCCGCGCGATTCATTTCCGCCGGACGTGCCGCTGACTCTCGGCACCGAATTTGAATTGCGCGATCAAAGCGACCAGCCCGTGTATGCGCGCATCGAAGAAGTCACCGAGAAAAATGTTCGCTTGAATATGAATCATCCATTGGCGGGCAAGGAATTACACTTCTCAGTTCAGATCGCAAACCTGCGCCCCGCTTCGGACGAAGAAGTTTCTCATGGACATGTGCATACTGGTGAACATAGCCATTGAATCAAAACATCCTCAAAGTTCGAGGATCATTTATACATTTTCTTTTGCAGCCAGAATGATACATTCACCAACCCGATCATCACGGGCACTTCCACCAATGGCCCGATGACCGCGGCAAATGCTTCGCCCGATGAAAGGCCAAATACAGCGACAGCCACCGCGATGGCGAGTTCAAAATTATTGCTTGCCGCAGTGAATGACAAAGTTGCTGTTTTTGAATAGTCTGCCCCGATCGCTTTGCCCATGAAAAAGCTGACCATGAACATCAGTGCGAAGTAGATCAACAATGGAATGGCAATCCGTACGACATCCAACGGTAATTGAAGAATGTAATTGCCCTTCAAACTGAACATCACCACAATTGTAAACAGCAAGGCAATCAGGGTAATCGGGCTTATCTTTGGAACGAACCGAGTGTAATACCATTCTTTGCCCTTCATGCTGACCAATACCCAACGAGTCAAAAAGCCAGCCAAAAACGGAATGCCGAGATAGATAAATACGGTCTTCGCAATTTCAACAATCGTAATTTGCACGAGCGCGCCCTTCATCCCGAACCAAGTCGGCAGGATGGTAATAAACACATATGCATAGATACTATAAAACAAGACTTGAAAGACACTGTTAAAAGCCACCAAGCCCGCCGCGTATTCAGTGTCACCGTGCGCCAGTTCATTCCATACAATGACCATTGCGATACAGCGTGCCAAACCGATCAGGATCAAGCCGGTCATGTAGGCGGGATAGGAGCGCAGGAAGATGATCGCCAGCGCAAACATGATGACTGGCCCAACAATCCAATTTTGCACAAGCGACAGCCCCAGTATCTTCCAGTTGCGAAAGACTTCGCCTAATTCGTCATAACGAACCTTTGCGAGCGGCGGATACATCATCAAAATTAATCCGATAGCAATTGGGATGTTCGTCGTTCCAACCGAAAACACTTCGTTGAAGGATTTCACTGCATCTGGAATCAGGAATCCCAATCCTACGCCGAAGGCCATCGCGAGAAAAATCCAGAGCGTTAGATAACGATCCAGAAATGAAAGACGTTGTGTAACGGGTACAACTATGGGGGTGGATTTTGAATTGATCATCCTATACTCCTTCTAACGCGTCGGCGACCCTGATCCCCACACGATGACACAACAATTCTTGCGCACCCATTCATCTGCTTTTTTTACGAACGCAAAAAGTCGTTCCGTTACGGGTAGCGCAGGAATGGAGTAAGAATAAAAGGCCGAGGTCTTTCCCGAACAGGTAGCTATTACAAGTAGCCCATATCTCGAGCAGGATTGCGTAGATTACTTTTTCAGATCAGTTAAATGTTCCTCGACCGCCTGGATCTCCAGTTTGAGCTGAGACAAATAAGCCTCCAGTTCGGTGATTTGCTCGGACTTGGTTTGGTAACGGCGCTGAAAATCTCTCTTGCCTCCGCAGCAGTCACAGTCACCAGAGCACTCGCAGTCACAATTTCCGTTCCCACAATCACAGGTTTTGTCAGACATTTTAACTCCTCGAATGATATAGTTCGAAAGTTATTAGATCTTACGGTTTCATAATCCGATAGACATTTCAGCCATCGGTCAGGGCAAAGTCAGTGAATGGTAATTTCATGATATCCATCTTGACCACACTATGCCTCCATCAAAGCCGTAGTTATGAAGGTTGTGATCTCCGCCTCGCTCGGGATTCGTCCAGCCGAAACCAGTTTTTCATCGATGACCAGTCCAGGTGTGGACATGATCTTGTACTTCATGATCTCAGGATAATCAGTCACTTTGATGATCTGCGCTTCAATAGCGAGATGGTTGACAGCGCGTTCAGCCAGCCATGCAAGTCTCTTGCAGTTCTCACAACCCGAGCCGAGAATTTTGATCGTAAGCATTTTTTCTCCTAAAGAATCCAATTGAATAGGTAGCCTGTGATAGTGATCGCCACAGCGATAGTTGCAAAGAACGTGATGAGCAACGGCAATTTCAAAACTCTTCGTAAGATGACAGCCTCAGGCAGGCTCAATCCCACGACTGACATCATGAAAGCCAGAACAGTGCCGAGCGAAGCGCCTTTTTCCATCAATGCGCTAACAATTGGGATGATGCCAGCCGCATTGGAGTAAAGCGGTATACCGACTAATACAGCCGCAGGCACAGACCACCATTCCTGTTTCCCCATGATTCCAGCCAGCGCCGTATCCGGCACATAGCCGTGAATCCCAGCCCCAACCGCGATCCCTATCACTACATACAGCCAAACCTTTCCGACGATATCCTTGACCGAAGCCCAAGAACGCTCGATACGTTCTTGAAGTGTCAACTTTTCGATCACGCCATTTCCCTGATTCTGCATTTGCCAGACGAAGTCCTCCACATAGCGCTCCATTTTGAGTCGCCCAATAACAACCCCGGCGATGATGGAAATGACCAGCCCAGAGAGTATATATAGTCCCGCCACTTTCCAACCAAACAATCCGAAGAGCATCACAACCGCTACTTCATTGATGGTCGGCGCGGCAATCAAGAAGGAAAAAGTCACACCAAGCGGAATGCCACTTTCAACAAATCCGATGAAGAGCGGCACTGCCGAGCACGAGCAGAATGGCGTAACAATACCGAGCATAGCTGCTAGTACATTGCCCACACCTTCGCGCTTGCCTCCCAGCCACGCGTGCGTTTGCTCAGCCGTGAAGAAGGTACGCAACAAAGAGATCAGGAAGATCATTCCGCCCAAGAGCAGAATAATTTTAGGAACATCATAGAAAAAGAAAGCCAGCGAATCCCCCAAGTGCGAACCTTGTGCTTGCGCCAGAAGATTATAAGCAATCCAGTTTGCCAACGGTTCGATAATGCTGTAGGCAACAATCCAGCCAATTACAGCCAGCGCAACGAGCAAATAACTTCGTCGGGAAGCAGGGGTATGAGACGATAAGTGAAGTGTTGCCATATCTATTTTTTATCCTCGAACAGAAATTTGCTTGAGCGGAATAGTTTGCACCGAGTTGCATTTTGGACATGGACAGTCTGCGTTCTTCGCATGTTTGTGTTTGGGTAGCTTTGCAGTAACGCCGGTGACAGAACTGAGTGTATCCAAAACATTAAATATCTCTGGCTTAACCACACGATAATATAGGTTCAATCCATCACGCCGAGATTCCAATAGCCCCGCCTGTTTCAGGGTCATCAACTGCTGAGAGATATACGCTTGTCGCAGGTTCAAAGTGGCTTCCATATGGCAAACACATTGTTCCCCATCCCGTAAGATATCAAGAATAGCTAAGCGGGTGGAATGGGAAAGGGCTTTCAAAAGGTTGCTTTGGATTTCATATGCGTCCATGTTGTCTTCACCTATATTCATAATTCTGAATATAGTATAAGCTAAAAAGGAGACGACGGTCATAGACCGCCGTCATCAAAAATCAGTGATGAACATCACGATTGTTCTGCCACCCACTCTTTGATTTTCTTTTCGATCAAGTCGCGGACCTCTCGGAACTTTGCTAGTTTCTGCTCTCCTGTGCCTTCAAATCTTGCAGGGTCTTCAAATGGCCAATGCATTCGGCGACTCACTCCAGGCCAGACGGTTGGACAATTTTTATCCGCGTCATCGCACACCGTGATCAAATATTGGAACAGCATTTTTCCCAGATAAACATCTACGCCCTTCGATTTTTGTCCTGAAATATCAATGCCAACTTCTTTCATTACTTCGATAGTAAGTGGATTTAGTCCTCTCGGCTCCAAACCCGCACTGTGTGGCTCAAAGTATTCGCCGCCAATTTTCCGAAGAAACGCTTCAGCCATTTGACTGCGCGCAGAGTTGCCTGTGCAGAGAAATAAAACTCTTTGTTTATTCATATATTCCCTTTCAGGAAAATCATATTCATATGATCAGTGCAATACATTAACAGAAAATTAACTGCGAGTAATCTTTCGATTAACTTTAACCAGCATGCACTCGGATGTCTTGATTTTAGAAAATTACCTGTAAGATCAGCAACGCAACCATGCCCCTCCCCAGCCCTCCCCAAATACACGAGAAGGAATTTGGATAACAACAATATTGCTCATCGTGTATTTGGGGAGGGTGACCGCCGAAGGCTCCCGAAAGGAGCAGGTCGGGTGGGGCTAAATCAAAAAAATAAATTGCAATATTAACAACGCGACCATGCCCGCCAAAATAGTTAATAAAGTATTCTTTGTTCGCCACGCGACAAGAATGGCAACTACGCCCGCGATCAAACGATAATTGCTCCAGCTTAAATCCAAGGTATTATTCGGCATGAACAACGCCGGTGCGATGATGGCAGATAACACCGCAGGCGGGACGAATCTCAAAGCCCGCTTCACCGCCGCGGGGATTTCAAAACGACCAAATAAATAAATGAACGAAAAGCGCATCCCGAACGTCAGCGCGCCAGCCAACAGCATTACCAGCCAGATGTTCACAACGCCCCCCTTAGGGATTTGCAATTCTCCAAAACCGTGCCGATAAAGATTCCGACCAACGCCGCGAGGATGAGTCCAAGTTTATAAGGAAGACTAAACGCTAACAACGCGACTGTCCCTGCCGATAACGCCGAGGCCACGACCGGTTTATCTTTAAGCACCGGCACCACCAACGCGATAAACGTCAACGGCGCGGCAAAGTCAAGCGGCCACGAGGACGGAATCGCCGCGCCAAGAAAGATTCCCAGCGCACTGCTGACCTGCCAAGTTGTCCACAGCGCCAATCCCGCGCCGAGAAAGAACCAGTGACTCGTCGGCGTGAATCCATCTTCTTCATAATGAATAATCGTGGCAGCATACGCTTCATCGGTCAGGAGATAAGACAATAATATTTTCCAACGTGCCGGCAGATGTTCGATATACGGTGCGACGGAGGCGCTATACAGCATGTGCCGCAAGTTGACAATTGCAATCGTCAGCACGATGACGAGTCCCGGCGCGGAATCATGAATCAACTGCGCGGCAACAAATTGAGATGATCCCGCGAAGACAATGGATGACATCATCTGCGCTGCGGCTGGTGAAAGTCCCGCCGCGAGCGCCAGCGCGCCGTAGATTAACCCGAAAGGGAATACTCCAACTAGGAGCGGGGATTTAGCGCGAATTCCCGCCCAGAACGATTTCATTGTTTGATTCATGATCTCCTAGGATTTCATGTCATTGCAAGTAGGGGCGCAATATATTGTGCCCCTACAAGAACACGGCGTCTCCTCGCAATGACAATATCGCCATCAATGTGGCAAAGGAATTCCCGCGTAACCTTGAAGGGTCATCTCGATAACCATCCCGCGAATGATCAACTCAAGCACACTCTTGATGCGCACACATTCATTGGCAGGATTATTAATTGGGTTGAAAGAAATCGGTTTGCCCAGTTTCACTTTACGCAAACCGGGATGAACGGCAACCGGATAAAACTTTAAGATTTTCTGCGTCCGTTCGAAGTACAACTCACCGAGGCGTGCAAAGCCTTTTAAAAACGCGGACATCTTGCATTGTTCATCCAGCGGCTGAATTGGGTCTTCAGGAAAGATCAATAAATTTTGTCCTGTCATCAAATGATCCAAACTGATGCGATAAGTCTCGCACACTTCCTCACCATGCCACACAGGAACACTTCCAACGCCGCGCAGGAGTCGCACCGAAGCCTGCGAGATCAAACGCGCCAGCGTCAAACTTAATGGTGAAGGGATATGCAATTGCGGCTCGACAAAATCCTTGTTCAAATACGCGGCGGCTTGCTCCCAATCCAGCATATCATTGATGACCCACGGATATAAACGAATTGGCAAGGAGGCGACTACGGCAATCGGTCCCAAAGCTTGCGCATGATTGGAAACGTAAACCGCCGGACCTTCAACGGGCAGGTTTTCATCCCCGGACAGTTCCCCGCCCCAGATGAAGGCATCCAACATATGAGATATGAACCAATATAGCGCATCGCCTTTCATGGATTCTCGTATATCTTAATAACACCTAGAGCAACATAAGACGCGCAGAGATTTAAATTATATCAAGTTTAACCTCGGTCGATATTGCAGTGCCTCCGCCAGATGCGCGGATTGGATTTGTTCGCTTCCCGCCAGATCTGCAATCGTGCGCGCCAGCTTCAATACGCGATGATATCCGCGCGCCGACAGATTCATTTGTCCCATTGCGGCACGGATTAGGCTTTCCCCGGCTTCATCCAACTTGCAAAACTGCCGAATCTCTGCCACGCGCATATCTGCATTGGAAACGACGTTCGTTAATTCGTGCTTTGTTTTTCGAGAATACCCTCCGGGTACGATGTCAGGATTCGTAAATCGAGCAGTCTGGCGATCTCGTGCAGCTTGCACGCGTTTGCGAATAGCATCGGACGACTCGCCCAACCGGTCACTGCTTAATTTCTGATAATCCACGCGCGGCACTTCGACGTGAATATCAATACGATCTAGCAATGGCCCCGAGATTCGCTTTTGATATTTCGTGACAGTGGATGGCGCGCAGGTACAGGGTTTGATCGGATCACCAAAATACCCACATGGACAGGCCTGCGGTCTCTGACTATGGAGTATTGGAGATAAGCAAGAAGTGGCGCAAGCGAGGCTAATTGTACATAATTGGCGGGACGAATCCAGCCAGTCGAGTACCCACTTTATTAGGCGGCGTTTTGAAGGCATTATTATTTTGCCTGCTTCTTTTGATTTTTATTGAGGTACATCAAAGCGTCAATTTTCATAATGAATTCTTCGTAATTCATTTTCGAATGCGGATCATAAACGTCATAGCCCATCGCAAAGCCCAGCCTGTACGGTTGTTGTGTTTCCGAGTTGAAGCATTTAAGATTTTGCAGAATTCTCTCTATGGTCTGGTTGAGGATTTGCCGATTATCGACATCCATTACTACGATAAATTCATCACCTCCGAACCTTGCAATAAAATCGCTTTGCCTAAGACTTTTTCTTAGAATGCTGACGGTATCTTTTAGCGCGTCATCGCCCGTGCTGTGTCCGTATCTGTCGTTAATGATTTTAAAGTTGTCCAGATCTATAAGAATAGCTGAAAATGGTTCTTTTGCCACACTGTTTTTAATCTTGTCGAACAAATAGCCTTCTAGCTGCCTTCTGTTAAATACTCCGGTGAGATAATCTGCGTTAAGCAAGTCTACCTGAATGTTTAGATATAATATTAACATTCCGATCATCATACCAGTCCACGCGTATGACACGCCATAATAAACCGCCTGAAGTGTCGCGCCTATAAGGTATGGAATATAAAACAAAAGCAACGACCTATAATGTTTTTTGACAATTTTATCGCGGTTAAAAAGAACGGTGAAAAAAGAATATAAGATGAGCGTGTAACAAAGGGTCAGGAAAATCCAGAGATAATCTCCTCTGTGGTAAATATTATGATTATCCACAAGGAAATACCACCCTGTCCATAGGCTTACCACAGAAAGCAAACCATTTGATAGCAATATGCAACCTAGTATGAAGAAAATCTTTTTTAAATTGGCTTCACTCTTTTTTATCTGATAATCTGTGTATAGAATCCACATCGAAGGGGCAAGTGGAATGATAATATACAAAATTAGGTTTGTTGCCTTATTCCAAAACAGAGCTGGACTACCCGGTAATCCGTCAACAAGCCAGCTTGTCGTGTCGAAGGCGATTATTATCGCATTGAGTAAAACCATTCCCAAAAAAAGTCGCTGCTGCGCGAACATTTTTTCCGAAGGGTTATAGGCTTTGAAAAAGAGAATAGTTAAAATTATGAATGCTAATATATTTATGTCAATTCTGTAAAATATATCCATTTTATACATCAATCTTCGCAAATAAAAAATGTATACGGAACAGTTACGCGTTCAGGCGTGTAGTATCCTGCTATGGTAAAAGTCGGAAGCGGGGTTAACGGCTTGCGTTACCCGCTGGTGGGTGGGACGGGATGAAGCTGCTTTGACGGAACCAGCTTTGAGCCAAGTGTAAACCTCTTTTGGCGGCGCATCCCCACCAGTCGGGTGCACGCTTTGTTGGGCGTTTTTGACTTTATAGCACGCTAGTTTTTAAGAAGCATTGACATAAAAAATAGAAAACTGCAAACAATAAATAATATCATTATGCCCAAGACCATTACTTGCCATGTTTCCATGCCAAACATCTTTTTCTTGCGGCTCACATATATTTTATTGTCTGCGAATTGCAGTTTACTCTGCCCAGCCGCCGCTTGACTTGAAAGGACAGAATTATTTTCAAGCAGATTCATTGCTGATGCGACGACTGGTTGAACAGGCTTTGCTTGTACCATTGCTGGCTCAATTTTCGCAAGCGACAAAACTTCATAAACGCACTTTCGGACATCTTTGAAGACTTCTGTCCCTGTAAATCGAATTACTTGATATCCAACTCGTTGTAAATATCGCTCTCGTTCTGCGTCTTTCGTAATTTTGACTTTTGTATTGTGATGCTGATAACCATAAAGTTCAATGATAACTTTTTTGCTCGGAACAAGAAAATCTACGCGATACTTATTATCTATCCAGACTTCCTTCTCCAATTCAGGAATGAGAGGCTTTGCAGTCTCCCAAAAAGATATTTCAATCGGTGATGGCGGTGGCTGCTCGTATGGTTTTCGGCGTTGTTTTTGGAAAGGCATATGTCTGCGACTCTCAAACAATAATTTGAAAAAGTACAAACT
Organism: uncultured Chloroflexia bacterium; assembly: GCA_963850945.1. Classification (GTDB taxonomy): domain Bacteria; phylum Chloroflexota; class Anaerolineae; order Anaerolineales; family Villigracilaceae; genus Fen-1038. The sequence goes on along the minus strand of CAWKNE010000024.1, from coordinate 21,459 downwards.
TTAGAAAGGAAACGCCCAACTAGTGTTTATACGGCCAGTATCCGTATAACTGCTTATGGGCAGCCAAAGATTAGAAAGAATTAATGTGGATTATAGCTCATTTGAGATGTGGCGGCAGTGCGCGAGGGCGAAGCCCGTCCGAAGTGAGGGACGGCGAAGCGCCGCGTAGGAATGCCGAAGCGTGAAGCGATTTGATGAATGAAACGAACGGAGGCGAGCCTGAGCATGTGTTTTTTGTATTTGAGCGAAGTAGCCGTAGAGAGTGGAATGAGGAAGCGAAACCGCAAGGCGCACGGAGCCAGCGGAGCTAACCGAACGAGGCGCGCTCTGCGGATATGACGAGCGTTTAGGGCATGATGCTTTAGCAGTGTATTTCTGCGGCGTGACGGTCGCTGCGGTGGTTGGGTGCGAGCGAACCGTTCACGCAAAGCATGATGCCCTGCGACATTTGATAGAAATTACTGTGCTAGTTGAGTTCTTGTTTATCTGCCAGTAATTTAGAAATTATCCAGCAGGCGTAAAACCCGATGGGAAGAAAAGCCAATGCCAAGTAACCTGTTGCTTCGGCAATATAGTACAGGATAATGAGCAAAATTATTGCGACGTAGTAAATCGCATTTCGTTTCTTCATTTTGAATTATAGATTAATTCTAACACTTTGCCTGCGGTATAATGCTGCGCTATGGTCGCTCGCGAAGTTGCAGAAAGACTTATCCCTGGCATTGATGATTTGAATGCGTTGCTTATGTGCGTCAGGCAAAAGCACGACTTGCCTGACCTTACCATTGCGGACAAAGAGACGATAGAAGCCGTTAAGTCAGATCCAAAATATGATTGGGAGGCTATTCGGCAAGATGTTGAAAAGGGGTTGGTTGAACTTTTCGAGAAGGTTATAAACGATGTAGGGTTGAATCAATTAATCTTGCTCTTGAGAAGTGTAATTGAAAATAGCTGGCAGATGAAATCCCAATTGACAGGCGATGGGCTTGGCGTGCCTGATGATTTGGCTGAAAAGTTGGTAGAAGGAGCGAAGAAGGAAGCAGAATCAAGTCTCGAATTCCTACATCAATTTTATGTACAAAGCTCTATCAGACTGGTTGAGCATTTGAGGACTGGCAGTCCGATAGATGTTCCTGCTAAATTATTTAACTTTGTTTTTACCGTTAACGTACCGTCTGAGGATATCAAATTTGTCGCTGCAATTGGACTTGAATACAATGATCCGGAGGAGATGGCGGAAGATTTATACACAGAAATGAAACGTCAATTTCCCGCCGCACCGAGATTCACGGAAAAGGATATAGAGACTGCCGACTATCTGGCTATGAAAAGACAAGGGAAAGAATTGGTAGAGATAACGCGTATTGATATTATGCGTCATCCGGAAGTAATGGAACATTCAATAGACGATCCGGGATACGACAGAGAGTTTGACAATCGGAAAGAAACCCTGAATTCGAAGGATGCTCCGGTTACAAGAGGAATTAGGTAGACCGGAAATCGCTGAATACTTGGACATGAAAAACAGAGGGATTGAGTTGGAAGAGATAACGCGGATTGATATTAAGCGTCATCCTGAAGGAATGAAATATTCCGTGGGGGATCCGAAATATGACGAAGAGTTTACAAGGTGGAAAGCGGCATTGAACAAATTAATGCTTAGGTTGGATGCTGAAAAAAAGAAAACCAAAAACTTTGAAAATGACGCTGACAAAAAATAAATCAAGTTTGTCAGTCAGCTAAAAATTATTAGGTATAAGTCCTAGCATGATGCTAGGACTTTCTGTTGTGATTCATTGCTCAACTCTGCAATCAAGCGCGCTAACTGGTGCGCTTGCAAGAGCGGTCCCGGCGTGCGAGGGACGAGCGCAAATAGAGCCTTGGGTCACGGGATCAACTTTGTCCGCTCTTGCAAGCAACCCGACAAACATAATTAACGCGGTTGGGGAAAAAGACGGGTTGTGCAATGCTTCAAATTCATTATTCGTGAAGTCGTTGCCCCAACCTTCCGGTAGCACGTCTCTAAGTAAATCTATGAGCCAACTGGAGCCAACGGCGCGGGGTACGCGGCGGGAAAGCCGCACGCCCGCAAGCGCCTCCGGCGCGAGGACGGCGGCGACCGCCGCCACCCCCTATACTGATAAGGGGGGTGGAGATTAGGAGAGCACTATATGACTGAAATTACGTACTGCATTCACTGGCTTTCGGTAGTTGTCGAAGGCTTGAAAACAGAGGGATTTACTCTTTACGATCTTTTCTTCAAAGATTTGTTTGGGGATTTGCAAAGCATGGGTCACGGCGGAAGAGGCTTTGAAGAAATCTGGATGTCTCTGCTTGGATTTAAGTTATATGTCACGCCGTACCGTGAAGGGATGGAGTACTTTAACATTGAGATACCTGGGCAAGCCTGTGAACTCATAGATTGGAAAATCTTTCAAGGTTTGGATGATGTGCTGAGAAATAATTATCCTGATAGATACCACTACACACGCCTGGATTTTGCATTTGATCGTCTACCTTTTACTCCGCAAGACGTTGAAGAAGCCATAAGCAACGGCAAGGTGAGGTCTCTAGCTAAACGGGAAACAATGAGGGTCAACAAGTCACCTTTCGAGATGAAGGATAATGGCGAACTTGGAACCTATACAGTTTATTTTGGTTCTCCGATGTCCGAAAGAATGATGAGGGTTTATGACAAGCGCGGTTTTACCCGGCTTGAATTGGTAATGAAACATAAGCGAGCTGACCTAGTTGCAAAGGATATTTTGGCAGCGTTGGATGTTTCAGAATGGTTTCCTATCGCTATCTCTCACCTTCGGGATTATGTTGATTTTAAGACGGCGTGGTGGGAAGAGTTTACTCATGGCATTGGACGCGCAAAAGCGATTGTTACTACACCGAGAGACATCACGATTGAGCGGGATGCGGCATGGCTTGAACGTCAAATCGCGGTTCCATTGAGCATCGTCCACGATGTCCGGCGGGATGGCTTTGTTGAAAAGCTATTGACCAAAGGACGCAAAAAAAGAATGGAAACCAATAAGTACGACATTCTTTATAAAAAATTTGATTCACAATGGAGTGAAATCAAAAAGAAAAAAGAAGCGGAAGAACAGGAAGACGAAAGCGCATGAAGGATAGCAAGAAAACTCGAAAGCCTAGAAAGGAGGCTGCAATAAAGATTGTACGTCGTTATGAGCCCATCGAATTCGATGAGCTGATGATAAAGCTATCCCCTGTTTTTTCTGCGTGGCGTCAAAGTAAAAATACAGATTGTAAAAATCAGTCGTATAATAGCCGACCAAGAAAAGGAAGTAAACATGAATAAAGCTGGCGCTATTATTCGAGTATCAACCATAAAACAATTGGACGGCACAAGTCCTGATAAACAACTTGTTGCAATTCAGACATTAGCCAGTGAGCAAGGCTATACTATCGAGCCTGCCAACATTTGGAAGCTAGCCGAATTGGGCAACCTAATTGATCGTGAGGGTTTTCGTAATGCTTTAGATGCTGTTGCCGCTGGAAAGGTATCCCGTGTCTATGTGTTCAACGTAGACCGATTAGGGCGTAACTCTTTAGAGATGATGTTATTCCTTCGGGACATGGGAAATTTGGATATCGAATGTTGGGCGGCTGAAAGTAAGAAGGTTCTCAAGTGGGATGATTTCCTTTTCCAGATAGAAGCCGCGGTTGCATCGAAAGAGAGACAAGAAATTATAAAAAGAACTTCGGACGGTATGGAGCGCGCTGTAAAGCGTGGTCAATTCTCCGGCGGAATTATTGCTTATGGGTACAGATATAACCCTGAAAGCAAAGCATTAGAAGTAGATGAGGATGAAGCCAAAGTCATCAAGTTGATTTTCGATTGGACAACAAAAGATAAAATCTCTACAGTGAGAATTGCCGAACGTCTAAACGCTATGAGCATTCCTACTCGGTACAAAAAAGATGGGCGGAAGATTTCCTATAAAGGCAAGCGATCCGCAGAACATACGGCTGGTATTTGGCGTGCGGGGCGTGTCCTGAACATGATGAAAAATTCTGCGTATATGGGAGTTTGGGAATACGGCAAGAGATCAAAGAAGAGAAAAGCAGAAGACAGGATAAAGGTAACGTGTCCGGTAATTGTAACCAGTGAGCAATTTTCTTTAGCTCAAGAGGTTCTTTCCAGTCATCGCATATATCCGCTTAACACAGAACCTAGAAAATATTTACTTAGAGGCTTGATAACTTGTGAATTGTGCGGTTTGACTTATTCAGGCGTATATGCGAGAGTTGGACATAACAAGAGCCGTGAAAAACGCTATTATGTTTGTAATGGTCGTCACTCATATAAAAAGATTGGAAAGCCTAAATGCTTGAATGCTTCCATCAATGCAAATGAGTTAGAAAAAGCTGTATGGGAGGATGTGAAATTTTATTGTCAAAATCCAGAAGTAGCAATTCATCAACTGAGAGAACTGCACTCTGCAAGATATGAAGACAGCCTTCCCCAAATTGCAGAGGTCGGCAAGCAGATACAGGAACTTCAAAGACAAAGAAGAAATATCATTGAGTTGTCAATCAAGAGTAAAGAACTTGACACTGAAACAGTAGATAATCTTCTCAATGAAAATAAGCGGTCTTTGAATGAGTTACAGGCTTATAAAGATAGTCTGGAAAATCAGAGAAAAGGTTATCAGCAATTAGAAGATGAAATTCAATCAGTGGCTTCTCGATTAGCTTCGCTTCAAAGCAGTATTGAGAATGCTACATTCGAGGAAAAGTTTAGAGCGATTTCAGTATTAGTAAAGTCTATTACTGTGAATAAGAATATGGTGGGGAATAAAGAAACGCCTGTCGTAACTATTACTTATCGTTTCAATGATCCTGAAAAGGCTGTAGCCTTGCCTGCTCTATCCAATCCCGCCATAGTAAATGATTACACGCTCACGGATTCATCGCAGCAACCAACATGAAGTTCGCAGGGAATGTCAAAGAACCTTGTGCGCGGCTAATCGTCACGACTTTATCTTCAATCGGCTGACGCATCACTTCGAGAACGCGTGCCCCGAATTCTGGAAGTTCATCCAAAAATAAAACGCCGCGATGTGCAAGAGAAATTTCTCCGGGATGTGGCCAATTGCCGCCGCCCACCAAACCTGCATGGCTAATGGTGTGATGAGGCGAGCGGAACGGACGCGTGCGGATCATCATCTCCGGCGGAAGCGCATCCGCCACCGAATAAATGCGCGTCACATCCAAGGCTTCTTCAATGGACATTTCAGGCAAAATGCCGGGCATGGCGCGCGCCAATAACGTCTTGCCTGCACCGGGCGGACCCATCATCAAAACATTATGTCCGCCTGCCGCGGCAACTTCGAGAGCGCGGCTTGACATGTTCCTGCCCTTTGATTTCGCGGAAATCCGTCGGTGCAATACCTGAAACAGATTCGGCTTCCACATGCGGATGAGGCTGGATGGTTTGTTGATTTGTGAGATGCAGATAAAGATCATGCAGAGAAGCAACCGGATAGACTTCGATATCTGGAATAAGAGCCGCTTCAGGCGCGTCAGAAGCGGGGACAAAATTTGTTTGTATCCATTCTGCCGCGCAGTCGCCGCCATTGGCAAGACACCGCGCGAATGCCGCACTGTACCTTCCAAAGACAATTCACCAATCACCAGCGCGTCGTCGAGGCAGTTCAACGGGATGAGTCCCTGCATCAGTAGCACACCGACCGCAATCGGCAAATCATAGGTGGGACCTTCTTTGCGAACCGAGGCAGGTGCGAGATTCACGACAATGCGCTCGCGCGGATAACGCAGCCGCGCATTCTTCACCGCCGATTGCACGCGCGAACGACTCTCCTGCACGGCTTTATCGGGCAGACCGACAATATCGGTGCCGGGCAAACCGTTGGTGGTGTCCACTTCGACTTCGACGATGACACCTTCGAGTCCGATGACCGCACAGGAAAAAACACGAGCAAGCATGAATGAAGTTTATGCGAGTATGAAAGAAAAGTCAATTCACAGCCACAGGAAATTGAGCATTGAATCGCGGGTGAGTTTACCCTATACTAAATTTAGGTTTGAGTTGGATTACTTTTTCCATGCTTCACACAGGAGGTGTGAAATGAAAACTGATTTGAGAATTCCAGTGAACCCGCCAGCATCAGGTCACTTATTTGGGAAACCCGTCACGCGACTTGGTTGGTGGTCGGTTGGGCTAATGATCACATTCGTGGTTCTCTTCATCATCAACTCGACAGTGTTCATGCCCTCAATAGTGGAAGTGCCGTGGAGACAGGTGATATTACCTTTCTACGGTATCTTTATGATGTTGTGTGGGCTGGCCGCTGGTATCGTCGGACTGATTGCGGTGATAAGAAAACACGAGCGCTCGTGGCTTGTATGGCTTACCATACTGCCAGGATTATTTGTTCTCGTCTTTGTCCTTGGTGAGTTCTTGGTGCCACATTAAGGATTGAGCGTTGCTTGCTAAACAATGAAGAAAGTCAATCAACATCTCTTTCGAGTTTCATAACAAAATCGGTTTATCCGTTTTGGATGATTCGATCAAGGCCGTGATGGTGGAAATATTCCCGCGGCTATCATCCAAACTGACACGCGGCGGCTTGCCCAGCAAAATCGCATCCGCCATATCTTCCACTTCACCGATGTAAAGTTCCTGGCCTTTGATTTCAATCGTGTGGTCTTGTTGCCGTGCGTAAAATAAATCTTTTCCTTTTTGCCCGGCTTGAACGGAACTGGAATATTCAACGTTCCATCCGTGCCGACAATTTCGATAAATGCATGAAAAGGCGACGCGAAGCCGCAATCAAATTGCGCGTGGACATCATTCGGGAATCGCATCTGCCCGATGAACGACATATCGATTCCAGTCGGATCCTTCGACTGCGCTTCGACACTCCCTTCGGTCGCAGCGCGACGGCTCAGGACAGCGCCCGTCACCTGCCAGCCAAACACTTCGAGCGGTTCCGCACCGATCATCGTGCGCGCATAACTGATCGGATAACATCCCACATCCCAAATGCTTCCGCCGCCCAATTCTTTTTCAAGCCGCACATCGCCTCGTGCGTCAGCATAAAAGTAAACGAACCTTTGATCAACTGCAACTTACCCAGTGAACCGTCAGCCACCAACTCTTTCACCTTCAATGTTTGCGGATGATGGCGATACATGAATGCTTCCATCGCGACACGATCCAGATTCTTTTGACGCACTTTGATCGCATCCATTTCGGCAAGGGTCAACGCCATCGGCTTTTCACATAAAACGTGTTTGCCGGCGCGCAAAGCTTTGATCGTCCATTCGGCGTGAAGACTGTTCGGAAGCGGATTGTAGATCACATCAATTTCAGGATCATTCAACAACGCCTCATAACTTCCAAGTGCACGCGGAATTTTCCATTCGCGTGCGTACACGTCAGCGGTGGATTGGCTTCTCGAAGCGACAGCCATTAATCGGTTTCGTTTGGATGCCCTGAATGGAGGAATCAACGCATTATTGATTCTCGCCGTCGAAAGCAATCCCCAGCGCAAAATTTTATCAGCCATAGTTTTTACCAATAGTGATGAACCATTTCTCGAATGTGTTCATCATAGATTCGGTTTATTTTCGACATGGTCGCATTTGAAAGCGATGGAAAATCCGCGGCCTGAAAATTTTCTTCCGCCTGCGCCGGTGTTTTGGCTCCGGGAATGGCACAGGTCACCGCATCGAACATCAGAATCCAGCGCAAGGCAAATTGCGTCAGCGTCATTGAATGCGGAACGAGGACGTTTGATTTCTTCAACGGCTTCCAAGCCGCTGCGGTAATCCACGCCGGAAAATGTTTCGCCGCGATCAAATGATTCGCCGTGACGATTGTACTTGCGATGATCATTGGATTCAAATTTTGTATTCGGCTTCATCTTGCCGGTCAGCATTCCGCTCGCCAACGGAACGCGCGCAAGAATGCCAACCTTGCGCTTCTTCGCCTGCTCAAAAAATAATTCAGCGGGCCGCTGGCGGAAAATGTTAAAGATGATTTGCACGGTTTTCACGTTCGGATATTCGATGGCTTTGAGCGCTTCTTCCACTTTCTCAACGCTCACGCCGTAATGGCGCAGTTTGCCTTGTTTCACCAAATCATCGAGAACGCCGAACACTTCCGGGCGATAATAGACTTCGGTCGGCGGACAATGCAATTGCAAAAGATCAATCGCATCGGTCTTTAAATTCTTCAAACTGCGTTCAACAAAACGCGTCAGGTTTTTTCGGTTATATCCATCTGCGGTATGCGGATTAAGACGGCGACCCGCTTTGGTGGCAATGAAAATTTTTTCTCGGCGATCCCGCTTCAGCTGCGCGACGAGGCGTTCGCTTCTTCCATCGCCGTAAACGTCCGCCGTATCAATGAAGTTCACGCCCAAGTCAATGGCGCGATTCAAGGCATCCAGCGAATCTTTATCACTGACCGTGCCCCAATCCGCGCCAATTGCCCACGCGCCAAAACTGATGGCTGAAACTTTCCAACCTGTTCGTCCCAATGGTCGATATTTCATGTTGCCTCCTCAACAAAAATGGATACGACTAAAGCCGTATCCATTTTAGTATTAAACCTCAGGTTCTTCAAATAACAGAGCACTAACGTCCAGCGGATTCACGTCGCTGACGGGAAATCGCCTCGATGGTTACAGCTGCCAGCAAAACGCCGCCAGTGATCATATACTTGATGGGCGATACCAGTGCCAACAAATCCATGCCGTTGGAAATCGAACCAATGACCAACGCGCCAAGCAGGGCGGACCAAACGCTGCCGCGTCCGCCGAACAAACTGGTGCCGCCAATCACTGCGGAAGCGATAACATCCAATAGCAGATCACTCCCGCCCGAGGATCGATTAACTGCCAACAAACGAGAAGCCGCAAGGATTCCTCCAAAAGCCGCCAGCGTGGATGCCAAGCCAAATACGGCGATACGCACAAAGGTCACATTGATGCTAGCGCGCCGCGCCGCTTCCGCATTCCCGCCAACGGCGTAAATATGTCTGCCAAAGATCGTTCTCTTGGTAATGAAATCAAAGAGAACCAGGACAGCAATAAAGAGGACCATCGCCGAGGGCAAGCCGCGATCAGCGTTCGTAATCACCAGCGCCCCAATCACCAACACTGCCACAACGGCAATCTGAAAAATAAGGCCGCCAATGGACCTGAACTGCAAGCCTGCGCTCTTGCGGCGCTGGCGTTCCCAAATAAAGCTTGCGGCAAATATAGCAATGAAAAGGATGCCAACGATCCACGAATACAATTCCCCGTTATGCACATCGCGTTTGAGAAACGTGCCTGCCAAGCCCATGATAAAGTTATCGCGCAGGTTCACTGTACCCGTCTCGCCCAACACAGCCAACAATGCGCCGCTCCAGCCGATCAACCCAGCGAGCGTCACAATAAATGATGGAATTTTAAAGCGAGTAACCCAGAAACCTTGAAATAATCCAATGGCTAGCCCGGTCACCAATCCTGCTAGAACCGCGATGGGACCCGGTACTCCGATGTTGACATTCAATACAGCCATCACCGCCGCGCATAAGCCGCTGACAGAACCCATTGATAGATCCACTTCGCCTAATAGCAACACCAATACGGCGCCAACGGCAATGGTGCCCAGAGCCGAAATTTGAGCCATTAGGTTGGTCAAATTGAGCGGCGAGAGAAACATGTGATTGGCGCGCTGGAAAACGAGCCAAATAACCAGGAGGCCAAACACAATCGGAAGCGGACCTAAATCCGATTGGCGGAAGCCCTGCCACCATCTTTGAAGTAGATTCCCGGATTGTTCCGATGCATGCCGCGGATCATTTGCCATGGTGCTCATTTTGACGACCCTCCTTTGCGTCCCTGACTCTGTGCAGTTTCCTGATTATTTTTTCCAAATTCCGCGCCGGTGATGGCCGCCACGATTTGCTCCTGACTGGTGCCATGCACATCGAACACGCCATTGTTGCGGCCAAGATGCAACACACTGATGCGGTCCACCGCTTCAAATATATCCGCCAGATTATGACTAATGACAATTACCGCCAGCCCCTGCTCGCGCAAATTCCTGATCAGTTTCAAGACCTGCTTGGATTGCAAAACACCCAAGGCCGCGGTGGGTTCATCCAAAATGACGAGCTTGGAGTTCCACATGACCGCGCGCGAAATGGCAACCGATTGACGCTGTCCGCCGGAAAGCGATGCAATAATTGTGCGAACGCTAGGGATGGAAACGGAAAGATTGTGGAGAACTTCGAGGGAGCGCTTCTCCATCGTAACTTCATCGAGCGGAAGACGATTTGTTTGCTCGCGCCCCAGATACAGGTTGCCGACCACATCCAAATTGTCACAGAGGGCTAAATCCTGATAAACCGTTTGAATTCCCAAATCGGCCGCATCTTTCGGATTCTGAATGTGGACTCTTCGCCCCTCAAACCAGATCTCGCCATCGTCAGCGGGATGAATGCCAGCCACACATTTGATCAGCGTGGATTTTCCCGCACCGTTGTCGCCTACCAATCCGACGACTTCTCCGACGTACGCCTCAAAACTTACATTGGACAACGCCTGCACCGCGCCGAAACGTTTGCTGACGCCGCGCAATTCAAGGATAGGAACTCTAGAAGATGATTCAGGCATGGCATGTACCTCTGTTATTTCAACGGCAGGAAGCACATGCTTCCTGCCGTTGCTTTATTGAAATTACTCTGATTTTACTTCAATTTCACTGTATGTCTACTTCACACCAGCGGCTGTACAAGCAGCAGCGAAGGCGGGGGTGCAGATATCGGATACTTTCCAGAAGCCATCGGCGATCACGGTGGTTTCGACATTATCCTTGGTCACTGCGATCGGGACCAGTAGAATGGAAGGAACATCCACAACGCCATTGTTGGTTGTTGCACCATTCGTCATCGTGGAAGGCACCGCGGTGCCGGTTGCGAGATCGTAAGCCAAATCGGCAGCAGCTACAGCCTCAGGCTTGATGGCTTTGTAGACGGTCATGGTTTGGGTGCCGCTGATAATACTCTGGATACCGCCCACCGTTGCATCCTGGCCAGTCAAGGGCACAGGTGTAGATATCCCGGCAGCCTTCATGGCGGCATAAGCACCGGCCGCCAGAGTGTCATTGGCCGATAAAACGCCATCTACCTTATTATTGAGAGCAGTGAGGGCTTGCGTCATTTCATCCTGGGCTTTAGTCCCATCCCAACCGGGTGTATCGTATTCTTTCCCGATCGTCAACTTGCCAGCGGTCACCAGCGGATCGAACACGCTATGCGCGCCCGACTTGAACATAGAGGCGTTGTGATCAGCCGGGTCGCCGTTGAGCATGACAATGGTCGGGTTCGAGACGCCACTCAATGCCGCCATTAATGTGGTAGCCTGCAGCACGCCTACTTTCACATTATCGAATGAAATATAGTAACTGACGTTTTTCGATCCGGTGATCAAACGATCATAGGAAATGACCGGCACGTTCTGCTTGGCAGCTGCGTCAGCGATAGCAGCAGCGGCGGCGGAGTCAACCGGGTCGAGCACCAGCACTTTGGCGCCATTGGTCAAGGCAGCTTCCGCCTGTGACTGTTGGGTAGGCGCATCCTGATTCGCATTGCTATAGATCAGGGTGCTCACATCATATCCTTTGGCAGTTAGCTCAGCCTTGAAATTGGGCAGATCCTGACTTTCATAGCGTGGAGTATGATTTTCCGGCAATAGGATGGCGATCTTGGCGGCTGCGGGAGCAGCTGGGGTAGCAGCAGAGCCGCAGGCTGAAAGTACTGTTGCTGCTGCAATCACGATCGCAAGCAACACATAAAACTTTTTATTCATTGTATTCTTCTCCTTTTGTTTGTAGTTGACATTGAAACCATTTGGATGCAAATCAATTTCCTTCTAAGGTCCATCACCTCCTTTCAATATGAGTTGGATATCTAAGTATATCATCCACTACAATCGCCGCGGCACCGACCAAGCTCGCGTCGGGCCAAATTCTGGAAAGGCTTACTTCCGTTTGAACTGCAATTTCGGCCATAGAATATTTATTTACGCTCTTCTGAATGGACGGCAAGAGATGCTCACCTACCACGCTGATCGGGCCTCCAATGATAACTTTTTCCGGATTGAAGATATTTACCAAGGCCGCAAGACCGATCCCCATTGCCGTTCCCGCTTCCGCAATTGATTCTATCGCATTTTCGTCGCCATCATCAGCCACTTGCTTAATCCAGGAAATAGAAATTGAGGCATTTTTGCTTGTCATCTAAACGTGATTGCATGCGCCAAATAATGGATTTCTGATTTGCATAAGTTTCCCAACAACCAAGATTGCCGCAACGACACGGCAACTGAAAAGGCTCAGCCATGATGGAGGTATGCCCAATTTCACCTGCATAACCGCCCTTTCCTCGATAAAGCTGGCCATTGAGGAATAATCCACCACCCAAGCCCACACCGGCAAATACAAAAATAAAATCATTAAGTTTTTGTGCAACGCCAAATAAGATGTTCAGCAACTGCCGCCGCGTTAGCATCATTTTCGACAAAAACTTTTAAGACCGGTACGTTCGGAAAAAATCTTTCGAACGGGAATATTATGCCAATTCAAATTGGGAGCAAAAATCAAAAGCCCTTCATTGAGTTCAACTGTTCCCGGTATGGAAAAAGAAAGGCCCAAAATTCGATGGCCCTTATCATTGCAAAAAAGAACTGTCTTCTTCGATTAGTTGAAATGCTTGATTGAAAGTCTCTTTCCTGCGAAGCCGCAGGATCAGCAGACAACATGCTTCCTCACGAGGATTTTGCCGACAAAATCAGTTAATACAATTGCAATGAAATCTACGCCCAATTCCACACCGATAATAGCGCCCGCCTCAGGATTGATTTCCAATAACATGGCCGGGCGGCCGGTTCCAGTCGAGTTGATGCCCGTTTCATGAATAAGATTTCGGTCAAGCAAATCTTCCACCAAGCTGGACACAGTGGATTTATTCAGTCCAGTTTTCACCGCCAACTGCGCCCGAGAAAGAGGTGCCTCACTGTGAATTAATCGAAGCACAGAAGACAAGTTCACTTCTCGAACAAAGGCATGATGTGCTGTATTGAACGATTTCATAGGGAAGTTAGTATGTTGTCACAACCAACTAAGTTTATTATAACAGATTTTCTTTATTAAAGAAGGATAACTCCACCGCGATTGGTCAGATTCGATATAATTTCCCTATGCAAAAACTTCCTCCCTTCATTCACTGGACGCGCGCTTCAACCATTTTGCTCAGCGGTTTTTTGATGGTTATCGGTCTGATTATATACGTTTGGTGGCCGCTAGCCCAAGGATATCTGGCTTACGTAGATTGGCATGGTGCATGGTGGCTTTACATAGACTGGCTTCTCATTGGGATTTTTTTATTCATGTCACTCACCATCGTTGCCCATGCCGATCTTCACACCGATGGATTGATCGTTCTGGTTGCGACCATGGGCGGACTCGTGATCGAGGCATGGGGCACCCAAACCAATCTTTGGTTCTACTACACCAGTGAACGGCCTCCGCTTTGGATTATCCCTGCTTGGCCGATTGCTACTTTATCTATTGACCGCATCACGCGTACACTCAGCTATTTTTTGCCAAAGGAAGGCAAGCGCGTTTATCAAATCCTTTACTGGGTGATCTTCGTATCGTTCTATGGGCTAATGCTGATTTTTGTATCTCCCACCTTCAATAAGCCATATACAGTTTTAGCTTTGTTACTTTGTGGGCTTCTTATTCTTACACCCACCAATTATCGACTTGCCTTTCTGGTCTTTATTGCCGGAACCGGACTTGGTTATTTTCTGGAACTCTGGGGTACCACACGCGAATGCTGGACCTACTATACCTATCAAACGCCGCCATTATTTGCGGTGCTGGCACACGGCATGACCGCAGTCGCTTTTTGGCGGACAGGCTTGGAACTGAAAATGATCGGGAGGAGAGTTGGCTTATCAAAGCCTCAGCAAGTTCCAGCGAAAGAAGAAGTGTAGATTGACCGATTACACATTATTCTTTAAAGAAAAGAAAAATCTAGCACAGGAAAAAATTTCCTGTGCTATTTTGTACTACATATTGACCTCCCCGTGCAACAGGCATATAATCTTGATGAATAATAAACCGACGGTCGGTTTATTAAAAGGATAATTATGCCTAGAGTTGTAAAAGAGGATGATTATGCTGCCAGGCGCAACGAAATCCTGGATGTAACCCGCCAACTGATTTACACCAAAGGCTACGAGCAGATGTCCATTCAGGATATTCTGGATGCACTGAAAATTTCGAAGGGAGCTTTTTATCACTATTTCGACTCAAAGCCTGCCCTGCTGGAGGCACTGATTGATCGGATGGGCGATGAAGCTGAAGCAACATTTCTCCCGCTGTTGGATGACCCCGCCCTGCCCGCTTTGGAAAAACTGTGCTGTTATTTCAGCAATGCTGTTCAGTGGAAAGCTGCCCAAAAGGATTATATGCTGGCGCTGTTGCGCATCTGGTATTCAGATGAAAATGCCATAACCCGCCAAAAGGTGTTTGCCAAAATGCTCCAACGGGTAGCCCCTTCCTTTACGCGAGTGATCCAACAGGGTGTCCAAGAGGGAACGTTATCCACTTCTTTCCCTGAGCAGGCAACCGAGATCAGTTTGTATCTCATTTTGGGCCTGGGCGATAAATTTGGCGAAATTATTTTTGGACGTGAAGCTGGAATCATTAAATTGAGCACAGAGGAAAAATTCCGCATCATGCAGAAAGCTGTTGCAGGCTATACAGATGCGTTGGAGCGGGTCCTGGGGGCATCTGCCGGTTCAATACATTTAATGAATGTTGATTCGATTCGAGTTTGGATCGATTAGCTCTGGATAAAAGGAGAAAAAATGTTACTTTACCTGCGCCTTGCATGGCGCAACATCTGGCGACACCGCCGAAGAACCGTGATCGTGGTGGTGGCGATGGGACTTGGCTTGGCTATGATGATGATGTACGACGGCATGATGGACGGATTCCAGCAAGCCATCTATGGTAACGCGATTAAAGTGCTTGGAGGAAATATTCGCGTGCACGCTGCGGGGTATTCAGAAAAAGCGGATAGCTTGCCACTTCTGCCGCTGGCTAATGATTCAGCAGTAGTCCAAGCCGCGCAATCCATTCCGAATGTTATAGCTGCGACTCGCCGCATCAACACGGGCGGATTGGCTACCAACACAGAAGGCGCATTCACCGTGACCATTACCGGCATCGAGCCGGAAAAAGAAGCAGCGCTGAGTCCGATTGCGCAACATGTTACATCTGGAAGTTATCTCACCAGCAACGACCAAGATGTGGTCCTGATTGGACGCGGGCTTGCCGATTTAATGAATGTCCAAGTCGGCGACAAGATTACGCTGGTCGGCCGTTCCACGCATCAGCAAATGCGGCAACGCACTATGACAGTTGGCGGCATCTATGATATCGGTGTGCCGACCATCGAGAAAGAGACGGTTTACATTTCTTTGGCAGAGGCGCAGAGTCTTTATGATCTGCCAAATCAATCCACCGAGATCGTGATCACGTTGAAGCAACTTGGTCAAGAACCAGCGGTCATGGCCGCAATGGCTCCATCCCTGCATGGTGATGAGATTAAATCCTGGGCGCAAAGTTTTCCTGACCTGCAACAGGCAATCAGCACAAAAAACGGCGCTATGGAAATGTTTAGCATCATTATTATGTTGATTGCAGGAATTGGCGTTCTGAATTTGTTATTGATGGCAGTCTATGAACGGACGCGCGAAATTGGTTTGTTAGGCGCAATGGGAACTCAAGCCGCGTCAGATTATGGTCCTGTTCGTTTTGGAAGGAGCCATGCTCGGTCTGGTTGAAATCGCCGCCGGATTCGTTTTAGGTTTGATCTTCAACGGCTCACTCGACATGGTCGGAATTGACTACAGCCAATTCTCGGGCATCTCCGATTATTTGGCTTTGATCAGTGGAAGAGTTTATCCCACACTTGGAATAGAAAATTTCTTAAATCGCGCTGTGCCTGTTTTTATCGTTGCGGTTCTTGCCGCCCTCTATCCGGCGCGTGAGGCGGCTCAACGTGAGCCTGCCGAAGCATTGCATTACGTATAGAAAGCTAAGAGAATAAAATGTTTCAACTTTTCAAGATGGCTTATCGAAACTTAAATCGCAATCGCCGCCGCTCCATTCTTTCTGCACTGGCAGTTTCCTTCGGGCTGGCTCTTCTTCTATTGATCGCCGCAATTCTCCAGGGCGAAATCCAGGGTGCGATGCAGACCACGATTGCGTTGCAAAGCGGAGACTTGCAAGTGAGAGCCGCGTCGTATGTCGAGGAGAAGAGTAGTCTCAAGTGGGAAGACTTGGTCGCCAATCCGAACCAAGTCGCGGCGCAGGTCAAAAGCGTTCCGCACGTGACGATTGCAACGCCGCGTCTTTTTGCGAGCGGGATCATCAACACCAGCAGTGAAGCAATCGGTGTTCAATTGATGGGCATTGATCCGACGTCTCCAGCAAACATACCCATCGTCAAGGGAATGATCGCTGGAAGTTTCATTACACCCGATGATCAAAACGGAATCCTGATCGGGCAATCACTGGCCCAGAAGCTTGGAATAAAAGTCGGAGATCAGATAGACCTTTCCGCCAATACCGCCAATGGCGATGTCAACGAACAGAACTTTATCGTGCGCGGCACGTTTTCCACAGATACGCCTTCTTACGATCAGAGCACGATTTTCATGCCGCTCGCCAAGGCCCAAGCCTTCACGGCCACACAAAACCATGCCAGCACCATCTTTATCATGTTGGATAACCGCGATCTCTCTAATTCCGTGGCCGCCGCATTGAATTCGCCCGGTTATCAGGTCCTGACCTGGCAGAAGATGAACGACTTGATCCTGCAATTGGAGCAACTCGCCAATGCCTATATGGTCATCATTTATTTGATCGTGCTCGCGATCACTGCTACAGTGATTGTCAACACATTGATCATGGCTGTATACGAACGCACACGCGAGATCGGCATCATGGCCGCGATCGGCATGAAAGGTCGGCGCATCATGAGCCTCTTCCTGGCAGAAGCAGGCATTTTGGCGGTCATTGGCATCGCATTTGGACTCGTGCTGGGCTGGCTGGTTTGCGCATACTTTGCCAGGTATGGATTTTATATTGGAAATATCGGAACGAATTACCAGTTCTTACTCGGCAATCGAATTTATGCGATCCAAACCTTGAACGACACCATCAACCTCACCATCATCGCATTGATCGTTACTTTGGTCGCATCGTTGTACCCCGCCGTCCTCGCGGCCCGACTTCGAGCCCGTCGAAGCGTTGCACGGAAAATAAAAACCTCGCCCTAACCCTCTCCATCTGGAGAGGACACTAAGGAAAAAAATGGAAGTTGCAAAAGTTGAGAACATAACAAGAACATTCAAGATCGGCGAAGTGGAAACGCGCGCTTTACGCGGCGTTGACTTAACCATTGAAAACGGTGAATTCACTGCATTGGTCGGACCATCTGGTTCGGGCAAAACAACTTTGCTTCAATTGCTCGGATGCCTCGACCAGCCAACCAGCGGAAAAGTTTTAATCAATGGGAAGGACGTAACGAAACTTAACCGCAACCAGCGGGCGGACTTGCGCAAAAGCGCGTTGGGATTCATCTTTCAGTTCTTCGCGTTGATTCCAACGCTCACCGCGTATGAAAACATCGAGATGCCGTTGCTATTAGATAATCACAAACCTCATGAACGGCGTGAGCGCGTCAATCAACTTCTTAAATCGGTCGGACTCACTGACCGCGCTCACCATCGTCCCGATCAATTGAGCGGCGGCGAACAACAACGCGTCGCAGTAGCTCGTGCGCTGGCATCGAATCCAAGTTTGATTCTCGCCGATGAACCGACTGCCAATCTCGATACCGAGAATGGCAAACAGGTTATGGAAATCATGCAGAAACTGAACAAGGAAACCGGCGTTACATTTGTATTCGCAACACATGATCCACGCGTCATCAACTATGCCCGTCGAGTTGTGACCTTGCATGACGGTTTGATAGAAAAAGAGAGCCGCTCCCAATAGAATTATGGCAGGAGAAAAGATGAAATCAACCAGCTATGCACTCTCTTTAATTCTTGCATTAGTTTTGACTGCGTGCAGTTCAACTGCCATAGCCACACCCATCCCGACCGTGGTTCTGAGCGCTAACCCCGCGGCGGCCTCGAACACCGTATCTGCCTCGGGACAAGTCGTCCCTGTGCAACATGTTCAATTGAGCTTTCCATTTACCGGTGTGGCGAAAACGGTTCAAGTTAAAGAAGGAGATACCGTAACCGCAGGTCAACCTCTGGCAACGCTGGATACATCCATATTGGAAGCCCAAGTCAGAGAGAATCAGGCGGATGTTGCCGCAGCACAAACTTAGGTCGATTACTTGAGGCGCGTGGGAACAACATCGCAGGAAGATCTTGATGGCGCTCAAGCGGCTGTTGATCGCGCGCAGGCTCTACTCGATTCCGCGAAAGCCACGCTTGCCGAAGCGACCTTGACCGCTCCATTTAGCGGAACCATCGTGGAGGTTGATCTCTCCTCCGCCGAAACCGTTGTGCCCGGACAAATCGTCATTATCATGGGCGATCTATCCCAATTCCAAATTGAAACCACTGATTTGAGCGAACGCGATGCGCCCAATGTTCAAGCGGGACAAACTGCCACTGTTTCCATTCCAGATTTAAATCAAAAGTTCACCGGCAAAGTGAGCAATGTGGCACGCATCTCCTCGACCGTGGGCGGCGATGTTGTTTATAAAGCGACTATTCAACTGGATACACAACCGCAAGGTCTATTATGGGGAATGACCACGGATGTAACCATTCAGACGGGGGATTGATCCATGACCGGAGTCAGGCCATGAAACATTTTTATTGGACTACGGTGTTGATCTTAGCCATTCTGCTAACAGGATGCGCGTCCACTCCAACACCGACAGCGGTCGCAACACCATCCGCGTCGCCCACGCCGGATCATTCATTCATTTCATCTTCCGGAATCGTCAGCGCTTCGGCGAATGTGACTCCTGCGCAAACATCGCAAATGGGATACCTCATCTCGGCTCCAGTCCAAGAAGTGGATGTGAAGGAAGGCGATCGAGTTAAAGCGGGACAAACCTTGATCGTACTCAACACGCCTGATCTAATTTTATCTGTTACCGCCGCGAAAGCGGCTGTTCGTGGCGCGCAGGATCAAGTGGATCTTTTGAATTATCCATATAAGAAGCTCCGCTATAAAGGTCATATCATTCATGCCAAAGCATTTCTCGAACTTCGAGAACAAGCCGCGGCACAACTTGATTCCGCACAAGCCACGTTGGACGCCGCACAAGCCACACTCAATGAAGGCACGCTAACAGCGCCCTATGATGGAACCGTTGTGACGGTCAATGTTGTACCAGGACAACTCGTTCAACCCGATCAAGTTGCAGTGGTAATCGGCGATCTGAATCATCTGCAAATAGAAACAACGGACCTCAGCGAACGCGAGATTGCTTATGTAAAAGTCGGTCAGATCGCGACCGTTCATATCAAAGCCTTGAATCAAGATTTCAGCGGAAAAGTCACTGCGATTGCGCCGAAAGCAGTGAAATATAACGGCGATTGGGTCTTTAAAGTAACCATTGCACTGGATCAACAGCCTCTTAGTTTGATATGGGGCATGAGCGCGGATGTTCAGATTCAAACCGAAAAATAATATCGATTTAATTTCATACATCAACAATCAAACAATGGCCGAATTCGTTCGAAATCGGTCATTGTTTTTAATTGGAACGAATCAATTCAACAAAGGAACATCCATGAATGTTAACGAGGTTGAGAAATGTTAAAGAATCGTGTTGGATGCGAAGCTTTGATTAAAAAATAAATTCAACGAACATTTGGCGGATTGGAATATTTTAAGCCTACCTGTGGCTTTAAAACCTTGTATATTTCCATATATGGCGGTAATATACGAATGATGATAAGCAAAATGAAATAAATTGAATCAATTTATCATTAATGATCAATATCAAATCAATTTGCAACACCAATTGATTCAATCAACAAAGAGAGTTAGGAAATGTATATTTGTGTTTTGAGCAGTATCGCTGAAGAGAATGATCCCCCATACGATCCATCACCTCATTTGGAGGGCAGACGGTGGCGTCATCATGTTGTGCAACCCACCGATGTGGAAGAACAAATCAAAGCCTTGATGGACGATGGCGTGGATGTGTTTCTCAATCTTTGCGATGGCACGCCGGATGAGCCTGTGTCAGCGGTTCAATTAGTTAAGGCAATGGAAAAACTTGGCGCGGCTTTCACTGGTGCTGATTCTACTTTTCTTCGATCCAACGCGGCAAGAAATGAAAAGAGCCGCGGCACGCGTGGGTGTGTCCACGCCTGCATCCACTTTCGTCAAATCCATGGCAGACGTGGAACGCGGCGGCGCGCACATTGCGTTTTCCGATGCTGGTCAAGCCAGCACATGGGTATGCCAGTTTTGGCATCCGCAAAGAATCCCGCGTGAAGAACGTGGAAGAATTAAAAACCCAAGCCGCCATCACTATGAAAGATGATGGCCGGGCTCTGATTGAAGAATTCATCGAAGGCCGCGAATTCACCTGCCTCGTCGCGGAAGACCCGGAGGATCCGACGAATACCATTTCGTTCAAGCCGGTTGAGTTTCTTTTCCCCGATGGCGAATCGTTTAAGCACTACGATTTGAAATGGGTTGACTACAATAAGATGAGCGTGGCGATTGTGACCAGCCCTGATTACGAAAAACGTCTGCGGGAATATACGGTCAAAGTTTTTCAGGCACTCAAAGGCAATGGATATGCACGTTGTGATTTTCGACTCGGCGCAGACGGCGAACTCTACATGCTCGAGATCAATCCGAATTGCGGCATCTTCTATCCACCCACCGACGCAGGCTCTGCAGATTTCTGCCTCATGAATGATCCCATGGGTCATCAAGGTTTCATGGAATTGATTATCCGCTTAGCTTTGAAACGTCAGGCAGAGGCTCTGCGGATCACGCCGCAAATTGTTGGCAAGCGCGAACTTATAAAGCAAGAGGTCGGCAAGCCGCAAACTAGGCGCCAGACAATAAAAAGAGACACAGCTAAACGCAACGTATAAACATGAAACGCCCCGCATCAATTTCTGAGCGGGGCGTTTTCTTTCAATCAACTGACGACGCTTGTCCCTGCGCTGGCCTTGCAAATATAGATTTGCGGATCAAATCCGGATTTTCCGCGATAAATTTTTTCCACTTCCTTAACAAAAGCCTGAGCTTCCTCGGTATCCACCAAAGTGATAGCACAACCGCCAAACCCTCCGCCAGTCATACGTGCACCATAACAGGAAGACT